>NZ_JABFFR010000001.1 GCF_013423485.1 Azospirillum oleiclasticum
CGGCGTCTGGCTGCTGCCGGCGGTGGCCGCCGCCACCGGGCTCGGCGCCGGCTCGGCGCTGAAGGCGCGGCGGGTCAGCGGCGCGCGGCGCAGCGGCCGGTTGCTGCTCAGCCTGCTTCTGGGGGCGCTGGCCGGCGGGCTGGCCGCCTACCCGCTGTTCGGCGACACCGCGGCGCAGGGGGTGACCGCGGCGGCGCTGGCGCTCGCGGCGGCGGTGTGGGCCGTGCGCCTGACCATGCGTGAGGGGTCGGTCTGATGCTGCTGCGCACCCGGATCATCCTGATCGTGCTGGCCACCGTGGCGGTGGTGTCGGCGCTGCTGCTGGTGGTGGCCGATCTGCGCCGCGGCGCCGGCGAGGCGCGCCTGCGCGAGCTGGAGCTGGAGCGGCTGGAGGCCGCCTGGGATCTGGCGGTGGCCGAGGCCGCCGGCCGCATCCAGCGCCCCTTGGGGGCGGTGCTGACCGACGACGCCCTCGCCGGCGCGCTGGAGCGCAGCGACCGGTCCTTCCTGTGGGCGCTGATGCGGCCGGCGGAGGCGGACGGGCGGACGCGCCTCAACGTGTTCGGCTCCAACGGCGAGCTGCTCTACGGCACGGGCAACGATGTCGAGCCGCGCCCGCTGGTCGGGCGCGCGCAGATCGACCAGCTTCTGGCAGGCGACGTGGCGCCGCGCGGGCCGCGCGCGACGGAGGACGGGACGATCGTGATGATCGGCAGCCTGCCCGTCTATTCGAAGGGGCGCATCGTCGGCGCGCTGGTGTCCGGGCGCCCGCTGTCCCTGGCGCTGGACGCGCTGCACCGCATCGCCGGCGGGCGCATCTTCGCGGTGGACCGCAACGGCAACCCGATCTACGGGCAGGCCGACCCGCTGTGGCCGGCTGTCCGCCCGCTCGCCGGCACCACGCGCAGCCTGACCGGCTTCTCCCAGGACGGGCGGCACTTCACCCTGACCGCCGTGCCGATCGCCGACCTCACCGGCGGGCGCGTCGCCACCCTGCTGCTGGCCGCCGAGGTGACGGAGGCGGTGACCAAGCGCCGCCTGTGGGACGCGGTCTATGGCGGCGGCATCGCGCTGATCGTCATCGGCGCGCTGGCCCTGCTCTACATCTTCCTGCGCCGCCATTTCGAAGCGCTGGAGACCGCCGTCGATGCGCTGCACGATCTGTCGAAGGGCGGGGCGGCGCGCTATGTCGAGCTGCCGTCGGGCAATGACGAGATCGGCCGCATCGCCGGTGCGGTCACCGTGTTCGACGGTGCGGTGCGCGAGATCGAGCGCTCCGCCGGCCAGCGCGAGCGGCGCCTGCGCCGTCAGCAGCGCTTCATCCGCCGCCAGATGGAGCAGCTCGCCTCGACCCTGGAGGACGACGCGCGCCAGGCCCTGCTGGACGAGCTGAACCAGATCGAATCCGCCGCCCAGAACCCGCAATCCGCCCAGTCCAAGGGCGTGAACGACGAGCTGGGCCTGATCGCGCTGGGCTTCTCGCGGCTGGCGACGCGGGTCAGCATGCAGCAGGTGCAGCTCACCGGCCTCGTGCGCGACCTGCGCGAGGCGCTGGAGGACAAGCGCCGGCTGATCAGCCTGCAGCAGGAGCTGGAGATCGCCCGCACCATGCAGCTCTCCATCCTGCCGCAGGATTTCCCCGACCTGCCGGAGCTGGATCTCTGCGCCCGCATGATGCCGGCGAAGGAGGTGGGCGGCGATTTCTACGACTTCTTCTTCATCAACGAACGCAAGCTGGCGCTGACCATCGCCGACGTGTCGGGCAAGGGCATCCCCGCCGCCTTCTTCATGCTGATCACCCGCACCATGCTGCGCGCCATCGCCGGCGGCACCCCCAGCCCCGGCCCGGCCGAGACCATGCGGCGGCTGAACAACCTGCTGGCGGCGGAGAACGAGCAGATGATGTTCGTCACCGTCTTCTACGGGGAGATCGACCTGGACACCGGCGTCTTCACCTACTGCAACGCCGGCCACAACCCGCCCTACCGCGTGGCGGAAACGGGCGCCGTGGAGGCTCTGCCCAACACCCAGGGCATAGCACTCGCCACCTTCCCCGACCTTCCCTACGGCGAGAAGAGCGTGACGCTGGCCGCGGGCGACGTGGTGGTGATGTTCACCGACGGCGTGTCGGAGGCGTTCGACGCCGCCGGCGTGATGTATGGCGAGCAGCGCCTGATCGACACCCTGGCCGACGGCCCGCTCCCCACCTCGCGCGCCGGCCTGGACCGCATGATGGACTCGGTGGCGACCTTCGCCACCGGCGCCGAGCAGTCCGACGACATCACCGGCCTCGTCCTCCACTGGCACGCCCCGGCCGCGGCGCCGGCGACGGCGCTGGCCGCCGCGGAGGCTCAGGCGTGAGCCTGGGTGTGTAACAACCGCAGGCGGTTTTCCCCGCTACCACCTTTGATCTTGCCAGCGCGCGGTTGCCGCCAATAAAACCATCGGAAGCTCCCTTCTTCCGGCGCAGGGCCATGATCGACAAGTACCTTTCGGCGGCTTACAAGCAGAGCGCTCTGATCGGGAAATACAACGCCGATCCGAAATACAAGTCCTTCCGGCACGGCTACTGCCTCGCCTTGTCCATCCTGTGGATACGTCGGCACAAGTGGTTCAAGAGCGAGGGTGCTGCGAAGCGAATGGCGGCCCTGTCGACCAATCGTTGCATCCAGGATGCTTTGGAAATGCAACTTGTGTTGGAGCAACGCAACACGCAGGCGGTCAACCGGGCGCAGATGGCGCACGAGATGTGGAATGAATTCTCCCCCTTGCCGGACAAGGCGAAGATGGCCGCCTCTGTGTCCTCGATTGGCGACGCCGCCGCCCTCACCGAGATCACCGTGGTTGGGGAGGAGAGGACACGCAACATCGACATCGGCACGGATTCCGACAACGCCTTCTCCTTCCTCACCGAGATCAACAGCCAGGTCAATCGCACCCACCAGTACTTCCTGCTGCTGCACCGCAACGACGTGGTGGGCGGCCACGCCACTTGCGGCTACAAGTCCGGTGGAAAATGGGGATTCGGCAGCCACCTGTATTTCTTCGACTCGAATCTCGGTGAGTACCGGGTGCCGGCGTCGGAGATCAAACCTTTCTTCCGGGGTTACTTCAACAAGTTGACGCACAAGCCGTCGCTCTATTGCATCGTCCCGGTCGCTGCGAACTGATCGGGCGGCCGGTCCCCACACCGCATTTTCGGCGAACCGGCGCCCGATGGCGCCACCCCCTTTGCCGCCCTGGACGCCGATCGGTTGCGTGCGGCCATCATCGTGACTTCCCAAGCGGCAGCCGGGGCGTGCCATGCTCAAGCAGGGGGCGGTCTGCAACCAGGTGGTGGCGCTCCAGTTCGCGCTGAACCGTGTCACCGAGTTCCTGCCGAAGCTGGTGTGCGACGGCATCTTCGGCCCGCTCACCCTGAAACGGGTGATGGACCACCAGAAGCGCCAAGGGCTGCGGACCGACGGCATCGTCGGCCCGCTCACGCTCGACACGCTGTTCGAGCGGGCGCAACTGACGGGGCGCGCGCGCTTTCAGCGCAGCCGCCGCCGGGTCCTGGCCGCGCCTCTCACGCCGCTGGGCCGCGCGGCGCTTGGCGTCGCCCGGCTCAACGCCGCTCCCGCCGTGATCCGGACCCCGGCCCTGGTCGGGGCGCCCGGAACGCCCGGCCTGCGCCGGCCCGATCCCGACCTCGCCGTGTGGCTGAACCCCGCGCTGGCCGAGCTGGCGCGCCAGCAGGCGGCCTTCCGGGCCTGGTGGGACCGTCCCTTTCCCAAGCCGCCCCTGCCGGAGCTGAAGCCGGTCAACCCCTGGTTCCAGCCGGACTGGAGCGGCCTGCTCGGGCCGGTGACCCCGCCGGTGCCGCGCCAGCCGGTGGTGATCGCCGCCGTCCCGCCGCAGCCGCTGGCGCGCCGCCAGCTTCCGGTGACGGAGGAGGGGCGGGAGTACACGATCACCCTCAAGACGGCCGCCAACCATCAGATCGACCCCAAGAAATCGAAGTTCGACGGGGTGGAGGTGGAGTTCGCGCTGGAATGGCCGATGCTGAAGAACCGCGTGAAGGGCCTCACCATCGGGGCCAGCCTGTCGGCGGAGACCGACGGCGAGGCCGTCGGTTACACCGGCAAGGGCACGGTGGCGTTGACCGCCGGTTCGCTGAAACTCGGTGAACGCGGCGTGCTGGAGGCCATCACCGAACTCTCCCTCGCCGCCATGTGGGAAGGCCGCGCCGCCGGTCTGGAAGGCGAGGTGACCCACAAGATCCAGCTCGATCTCCAGGTCACCGGCCGGCCGGAGAAGCCCGGCCTGCATCTGGTCCTCGGCCTTGGCCCCGGTGCCACCGTCACCGCCCCCATCGTCACCTTCGGCCCCGCCCGCGACCCGGAGGACCACCACCTCCGCGCCACCCCCTTCCTCAAGGGCAGCATCGGGCTGGAATACGAGTTCTGACCGCTCTCCACCACGGAATCCCCTCCGCCCCCGGCGCCAGGGGAGCGGACGATGCCGCCGCTCCGGCTGGAACCGTGATCGGTCCTGGACGTTGACGGAAGCGTCACTGTCCGGCAGGGAGCCCATCGATGCAACGCACTCCGGCAACCGCGGATCGCGGCTGGTCCACCGCCGCCCGCGCCATGGCCCGCCCGCGGCCGTCCACGGCGCCCTGAAGCCAGGGAGCGCCGCGCCATGCCGGATTCCCTTCCCGTGCGCCCCACCGCCCCGGCCCCGCCCGCCGAGCGGCCCATCCTCGTGCCCGGCGAGACCTGCTGGCGCATCGCGCGCGCCGACCGGGTGTCGCTGATCGTCGATGCGCGGGACTATTTCGCGGCGGCCAAGGCGGTGATGCTGACCGCGCGCCGGCGCATCATGATGATCGGCTGGGATTTCGACCTGCAGATCCGGCTGGAGCCGGACCGGCCGGACGCCCGCCAGCCCGACCGGCTGGGGGACTTCGTCCAGGATCTCGTGACCAGCCGGCCGGGGCTGTGCGCCTACATCCTGAAATGGGACATGGCGGCGTTGAAGACGATCACGCGGCAGATCATCCCGCTGCTGGCGATGCGCTGGCTGACCCTGCGGCGCATCCGCTTCCGGCTGGACAGCCGCCACCCGCTCGACGCCTGCCATCACCAGAAGCTGCTGGTGGTGGACGACAGCGCCGCCTTCTGCGGCGGCATCGACATGACGCGTGACCGCTGGGATACCCAGGACCACCGCGAGGCCGATCCCTGCCGGGTGGAGCCGGACGGCACCGCCTACGGCCCCTTCCACGACGTCGCCGCCATGTTCGACGGCGAGGCGGCGGCGGCGTTGGGCGAGCTGGCGCGGCGGCGCTGGCGGCTGGCCGGCGGCCGGCGCCTGCTCCCGGTGCCGCTGCGCCGGGTGGAATGGCCGGAGCGCGGGGCGTCGGTCTCCATGCGCGACGTCGACATCGCCATCGCCCGCACCGAACCCGCCTATGGCCGCGAGCCCGGCGCCCGCGAGATCCAGGCGCTGTATCTGGCCGCCATCGCCGCGGCCCGGCGCACCATCTATCTGGAAAGCCAGTACCTGTCGTCGTCGGCCATCGCCGACGCGCTGGCCCGCCGGCTGGAGGAGCCGGACGGGCCGGAGATCGTCGTCGTCAACCCGGAGAGTGCGGAGGGCTGGCTGGAGTCCTGGAGCATGGACACCGCACGCTGCCGGATCGTCAACGCCCTGCGCCGGGCCGACCGCCACGACCGGTTCCGCATCTACCACCCGGTGAACGCCGCCGGCACACCGATCTATGTGCACGCCAAGGTGATGGTGATCGACGACCGGCTGCTGCGCGTCGGCTCCTCCAACCTCAACAACCGCTCGATGGGTTTCGACACCGAGTGCGACGTCGCCATCGACGCCGCCGGGCAGCGGGACGAGGCGGCGCTGCGCACCGCCATCGTCGGCTTCCGCACCCGCCTCCTGGCCGAGCATCTGGACGTGCCGGCGGAGGAGCTGGAGGCCGCGACGGCCGGCGGGTCGCTGGTCGCCGCCATCGACCGTCTGCGCCGCGACCAGGGCCGCAGCCTGCGGCCCCTGGCGGTGCGCGAGGTCGGCGAGACGGAGGCGGCACTGCTCGACCTGGATCCGTTCAACCCGGAATCACCGCGGCAGCGGGAGCGGCGGGTCGCCCACCTGATCAAGGGTGCGGTGTCCCGCGCCGGCCCGCTGGCCGCCGGTGTGGCGGTCGGCCTCGGCGTCGCCGCAGCCTCCCGGTGGGCGGCCCGGTGGTGGGTGCGGCGCCGCTGACCGCCGGCTGTCCACAATTTCGCATACAAAAGAAGCAACCCGTTGGGCGGTGCCGGAAATCCGGGCAAGGCGCTGCGGGGACGTGACGGAGCGGCGCGCATTGTATGTTGGCATACAGCATGCATTCGACCGGCTCCGACCCGTACCCAATCAGGAGCAGACCGGATCATGGACCGCCGCTCGTTCGTCTCGGCCGCCGTCGCCGGAACCGCCGCCGCCGCCGGCAGCGTCGCAGCACCCAGCATCGCCCGCGCCCAGAAGACCTTCCAATGGAAGATGACCAACGCCTACGGTCCCGGCTCGCCCTTCTATGTGGCCGGACCCGGCAGCCCCACGCACTTCATCGAGATGGTCAAGACCATGTCGGGCGGGCGGCTGCAAATCCAGCATTTCGCCGCCGGTGAGCTGATCCCGGCGCTGGAGGGCTTCGACGCCGTGTCGAACGGCACCATCGAGATGAACGCCGCCAACAGCTATTTCTGGGCCGGCAAGACCTTCGCCGCCCAATACTTTACCGCCGTGCCCTTCGGGCTGAACTTCCAGGGCATGACCGCGTGGCTGTACCACGGCGGCGGTCAGAAGCTGTGGGAGGAGGTCTACGCCCCCTTCAACCTCGTGCCCATGCCGATGGGCAACACGGGCGTGCAGATGACCGGCTGGTTCCGCAAGCCGATCGAGAGCATCGACGACTTCAAGGGCCTGAAGATGCGCATCCCCGGCCTTGCCGGGAAGGTCTTCGCCCAGTTCGGCGTGGACGTGAAGCTGCTGCCCGGCGGCGAGATCTTCCCGGCGCTGGAGCGCGGGGTGATCGACGCGGCGGAGTTCGTCGGCCCCTACCAGGACCGCCGGCTCGGCCTGCACAAGGCGGCCAAATACTACTACACCACCGGCTGGCACGAGACCTCGACGGTCACCGAACTGATCATCAACAAGGCCGCCTGGGCCTCGCTGCCCGACGACCTGAAGGAGATCGTGCGCACCGCGGCCGCAGCCTGCAACACCATCAGCCAGACCTGGTGCGAGGCGACCAACGCCGAGGCGCTGGAGGATCTGGTGAAGAACAACGGCGTCATCGCCCAGCCGCTGCCCGCCAGCATCCTGCCCAAGCTGCGCGACGCCACCAGGCAGGTGCTGGCCGACGCCGCGGCCAAGGACCCGCTGGTCAAGAAGGTCCACGACAGCTTCATGGCCTTCAAGGCCAAGCACGACAGCTGGGCCGGCATCTCGGAGGCCGTGTACCAGGCGCAGATCCGCGGCCAGCTCGGGGCGTGACCGTGCCGGATCGGAACCGTGAACCGGGGGCCTCCGTCGCGGAGGCCCTCACCGCGACGGCGGGGGCGCTCGACCGGGTGGTCGACGCGTTCGGCCGCGCCGCCTCCTGGAGCGGGCTGGCGCTGGTGCTGGTGATGGCCGGCAACGTGCTGCTGCGCTACGCGTTCCGCACGGGATCGGTGGCGATGCAGGAGCTGGAATGGCACCTGATGTCGCCGCTGGCTCTGCTGTGCATCGGCTACGCCATCCGCCACGACGGGCATGTGCGGGTGGACATCCTGTACGGCCGGATGGCGCCGCGGGCGCAGCAGGTGATCGAGCTGGTCTCCTGCCTGTTCGCGCTGGCGCTCTGCGTGCTGGTGGTCAAGCTGTCGATCCCCTACGTGATGCAGAGCTACAGCATCGGCGAGAGCAGCTCGGACCCTGGCGGGCTGACCCACCGCTGGATCCTCAAGGCGATGATCCCGGCCGGCTTCGCCATCCTCGGCGTGCACAGCCTGGCCTCCGTGCTGCGCGCCATCGTGCCGCTTCTGCCGCCCGCCGGCACCGGCCGGGAAGGGGAGGGGCGCCATGCCGCTCAATGAGATCCTGGCGATCGGCTGCATCCTGTCCTTCTTCGCCATGCTGGCGATCGGCATCCCGGTGGCGCTGACGCTGGCGGTCAGCGGCTTCGTGTTCGGCTGGCTGGGCTTCGGCTCGCTGCTGTTCAATCTGCTGCCGGCGCGCATCTACGGGGTGACGGCGAACTACACGCTGATCGCCATCCCGCTCTTCGTCTTCATGGGCGTGATGCTGGAGAAGTCGCGCATCGCCGACGAGCTGATGGAGGTGATCGGCCACGTCTCCGGCAGCCTGCGCGGCGGCATGGGGCTCGGCATCATCCTGGTCGGCGTGCTGATGGGGGCGACCACCGGCATCGTCGGCGCCACCATCGTGACGCTGGGGCTGCTGACCCTGCCGACGCTGCTGCGCCGCGGCTACGACAAGCGGCTGGCCTGCGGCACCATCTGCGCGGCGGGAACGCTGGGCCAGCTCATCCCGCCCAGCACCATCCTGATCCTGCTGGCCGACATCATGGGCCAGTCGGTGGGCACCCTGTTCGCCGCCGCCGTGGTGCCGGGGCTGCTGCTGGCCGGCATCTTCTGCGCGGCGATGCTTCTGCTGGGCGTGCTGCGCCCGGACATGGTGCCCCCCATCCCGATCGAGGAGCGGCGCGCCCTGCCGCGCCGCGTCCTGCTGGAGAAGGTGCTGAAGGTGGGCCTGCCGCCGGTGGCGCTGGTGCTGGCGGTGCTGGGCTCCATCATCGGCGGCGTGGCGGCGCCGACGGAGGCCGCGTCCATGGGCGCCATCGGCAGCATCCTGGTGGCCGCCATCGCCGGCCGGCTGAGCTGGGGCACGCTGGTGCAGACGGTGCATTCCACCGCCCGCATCACCGCGGCGATGATGTTCGTGCTGATCTGCTCGCAGGTGTTCGCGCTGGCCTTCCGCGGGCTGCACGGCGAGAAGCTGGTGCAGGACGCCTTCGCCCTGGTGCCGGGCGGGGTGGACGGGGTCATCCTGTTCATGATCGCGCTGATCTTCGTGCTCGGCTTCTTCATCGAGTGGATCGAGATCAGCTACATCGTGGTGCCGATGTTCCTGCCGGTGCTCCAGGCCGGCAACGTCGATCCGGTGTGGACGGCCACCCTGATCGCGGTGATCCTCCAGACCTCCTTCCTGACGCCGCCCTTCGGCTGGGCGCTGTTCTACCTGCGCGGCGTGGCGCCGCCGGAGGTGGCGACGCTCGACATCTACAAGGGGGTGGTGCCCTTCATCCTGCTCCAGCTCGCCGCCGTGGCGGTGATCTTCCTCTACCCGGACCTCGCCACCTGGCTGCCGCGCGCCATCGGCTGGTAGGGCAGCGCCGGCGCCGTGGTCACCCCTCCGCCTCCTCCGCCGGGCACACCACCGCCACCGCCCGGCGCAGCAGGCGGAAGCGGGCCGGCGTGTGGGTGGTCAGCTCGCCGTCGGTGTTGACCGGGCGGGGCCGGCGGGTGACGATCTCGGCCTCCGTGCAGGTCCAGGTGTGGACGTTCTTCCAGCGCCCCTGCCGCCCCGCCCGGAAGGAGGGGTAGAGCAGGGGCCATTCCCACCAGCCCCGCAGGTCCATGCTGTAGACGTTGAGCCGCCCGTCATCGACCGACGCCCCCTCGTCCACCGTCATGCCGCCGCCGTAGTGGCGGCCGTTGCCGACGCCGATCTGCACCGCCTTCACCCGGTGCGCCACCCCGTCGATGCGGATGCGGGCGCGCATCGGCGCCATGCGCTTCATCACGCGCGCCGCGGCGATGGCGTAGCCCAGCGTGCCCCAGCGGCGTTTCATGTCGCGGGTCAGCTCGCGCGCCAGCTCGACCGAGAGCCCGATGCTGGCGACGTTGAAGAAGGGCACCCCGTTGACCTCGCCCAGGTCGATCCGGCGGATCCGGCCGGTGACGGCGACGCGCGCCGCCTCCTCGATGTCCAACGGGATGCCCAGCGTGCGGGCGAGGTCGTTGGCGGTGCCCAGCGGCAGGATGGCCAGCGGCAGCCCGGTCTCCGCCAGCGCCCCGGCGGCGGCGTTCAGCGTGCCGTCGCCGCCGCCGATGATCGCCAGGTCGACGCTGCCGGCGCTGGCGCGGATCGCCTCACCCAGCTCCTCCCGCCGGCCGCACTCGGCGCGCTCGACGGTCACGCCGGCCGCCTCGCAGGCCTCCAGCACGCTGTCCAGCGCGCTCTGCCCCTGGCGCGCCTTGCCGTTGACGATCAGGAGGGCGCGCCGCCGCGTTGACGGCCGTGCGGTGGTGTCCGGCTGTGGATCGGGGGAAATGGCGGGCATGCGGTCTCCGTGGCGGCGCCGCGGCGGTCTGGGGTCGCTGTGGTCCGGTGTCGCGGCGGCTGTTGCGGTAAACGCCGTTCGCCGCCTTGCGGCGCACCACGCGACGCGGTGTATTTCGGTGAGGAGGCTGTCGGGATCAAGAGGCGCCGTCGTCCAGCATGCTCCGGACCTCGGCCAGCAGCGCCTCCAGCGCCACCGGTTTGCCCAGCATCCGGGTGCCGGCGGCGAAATCCGCGGGGTCGAGGGCGGCGTGGTGGGCGTAGCCGGTGACGAACAGCACCTTCAGGCCGGGCCGCAGGCGCCGCGCCTCCTCCGCCAGCTCCGGCCCGGTCATGCCGGGCAACCCGACGTCGCTCACCAGCAGGTCGATGGCCGCGTCGCTGCGCAGCGTCTCCAGGGCGGACGGCGGGTCCGGTGCCTGGAGCACGCGGTGCCCCTCCGATTCCAGCGCCGCCACCCACAGCATCAGCACGAGAGCCTCGTCCTCGACCACCAGGATCGTGCCGGCATCGCCGGCGGCCGTCATCTCCGGCTTGATCTCCGCCGGCCCCGGCTCGGCGGCCCCGTCCTCCTCCACCAGCGGCAGGTGGAGCGACACCGCGGTGCCGCGGCCGGGCTCCGACCGGATGGTGGCAAGGCCGCCCGACTGGCGGGCGAAGCCATAGATCTGGCTGAGACCCAGCCCGGTGCCCTGGCCGATCGGCTTGGTGGTGAAGAACGGCTCGAAGGCGCGTTCGCGGACATCGGCCGGCATGCCGGTGCCGCTGTCCACCACCCGCAGGCGGACGTAGCGGCCGGGGGACACACCCTCGGCCTCGCCCTGGCCGGGACCGCCGCGCAAGGCGACGTTCGCCGTCTCGATGCGCAGCGTGCCGCCGTCCGGCATGGCGTCGCGGGCGTTGATGACGAGGTTGAGCAGCGCGTTCTCCACCTGGTTGGCGTCGGCCAGCGTGCGGCCGAGCCCGTCGGCCAGCGAAAGCTCGACACGGATGGATTCGCCGACCGAGCGCCGCACCAGCCCGGTCATGGTGGTGACCAGCGCGTTGAGGTCGAGCGGCTGAGGCGACAGGGGCTGGCGCCGCGCGAAGGCCAGCAGCCGCTGGGTGAGGGTGGCCGCGCGTTCCCCGGCGGTGATCGCCATGTCGACATGGCGCTGCAACCGGGTCTCGGCGCCAAGCCTGATCTTCAGCAGGTCGAGGTTGCCGAGCATGGCCTGCAACAGGTTGTTGAAGTCGTGCGCGATGCCGCCGGTGAGCTGGCCGATCGCCTCCATCTTCTGGGCGTGGCGGAGCTGCTCCTCCGTCTTGCGGCGCTCCACCACCTCGGCCCGCAGGGCCTGCGTCCGCTCCTCCACCCGCTGTTCCAGCAGGCGGTTGGTCTCCTCGATGGTGGCGAGGTGGCTGCGGGTGCGGTGCTGCCGCCGCCGCGCCCGTGCCGCGGCGAGTGCCGCGCTCTGCAACGCCTCGGCGTGCAGCGGGCGGTCGAGCAGAGTGACGTTGCCGAGCGCGCGCAGCAGATCCCGGCGCTCCCGCGTTCCGACACGGGATCCGCGCGCGGTGAGGATGATGACCGGTATGTCCGACCAGGGCGGCTGCGCCTCCAGACTGGCGGACAAGGAATCCGTCCCGGCGGCGAGCGCGCTTTCGGACAGGATCAGGGCCGTCGCGTCGTCGGACAGGATCGCGCACAGCGACCGCATGTCCGTGCAGGTGCGGGTGGAGAGGCCGACCTCGGCAAGGACGAGCCCGATGACCTCGGCATCCCGCCCTTCGGGCGACAGGACCAGCAGGGGGGCGGACATGCCGGCTGGTCAACCCGCCTCGTTCCGGCCGCCCAACAGCGCGTCCCGCGATCCGTCGAAGGAGGGGACACCGGTCAGGACGCCGCGGAAATCCATCAGCCGCGGGCCGACCTGCATGCCTTCGGGAAACAGCCGGAACTCGCGGATCGACAGCTCGTGCACGCCGGTGCGCTTCTTGACGACGGAGATCGCCTTGCGCACCTCGCCGTCCGCCTCGAAGAATCGGAGCAGCACGACGGTGTCGCTCATGAAGGACAGGTCGATGGGGTTCTGGACGTTGCCGACGATCCCCTGCTGGGCCAGGATCAGGACGGTGACCACCCCCTGATTGTTGAGATAGGTCAGAAGCTCGTGCATTTGCAGGATGAGCGCCGTCTCCTCCGGCATGGCGGCGAGGTAGGAGTTCAGGCTGTCGATCACCACCACCCGGGCCCCCAGCTCCTCCACCTGCCGGCGGACCTGCCAGACGAACTCTCCCGGCGACAGGCGCGACGGGTTGGGGCGTTCCCAGCCGAGCCGCCCGGATTCCACCGCGTCGGCCACATCGACGCCGAGTGCGGCGCTGCGCTGCACCAGCGTCTCGAAGGTCTCGTCGAAGGAGAAGACCGCGGCGCGCTCGCCACGCTCCATGGCGGCGCCCACATATTGCAGCGCCACCGACGATTTTCCGGCACCGGAGGGACCCAGAAGCATGGTCGTGGTGCCGCGGGTGAGCCCGCCACCCAACAGCTCGTCGAGGGCGGGCAGGCCGCTGGACACGGTGCCGGGGTCGAAGTCGGGCTGGTGCTCCCCGGCGATCAGGCTGGGGAAGATCAGGACATTGCCGGGGGTGATGGCGAAGTCGTGCCAGCCGCTCTGGTACTCGGCACCCCGCATCTTGGCGATGCGCAGGCGACGGCGCGCGGCCCCGTAGGAGCGTTCGATCTGCTCCAGCGAGACGACGCTGTGCATCAGGCTGTGCAGCTCCCGCACACCGTTCGGCCCGGTCAGGTCGTCCAGCACCAGCGCGGTGCAGCGACGCCCGTGCAGGAACTGCTTCAGCGCCAGGATCTGGCGGCGGTAGGCGAGCTGGTCCTGGGCCAGCAGGCGCAGCTCCGACAGGCTGTCGATCACCACCAGCTCGGGGTCGTCGGCCTCGATGCGTTCGGTGATCAGCCGCATCGTCTCGCCCAGTTCGACCTCGGAGGGGTAGAGCACGCTCTGCTGCCGGTCGAGCCGGGCCTCCAGCGGCACCAGCTCGAACAGCCCGATGCCGTCCAGCGACCAGCCATGGTTTGCCGCGGAGGTGCGCAGCTCGGTCGTGGTCTCCGACAGGGTGACGTAGAGCCCGCGCCGCCCGTCCCGGCGCCCGTGCAGCAGGAACTGCAGGGCGATGGTCGTCTTGCCCGTGCCGGGGGCGCCCTCCAGCAGATGAAGCCGTTCCCTCGGAAAGCCGCCGCGCAGGATCATGTCGAATTCGGGAATGCCGGTGCGGATCTTCTCGGCGGGATGGGGTTCGGGCACGGGCGCCTCCAAAGCCGTTGACCTTGAGGCAAACGCTCCAGACCGCGAAATGTCCCACGGCACTGTGACGCGCGCGGGTGCCCCGCTGCGCCCCTACCCGCAGGCCGGCACCAGCAGGGCCGGAAGGCCGACCCACAGGATGGCGAGCAGGCTGGAGGCGGCGCCGGCCCCGGTGAACCAGCGGGCGAACTCCCGCGGGTCCTGGCTGCCGACATGCTCGGCCGGGCCGCCGCCGGTGACGCAGCGGAGCAGGATCCAGCCGGTGACCAGCAGTGCGACCACCGTCGCGACGACGACGAGGAAGGGCACCGCGGGGAAGCCCAGCAGGCGCGCCCCGTCGAGACCGCGTTCGCAGGCGATGCCGTTGACGGCGTAGACCAGCCCGAAATGCCCGGCCCAGATCAGGAAGGGCGCCATCATCGCGGTGAAGGTGGTCGGGAAGTTGCGCGTCGCCATGGCCGGCCTCACGCCAGGAAGCGCGGGAACAGATGCACCACCGACAGGGCGAGGACGCCCTGCGCGGCGGTGTACCAGCCCATCAGCGCGATGTTGTCGAAGGTCACGCGGCGTTCCGCGTGGACCAGCCCGCAGACCGTGCGGGCCAGCGTGTAGCCGATCATCAGCAGCATGACCGCGACGTGGAAGCCCTGCCACGCCACCAGCATGTAGGTGATGGCGCCATAGGCGCTGGCGGCGCCGACCAGCCCGCTGTCGATCTGCGCCCAGGCGTCCGTCACGATCCCGCCGACCATCAGCAGCAGCGTCGCCGCCAGCCCGGCCAGCAGGCCGGCACGGCGGTTGCGGCGCAGCGACCCGCTGGCCCAGCGCAGCGCCAGCGCCGCCGCCACCCACAGCGCCACGCCGCCGGCGTACCATTCCAGCCCCGGCAGGGCGCCGGAATCCGCCGGCCAGACGTCCGGGCTGACCGTCCACAGGAAGAGATAGGCGAAGACGATGCAGGTGAAGGCGGTGCCGTCCACCAGCAGCAGCACCACCATCCCCCACCAGGAATGGTTGGACGCCCCCTGCACATAGACCGGCACGCGCTGGCCGCCGCCGATGTCCTGCGGCGGCGCGTCCTCCCCCAGGTCGAGGCCCCACAGCCACCACATCACCATGGCGATCGCCAGCACCGCCGGAACCAGCGACAGCCAGTACCACTGCACGGTCAGGCACATGAAGTGCAGCGCGGTGAACAGGCCGGCCAGCACATGCCCCCAGTGCGGCCCCGGCATCGGCATCAGATATTGCGGCTTCGCCTCGATCGGGCTGGTGATGATGGTCTCGCGGCGGCCGGTGGGCGCGCCGGGCAGGTAGTGCCCGCCCTCCTGCACCTGCCGCGACAGGCCCGGCTGGTCCCACAGCGGGTACAGGCTGGTGACGCGCGGGATGCTGCGGGTGGCGTAGTTGTCGTTGGGGATCCAATCCAGCGTGCCGGCGTTCCAGGGGTTGTCGCCGGTGGGCCGGCCGCGGCCCAGCGCGTTGCGCGCCATGTCCAGCAGCACGATGGCCACGCCGGCGGCCAGGATGAAGGCTCCCACGGTGGACACCATGTTCAGCGCGTTCCAGCCGAGGTCGCCGGGGTAGGTGTAGACGCGCCGCGGCATGCCCAGCAGGCCGGCGATGTGCATGGGGAAGAAGGCGATGTTGAAGCCGCCGAACATCAGCCAGAAGGCCCAGCGCCCCAGACGCTCCGACAGCATCGTGCCGTTGAGCGTCGGCCACCAGTAGTAGAGGGTGGCGAACAGCGGGAACACCATGCCGCCGATCAGCACATAATGCAGGTGCGCCACGATGAAGTAGCTGTCGTGCACCTGCCAGTCGAAGGGCACGACGGCCACCATGACCCCGGTCAGCCCGCCCAGCACGAAGATGAACAGGAAGCCCATCATGAACCAGGTGGGCACGATCCACCGCACCC
This sequence comes from Azospirillum oleiclasticum, assembly GCF_013423485.1. Classification (GTDB taxonomy): domain Bacteria; phylum Pseudomonadota; class Alphaproteobacteria; order Azospirillales; family Azospirillaceae; genus Azospirillum; species Azospirillum oleiclasticum. The sequence goes on from NZ_JABFFR010000001.1 coordinate 15,616, forward strand.
GGCCCTTGCCCAGGGTGGCGATCCAGGCGAAGACCTGGATGCCGCTGGGCACCGCCACCGCCATGCTGGCGGCGGAGAAGAAGCTCAGCGAAAGCTGCGGGATGCCGGTGGTGAACATGTGGTGCACCCACAGCCCGAAGCTGAAGAAGCCGGTGCCCACCAGCGCCAGCACCACCAGGTTGTGGCCGATCAGCGGCCGCTGGGCCAGCGTCGGCACCATCATCGACACCAGCCCCGCCGCCGGCAGGAAGATGATGTAGACCTCCGGATGCCCGAAGAACCAGAACAGGTGCTGCCACAACAGCGCGTCGCCGCCCAGTTCGGCGATGAAGAAGGGCCACTGGAAGACGCGCTCCAGCTCCAGCAGCAGCGTCGCCACGATCACCGCGGGGAAGGCGAAGACGATCATCCCCGCCATCACGAGCATCGACCAGCAGAAGATCGGCAGCTTGTCCAGCGTCATGCCCGGCGGGCGGGTGCGCAGGATGCCGACGATGATCTCGATGGCCCCGGCGATGGCGGAAATCTCGATGAAGCCGATGCCGAGCAGCCAGAAATCGGCGTTGATGCCGGGGGAGAACTCGAAGCTGGTCAGCGGCGGGTACATGAACCAGCCGCCGTCGGGGGCCGCGTCGAAGATCAGCGAGCAGAAGAAGAAGGTGCCGCCGAAGAAATAGGCCCAGAAGGCGAAGGCCGACAGCCGCGGAAAGGGCAGGTCGCGGGCGGCCAGCATCGCCGGGATCAGGTAGACGCCGATCGCCTCCACGATCGGCACGGCGAACAGGAACATCATGCCGGTGCCGTGCACGGTGAAGAACTGGTTGTAGGTGCCGTGGTCGAGCAGGTCGTTCTCGGGCAGTGCGAGCTGCGCGCGCATGGCGAGCGCCAGCAGCCCGGAGATCACGAAGAACAGCAGCGCCGTGCCGATGTACAGGCAGCCGATCAGGTTGTTGTTCACCTCGGTGAGGACGGCGATCCCCTTCGGCATCCGCCACACCCGCCGCAACGCCCGGAGCTCCTCCGGCGGGCGCGGCAATGGGCTGGGCAGGGGGCTGGGCAGTGGACCTATGGAGGGTGCCGCGTGCTGGTCGGGTGGGGTCATTTCAGGCTCTCCAGCCAGGCGGCCATGGCGCGCAGGGTCTCCCCGTCCATCACGTCGAAGGACGGCATGCGGTTCTCCGGCTTCAGGTGCTGGGCGCTGGCGATCCAGCCGGCCAGCGAGCCGACGTTGGTGGCGAAGCTGCCGGCACCGATCGACAGCCGGCCGCCGACATGGGTCAGGTCCGGGCCGATGCGGCTGACCGCCGGGGTGCCGCGCACCGCGTGGCAGGATTGGCAGCCGAAGGCGAAGAAGGCGTCGCGCCCGCGCGCCAGTTCGGGCTCGGCGGGATCGGGCGCCGGCCGGCGCTGGTCGGCCAGCCACGCGTCGAAGCGCTCCGGCTCCATCACGATCACGTCGAAGGCCATCAGCGCGTGCTGCGCACCGCAGTATTCGGCGCACTGGCCGCGGTAGACGCCCGGCCGCTCCGCCACGATCGACAGCCGGTTCACCCGGCCGGGGATCATGTCGATCTTGCCGGCGAGGCTGGGCATCCAGAAGCTGTGGATGACGTCGGCGCTGTCCACCCGGAACTCCACCGGCCGGCCGGCGGGGATCACGATCTCGTTGGCGGAGCGCAGCGGCCCGCCCCCCGGTTCCCGGTACCGCACGTCCCACCACCACATGTGGCCGGTCACCTCGACGGTCAGCGCGGGGTCGGCGGCCAGCGTCACCAGCCGGCGGGCCAGCCCGAACTCGTGCACCTGCAGTACCGTCAGCGTCACCACGGGGAAGACGATGCCGCCGCCGATCACCCAGGACCGCGCGCCGGGAAAGCGTTCGGGGCTCGCGACCACCGCCCAGACGGCGAGCGCCATGACGCCGACGAAGATGACCGTTCCTCCGACGAACAGCACCCAGGTGGTGACCAGGATGTCGCGCGCGTTGGCCGCGCCGGGGTCGAGCGCCGACTGGCGCCCCTCGCAGGCGGCGAGCAGGAGGACGGCCGCGAGCGCCAGCCCCCCGTCCAGTCGCGGCCACCTCGGCGGCGTGCGCGGTCGTCCGGTACGCCGTGTCGGCAAGGTGGCCTCCCATCCCGTGACCGCGCGCAGCCGAAGCGGCGGCGCGGCTGTTTTCGCGTCGTCCCCTGGCTAACGCCGGAAAGGGCCGGCGGTTTCCCGACAATTTCCGCAACCGTCGCCGGCACCCCCGGTTGCCGGGGCGCGATGCCCACTGGACAGGACCGGAACAACCGATGTCGTTTTCGTCTCGGCGCTGCGGCTACGGCGCCAAGAGACGGCGGCGGGCGACCTGTTCGGCACCGATTTGTTCAACATCGCGCTGCGGTTCCTCGCCGACCTCGCCCACGGGGGCGAGGCGGTGGCGGACCTGCCGGTGCTGCTGCATCCCCCGGCGCCGTATCCCGCCGGAACCGCCTCCCTCCCCGGCAGTTTGCAGGGAAGGCAATCGACAGGACCGGGAGCAGGATGATGGCGCGCGTGATCGCGACGATGGCCGTTGCCGTGACGGCGGCGGTGTTTCCCGTGGCGTGCGTCCAGGCGCAGCCGGACAGCGTGGACACCGCCGCGGGCATGGTCGTGGTGACCACGCTGGCCGGCGGGCTGGTCCACCCCTGGGCGGTCGACGTGCTGCCCGACGGGCGCCTGCTGGTGACCGAGCGGCCTGGGCGGCTGCGCATCGTCGGCATGGACGGCTCGCTGTCCGACCCGCTGGGCGGCACGCCGGAGGTGTTCGCCGAGGGGCAGGGCGGCCTGCTCGACGTCGCGTTGGACCCCGATTTCCGAACCAACCGCACGGTCTACCTGTCCTTCGCGGAACCGGGGGAGGGCGGCGCCTCCACGGCGCTCGGCCGCGGCCGGCTGGCCGACGACCGGATCGAGGGCTTCGAGGTGATCTTCCGGCAGCAGCCCAAGCTGGCCGGCCCGAACCATTTCGGCGGGCGCATCGTCTTCGCGCCCGACGGCACCCTGTTCCTCACCATGGGCGAGCGTTTCAAATTCGACCCGGCGCAGGACCTCTCCGACCATCTCGGCACCATCGTCCGCATCCGGCCGGACGGCTCGGTGCCGGACGGCAATCCCTTCGCCAACCGGTCCGGCGCCCGGCCGGAGATCTGGTCCTACGGCCACCGCAACATCGAGGCGGCGGCCATCGACCCGGCCACCGGCAACCTGTGGGTGGCGGAGATGGGCCCGCGCGGCGGCGACGAGCTGAACCGTCCGGAGGCGGGACGCAATCATGGCTGGCCGCTGGTGAGCTGGGGCCGGCATTACGACGGCCGCGACATCCCCGACCCGCCCACCCGGCCTGAATTCGCCGACGCGGTGCGGCATTGGACGCCGGTGATTTCCCCCTCGGGCATGGTGTTCTATGGTGGCGACCAGTTCCCGGCCTGGACGGGCAGCGCCCTGGTCGGCGGCCTGTCCTCGAAGGGGATCGTCCGGCTGACGATCGCGGACGGGGCGGTGACCGACGAGGAGCGCATCCCGCTCGACGCCCGCATCCGCGACGTGGCGGTGGCCGCGGACGGCGCGGTCTACGTCCTGACCGACGCGGAGGACGGGCGGGTCCTGCGCCTCGGCGCGCAACCAAGGGCGGAAGGATCGTCACGATGAGGGTGGTGCTGTCGGCGATGCTGCTGCTGTGCCTGACCGCGACCGCGGCGCCGGCGATGGACCAGGCCGCGCTGGAGCGGCTGCGGGTCAGGGCGCTGGAGCTGGTGAACCGCGACCGTGCGAGCAACGGGCAGGCGCGGCTCGAACCCGGCACCGCGCTGGACGAGGCGGCGCAGCGCCATGCGGAGGACATGCTGCGCCGCGACTACTACAGCCACACATCGCCGGAGGGCGGGACGGTGCGCGACCGCTTCCTGGCGGCGGGCGGCAGCGGGGTGCGGCTGGTGGCGGAGAACATCGCCCTGTGCGAGGGCTGCCCGTTGCCGCCCGACGAGGCGCGGGTCGAGCGGCTGCAGCAGGGGTGGATGGACAGCCCCGGCCACCGGCGCAACATCCTGGCGCCGGGCATCGAGCGGTTCGGCTTCGGCATCGCCGGCGGCGGCGGACGCCTCTACGCGGTGCAGACCTTCGCCGGCCCCGGCTCCTCCCGCGGGGCCGGGGAGGGCGGGCCGGAGCGCGCCCTGGATGCGGAGGACAGCCAGCGGCTGGCGCTCGACCTCGTCAACCGCGCGCGCAGGGACGCGGGTGTGCCGCCGCTGGCCGGCGCTCCCGCGCTGGCCGAGGCGGGGCGGGCGGCGCTGGCGGCCGGACCGGAGGGCGGTTCCGACGCCATCGCCTCCCCCTTCGACCATTTGCCGACCGACGCGCGCACCCGCTGGCGCCGCGTCGCCAGCGTCGCCGGTCGATGCGGCGGCTGCGGGACACGGCCGACCGACGCCGACGTGCGCTTCTTCGTCGAGCAATGGCTGAAGGCGGGCCAGCAGCGTGGCACGCTGCTCGACCGCGGCCTCACCCACGCCGGCTTCGCGCTGGCCGCCCGCGGCGACGGCCGGAAGACGGCGCTGATGACGCTGGGCGGCGGTTGAGCCGGGGCGTCAGCGCGGGCGGAGGTTCTCGCAGGCGGTCCACCAGCGGGTGTCCGTCGCCGCCTGCCGGAGGGAGCCGATGATGCCCGGATCGCTGGCGGCGGTGTCGATCGCGCACAGCGGGCCGGACTGGCTTTCCACCGCGGTGATGCTGACCTTGCGGCAGCCGTCGGGGATGATCCGCCCCTGGTCGCGGATGAGCTGTTCCAGCTGCTCCTGGGTGCCGCAGACGGGAATCTGCGTCTGCGCCATCGCCGGTCCGGCGGCGGTGACGGTGGCGGCGAGCAGGCCGAGGATGGCGATGCGGGGAATGGTCATGGTTGGTGGCTCCTGTCGGCTGTGGGCGACCTCCGGCCGGCGGTGACGAAGCCGCGGGGTATGGCGGTCCGCATGATGAACCGGAATTCCGGGCAAACCGTTTCCGGCAAAACCCCCGGCATGGATCCGAAGAGATAGGCGCCGGCGACGGCCACGAAGCCGTCCCGGCCCGCCGGCCACGCGGCGTCCGCCGTCACCGCGCGCTCTTCACAGCACCGCTCCGTCAGCGCAACGTGTGCAGATAGGCGGCGATGTCCTGCGCCGCGCGCGCGTCGATCGGCATGGCCGGCATGGCGGTGGCGGGCGCCAGCTCCGGTGCCGCGCGCACCCAATGGGCGAGGGTGTCCGCGCGGTTGGGCAGGATACCGGCGATGTAGGCGCGGCGGCCGAAGCCGTCGAGCGGCGGGCCGACGATGCCGCGCGCCCCGGTCACGCCGGGAATGCTGTGGCAGGTGCCGCATTCCAGCCGCCCGATCAGGGTCCGCCCGGCCTCCGGGTCGCCGGCGACGGCGCCGGGCGGCGGGCCGGCATCGCCGCCGCACCCCGTCAGCCACAGCGCGGCCAGCGCGGCACCGGCCAGCGCGGCACCGGGGAACGACGCCCTCATTGCGGCCGCTCCCCGGCCTGCGTCCCGGCTTGCGCCCCGGCCGGCGGAAGCGCGGCGTAGTGGGCCGCGACCGCCGCGATCTGCTCGGGCCGCAGGGTGCGCACCGCCGCCTCCATGATGCGGGAATAGGCGTTGCCGCCGCGTTTGCCCTGTGTCCACAGCGTGAGCTGCTGGACGAGGTAGGGGGCGAACTGCCCCTCCAGCGCCGGATAGAGCGCGTGCCGCTGCCCGGGCTCGGCCCGGCCCGAGGGGCCGTGGCAGGAGGCGCAGGCCGGCACGCCCTGTTCGGGCAGCCCCTGCTCGGCGATGCGGCGCCCAAGCGCCAGCGTCTCCCGATGATCCGGCGCCAGCCTGACCGCATCCCCAGCCGCCGGCCGGGGCGCGCCGTCGGCCGGGTCCATGGCGGCGTAATGGTCGGACAGGCGGCGGATCTCCTCGCCGCTCAGCTCGGCGGCGATGGGCTGCATGATGCCGCTGGGGCGGGTGCCCTGGGCGTAGGCCAGCATCGCCGCCTCCAGATACTCCGCCTTCTGCCCCGCCAGCCGCGGGAAGGCGCCGGCCCCACCGCCCTCGCCGCGCAGCCCGTGGCAGCGCGCGCAGGCCAGCAGCCCTCCCCCCACCGGCCCGGCCTGGGCCAGCAGGGCGGCGGTCTGCTCCACCGCCTCGGGGTCGAAGATGGTGTCGTTGCGGGCGAGGCGGCGATACTCCTCGGCCGGCATGCCGCTCATGCGGCGCAGGAAGGCGACCACCGACCACACCTCGTCGTCGCGCTCCGGCGCCACCCAGGCCGGCATGCCCGCGTATTTCAGCCCGTTCCGGACGATCCAGAACAGTTCGGCGTCCGACCAGTCCGAGACGCTCTCCGCCAGGTTCGGCGGTTGCGGCAGGATCCGCTGGACGATGGGGTTGCCGGCGTCGCCCGGCGCCCCGTGGCAGGGCTTGCACCCGCCCTCGTAATGGCCGAGCCCGCGGAACACCATGGACTCGTCGTCGAGCGGCGGCGCCTGGATCGCCATCGCGTGCGTCTCGACCGAGTTGCGCAGCGTGAAATGCAGGACCCAGTTGGTGACCGCCCAATGCTCGCGGCTGGCCGCGACGTTGTAGAGGCCCGACCACGCGAACAGCAGGGCACCGACAGCGCCGGCGGCCAGCAGGGCGAGCGCTGTGATGATCGTCCTTTTCATGGTCCCTCGTCCTCGGCGCCGCGGTCACGAGGTAAACGCGGACGGGGCCATTCCGTTGCGGACCAACACCGCCGTTTCCCGAAGCCCCCCCATCCGGGGTCCATCACCGCCCCAATTTCCAACCCCTCGCCCGCCCCCGGCGGGAGAGGGAGGGACCCGCGCCGCAGGCGTGGGAGGGTGAGGGCAAGGCCTGGCCAAGCACCGCCGCCCCATCCATGCGGCACGCCCCTCGCAACCCTGGCCGGGTGTCGGTCAAGGCCCGACGAGCAACGCCTCGACGGCCTTCGGGTCGCGCTTGATCAGCGCAAGATAGGCCCGACCCGCGGCATCCGGCTCGCGGACCCCGCGTTCCCATTTCCGCAGGGTGTCCACCGGGATGGCGAAGCGCCGGGAAAACTCGACCTGCGTCGCCCCGACCGCTTCACGCAACGCGCGGACGTCGATGTGCTCCGGGATGTTGACCGCGGTCACGCGCACCGCGGCCGGCTTGCCGTCAAGAAAATCGGCGGCATCGGCCAAGCCTTCCAGAATCTCCGCGGCAATGTTCCGAACCACGTCATCCTCCGACGCACCAGCCCGCGCCAAACGCCCCCGCCGCCAAGCATACCCCTCGCCCGCCCCCGGCGGGAGAGGGAGGGACCCGCGCCGCAGGCGTGGGAGGGTGAGGGCAAGGCTCCGGCAAGCACCGCCGCCCCATCCGTGCTACACTCCCCGCATGGACACCGCCCCGATGGACATGACCGACCCGATCCTGCCCAAGCTCCGCGCCGCGCTCGACCGCGCCTACGGCGACCGGATCGAACGCGTGGTCCTGTTCGGCTCCCGCGCCCGCGGCGACGCCCGCCCCGAATCCGATTACGACGTCGCCGTCTTCCTGAAGGACCTGGACGACCGCTGGGCCGAACTCGAACGCCTCGGCGCCATCAGCAGCGACCTGATGGACGAGACCGGCGCCTTCCTCCACGCCATGCCCTACCGCGCCGGCGCCTACCGGGAACGCACGCCGCTGATGCACGAGCTGCGGCGGGAGGGGGTGGATCTGTGACGCCGGAGGCGCAACGCTATCTTGAGAAGGCGGCGCGCTGCCTGGACTACGCCCGCCGCAACCTGTCGGTCGGCCTCGGCAACGACGCTGCCCGCAACGCCTACCTCGCCGCGTTCCACGCCGCCCAGGCGCTTATCTTCGAGTGCACGGGAAAGGTGGCGAAGTCGCATCAGGGCGTGCACGCGGAATTCCACCGGCTGTCCCGCGACGAACCGGCCTTCGATCCGGAATCCCGGCGCTTCCTTTCGCAGGCCTACAGCTTAAAGGCCGTGGCCGATTACGAACTCGGGCCGGACGCCGAGATCCCGCCGGATCGCGCCGCGGCTGCCCTGGACCGCGCCCGATCCGTGGTTGATGTGGTGATGAAGGTTCTTGACGCGGAACGGTGACGGTGCAGGGTCGCAGGACCTCTGCGGACAATCCCCTCCGACCCATAACCCCTCGCCCGCCTCCGGCGGGAGAGGGAGGGGCCCGCGCCGAAGGCGTGGGAGGGTGAGGGCAGCGCGTTGCCAAAAGCCCGCGCCCTCCGTCCTGCGCCACGGTCCACTCCGGATCCCGGCACTCGTGCCCGGGCGGGAGCGGCTGGCATTCCGCGACAACGACGGAGACGGAGCCCGGTTTCAATGAGGCCCCGGCATTTCTGCCGGGGATGGAACCTCCGGGCCTTCCAGGGCATCTCCGACATCGACATGCTTCAATGAGGCCCCGGCATTTCTGCCGGGGATAGCGCGGCGGGCCAACTCGTCGGTGACGACGCCGAGCAGCGCGGGCTTCAATGAGGCCCCGGCATTTCTGCCGGGGATAGCCAACATCGCCGAACTGATCGTCACCACGCTCAAGAACTAGCTTCAATGAGGCCCCGGCATTTCTGCCGGGGATAGTGGGTGGAACAAGGCTTACTGGGATAACGTACAGAAAATCCGGCTTCAATGAGGCCCCGGCATTTCTGCCGGGGATAGGCGAGTGGCAGGCGGAGCAGGCGAAGAAGCGGATGGAGCTTCAATGAGGCCCCGGCATTTCTGCCGGGGATAGGAGGCGCGGCCAATGCTGATGGCGGGCGCGAACGCCAACACGGCTTCAATGAGGCCCCGGCATTTCTGCCGGGGATAGAGGGTGGGTGCCAAGCCGCTGATAAGGGCCGACGAATCGACGCGTTTGCGAGGGGTCCGACGAACCGGCTCGTGACGGGCCGAATTTCGTTCCGTTCTGTTCTCAACGATGTCAAAGAACCCAAGAAAATCAACGACCCGCCGGATTCGAGCGCTGCCGGGGTTTTTGCGTGCACCGGAGCGCTCGAAAAAAAGAACGGCAGCGGAACGTATCACGGCGGTGGGAGCCTGTCACCCACTCGTGCACGTGGTGCGCGAGACCGGGGCGCGGGGCGCAACGCGGTGGGGCCGGTGTTCTCCGCCTTGCGCCGGGATTGACTTGTTGATAGGATTAAAGTCCATGAAACCGGCAAGCGGGAGGATCCGCCATGCCCGTCGCTCCCGGACTACGCCGCGGTCTCCGCGCTGTTCCCCGTGACCGGTCGCAGGGCTTGGCGGCGTTGGGGTTTTCCCAGAGCTTCACGCAGATCGCGTTCCTGAACAACGACCCGCGCATCGCCTGCGCGGAGGCCGGGCACGCCAAGCGTGGTCGCCGGCTTCCGGAATCCGGTCCTGATGCCATCCCCGGCCCGCCGACCATCCGGGCGCCGGAGGGGCGGCTGGTGCCGCGGTCGCGGACGCCGGATCGGGTGTGGGCGCGGGCGGCGCGGGCTCTGGCGGCGGGGTACTCGCCGCGTCGGGTGTCGGAGTCGCTGGGCATCGGCCCGGACGCGCTGCGCAACGCGTGGAAGGAGGCCGACGACTTCCGCTACCGCACCTATTGGGAATACCACTCCATGATCGCCGAGGCGCGGGCCCGGCTGCGGCGCAACAACGCCTATGTGCTGCCGGCGGTGCTGGTGCCGGACTGGCAGAAGGATATGTGGGCGCGGATGGAGGGGGCGGGGGAGGCCGCGGCGCGCGCCCCCTCTCCCCCCCGGGGAGAGGGTCGGGGTGAGGGGGGCGGTGCCGCGGCTTCGTCCGGCGTTGCCGCCGCGGACCCTCACCCGGCCGGCTGGCGCCGGCCACCCTCTCCCGGGGCGGGAGAGGGTATTCCCCCTCACCCGGCGCTGCGCGCCGACCTCTCCCCGGGGGGGAGAGGTGATCGGCGTCCATGCGACACCCCCGTCGCACGTTCGCTCACGAACGACTCCGCGCAACCCCTTGAGGGGGCGTCGGAAACCCCCATCACGCCCGGTGCGACACCTGGCGCGCCCGCCAAAAAGCGTCGCACGATGTCGCATGGGGGCTCCGCGTCAGGCGGTCTCGTCCACGGTCAGGACGATCTTGCCCATGTGGGCGCTGGTCTCCATCAGCCGGTGGGCCTCGGCGGCGTCGGCCAGGGGGAAGCGGCTGTGCAGGTGGACCTTGACGGTGCCGGCGGACAGCAGCGGCCACACCCGCTCGCGCAACTCGGCGGCGATGGCGGCCTTCTGCTCCGGCGTGCGGGGGCGCAGCGTGGAGCCGGTGAGGGTCAGGCGGCGGATCATCACGGGGGTGAAGTCGATCTCCGCCTTGCTGCCCTGGAGGAAGGCGATGTTGACCAGCCGGCCCTCCACGGCGAGGCTGCGGATGTTCTGGGCGATGTAGTCCCCGCCGACCATGTCGAGGATCACGTCGACCCCGCGCTTGTCCGTCAGCTCGCGGACCTTGGCCGCCCAATCCTCGGTGCGGTAGTTGATGGCGTGGTGGGCGCCGAGATCGAGGCAGTAGGCGCATTTCCCGTCGCTGCCGGCGGTCGTCACCACGGTGGCGCCGAACTGGCGGGCAAGCTGGATGGCGGTGCTGCCGATGCCGCTGGAGCCGCCATGCACCAGGAACCACTCGCCGGGTTGCAGCCGGCCGCGCTGGAACACGTTGGTCCAGACGGTGAAGAAGGTTTCCGGCACGGCGGCGGCGGTCACCATGTCCATGCCGTCGGGGACAGGCAGGGCGTTGCTGGCCGGGGCCGTCACATACTCGGCGTAGGCGCCGCCGGGGGTCAGCGCCGTCACCCGGTCGCCGACCGCCCACTGCGTCACCCCCTCGCCCAGCGCCGCCACCGTGCCCGCGGCCTCCAGCCCCAGCACGGGGGAGGCGCCGGGGGGCGGCGGGTAGGACCCGGCGCGTTGCAGCACGTCAGGCCGGTTCACCCCGGCGGCGGCGACGCGGATCAGGATCTCGCCTGGTCCCGGGGCGGGCACCGCCATGCTGTCGAGGGACAGCACCTCCGGCCCGCCGGGGCCGCTGGCGCGGATGTGGCGCATCTGCTGCGGAATCTCGGTCATGTCTCCCTCCCTCTGGGGTTCGTTCGATCGCTGGTCGTTGACGGTGGTGCCGCGGGTCTGTCTGGTTACCCTGTCGGCGCGGCGCGGGCCAGCCCCCATGCGGTGCTTTTCCATTGGGGCGGGGCTGCGGCTTTGCCGGCGCACATCGGGCCGGGAATGGTGCATCATGGTGGGGACCACCGAACGGCCGGCCCGCAAACCGGCCCGCACAACACGCCGATCACAAGGCTGACAAGGGGGAGTGCCCATGGGTATCCGTCATATCCTCGTCCATCTCGATTCCGGCGAGCGCACCGCCGTCCGCCTCGCGCTTGCCACCGAACTGGCGACCCGCTTCGGCGCCCGCGTCACCGCGCTGTTCGCGCAGTCCGACCGCTACGGCCCCGGCATCGTGGCCCGCCGCGCCGGCCCCGCGCTGGAGGAGGCGGCCGCCGCCGCCAAGGCCGCGGCCGAGGCGGCCTGCGCCGCCGCCGGGGTGGCGTGCGAGTGGTGGCAGCTCTTGCACGGGGAGCGCAACCACGTGGTGGCGGAAACCGTGATCTGCGCCCGCTACGCCGACCTCGCCGTGTTCGGCCAGTACGACCCGGCGGGCGACGCCCCGGTGCCGGAGGATCTGGTGGAGCAGGTGATCCTCAACAGCGGCCGGCCGGTGCTGGTGGTGCCGGCCGCGGGGTCCTACGCCACCGTCGGCCGCCGCGCGCTGGTCGCGTGGAACGGCAGCCGCGAGGCGGCGCGGGCGCTGGGCGACTCGATGCCCTTCCTGGCCGGGGCCGATGCCGTGACCGTGCTGTCGCTGCGCGGTGCGGTCGAATCCTCGGTGGCGGGGCGCGTGCCGCCGGTGGACATCGCCGCCCATCTCGCCAGCCACGGGGTGACGGCGGAGGTCGATCTCGTGCCGCCGAACGAGGCCGGGGTCACCAACATGATCCTCAACCGCGGGGCCGATCTGGCGTCCGACCTGCTGGTGATGGGGGCCTACGGCAACTACGGCTTCCCCTTCGGCCTGCGCGGCAGCAACACCCGCAACATCCTGCGGGAGATGACCATGCCCGTGCTGTTCGCGCACTGACGGCGGCGGGGGCGGGGGAGGGAAGGCGTACGGGTCAGGCGGGCTCCTCGGCCCGCCCGGCCTGGGTGAACAGGTACGGCACGAAGCTGCGGTGGTGCGCGTCCACCGACAGCTGGCTGCCGATCGGCGGGAAGGCGCGCTGCTGGCAGTCCGTCCGCTCGCAGATCCGGCAGTTCACCCCGATGGGGACGGCCGCCTGCTCGTCCGCGATGTCGATGCCGGCGGAGTACACCAGCTCCCCGGCGTGGCTGACCTCGCAGCCCAGCCCCACCGCGAACTGGCGGGACGGGCGCAGATACGCCCCGCCGCGCTTCACCACCGTACGCGCGATCCCGATGTACGCCGTGCCGTCGGGCATACGGGCGTGCTGCACCAGGATCTTGGCCGGCTGCGCGAAGGCGTCGTGCACGTTCCACAAGGGGCAGGCGCCGCCGAACCGCGCGAAATGGAATCGCGTGGCCGAATGCCGCTTGGTGATGTTGCCGGCCATGTCCACCCGCACGAAATAGAAGGGCACACCGCGCAGCCCCGGCCTCTGCAGGGTCGACAGCCGGTGGCAGACCTGCTCGAAACTGGCGGAAAAGCGGCTCTGCAACTGCTCGACATCGTGCTTCAGCGCACGCGCCGCCTGCGCGAAGGCGCGGTAGGGCATGACCAGCGCCCCGGCGAAATAGTTGGCCAGTCCGACCCGGCAGATGCTCTTCGCGTCCTCGCTGGAGAAATGCGCGTCCGCCACCAGCCGCTCGATGATGTCCGCGTGACCGAGCAGCGCGATCTGGTGGGCGAGGTGGAAGGTCCGCGACGCCGCGGTCAGCAGGGGGGAGAGGCTGAGCGTTCCCGTCTCCCCGTCATAGACCCGCATGGCCGGTTCCTGCCCGTCCTCCGTCACGATGCGCACGCGTACATCGTGCCGGCGCTTGAGATACGCGGTCAGGTCGTTGAGCAGGTCGGCGGGGCGGAAGGCTTCCGTCTCCCACAGCCGCTCCGCCGCCTCGTCCAGGGCGCCCACATAATTGTTGCAGTAGTGGAAATAGTCCCGCACCTCCTCGTACGGAAACTGCGCCCCCGCCAGCGCTGCCCCGTCCCGGTCGGAGCTGGACAGGCTGTCGGCCAGCGACTGTACGCGCTCGTGCAGCTTCTGGTACGCTTGGTGCAGGCTGAGGATCCGCCGCGACAGCTCCGGCGAGGCGGTGACGACGTTGCGAAGCTCCGCCGTGGTCAGGGGGGCGCCGGTGAACAGCGGGTCGGCCAGCGCCTCCCGCAGATCCGCCACCAGCCGCGCCTCCTCGTCCTCGACGAAGCTGGTCACGTCCACCTCGAACACCCCGGTGACCCGCAGCAGGACGGGCAGGGTGATCGGCCGCTGGTTGTTCTCCAACTGGTTCAGGTAGCTGGGCGAAAGCTCCAGCGCCTTGGCCAGCGTGGCCTGCGTCATGCCGCGCTGCTCGCGCAGCCGCCGCAGCTTGTACCCGAGATAGAGCTTCTTCGTCTGCATGGTCCGACCGGTGCTGTCCGTGCCATCCTACATCGACCGTGGCCGGAAGTCGCCATACGGCGTTCGCAGCCCTCGCAACTTTATGAGTTCGCGCGCGAACGTGTTCGCAAATTCGCACGTTTTCGTCCACGCGACCTTTGCGCGATTGCAAATCTTGTGAATAATCGCGCCGTTTCGAGCGTGGCCGCCGGCCCCTGCGGGTCCTGGCGGCCGCACCAAGAAGTGGGAAGCGCCTGATGCAAGAAATCCTGGCCAAGTTGGAATCGATGCGCGCCGCGGCCCGCCTCGGCGGTGGTGAGAAGCGCATCGCCGCGCAGCATTCGAAGGGCAAGCTCACCGCGCGCGAGCGGCTGACGCTGTTGCTCGACGAAGGGTCGTTCGAGGAACTGGATATGTTCGTCGAGCACCGCTGCATCGACTTCGGCATGGAGGCGCAGAAGGTCCCCGGCGACGGCGTGGTCACCGGTCACGGCACGATCAACGGCCGGCTGGTGTTCGTCTTCTCCCAGGATTTCACCGTGTTCGGCGGCTCGCTGTCCGAGGCGCACGCGGAGAAGATCTGCAAGATCATGGACATGGCCGTGAAGGCCGGGGCGCCGGTCATCGGCCTGAACGACAGCGGCGGGGCGCGCATCCAGGAGGGCGTGGCCTCGCTCGGCGGCTACGCCGAGGTGTTCCAGCGCAACGTGATGGCGTCGGGCGTGATCCCGCAGGTGTCGCTGATCATGGGGCCGTGCGCCGGCGGTGCCGTGTATTCCCCGGCCATGACCGACTTCATCTTCATGGTGAAGGACAGTTCCTACATGTTCGTCACCGGTCCCGATGTGGTGAAGACCGTGACGCACGAGATCGTCACCGCCGAGGAGCTGGGCGGGGCCATCACCCACACCACCAAATCCTCCGTCGCCGACCTCGCCTTCGAGAACGACGTCGAGGCGATCCTGCAGATCCGCCGCTTCTTCGACTTCCTGCCCTCGTCCAACCGCGAGAAGCCGCCGGCCCGCCCGACGCTGGACCCGTGGGACCGCTACGACCACTCGCTCGACACGCTGGTGCCGGACAACCCCAACAAGCCCTACGACATGAAGGAGCTGATCCTGAAGGTCGTGGACGAAGGCGATTTCTTCGAGCTCCAGGCCGAGCACGCCAAGAACATCATCATCGGCTTCGGCCGCATGAACGGCTCGACGGTGGGATTCGTCGCCAACCAGCCGCTGGTGCTGGCCGGCTGCCTGGACATCGACAGCTCGATCAAGGCGGCGCGCTTCGTGCGCTTCTGCGACGCCTTCAACATCCCGATCGTCACCTTCGTGGACGTGCCCGGCTTCATGCCCGGCACGGCGCAGGAGTACGGCGGCATCATCAAGCACGGCGCCAAGCTGCTGTTCGCCTACGCCGAGGCGACGGTGCCGAAGGTGACCGTGATCACCCGCAAGGCGTACGGCGGCGCGTACGACGTGATGGCCTCCAAGCACCTGCGCGGCGACGTCAACTACGCCTGGCCGTCGGCGGAGATCGCGGTGATGGGGCCGAAGGGCGCGGTGGAGATCATCTTCCGTGCGGACATGGGCGATCCCGCCAAGATCGAGGCACGGACGGAGGAGTACCGGTCGAAGTTCGCCAACCCCTTCGTCGCGGCCTCGCGCGGTTACCTGGACGACGTGATCATGCCGTTCGGGACACGCAAGCGGATCAACCACGCGTTGGCGATGCTGAAGAACAAGCAGCTCGACAACCCCTGGCGCAAGCACGACAACATCCCGCTCTGAAGGCAGGCCGACCCATGTTCTCCAAGATCCTCATCGCCAACCGCGGCGAGATCGCCTGCCGCGTCATCCGCACCGCCCGCCGCATGGGCATCAAGACCGTCGCCGTCTATTCCGACGCCGACCGCAACGCCCTTCACGTGGAGATGGCGGACGAGGCCGTGCACATCGGCCCGCCGCCCTCGGCTCAGAGCTACCTGCTGATCGACCGCATCGTCGACGCGTGCAAGAAGACCGGCGCGCAGGCGGTTCATCCCGGCTACGGCTTCCTGTCCGAGAAGCGCGCCTTCCAGGAGGCGCTGGCCGCGGCCGGCATCACCTTCATCGGCCCCGACGCCCACGCCATCGAGGCGATGGGCGACAAGATCGAGTCCAAGAAGCTGGCGAAGAAGGCCGGCGTCAGCACGGTGCCCGGCTATCTGGGCGTCATCGCCGACGACAGCGAGGCGGTGACCATCGCGCGGGACATCGGCTACCCCGTGATGATCAAGGCCTCGGCCGGTGGCGGCGGCAAGGGCATGCGCGTGGCCTGGAACGACGAGGAGGCGCGCGAGGGCTTCCGCTCCGCCCAGAACGAGGCACGCTCCAGCTTCGCCGACGACCGCGTCTTCGTCGAGAAGTATGTCCAGCAGCCGCGCCACATCGAGATCCAGGTGCTGGCGGATGGGCAGGGCACCGCCCTCTACCTCGGCGAGCGCGAATGCTCGATCCAGCGGCGCCACCAGAAGGTCATCGAGGAGGCGCCGAGCCCATTCCTCGACGCCGCGACCCGCAAGGCGATGGGCGAGCAGGCCGTGGCGCTCGCCCGCGCCGTGGACTACAAGTCAGCCGGCACGGTCGAGTTCATCGTGGACGCGGAGCGCAACTTCTACTTCCTGGAAATGAACACCCGCCTCCAGGTCGAGCATCCCGTGACCGAGCTGATCACCGGCTTCGACCTTGTGGAGCTGATGATCCGCATCGCCGCCGGCGAGAAGCTGACGGTCAAGCAGGAGGATGTGCGCCTGCACGGCTGGGCCGTCGAGGCGCGGGTGTACGCGGAGGATCCCTTCCGCAACTTCCTGCCCTCCACCGGCCGGCTCACCCAGTACCGTCCGCCGTCGGAGGATCCGCACGTCCGCGTCGATACCGGCGTGTTCGAGGGCGGCGAGATATCGATGTTCTACGACCCGATGATCGCCAAGCTCTGCACCTGGGGCTCGACCCGCGACGCGGCCATCGCCCGCATGCGGGAGGCGCTCGACGAGTATTACATCCGTGGCGTCAGCCACAACATCCCGTTCCTCGCCTCGCTGATGGCGCACCCGCGCTTCGTCGAGGGGCGGCTGACCACCAACTTCATCGCCGAGGAATACCCGACCGGCTTCCACGCTGCCGACCTGCCGCCCGATGACCCGGCAATCCTGGTGGCCACGGCCGCGGTCATCCATCGCTGCATCAACGATCGCAACATCCAGATCTCCGGCCGCATGCAGGGCTTCACGCCCAAGGTGCGGGAGGACTGGGTGGTGGTGTTGAACGACCAGCGCCACCCGGTGAACGTCCACCCCGTCGCCGGCAGCCCGCAGCGGCTGGGCTACGCCGTCACGCTGAACGGCAAGGCGATGACCGTGTGGAGCGACTGGCAGATCGGCGAGCCGCTGTTCCGCGCCACCATCGACGGGCACCATGTCTGCGTGCAGGTCGATCCGACCGGCATCGGTTACAAGCTGTTCCACTCCGGCAGTCAGGCGATGGCGAAGGTGCTGACGCCAGCCGCGGCTGAGCTGGACGCGCTGATGCCGGTGAAGGCGCCACCGGACCTCTCCAAGTTCCTGCTGTCGCCGATGCCGGGCCTGCTGGTGTCGCTGGCGGTCTCGGAGGGGCAGGAGGTCAAGGCCGGCGAGGTGCTGGCGGTGGTCGAGGCGATGAAAATGGAGAACATCCTGCGCGCCACGCAGGACGGCACCGTCTCCAAGGTCCACGCCACCCCCGGCTCCAGCCTCGCGGTGGATCAGAAGATCCTGGAATTCGCGTAAGCCGACAATTCGAAGAACGAGAAAGGGAGGAAACGCCATGCCCCTCGCCACGACCCTTACCCCCCGCAACGCCACGCTGCTGGCGACCGTCGCCCCGCGAGGCGGGCTTCTCCAGGCGCTCGTCTGCATCGTGCTCGGCAGCCTGCTGTTGACGGCGTCCGCCAAGGTGCAGGTGCCGTTCTGGCCCGTGCCGATGACCATGCAGACCCTGGCCGTGATGGTCATCGGCATGGCGTACGGCAGCCGTCTGGCTGGCGGCACGGTGCTGTTCTATCTGGGGCAGGGCGTGGCCGGGCTGCCGGTCTTCGCCGGTCCGGCGCCGGGCTACACCTACATCATGGGGCCGACCGCCGGTTACCTCGTCGGCTTTGCCGTCGCCGCTGTCCTCATCGGCTGGCTGGCGGAGCGCGGCTGGGACCGCAGCCCGGTGAAAGCCCTGACCGCCATGGCGTTCGGTCATGCGGTGGTTCTGGCACTCGGCGTGGCGTGGCTGTCGGTGCTGTTCGGGGCGGAGAAGGCGTACGCCGTGGGTCTCGCTCCCTTCTGGGCGGCGACGCTGCTGAAGACTCTGCTGGGAGCCGCCGTCATGCAGGCCGCATGGCGTGTGGTGCGGCGCCGCTCGGCGGCGTCGTGACGCGGGACGGCCAGCCGTCCGTGATCGTATAAATCCGTCCCGGAAGGGACAGGGCGGCCAACGCCGCCCATGTTGACAGTCCGAGCTTGGAGGATGCGTCCATGACCGATTTTCCGAAGAAGACCCTGGCCGATTGGGAAGCCCTGGCGGCGAAGGACATCGGCAAGGACGGCTCCTTGAAGGATCTCGTCTGGACGACGCCCGAGGGCATCGACGTCAAGGCGCTCTACACCGCCGCGGACCTGGAAGGGCTGGAGCTGGAGGAGTTGCCCGGCTTCCCGCCCTTCACCCGTGGCCCGCGCGCCACGATGTACGCGGTCCGGCCCTGGACCATCCGGCAATACGCCGGCTTTTCCACGGCCGAAGAGTCCAACCGCTTCTACAAGGCGAACCTGAAGGCGGGGCAGATGGGCCTGTCCGTCGCCTTCGACCTCGCAACCCACCGCGGATACGACAGCGATCACCCGCGCGTCGTCGGTGACGTCGGCAAGGCCGGCGTCGCCATCGACAGCGTGGAGGACATGAAGATCCTCTTCGACGGCATCCCGCTCGACAAGATGTCCGTTTCCATGACCATGAACGGCGCGGTGCTGCCCGTGCTGGCCGGCTACATCGTGGCCGCCGAGGAGCAGGGGGTGTCGCAGGACAAGCTGAGCGGCACCATCCAGAACGACATCCTCAAGGAGTTCATGGTCCGCAACACCTACATCTACCCGCCCGAACCCTCGATGCGGATCATCGCGGACATCATCGAGTACACGGCGCTCAACATGCCGAAGTTCAACTCGATCTCCATTTCCGGCTACCACATGCAGGAGGCCGGTGCGACGGCGGTGCAGGAGCTGGCTTTCACCATCGCCGACGGGCTGGAGTATGTGCGGGCGGCGAAGTCCAAGGGGCTTGCGGTGGACAAGTTCGCGCCGCGCCTGTCCTTCTTCTTCGCCATCGGCATGAACTTCTTCATGGAGATCGCCAAGCTGCGCGCCGCCCGGCTGCTCTGGGCAAAGCTGATGCAGGAGAAGTTCGAGCCGAAGGACGCGCGCTCCCTGGCGCTGCGCACGCACTGCCAGACCTCGGGCGTCTCGCTGACCGAGCAGGACCCGTACAACAACGTCGTGCGCACCGCGGTCGAGGCGATGGCGGCCGTGCTCGGCGGCACCCAGTCTCTGCACACCAACAGCTTCGACGAGGCGCTGGGCCTGCCCACCCCCTTCTCCGCCCGCATTGCCCGCAACACCCAGCTCATCATCGCCGAGGAGACCGGGATTCCGAAGGTCGTGGACCCCCTGGCCGGCTCCTACTACGTCGAGCACCTTACCCACTCCCTCGCCAAGGCGGCCTCGGAGCTGATCGGCAAGGTGGAGGAGATGGGGGGCATGACCAAGGCCGTGGACAGCGGCCTGCCCAAGCTGATGATCGAGGAGGCCGCCGCCCGCCGGCAGGCGCGCATCGACCGCGGCGAGGAGGTCATCGTCGGCGTCAACAAGTACCGGGTCGAAAACCCCGACAAGGTGGACGTGCTCGACATCGACAACACCGCCGTGCGCGAGGCGCAGATCGCCCGCCTGAAGGCCGTGCGCGCCGGCCGTGACGAGGCCGCCTGCCAGTCGGCGCTCGACGCGTTGAGCGCCGCGGCGGCGGACAAGTCCGGCAACCTGCTCGATCTGGCCGTGAAGGCCACGCGCGCCCGTGCCACCGTCGGCGAGATCTCCGCCGCGCTGGAGAAGGTGTTCACCCGCCACACGGCGATCATCCGGTCGGTGTCTGGTGTGTACAGCGCGGCCTACGAGGGCGATGCCGGCTTCAAGGCGATCCAGGACGATGTCGGTCGCTTCGCCGAGGAAGAGGGGCGGCGCCCGCGCATCCTCGTCGTCAAGATGGGGCAGGACGGGCATGACCGCGGTGCCAAGGTGATCGCCACCAGCTTCGCCGACATCGGTTTCGACGTGGACATCGGGCCGCTGTTCCAGACCCCGGAGGAAGCCGCCCGTCAGGCGGTCGAGAACGACGTGCACGTCATCGGCGTGTCGAGCCAGGCCGCCGGCCACAAGACGCTGGTGCCGCATCTGATCGAGGAGCTGCGCAAGCAGGGTGCCGGCGACATCCTGGTCGTCTGCGGCGGCGTGATCCCGCCGCAGGATTATGAGTTCCTGTACCGGTCCGGCGTGGCGGCCATCTATGGGCCGGGCACCAACATCCCGAAGGCGGCGTCGGAGATCCTGCAGATCCTGCGGGGTAAGAAGCTGGCAGCGTGACGACGGGCCCTGAAACCGACCTCTACGGCCCCGTCAAGGATCTGCTGGAGGCGCAAGGCTATGCGGTGAAGGGGGAGGTCGGTGGCTGCGACCTCCTAGCCGTGCGCGGAGACGAGCCCCCGGTCATCGTGGAGTTGAAGCGCCGCTTCACCCTCGATCTTGTGCTGCAAGGGGTGAACCGGCTTGCGGTGACGGACCTCGTGTATCTGGCGGTGCCGCAGCCGGGACGGCGTACGTCACCCTCGCCGTACGACTCGGACATACGCAAGCTGTGCCGGCGCTTGGGTGTGGGGTTACTGGTGGTGGACCCGGCACGGGCGGCGGGACATCGCGTCGACGTGCTGTGCGATCCCACCCCCTACGCGCCCCGCCGCGACCGCAAGCGGCTGGGGCGTTTGTTGGGCGAGCACCGGCGGCGTGTCGGGGACCCCAATCGCGGCGGTTCCACCCGCCAGCCGATCGTCACCGCCTATCGCCAGGACGCGCTGCGGTGCGCCCGGCTCTTGCAGGTACAAGGGACGATGACACTCGCGGCTCTGCGGGCTGCGGGGGCGCCGGCCGACGTCGCGACCATCCTGCGCCGCGACGTGTACGCGTGGTTCGAGCGGGTGGGTCGTGGCACATACCGCCTGCGGGAGGAAGGAGCGAGGGCGCTCGACAGTTTCCGCCACGCCCTCGATCCCTGACGCCGAAGCCGCGTCAGCCGACGTCCTGCTGCGGCATCAGGTCGTACTGCCGCCTGCAGCCGGGCAGCGTCAGCATACCTTCATACCACGCCTTGATGTGGGGATAGGCGGCCAAGTCCACATCCGCCTCAGGCGCCAGATCGATGAACGGGAAGGCGAAGATGTCGGCGATGGTGACGCGTCCGCCTTCGACGAAGTTCTTGCCGGCAAGATGCGCGTCGAGCTGAGTCATGCCAGAGGCGGAGGCGGCGTCCATGAAGGGCTTGGCATTCGGATCGAGGCCGAAGCGTCGGATGGCGCGCGACCGCTGGAGCGGCAGCAGCACGTCGGCCATCCACGAGATCCACTGGGCCAGCTTGAGCGTTTCCACCTCGTTCCTGCCGCCGAACTTGCCGGTCCGGTCGGCGAGATAGGTCAAGATGACGCCGGATTCACTCAGGCACAGATCGCCATGGCGCAGCGCCGGCACACGTCCGAACGGGCTGATGGCCAAGTACTCGGGGCTTTTCTGCTGCTTGGACTTCAGATCGACATGGCGATAAGTGAAGGGTGTGTCCGCCATGCTCAGGAACAGCACCACACGTGCTGCGGGCTGTGAATGGAAGTTGCCGTAGACCGTAAATCCAGCGGGCATGCCGCGTCCTCCCCCATGTTTGGAATGCATCGGGTATCACGGGCGGTCGGGACGCGCCATAAGCCACCTCCCGGAGCGTCTGTGCATTCTGGTCATTTGCTTGTCGTACCAACTTGTTCAGCATTCTCATTAAATGTTAATGTTCATTTTGTAATGAGGCGTCGCGATGGCGATCCGATCAGCGCGGCAGGTTTAAGACTGCGCTTCGATGCAGACCAGGTACTGTGGGCGTAACGAGGCCGGACATGGAAAATGCGCGCACCATCATGGTGGTCGAGGACAATGTCCTCATGCGGAAGCTCTTCGTCCGCTGTCTGGAGGAAGGCGGCTTCACCGTGGTCGAAGCCGACGATGCCCGTGGCGCCATTGACCTGATGAGGGCGGCGCTCCCGGACCTCGTGGTGATGGATATCGTGATGCCGGGCATCTCGGGTGTCGAACTGATCCGTCTGATCCGCGCCGACGCAGAACTCGCGCCCACACCCGTGATCGCGGTCACCAATCTCGCCACGCCGGCTGACAAACGCCGTCTCGCCGATGCCGGCTTCAATGGGCACGTGTCGAAGCCGATCAAGCCGAGAGAGTTCCTCGCGACCGTCTCCGGCTTCCTCGACGTGGCCGCGGTCGCCAACTGATCACACCCAATCGGCAACCGGGGAGCCCTTCGGCATGGCGCGCTATCTGGTCACCGGCGGATGCGGGTTCATCGGCTCGCATCTCATCGAGCGGCTGATCGCCGCAGGCAACGACGTCCGCGTGCTCGATGACCTGTCAACGGGCCGCAAGGACAATCTTCCATCTGGCGTGCCACTGACCGTCGGCGACGTCGCCGATCCGGATCTGGTGAACGACTTGATGGGTGGTGTGGACGGGTGTTTCCATCTGGCCGCGGTCGCGTCGGTGGACCGATCGCGTGAGGACTGGCGGGGCACCAACCGCACCAACCTCGCCGGCACCATCACCGTCTTCGATGCCGCCCGCCGGGCCGCTGGAGGCGCCCCGGTGCCGGTGGTGTATGCCTCCTCCGCCGCGGTGTACGGTGACAACCAGAATGTCCCGCTTGTCGAGGCGGCCACCGTCGGGCCCCTGTCCGCCTACGGGGCGGACAAGCTGGCCTGTGAACTTCACGCCCGTGTCGCCGATGGCGTGCACGGCGTTCCGACGACCGGTTTCCGTTTCTTCAATGTGTTCGGCCCGCGGCAGGACCCGAAGTCGCCTTATTCCGGTGTGATTTCCATCTTCGCCGCGCGCATTGCGCGGGGGGAACCGATCACCATCAACGGCGACGGTGAACAGGTCCGTGACTTCGTGTATGTCCGTGATCTCGTCCGCTACCTGACGGCCGCCATGGACAAGCCGGTTCCGGGAGCGCCGGTCTACAACGTGTGCACCGGTGTTCCCACGACGGTCAACCGGCTGGCGGAGGTGTTGGCGGACTTGGCCGGTCGGCCGCTCGACCGGCGCCATGGTCCGCCGCGCTCCGGCGACATCCGTGTCTCCATCGGCGATCCTTCCCGTCTCGTCGCCGCCTTCGGCATGGCGTGCGGGACATCGCTGGAGGACGGGCTGCGGGATACGCTCGCATGGCTTGGCTGACGGGGCTGCGCGCTATGGCGGCGGTGGCGATTCTCACGATGGCTGTGGCGGCGAGGGCGGAGGTGCCCTGGGTGGTGTGCTACACCGACAAGGTGCCGGTGAACGCTTACGAGCCCTATCGTTTGCTGGTGCTCGACAGCACCCATCACCCGCCGTTGCGGCCCCTGCGCGACCGTGGCAAGCGCCTGCTCGGCTACATCAGCGTCGGTGAGGTCGAGGAGCATCGCCCTTGGTTCGCACGGGTCAAGGGTTGGGGCATCCTGTCGGAGGAGAACCCGAACTGGCCCGGCAGCTTCTATGTGGATGTCCGTGATCCACGCTGGGTCAAGCTGGTTGTGGAGGAACTGGTCCCGTCGCTCATCCGCAAGGGTTTCGACGGCGTTTTCCTCGACACACTCGACAACCCGCCGCATCTCGAACGCACCGACCCCAAGCGTTGGGCCGGCATGACCGAAAGCGCCGCGAGGCTGGTGGGTGCCATCCGCCGGCATTGGCCGGACATCGCCATCATGCAGAACCGCGGCTACGAGATCCTGCCGCAGACCGCAGCTCAGCTGGACTACGCTCTGGGGGAGAGCGTCTACACCACGTGGAATTTCGCCACGGGCAAGGCCGATCTCCAGCCCGCCGGCGACTACAGTTTTCAGGTCGAGGCGCTGAAGGACGCCAAGGCGCGCAATCCGCGGCTGGACATCATGACCCTCGACTATTGGGATCCGGCCGATACGGCCATGATCGCCCGAATCTATGCCTTGCAGCGGGCGAACGGTTTCTCACCGTATGTCTCCACGGTGGAACTCGATCGAGTCTTGCCGGAGCCGAAGCCTTGACCGGGCGGAGTTGGGCATCGGGCATCCTTCTGCTGGTCCTCCTGGCCGCTGGGCCATTGCGGGCGGATGGGGCGAAGCCGGTGCCGCGCGCCATCCTCGCGCTCTACGACACGCGGGAAGAGCAGAAACTGCGGCTGTCGCGCATCCACACCATGGCAGAGATGCCGCTGAACCATCTTGGCCTGACCGTCGTCTATTGGGACGTGGCCGACGGTCTGCCCGATCTCGCGCGTTTCGGGGACTTGCGTGGTGTGCTGACGTGGTTCGCGGGCGATCCCTTCGATGATCCGCGGGGCTATGCCACCTGGATCGGAAAAGCGATGGATCAGGGGTTGCGGGTCGTGGCGCTCGGACAGAGCGGGATCCGGCGGTCACGAGCCGGAACGGCCATGCCCATGTCCCTGGCGAACCGCTTTTTCGGTCGCTTCGGGCTGCGTGACGATGATGGCTACTCGGACCTGACGCACAGGTCGCGCCCGGTGGTGGCGGACGAGATGGTCGGGTTCGAGCGTCCGCTGGACGGCCCGTTGCCGGGGTATCCGCTCATGCGCGCGGTGGACCCGCGGGTCACCTCCCATCTTGTCCTGCGGCGGGGTGGCCAACCCGAAAGCGACAGCCACATCGTGGTGACCGGTCCGGCCGGCGGTCTGGCCGTCGAAGGGTATGTGCGGCATTACGATCCGGAACTGGTCCGGCGCCAGTGGATCATCAACCCGTTTTCCTTCTTCCGTGCGGCTTTCGGTACGGACGACCTGCCGAAGCCGGACGTGACCACGGTGTCCGGCCGCCGCCTCTACTTCAGCCACATCGATGGCGATGGCTGGAGGAACGCGACGGAGATCGAGAGTTTCGGCAAGGACCGACCCATCGCCGCGGATGTGGTGCGGCGCGAGGCGATCGAGCCCTATCCGGATCTGCCGGTGACCGTGGCACCGATCGGCGCCGACCTGGATCCCGCGTGGAAGGGAACCGCCGCGTCCCTCGCCGCGGCCAAGGCGCTGTTCGCCCTGCCGCAGGTCGAGCCGGCAAGCCACACCTGGTCGCACCCGTTCTTCTGGGGATTCTTCCAGGACTACACGCCGGACAAGGAGGCCGCCTTCGCACCGGCCTCTGGCAGACGCGCGCGGGGCGGCTATCTGGCCAACTGGTTCGGACGCACGCGTATCACTGAGGACGAGGTGGTGGGGGAGGGCGGTCACGCCGGTGGTCCCGACATCGGCCGTTACGCCGTTCCCCGCGCCTTTCTTGAGGAACCGTTCGACATCGCGCGGGAGGTCGGTGGGTCGCTCGATTACATGACCGGCATCGCGCCTGCGGGCAAACCGGCGCGCCTGATCCAGTGGTCCGGTGACACCCAACCCTATGCGGCGGCGATCGCCGCCACCCGCGCGGCGGGCGTCCGCAACATCAACGGTGGCGACACCCGCTTCGATGCCGAGTTTCCGTCCTATACCGCCGTAGCCCCGATCGGCGTGGCCATGGGTGACCAGCGGCAGACATACGCCGCAGCCAGCAACGAGAACACCTACACCGACCTGTGGACCAATCGATTCTACGGTTTCCGCAACCTCGTCCATACGCTGCGGAACACCGATACACCCATCCGGGTGAAGCCGTTCAACGTATATTACCACATGTATTCGGGCCAGAAGTCGGCGAGCTTGGCGGCGTTGAAGGAGATACTCGGGGCTGCCCGCGTTGCGGACATCGCGCCGGTTACGGCCAGCCACTACGCGGCCATGGCGGACGGCTTCCAGTCCATACGGTTGGTCCCCGAAGGGCAACGGCGTTGGCGCGTGGTCGATCGAGGCGCACTGACCACGATCCGGTTCGACGGTGCGAGCTTCGACGCTGTGGACTTTCCCCGTTCCAAGGGCATTGTCGGGCAGCGCCACCACCAGGGAAGCCTTTATATCGCGCTCGATCCGGCGGTGGAGGAGCCGGTGGTGGCACTTGCCGCGGTGGATCGGACCGATGTCGCCCCGCCGGCACCTCGTCCCTATCTGATCGAGGGGCGCTGGATGCTCGACGGGGTGGAGGTGTACGCAAACGGATTTCTTGCGGGCGCCCAGGGATTCGGGGCGGGAACCATGTCGTGGTGGATGCCGGTTCCCGGCCGTTACGCGGTGACGGCGGAGCGCGCCGGCCGCGTGCTCTGGCGGGGTGAGGCCGTGGCGGGCGTCGATCACCGGCTGAGCCTCACCATACCGGTCGCTGCGGAGACACCGTTGCGCATCGGCGCCGACCGGCTGGACTGACAGGGGACGGTGCTGTGTGGCGCAGCCTGCTCACCGTCCTGGTCACGGTGGTCGTTGCGGTCGGGGCCAGCCTGATGCTGATCCCCGGCGGTCATGAACTTGCGCTGATGAAGTTCCGCGATCGCGATTACGACGAGGCGCTTCCGGCCTACGAGCGGCGTTACGCGGACGGTGACCGCTCGGCCGCGACGGTGATTCCGCTGAGCCGACTGCACCAGCAGGAAGGGCGGGTGGACCGCGCCATTGCCGTGATGGAAGGGTTCGTTGCGGTGGAGCCGCGATCCGTGGATGCACGTCAACTTCTCGGCGTGCTGTATCGCGGTGCCCAGCGGATGGGAGACTATCTGACCAATCTCGAGGCGATCGAGGCTCTGGCGCCGTCCGAGGAGGTCGAGCGGGAACTCGCGACCCTTTATGATTTCTATGCCGATTTCGATCGCTTGGCGATCGCGCTTGGACGTCTTGCCGACCGCCTTCCCCATGACCCGGACATCGTGACGAAGCTGGCGACCCTCCTGGCCGCACGCGGCGGGATCGAGCCGGCAGCGGCGCGTCTTCTGGCGCTGGACGACCGTCTGCGCGGTGGAGTTACCGGCGACGCGCGCGAGTTGCTGATGAGCCTGCTTCTCGAGCTCGGCCGCACGGACGAGGCGGTCCGGCGGGCGTCACGCTGGCTGGGGGAGCGTCCGGCAGTTGGCGATCTGATCGGCCTTGGCAACCAGTTCGTCGATGCCGGGCGGGCGGACCTCGCCCTTGGTCTGCTCCGGCCTTATGACGATCAGTCCCTGGGCCACCCTGCCTTTGCCCTGACCCTTGTCGATCTGAGCATCGCCACAGGAGCGCGTGAGGGGGCAGCCCACCGTCTGCGGGCGTTGATGGGGCGCGGACCGATCGAGGATGCGTGGCTCGGACGGTTCGTCGCCCTGGCCTTCGGGGCCGGTATGCCGCGCTTGGCACTCGATGTGATGCGCGGGCGCGCCCTGGAACTGATTCCCGATTGGGCGCTGACCGGAGTGGCCGAGGCCGCCTTTGCGGAAAGGGACCGCTCGACCCTCGACCGGCTCACCACCGAGCTCGGAGACAAGTTTCTCGACGAAAACCCGCTTCTGGCCGCGAACATTGCGCTGGCCCGGGGGGATATGGCCGGGACGGCGCGTTGGGCATCACGCGTGTTGGACGATGCCGCCCAGCCTCTGCCCGACCGCTTGTCGGCCATAGGCCTGATGGCCCGGGCCGGCCGTCGGGAAGTGGCGACGGCGGCGCTTGACCGCATTGTTCCCGTTGGCGACATGCCGGACGACGCGGCGGCCGAACTGGCCGAACTCTACCTGCAGCTCGAACGGCCTCGAGCCGGGCTTGCCTGGGCGGAGGCCCGGCTGCGCGATCGCCCGACACCGGCCCTGGCAACGGCCTGGGCGCGGATGGCCGTGCGGGTTGGGGACGTTTCCAAGGTTTCGCTATGGCTGGACGACACCGCGACGGTGGATGTCGGTGCGCTTCAGGACATCGCGTCCGCCGCATTGGAGCGTGGAGCGACGGGATTGGCCCTCGCGGCTGCCCGGCGGGTGCACGAGCGTCAGCCGACCCCTACCTCGGCCCTGGCACTTGCCAACGCGCTCATCATCGCTGGTCAGCCGGAACCGGCCATCACCCTGATCCGGCCGCTGTTGGGCGGTGCCGGGCCGGAGGTGGAAGAGGTTTATGCTACAGCGCTTGAGGCTGCCGGCCATACCGCCGAGCTTGTTGGACTCTGGTCGGCCAAGCTTCAGGCCGCCGATCTGCCTGAGAACGAGCGCAAGCGCCTGCTGTACGGTCTGCTGGAGCGCAAGGCATACACCGTTGCCCTGCCTTTCCTGCGGGACATGGCGACGCGACACGGTGGTGAGTGGCTGTACGCATACACCGATGCGGCGCGGCGGAGCGGCGCGACGGCGGAATTGAGAGCATTCCTGGCGGCCCTCGCCCGGGACGAACGCCAACCGCTGGAAGAGCGTCGGCGCATGGCGTTCACGTTGCTTGAACTCGGCGACAAGGCCGGAGCCGAGCGGGTGTTCCTGACGTTGGCAGCGGCTCAGGATCCCGACGGACCCGATGTCCGCCAGCTTCTGTTCCTCTGGGGACCGCGCCCGCCGGGCGGTGCCATGGAGTGGATGGAGCGGCGTGCCAGGGCTGCGACGTCGCCGGCGGAGCAGGTCAGGTGGTATGAACGCATGCTGGCCTCCGGCGGCGCCGCGCGGGTCGTGAGGGCGGTCGCGCCGGGAGGACGGCCGGAACATCCGTCGCTGCTCACCGTGTACATCGATGCGCTCGCGGCCCGTGATGACGGCCCAGCGCTGGCGGAAGCGTTGCGTGTTGCGCTTCCGGCCGAACGTGATTCGGAACGGTTGCGCCGCTACGCGCGCCTCGCCGAGCAGGCGCGCGCCGGTGACGTGGCCGCGGCGGCATGGCGGGCGCTCGCAGCGCTGCGGCCCGAGGACCCCGAAGCCCTGCGTCAGCTCGGCATGCTGGCCTTCGACGGAGACCGGCTGGCCGAGGCCGAACGGCACCTGCGCCGATATCTGGCCGTGCGCTCCGACGATCATGAGGCCAACTACTTCCTGGGCGAGGCGCTGAACGGCCTGAAACGCCGCGCGGATGCCGTGCCGTACTGGAGGCGCGCGCTCGACCTTCTTCGGTCGCGTGTTGCGGGTGGCGCGGAAGCCGGGCTGACGGAGGCCAACCTTCTGCACCGGCTGGGTCATGTCGACGAAGCGGTGGCATTGTTCGAGCGGCTGCGTCACCAGCGTCCGGACGACCGTCAGATCAAGGCCGACTACGTGTCCGTGCTTATCGAGAGCGGGCGCATGAAGGAGGCGCGCCGTGTCCTGGAACGCTGACATCCGGCGCGGTTCCGGGATCGCCACCGTCGCCGTGGCCGTTTGGCTGCTGGCGTCGGCGCCCGCTCTGCCGGCGGCGCGCATGGAGGCGACGGTCGGGGATGGAGGCGCCCGCCTGTCGCTGACCTGGGATGCCGCGGTCTCCGTCGCAAGCGAACGTGACGGGCGGGAGCTGACGCTTCGGTTCAACCGGCCACTCGGCGATCTGCCCCTGGACACGGTGCCCGGCCGCCTGCCGGGGTGGGTTGAGAACACGGCCTTCGGCTATGACAGCGTGCTTCTGGTCCTGCCGTCGGGTGTTGATGCGATGGTGGTCAAGGACGGTGCGGCGGTGCGTGTCGACTTCGTCCGCGCCGCCGCCGTCAGCCGCCCGCCCGCGGACGTCGCCGCCGAGCGGGTGGCGGAGCGGCAGGCGGAACGGCGGCTGGACTATTTCCGTGCCGTGACCGATCTGGAAGACGGAGACCTTCACCAGGCACGGGCACGGGCCCGTGCCCTTGTCGACACCGATCCGAAGGATGTCTCGTCTCTGGTCCTGCTCGGCAACGCGGAAGAGCGGGCCGGTCGCTGGCGCGAAGCGCTGGACGTCTATGACCGCGCGCTGACGCTGGCCCCGGACGAGCCGTCGCTGCTCCGCAGCCGCCAGACCCTGTTCCGCGAGCATGGTGATCAGGTGCGGCTCGACGTGGATCTGTTCCAGGTCGAGGACGCCGATACCCAGCGGATCGCACGCCTGTCCGCACGCCAGGACCTCGGCGGGCACCGCAGCCTTGTCGCCCTCATCGAGACGCGGCGCGTCGATACGGATCAGGTGGTGCGCGCCGACGGTCGCATCACGCCATTCCACGGATGGCGCACCCGCGGCGAAGTGACGGTGGCGCAGGACTGGGACGATGGTCATCGAACCACCGCAAGCCTGTTTGCCGCCGAGCGCACTCTGGGAGCCGGTCTCATCCATTCCATGCGAACCGACATCGGTGTGACGCGCGCCGGCATACTTGCAAGCGAACCCGCTTACACCTTCGTGGAGGGCATCGTCGGGGCCGGTCGGCGCGACCGCGCATTCCTTCAGCACGAATTCCGGTTGGGGGAGGGCTGGTCGGCCATGCTCGGCGGTGGCTTCAGCCGGTACGGCCTGGACGATAACGACGACCTCGCCCGCTCGGCCACAGCGGAAGGGGCATTGCGCTACGCGGTCGATCTGGGGCGGCCGGTCGCCAGCATCGGCTACAGCCTGGACGCCGAATACGTGATCGAGCGTGAAACCCGCATCGATCCCCTCGGCAATCCCTACGCACCGCTGCCCGTCGCGACACGGGAGGTGCATTCCTTTTCGCTCGGGATCGATGATGAGATCGGCGATGTGCTGCGATACGGAGTTCAGGGAGGCTATGCCTATGACCGGCGCAACTCCGGCGGCCCCTTCGCCGCTGTGACGGTTGCCTATGAGCCGCTGACGGCCGTGGAAATGGGCTTCCGGGCGAGCCATGCCCGATCGACGGCGCGGGGGAGCGATGCCGGCGTGAATGCGGTCGGCGTCTACTTCGCCCTCCGCAATTAACCATTCGGTAGCCATACCCCGCTACACCCGACGGCTTGGGGACCATCCAGACGGGGGAATGCTCCCATGAGCGAGGGCATACCGGCCCCATCCCACGCCGCGGCGGAACCGCCCGGCGGTCGTCCGTTCCGGCTGTTCGGATTTCGGGGCGTGGCGTTGGTTGAACTCGCCCTGTTCTTCACGCTCTGCTTCCTCGTCGATTGGTGGGCGGCCGGGCTGACGCGCTTCGACGGCGTTCAGCCGCATCCCTATTGGGTCATCGTGTTGCTTCTCTCCGTCCAGTACGGGACGAACGAAGGGGTGATCGCCGCGGTCGCTGCCACAGCCGCCCTGCGTCTTTGGAACCTGCCGGAACAGGCCATCGGGCAGGATCTGTACGAGTACCTGCACGTGGTCAGCCGCGAACCGATCCTGTGGCTGGTGGCCGCCGTCCTGTTCGGTGAGTTGCGGATGCGACAACGACGCGAGCGTGACGAGTTGCACGCCAAGCTTTCCCTTGCGAATCGGGAAAGCGACGCCATCGCACGGTCCTACCGTCAGCTCAAGGTCGTGAAGGAGAATCTCGAAGCCAGGGTTGCCGGACAGCTCCGCACCGTCTTCACGCTCTATCAGGCCGCGCGCGCCATCGACAAGCTGGACGAGGGCGAGGTCATGCTGGGCGTGGCCGATCTCGTCCGCTCGGTCATGCGACCGGAGAAGTTCTCGCTGTTCCTGCTCAACAACGACGTTTTGGAATCGGTAACGAACGACGGCTGGGACGACGAGGATCCCTTCGCCCGCTGGTTCGATGCGTCGTCGACCTTGTTCGAGACGGTGGTCGGACGCCAGCGCACGCTGTGCGTCGCCCGACCGGAGGACGAGCGGATCCTGATGGGCCAGGGGGTGTTGGCCGGTCCCCTGGTCAGCGAGGACACCGGCGAGGTCGTGGGGATGGTGAAGATCGAGAGCCTCGGTTTCGCCGATTTCAGCGCGAACACCGTGGAGAATTTCCGCATCCTCTGCGAATGGGTCGGCACCGCGCTCGCCAAGGCGCGCCGCTATCGCGAGGCCAACGAGCAGAGGGTGTTCGCCGATGACGGCACCCTGTATTCCTCGACCTACATCGGGCGGCAGGCGGAATTTCTGGCCCACCTCGGGCGACGCCTCGGCTTCGAGACGACGACCATCACCATCAGGCCCTCCGGTCTGTCGCGTCTCCTGCCGGACCAGCGGATGGAGGTTGCTACGGCCATCGGCAAAGCGGTGCGGCAGAGCCTGCGCGATACGGATCTGGCCTGCGACTTCGGGCAGCACGGGCTTGTCTTCGGTGTGGTGCTCCCTGGAACGGCGATGGAGCAGGCGCGCATCGTGGCGGCCAAGCTGGAGAAGGCGGTCCGTGGAGCGCTTCCCCAGCCGCTTGCGGATATCCCCATCTCCTTCGCCGCCGAGCGGGTTGGGGACGCGCCGTGACCATGACTCCCGCGGTGGAGCCGTCAGAGGCGGCGCCTGACGGTGGCGGAGCGGAGTTGGTGGCCGTAGCCATGCTGACGCTAGCGACCGAAGCGACGCTCGCGGCGGTGCCTCCCGTTTCAGGGTGGACGCCCGTGACCGTCGCGGCGGCCCTGGCGGGTCATTTCGTGGTATCGGCCCTTCTCGTCATTTGGCTGCGGTCGCGGTGGCGGCGCGGGCTGGACCTGCGGCTGCCGGGGCTGCTGGCCGTCTCGACACCGGTCCTTGGCCCCGCCGGGGTTGTTGCCGTGCTGTTCTCGGCACTTTTCCATGCCGTGTTCCGCCGTCACGCGACCGGCTTCCACGACTGGTATCTCTCGCTCTTTCCGGAAAGCGAGACGGCCCCCGCCCAGGAGTTGTTCGAACTGATCGTGTCCGGCCGCGAACAGGCGCATGTCGCGGCGTCAGAATCCTTCACCGACGTGATGACGGTCGGGACGCCGGTGCAGAAGCAGGCGGTGATCGCACTCGTCTCCCGCCACTTTCGTCCGGCCTTCACCCCGGCCCTCAAGCTGGGCCTTGCCGACTCCGATCCGTCGGTGCGCGTACAGGCGGCCACGGCAACCGCCCGGGTGGAGCACGAGTTCAACGAACGGTGGCTGGCTCTCGACGAATCGGTGCGGGAGGACCCGGAGGATCCGGTTCGACGCACCGCGCTGGCGCGGCATCTCGACGCATACGCCTTTTGCGGTTTGCTCGACACGAACCGGGAGGCGGAACTGCGGGAGAAGGCGTTGGCCGGCTACCACCAAGCACTCGATCGGGCTCCCGGTGATGGCACGCTCCGCCATGACCTTGGCCGGCTGCTGCTCCGCCTTGGCCATGTGGAGGAGGCCGAACGCATCATGGCCCCGCTGATCGCCGATGGTGCGGAGCGCGGCGTTCTGGTGTGGTACGCGGAATGCCTGTTCCGGCTCGGCCGGTTCGACGACCTCCGCGGCCTGTGCCGCACCCACGCGGCGGTGATGCGGGGAGGGGCCGCCACGCCGGATGCCTTGGGATCGGTCGTGAATCTGTGGGCGGGTGGCGACGCCGTGGCGATGGAGTCCGCCGCATGATCGCGCGTCCGTCGGTGGCCGACGTCTGTCTGTTGATGGAAGGGTCCTACCCCTATGTGGCGGGAGGCGTATCGACCTGGACGCACGACCTCATCAAGGCCCATCCCGACCTGACCTTCCATGTCGTGGCCCTGGTCGCCGACCGTGGCGCGCGCAAGCTGGCCTACGAGTTGCCGGCCAACGTCAATGGCATGACCCATGTGTATCTGCAGGAGCCGGACCCCGGCCGCGGATGGGTGCGTGATGCCGCCGGGCTGATGCGCCGCTTGGAAGCCCCGTTGAAACACCTGCAACAGGGCGGCGGCTTGCCCGAGGTGACGGAAATCCTGACGCTGCTCGCTCCGCTGCGGCCGAAAATCGGGCGGCGGGTGCTCCTCAATTCGGAGGAGGCCTTTCATCTCGTCACCCGTCTCTGCCGGGAAACGCTGCCCGACGCGTCCTTTCTGGAATATTTCTGGGGCATGCGGGCCCTGATGGGCGGGATGTACGCGACCATGTTGACCCCCATGCCGCCGGCGCGGGTCTACCACGCGGTGTCCACCGGCTATGCCGGTTTGTTCGCGACGCGGGCGCGGCTGGAAAGCGGGCGCCCGGCCATCCTGACCGAGCATGGCATCTACACCAACGAGCGCCGCATCGAGATCCTCATGGCCGAGTGGCTGTTCGAAGGCGGCGATTCCTCCCTCGCCGTCGAGCGCAAGAAGCGCGATCTGCGCGACCTCTGGCTCGACACCTTCGCCAGCTATTCCAAGGCCTGCTACGACGCCTGCGACGCCATCGTGACCCTGTATGGCGGCAACCAGGTCTTCCAGCTCCGGCAGGGGGCCGATCCAGCCAAGCTGCGCATCATCCCCAACGGCATCGACTACGCCGGCTATTCCAAGGTGGTCCGGCAGGATGGCGAGCGGCCGCCGACCATCGCGCTGATCGGCCGTGTGGTGCCCATCAAGGACGTGAAAACCTTCATTCGCGCCGCCGGCATCCTGCGGGAGGAAATCCCGGATCTCCAGGCGATGATCCTCGGCCCGACCGAGGAGGATCAAGGCTATGTGGAGGAGTGCCGGTCGATCGTCGCCCATCTCGGTCTCGAGCGGACGGTGATCTTCGCCGGCCGCGTGAAGCTGACCGACTGGCTGGGCCGTGTGGACGCCATCGCGCTCACGTCCGTGTCGGAGGCACAGCCGCTGGTGATCCTCGAAGCCGGAGCGTCCGGGGTGCCGACGGTGGCGACCGACGTCGGCTCCTGCTCGGAGCTGATCCTCGGCCGGCCGGATGAGGATCCGCCCCTGGGGCCGGGTGGGGCGATCACGCCGCTCGCCTCGCCGCTCGCCACCGCACGGGAGTTGCGGGCGCTGCTGCTCGACGCTCCCTGGCGGGAACGCTGCGCCGCCGCCATCCGCGAGCGGGTGCGCCGCTATTACGACAAGGTGGAGATCGACCGCATCTACCGCGCGCTCTACAACGAACACATCGACAAGCCGGACCGGCCGGTAACCGTCGGGAAGGCGGCTTAGTATGGCGGGGATTGGTTTCGCGCTGCGGAAGCTCGCCCGCCGGGATGATCTGCTCGGCATCGTCCAGGGCTATGCCCATTCGGCTTTCATCACCTCCGGTCCCTGGATGTTCACCATCCTGGCGCTGGCCGGCATCAACGTGATCGGCCGGACCATCGTGGACGACGTGGAACTCACCCAATTCCGCGTCGTCGTCATCTACAACTTCTGCTTCAGCGTCGTTCTGACCGGGCCGCTGGTGCTGGTCGCCACACGCTTCCTGGCCGATGCCATCTATGCCAAGCGGGTGGAAGTGGCGCCGGGAATGCTTCTGGCCTGCCTCGGCCTCGCCAACGCGGTCTCGGCATTGACCGCCGGCCCCTTCTATCTGTTGCTGAGCGGTCTCCCCGCGGGTATGGCCCTTGCCGCGATCGCGAATTTCGTGGTGGTTGCCGGAATATGGGTGGTGTCGATCTTCCTGTCGGCGCTGAAGGACTATGTCACGGTCACCGTCGCCTTCGCGGCGGGCATGTTCGCCGGGTTCGTGGGGTCGGCGTTGCTGGGCGCGTGGCTGGGACCGGTCGGCATGCTGTGGGGGTTCACCGCGGGGTTGGCGGCCATCGAATTCGCGCTGATCGCGCGGGTCTTCGCCGAGTATCCGTATCGGGTGGCGCGGCTGTTCGATTTCCTAGCCTACTTCCGGCGCTACTGGGATCTGGCGCTCATCGGGCTGGTCGCCACGCTGGCCGTGTGGGTCGACAAATGGATCATGTGGTTCGCGCCGGAGCGTGAGGTGGTGACCGGGGCGATGGTCATCTACACTCCCTACGACAGCGCCATGTTCATGGCCTATCTGACCATCGTGCCGGCGCTGACGCTGTTCACCGTCAACATCGAGACGCGCTTCTTCGAGCATTACCAAGCCTTTTACCGCGACATCCAGCGGCACGCCACCTGGGCGCAGATCGAGCGGAACCATCGGCTGATCGTCACCGCCCTGCTTGAAAGCTCGCGCAATCTCGTCATTCTCCAGGGAGCCGTCTGCGCTCTCGCCATCTTTCTGGCGCCCGCCATCGTCGGGGCACTCGGCCTGCATTTCCAGCAGATCGGCATGTTCCGCTTCGGCGCGCTGGGGGCGTTGTTCCAGGTGCTGTTCCTGGTGTGCACGGTGGTGCTGTCCTATTTCGACCTGCGGCGCCGAAACCTGCTGGCCCAGACCGTCTACCTGGTCGCCAACGGTCTCTTCACCCTGCTGTTCAGCGACCTGGGCTTCGCCTGGTACGGATACGGCTACTTCATGGCCTCGCTGGTGGCTTTCGTCGTCGCCTATCTGATGGTCGCCGACGCGTTGCGGCGGCTGCCGTATTTCGCCTTCGTCGCCAACAACCCGTCCGTGCGTTGACGGTTACAGGGTGGTAACATGTGGCACCCGTTCCGAAGGTGACCATGCGCGTACCATTCCTCGCTCTGCTGCTTGCGCTGCTTGCCGGGCCGGGTTTGGCCGAGCAACGGCTCGGCCTTGTACCCCCGAGCGACGGCACGTCGTTGCGCCCTCCGATGCGCACCTATGGGATCCCCGAATTCCACCCGCCACGGACCCAGTATCGGCGTTCACAGGTCGTCTACAAACTGCCGGACGGGTTGCGTGGGATTGCCACACGTGACCGCCGCCTGTCCGACCTCTGCCGCCGCGGTGCCTTC
Source organism: Azospirillum oleiclasticum (assembly GCF_013423485.1). Lineage (GTDB taxonomy): Bacteria > Pseudomonadota > Alphaproteobacteria > Azospirillales > Azospirillaceae > Azospirillum > Azospirillum oleiclasticum. The sequence goes on from NZ_JABFFR010000001.1 coordinate 52,144, forward strand.
GTCCAGAGGATCGACGGCTTCTATTGGGCTCGCGCCGCCGACCGACGTTACGGCGTCGCCTTCGGCAACGGCACCAACCTTCTCGATGCCCAGTCCCAGCGTGCGCCTGGAAAGGTCTATTTCTTCGAGGACCAGGACAGCCGATGCTCGGTCTACATCGCCGATCAGCGCAGCGTTTCCGGCCTCTACATCGGGCCGTGAGGCATCCCGGCCGTCAATGATCCCCCGGCAGCACCAGCACGGTGCGATGGGGCAGGGTGGCGCGGGACAGGGTCACATCAGCCGTTCCAAGCGTCCGCACCGTGTAGGTCCCTTCCAGCTTTGCCAGGAACTGCGCGAGGCGGGATTGCGAGAACCAGTGCATGGGGATGATGACCGACGGCTTGAGTTGGTCGATCACTTTCAGCATCGTCTCGTGGCTTGACGTGTAGGCGCCGTCGGCCGGTACGAGCAACACGTCGATCAGGCCCAACTCGCCGAGATGCAGGTCGGTCAGGTCATGGTGCAGGTGGCCCAGATGGGCGATGCACAGCGACGCCGTCTCGAACACGAAGATGGAATTGCCGGCCACCCGCGTTCCGCCGTAGTCGCGCACGTTGGTCGGCACGTTGCGCACGCGCAGGTCCTTCACCTCCACATCGTGCTTGGCCATGCCGCCGGTTTCCCACCCGCGCAGGACATGGGTGATGCCGGGGTCCAGAAGCTCGGTGTAGTGCGTGGAGTGGGCGTTGTTCATGGTGACGATGTCGGGGAGCATCGGCGGCCGGAACATGCCGTTGTAGTCCGTGACCGCCGTCACTCCCCCTGCCGTTTCGATGAGGAAGCTGGCATGGCCGAGGAAGGTCAGCCGCACCGATCCCGAAGCGGGTGCTGCCGCAAGCGTCAGGCTCGCCGGCATGAGCAGGCCGGGAAGCCCGGCGATGGGCAGGCAATCGGCTCGCACCGTATGAACCGGCAGCAACGCCATCAGGGTGAATGCCAGGGCGCGCGCGGCGTTCGCCACGGTGCGGATCGATAGGGGCGGAACTCTCATGGCCGGGCTCCTCGCGGGGTGGGTCCGGCCAGAGAGATTATGGCAAACCACCGGCATTGACATGCCGGTGATGCACGGATTGTGGAACGCGCCCGCTTTCGTCAGCCGAGGCGGACGGCCGTCCCGTTGACCGACACCATCAGCATACCGTTCTCCTTGCCCAGAACCTCGTAATCCACGTCAACGGCGACGATCGCATCGGCGCCACGGCTGTGGGCCATGTCCTGCATGTCCGTGAAGGCGGCCTCGCGCGCGTCACGCAGTGCGTTCTGATAACCGCCGGCCCGGCCGCCAATGATGTCGCGGATGCCGGAGAACATGTCGCGGAAGATGTTCACGCCGATGATCGCCTCGCCGGTGACGACGCCCAGATACTCCACGACCCGGCGGCCCTCGACGGAATCGGTGGTGGTGATGATCATGGTCCCTCTCCCTGCAATGTTCCGCAGCAAGGTGGGGAGCGTCCGGACCCGGCGCAAGCGTGGCGGTGGCCCGCCGTCGTCCGGAAGGATGCCTTGCGCCATCGGGTAGGGGCGGCCAGATAATCGCGCCGGTGGCGGGCTGGCTATCAGGCGGTGGACCGCGTAGCGGGAAGGCGGAGCATGGACGACACGCGGCGCGCGCTACTGCGTTGGACGACATCGGTGATGGAAGCGCGGGGGTGGAGCGCCGCCCACTGGTCCCGGCTTGCCCAGGTCACGCCGAGCAGCCTGACCCGCTTCCTCAGCGATCCTGCCCGCGGCAGCCTGCCCAGTGCCGAAACGATCGGCCGGCTGGCACGGGCGGCCGGGTCCGAACCACGGTTCATTGACGGGATGGAGCCTGCGCCTGTCGTGCGCGTTCCCTTGCTCGACCATGACCAGGTGGTGGCTCTGCTGGCCCTCGGCCGTCGTGCGGCGGAGGCGTTCCTGGCCGCCGCGCTGCGGCAGAACGGAGGGTGTGTGGCTGTGGAGCCGTCGGCCTCGCCGCGGGCCTTCGCTCTCACCATCGCGTCACGCAGTCTTGATGCGGCCGGGGTGCTGCCGGAGGACAAGGTGGTGCTGGAACCTCCCGACGTGCTGGAGCCGCGGGTTGGTGACGTGGTGGTGACGGTCGGCGGTGGAGCCTTTTGCGCCTACCGCTTTTTCCCGCCCCACCTTCTGCCGGTGTCCACCGACCCGGGTTGCGGCCCGGCCAGTATTGCGGATGCGAGGGTTGCCGGAGTCGCGGTGCACGTTTTGCGAGTCCTTAGGCTGTAACGGTGGGTGCCGATTCCGCTTGACCTGACGGCAGGGTTTGTAAAATTAATTCAGTGGATAACTCGTTAGATATTTTGTAGCGCCTCAATAATTTTTATAAAATTTTCGTTTCTGGCAATGAAGATTGCCATATACTCAAGTATATTATCGGAAATATTCTGGGCATAAACTTTATAATCGGTACTGCAAGGCTCAAGGTTCTGTTTTTGTTCTTGAATGATGCGACTTCGCACACTATCTGATGACTCCGGCCGCGGAGCGTGCCGGAGAGTTGCGGGAACGCATCGGACGGTTGAATCCATGACCATCAGCAACGAGCAGCGTGCACTCCGCGCGGGATGCGTCGGATCGTCCGACGCGGTGCGGATCATGGCCGGGGAGTGGCCGGCGCTGTGGCGGGAGAAGACCGGGCGGGCCGAGCCGGCCGAGCTCGATTTCGTAGCGGCGGTGCAGATCGGGATCGCTACGGAACACCTGCACCCTCGCTTCGTCACGCGCGCGACCGGCCTGTCCTGTGTGGCTGCCAAGGTGACAGCCGCACACCCGGACTTCGACTGGATGGTGGCGCATCCCGATTTCTTCGCCTGGGAGGGGGAGGCGACCGAAGCGCCGTCCGACCTGATCGTGGAAGCCAAGTTCAGCTCCGGCTTCCAGACGAACGCCGCACTGGTCGAACGCTATTGGTGGCAGCTCCAGCACCAGTTCCTGGTGACGGGAATGGAGCGTGGTCTGCTTTCGATCCTGCGCCCCACCGGGCATGAGGTCGAATGGATCGAGCGCTCCGCGTCCGACGCCGGGCGCCTGCTGGACACGCTTCAGGCCTTCTGGTGGTACGTCACCAACGATGTCGAGCCATCCGGTCAACCGGCGGTGGACGCCCCGCGGCGGGAGGAATTCCGGGTGGTCGATATGGGCCGGCACGACCGCTTCGCCGCTCTGGCCGCCACGCTGGCTGGGCAGCGCCACACCGTCCGAACGGTGAGGGAGGTCGAGACCGCTCTGAAGGCCCTGATGCCGGACGACGCCCGGATCGCCTTTGCGAACGGGGTGTATGTCAGCCGCGATCGGGACGGGCGGCTGTCACTGCGTTACGGGCTGCCGTCGCGCCGGGCGCTCGACGGTGCCGAGGTCTGGAAGCCGGATTATTCCCCTCACCCGAGCCTGGAGGCCGTCCTGGCCGCCGGCTGGGGTGAGGGGAACACAAGGACGTGTGAGAAAGAGGATTCGTTTCGATGGGCCGTATGAGCAAGACCGACACCGTCGTCGAGAACGTCCGTGAGGAGAGCACGCGCGAGGCCGCCGGCCATGCGTCGGCGAAGGCCGACATGCCCCAGCCCCCGCCGCCGGAAGCACCGGCCGCCGCGGGGGGCATGGACCATCTGCATATCTGGAACCGCCTGAAGCGCACGGACCCGAAGGCCACCAAGCCTTTCACCCGATCCGGCGGATTCCGCGGGACGCAGATCGACCCCACCTGGCGTTTCCAGATGATGACCGAAACCTTTGGCCCGGTCGGCAAGGGTTGGGGTTACGAGCAGGTGGACTGGACCATTGCGGAGCGCATGGTCTTCATCTGCGCCCGCGTCTGGTATCTCGACCCGGCCAATGGGGAGAAATGCTGGACCGGGCCGCAATGGGGTGGCACCGAGATGGTCCGTCGCCGCAACGGCATCGAGATGCCGGACGACGAGTGCTTCAAGATGTCGATGACCGATGCGGTCGGCAAATGCCTGCTGCAGCTCGGGCTGGCCGCCGATGTCTATATGGGCCAGTTCGACGACAGCAAGTACCGCGAGGAGTCGGAGGCCTTCTACGCTGCCAAGGGCAACCCCGATCTGCAGCCCGCCGCCATCGAGGCGTTCGAGGCGGAAGTGAAACGCCGGTTGGGTGGCTGCTTGGACCTGGATGATCTGGAGGAGGTCTGGCGTGCCGGTGTCGGCACCCGCCTGCGCGACATCGGAACCGTCGACCGCGCCGCTCAACACCGCATAACCGGGCTCTTTGCCCAGAAGAAGGCCGAGATCCTCCGCCGCGAGGAGGAGGATGGCCGAGAGGCCGCATGACAACATCCACTCAAATGCCCACGATCGGTCGTGCCGACCGCTCCCCAAGCGGGCTGTTCCGGATGGGAAGCTGGGAGGGGGAGGTGGAGCGCACCCACGGCCAGCTTCCCGCCTGGTACTGGAACGCGGGAGAACGACGCCGGCGCTTCATCCGCTGGGTGGAGGACGAGGCGGAGGGGCTGGCCATGCAGCTTGGCCGGCTCCTGCGTTCCGACACCGCCCCCGATGCGGCCCGACCGGCCACCGAACTCATCGACGCGCTGTCGCGCGACGCCGCCTGGGCGCGGCGGATGGAGACCCAAGCCTTCGAGGAGGCTGCCTGATATGACCGAACGCAATCGACGCGGCGCCCTGACCATCGATCAGGTCCAGGCGCGCCTTCGCTCCGCCCACGCCGGCATCGGCCGGGAAGGGCGCTTTGCCCTGACGCTGACACTCGATGGACGGGAGGACTGCTACCTTACCCATTGGATGCGGCCGGAGCCGCATGCTTTCGAGGACTGCAAGGCCATCGGCTCCGGCACGCTCGCCGACTGTCTTGTCGCACTCGACCGCTACGTGTCCGGGTATCGCCGTCCTGACGATGGCGGGCAGGCCAAGGCGGCCGGCACGCCGGCCGCCGACCACCATGATCCGCGCATCCTGATGGCGGCCGAGTAGCCGGCCGCCAAGCCGGGCCTCTGGGTCAATGAAGCTTGGACAGCTCGGCGACTTCCTGTTCCGCGCGCAGCCAGTGGTCGAGCTGCTTGCCCTCGGGGCAGCCTTCCTCTTCCCAGATCTGGTAGGCGCGCTCCTCGACCATCTTGTTCTGCTGGCCGCGAACCAGCCCCTCGGCGATGTGCATGTTCACGCGCGCCAGCGCGATGAGCTTGCTGCCTTCGAACTCGCCGGAGCTGGCTTCCATGGTGGTGGTGGCGACCCACTGGGAGAGCTGGCGCAGATTGTCCTTCACTTCCGAAGCCAGGCTGTTGCCGCCGTCCTGGATGACCGTCTTGATCGCGATCCAGAGCTTCAGATTGTGGTCCAGCGCCACGTTCACCTTGTCCGGCGAATCCGCCTCGCTCAACAGGCTGGCCGCCGACATCAACGTGAAGGCGTCCTTCTCGGGATCGGAGAAGTTGGTCTTGAGGATGGCCTCGGCACCGGCTTCGGAGGCGCCGGCCTCGGCAGTGGGCTGCGTGTTGGCGGGCTTGCGCTTGGCGGCCATGGACTTTCCTTCCCCAGGACAACGGTTCATTTCGGACGGCGAGCGGGTTTCGCCACCGTCACTTGAACGCGGCGTCCTTAAATTCAGGTTAAGCAAGGAAAGCGACGTCTTGTCGCGCCGTCACTGACCGCCGAAGGGCACGCGGTAATAAAGACCGAACACGTTGTTCGGATCACGGTTCTCGTTGCTGCCTGCCCCGGTGATGCGGCTGTAGCCGAGGGTGAAACGTGACTTGTTCTCGAACTCGTACCCGAGCTCCAGCTGTGACCGGAACTCCATTCCCGACACCGGCTCCAGCGCGGACCGGTTCGCATAGCCGGCGCCGACGCTGGGGGTGAAGACGAACGAGCCGAACGGCACATCGACAAGCACGCCGCTCATCCCCGAGGCTGTGCCATCGGGACCGGACTCGACGCTGATCCACGGCCTGACCGAAGCGCCTTCGATGCCCGGTACTGAGGATCCACCGATGCGCACCTTCGCGTGCAGATCGGACACCCGGTCCGGCAGATCCGGAGCGGCGTAGGGCGGAGCGCCGAAGGCGAGCGTGCCCACCTTCCAATTGGACAGGCGATCGATCGGCGCTGTCTGCGCATGGGCGGGCACGGTCAGGCCGAAGCCCACCGCTGCCGTCAGCGTCACGATTGCCAACCGCTTGCCCATCACCACTCTGCCCATGCCCGAACCACGCAACGATCGTACCCTACATGATATCAGTTACGATAACGTCAATAAAGACACGCCGGCGGCGATGCAAAAAACGCTGATCCACCTTTGCTCCACTCCGGTTCACCCGAAGAATCCGATCCGTTGGGTCACCGCACTGCTGGTTCGCGCAATCAGTTCGTAGAGACCGGTCATCGGACGGAACAGCCGCTCGTTCTCCATGCGGTAATTCTGGCTCTCGTCGCTCACATAGGTCGCGGTTTCTCCGAAATCGCCGACCAGCGGGGATTCCGGGGTGGCCGGGAAGATGACCTTGAGCTGGGCGACCGCGGTCGGGATGTCCAGATGCAGGATGCGGGCGATCAGCTGGTCCCGCGTCGTCTGGTGCTGGCTGGAGAAGTCGGGGACGTGGGTTGCCATGCGGTAGATCTCGTGGATCAGCGCCAAGCGGACGGCGTGCAGGATGCGCAGTCCGACCTGCGTCCGCTGGCTCACCGCATCGCCACAGCCCGGGCCTGTGCGTTCCAGGGCGCTGCGCAGGATGGTGAAGTCGCGGAACAGCTTGCGGAAGATGCGGATCTGGCGGACATGCGCCGGATTCTCTTCCAGATGGTCGGCCAGCACCCGCATCTCGTCGGCGCGGGCGCGCTCGCCGGCGCGTGCCGCCAGCGTCAGCCAGAGGCCCGGATCGAGCATATCGATGTAGGCCTTCAGGGCGTCCGGATCGGCGATGGCGGCGCCATACTCCACCATGCCCAGCAATTGCCGGAAGCGGGCGGACCGCTGGTAGAGCAGGGCGTAACGTTCGGGGTCTTTGGCAACGGCAGCTCCCACACCACCGATCGTGTTGGCGGGCAGGCCGAGCTGCTGCAGAATCGCGTTGTGCGGGATGGCCCGGATCTGGGAGACGTTCTGCTGGTCGATGTTGGCGGCGCCGTCGTACTGTCGCTTCGTGGCCCGGCTTCCGGATGGGTAGAGCAGGTTGGCCCCGAAGGCCGAGACCAGAACGGCGTAGTTCGGGTCGCGCACCAGCGAAACCTGGAATTCCTTCACCGTGGTGAAGAATTCGGTGATGTAGTCGTTCTCGTCGTAGAACGGGTCGCCGGTGCCATTGGCGCGCGGTCCCATCATGTATTCCAGGATGCGCGTGACGATCGCGAAGGCGCCGGGCTGCGTCATGAAGGGGGTGAAGCCGTCGCCGCCCTGGAAGCTGACTTCCTGCTTGAAGGGGATGCCGCTTTCCGCCAGCGTCTGAAGCCAAGCCGGCGGCGCGGTGTAGGACAGCCGCTCCGCATAGCTCGCCGGATGGGCGCCGCGGCCGATCGAATCGCCGTGCGTGTCGAAGACGACCAGCTGCACGTTCTTCAGATCATGCTTGCGGAACAGGCGCGCGATGCGATTGCGCAGCCGCTCGATGCTGGCCGCGGCCGGGGTCTGTCCCAGATAGCGCCCGGCGTCGGAATAGCCGGTCTGGATGCACAATCGGCCGCGCTTCTCGACATAGGCGCGGTAATGCGGGTTCTCCAGCAGCGCGTCGATGACGCGGCTTCCCACCTCCAGCGCCCGCTCCGTCTCGAACAGCGGGGAGATGTCCAGCCGGTCCTCGATCCCGAACAGCCGCGCGTAATAGAGCGCGGTGAGCATGGTGAAGGCCGCTTCGCTTTCCGCGATCAGGAAGCGGACGGGCGTCGACGCATCGGAATACTTCAGCATCTGGGCCACGACCATGAACAGCCGCTTGGCCGAGGTGCGCTCGGTGATGAGCGAGCCGAAGTTCACGGTCACCGGCTCCACCGTGTCGAGGAGCTGGGTGATGCGCTCGATGTAGCTCTGGCGGTAACGGGGATCGTCGGGCGCCGTCTCCAATGCCACCGCCTTGCGAATGGCGTTGTGGAGCTGGGTGGAGTTGATGCGCACGTGGGTGTGCGCCATGCCGAGCCCGAAGCTCGCCAGTTCCGCCCTCAGCACGCACAGCCGCAGAACGGTGATCCCGCAATTCTGGCCGGTGGGGCAGAGCAGGCGGATGGCGCGGTTCACCCGCTCCACCAGGAAGGCCGCGTCAACCAGCCGGTAGGGCTGGCCCTCGTGCATGCGCTTGGAGATGCGCTGGATCTGCCGGTAGGCGTCGGGGCTGTCCGGATCGTGGTCGGAGAAGACGGCGATCTCGTCCGACACCTCGTGGATGGCGAGCGCCAACCGCGACTCGACCTGCTCCAGCGTGTGGCGCAGTTCCTCGTCGTCGGGCGACTGCGAGCGGACCGCCTTGATCTCGTCGATGTAGTGGCGGAGTTGCTGGGATTCGACCTTCAGCCGCTTGTGCAGCGTGTCGGTCCACTTGATGTCGGATCGCCCGTCCAGGTCGTAGCCGACCCAGCTCGCCACGGTGATCAGCCGGGGCGTCACATCGCTCCAGCGTTCCGGGTAGACCTCGGCCGCCACCTGGTAGACGAGCGCGTAGACGCGCCGCAGCGCCGCCTGGATGTTGGCGATGGCCGCGAGCGAGAGTTGGTGCTCGCGGGCGAGGCTGATGTCCGTGTCCGGCCGGTGCTCGGACTGCGCCATGCGGCGCAGCACGTCGGCGCGCTCCTCCTCGCCGAGCGGACGGCCATCCACATGACGGCCGGTCGCCAGCATCGTCAGCCACGTCATGATCTGACCCGACAGGTTGAAGGTCGGGTGCGCGGTCATCACCATGCCGAAGATTTCGCGCTCCACCGTCGCGCGGAAATCGTCGAACGGCACAGGCTCCGACGCGCCCTCCGGCAGCGCCACGGCGCGCAGCAGTGCCCGCAGCCGCTCCTCGTTGGCCGCGGGATCGATCTCCCCTAGCCAGCGGCCGAGCCGGGTGGCGCGGTCGACCAGCCCCTCGGCCGACAGGTACTGGATGAGCTGTTCCAGGCTGCCATGGTCGAGCGCTCCGGCCTCCAGCCGGCGGGTGATCTCGAGCGCCAGATGCAGCACGGGGTTGGAGAAGGGGTCCTCCTCGCTGCCCTGCGCGAAACGGTCCAGGCACCCGGCGAGATCGGCGGCCAGAGCGGCGCAGTCGAGCGCCGTCGGCGCCTCGAAACGCGCCAGCGGCGCTTTCAGCAGCGGGCGGTTGGTCGTCAACGCCGGTTTCGGACCATGATCCTCAGTGGTTGCCATTTCCGCTCCACTGTCGGTGGTGGTGACCGTCTCTCCCGCAGCGCGGCGGGAACGGATCGAGCGGGCGGGCTTCGAGTCCACGTCGGTCATTGCCGATCTACCTCTCCAGGCTTAATGCAGTGCAACACGATGTGTTTGTTGGGGGAGCAAGTCAACGGTTTGGTCTTACCAGCGGGTGACAATTTTCACGATCGAACATGATGCGATCGTGTCTGCCGCGGGTAGCGACCCCGGTGCTAGACTGCCGGGATGAGCGACCGCATGCCGCCCGACGACCAGACGGCCGTCGTCGACTTCCTTTCCGACCCCGCGACGCACGGCGGCGCGCCGGTCGAGCGGATCGACACCCATGCCGCGATGGTCTTTCTGGTCGAGTCGCGCGCCTACAAGCTGAAGCGCGCGGTGCGCTATCCGTATCTGGACTTTTCCACCCGTGGACGCCGCCGCGCCGCGTGCGACGCCGAACTGCGTCTGAACCGGCGGACGGCCCCGGCCATCTACGAAGCTGTCGTCGATGTCGTCCGCCGCGCCGACGGCGGGCTCGCCCTAGGTGGGCCGGGGGAGGTCTTGGATGCCGTGTTGGTCATGCGGCGCTTCGACAGCAACGGGCTGTTCGACCGGTTGGCCGTTGGCCGCCGCCTGACTCACGACCACATGCGGGCACTCGCGGACCACATCGCCGCCTTCCACGCTGCGGCCGAGCCCTGCCGTGGCGGTGGCGCGTCCTCCATGCGGATCATCGTCGCGCAGAATCTGGAGGAGATGCGGGGGCAGGCCGGGCTGCTCGATCCGCGGACCGTCGACAGGCTGGCCCGGCGCTCCGCCGAGGAGTTGGACCGTCTCGCGCCGCTGATCGAGGCCCGCGCCGCCGCCGGGTTCGTCCGCCATGGGCATGGCGACCTGCATCTCGCCAACATCGTCCTTCTCGACGGACAGCCGACCCTGTTCGATTGCCTCGAGTTCGACGATGCGCTCGCCACGGTGGACGTGCTGTACGACCTCGCTTTCCTGCTGATGGATTTGGAGCACCGTGGGCTGCGTCCGCTCGCCAACACGGCGTTCAACCGTTACGTCGACAAGGGCTGCGGACTGGAGGGCTTGGCGCTGCTGCCGCTCTTCCTGTCGGTGCGCGCGTCGATCCGCGCCAAGATCGCCGCCGCCGCCGCCCGTCTCCAGCCGGACGATTCCGCCGCTGCCATCAAGCGGGCCGAGGCCGGCGCTTATCTTGAACTGGCGCGGGCGCTGCTGGAACCCCCGCTGCCGCAGCTGATGGCGGTCGGCGGGCTTTCCGGGTCGGGAAAGTCTACCGTGGCCAGAGCGCTCGCCCCCGACACCGGCGCGGCGCCGGGCGCGCTGGTGCTGCGGTCCGACGTCATCCGCAAGACGCTGTTCGGCGTTTCGCCCGAAACCGCCCTGCCGGAGGACGCCTACACCCCGGCGGTCACGGAGCGCGTGTACGCGACGATCGTGCAACGCGCCACCGTGGCGCTCGAGGCCGGGCATTCGGTGATCGCCGATGCCGTCTTCGCCCGGGCGGAAGAACGGGACGCCATTGCGGCGGCCGCCGGCCGTTGCGGTGTTCCATTCACGGGGTTGTGGCTGACGGCCCCGGCCACCGCAAGGGCCGGACGTATCGGCGGGCGCGGGCCCGATGCGTCCGACGCCACCGCCGCTGTGGCGATCCGGCAGGAAAGCTACGATCTTGGCCCCATGGCGTGGCGGCGCATTGACGCGGATCAATCCGTGCAAGCGGTCCTGCGATGCGCCCGTGAAGCCCTGCCCTGACCGGAACGGGGTCGTGATCGACATCCGGCGGGTGTACAATCCGATCATGAGGGTGCGAATGAAATCGCTCCCAGCCACGAAGCCCACACAGGGCCCGCTGGACGGTCCTGGGAGGAGAGGAACATGCCGCTCAAGACGATCCTGGTGCCGCTGGCCGGTGCCGAAACCGATCCCGTCGCCCTGAAGGCCGCCCTGGTCGTGGCCCGGGACTTCAACGCCCACGTCACCGCGCTGTTCGTCAAGCTGGACCCGCGCGACGCCGTCCCGATGCTCGGTGAAGGCATGTCGGGCGCCATGGTCGAGGAGATCATGCGTTCCGCCGAGGCCGAAGCGAACGTCAGCCTGATGGCTGCGCGCCGCCATTTCGAGGCGGTGGTCGCCGAGGCTTCGGTCGAACTGGCGGACACGCCGCTCGGCATCGAGGGACCGACCGCATCCTGGCACGAGGTCGTCGGCCGGATCGACGAGGTGGTGCCGGTCGAAGGCCGCCTGTCCGACCTGCTGGTCTTCGCCGTTCCGTCGGGCGGGGAAGCGAACCAGGCCATGGCCGCGATCGAGACCGCGCTGCTGAGCGCCGGGCGTCCGCTGCTGCTGGTCCCGAAGAACGCGCCGGCGACCATCGGCCGTAGCGTTGCCATCTCCTGGAACGGCAATGCCGAGGCGGCCCGCGCGGTCACCGGTGCCATGCCCTTCATCACCAACGCCGACACGGTCAGTGTCCTGACGGCGGAAACCTCCGTCACCCAGCCTGCGGCGGGTCGTCGCATTGCCGATTACCTGGCTTGGCATCGGGTGGATGCACAGCTCACAATCGTCAGGCCCGGATCGGAGCCGGTCGGCAAGGCCCTGATGGACCGCGCTGCCGGACTTGGTTGCGACCTCCTGGTCATGGGGGGATACGGACACAGCCGGATGCGGGAAATGATCCTGGGCGGTGTTACCCGCTACGTGCTCAATCACGCCGGATTGCCGGTGCTGATGGCCCATTGAGGATCGACGTGCGGCCTTGCGCCGTAACCGGACAAGTGCCCCGCGTCGGTTGGACGTCAACCGGACAAGACCGGCTCCTAGGAAGGAGACGGCCCATGTTGACGATCGACGACTGCATCGCGCTCAGCGACCTTACCGAAGAGGAGGTCGACGCGATCGCGGAGCATGAGCATCTGCCCGAAATGGTGGCGGTGGAACTGGGCAGCTATCTCGTCCACACGGTGGAGGGCCAGCGTCGCATCGCCGGCTTCATCCGCGACGACATCGCGCATGCCAGGGCACACGGCAACCACCGCCACGCGGCCACGCTGGTCATGGTGCTCCGCCACTTCATGGCCGGCCACCAGCCCGCGCGGCTGGAGCGGAACCAGACGGGATGATCCGTCATTGACGCAGGAACGAGGGCGCGGGGCCGTGCAGGGCCCGCGCCCGAATCCAGCGAGGAGGGATGCCATGACCCTGCGAACGATCCGTCTCGAACTTGCCCGCACCGCCGGTCATCCCGAAGGAAGCGCCGACTACGGGTACGAGTTCAAAGCCCCGCTGGACAGCGACGGTTATTTCGACGCCGCCGCCTGGCGCGCCCACAAGGGCGATTGCACGGTCCATCGCTTCTGGCGCGGCGAGGACGACCAGTTCGGACAGCTGGTCCATCGCGGCAGCCACTGGCTTTTCGACTACGACGAGGCCGATACCGACGACGACGAGCCGATCTTCCGCTTCGACCGGCATGTCTTCCGGGAAGGTGAATACATCACGATCACGGAGCATGACGAGCAGCAGCGGACATTTCGGGTGGTGTCGGTGCGGTGATCGGTCAAGACGCGTCAGGGGGCGTGGCTTGCGTCTTCGCGCTTTTTTAACGGCGGGGCGCCCACTGTCCGCTGGCGCTGGCAGTGATGTGGAGGGGACCCGTTGGCATCGGACAGGTTCCCCCCGGACGGCTGGAGCATCACCCGCAGGGATCGGGTGGCGCATGCCATGATCCAGGCGGTGGCGGGGCATCCGTCGGGAATGGTGGTGGCCGACGCGTCGGGCGTGGTCGATTACGTCAACGACCGTTTCACGGTGCTGACCGGCCTCTTGCCCGAAGACATCCCTGACCTCGACGCCTTCGCCCACGCCTTCACCATCGCAGGGGCAGAGCCGTTCCGGGGCATGTGGGGCCGCATCGCTGGCGGTGACCCGTGGCGCGCCGAGTTTCCGGCGCTCCACCGCGATGGCCATCATTACTGGGTGGCGGTCGAGGTGACCCCGGCGATCGGGTCGGACGGCGGCATCGCCGCGATCGTGGCCACGGTGCAGGATGTGACCGAGCGCCTGCGCATGGAGGAACACATCCGCCGTGTCCAGAAAATGCAAGCGGTCGGCGTCCTGGCCGGCGGGATCGCCCACGACTTCAACAACATCCTGACCGTCATCCTGGGCCATGCCCACCTTGCCCATGATTCACTTCCGCCGGACAGCGAGGCGCGTGATGATCTGGCCCAGGTGCTGACGGCGGCCGACCGCGCCAAAGGCCTCGTCAACCAGCTCCTGACCTTCGCTCGCAAGGAACGGGTGGCGCGGGAGGAGGCGGATCTCGGCGCGCTTGTCGAGAGTGCCCTGCAACTGGTCGCACCGACGATCCCCCATGACGTGTCCGTACGGTTCGACCGCGGCGGCGATCCGCTGCCGGTGCTCGTCGCTCCCGCGCAAATCCAGCAGGTGGTCGTCAATCTCTGCCGCAATGCCGTCGACGCGATCGCCGACCGTGAGGGCGGCCCGGGCAACATCGTCGTCACTCTGTCGCAGGCGACCGCCGATGCGGTCCGTTCGGTCATGGGCACGCGGGCTCTGCCGCCGCCCGGCCGCTTCGTCGAACTGTGCGTGTCGGACACCGGGTGCGGCATGGACAAAGCGACGCTCGCGCGGATTTTCGAGCCATTCTTCACGACGAAGCCCGTCGATAGGGGCACCGGGCTGGGGCTTGCCGCGGTGCATGGTATCGTTGCCGAGCATGGCGGTGCCATCGATGTGGTCAGCCACCCCGGCGGGGGATCCCGCTTCACCGTCTTCCTGCCTCTGGCCGGCCGCGGCCCGACGCGGGGACGGGAAGCCGCGGCCGGACGGGGCGGGCGCGTGCTGGTCGTTGACGAGGCTCGCGCGTTGGGCGGCGTGACGGCCCAACTGCTGCGCTCGCTCGCTGTTCGGGTGGTGACCGCCGTGCTGCCGCGGCGCGCCCTGGCGCTCCACGCGATCGCACCCGACCGTTTCGATCTGGTGGTGCTGGTCCAGCCGGAGGCGGGTGCGGCGTGGAAGCTCTTGACGCTCGCCCGTGCTTTCGCGGCATCGTCCTCCGGCGTGCCGATCCTTGCCTGCGCCCACCCGGACGTGGAGCTGGAGGGAGCGGCTAGTGCGGCGGCGGGTATCGGCTGGATCGTCCGCATGCCGTTTTCCGCGTCGTCGTTCGTGGCGCTGGTCGGACAGATCCTGGACGAGCGGGCCAGCCGCGACACGCAGTGAGGGGAGGAGCCGATGGCGAGCGTCCTGGTCATCGACGACGACGAGATGGTCCGCACCATGCTGCTCCGCACCCTTGCGCGGGGAGGGTACGAGGCGATCGGCGCCTGCGACGGGGTGGACGGGTTGGCGCGATTCCGGCAAGCGCCTTGCGACCTCGTGATCACCGACATCTTCATGCCGAACAAGGAAGGCCTTGCGACGATCATGGAGCTGCGGCGCTGCTTCCCCGACATCCGCATCGTGGCGATTTCCGGCGGCGGGGCGCGGGCGTCGCTCGACGTGCTTCCGGTGGCGGAGGCGCTCGGCGCCTGCCGCACGATACGGAAGCCCTTCACACCGCAAGAGGTGCTGGCAGTGGTGCGCGAGGTTCTGGGGGATCCTGGCTGACGGTCGGTCGTGCCTTCACGCGGCGAGCGGCGAGCGCTCCGCGTGGCGGCGATCGTGACGGACCCGCTCGATCAAGCGCAGGATATGTTCGCGCGTGAACCCGTCGCGGGCCATCATCGCGATCACGATCGGCTCGTCCAAGAGTTCGGACAGGGTCGGCTCCCGGCGATGATTCATGGTCTCCTCCCAGTTGGCGCCCTCATCCGGCAGCGCCTTTGTCGTTGGATATGGTTGCGCAAGATATTTGCGCAAGCCTAGCGCGATAAGAAACAATTGGCCAGAGGCTGCTTGGGATTGTCTTTAAGCGATGGTCGGGGGACGCTAGCGTTTCAGGTTCGTTCCCGCATGATCGTGGCGCCGCGGGCGGGCTCATCCGTGCGCACGCCGGACAGGGCCACCGAAACCTTTGTCCGCGTCACTTTCGGCAGGCCGATCGTCAGATCGGCGGCTTTTTCGGCAAGGCGTCCGGCATCGGCCGCGGTCTCTTCGGCGCACAAGTCCCGCAGAGCCTGCACGATGTCTTCATAGGACATGACCGCCGCGATGTCGTCGGGGAACTCGGGGCCGGGGTGCAGGACCGTCAATTCCAGGTCGAAGCGTGCCGTCGCACCGTCCCCCCCGGGCAGGATGACGGGCGCCCGGAAGCCGGTGAGCAGGATCGTGTAGGTGTCGGCCCCACCGGCTGGGCCGGTTCGGCGCGCTGCGAAGTCGTTGCCCACGGTTGATGCTCTCCACGGCGGCGGCTCCGCCGCGACGCGACGGCACTATAGCGGGCACGCCGTGGAATGCCAGTGCGGCCCGTCACACCGCCTGGGCCAGCGGTGCGGACGCCAGACCGTTCAGGCGGGCGGCGTGCAGCCGCACCGTGTCCTTACCGGGGACCGCGGCCAACAATTCCTCCACGCTGCGGTCGAGCACGGGGTGGCGGAGTTGCGGTCCCAGATCGGCCAATGGACGCAGCACGAAGGCGCGTTCCGCCAACCGCGGGTGCGGGATCTCCAGTTCCGGCAACGCCACCTGGGAATCCCCGTACAGCAGGATGTCCACATCGATCGGGCGCGGCCCGAAGCGCTGGCCGTCCCCGGCCCGGCCGAGCGACGCCTCCACCCGCTTCACGAAACGCAGCAGATCGATCGGTGCCAGATCGGTGCGGCCCCGAATGGCCATGTTGAGGAAGGCCGGCTGGTCGGTCACGTACATGGGTGCCGTCTCGTAGACCGCGGACAGGTCATCGATCCAGACACGGGCCGCCAGTGCATGGATCGCCACTTCGAGATTGGCCCCGCGGTCGCCGAGATTGCTGCCGAGCGCAAGATGGACGATGGTCATGATGAAATGTCCCGAGTCGGTAACATTTGGTTGTCGTGTCATATCACGTTCATACCGCTGTCACCCGTGCGAAGCGGTGGACAGGGGCGATCGGGGCTGGAGTGTTGCGCGCGCGCATCCCCCGCGCGGTTGGGCCGGAAGTGTCGCGGAACCGGAATCCTGGCTGCACGTTCCTTGTGCGTCGCGACAACGGATGCAGGAAGAGGGAGGTCGGAATGCGCGGAGCCTCGGGGTTGATGTTGATCTCAGCGGCCTGCGTGCTGGCCGGATGCGCGTCCGGGCCCGGGGGCGAGGTGGCGACGCGGGCACAGAGCCAGCTGGTGGGCATGCCGAAGGCGCGCCTGCTGTCCTGCGCCGGGGTGCCGGCCCGTCAGGCGGAGGCTGCCGGCAACGAGTACTTCACCTATGTCCAGCGGCCGAGCTATGCGGGTGGTGGCCCGTCCACGAGCATCGGGGTGGGCGGCGGCAGCGGTGGCGTGGGGGTCGGGCTCGGCTTCGGGTTGCCGCTGTTCAGCTCGGGTGGGGACAGTGGCTGCGAGGCGACCTTCACCATCAGCGGCGGCGTGGTCCAGCGGTTGACCTACCCGGCCGGCTCGCACCTTCCGTCCTGCGCCGCGATTGTCGAGAACTGCGTTCCGCCGTCCTGATCGCCGGTCATTGCCGAGGCAGGCAGCCGAGGCCGCTGGCCGTCACCAGCCCGCAGAAGATGCGCACATCGTCGCGGTGCGCGAAGCCCGTGGCGACGATCCGCCATGCGGTGCGGCCGTCGCCCAGCCTCACCGTGCGCACCGACAACTCGTGCCCTTGCAACAGGTGGGGCGGGACGATGCCGCGGATGCGGGACAGTTCGGTGGCCGTCGATGCCTCGCTGAACAATGTGGCGAGCTGGGCGAAGGGCCCGGCGATTGCGTCCGCCGGGGGCGCCGTCATGGCGTGCTGCGGCTCGATCGCCGCTGGGGAAGCCGGCGGGGGCATGGATGCTGACCCGCTCGCGACCGCGCCGCGGGCGGGGTCGGCCATGGTTGCCAGCGGGCTGGCCGGCGCCGGTTCCGCCTGTGCTGGTTCAGTCCGTGCCGGTTCCGCGGGCAATGCCGCTTCCACGCTGACGGCGGGTGCGGTGACCGGTGGTTCAGGCTGTACGATCGGCTCGGCCGATGCCGGTGGTGGAGCGGGTGGCGCGTTCACCTCCGCCGCCATCGACGTGGGCGACGACGGTTTTGCCGCGTCGTGATCCGGCGGCGACGCCGGGGCTGCCACCGCGTCCGGCAACCCGAGATCCCGCCTGAGCCGCCGCACGGCGTCCGCAAGCGGGCCGAATCGAGTGGGGTCCGCGTCGCCGAGAAGCTGCCGGGCGCGGCCGGCGTCCACCGGCACGCCGATGCCGTCGGCGTGCATGCGGGCCGCGCCGTAGATCCCGGCCGGGTGCCCGGCGCGCGCCGCACGGTCCAACCAAGCCGATGCCGCGATCGGGTCCGATTCGATCCGCATGCCCCGGAGGTAGAGGACTCCCAGGAGAGCTTCCGCCTGGCCGGGGCCGCTGTCATCGATCATCAGCCCGATCGTCTCGTCGGACAGCGCATCGCGATCGCCCGACGCTCTTGCGGGTCCGGCCGCCACCGCGATGAGGGTCGCGGCAACGAGGGCGAGAACAGATACGATTGGGGACATGGCGCGTGCACTCCGTTGCGACCGCTGGATTATGCCAGGAGGAGGTGCCACGTTCGATAGGCGAAGGCGTGGCCCGGACGCGCAGGGGTGGATGCACCAGCCCGGCGGATGCCCTATGGTCCTGCCGTGGCAAACAGGCGGAACGACCGCCGCAGGCAAAGGGTGGAGGACGAACGTCATGGACATGTCGGGTCAGTATCGGATCGAAGCCCCCCGCGAGCGTGTGTGGGCGGCGCTGAATGATCCGGAGGTGCTGCGCCAATGCATTCCCGGCTGCGAAGAGGTGCAGAAGCTCTCCGACACCGAGTTCACCGCCAAGGTGGCGGCCAAGGTCGGTCCGGTCAGCGCCAAATTCTCGGGCAAGGTGACGCTCAGCGACCTGGATCCGCCCCACGGCTACACCATCACCGGGGAAGGCTCCGGCGGGGCGGCCGGCTTCGGCAAGGGTGGCGCAAATGTGCGGCTGGAACCGGAAGGCGACAGCGTCACCCTGCTGTCCTACACCGCCCACGCGCAGGTCGGCGGCAAGCTGGCCCAGATCGGCTCCCGCCTGATCGACGGCACCGCCCGCAAGATGGCCGAGGACTTCTTCGCAAAATTCGCCCGCACGGTCGGCACGCCGGCACCGGTCGAAGCGCCGGCTCCCGTGACGGCGGCTGCGGCGGAGGAAACCGCCGCCCCGACATCGGCCTCCGTCTCCACGCCACCAGTCACCCCGACCCGCACGACTCCGCCGCCGGAGATTCCGCTGCCTCTCCCCGGCCGGCATGGCGGATCGGGATTCTACCTGCCTTGGGCGGCCTTGCTCCTCGCCGTCGTTCTTTTCGCCGCCTTGTCATGGGCGCATTGAGACCGCCGGGTGCGTCAGATTGTCCGATTGCATTCATGGCGGTCGGGGTTTCCCGGTCTGCGGGAATGTGTATGCTGCCCACCGTTCGGGCGGAGGTCACCGTCCTGGTGTTTCATTGAAGGGATATGGTCGATGAAGAAGCTGCTGATGAGCGTTGGCGTCGTCGCCGGCCTCACCATGGGTGCCTCGGTCGCTCAGGCGGCGGGTGACGCCGCGGCCGGCAAGGAAGTGTTCAAGGAGTGCATGGCCTGTCACACGGTGGAGGCCGGCAAGAACCGGGTCGGTCCGTCTCTGCATGGGGTGGTCGGCCGCAAGGCTGGCGCGATCGAAGGTTTCCGCTATTCCAAGCCGATGCAGGAAAAGGCGGCTGGTGGTCTTGAGTGGACGCCGGAGAACCTGAAGGCCTATCTGATGGCTCCGAAGGAAGTGGTCCCCGGCGGCACCATGTCCTACGCCGGCCTGAAGAACGCGCCGAAGTACAAGGCCGACCCCGACACCGCGGTCGAGAACCTCATTGCCTTCCTCGCCGAGAGCAAGTGACGTCGGCGTCTGCCGGGTTTCGGCATGGGGCCGGAGCATCAGCTCCGGCCCTTCGCGTTTTTGCCGGGAAGAATACTCCTAAAATCCCTGAAACGGCCTTTCGCGATTTCTCTTTGAAATCCCAGAACTCTATATAAAACACCGATATTTGACGCCCTTGGGTGAGGGTACTACGTTCGGATTCGGGATGTCCTGCGGATCCGCCGGGGACGTTGAAAGCGGAGGGGGCATGGCAGCCGCGCTTACGGGGAACCGCCGGATGGTTCCGCTCGGCTCGCGTGTGCGCCGACCCAACACCGGCCTTCTCCTGTTCGCCGCGCTGTTCGTCGCGATGGCCATGCTGGGGACCGGCGGTGCCTTCGCGCTGCGCGCCGTCGCCAAACCGCCGGGTGCCATCCAGCGCGACGTCGCGAGCCGGCTCCCGACTTACGTGCCGCTGCCGGCCCTCAGCCTTACCCTGTCCGATGGCTACCGGCTGCGCACGCTGCACCTGCGTGTCCTGCTGGAGTTCGATCCGCGAACCCCGGCGGACGCCGTGAAGCCCTACGAGCCCCGCATCGTCAACGCGCTGAGCAGCGGCATGTCCGACATCCACCCGTCCGAGCTGTCGGGGTCGGACGGATCGCGCATCGTGAAGGATGCGGTCACGGTCGCCGCGAACCGGGAACTGCGTCCCCTGCGTGTGCGCGGGGTCCTGCTCCAGGAAATGCTGGTCCGCTGACACCGCGACCGTCTCGACAGGCGCGGAGGAACTGTGGAAACTCCCCGCTCGACAAGGGATCGGGAAGGAGACACCCGCGTGGCCGAGTTCGATTTCGACCTGTTCACCATCGGTGCCGGTTCCGGCGGCGTCGCGGCGAGCCGGCGGGCGGCCGCCTTTGGCGCCCGCGTGGGGATCTGCGAGAACAGCCGGGTCGGCGGAACCTGCGTGATACGCGGCTGTGTGCCGAAGAAGCTGCTGGTTTACGCCGCCCAGTTCCGCGACGCCTTCGCCGACGCGCCCGGCTATGGCTGGGGAACGCATGTGCCGGTGCATGACTGGCCAACGCTGATCGCCAACAAGGACCGCGAGATCGACCGGCTGAACGGCATCTACATCCGCATGCTGGAGAACGCCGGGGTCACCCTGTTCCAATCCACCGGACGGCTGATCGACCGGCACACCGTGGAGGTCGGGGACCGTCGCGTGACCGCGAAGCGCATCCTGATCGCGACCGGTGGATGGCCGTCGCTGCCCGCCATTCCGGGCATCGACCATGCGGTGACCTCGAACGAGGCTCTGCACCTGTCCCACCTTCCGCGGTCCGTCCTGATCCTCGGGGGTGGCTACATCGCGGTGGAGTTTGCCAGCATCTTCCGCGGACTGGGCGCGGAGGTGACACTGATGATCCGCGGCGACGAGCTGTTGAACGGCTTCGACGACGACATCCGGATCGAGCTGGCGAAGGAGCTTCGCAAGCGCGGCATCGAGATCCTGGCGCGCGCCAAGCCGGTGAGGATCGAGGAGGGACGCGGCGGCTTCACCGTGCACGATCACATCGGCCGCGAGCATTCGGCGGGTCTCGTCATGGCGGCGACCGGCCGCCGGCCCAACACCCGCGACCTGGGACTGGAGGAGGCCGGCGTTGAACTGGCTGCGGGTGGTGCGGTCAAGGTCGATGACTGGTCGCGGACCAGTGTGGACAACATCTACGCCATCGGCGACGTGACCGACCGCGTCAACCTCACGCCCGTCGCCATCGCCGAGGGGCGGGCGCTGGCCGAGACGCTCTACAACGACAACCCGATGCAGGTGCGCTACGACAACATCCCGACCGGCGTCTTCTCCCTGCCGCCGCTCGGAACCGTCGGTCTGACGGAGGCGCAGGCGCGTGAGCGTCATGCGAAGGTGGACATCTACCGTGCCGGTTTCCGCCCGATGAAGCACACGCTGTCCGGCCGGGATGAGCGTGTCCTGATGAAGCTGGTAGTGGATGGCGACAGCCAGAGGGTGCTGGGCTGCCACATGATGGGCATGGATGCGCCGGAGATCGTGCAGGGGCTGGCCATCGCGCTCAACATGGGCGCCACCAAGGCGGACTTCGACCGCACCATCGCGCTTCATCCGTCCACCGCGGAGGAGTTCGTGCTGATGCGCGAGAAGGCGTCGTGACGTGGCGGGCGGCGGCTCACAGGGTTGCGACCAGCACCCAGTAGCGCGCCGCCTTCCCGGCCGTCACCAGCAGGAGGAACAGGCGGAGGTCGACCCGCAGGATGCCGGCCACCAGGGTGAGCGGATCGCCAATGAAGGGCGCCCAGGCCAGCAGCAGGGACCAAACGCCGAAGCGGTTGTACCAGCGGGTCGCCCGTTCCACGAGAGCCGCCTTGACCGGAAACCAGCGGCGGTCCTGGAAGTGCATCAGGTAGCGGCCCATGGCCCAGTTGATCACCGAACCCAGCACGTTGCCGGCCGTGGCGACGAGCACCAGCAGCGTGTCGTCGTAACGCCCGGAGACGTGCAGCCCCGCCAGCAGGAACTCCGACTGTGCCGGCAGCACGGTGGCCGCGAGCAGCGCCGTGAGGAAAAGCCCGACATACGCGCTTATGGCTTCCATGACACGCCCCCGATCCGCCGCAACGACGACAAACTCCATCGACCGGAGGTTCCAGTCGCGGCGGCGCCTTTTATTGCAGGTTGATAGAGGGTGTGCAAAATTCGCCACATGTTGTCGGAGCATGCGATTGGGGTATGCTCACGCTTGTCCGGCGTCGGGCCGGTCCTGTGAGGAAGGATGCGCCCATGGCGGGAGCCGGTACGGCCCGCTTCGATCCGGATGGAAGGCTGCGTTGGGTGAACGCGCGGTTCCGCGCGTCGTTCGGTGCTCCGCTGGGCGGCTCGCTCGCTGCAACGCTGGATGCGCTTCTGACCGCCGGAACACTGCGCGATCCGCAGGAACGGAATGGTGCCGCACTCGCCGAGGCGCTGACCGAGGGGGAGCACCTCCGTCTTCTCGGCCCGCAGGCCCGTGCGATCGTGCTGGTCCTGTCGGAGGACGAGGGCAACGGGCAAATTCTCACAGTCATCGCACCATCGCGCAGTTTCGACACGGGCGGAGAGCCGGCCGGGGACCGGTCGGCGACGGTGTGGGAAGGCGCCGAATCGGCCGTGCTGTTGCGCCAGCGGACGGTCACCCTGGAGGAGCGGATCGCCGAACGCGCCCGCGAACTGGCGGCCAAGCAGGCGCTGCTCGCCACCGCCATCGATTCGATGACCGACGCCATCTGCGGGTTCGACGCCGACCTGCGTCTGGCGGTCTGGAACCGGCGCTACGCGGACATGTTCCGGCTGCCGGAGGCGTTGCTGAAGACGGGCACGCCCTTCGTCGATCTCGCGCGCCATGTGGCGGCGCGAGGGGATGACGGGCCGGGTGAGGTCGAAACCCTCGTCGCGTCCCGCGTCGGCGGCGCCAGCCGCCGCGACTCCTTCGCCTACCGCTATCAACGTTCCGATGGCTCCATCCTCGACGTGCGGCACAGCCCGCTGCCGGGGGGCGGCTTCGTCCGGTCCTTCACCGACCTCACCGACCGCGCCCGGACGGACGAGGCGCAGCGCCAGATCCTGCAGGCGGTTTCCTTCCCCCTGCTCGTCACCCGGCTGGGCGATGGGGTGATGCTGACCGCCAACGAGCCCGCGTCGGACCTGTTCGGGGTGGCGCTCGACGGTGGCGGTTTCACGATGGTGGATCTCTTCGTCGATCCGGCCGATCACCGCCGGATGCTGGTCGCGCTGGATGGGAGCGGGGGCCGTGTCGATGCGTTCGAGACGCGTCTGCACTCGGCGAAGGGCCATGAGGTCTGGGTCCTGCTGTCGGTGCGCCGGTTCCGCTTCCACGGTTCCGACGCCCTGCTTTCCTGTGTCAGCGACATCACCGAACGCAAGGGGATGGAGCAGGACCTGGAGGCGCAGTGGGAACGGTCCCGCGCGGTGCTGGAAGGGCTGAGCCAGGGCGTCATGGCGTTCGACCGGGATCTCCGGCTGATGGCGTGGAACCAGCGGGTGCTCGACCTTCTCGATATCGAGAGGGGCTTCTGCTATTTCCGCCAGCCGCTGGTCGAGATCACGCGCTATGTGGCGGAGCGCGGCGGCTACGGCCCCGGCGACGTGGAGCAGATCATCAAGGACCGGCTCGCCTTCGTTCTGGGGCCGCTGCCGCGGCGGAACGAACGGGTGCGGCCCGACGGGCTGATCATGGAGACCTTGACCCAGGCGCTGCCGGACGGCGCCTTCGTCACGACCTACACGGACATCACCGACCGCAAGCGCGCCGAACGCGAACTGGCCGACAGCCGCGAGCTGTTCGAACTGGCGATCCGGGCCGCACGGGACGGGATTTCGCAGTGGGACGTGATCAACGGCACCATCTGGTTCTCGCCGCAATGGTGGTCGCTCCTGGGCTACGGCAAGGACGAGATGGTCAACACCATCGACCGCTGGTCGGAACTGATCCTGCCCGAAGACCGCGCCGCCTCCAACCGGATGGCGTTCGATTTCGTCAACGGCGTCATCGACGAATGCCAGATCGTCCAGCGCTACCGGCACCGCCAGGGGCATGTGGTCTATCTCTACACCCGTGCGATCAAGGTGTGCGATTCGACCGGACGAACGGTGAAGCTGGTCGGCTCGCACACCGACATCACCGAACGCATCCGGGCGGAGGAAGCGGTTCGTGCCGCGAAGGAGCAGGCGGAAGCCGCACTCCGCGACCTCAAGGACGCGCAGGCGCACCTGATCCAGTCCGAGAAGATGGCCGCACTCGGTTCCATGGTCGCGGGCGTGGCGCACGAGGTGAACACGCCCGTCGGCAACGCACTGACCGGGGCGTCGATGCTCGCCGAACGCACCAAGACCATCCGGGAGGCCTTCGACAGCGGTTCGCTCCGCAAGCCGGACTTCGCCGAGTTCATCGAGACGGCGCAGGAGGCGACGCAACTGCTGCTGCTGAACATCAACCGTGCGGCGGAACTGATCCAGAGCTTCAAGCAGATGGCGGTGGACCAGGCGAGTGGCGAGCGGCGGGCCTTCGCGCTGCGCGACTACATCCAGGAGGTCTTGCGCAGCCTCGGCGTCCGGCTGCGCCGCGCGGCCCATACCGTCGACGTGGATTGCCCGGAGGATCTGATCGTCGACGGTTTTCCAGGGGCGCTCAGCCAGGTGATCACCAACTTCGTGATGAACTCCATCATCCACGCCTATTCGCCGGGTCAGAGGGGCAGGCTGTTCATCGCCGTTTGCGCCGTCGGTCCCGACGAGGTCGAACTGCGCTATGGGGACGACGGCAAAGGCATCGCGCCGGATCTCCACGAGAAGGTGTTCGAGCCTTTCTTCACCACCAACCGCGGGTCGGGTGGCAGCGGGCTGGGGCTGAACATCGTCTACAACATCGTGACGCGGACGCTGAAGGGGCGCATCGCCCTGGAAAGCGCGCCAGGGCAGGGCGCCACCTTCATCCTGCGGTTCCCGCGCGTCGTTCCGGACGACGCGGAGCGGGTGCGCTGACCGGTCGCATCCTACGGGATGGCGCGCTTCGATGCGGCGAGGGTGCCACGGTGCAGGATGGGACACCCGAATCCGACCGACTGGAGAGTCCGCATGAAGATTGCCGTCGCCATTCTCGAGGATGGAACCGTCGCCACCCACGGCGGCCGGGCCCGCCACTTCCTTCTGTTCGACGCAGCCTGCGGCGTGCCCGTTCCGTCCGGACGGCTCGACCTTGGGCCGGACGACGTGCTGCATCATTTCGGCGACGGCGGGCCGCATCCGATCGACGGTGCGGACCTCGTGATCGCCGGGTCGTCGGGCGAGGGATTCGTCAAGCACATGGTGCGGCGCGGCATCGAGTGCGTCCTGACCGCGGAGACCGATCCGCTCCAGGCCGTGCTCGACCGGCTGGCCGGATCGGTCAAGCCCGCCGCTCCCATGCACCACCCGCACAGCAACCCGCACGCCGACGACGGGCACCACGACCATCACGGGCACGGCTGACGCCGCACCCGGCCGCGGCAGGCCGGTTCAGAAGGGGAATGTCACGCTCGCCATGGTGCCGGAGGCGTCCGACTCGGTGGCCAGCGTATCGCCGAGCTGGGAGGCCAGCGCCTCCGCCAGCATCAGCCCGTCCTCGGCGGTGGTGTCGAAGCCGGCGGGCAGGGCCCGCCCGTTGTCCTCCACCGTCAGCCGTGCCCGGGCGTCGCCCGTGCGGGTCACCGATACGCGGATCCAGCCGCGTTCGGGAAAGGCGTGGTGCAGGCTGTTGGTGACCAGCTCCGCGATGATCAGGCCCAGCGGCATCGCCTCGTAGAGCCCGATGTCGACCGCGTCCGACTCGACCGCGATGGGAATCGTCGAGGCGGTGCCGAACGCTCCCTCCTGAACGGCCTCGCACAAGGCCTGAACATAGCGGCCGAGGTCCACGTGGGTTCCGCTGCCGGACTCGTGGAGCTGGCGGTAGAGGATCGCCAACGCCTCGATCCGCAGCAGCGTATGCTCGTACGCGGCACGCGCGTCGGGGTCCCGTATGCGTCCGGCCTGGAGCTTGAGCAGGCTGATGACGAGCTGGAGGCTGTTCTTGGCACGATGCTGGAGCTCGCGCAGTTCCCCTTCCAGCTCCGCGATCCGCGCCACCGGATCCGGGGCGGTGTCCGATCCCGTGTCCGTTGAACCGATCCCCGACGGGCCGGTGGCGGGGCGATCCGGTGCAATGGTCACTGGGCTTGGCCTGGGCGGCATCGTCATGAACCTGTTGGAACCACAGAGTGACTAAAATCCACGGTGTGCCCGGAATTATGCACGTAAACACCCCGGTATGTCAGTGCAATTGAAGTAATCCTGATGATGTAGAGCTTGCGGCCGTTTATGACGTTCTTCCTTCGCCGGCGCGCATACATCCGTCATGAAGCTGTGTTGTGGGTGGTTCGGGAAGAGTCGGGCTTCGGTGAGGTGCGGTGCCGGAGCACCGCGGACTGGCGGTGGATTGACGGATCGGGCCACTCCATAATCGCGTTTCCGCCACCCCGCACCGCGTGGTACCTCGCAGCATGCGCCTGTCACTTCGCATAGCCCTTGCGCTGATCAGCGCCGGGACCGTCATCGCCGGGTGCGTCGCGGCGCTTGGCGGGCCGAATCAGACCCGCGTCGTCCCTCTTCACGCCGAGCAGCCTGGGCTTGCCGCGGTGGGGACGCTCCATTTCCGCGGTGCGGTCGCCTTGAACGAGCCCGAGGTCGGCGGGCTGTCCGGTCTCGTCGTCACCGACGGGGGGCGCCAGTTCGTCGCGGTCAGCGATGTCGGCCGGGTGGTGCGTGGCCGGTTCCTGTTCGATGGGGATGGCCGGCTGTCCGGCATCGCCGATGTCGCACAGAGGCCGCTTCCGCTGGAGCGCGGGCGGGCGGACAGCAAACGCAACGCGGATTCCGAGGAAATCGCGGCGCTGCCGGATGGAAGCTGGCTCGTGGCCTTCGAGCGGGAGCACCGCATCCTGCGCTATCCCCCTGGCCTCGGCCGTGGTGACGTGATGCCGGTCGTGTTGCCGACGCCACCAGGGCTCGAGGACGCGCCGGGCAATGGCGGAGTCGAGGCGATGACGGTGTTCCCCGACGGCCGCATCCTGGCGATCAAGGAGGATGGCGCGGGAGACCGTCACGACGCCTGGATCGGGACCCCGCCGGTTCGCAACGCCCTTGACTGGCAACGCCTCACCTACCGTTCGAGGGATGGATTCCGCCCGACGGGTGCGGCGGCGCTGCCGAACGGCGACGCGCTGGTGCTGGAACGGGACGTGTCGCTGCTGGGTGGTTGGGCCGCCCGCATCGTGCGCGTTCCGGCCGCGTCCCTGGTTGCGGGCGCCGAGGTCGAAGGGGAGGAGTTGGCCCGGCTCCAACGACCGTTGCTCACCGACAATTTCGAAGGCATCGCGGTGGCCGCCGGGCGGAACGGGGAGACGTTGATCTATCTGGTGTCGGACGACAACTTCTCGTTCCTTCAGCAGACGCTCTTCGTCCTGCTGGCTCTCAAGCCGGACTGACGGCCTCGGGACCTGGCGGGTCCTCATCCGGATCGACGACGTCGAGTACGATCACATCGGTGTTCACCAGAACCTTGCCGGCATGCTCGAAATTGACCGTCACGCGTGGGCCGATCGCCGACTGTACCTGCCCCAGCCCCCAGTCGGGACGGGTGGGGTGGCGCACATAGGCGCCGGGTACAAGCGTGTCGTCCATCCTGCGGTCTCCGAAGAAAAGCCGCGCGCTGCGGGGCCGAAGCGATGTTACAAGAAGGAGCCGTGCGACCGGAAGTTCCCTGGAGCGGCCGTCACCATCAAGGAGCGATGATGGACATCCAAGTCGTCGAACTCGTCTGCTCGCGGCTGTGCCACGACCTGATCAGCCCGGTCGGCGCCATCCACAACGGGCTCGAACTGATCGAGGAGATGGAGGACGGACCGTCCGGCGGTTTCCTGGGCGAGGCGGTGAAGCTGATCGGCCACTCCTCCGCGCAGGCCGACCGGCGCCTGCGTCTGTTCCGGCTCGCCTATGGTCTGGCCGGGCGCGAGATGCGGGATTTCGAGGGGGTGCGCACGACCGCGGCCGAATGGCTGGAGGGCGCGCGTACCCGGCTGGACTGGGCACCGGGCACGCCGCCGGCGGCGTTCGCCGCACGTCCCGGTCTCGGCAAGACGCTCCTCAACACCGTGATGCTGGCCGAAGAGGCGTTGACCCACGGCGGCACCGTCTCGATCGGCAGCGAGGGCACGGCCGAATCCGGCTGCATCCGCCTGACCGCAGCGGGGCGACCCGGTGTCCTCAACCCCGATGCCGAGGCGGCCCTTGCGGGGCGCACGGCCGCGGATGCGCTGACCCCACGAACCGTGCACGCCTTCGTCACCGGACGGTTCGCCGATGCGTACGGCCTGCGTCTGTCCGTGGTGCCTTGCGGGCGTGATCTGCTGGAGATCCGTCTGGCATGGTGAATCGGGAACCGTTTGTCCGCTCCTCGGTTGATGCAGTGCAGCAAACGGAGGACGAGGATGAAGGGGACCCCGAACAGTCTTTGGCTCAGTTGGGCCAATCGGGCCAGCAGCATCTGGACGAGCGCGTTCCTGTCGGCGGCGCGCCGCAACCAGCAGGCGCTGTTGACACTCGCAACACCGCGTCCAGCCAGCAAACCGAGGCGGCGCCGCGCGAAGTCGGGAACGGGCTGAGCCCGGGCGGTCAGTCCTGGTCCGCCTCTTGGGCCACGTCTTCGGCCAGCTCGGCGGCGACCTCGGCGAACAGGTCGGCGTCGGCCGGCAACCCGTTCTCCTCGCAGATGCGCATGAAGATGCGGTAGGCGTGCAGGATGGCGACATCGAGGACGGTCTCGTCGCCGTCCTCGCTCATGCGGTCCTCGATCCCGCGTTCCTCGAGCGTGGTGACGATGTCCTGCTCGGCCGCGCTCAGCACCGCTTCCATGGCACGCTTGTGAAGGTTCGACATCGCACAATTCCTTTCCGGCGCCGATCCGCCGACGTGGCTGCGGTTGACCCGGAGGGCACGGGTCCGCGATCGGGGGAGATCTCTTAGCAGATCGCGCGGCGCGCCTCCTTATGGATTTTCACGGACGCGGCCTCACCGCGGCGACCGGCCGATGGCCAGCCATCCCTCCTCGCTCAGCCGCAGGATGCTGCGGGCTGCGTCCGTCGGGTCCGGCTCCAGCCGCACCAGTTCGCGGTCCTCGAACCAGGCCCAGCGCGGGACTTCCGCCATGGTCGGCGCCCAGCCGTCGGCGAGCCGCTCCAGCACCGCGCGATCACCGTCGGCGATCTTGAAGCGCGGCTTTGCCGGTGACGGCTTTCCCGAAGGGGTGGCCGGCGGCGTCCCGGCCCCGGCGCGGATCCGGATCCACTCGGTCTGATAGCCGCGCAGGGCTTGCTCCAGCTCGTCCAGGGCTGGTGCCGTCGGGCAGGCCAGATATCGATCGAACAGGGTGCGCAGGGAAGCCGTCGTGTCGTTCATCGCCAGGGATCCGTGGGAACGGCCGGGGCCGCAGCGACAGGATAGCGCGGGCCACCGCTCCCGGTCCAGGCGGGGTTAAGACAAGAAAGACCCCGCCGCGGACGGGCCGAGGCGGGGTCTGCCGAGTTTCTATCCCCTGTGTAACGGCACCTGTAACACGCGGCCCGCCGGATGGTTCCGCGGGCAGGGGGAGGATTGGGGATGGGAACGCTGATCGAACGGTTCTCGATGATGCTCTACGTGGTCGCGGCGGGTGTGCTGGGCCTGTTCGCGCTCATCTTCATCGTCATGGGCATCGTCAGCATGGGCCAGGGCATCCTGACCATGCAGCATATGGAGGCGTCGCACGGGGCGCTGAACGGCATCGGTCTGGTGGTTCTCGGCATCGCGGTGTTCGAGATCGCCAAATACCTGCACGAGGAGCAGGCCATGCGCGATCCCGAGCTCAGCCGCGCCGACGAGTCGCGCCGCACCCTGACCAAATTCATCACGATCATCATCATCGCCGTTGCTCTCGAGGCGCTGGTGCTGATCTTCGAATCCCGGACGGGGGACAAGTCCGATCTGCTGTACCCCGTCCTGCTCTTCGGCGTGGACGTGTTCATGCTGATGGGGCTGGCGGCGTTCCAGTGGATGGCGCGGCGGGCGGAGACGATCGCTGTCCCGAAGGATCCGGACGAACCGGCTTGAGGATCACCCCGCTCCCCCCACGTTCATCCATGGGACCGCATCCCCGAAGGGAGATCACGGCATGTTCGAACCGCACGACATCGGCCGCATCACACCGGAAGAGCAGGTGGACGCCCTCCGCACGCTGGTCGCGACCTTCTCCACCTCCGTGGTCCGGCCGGGTGGGAAGGCGCCGCGCAACGCCGTGACGGCCGAGATCATCGACATACTGGACGAGGTTCCCTCCGACCGGGCAGAGGCTGTGGCCCAGCTCTTCTCCATGATGGCGCTGCGGCTGCGGCGGAAGGGAACACCGCGCCGCACGACCTTCCGTCTGGCGCTGGAGACCGCGCTGCTCGCCCGCAACTACACCGGTGACGCCACCCCGTCGAGCGAAGTGGCCTATCTCTCCGCCGGCCGGCCGGGATTGGGCGCCATCGACGTCGCCTGCGGCGACCTGGAGGCGCGGGTTGCCGACGTTCCGCCGGACGACCGCCGACCCTGGTTGACGGCCCAGGCGGTGGCGGCCGGGATGATCGACGCCGACGGACGCCACCGGCTCGGCGGCGCTGACCGCAACGTGGGTGATCTGGCGGTCGCCGAATTCCTCATCCGGGCCGCTGCCCAGTATCTTGCCGGCAGCACGCCCGTTGGCGACGGCGGTTCCGGCCGCAAGGGCTAGACTTCCGGAGGCGTACCACCTTCTTGCGGGCTATCCGCCGAGTTTGGGTTTGCCATGGGCGGAGGGGACGGGCGAGAGTGTCGGCAACCGCTGCTGCCCTGGGAGGAGGCGAGGACATGGCGCGCTACACCGGCGTCTATGGCTTTCCGGAATCGGCCGACGGCGCGCGCCGCCTCGCCGACGCGCTGGGCTTGGCCTGCCACATCGCCGAACTCCACCGCTTTCCGGACGGGGAAAGCCTCGTTCGGCTGCCGGCGACCGTCGACCGGGCGATCGTCTACCGGTCGCTCGACCGGCCGAACGACAAGCTGGTGGAGCTGGCGCTCGCCGCATCGGTCCTGCGCCGGCAGGGTGCAACGGAACTCTGTCTCGTCGTGCCGTACATGGCCTACATGCGCCAGGACGCGGTCTTCCGTCCGGGCGAGCCTGTGAGCCAGACGGTGGTCGGGGAATGGCTGGGTGCGATGTTCGACCGCTTCGTCTGTGTCGAGCCGCACCTGCACCGCACCCATGCTCTGGACTCGGTGTTCGGCGGCCGGCCGGCGGTCGCCCTATCCGGAGCCGGGGTCATCGTCCGTCGCCTGACGGAGGAGGCGGTGTCAGACGACACGGTGATCGTCGGTCCCGACGAGGAGGCCGAACCGCTGGTGGAGGCTGTCGCCCGGCCGCTCGGCCTGTCCTGGGCGGTCGGTCGCAAGGTGCGGCGGGGTGACCGGGATGTGACGGTCGAACTTCCCGCCGGCATCGACCTGTCCGGCCGGTCGGTGGTGATCGTGGACGACGTGATCAGCTCCGGCATGACCATCCTGTCCTGCCTGGAGGCGGCGCGCCGGCGCGGGGCCCGGCGTTTCCGGGTGTTCGGGGTGCACGCGCTGCATGAGCGGGCCGTGACGGAGCGCTTCGCCGCGATGGATGTGGAGATCCTGTCCTGCGACGGCGTTCCCCACCCCACCAACGCGCTGCCGCTCGCCGGGATGATCGCCGACGCGTTGCGCGGCTGAGCGCAACAAGCGACCCCCTGCGGGCGTTCTGGCTTTCAGTTCCGGAAACGGAGGGAAAGCCATGGCAAAGCAGTCGAAGGCCCAGCAGGAGACCGTCGAGCGCGTGATGCACGAATTCAAGCATCACGAACTGAAGGCCAACGGCGGGCGCACGGTGCGAAACCCGAAGCAGGCCATCGCCATTGCCCTGCGCGAGGCCGGCGCCTCGCGTGACGAAAGCCCGAAGAAGAACGCGGAGAACCTGAAGCGCACCAAGGGGCGTGAGCGCATCGCCGATGCCGGGGCAAAGGCCACCCGCGCCGACCTCTACGCCGAGGCCAAGCGCCGCAACATCGCCGGCCGCTCGAAGATGAGCCGCGAGGAACTCGCCAGGGCGCTCGACGCCTGAACGACGGGCGGCCCCTCCCGCAGGGGAGGGGCCGCGGCCGTCAGCGCAGTTCCTCGGACGTCTCGATGATGTGCGAGACGATGCCGTAGGCGCGGGCCTCGTCGGCCATCATCCAATAGTTCCGGTCGGTGTCCTTCGCCACCTTCTCCTCCGGCTGGCCGGTCTCACGCGCGATGATCTTGTTCAGCCGCTCGCGCATGCGGATGATCTCCTTCGCCTCGATGGCGATGTCGGTCGCGCGACCGCCTGTGCCGCCCAGCGGCTGGTGGATCAGGAAGCGGGTGTTGGGCAGGCAGAAGCGGTTCTCCTTCTTCGCCGCCAGGAAGATGTGGCAGCCCGCCGACGCGACCCAGCCCGTGCCGAGCATCTTCACCTCGGGCTTCACGAAGCGGATCATGTCGTGGATGGTGTCACCCGCCTCCACATGGCCGCCCGGCGAGTTGACGACGACGCGGATGGGGTCGTCACCCTCCTGCGACAGCGCCAGGAGCTGCGCGGTCACGCCCTGGGCGAGCTTCATGTCGATCTGGCCGAAGATCAGCACCGTGCGGGCCTTGAACAGGTTCTGTTGCACGGCGGCGAACGGCGGCGGAGCGGCTTCCTTCTTCTCTTCCTCCGGATCGCGCTCGTCGTCAAACCGGATGTATCCGTCCTTCGCCATGGTATAGGGTCTCCCTGGGTCACTCGAACCGCGCGATGTGCGTTCCACCTCGTCACATAGCCCGGATCGTGCCCCGGTTCAACGGGCCAAGGATCGCACCGGTCGGTGTGGACGGTGATGGAAAGGGATCGATCGTGGCCGCCATCGGCGTTTCGGTGATCATACCGGCCTACCGCGCTCATGACACCATCGCCCGCGCGGTGCGCAGCCTGCTGGACCAGGACTGGCCGGACTGGGAAGCGCTGGTCGTGTCCGACGACGGCACCGATTACCGCCCCACGCTGTCGGCGGCCGGCATCGACGATCCCCGGGTGCGGTTCGTTCCGTCCGGCGGTGTCGGCACCGGGGCGCCGGCGGCACGCAACGCCGGGCTCAGGGCCGCCCGGTTCGACGTGGTGGCGCCGCTCGACGCCGACGACCGCTTCCTTCCCGGCCGCCTGTCGACCATGGTGCCGCTGGCGCACCGCGACGGAGCCGCGGCCGACAATGTGGCGGTGGTCCGCGACGAGGACGGGGCACCACTTTCCACCCTCTTTCCGGTGACCGGTGGCCAGGCCGTGCTGGACGCCGCCCGCTTTCTCGCCACCTCCGTGCCGATGTTCCCTGTGGTGCGCCGCGAATTGATCGACGGTTGGCCGGAGGACGTGAATTTCTGCGATGACGTGGTGTTCAACGTCTGCGCCTTCGACCGTGTCGGGTCGATGCCGCTGATAACGGAACCGCTCTACGAGTACCGGCAGCGGCAGGGATCCATCACCTTTGCCGCCGACGCGGGCGCGCGGGCGGAGCGTTGCTACGCCCATGTGCTGGAGCGGCTGACCGCCGGCGCCTACCCGATCCGCGACCCGGAACTCCGCAGCGCCTTCGCGGCCGCCATCGGGCGCAAGCGCGACCTGAACGCCGCCTACGAGCGGGCCTTCCGCGATGGCCTCTGCGCCAACTTTCAGGAGTTCCTGGCCGTGGCAGGCGCGAACTCCTCGCCCACCCCGCGGGTCAGCGACACCAGCCCCTCCGCCCCGCGGTAGAGGTGCAGCGCCAGCGCCGGCGGCTCCGCCGTCCAGGCGAAGGGCATGTCGGTGCCCATGCGCAACGCGATCTGCCGGGCCGCCGACGGCGCCACGAAGGCCAGCGTGCCGGCCCAGCGGATCGACACCGGGCGGTGCAGATGGCCGCACACCAGCGCCAGCACGTTGGGGTAGGCCTCGATGATCGCCGCCAGCCGGTCGCCGTTGGCGCAGCGGTAGCGGTCCAGCCCCGGCATGCCGCTGACGAAAGGCGGGTGGTGCATGGCGACCATGGTCGGATGGTCGGGGGCTTCCGCCAGCCGTCGGCGCAGCCACTCCAGCCGCGCGTCGTCCAGCTCCCCATCGGTGTGGCCGGGGATCACCGAGTCGAGCATGATGATCCGCAGCGGCAGATCCTCGACCACCTGCTGGATGAACGGTCCGCCATCGGCCGGGACCCAGCCGCGCGGCGCGAAGGCGGCACGCAGGTTGTCGCGGTTGTCGTGGTTGCCGGGAAGGATGCGGACCGGCATCTCGATGCGGTCGAGCAACTCCGCCACGACCTCGTACTCTTCCATCCGGCCGGCATCCACCAGATCGCCGGTGACCAGCACCAGATCCGGACGCGGTTCCAGCGCGTTGAGCTGAGCGATCACGGCGGCCACCGGCTCCGCTGTGTCGATGCCGCCGCAGGCACGCCCGCCGGGGGCGGTGATGTGCAGGTCGGTGATCTGGGCGATCAGCATCGTCGGCATCCATCGCGGTGTCGGGGAGCGGGGCGGCGGACCTGAGTTGTACGTGCCCGCAACCGGCGCGGCAACAGCCGCGCTTTGCCGCCCACAAACCATGACACTCGTGTTACGCTTCGCCCCCGTCGGGCCCATCAGGCTGCCCTCTCGCCCTCATCCGACGATGCCGACGATGCGCCTTCCCGCAAACGGAAAATTCTGGCTCAAGAGCGCCCGCATCCGGTTCGATCCACCCGAGGCGGACAGGCCCGCCTTCTCCCGGGGCGTCGGTGGCGATGGAACCGTGCTCGCCGACCTGCGCATCGAGGAGGGGCGCATCCGCGCGATCCTGCCGGCGGGAACCGCACCCTGCTGTTCACCGGGCATCGATCTCGACGGTGGCCGGGCGGAAGGCGCCGGCGGCGATGTCCCGCTCGCCGCCGGCAATCCCGCCGATCTGGAACTGTCCTGCCCTGGTGGCGCACGGGTCCGCATGAGATGCGGTATCCCCGTTCATTCCGGCAACCTTTGATCGGGTCCTGGCCGCGGTGGAATCGAGCCGGTTCCACGGCATCCGTAAGGTAGCGCAAGACCGCCGGGTGGATGACGCCCTCTATGCCTTACGTCAGGTAAGCTCTTGCCGCTCGACAAGCGGACGTCACTGAACGATATAGTTTTCCCCAGCGGCATTCCGCCCCGGCCGCACCCGGGAACCAGCGTGCCCACCGTGCGGGGCGGGCGGAGCGAGCTGCCGATGCGTCCGATGTTCCGCGCCACCGTTCTTGCCGCGCTGTTGGCGCTGGGCGCCGGGGGCTACTGGTATTTCGTGCAGGAGAACGGGTCCGTCGGTGAGTTGGCCGACCGCGCCCGGACGCTCATGGCGGCATGGACCGGCGGAGGGGCCAAACCGGCTGCCCCGGCTGCGGCGCCCGCCCAGGGAGGCAACAGTCCGGTACCGATCGAGGCGGCCACCGTACGTGTCGGCAGCATCGCACGTACGGTCACCGCGGTGGGGTCGACGGTCTCGAACGAGTCCGTCGTGATCCGGCCGGAGGTGGCGGGCCGGATCACCGAGATCGCCTTCATCGAAGGGCAGGCGGTCACCCGCGGGACGGTTCTTTTCCGCATGGACGACTCGGTGGCCCGCGCCACGCTCGCGCAGGCGCAGGCGAGCCTCGCCTTCTCGCGCAGCGATCTGCAGCGCGCCGAGGAGCTGTTCCGCCAGGGAAGCGGCGCCGGCCGCGCGCGTGAGCAGGCGCAAGCGAAACTGCTTGCCGACGACGCCGCGACCCAGCTCGCCAAGGCGCAGCTCGACAAGCTCACCCTGATCGCGCCGTTCGACGGAGTCGTGGGTCTGCGCAAGGTGTCGGTGGGCGACGTTGTGCAGCCGGGCAAGGACTTCGTCAACCTCGAGCAGATCGACACGCTCAAGCTCGATTTCCGGGTGCCGGAGCTGTACCTGCCGGCGGTGCGCATCGGGCAGTCCCTGTCGGTCGCCGTGGACGCCTTCCCCGGCCGCCGCTTCCAGGGCGAAGTGTACGCCATCGACCCGCTGATCGATGTGAACGGCCGCGCCGTCGTCATCCGCGCCCGCGTTCCGAACACCGATCGGACGTTGCGGCCGGGTCTGTTCGCGCGGGTGGAGCTGACACTGACCGTCACCCCCAACGCGATTCTGGTGCCGGAGCAGGCGATCACCTCGGTCGGTCAGGACCTGTTCGTGTTCAAGGTCGTGGACGGCCGCGCCAAGCAGACCAAGGTGCGCATCGGCAACCGCCGCAACGCGGAGGTGGAGGTGGCCGAAGGTCTCCAGCCCGACGACGTCATCGTCGTGTCCGGGCAGATCCGCGTACGCGACGGCGTGCCCGTCCGCGTGACCAACGCCAAACCCGCGGGGACCTGACGCCATGACGCTGTCGGAACTGTCGGTACGCCGGCCGGTGCTGGCGACGGTGATGAGCCTCGCCGTGATGCTGATCGGGCTGGTGTCCTACCAGCGCCTGTCGGTGCGCGAGTACCCGAAGATCGACGAGCCGGTGGTCACCGTGACCACCGAGTACAAGGGCGCCTCCGCCGAGGTCATCGAGAGCCAGGTGACCCAGCCGCTCGAGGACACGCTGTCCGGCATCGAGGGCATCGACGTCCTGTCCTCGATCAGCCGGTCGGAACGCAGCCAGATCACCATCACCTTCCGCCTGACCCGCGACGTCGACGAGGCGGCGAACGACGTGCGCGACCGCGTCGCCCGCGCCCGCGCCAAACTGCCCGACGACATCGACGAGCCGGTGATCGCCAAGGTGGAGGCGGACGCCCAGGCGATCATGCACGTGACCTTCTCCTCCGACCGCTTCACGGCGCTGGAGGTCACCGACTACGCCGACCGCTACGTCAAGGACCGCCTGCAGAACCTGCCCGGCGTGGCGGAGGTGCGCATCTTCGGCGAGCGGCGCTACGCCATGCGGCTGTGGATCGACACCCAGCGCCTCGCCGCCTACCGCATCACCGTGCAGGATGTGGAGCTGGCGCTGCGCCGGCAGAACGTGGAGATTCCGGCCGGCCGCGTGGAAAGCAGCATGCGCGAGTTCACGGTCGTGTCGGAGACCGATCTGCGCACGCCGGCGGAGTTCGAGAACATCATCCTGCGCGACGAGGGCGGCTACCTCGTCCGGCTTCGCGACGTCGGTCGTGCCGAACTCGCCGCCCGCGACGAGCGCGTCGCCGCCCGCTTCAACGGCCGCGCCGCCGTGTCGCTCGGCATCATCAAGCAGTCCACCGCAAATCCGCTGGACGTGTCCAAGGCCGTCTACGAGGTGCTGCCGAAGATCCGTGATGCGGTTCCGGACGGGATGGTCGTGGATATCGGCTACGACAGCTCCGTCTTCATCGCCAAGTCCATCGACGCGGTGTTCCACACCATCGTCGAGGCGATCGTGCTGGTGGTGCTGGTCATCTTCTTCTTCCTGCGATCGCTCCGGGCGACGCTGGTGCCGCTGGTCACCATTCCGGTGTCGCTGATCGGCACCTTCACGCTGATGTACATCTTCGGCTTCTCCATCAACACGCTGACGCTTCTGGCCATGGTGCTGGCCATCGGCCTGGTGGTGGACGACGCCATCGTCATGCTGGAGAACATCCACCGCCACATCGAGGAGGGGATGAGCCCCTTCCGCGCCGCGCTCACAGGCTCGCGGGAGATCGGCTTCGCGGTCATCGCGATGACCATCACGCTGGCAGCGGTCTACGCCCCCATCGGCTTCATGACCGGCCGCACCGGCCGCCTGTTCACGGAATTCGCGCTGGCTCTCGCCGGTGCCGTCATCGTGTCCGGCTTCGTGGCGCTGACGCTGTCGCCGATGATGTGCTCGAAGCTGCTGAAGCACGAGGAGAAGCACGGCTTCATCTTCCGGCTGATCGAAGGCTTCCTGAACGGCATGACCAACGGCTACCGCCGGGCGCTGCGCGGTTCGCTGCGGGTCCGCCCGCTGGTGATCCTGGTCGGCATCGGCGTCGCGGCGAGCAGCTACGTGCTGCTCAAGGGCATCAAGTCCGAGCTTGCCCCGGTGGAGGACCGCGGCACGATCGTCAGCATCGCCATCGCGCCGGAGGGCTCGACCCTCGACTTCACCAGCCGCTACACGCAGATGATGGAGCGGGAGTTCGCGCAGGTTCCGGTCATCGAGAAGTTCTTCATGATCGGCGGCTTTCCCGTGGTCAACCAGGCACTCAGCTTCACGCGCCTGCGGGATTGGGAAGAACGCGACATCAAGCAGCAGCAGGTGGTGGCGCAGCTGGCCCCGAAGCTGGCCGCGATTCCCGGCGTGCTCGCCTTTCCCCAGAATCCGCCGTCGCTGGGCCAAAGGGCCACCGACAAGCCGGTCAACTTCGTCATCCAGACGTCGCTGCCCTACGCGGAACTCCAGAAGCTGGTCAACGCCATGATGGCGGAGGGGCGCAAGAACCCGGGCCTCGTCAACCTCGACACCGACCTGAAGCTGAACAAGCCGGAGCTGCGCATCTCCGTGGACCGCGACAAGGCGGCCGATCTCGGGGTGGACATCGACACGGTCGGGCGCTCGCTGGAAACGTTGCTGGGCGGCCGTCAGGTCACCCGCTTCAAGCGCGAGGGCAAGCAGTACGACGTGGTGGTGCAGGTGGCCAACCTCGACCGCCGCAACCCCGACGACATCGCCCAGATCTACGTCCGTGGCAGCTCCGGCCAGATGGTGTCGCTGGCCAACCTCGTGCGGATCGAGGAGCGGGTGTCGCCGCGCGAGCTGAACCACTTCAACAAGCTGCGTTCCGCCACCATCACCGCCACGCTGGCCCCCGGTTATGCCCTGGGCGAGGCGCTCCAGTTCCTGGAAGCGGCGGCCGAGCGGGTTCTGCCGAACAGTGCCCAGACCGATTACGCCGGGCAGAGCCGCGAATACCGCGATTCCTCGGCCGGGCTGTATGTCACCTTCATCCTGGCCCTGCTGTTCATCTATCTGGTTCTGGCCGCCCAGTTCGAGAGCTTCATCGACCCCTTCGTCATCATGCTGACGGTGCCTCTGTCCATGACGGGTGCACTGCTCGCCTTGCAATGGACCGGGGCGACAATGAACGTCTACAGCCAGATCGGCCTTGTCACGCTGGTGGGCCTGATCACCAAGCACGGCATCCTGATCGTGGAGTTCTCCAACCAGCTCCAGCGCAGCGGCGTGGAAATCCGCCGTGCGGTGGAGGAGGCGGCGGTGCTGCGGCTGCGCCCGATCCTGATGACGACCGGCGCCATGGTGCTGGGTGCCGTGCCGCTCGCCATGGCCAAAGGCGCCGGTGCCGAGAGCCGGCAGGCGATCGGCGCGGTGATCGTCGGCGGCATGACGCTGGGAACGCTGCTGACCCTGTTCGTCGTGCCCACCGTCTACAGCTATCTCGCCAAGAAGAAGCCCTTCGAGGAGGAAGCCGCGGTGCCGGCCGGCGTGGCGCACCATCCGGCCGAGTGACCGCCTCCGTCAGGCTCCGGCCGGCATGTCGTCGGTCGGAGCGTGGACGTAGGGGCGGTACTGGGCATCGACCGTCTGGATGTGCTCGATGAACCAGTCCTTCAGCAGGAGGACAAGGTCGATCCGCAGCATGACTGTGTGGCTGGAATTGAAGGATTCCTTCAGCTTGGCGATCTCGTCGGTGAAGTAGCGGTGTGCCGCAAGATGCGACTCCAGATCGGGGAAGCCGCCACGCTCCATCGCCTCCTCCTCGCGGGCGAAGTGACCGGCGGTGTAGTCGGTCAGCTCGTCAAGCAGCGCGCGGAGGTCGTCGCGGTCGCGGTCCGCAATCCCCTTCTGCAACAGGCCGTTGAACATGCCGATCAGCTGCTTGTGATCGCTGTCGAGGACGTCCATGCCGACGCTCATGGAGGAATCCCAGGCGACATAATTCATGGCGATCCGTCCTTTCCCGCGCATCGCGCCGGTGGAATCCAACGGTCGGGTTTTCTTCGCATCCATTGAAATACGACCGTTGCCGGCCTTCAAGCGGCAAAAGCCCGCAGGGGGTGCGGTCATCGGACACACCGCTCTTTCGGGGTGCCGGGCGGCCGGATAAGATGGCGCGGCTGCGGTTTGGGCGGCTCTGATGGGGATGGGGGGTGCATGGCACTGGCCGACGACATCGCCGAGAAGAAGCGCGCGCTCGACGCGGCGCGTCCGTTGCCGCTCAACATTGTCGGCCGGCTTGCCGACTGGTTCGAGCTGGAGACGACGGTCGCCTGCGCGGTGGTGGAAGGGGACCGTCTGTCCCGCCGGGAGGTGATGCTCCTGTTCGCCAAGGGCGAACCGGTGCTGCGCAACCGGCCGATCGACGACCAGCGGATGATCCTCAACCACCGCCGGGCGCTGGAACTGATGGCGCGCCTGTCGTTCCAGCCCGGCGGCGCGGTCACGGAGCGCACGATCCAGGCCTTCCACAGCCTGCTGTT
The DNA here is from genome assembly GCF_013423485.1 of Azospirillum oleiclasticum. Taxonomy (GTDB): domain Bacteria; phylum Pseudomonadota; class Alphaproteobacteria; order Azospirillales; family Azospirillaceae; genus Azospirillum; species Azospirillum oleiclasticum. The sequence goes on from NZ_JABFFR010000001.1 coordinate 92,662, forward strand.
CACCGGCATCGGCCGCATGGCCGGCCGCTATCGCGATGGCCCACTGAAGGACGTCAGCGCCGGCGCCTCTCCGGATCCGGCCAAGGTGCGCGTCTCCATGTCGGCGCTCAGCGGCTGGCTCCGGCGGGCGGAGCCCAGCCCTGATACCGCGTTCGAGGCGCACCATCGGATGATGGCCGTGCGCCCCTTCGATGACGGCAACGCCACGGTCGCACTGCTTCTCGGCAATCTCATCCTCAACCGCGCGGGCTATCCGCCGGTGGTGGTGCGGGAGACCGACCGGGACGCCTATTTCGACACCATGCAACGGGCCTGGTCGGTCGGCGACAAGACGCCCTTCCGCGACGTGATGATGGGGCTGCTGAACCAGAGCCTGGATGTCTGCCTCGTCGGGGCCGCGGGCTCCCTGGCCGGACGGGAGGAGGAGCCGGAGCCGGTCAGCCGTCCGTGACGGTGACCGTCACCCGCGACGGGCGGTCCCGGCCGCTGTGGATCAGCATGGTGATGGGCTGCGCATCGACCTGACGGGTCTCGCCCGGCTCCGCACCGGTTCCGGGGTTGACCGGGCAGGCGGGATAGCAGGCCCCGGCCAGGCTCAGCCGCAGCGCGCTGCCGGCCGGCAGGGTGGCGCAGGTGGCGCGCATGGGGATCGTCAGCGGCCGGGTCGATGTGCCCGGCTCCACCCGCGCGTGGCCACGGGTCAGGTGCAGGGAGCGACCGTCCGGCATCACCGCGGAAAGCACGGCGCTGACGTCGAATGACGGCGCGTCGGCCTCGACCCACAGCTCCAGCGCAACCCCGCCGCACAACGTCACGGGGTGGACTACTGCATCCATGGTGTAGCAGGCGACGTCCGGCCGGCGGTCCAGTGCGGCACGATCCGCCAGCCCGTCCGCGGGGCTGCCATGGCCGCCCAGGGCCGGTACCGGTGACCAGGGATCATGAACCACCACATCCAGGCCCGGCGCGTCCGGTGCGTTCCCGAGCCGCCCGCTGCCCGGCCAGCGATCGGCCAGCCCGCCCGTTCCCAGATGCAGCACAACAGGCCGGCCCGCGGACCAGGGATCCGCGCTGGACCAGCGGCGGGCCAGCAGATCGTAGAGCTGCACCGGCCTGTGGTCGGGCAAGGGCAGGGCGCGCAACACGCGGCCGAACCACGCGGCGTGCAGCCGGTCCACATCGACCGCCGCGCCACCGCCGGCCCATCCGTCCTCTCCCCAGGGACCGACCAGCAGCCCGCAGGGGATGCGCGGCGACCATGCGGCGTGGGCGTCCAATGTGCCGGCCAGCCGGTGGTCGAACCACCCGCCGATCTGGAGGATCGCCACGTCCGGCGGCGAGTCGGCCAGTGCGGCACGAGGCGACAGCCCGTCCCAGTATCCGCCGGGGACCGGCGTGGTCAGCCAGTCGTCGTAATGGGTGTAGCGGCCATAGTCGCGCAGGATCTTCGGGCGTGACGGGATCTCGTCGTCGGTCGGCAGCCGTGCCGCCGCTTCCGCCAGCGCGCGGTAGGCGGTTCCATCGTCCACGCGCCGTGCCGACTCGGCGGCGTGGCGCAGGGCCATGCGCATGACAGCCGCGACGCGGAAGGCGCCGCCTTCATACGCCCAATCCTCATAGACGTCCCACCCCGCCAGCGCCGGAGCCACCGCCTTCAGCGCCGGCGGCGCCGCGGCGAGCGCCAGGAGCTGCGCCATGCCGGCGTAGCCACAGCCCATCATGCCCACCGCGCCGGACGAGCCGGGAAGGGACGCGGCCCAGGCCACGGCGTCGGCCCCGTCATCCCTTTCCGACTCGAAGGGGCGGAAGCGGCCTTCGGATGTGCCGGTACCGCGCACGTCCTGCACCACGACCACGAATCCGTGGGCGGCGTACCAGCGGGGGTGCGCGTAATGGGTGGACAGGGCGGCCCGCCGCCCGTGCGGCACCCGCATCAGCAGCACCGGCCAGCTTCCGGGCCCGTCCGGCCGATGCATGTCGGCGTCCAGCCGCAAGCCGTCGCGGGTGCGCATGGACACCGTCTCCGGCGGGCGGACTGGCAGCGGTGTCGGCAGGGGGGACGCCGAATCCAGGAGATCGATCATCGCATGTTCGGAGCAACGGGCATGCCCGACGATCTGGCAAGGCTCATGCCAGAGGCGAACATGCCGGAAAGCCGGCTCCGCGGTGTCTTCGGTGCACAAATATTAGGCGGACGCCTGCGGCGTGGGCGGCGGGCGTCCGCGCCATCATACTCTCGCGGTCAGAAGCCGACCGTTACTCGTCATAGGCCATCAGCGACGTGGCCGGCACGCCGATCCGGTCGCGTCCCTGCAGGAAGTTCAGTTCGATCAGGAAGGCGGCGGCGCGCACGTCGGCTCCCACCTGCTGCAACAGGCGGATCGCCGCCGCCATGGTGCCGCCGGTGGCGAGCAGGTCGTCCAGCACCACCACCCGCTGGCCCGGCTTCACGGCGTCGGACTGGATCTCGATGGTGTCGGTACCGTATTCCAGATCATAGCTGTGCGCGACCTTGTCGCCCGGCAGCTTGCCGTGCTTGCGCACCATGACGAAGCCCGTTCCCAAGGTCAGCGCCAGCGGTGCCGCGACCAGGAAACCCCGCGACTCGATGCCGACCAGCAGGTCGGGCTTGTGGGGCCGGATGGCGTCGGCGAGCCGCTCGATGGCCACCTGCCACGCCTCCGCATGGGCCAGCAGCGGCGAAATGTCGTAGAAGAGAATGCCCGGTTTCGGAAAATCCGGAATGCCCCGGATATGGTCCTTCAGGTTCATGGCGTGCTGGTCCTATGGGAACGGTCGCAGGATACGGGATCGATTCCCCGTAGATCGTCATCCGTTTACCGCAAATCGGGCCTAATGTGGATGCGATGCGTTGACCCTGCGGCAGGGTTGAACGAGGTTTGCTCGGATGGGACGCGTGGTGCTGGGAGAGGCAGGGCGGATGGAGCCCCAGGAGGCGTGGGTCGAAACCGATTCCGACGGGGCGGGAGCGCTGGCCGTCGTTGCCGGCGGGCGGTGGGACCTGCGCGGCGCCCCCCGCCTGTGCGACCGGCTGGAAGCGCTGCGGCCGGATGGTGCGGCGGCGGCGATCCGCATCGACCTGTCGAAGGTCGACGCGCTCGACACCGTCGGCGCCTATCTGCTTGCCCGGCTGGCCGACCGGCTGAAGGCCGAAGGACACGCCGTGGACGTCACGGGCGTCCGCCCCGCCCATGCCGCCCTGTTCGACGCGGTGCGTGGCACCGGTTGCGCGGTGCCGGTGGAACCGGAGCGCCAGCACCTCATCACCGCCATGGTCGAGCGCACGGGGCGCGCCACCGTCGCCATGGGACATGGGGCGCTGGAGCTGGTCAACTTCCTCGGCCTGATGACGGTGGCGGTGGCGAGGCTGGTGCTCCATCCCGGCCGGTTGCGGGCCAAGTCGGTCATGTTCCACATCGAGCAGACCGGCCTGAACGCTCTGCCCATCCTCGGGTTGCTGTCCTTCCTGATCGGCGTGGTGCTGGCTTTCCAGGGGGCCGACCAGCTTCGCCGTTTCGGGGCCGAGCTGTTCGTCGTCAACCTGCTGGGCGTCTCGATCCTGCGCGAGATCGGCATCCTGATCGCCGCCATCATCGTCGCCGGGCGCTCCGGCTCCGCCTTCACCGCCCAGATCGGCACCATGAAGGTGAACCAGGAGGTGGACGCGATCCGCACCCTGGGCCTGGATCCGGTGGAACTGCTGGTCCTGCCACGCGCCCTGGCGCTCATCATCAGCATGCCGCTGCTGGCCTTCTATTCCAACATCATGGGGTTGTTCGGCGGGGCGGTGATGAGCTGGGCCGTGCTCGACATCTCCTTCGGGCAGTTCATCCGGCAGCTTCACGGTGCCGTCACCATCAACCATTTCGTGGTGGGCATGGTGAAGGCGCCGGTATTCGCGCTCGTCATCGCCATGGTCGGCTGCTACGAGGGGCTGAAGGTGTCGGGAAGTGCTGAAAGCGTCGGCCGGCTGACCACCAAGGCGGTCGTGGAGTCCATCTTCCTGGTGATCGTGATGGACGCGCTCTTCTCGGTCGCCTTCTCCTTCTTCGGCTTGTGACGGGATCGGCCATGGCACCCGACGACCAGACCGCCCGGCATCCGGCACCCGATGCCCCTTCATCGTCGGAGGGGGACTTCGTCATCCGGGTCCGTGGCCTCGTCACCCGCTTCGGACCGCAGGTGCTGCACGACGGGCTCGACCTCGACGTGCGCCGTGGCGAGGTTCTCGGCATCGTCGGCGGGTCCGGCACCGGGAAGTCCGTGTTGCTGAAGGAGATCCTGGGGCTGATCCACCCCGCCGCCGGGCGGGTGGAGATGCTGGGCCACGACATGGAACGTCTTTCCGACTCCGAGCGCATTTCCGTCCAGGCGCGCACCGGCGTGCTGTTCCAGGACGGCGCGCTGTTCAGTTCCATGACCGTGGCGGAGAACGTCATGGTCCCGCTGAAGGAGCACACCGACCTGCCGCCGCAGCTGACGTCGGAGATCGCGCGGGTGAAGATCGGCATGGCCGGCCTGCCGCCCAACGCCGGCCGCAAATACCCGTCGGAATTGTCGGGCGGCATGCGCAAGCGGGCCGGCCTTGCCCGCGCGCTGGCGCTCGACCCCGACATCCTGTTCCTGGACGAGCCGACGGCGGGGCTGGACCCCATCGGTGCCGCGGCCTTCGACCAGCTCATCCGGAATCTGCAACGGAGCCTCGGTTTGACCGTGTGCATGGTGACCCACGACCTCGACAGCCTGACGTCGATCTGCGACCGCATCGCCGTGCTGATCGACAAGAAGATCCGCGTCGGCACGCTGGCGGAGCTGCTGGACGACCCACACCCCTGGATCCACGAGTATTTCCACGGGCCGCGCGGCCGCGCCGCACGCCGGGCCGAAAGCTGAGGCCACCATGGAAACCCGCGCCAGCTACATCCTCGTCGGCAGTTTCGTGCTCGCGTTGCTCGCCAGCCTCTTCGTCTTCACCATATGGATCGCCAAAATCCAGCTGGAGGAGAAGCGCGACGTCTATTACGTGCAGTTCTCCGGCTCGGTGACCGGGCTGCAGCAGGGCAGCCCGGTGCGCTACCGCGGCCTTCCCGTGGGCACCGTGACCGACGTGCGGCTCGACCCCGACAACGTCACGCGCGTCCGCACCACGATCCAGGTGCAGGAGGGCACGCCGATCAAGACGGACAGCATCGCCTCGCTGGAGGTGCAGGGACTTACCGGCGGCGCCTACGTTCAGATTTCCGGCGGCACCGCGATGAGCGAACGGCTGAAGGGATCCACCTCCGGCATTCCGGTGATCCCGTCGCGCCCGTCCACCCTGGCGGAGGTGGTGGACGCGGCCCCGCAGCTTCTGGCCCGTGTGGTGGAGGTGACGGAGAAGGTGGCCGGTCTGCTTGGGCCCGAGAACCAAGCGGCGATCACCGGCACGCTGGCCAACGTGAAGACCGTGTCCGACGAGCTGGCCCGCGCCTCGGTCGGTCTCGACGGCACCTTGCAGCAGGCGCGCGCCACCATGGCGGCGGTCGCGGGGCTGGCGACCTCGTTGGACGGCGCCACCGCCGACCTCGGCCCCACCATGGCGCAGGCGCGCCAGACCCTGGGGACGCTGGACGGCAGCGTGAAGACACTGAGCGACAGCCTGCGCCAGGCGACCGCCCAGCTCACCGGCTTCGTGACCGAGAACCGGGAACCCGTGCGCGACTTCACCGCCACCGGGCTGTATGAACTGACCTTGCTGATCACCCAGCTTCGCGATCTGTCCGGACAGCTCTCGCGGGTGATCACACGGATCGAGAATGATCCGTCGAGCTTCCTGTTCGGCGGTACGAACCAAGGTGTGCAGGTGCGTGGACGATGACGGTTCTGACGACTGACCCGCGGCGGCGGCTGGCGCGCCGCACGGCGCTCGGCGGTTTCCTGGCGCTCGGCGCTGCGAGCGCGGCCGGCGGCTGCACGGCGCTGACGCCCACCCCGCCGGCCCTCTTCACCCTGACCCCCAAAACGACCTTCGAGCCGGGGCTGCCCAAGGCGAACTGGCAGCTCCTGGTCGAGCTTCCCGTCGCGACGGCAGGCCTCGACACGCCGCGGGTGGCGGTGATCCGCAACCAGACCGCGCTCGATTACTTCGCCGAAGTGTCGTGGACCGACCGTTCCCCGGCGATGGTGCAGAGCCTGCTGATCCAATCCTTCGAGGACAGCCGGCGCATCGTGTCGGTGGGGCGGGAGAATGTCGGGCTGCGGTCGGATTTCGTGCTGAAGACCGACCTGCGCGACTTCCAGGCCGAGTATTCCGCGAGCAACGATCGGTATCCGGACCGGGTGCATGTGCGCATCGTGACGAAGCTGGTGGCCATGCCACGCCGCACCATCGAGGCGGGGGAGACCTTCGACGCGGTGGAGCCCATCGCCGGCCCCGGTTTCCCGGCCGTGGTCGCCGCCTTCGACGAGGCGCTGGGCAAGGTGATGAAGCGCGTCGTGGAATGGACGCTGCGCACCGGCAATGCCGTCAAGCGCGCCTCGTCGTGACGGGGGTGTTCGCCCTTCGATGAGGCGCCGGAGGGCTTGTCGGCATCCGCAAATCCTCATAACGTTTAGGGCATCTTGTCGCATGGGTTGGGATGACCGATGGGCGATCTGAGCGCGCTGCCCCGAGAGGAACTCCAGGCGCTGGCTGAGGCCGGGAGCGAGGTGCGCACCTGCCGGCGGGTGCTCGCCAAGACCGGCGACACGGTGGTGGGTGAGCTCCTGCGTGGCAACGGCACGCTCTATGAATGGCGCCATTACCCCCCGGGCGACGTCTACGACGCCGAGTACCACGCGCAGTACTACTACCACTGCCACCCGGAGGACGAGCGGCCCGCGGGTGACCACGGCCATTTCCACACCTTCCTCCGCCCGTTGGGCATGCCCTCCGGGATCGCCCCGGCGCCGCTGACCGACTATCAGCCGCCGCCCGGCGATAACGACGCGCTGTCGCACCTGATCGGCGTCGCCATGGACACGGCCGGCGCGCCGGTGCGCCTGTTCACCACCAACCGTTGGGTGACCGGCGAGACCTGGTACGTTGCGGCCGATGTGGTGCGCATGCTGGACGGTTTCGTCATCGATCACGCCCGGCCATCCTGGGCGACCAACCGCTGGATCACCGCGCTGGTCCGCCTGTTCCGTCCCCAGATCATCGAACTCCTTGAGGAGCGCGACCGCGTGATCGCGCGCCGGGCAGCTGAACGCCCGGACGGCAATGTCTACGAAGATCGCGATCTGGAGGTGACGTCGCAGCGGTCGATCAACGTGGACGACCAGATCGAGCAGGTGACGATGGCGCTTCGCGGCTCGCGCCGGCGCCCGTTTTTCGCGACCGGGCAGGCCCGGTTCGCCGGCGAATAGCCGCAGTCGGGTGGGCGTTAACTAAGGCGCAACCCTTGTGGATGATGCTTGGCTGAAGAGTTCGTTCCCCGGCGGCCAGCTCGGGACGTTGGGGGGGAAGGGTACGCGTCCATGTCGGAGCAACTGTCCAAGGATGACGTCACGCGTCTGTTGACGGATCCGTCTCCGGCGACGCGCGCGGAACTCGCCGCCAAGGTGGCGCGTCAGTTCGATGGCAGCGCGCTGACGGAGTCTGAACGGAAGCTCGCCGAGGAAATCATCCGCATGATGGCGCGCGACGCCGTCCTGCGTGTCCGACAATCGCTGGCGGAGAACCTGAAAGCCAATCCGGCCCTGCCGCGCGATGTGGCGTTGACCATGGCGCGCGACGTGGAGGCGGTGGCGATCCCCATCCTCAGCGTATCGCGCGTGCTGACCGACGCCGACCTCGTGGAGATCATCCGCTCCGGCACGGACGCCAAGCACACCGCCATCGCCCAGCGGCCGGAGGTGTCGTCCGGCGTTGCCGACGCGCTGATCGAAACCGGGTCGGAAGGCGCCGTGGCGGCCCTCGTCGCCAACGAGGGGGCGGAGCTGGGTGAGGGAACACTTGGGCGCGTCATCGACCGCTTCGGCCACAGCCCGGCGGTGCAGGAGCCGCTGGTGCACCGCTCCAAGCTGCCGATCACGGTGGCGGAACGGCTGGTCGCCGTGGTGTCGGAGAAGCTCCAGACCTATCTGGTCAGCCATCACGAGCTGCCGGCCCAGGTCGCGGCCGACGTCATCCTGCAGAGCCGCGAGCGGGCGACCGTCACGCTGCTGACCGGGCAGAACGACGAGGTGGCGCTGGAGCGTCTGGTGGCGCAGCTTGCGCGCAACGGGCGGCTCAACGCGTCGCTTCTGGTGCGCGCGCTTTGCACTGGCGACGTCGCCTTCTTCGAGGCGGCGATGGCCCATCTGGGGAATGTGCCGCTGACCAACGCGCGGCTGCTGATCCACGATGCCGGGCGGCTGGGGCTGAAAAGCATCTACGACCGCGCCAAACTGCCGAAGGAGCTGCTGCCGGCCTGCCGCATCGCCATCGACGTGCTCAAGGAGACCCCGTACGACGGGGAGGAGCGCGACCTGGAGCGGCATCGCCGCCGCGTGATCGAGCGCATCCTGACGCAGTACGAGGATCTGGCGACGGAGGACCTGGATTACCTGTTCGCCAAGCTCGGCGACCTGATGGCCCCGGCTGGTTCGGACTGACCCGACGCCGCCCGTCGATCACTCCCGCGGTTTCGGGTCCGCGCCCAGGTGACGCAACTCGCCCACCACGAGATCCACCATCTCCGGCACCTTCGCGGCCATCTCGGGCGTCATGTCCAGGCTGGTCCGCATGCCATAAGGCACGCAGCCGACGAGGGTGACCGTCTCCGGCGCCTCGTCCTGGAGGGCGAGGGTGGCGAGCAGGTCGGACAGGCCGACCTGATGCGGCGACAGCTTGCCGCGGAAGAAGGCCGGCACCTCCTCCCCGCGGAGCAGGACGATGGTTCCGGCCGGCGCGCCGGTCTTCACCGCGTCGGCGACCACCATGTGCGTGTAGCCGGCGATGGTGTCCAGCATGTCCATGCCGGCGGTGCCGCCGTCCACCACGGTCACGCCGTCCGGCATCTCCCACGCAGCCTCCAACGCCTCCACGACGCGGACGCCGATGCCCTCGTCCTGAAGCAGGATGTTGCCGAGACCGAGGACAAGAATGGACATGGGGAATACCTGTGTCGGGAGGAGAGGGTGGGGGCACCGGGGCTGTGCTGCGCAGGCTCCGGCGCCACCCACGTACGGGATCGTCAGCTCACCTTGACCTGATAGGTGTTCCGGCTCTCCGTGTCGGTCAGGTGCACCGCGCAGGCGAGGCACGGATCGAAGGAGTGCAGGGTGCGGATGATCTCCAGCGGCTGGTCGGCCACGGCCACGGGGTTGTCCAGCAGCGCCGCCTCGTAGGCGGAAATCTGGTCGTCCTCGTCGCGCGGGCCGGCGTTCCAGGTGGTGGGCACGACGGCCTGGTAGTTCTTGATCTTGCCGTTCTCGATCACCGCCCAGTGGGACAGCATGCCGCGCGGCGCCTCGTGGAAGCCGAAGCCGCGGATCTCGCCCTTCGGGAACACCGGCTTGTTCCAGGTCGTGGTGTCACCCTTGGCGATGTTCTCCATCAGCCGGGTCCACTGGTTGCCGATCTCCTCCCACAGCACCACGCAGCGGACCGCGCGGGCGGCGTGGCGGCCGATGGTGGAGTGCAGCGCGTCCACCCCCACCTTGGTCCCGGCGATGGCCGACACCTTGTCGAGCACCGCGTGAACCCAGAAGCGGGTGCGTTCATGGCCGGCTGCGTAGAGACCGAGCACATTCGCCAGCGGGCCGACCTGCGCGCGCTTGCCGTAGAAGGTCGGCGACTTGATCCAGGAGTATTTCCCCTCGTCCTGCCAGTCGGTGTAGTTGGGGATCGTCTCGCCGTCGTAGGGGTGCAGCGGGCCCTTGCCGCCCTGGTACCAGGAGTGCTTGACGCTCTCCTTCACGCCCTTCTCGAAGTAGGGGTCGTGGAAGTCCTTCACCGCGGTGAAGCCGTTGGTCAGGTCGCCGTTGTCCACATAGCCCGACGGCAGGGCGAACTGGGTGCCCTTGGTGTCGATGGGCATGTCGGGGATCGACAAGTAGTTGACCACACCGCGGCCATAGGCGGTCCAGTCCGCGTAGAGCGCGCCGATGGCGGCCACGTCCGGCAGATAGACGTTGTGGATGAAGCTGCCCACCTCGTCGATGAGCTGCTTCACATACATCAGCTTCTCCAGCGTCAGCGTGGACTGGCTGTCCATGTTGATCGGGTTGGAGACGCCGCCGACCGCCATGTTCTGGATGTGCGGTGTCTTGGAACCGAGGATCGCCACCACCTTGTTCATGCGCCGCTGGTAGTCGAGCGCCTGGAGATAGTGGGTGGCGGCCATCAGGTTGGCCTCCGGCGGCAGGATCATCGCCGGGTGGCCCCAGTAGCCCGACCCGAAGATGCCGAGCTGGCCGGTGGAGACGAATGCCGCCAGCCGCTTCTGAGCCTGCGCGAAGTCCTGCACCGAATTGTTGGTCCAGTCGGCCAGGCTGTTCGCCAGCTTCGCCGTGGCTGCCGGATCGGCCTTCAGGGCCGAGGTGATGTCCACGAAGTCCAGCGCCGACAGGTGATAGAAATGCACGATGTGGTCGTGCACGCCGTGCGCGCCCTGGATCAGGTTGCGGATGTACTGCGCGTTCAGCGGGATTTCCAGCTTCAGCGCGTTCTCCACCGCGCGCACCGAGGTGATGGCGTGCACGGTGGTGCAGACGCCGCAGATGCGCTGGGCGAACACCCAGGCGTCGCGCGGGTCCTTGCCCTGCAGGATCAGCTCGATCCCGCGCCACATCTGTCCCGACGCCCAGGCCTTGGTGACCTTGCCACCGTCCACCTCGCAGTCCACCCGCAGATGGCCCTCGATGCGGGTGACCGGATCGACGACGACTCGCTGAGCCATGTTGGTTTCCTCCTAAACTCAGCCGTGCTTGGGTTGGACGGCGTTGGTGGCGTGCATGACCGGCAGCGTCTTCACGAAGACGAGGTACAGAGCGACCTCCAACGCGAAGATGCCCACGGTGACCATGATTTCCTTGACCGACGGGAAGTAGTGCCAGGGCCCGACCGCCGGCGTGAAGCCGACGAGGTAGACGTTCAGCCGGTAGAGGATGCCGCCCGCCAGCAGCAGCGAGGAGGCGACGAACAGCGCCCGCGTCCGCCCCCGGTTGGCCTTGGGCAGCAGGATCAGCGAGCCGGCCGCGAGCAACAGCGTCTCGCTCCAGAACATGCCGGACAGCGGGCCGCCGAAGGCGGTGCCGAGCTGGCCGCGCACGAGCAGATCGACCAGCCGCAGGGTCAGGAAGCCCAGCCCCAGCACCGCCATGATGCCGGCCAGCTTGCGCAGCATCGGCGTCTCCTGCGGACGACGGAAGCTCAGGCTGGACAGCACCGCCTCCCACACCACGATGGCGAAACCCATCAGCACCGCGGTCGCCAGGAAGAACACCGGCAGCAGCTGCGTCTGCCACAGCGGCGACAGCTTGTGCCCGACGATCACCATCATGGTGCCGAGCGAGGACTGGTGCATGGTCGGCAGCAGCACGCCCAGCGCGATGAACACCCACAGCACCTTGTTGAGCGCGGCCTTCGCCTTCGCCATGCCGAAGCGTTCCAGGAAGGCGGGGGCGAATTCGATCACCAGCACGGTGGAGTAGGCGGCAACGCACAGGCCGACCTCGAACATCACCGAGTTGGGCTGCGCGTACCAGGGCGCCAGCAGGTGCCAGAAGTTCCAGTAGCGGCCCAGATCCACCAGCACCGCGATGCCGGCGAGGCCGTAGCCGAACAGGCTGGCCAGGACAGCCGGGCGCACCATCGGGTGGTACTGGCCGCGGTTGAGGATGTAGACGAGCAGCGCCATCACGTAGCCGGCGCAGCCGAAGGCGGTGCCGATCACGATGTCGACGGCGACCCAGATGCCCCACGGATATCCGTCGGACAGGTTGGTCACGGCACCCAGCCCATACTGGTAGCGTTCCACCAGGACGGAAGCGGCCACCGCGACCAGGGCGAGGCAGATCAGGAAGGGCAGGGTGAACAGCCGGCCACCCAGCGGCGTGTGAGCGTGAGCGGACATGACGTCACTCCTCCGGATGGTCCTTGGCGTTGCGGTGGGCGAGCCAGGCCAGCCCGGCGAAGACCGCCGCGGGTCCCACCATGCCGGCGTAGAGCGTGTGCTGGATGCCCTCTGACAGGGTCGGGTAGCCGTACTCCGGCACGTTGGTGGGCAGGTTCAGCTTGTCGAAGGGCACGGCCGACACCGCCAGGCACTGGGTCCCGCCCAGCTCCGTCTCGCCATAGATGTGCGGCTGGTAGACGGCGTGGACGGTGGCCTCGTGCCCCGGCCGCTGGCCGCCGACCGTGCCGCCGATGTCGCCGCGCGGGTGTTCGGTCCGCTCGCCGGCCTTCAGCGCGACGCGACGGTGCGCCTCCTTGCGGAGATCCTCGCTGCGGCCGAACAGGGTGGCGCCGGTGGGGCAGACGTCGGCGCAGGCCGGCAGCTTGGATTCCGCGAGCCGGTGGCTGCACAGCTCGCATTTGCCGATCTTGCCGAAGGGATCGTCGTAATCGTACTTCGGCACACCGAAGGGGCAGGACAGCACGCAGTAGCGGCAGCCAATGCAGGCGTCGGGGTTGTAGTTGACGATGCCCGTGGTCGCGTTCTTGGTCATCGCCGACACCGGGCACACCGACACGCAGGACGGATCGGCGCAATGCATGCACTGGCGCTTGATGAAGGCGAAGCCGTCCTTCTCGCGGTCCTTCTCCGACGCGGCACCATCGGTGAAGCACTTGATGATGTTGAAGGTCTTGGCCGACAGCTCGACCGGGCTGTCCCAGGTGCCCTCGTTCCAGGGCTGGGCGTCGGCGTTGATCTCCTTCGGCAGGCCGTTCGACTCCTTGCACGCGGTCATGCAGGCCTTGCAGCCGATGCACAGCGTGCTGTCGTAGAGCAGGCCGACGGCGTCGGGCGGCATCGGCTTGGGTGGGCGCTGAAGGGCGTTCGCCTCCGGTGCCGCGGTGACGGCGGTGCAGGCCGCGGCGGCGGCCGCGGCGCCACCCGTCGCGGCCTTGCGCAGGAAGTTGCGGCGGGACAGGGCCATGGACCTCACTCCTTATCGGAGGCGGCGTCCGCCTTGTCCTGCTTGCCAAGCCGGCCGGCGATCACCGCACCGGCACCGACGGCCGCCCCGGTGATGCCGGCGATCACGGCGGCGGCACCGGCCGACAGCCCCTCGCCCTTGTCCACCGCCACGGCCGGGTAGCTGTTGGGCGGGCTGACCGACTTCAGTGTCGCAAGCTCATGGATGCTCTTGGTGAAGCCCACGCCCTGCTCGGTGCAGCCGAAGCAGGGGTGTCCGGTGCCCACCGGCCATGTGCCCTGGCCCACGTCGTTGAAGCCGATGGAGGGACAGTTCGCGTAGGTCTCCGGCCCCTTGCAGCCGAGCTTGTACAGGCACCAGCCCTGGCGGTGGCCGAAGTCGCCGAATTCGATGGCGAAGCGGCCGGCGTCGAAATGCGGGCGGCGCTCGCAGTTCTCGTGGATCAGGCGGCCATAGGCGAATTTGGGCCGGTTCTTCTCGTCCAGCTCCGGCAGCTTGCCGAAGGTGACGAAATGCAGAACCAGCGACAGGAAGTTGTAGGGGTTGGGCGGACAGCCGGGGATGGAGACGACCGGCTTGTCCTTGATCACGTCCTTCAGACCGACCGCACCCGACGGGTTGGGGCCGGTGGAGGGCCAGCCGCCCCAGGAGGAGCAGGAGCCGATGGAGATCACCGCGGCCGCCCCCGCCGCGCACTCCTTCACCGCTTCCAGGTAGGTCTTGCCGGCGACCTTGCAGTAGACGCCGCCGTTGCCCATCGGCACGGCGCCGTCGGTCACCATGATGTATTTGCCCCAGTTGGCCTTCATGGCCTGGAGCTTCCAGTTCTCCGCCTGGTGCCCGGCGCCGGCCGACAGCGTCTCGTTGTAATCCAGCGAGATCGTGTCGAGGATCAGGGTTTCCAGGGTGGGGTGGTTGGTGCGGAGCAGCGTCTCGGTGCAGCCGGTGCAGGCCGAGCCCGACAGCCAGATCACCGTGGGGCGCGCCGCCTGCGCCACGGCCGCGTTGGCGATGTCCACGCCAAGCGCCGGCGACAGGCCGAGCGTCGCCGCGATGCCGGTGCAGTAACGCAGGAAATCGCGCCGCGTCAGACCGCCGAGCGCGCCTTCATAGTCGTCGAGACCGGTGAACGGTTCGGCGTTCGCATCCACGTATCCGTCGGGCATTTTTCCCCCCAATCCCAGGCGTTCCCCGCGACCGGCACCCGCTGCCGGACACGACGATCGCGGCGACCGTTCCGCACCGCCGGCTGGCCCGGTGGGCGGGGAACATACCCATTAAAAATTTGTGGGTATTTGATCGCACTGCGCGTGGGGTTATTTCGCCGACCCGGGTCCGCGGCGGCATTGATCTACGTCAACGCCGAAAACCGCGGATCGCAAGGATCGGTCGCTGCCGCAACGGCGAACGCAACCTTCGCCGTCAGGCCGTGGCGTCCACCTCACCTGGGGCGGCTTGGTGCCGGCCGATCAGGTTCAGGCTGGACTGGAGCGTCAAATTGTCCAGGCTCTCGACCCGCAGGCTCGCGAAGATCTTGCAGCGGGTCTCGATCTCCACATAGGCGCGGCGGAAGGCGCGCAGGCGCTTCTCCTCCGTTCCTTCGGTGCGGGTCGGGTCCTCGATCGGCCAGTGGGCGGTCAGCGGATGGCCGGGAAGGGTGGGGCAGTTCTCGCCCGCCAGCGTCTCGCAGACGGTGAAGACGAAATCCATCCGCGGCGCATCGTCGGCGAGGAACTCCTCCAGGCTCTTGCTGCGCAGGTGGTCGGTCTTGAAGTTGTAGGATTTGAGGATGGCGAGCGCCAGCGGGTTCGGCGCTTCCGCCGGGTGGCTGCCCGCGGAATAGGCATGGAAGCGCCCGTTGCCCCAGCGCCGCAGCGCGCATTCGGCCATGATGCTGCGGGCCGAATTGTGGGCGCAGAGGAACAGCACGTTGTATTCCCGGAACGCGTCGGTGCTCATCGTCTCGATCCCTTGGGATTGCAGGCGGAGCACCATGCCGCGGCGGTCGCCGGCGGCGCAAACCAAGCTTTTGTTGCAGCGCGCGGGTTCGATCCGGTCCGAGCTCAGTCCAGCATCGGCAGGCCGGTCTCGATCTTCACCAGTGCCGCCAGCAGCGGCGCCCCGATGTCGCGGCGCACGAAATTGCTGGCCCGCTCCGCCGCACCGATGGCCGCCATGAAGGTCTGGCGCCAGCGGTCGTCGGCGTACATCAGGCGCTGGGTCTTGGCACGCTGCGCCAGCAGGCCCGGCCGGCGGCCCTGCGCCTCCTCTACCAGCCGGCCGAGCCGGCGGTAGAGATCCTCCGCCACCGCGCGCTCGTTGCGTTTCAGCGCGGCCTCGATCAGCTCGGCGAACGCTTCGCCGCGCACATCGACGTCGGGCACCTCCTCCGCGTAGGCCAGCGTCAGCGCCGTCTCGCCGCGGCGGGCGAGACGGCCGAGCACCGCCGGAATGGTCCAGGGATTCTCGTCCTGCACGGTGCGCAACAGACCCAGCGCCAGATTGGGCTCGCCCATCTCGGCGGCGGCGACGGCCAGCTCGGGCGGGCAGCAGTCGGCCTTGGTCTCGCGGAACTTGGAGAACTGCGTCTCCACCGTGTTCAGGAACAGGGTCCGCGCCTCCGGCTCGCGGCCGGCGCGCAGCAGAGCCTGCGCCACGAGGCCCAGTTCCCAGGTGCAGCGGTTGGCCGAGGCGTATTTGTTCGCCTCCTCCGCCAGGCTGGCGGCGGCGGCGGCGTCGCCCTTCCACAGGGCGGCCTTGCCGATGTCGGACAGGTTGTAGACGCGCGTCGAGCAATCGGCGATCTGCCGGGTGATCTCGAGCGCCAGCGGGATCTGCCCCATCAGCGACAGGGCGCGCGCGACGAACAGGTCCTGTCCGGAGGAATCGGCCACGGCGCCGCGCCGCACCGCACTGACGAAGGGGGCGATAATCTCCTTGGCGCGCCCGGTGTCACCAAGCTGCTGGTAACCCACCGCCAGCGACAGCCAATCCCAACGGGCCGTGGTGATCGGTGTCTCGACCGGTGGCAGCAGCTCGCCGATGCGGTGCAGGAAGCACAGCGACGTCTGCGGCTCGTTGCAGACCAGCGCCCGGATGCGGCTGCGGAACTCGAAGAAGTCGAAATCACCGACGAACTGGTTGGTGACGAGCTGCACGGCGAGCGCGCTGTCCGGGTATTTGGTGATGACCTCGGTCAGCAGCTTGTCCGCGTCCTTCAGCAGCCGGCTCTCCTCGGCGATGTCGTAGGTCTGGTCGGCCTGCCGGAGAAGCTGCATCGCCTGAACGAACAGCCGGTTCGCGGGTCCGGTATCCTGCGCCAGGACCGGCGGCGCGCACGCCAGCAGCACCGCCGCGAGCAGGGCGGCCGCGAAGCGGCGGGCGAGGGCGACGGTCGGTGCCATGGCGGTTCCGGATGACCTCTAGCCGATCACGCGCACGTAGTTGACCACCCGCTGGACGTTGGCGACGGAGCGCGCGTGGTTGATCGCGCGGTCGAGCTCCTCTTGGCTCTTCGCCACGCCCATCAGATAGACAACGCCGTTGACCGTATCGATGCTGAAGTTCTGCGAGTGGATGGATTTGTCGAAGGTGAGACGGCCACGCAGCTGCGTGCTGATCCAGGTGTCGCGTGCCGAATCCAGAATTCCCGATTCATTGTCGATCTGGATCTCGTTGATCACTTCCTTCACGCCATCGGCCTGCCAGGCGAGCCGCACGGCGTCGAGGCGCATCTGCGCGTCCTTGGCCTTGCCGGTCAGCAGCACCCGCCCCTGGTCGACGGTCATGTCGAGACGGCTGTGCATATCCATCGAGTGCTGAAACCAGAGATTGTTGATCTTCGCCTGAATCTCGGCGTCGGAGGCGAAGCCGCTGATCCCGCGCTCTTCCGTGTAGGCGACCGCGGCACCACCCGCCGCCGCCCCGCCGATCACCAGCGGGGCACAGCCGGCCGTTCCGAGGGCCAAAACGGCAAGCCCTGCCGCCGCCCAACAACGCCCCGCCATCGACACCGCCAGCCTCCATTCCGCCATTCGCCACCATGGCGAGCGGCGGGACGAAATCGTGCCGGACGGTCCTTTGCAACGGGATTCTGTGGGTTTCATTCTTTTGCCTGTGGGTGATGCAACTATGCTGCACTCGCGAGATCCGGAGCCACCGGGCTCAGGCGAACGG
Source organism: Azospirillum oleiclasticum (assembly GCF_013423485.1). Lineage (GTDB taxonomy): Bacteria > Pseudomonadota > Alphaproteobacteria > Azospirillales > Azospirillaceae > Azospirillum > Azospirillum oleiclasticum. Next base: position 109,966 of record NZ_JABFFR010000001.1, read on the forward strand.
ATCGCGCGAAACGACGCCGGCCAACTCGCGCGCCAGCACCGCGGCGATGCGCAGACGGGCCTTCGGATCGCGCAGGATCGCCTCGTCATCCTCGTTGGAGAGGAACCCGGTCTCGATCAGCACCGACGGGACATCGGGCGCCTTGAGCACAGCGAAGTTGGCCGATCGCATGGGGTTTTCGAGCAGGGGAAGGTCGCGGCCGGCGCCGGCCACCAGCCCCCGCTTCGCCACCAGCGAGGCGTGCTTCGTGTGGCGGGCGGCCAGATCGAACAGGATGTCGCGCACCACCTTCTTGGTGTCGCCGAGATCCACCCCGCCGATGGCGTCCGCCCGGTTCTCCTGCTTGGCGAGCGCGCTGGCGAAGCTGTCCGACGCCTCCTCGGACAGGGTGTAGGCGGACAGGCCCCGCGCCTCCTTCGCCGGCGCGCTGTCGGCGTGGATCGACACGAACAGGTCCGCACCGGCCCGACGCCCCAGGGCGACCCGCTCGGACAGCCCCAGGAAGCGGTCGTCGCGCCGGGTCAGGCCGGCCAGCACGCCGAACTGCTGATCGAGACGGCGCGCCGTCTCGCGTGCGATGGCCAGGGTCACATCCTTTTCCAGGGTTCCGCGAACGCCGATGGCCCCCGGGTCACGGCCACCATGACCAGGGTCGATCATGACCACACGGCGCCGTGGCGACTTGCCCGGCCGCGGCGCATCGGCCGCAGCCGCGTCGGCCGCGACCAGCAGCGCCGAGGCCGAGCATGCGATCCGTATGAAGAGCCTGCGGTCCATTCCTGAGCCCATGACTGGCCGGTCTCCCCTTTCGGAGGCTGGTTCTGTGCGTGGTGGACGGTTCGCAGGACGGCGACGCCCGCGCCGGATTGTTAACCAATGGGTGTGCAAGGAAGCCCTGTCAAGCGCACCGGGGCTAAGACCTTCGGACGGTGACGCACCTTGCCAGAGGGACCGCATTCCAACCGATGCGCGCACGACACAGTCCAACACTTTCCTTGATGATGGCTGGGAAATGGTCTAGGGTTCTTACATCTGGTCGGGAGGATGCGATGTTGAGAAAGGCTTTGTTCAACATCATCCGGCAGGAGCAGCGCGATATCGAGGACAAGCTTCAGGCGGAGGAGCACAAGGTCGCCCCGGACACCGGGCGCTTGGCCACGCTCCGCCAGGAAGCGGTCAGCCTCCGCCGCGAATTGGAACATTACCGCGACGTCTGACGCGCCGCTTCCGGTGACCCGGAGTGCGCCTACGATGCCCCTTCCCGCGTGCTCAGGGAAGGGGCTTTCCTTTGTCGGCCTGTGACATTCGTTCCTGAGGCGGAAAGGCGTCCCGTCCATCTTGCGGTCTCTTGGGGCCGGCCGGCACATTCCTTGTGCACTGCAGCATCGATTGGCCTGACGGTCGAATCGATGAAATTTGCCAGCCGCCGCCCTCGCTCGCCAGCCGCGTGACAGTCCGCTGTCCGACACTCCCCGGCACCCGATTCCGAAAGTCCGCCAACCGGTTCCATCCTGGCCCGTGGCGGTTGTACCCGCTGTCGGCGGCCAACTCCGATCGCTCACGCGATGCGCTGTATTGTACAACGCCAAGTACGAAGATGGCGCGCAAACGGGCGTGAGCGCGCCTATTCTGCTCAAAAATCAGCCTCAGCACAGGTCGGTTTGCAGGTTTGCCTAATTTGCGGGCAGAAAATTTTCCAGATCTCCGCCCGGGCTTGATCCACCGCAATTTCCAGAACACCGACAGCTGGCACAGTCTGTTCACGTACGGGTTGTCACGCACCGAAACGCCCAAACCGACCAAGCGCATAGACGGTCGGCGGGGCTACGGACAGGGAATGGGCGAGAGCGACGACGAAACCTTGGCACACGTCTTGCGACGGTGCACCCGAAGCCGCCCGTTTTCTGGAGTGTCGCTCATGTCGGATGCCGCAGCTGAAGCCCTCCCCCACGCGCGGGGCACCATCCCGACCGTGCTGCGAAGCCGGTCCCGTGGAGCCGCCGGTGGTCTCTCCCTCGTCTCGCAGCGCTACCTACTGACCTTTCGCTTCGCGGTTGTCAACAGCGTCGGCTTCGCCCTGCTGTCCGCCGCCTGGGTCGAAGGGCTGATCGACCCCATCATCCAATCCGACTCCACGCACCTCTGCCTGCTGATCTTCGTGGTTTTCCTGGCCGGTGTCGCGGTCTGCGCGCAGAAGATCTGGCGCACCAGCACGGAGATGAACCTCGCCAAGGAGTTCGACCCATCGGTGCCGTCGCGCGCCCAGCGCTATCTGGCCGACATCCGCGGGCGCGACTCCGGCGCGCGCGCCATCGCCGCGTCGTCGCTGAAGTTCAAGCTGTCCAGCCGGATCGGCGTGCCCCGGCAGATATCCTCCACCCTGGTCATCCTCGGCCTGATCGGCACGGTGATCGGCTTCATCATGGCGCTGTCCGGCGTCGATCCGGAGAAGGCCGGCGACGTGGCCGCCATCGGCCCCATGGTGTCCAAGCTGATCGACGGCATGGCGGTGGCGCTTTACACGACGCTGGTCGGCGGCGTGCTCAACATCTGGCTCAACATCAACGTGAACATGCTGGCGGGCGCCACCGTCAATCTGATCACCGAGATCGTCGCCGTCGGTGAGCGCCATGCAGGCCCTTGACCAGTTCGACGAGGACGACGCGGGAACCGTCTTCCGCGATGTGATCACCCTGGCGCTGTGCGGGTTCGTCGCGATCGTCATCCTGCTCCTGCCGCACATCCGGCCGGAGGCCAAGGCGGCCGCCCAGGCGGAGGGGATGACCAGCCCCGGCAACGTCATGGTGGAGGTGCGCTGGCCCGACGAGCTGGACGCCGACGTGGATCTGTGGGTGCGCGCGCCGGGCGACGTTCCGGTCGGCTATTCCAACAAGTCCGGCGTCATCTTCAACCTGCTGCGTGACGACCTCGGCCGCAACGCCGATCCCACCAGGCTGAACTACGAGGTGGCCTACAGCCGCGGCATCCCGCCCGGCGAATATGCGGTGAACATCCACCTCTACCGCAACAAGGCGATGGTGACGCCGATCCCGGTGACCGTGGTCACCAGCGTCAAGCGGCCGGACGGCGAGACGGCCCGGCAGGTGCTGGCCACCACCGTGGATCTGGACCGCGAGGGGCAGGAGCTGACCGTCTATCGTTTCAAGCTGGGGGAAACTGGCGAACTCACGGCCGGCAGCGTGCACAGCCTGCCCACCCCGCTGCGCACCTGGAGGAAGTCGTGATGTCCCATCTGATCGAGATGCAGTCCGTCGCCGTCGCCCTTGCCGCCGCGCTGGCGACCATCGCCATCTGGTCGCCGCGCCGGGTCTGGATCAAGCTGGTCGCGGTGCTGGTGTCGGTCGGCTTCATGCCGGTCGCCTATGCCGGCATGACCGACCTGCTGTCCAAGCCGAAGCCGGTGCGGCTGGAATGGGCCCGCGCCACCACCGACCGGGCCACCGTGCTGGGCGCCCAGATCAAGGAGAACGCGGGCATCTATCTGTGGCTGATGATGGAAGGTGCGGCCGAGCCGCGCTATTACAAGCTGCCCTGGGACCAGGAGCTGGCCAAGCAGCTCCAGGAGGCGATGAAGGAAGCCGACAAGAACAAGTCCGGCCTTGCCATGAACCTGCCGTTCGAGAAGTCGAACGATCCCGACAAGCCCATGTTCTACGCCCTGCCGCAGCCTAAGATGCCCGAGAAGGGCGGCGAGGAGAAGGAGGACGGCGGGCCGATGGTGTACCGCCATCCCGGCATGAACGCCTGACCCGACGCCTCCGCCGCTCCCGCGCCCGCCATTGCCGCGACCCGCGCGGGAGCGGCGGGCGCGATGCACACGTGAAATACGGCCGGGATCGTGCTAGGGGAGGCGCCGTCCGATGCACCTCACCCGACGGATCGCCGCTCCATGACCTCGCCGAACGCCGAATACATCCTCACCGTCTCGTGCCCCGACACCGTCGGCATCGTCTTCGCCGTGGCGGGCTTCCTGGCCGGACGGCACTGCAACATCATCGAGAGCGCGCAGTTCGGCGACCGGCTGTCCGGTCTGTTCTTCATGCGGGTGCATTTTTCGGCCACCGAGGGCGCGCCCGGTCACGCCGAACTGGAGCGTGACTTCGCCGAGCATGTCGCCGGTCCCTTCCGCATGGAGTGGAAGCTGCACGACGCGCAGCGGCGCCAGCGCGTGCTCATCCTGGTGTCGAAGTTCGGCCACTGCCTGAACGATCTGCTCTACCGCTATCAGGCGGGTGGGCTGCCGATCGAGATCCCGGCCATCGTCTCCAATCACCGCGACTTCTACCAGCTCGCCGCGTGGCACAACATCCCGTTCCATTACCTGCCGGTGACGCCCGAGACAAAGGCGCAGCAGGAGCGCCGGCTGCTGGAGATTGCCGAGGAGGAGCGGGTCGATCTGGTGGTCCTCGCCCGTTACATGCAGGTGCTGTCGCCGGAGCTGTGCGGCCGGCTGGCCGGCCGGGCCATCAACATCCACCACTCGTTCCTGCCCAGCTTCAAGGGCGCCAAGCCCTACCATCAGGCGCACACCCGCGGCGTGAAGCTGATCGGCGCCACCGCCCACTACGTGACATCGAACCTGGACGAAGGACCGATCATCGAGCAGGAGGCGGAGCGGGTCGACCACACGGCGACGCCCGACGACCTCGTGGCCATCGGGCGCGACATCGAGAACGTGGTGCTGGCCCGCGCGGTGAAGTCGCACATCGAGCACCGCGTCCTGCTCAATGGCAGCAAGACGGTGGTTTTCCGATGACGGCGGACCGCTGACGGAGTGCCGCCGGCGTCAGGCGGGCGGCACGGGTTCCGGCGCCTCCTGCGGCTGGGGCATGAAGACGGCGCGGGTGATCGCCTGCTCGATGTGCTCGCGGGTGAAGGGCTTCGGGATCACCGGCCCCAGATGCTCCAGCCCCCGCTTGGTCAACTCGTCGGGGAAGGCGGTGACGAAGATCACCGGCAGGAAGCGCTGGCGCCGCAGCTCGCGCGCCACCTCGATGCCGTTGTCGCCCTCGGCCAGCCGGATGTCCATCAGCGCCAGGGTAGGGGTGTGCTCCGCCGCCACCGACAGCGCCTCGTCCATGGTCGCGGCGGTGCCGCAGACGATGTGGCCCATGCCGCGCACCGTTTCCGCCAGATCGAAGGCGATGATCGCATCATCCTCGACAATCATGATCACGGCGGTCAGCCGCGCCCGCACCGCCTCGCGCGCCGCGGAGAGGCGATCGACGGCATCCTCGGGCGCCATGCCCAGGATGTCGGCGGCGTCGGGAAGCGCCACATCCTCCAGGTTGACGAGCAGATACAGGCGCCGGTCCGCTTCGCCCAGCGCGTAGAGCGCCGCTTCGACGGGATGCTCGGACCGGCGGGCGTCGCCTCCCTCCTCGTCGTAGAGCGCGTTCAAACGCCGGTAGAGGGCGGGGCGGGTCACGTCCGTCGCGTCGTCGTCCTCCAAAACGCTTTCCAGAGCGCGCGTCACCAGGGCATCGCCCCGCGCCGGCGAACCGCCCAGTGCCCGGGCGTATCGGCGCAGATAGGGCAGATGCTCCATCAGGTGCCGGGTCCGTTCCTCCATGTCTCTCCCCGTCCCATGTCAAACGCAGGCGCTGCTATGGCCTGCCAGCGATTTCCGGCCCGTCCAGCCGACGATGATCCGCAAGGATAGCGGTGATATGGCGCGAACAGCCGCGCTCAGGAAGGCGCCGCCCACTGCTCAAACGATTTAACACGCTGGTGTCGCTCCGCCAGTGGCCGGCACCTCATGGCGCGGCTCTCCTATCGATGTATGCAACGGTTCGGCGGGAACAACCCGTACCGGGAGCGTGTTCGTGTCGGCAATGGTGTGATTCCTCCCTGAACCGCCAGTCCCTTGCAAGCCGCCGGTGCTGACACCGGCGGTTTTTTTTGTCTTCGCCCATACCCGCCGCGGCCTCCGTCATCCGCTTGCATGGTGACGGGGAGAAGGTTACACACTGACATCATCGTCGGCGTCGATTGGAACCGCCAGCGATCATCTGCCTACGATCGACCTGTCGAACACCTCCGGACGCCCATGGAAGAACAAGCGTTGGATCCCGCCGTGACCGACGGCATTCCGCCGGAGGAACTGGCGGATTTCACCGAGTGGCGCAGCCGGGTGCATGGCACGAACATCTCCGACAAGACTCTTCTTGCGACCGATTATCTCAATCACTTCAACGAAATCGTGATGCTGATCGAGATGGTTCCGGACATGCCCGACATGTTCGAGGAGTGTCTGGCCTGGCAGCCGAAGACCTATCAGGAGCATTTCCGGGACAGCGGCTTCTCCGACCGGGAGCTGGCGATCGAAGCGTACGACCACGTGCCGTCCAAGTTCCGCAAGCCGTTCGAGGAGACGGTCGGGCTGATGGGGCAGGTGGTCCACACCACGCTCGACCGCATCCGGGCCGGGCTGGACGAGGGCGACATGGAGCGGCTGCGGGTGGACTGTGGCACCTCCGTGGCGATGATCCACCGCATCATCCAGGTTGCCATCGGCATCATCCACGGCACCGCCCATGTGATGGAACAGGGCGACATCGACCTGTATCTCGGCACCGCGTGAGCCGGAGCCCCGGCGTGAATGTGGATTGATGGTGGTCCCACCATTCATTCTGCGCATGCCTCGTGCGGCGCTCCCACCGCTACAGTGGCCGTCAAAGCAACCACGCCGGGCTTGACGACGACCCGAGCGGGAGAGGGGAGACTGGCCTTGAGAGGTTCCGTCACCGCCATGGCCTGTGAAACGGCCCTGGTGCGCGGCCATGCGCCCATCGATCCGGACACGGTGGCCGGCAGCTTGCGGCCCGTACCGGCAGAGCTTGAGATTTCCCGCGGCCAGGGGACGCGGTGCGTGTGCGACATCGCCAGGGCACGGTGACGATGGATCGGATCGAAACGCTTTGCCCCCCGTGCAGCGATGCGTCGGACAGCATCGCCGATCCGGGCGGCATCACCGGGCATGTCGACCGTTTTACCGTCGATCGCCTGCCGGAGCCGGCGCAATGGCCGGATCTGAGGTGCGTCGGCGGCGGCCTGACCTACCCGGCGCGCCTGAACGTGGCGTCCGAGCTGATCGACCGGTGGGTCGGGCAGGGGCATGGCGACCGTGACTGTCTGATCGGTGCCGGCGGCATCTGGAGCTATGCCCGCGTCGCCGCCACCGTGGACCGCATCGCCCGGGTGCTGACCGAGGATTGCGGGCTGGTGCCCGGCAACCGGGTGCTGTTGCGTGGCCCCAACACGCCGATGCTGGTCGCCTGCTGGCTGGCCGTAGTCAAGGCGGGCGGCGTCGCCGTGGCGACCATGCCGTTGCTGCGTGCGGCCGAGCTGGCGCAGATCATCGACCGGGCGCAGGTGGATGTGGCGCTGTGCGACGAGCGCTTCGCCAACGACCTGTTGGCCGGTGCCCCGGCGGAGCTTCCCGTCCTCACCTTCAACGGGACGGCTCCGGACAGGCTGGAGGCGCGCATCGCGCGCAAGCCGGACGGCTTCACGGCGGCGGACACGGCGGCTACCGACGTGGCGGTGATCGCCTTCACCTCCGGCACCACCGGGCGGCCGAAGGCGACGGCGCATTTCCACCGCGACCTGCTGTCGGTCGCCGACCTGTCGCCGCGCGCCATCCTGCGCACTAGGCCGGATGACGTGTTCTGTGGCACGCCGTCGATCGCCTTCGCCTACGGGCTGGGTGGGCTGCTGCTGTTTCCGCTGCGGGTCGGCGCCTCGGTGGTCCTGCTGGAGCGGACGACGCCGGAATGTCTGCTCGACGGCATCCGGCGTCATCGGGCCACACTCCTCTTCACCGTGCCCACCGCCTACCGCGCCCTGACCGCCCTGATCGAGGAGCAGGGGAGCACCGGCGACGCGCTGCCGTCCCTGCGGCTGTGCGTGTCGGCCGGGGAACCGTTGCCGGCCTCCACCTTCGAAGCCTGGAAGGCCGCGACGGGCTGCATCATCCTCGACAGCCTGGGCACGACGGAGCTGCTGAACGCCGTCATCCACGCCGATCCCGCCGACCTGCGCCCCGGTGCCACCGGCAAGCCGGTGCCGGGCTACGAGGCGATGGTGGTGGACGACCAGTTCAACCCGGTGCCGCCGGGGCAGGTCGGGCGTCTGGCGGTGCGCGGCCCGACCGGCTGCCGTTATCTGGACGACCCGCGGCAGGCGAACTACGTGCAGCGCGGCTGGAACCTGACCGGCGACGCTTTTCACGTCGATGGCGATGGTTTCTTCTGGTACCACGCCCGCACCGACGACCTGATCGTGTCCGGTGGCTACAAGATCTCCGGACTGGAGGTGGAGGATGTGCTGCTCCACCATGATCTGGTTGAGGAATGCGCGGTGATCGCCTCCCCCGACCCGCTGCGTGGCACGGTGCCGAAGGCCTTCGTCGTAGTCCGCGACGGGGTGGCGCTGACCAATGATCTGGCCCGCGATCTCCAGGATTACGTGAAGACCCGCATCGCCCCCTACAAATACCCGCGCGCGGTGGAGTTCCTGGAGCAGTTGCCCCGCACCGAGACCGGGAAGGTGCAGCGCTACAAGCTGCGGGAAATGGAGCGCCGGGGCGGCGATGCGGATGGGGAGTGACGAAGGGGCGCCTTCCGTCCCCGGTGCGCCTGCGCTAAGCATGGCGCGTCGTCGCCCCTGATCCGGATGCCGGATGCTCCAGTTCCTTCTGTTCGCCCTGGTCGGCTGCGCCGCGGCCGTCGGCCATTACGGGGTGCTGATCCTGCTGAGCGAGGCGTTCGCGGTCGCCCCGGTCGCTGCATCCGCCGCGGGCTTCGTCGTCGGCGGTGTGATCAGCTACGTCCTCAACTACGGCCACGTCTTCCACAGCGACCAGAAGCATCTGCCGACCGCCGGCAAGTTCGTGGCGGTCGCGTTGACCGGGCTGGCCTTCAACAGCGTGGTCATGTGGGTGCTGGCGCACGAGGCGGGTCTGCATTACCTGCTGTCGCAGGTGGCGGCCACGCTGATCGTCATGGTCTGGAGCTACACCGCCAACCGCTATTGGACCTTCGCCGGCTCCGCCGCAGGCTGAGGCTTCCGCCCGACGAAGGACGCGCGGTGCGCGGTGGGGCCGATGTTGTCGGGCAGCCGTTCCGGAGTCAGGCCGCCATCGGCCAGCAGCGTGATCACCTGATCCGGCCGGTAGGTGGCGAATCCCGCCCGCTGCCGGAGCTGGCGGTAGTCGGACAGGGCCAGCCGCCCGATCCCGACCATGGCCGGGAGCAGGAAGCCATGCCGCGCCGCCATGCGGAGCTGGCTGGCCACGTCGCGGTAGAGCGGGGTGTCCGGCTGCACCACGTCCCCGATCAGCAAGCGCCCGCCCGGCTTCAGAAGCGAGCGCCACAGACCGATCAGCCGTGGCAGGTCGGCGGGCGGGATGTACTGCAGCACCGAGACCACCAGCACCAGATCGACCGTGTCGGCCGGCAGTGCCGCGAGGTCCGGATCGTCGAGCACCCGGATGCGGGGATGTCCCGCGAAGCGATGGCGCAGGCGTTCGCGCACCGCCGGTGCGGCGTCGTAAAGCATCAGAGTGCCGGCACGCTCCGCCAGCGCTTCGGCCGCCAGGGCATCGCCACAGCCGTAGTCGACCACCATGCCACCAACGGGAATGTGCGGCAGCAGGTCGTCCTTCAGGCACTCGAAATGAGCGTCGAGGTTGCGCTGATTGACATAGATCGCGTTCGGACGGTTCCAGAACTCGATCCAACCGCTCTCCGCCGCCATCATCCGCCTCCACTCCCGGACGCCGGTCTGGTTCGCCGGCTTTTCTCGTGATCGAACGCTAGGGGTGCATGGGCGGGGCCGTCAAGTGCCACGGAGCGCGGATCGCGGTGCGGTGAACTCCCGGAAGCGCGCGGGGCGCAGGCCGCGTGCGGTCAGCAGGGTTCCGAACGCGTCACCGCGCAGGTACTCGTGCTCGACGAGCCTCTGGTCGACCACCGGATCGGCCCGGCGCAGGGCGTCGTCGGGGATGCCGGGGTGCACCATCACGAGCGGCCGGGCGGCGGGCGGATCGAGAAACCGTGGCATCAGCGCGCCGAAGGGAATGCTGCCGGAAAAGTCGTACACCCCCCGGAACCCGTCGTTGGCCGGGATGCCGGCCGCCCTGGCCAGCGCGGCCAGCCCGCCGCCGAGCTCGCTGATCAGCAGCGCCTTCGGCACCGACACGCCGCGGCGCAGGATCGCCCGCCGCGGCTCCCCGCACAGCCGGACATAGGCGCCGGGCAGGCGGGCGAGCGCCGTCGCCACCGCCTCCCGGACGGTGGGGAGCTGGTGCACGTGCTGGTGCCCGTCGATATAGTCGGGTGGACGGCCGAAGGCCGCGGTGAAGGCGGCGACTTGTCGCTCCACCTCGCCCGCGACCTCGCGCGCGTCGAGCTGGCCGGCGAAGGCGCGGCCCATCAGCGCCTTGAGCGGCGGCAGCCGGCCGGAGGGGGCGAGGCCCGGCATCGCGCCGAGCGGGCTGTGGTCGGTCAGGGTGAGATGGAGGCCGATGTCGGCGCGGTCGGCCAGCGGCTTCAGCCGCTCCGCCTCCTCCGGCCAGAACGGACAGACGGTCATGCAGGAAGTGGCGGACAGCCGCCCCTTGCCGATCAGTTCGCGGATCGATTCCCCCACGCCGGGTGCCAGCCCGTAATCGTCCGCGCACAGGATCACGCGCTGCATCCCGACCTCTCCGAAGCGCCCAGCCACAGGCACGAACATGCGACCGCCCCGGCTTCATCCATCCGGGCCAAGGCTTGATTACCGCGCCGGCGCGAGGGGAGGCAACCGGCTGACCTTGCCCGGCAAGAAATGCCGGAGACTCGCGCGACGCCTGATCTCCCCGAGCAAGCACCGGGAAATCCAGCATTCTTCCTGTCGCCGATGCGGCGCGAATCTTGCTTCGCCTTTGCCGAAGGTTGTCGGGGAGGTCGCATGCAGATCGAACGGCACTTGGACGCGCTGCGCGGAACGGCCGCCGTGGCGAGCTACCGCCGCGGTGCAGCACTGTCCGCGACCCAGCCGGCCGAGGTGCCATCCTCGCCCGCGGGTGGCCCGCGCGATCAGGTGACCATCAGCCAGCTGGGCGCCGCGATGGCCGGGGAGAAAGCTGAAAACCCCAAGGCTTCCGATCCCTTCCGCGCGTTGCGGGACGAGAATGGAAACATCTCGCTGGAAGCGGCCATGGAGCTCAACATGCTGCCGCCGCACCTGCGCAAGGCCGGCAAGCTGATGCGGGAGGCGGTCTCGCTGCGCCGGGAGATCGGCGAGTTGGCGAAGGACCCTGCCGCCGACACGGAGAAGCTCGCCGCCCTCAAGGCGGAATACCAATCCACCTTGAGCGCCCTGACCGACGAGCTGGACAAGCTCGGCCTGACCGACCGCATGAAGAAGGGCGAGATGACCATGGACCAGCTTCTCGACGCCGGCTTCGGCGGCCTGACCCGGCTGGCCGGGGACGACGACAAGAAGGACAAGGGTACGGCGGAGATGCAGCCGTCGTCCGTCCTGTCCATCCTCGAACGCACCCTGTCCGCGGTGCTCAGCCGCAAGCCCGGCCCCGCCGCCTGAGCCGTCAGGCCACCGCCGCCCCGCGCAGCTCCACCGCCCGGCTGAGATCGACGCTGACGAGCTGGGAAACCCCACGCTCGGCCATGGTCACGCCGAACAGCCGATCCACACGCGCCATGGTCAGCCGGTGATGGGTGATGATCAGGAAGCGGGTGTTGCCCTCCCGCGCGATGTCCTCGACCAGATCGCAGAAGCGGCCGACGTTGGCCTCGTCCAGCGGCGCGTCCACCTCGTCCAGCACGCAGATGGGGGCGGGGTTGGAGCGGAAGACGGCGAACAGCAGGGACAGGGCGGTCAGCGCCTGCTCGCCGCCCGACAGCAGCGACAGAACCTGCAGCTTCTTGCCCGGCGGGCTGGCGTAGATCTCCAGCCCCGCCTCCAGCGGGTCGTCGGCGTTGACGAGCTCCAGATGCGCCTTGCCGCCGCCGAACAGGCGGGTGAACAGCTCCTGGAAATGGCGGTTCACCACCTCGAAGGCGGCGACCAGCCGCTCCCGCGCCTCGCGGTTCAGGCTGGCGATGCCGTGGCGCAGGCGGGCGATGGCATCCACCAGATCCTGCCGCTCGGTCTGCAGCGAGGTGATCTGCGCCTCCAGCTCCGCCGCCTCGATCTCGGCGCGCAGGTTCACCGGCCCCATGTTCTCGCGTTCACGCACCAGCTTTTCCAGCCGGGCTTCCACCGCCGCCGCTTCCGGAAGCTCATCGTCGGGGCCGAGTTCGGCGGCGGCCCGGGTGTCTTCCGGCCGGCAATCCAGCCGTTCGGCGATGCGTTCGGTCAGGGTCGCGGCCTGCTGGACGGCGGCTCCGACCGCGGCCTCGGCGCGGGCGCGGGCCTCGCGGGCGTCGGCCAGTCCGGCCTCGGCCTGCCGCAGCTCGGTTTCGGTGCCGGCCAGCTTGGCCTCCTCCGCGGCCAGCGCGTCGGCGGCGCGGCGGCGGGCACGGTCGGCGTCGGCGATGCGACCCAGAAGCTCCTGCCGGTCGGCGGAGATCCGCGCCGGGCGGTCTTCCAGGGCGGAGAGCTCCGCCTCCGCGGCGGCGGCGCGTTCCTTCAGCTCGGCCACGCGTCCGCCGGCGCCCTGCGAGCGCGTACCCCAGGACGCCTTCTCCTGCTCGATGGCGGCGAGACGCTGGCGCCGGGCCTGCGCCTCGCGGGTCAGGCGGTCCAGCGCGTTCTGCTTCTCGGCGAGCACGGTGCGCCGCTCGGCCAGCGCGGCGCGCAGCTCGTTGACCCGTTCCCGCCCCTCGCGCGCGTCGGGCAGGGCGCCCAGCGCCTCGCGTGCGGCGGCAAGCTGGGCGTCGGCGTCCTGCCGGTCGGCGGTCAGCCGCTCCACCGCCTCGGTCAGGGCGGCCAGCCGCGACTGGGCGGCGGCGGCCTCCTTGGCCAGACGCGCGTGACGGTCGCGGGCGGAACCGACGGCATCGACGGCGATACGGACGGCATCGCGCGCCTGCCGGTCGCGGGCGACCGCCTCCTCCACGCCGCGTCTGGCGGCATCGAGTGCCGAGCGGGCCTGCTCGACCTTCTCGTCGGCGGCCTCGATCTCGATGTCCAGCTCGCGCAGCCGGTTGCGCTGTTTCAGACGGACGGCGGCGGCGGTCGGCGCACCGGCGGCGACGGTCAGCCCGTCCCAGCGCCATGCTCCGCCGTCGCGGCTGACCAGCGTCTGGCCCGGAGCCAGCGAGGCGGCGAGGGCGGCGCCGACGCCCGCATCGGCCACCACCCCCACATGGGCCAGCGCGCGGGCGGCGGCCTCAGGTCCCTGCACGAACCACGGCAACGGCTCCGCCCCCTCGGGCAGCGGCGCGACGGCGGGCAGGGGCGGCAGGCCGCGCCAATGCACCGGCGCCGCCTCGTTCAGCGGTGCGGTCAGGTCGTCGCGCAACGCCGCGGCCAGCGCGACCTCGTAGCCGGAGGCGACGGTCACGGCGTCCACCAGCGGCGGGAACAGGTCACCGCCATCGACCGCCAGCAGGTCGCGCAATGCCTTCTCCTCGGCCTTCAACCGGGTGCGGGCGGCGTCGGCCGCCTGCATCGCGTCGCGGGCACGGGCCTGGGCGGGTTCGGCGTCGTGGCGGGCGCGCTCGGCCGCCTCGGCCGCCTCCCGCGCGTCCTCGAGGCGCTGCTCGGCCACCTCCACCGCCATCTCCGACTCGGCGATGTCGGCGCGGCCGGCGATCTCGGCTTCCAGCGCCGCGCGCTGCGCCTGCTGCTCGGACAGGCGGCGGGCGAGCGTGGCGGCTCGGCCCTCCAGTTCCGCCATCTGCCGCTGTGCGGAGCCGCGGCGCGCCTCGTCGGCGGCAACCTGCTCGGTCAGGCGGGTGAGCTGGCGGTCCAGATCGTCCACCCCCTCCCGCGCGTCGGCCAGCGCCTCGCGCGCGGCTTCCTCCAGCATCTCCTCGTCGGACTGGGCGGCTGCCAAGCGTTCCCGCTCGGCGTCGAGCCGGCCCAGCGCGTCGCCGGCGTCGGCGGCCAGCGCCTCCTCACGGCCGAGATCGCCGGCAATCTGCTGGAGCCGGCGGCGCAGCGCCGCCTGCTGCTCGGCGACCCGCCTCTCCTCGCCGTCGAGCTGATCGCGGGCGATGGTCAGACGTTGCAGCGTGGCTGCGGCGGCCTGCTCGTCGCGGCGGCGGTCGGGCAGGCCGGCGGCGTCCTCCCCGCGCTTCGCTGTCAGCCGGGAGACCGCCAGCATCAGCTCGCGCACCATGCCTTCCGCCGCGGCGAAGGCCGTGCGGGAGCGCTCCTGCTCGGCTTCGCAGGCGATCCAGCGCAGGTGCCACAGCACCGCCTCGGCCCGTCGGATCTGTTCGGACAGGTTGCGGTAGCGGCTGGCCTGCCGCGCCTGCTTCCTGAGGCTCTGGAGCTGGGTGTCCATCGCCCCGATCACGTCGTCGAGGCGGGTCAGGTTGTTCTCGGCCGCGCGCAGCCGCAGCTCCGCCTCATGCCGGCGGGAGTGCAGGCCGGTGATGCCGGCCGCCTCCTCCAGCAGCATGCGGCGGTCCTGCGGTTTGGCGTTGATGATCTGGCCGACCTTGCCCTGGCTGACCAGGGCGGGGGAATTGGCGCCCGACGCGTTGTCGGCGAACAGCAACTGCACGTCGCGCGCCCGCACCAGCTTGCCGTTGACGCGGTAGTCGGAGCCGGAGCCACGCTCGATCCGCCGCGACACCTCCAGCTCGTCCGCTTCGTTCAGCCCGGCCGGCGCGGTGCGCCCGCGGTTGTCGATGACGAGCGCCACCTCCGCCAGATTGCGCTGCGGGCGATGGGACGTGCCGCCGAAGATGACGTCGTCCATGTCGTCGCCGCGCATCTTCTTGGCGGAGGTCTCGCCCATCACCCAGCGCAGCGCCTCCACCAGGTTCGACTTGCCGCATCCGTTCGGGCCGACGATCCCGGTCATACCGGGTTCGATGACGAGGTCCGTTGGATCGACGAAGGACTTGAAGCCGGACAGGCGGAGGCGGGTGAACAGCAACGCGGACGATCCCTGACAGACTTACTTCAGCAGCTTGTCGATGGCGGCGGAGAAGACCTCGATGGACTGCGAGCCTTCCACGCGGCCCTTGCCGTCGTTGAGCACGAAGGTCGGCGTCGCCTCGATCTTGTGGGTGTTCTGACCGTTCATGCGCATGTTGAGGATGCCGTCGGCCAGCTTCTGGTCGGCCCAGCAGGCGTCGATGGTCTCCTGCGTCATGCCGGCCAGCTTGCCGACCTGCGCCAGCGCCTTGGCCGGATCGGCGGCACGCGCCCACTGGGACTGCTGCTTGAACAGGATGTCGAGGATGGCCCAGTAGCGCTCCTGCGGGGCGCAGCGCGCCATCATGCTGGCGCGCAGCGCCCACTGGTCGAAGGGGAAGTCGCGGAAGACGATCTTCACCTTGCCGGTGTCGATGTACTTCTCCTTGAGCTGCGGCAGCGTCTGGGTGTGGAACGCGGCGCAGTGCGGGCAGGTGAGCGAGGAATAATCGATGATGGTGACCGGCGCGTCGGCCTTGCCCAGCACGCGCTCGGACAGCGCCTCTTCCGTCGAGGGGGCGGCGTGCGCCATGGGGGCGACGGCGAAGACCGCGATCGCCAGGGTCAGACCCATCAATGCTTCAATGTATCGGCGCAACTTCGCCTCCTGGCTACCAGATGTTGGGGACTATACGGCGGCGTTCGCGTCCGCGGCAAGCCCGATGGCCCGCAACGGGCTGGTCGGCCGGTCGCGGGGAGTCGCTGTCATGGACCCCGCTGCGACCGCTTTATTCCATTGCGACGGACGGGTGGTTCATGGCGGCTTCCGGCCGATCAGCGCCCGGCCGAAGCTCTCCAGCGTCGCCCGCAGCTCGGGATCTTCGATGGTCTGTGTGGCGGTGTGAAGGCGCAGCTCCTCGTCCAGCGTCAGCGTGCGGGGCCGCGGGCGCGGCTTGGTGGCGGGAGCCAGCGGGGCCGCGTGCACCATCCGGATGCGCGCCACCGCGCGATAGCCGAAGAAGCCGTTGATCCGCTCGATGATCTGCGGCTCCAGATGCTGGAGCTCGAGCGCGAAGGCGCCGGTGGCGCGGATGTGCAGCGTCGCCTCCTCCCGCTTGCCGCGGGGGAAGGCGAGCCGGTCCGGGGACGTGCGCAGCGAAAGCTGGTGGCCGACGATGGACGCCCAATCGGTGATGAGCGTGCCGAAGGCCAGCCCGCGCTTGCCCAGCGCCTTTCCGGCCACCTCCGGCACCGCGCGGCCGATCGGGCGTGGTCCGCTCACGACGGCTGGCCGCAGCCTTCGGCCATCTTGGCTTCCATCGCTTTCCAGGCCGCCTGCATCTCCTCCGGCGACGGTGTGGCGATGGTGGTCGCCAGCGACCACTCGTGACCGAAGGGATCGGTCAGCTTGCCATAGCGATCGCCCCAGAACTGGTCGGCCAGCGGCGCCGCGACCGTGCAGCCGGCCTCCACCGCCCGCGCCCACAGCGCGTCCACGTCCGGCACATGCAGGTGTATGGTGACGGGGGAGGCGCCGAGCGTCTTGGGATCACGCGACTTGCCGCCGAAGAACTCCGGGAAATCGTCGCACAGCATGATCACGCCACCACAGACGCCGAGGCTGGCGTGGACGATGCGACCGTCCGACCCGGCCAGGCGGAACATCTCCTCGGCGCCGAAGGCGGCCTTGTAGAAGTCGATCGCCGCGGCGGCGTCCTTGACGACCATATGGACGGACACGGGCGGAAAGGCGGGCTGTGCGGTCTCGGTCACGGCGCTCTCCCTGATTGGTGGCCGCCGGTCGGGCGGCGCCCGGAGCCTAGCGCGGCACGCGCCCGGATTCCAGCAGGGGCCGCGACCCTTTCGCGCAGGGGATGCATGACCTATTTGTCTGTGCCATGCCGATGACCCCAGCCGTCGCCGACCGCCTGCTCCCCTGGTACGACCGCCACCGCCGCGACCTGCC
Organism: Azospirillum oleiclasticum; assembly: GCF_013423485.1. Taxonomy (GTDB): domain Bacteria; phylum Pseudomonadota; class Alphaproteobacteria; order Azospirillales; family Azospirillaceae; genus Azospirillum; species Azospirillum oleiclasticum. The sequence goes on from NZ_JABFFR010000001.1 coordinate 126,995, forward strand.
CTGGCGGGCACCGCCGGGCGTGACGGCCGATCCCTACCGCGTCTGGCTGTCGGAGATCATGCTCCAGCAGACCACGGTACCGGCGGCGGCCCCCTATTTCCGGGCCTTCACCGAGCGCTGGCCGACCGTGCGCGACCTCGCCGAGTCGCCGCTGGACGACGTGCTGGTGGCCTGGGCGGGGCTCGGCTACTACGCGCGGGCGCGCAACCTTCACAAATGCGCGCGGGTGGTGGCGGAGCGGCACGGCGGGCGTTTTCCCGACACGGAGGAGGCGCTGCTGGAGCTGCCCGGCATCGGCACCTACACGGCCGCCGCCATCGCCTCCATCGCCTTCGACCGGGTGGCGACGGTGGTCGATGGCAACGTCGAGCGCGTCGTCGCCCGCCTGTTCGCGGTGGAGGAGCCGCTGCCGAACGTGAAGCCCACGCTGCGCCGGCTGGCCGCGACACTGACACCGCAGCGCCGGCCCGGCGACTTCGCGCAGGCGATGATGGATCTGGGGGCCACCGTCTGCACCCCGCGCAAGCCGCGCTGCATGCTCTGCCCGCTGGCCGAGGGCTGCGCCGCGCGCGAGGCCGGCACCCAGGAGGAGCTGCCGCGCCGCGCCGCCAAGGCCGACAAGCCGACCCGCCGCGGCATGGCTTTCTGGCTGCTCAATCCGGAGGGCGCGGTGCTGCTGCGCCGGCGGGCGGAGGACGGGCTGCTCGGCGGCATGACCGAGGTGCCGTCCACCGGCTGGGCCGCGGGGCCGGTGCCGGACGAGGATGCAGCAATGGGTGCGGCACCGCTGCCGGCGCGGTGGCGGCGGCTTCCGGGTATGGTGCGCCACACCTTCAGCCACTTCCATCTGGAACTCGGTGTCATGGCGGCGCGCGCCGGGGCAGGGTGGCAAGCGGCGGACGGCTTCTGGGTGCCGGTGGACCGCCTGGGCGGCGAGGCGCTGCCGTCGGTCATGCGCAAGGTGGTGCGGCACGCGCTGGCGCACGCGAACGATGGAGATGGCGCATGATGAGGGTGCTGCTGAGCGCGGTGCTGCTTCTTGCCGGCGCCCTGCCGCTGCGGGCCGAACCAACGGGGCAGCCGGTGGGGCTGGAACTGGTGCTCGCGGTGGACGCGTCGGCCAGCATCAGCGGCGGCGCGCTGGAGTTCGAGCTGCGCGGCCACGCCGCCGCCATGCGCGATCCGGTGGTGGTGCAGGCGGCGCGCAGCACGGTGATCGCCGCCACGCTCGCCGTCTTCTCCGGCCCGCACAGCCTCAAGGTGCTGGTTCCCTGGACGATCATCCGCGGCGAGGCGGAGGCGGAGGCCTTTGCCGCCGCCATCCTGGCCGCCCCCCGCGAGGAGCTCGCCGGAGCCACCGCGCTGGGCAGCGCCATCGAAGAGGCCGCCCGGCTGTTCGACGGCAACGGGATCGAAGCGCCGCGCCGGGTCATCGACATCGTGTCCAACGGCTTCAGCAACGCCGGCCTCGACCCCGCCATCGCCCGCGACCGGGCGGTGAAGCGCGGCATCACGGTGAACGCGCTCGCCATCCTCGACGAGTATCCCTGGCTGGAGGGCTACTACGCCGAGTCCGTGATCGGCGGCCCCGGCGCCTTCGTGCACACCGCCACGGACAAGGACAGCTTCGTGGATGCGCTGAAGCGCAAGCTGGTGACGGAGATCGTCTCGTTGCCCTCCTGCACGCCGTCAACGGTGCGTTGATCGCGATAGCCGTTCCGACGGGGCTTGGCATCCGCCGCGCAATCCCAACCTTCTGGAACAAAGGCGACCACGGCGGCGCTGGCCCAAACGGCTGCGTACGTACGGCAGGGTTGCCGCGACACCGGGGGGAGGCCAGAATCGGGCGCCATGAGCGAGACACAGTTGACCGCGCCGCACGAGGCGACTGCGCCTCCCGCGGCCCCGCCGCCCGCCGTCCCTGCCACCGTGCCGCAGCCCGGCCTGTGGGACCGCGCTCTCGACAACCTGCGCAGCCGCTGGCGTGAGATCGCCGCGTCGGCCCGCGGCGCCGTCGGCGCCCCGCCGCGCTCCTACCTGCCCAAGGAAGACGCCGAGCGGCTGAAGCTCCAGATGGAGGCCTGTCTGGAGGGACGGGGCGGGGAGGTGTCGGCCCGCGCCCGCGCCGCCCAGCTCGGCCGCACCTATCTGTCGCTGGATCCCGCCGGGCGGCGCAACTTCCTGGTGATGCTCGCCCGCGACTTCGACGTGGACCGCGCGGCCGTCGACCGGGCCATGGCGACTTTTCTGGCGGCCGGCGACCCGGTCGGGCGTGGCCATGCCGAACGCGCGCTGCGTGAAGCGCTGGAGCCGCCACGGCTCCGCCTGCTGACCCAGTTCAACGGGCTGCCGGACGGGGTGAAGTTCCTGGTCGACCTGCGCGCCGAGCTGATGGAGGCCGGGCGCGACGAACCGCTGCTGGAAGCGCTGGGCGACGACCTGAAGAGCCTGCTGAAGTCGTGGTTCGACGTGGGCTTCCTGGAGCTGACGCGCATCACCTGGGACAGCCCCGCCTCGCTTCTGGAGAAGCTGATCAAGTACGAGGCTGTGCACGAGATCCGCGGCTGGCAGGACCTAAAGGACCGGCTGGACAGCGACCGGCGCTGCTTCGCCTTCTTCCATCCCCGCATGCCCAACGAGCCGCTGATCTTCGTGGAGGTGGCGCTGGTGCAGGGACTGTCGGCGGACGTGCAGTCGCTGCTCGACCCCACCGCCCCGGTGCGCGATCCGAGTGCGGCGGACACCGCGATCTTCTACTCCATCTCCAACGCCCAGAAGGGGCTGGCCGGGATCAGCTTCGGCAACTTCCTGATCAAGCGGGTGGTGGACAGCCTGGCGGCCGAGTTCCCGAACCTGAAGACCTTCGCGACCCTGTCCCCCATCCCCGGCTTCCGCCGCTGGCTGGACCGCCGGATCAAGGAGGACGGCGACGGCGTGCTGACGGAGGCCGAGCGCACCGCACTGTCCGAGGCGCTGGGCTACGCCGACTCCGGCGAGGACGGGGCGGAACCGGCTGGCCGGCTGGCCGCGGCGCTGGCGCTGGCCGGCTGGCACCGCGACGAGCGCATTGCCCGCGCGCTGAAGGGGCCGCTGATGCGGCTGGGGGCCGTCTATCTGACCGGCGTCGAGCCGCATGGCCGGGAGGGACGGCCGCGCGCCCGCGACCCCGTGGCGCACTTCCACCTGTCCAACGGGGCGCGGATGGAGCGGCTGAACTGGCTGGCGGACCTGTCGGAGCGCGGGCTGCGGCAGTCCTGCGGGATGATGATCAACTACAAGTACCGGCTGAGCGAGATCGACAGCAACCACGAGGCCTATCGCGGCGAGGGGAAGGTGATCGCGTCCTCCGCCATCCGCTCCGCGGCGCGGGCGGCGGGGTGATCATGATGACGCCGGACGGAGCTTTTCCGTGTGTCTGATCGGGAAACCTTGTGCTATAGACCGGCAATCACGGGCGGAGAGGGGTGGAAGCGCAGGCCGCCACCCCTCGTCGTCTATGCCATTGCGGGCGTGGCGGAACTGGTAGACGCGCCGGATTTAGGTTCCGGTGACTTCGGTCGTGGGGGTTCGAGTCCCTTCGCCCGCACCATGGCAACCCCTTGAACCGCAGGTGACAACGCGGCTCCGGGCCGCCCAGCGCGGGCGCCGCCGGGTCGACCAACGAGACAGGCGTCCTTTCCGATGAACATCACCGAGACCAGCACCGACGGCCTCAAGCGCGAGTACCGGGTCGTCATCACCGCCCAGGACATCGAAGAGAAGGTGAAGGGCCGCCTCGACGAGCTGCGGCAGACCGTGCAGCTTCCGGGCTTCCGCCCGGGCAAGGTGCCGGTTGCCGTGATCAAGCAGCGTTATGGCGGCAGCGTGCTCGCCGAGGTGCTCGAGAACGCCGTCTCCGAAACCTCGCGGCAGGTGGTCAACGACCGTGGCCTGCGCGTGGCCCTGCAGCCCAAGATCGAGATCGAGAAGTACGAGCAGGGCGGCGACCTCGCCTACACCATGGGCGTTGAGCTGCTGCCCGACATCGAGCCGGGCGAGTTCGGCGGGATCGAGCTGGAGCGGCTGGTCGCCGACGTGGACGACGTCCAGGTCGACGAATCGCTGAAGCGCCTCGCCTCCTCGCAGGAGACGACGGAGCCGGTCACCGACGACCGCGCGGCCGAGATGGGCGACACCACCGTCATCGACTTCGACGGTTCGGTGGACGGCGAGCGCCGCGACGGCATGAAGGGCGAGGACTTCGCGCTCAAGCTCGGTTCGGGGCAGTTCATCCCCGGCTTCGAGGAGCAGCTGGTCGGCGCCAAGACCGGTGAGCACCGCACCGTCACCGTGACCTTCCCCGAGGGTTACCACGCCGCCGAGCTGGCCGGTAAGGAGGCCGTGTTCGAGGTCGACGTGAAGGAGCTGCGCAGCAGCGTCCCGGCGGAGATCAACGACGATCTCGCCAAGCAGTTCGGGCTGGAGAGCGCCGAGGAGCTGCGCAAGCTGGTCCGCGAGCGGATGGAGCAGGAATACAAGGACCTCGCCCGCCTGCGGGTGAAGCGCCAGCTCCTCGACAAGCTGGCGGAAGCGCACAGCTTCGACGTGCCGGCCGGCATGGTCGACATCGAGTTCGAGAGCATCTGGCAGCGCCTTCAGGACGAGCTGAAGAAGGGCGACGCCGGCGAGGACGCGAACAAGAGCGAGGACGAGTTGCGGGCCGAGTACCGCGGTATCGCCGAGCGCCGCGTGCGCCTGGGCCTGCTGTTGTCCGAGGTCGGCCGCCGCAACAACATCCAGGTCAGCCAGGACGAGCTGAACCGCGCGCTGATCGCGGAAGCCCGCCGTTGGCCCGGCCAGGAGCGTCAGGTGTTCGACTTCTTCAAGGCGAACCCGAACGCCGTGGAGAACCTGCGCGCCCCGATCTTCGAGGACAAGGTGGTGGACTTCATCCTGGAACTCGCCAAGGTCAGCGACCGCAAGGTCCCCGTCGAGGAACTGATGCGCGATCCGGACGAGGCGGAGGCGAAGGCGGCCTGACGGTCGCCTTTTCCGTTCCTATATAGGGTCTGTGGGAACAGGGTGAGGACAGCATGCACAGCTTCGAACCGACGATGAACGCTCTGATCCCGATGGTCGTGGAACAGACCAACCGTGGCGAGCGGGCCTACGACATCTACTCGCGGCTGCTGAAGGAGCGCATCATCTTCCTGATCGGCGGGGTCAACGATGCCGTCGCCAGCGTGATCTGCGCGCAGCTGCTGTTCCTTGAGTCGGAGAACCCGAACAAGGACATCGCCTTCTACATCAACTCGCCGGGCGGCTACGTGTCGGCGGGCCTCGCGATCTACGACACCATCCAGTACATCCGGCCGCAGGTGTCGACCGTGTGCATCGGCCAGGCGGCCTCCATGGGCTCGCTGCTTCTGGCGGCAGGCGCGCCGGGCAAGCGCTTCTCCCTGCCCAACAGCCGCATCATGGTGCACCAGCCGTCCGGCGGCGCCCAGGGTCAGGCCGCGGACATCGAGATCCAGGCGCAGGAGATCCTGAAGCTCCGTGCCCGTCTGAACGACATCTACGCCAAGCACACCGGGCAGTCGCTCGACGTGATCGAGGCGGCCATGGAACGCGACAAGTTCATGTCGCCGGAAGAGGCCAAGGCCTTCGGATTGATCGACGAGGTCGTGGAAAAGCGCCCGGGTTCGGGCAGCGACGCGGCGTGAGCGCGAAGTAAGTATTGATCGCGCCGCACCCCTGTTGTTGAATGGCAGGGTTGCGGCGCGGCGAGTTCAGCTTGTCAAGACCCCTAGCCGCGACAACCTCAGCAAGGATCGGCGTCGGGGGATGCCGGTCGGGATGGAGAGCCCGCCGTCCCCCTGGAGCATGACGGAGTACCGATGACCAAGTCCAGCAGCGGCGATTCGAAGAATACGCTCTACTGCTCGTTCTGCGGCAAGAGCCAGCACGAGGTCCGCAAGCTGATCGCCGGTCCGACGGTGTTCATCTGCGATGAATGCGTCGAGCTGTGCATGGACATCATTCGCGAGGAGAACAAGACCACCCTCGTGAAGTCGCGCGATGGGGTGCCAACCCCGCGTGACATCCATGCGGTGCTCGATGACTACGTGATCGGCCAGGATTACGCCAAGCGCGTCCTGTCGGTCGCCGTGCACAACCACTACAAGCGGTTGGCGCACGGGACCAAGCACAACGACGTCGAGCTGGCGAAGTCCAACATCCTGCTCGTCGGTCCGACCGGTTGCGGCAAGACCCTGCTCGCCCAGACCCTTGCCCGCATCATCGACGTGCCCTTCACCATGGCCGACGCCACGACCTTGACCGAGGCGGGCTATGTCGGCGAGGACGTCGAGAACATCATCCTGAAGCTGCTCCAGGCTGCCGACTACAACGTCGAGCGGGCGCAGCGCGGCATCGTCTACATCGACGAGGTCGACAAGATTTCCCGCAAGTCGGACAACCCGTCGATCACTCGCGACGTGTCGGGCGAGGGCGTGCAGCAGGCCCTGCTGAAGATCATGGAAGGCACGGTCGCCTCCGTGCCGCCGCAGGGCGGGCGCAAGCACCCGCAGCAGGAGTTCCTGCAGGTCGATACCACCAACATACTCTTCATCTGCGGCGGCGCCTTCGCCGGGTTGGAGAAGATCATCGCGCAGCGCGGCAAGGGCACCTCGATCGGCTTCGGTGCCGATGTGCGCAGTCCGGAGGAGCGCTCCACCGGCCAGATCCTGCGCGAGGTCGAGCCGGAGGATCTGCTGAAGTTCGGCCTGATCCCGGAGTTCGTCGGCCGCCTGCCGGTGGTCGCGACCCTGTCGGACCTGGACGAGAGCGCGCTGATCGACATCCTGACCAAGCCGAAGAACGCGCTGGTCAAGCAGTACCAGCGGCTGTTCGAGATGGAGGATGTGCGTCTGGACTTCGCGGACGACGCGCTGAAGGGGATCGCCCACAAGGCGATCCAGCGCAAGACCGGCGCCCGCGGCCTGCGGTCCATCATGGAGGCCATCCTGCTCGACCCGATGTTCGACCTTCCCGGCTTGTCTGGGGTGGAGAGCATCGTCGTCAACAAGGAAGTGGTGGAGGGCCGCGCCAAGCCGCTCTACGTACACGCCGACCGCCGCAGCGACGCCTCCCCCGCGGGGGCGTGACGCTCGGCCGCAGGGCATGAAAAAGGGCGCCTCCGGGCGCCCTTTTGTTTTTGGCTTGGTCCGGGCGTTGAGCCCCCCCTCCCGACCTCCCCCCATCTTCGACGGGGGGAGGGGTGGGTGGGGGCCCGGTGCGGTGACGCCTCCGGCGTCAGCCCTCGCCGGCCACCGCGCCGATTTCCCCCAGCATCTTGCGGAAGGACGAGGCGCCGGCGCTGCGGATCGGCACGAAGGGCTTCTGCATGCGGCGACAGAGGCCCTTCACCCGCAGGCAGGCGTCATGGCTGACGCAGTCGATGGGGCAGACCACCACGTCCGCCCGCTCCACCAGCCCTTCCAGCTTGCCGGCCGCCTGCTCGAAGCCGCCGTCATGGTGCAGCAGGCTGCCGTTGCGCGACTCCACGGCGGCGCGCAGATGTGGCAGCAGGCTGGGGCGACCGCCCACATACAGGATCGCCTGCCCGTCGAGGTTCGCCGGTGCGCAGGGCGCCTCGGCCCCGCAAGGCGCTTCCCGCGGCGTGGTTGGCCGCTTCGACACCGTCGTAGGCGCGTCGATCAAACGGCGCAGGCGCTCCACCTCCGCCTCTGCATGACGGGCGCGCAGCCGCTCCACCGCCACGCGGCGGGCGAGCGTGTCCATCTCCCGCTGCCGGCGCTTGGCCCGGAGTGCCGCGTCCCGCACGGGGGCGGGCGTCGCGGTGACGGTGCCGGCCACGCGCAGGCGGATCACCTCCGCTTCCAGCGCCTGGATCCGCGCGTCCTTTTCGGCCGCGCGCTCGATGGCGGCGCGTTCGGTGCGGGCGACGCGCGCCTCCAACTCGGCGCAGCGGCGGGTCAGCTCCTGGTTCTCCTTGATCTGGCGCCGGTTCGCCCCGCCCATGAGGTGCGACAGCATGTGCACGTCGCCGTAGGCGCGCACCCGGAGGCTGTCCGGCAGGGTGGCGTGGCTGACCAGCGCCCAGAAGGCGGGCGCGATGTTGCCGGTGGCGAGCGCCGCATCCCACAGGGCGTTCCAGCCCTCCTCCGTACGTTCGCGTGCGAAGCGACGGATTTCGCCGGAGTACTTCTCGTCCAGCCGCTTGTTCATCAGCTTGGCGACCGGGTTCAGGGTCCCGGCCTGCTCGACGAAATAGCGGTGCACGTCGTACTCGCCGGCGTCCGGCGACAGGGTGAGCGACAGACGCCGGCACATCCAGGCGAGGTCATCGGGGGTCAGGCAGGTGCCGATGACCGCGCAATGGTATTGCCGCGGTACGACCCACAGTTTGCGGCGCTGCTGCCCGCCCGCACGCTCCGTTCCGCCCTCGTCGCACCGGTCGCACATACCCAAACCTCCTCGGCTGGTTCACGGGTGTCCACCCACCTTTAATAATGCAAATCATTCTCAGTTGCAAGGCGGTGCTGCGACATTTCGCGCGCATGACCTCGGCCGTTCGCGGCGGGGGCCGTGTTGCTGCTACCGGCCCTTCCTCCTAAAGTGCCCGCGGCAAGTATTCGGCCTTTTGATGTTGATAGTGATTTGCAGGGAGATCAGGATGAAGGGCGACGCCAAGGTCATCGCACAGTTGAATGCCATTCTCACGAATGAGCTGACCGCGATAAATCAGTATTTTCTGCACGCGCGCATCCTCAAGAACTGGGGATTGAAGCGCATCGCCGGAAAGATCTTTGAGGAATCCATCGACGAGATGAAGCACGCGGACAAGGTCATCGAGCGGATCCTGTTCCTCGAAGGCCTGCCCAACCTCCAGGATCTGCACAAGCTGAACATCGGCGAGGATGTGCAGGAGGTCCTCAGCAGCGACCTCAAGGTCGAGCATCTCGCCCGCAACACGCTGATCGATGCGATCGCCGTCTGCGAGGAGGTCCGCGATTACGAGACGCGCCACATGCTGGGCGAACTGCTGGAGGACACCGAGGAGCATGTCGATTGGATCGAGACCCAGCTCGACCTGATCGGCCGCGTCGGCCTGCAGGGCTACACGCAGGAGCAAATCTACGGCGACAAGAGCTGACCATGGGCCATATGCCGGGGCCGCCGTCCGGCGCCGGCATCGGTCACACGATGGACGCGTCCCGCTTCACGATGTCTCCCGCCCGCACCAGCAGGGAGGCGATCACCCAGAAAGCTCCGGCGACCAGCAGGGCCAACAGCTCGTCAGTGCCGACCCGCACCGACAGGAAACGCAGGCCTGGCGGGTTGTGCATGGTCAACAGCCCGGTCAACGCGGGCGTGGACAACAGGCGCGCGACCACCGCCCCCAGCACCGCGGCGGCGAAGCCGCGCACCCCGCGCGCGGCGGTCGAATCGAAGAAGCGTCCGGCGCGGAACAGAAGGAAGCAGGCCCGCATGCGCAGCAGCCCGTAGACCAGCAGCGCCACGCTCGCCATGCTGACCAGTCCCCCCGCGATCCGCTGCCAGTCGGCCAGCCCCGCCGGAAACAGGTCGTGCGCGGACACGTCCGGCGTCAGCCCGGCCGCCAGAGCCGCCGGTGTCACGGTGGCCCAATACCAGACGGTCAAGACCGGCAGCAGCAGCGCCAACCCCTGGCAGGCACCGGCGAGCAGGCCGCTGATCCAGCGCTCCGTCGCCAGTTCGTTCACCGGATTGCCGCGGGGCTTCGCACGCGCGCTCATGGTCATCGCCTCCGGTGTTGCCGAACCGGCGGCACCATAGCGGCGTCCTCTCCGCCGCTCAACACGTCCCCGCCGCCCTGCGACGTCGGCGCACGTGTCCTACCAAGTATCATTGATCGCAACCGATCAATGGGCCCCTTGTATGTCGAAGTCGGCCATCCGGCCGCTTGCCTTCGCGGGCATGGGCCCGCGGGGCCCCAACGGCCCAACCAAGCCCGATGGGTTTCACTCGACGGGACTTGGTATCAGTCCCGCGCGGCTTTCACCTCGTTCTCCAACTCCAGCAGCCGGGCCTCGTAGGCATCCGAGACGGCGGTGGAGTAGGCGCGCTGGAAGTCGTCCTCCACATCGCGGGCGATGCTGCCGTACATCATCTCGTACACCTCCCAATAGCGCGCCTTGCGTGCGCCGGGGATCAGGCTGTCGAGGAAGCTGGAGCTTTCCAGCCGACCCTTCAGCCGGCCGGGGTCGAACTTCTCGATCAGGCTCTTCAGCGCGACCTGCTGGCCCGCGAGCATGGCCAGCTCGTGGGCGCGGACGTCGTTCACCGCCTCCTGCACGGCGGCAAGCCCCGCCATGTAGCCCGGCTCCGGCGGGCCCAGCACCCGCGTCAGCATGCCGTCGGTGGTGGCGGTGAATTTCAGCGGATTGTTGTCCTGCCGGCCGAAGGCGGTCCGCTCGACCCCGAACTCCCCCTTCACCTTGCGGCGCGCGCTCAGTATGTCCTGCAAGCCGACCAGCGCCTCGCGCAGGATGCGCCCGGCCTCCCGCATCGCCGCCTCGTCCATCGCCCGCCCGTCACCGAGCGCCGGCGCGCCGACCCCCTCCAGGAACGCCTGGATCAGCCGGTCGGCACCGGCGGCGGGCAGCTGTGGTTCCGACCGTGGCGGCGGCGCTTCCGCGCGCGGCGGGGCCACGGCGGGCTGCCGTGGCGGTTCGGGCGGAGCCAGGAAGTCGTCGTCCGCCGGAATCGGCGCGTGGACCGGCGCGGTCACCGGAACCGCTTCCGGTGTCGCGACGGCCGATCCGGCGTCCTGCGTATCGAAATCCCAGTCATCGGGGATCATGCCGCCCGCCGTGGGCGCGGGCGCCGGCCGGGGGGCCTCATCGGGGATGGGATCGGGCTCGGGGCGGGTGGGGGCCACCGGTGCCACCGCCGGTTCCGGCATCAGGTCGTCCAACCCAACCTCCGGAAGGAGGAAGGCGTCGTTCTCGCTCGCCGAGCGGTCGATCTGGTAGGAGCGCTCGTCCCAGGCCGGCAGCTTGCGCCCGCCCAGCAGGTCTTCGCCGTCGCCCTTTCCGCCCCAGTCCTGCGTACCCCATTCCGTGCCGGCACCGCGCGGCGGGGGCGCTTCGGGCAGATCGAACTCGTCGCCGAAGCTGCGGCCCTGCATCGGCTCCGCCGGCCACAGCGGGTCGGGTGCCGGCCTGTCCGGGGTGGCGGCGTGGCCGTCGTCGAACAGGGCGTCGAATTGCGACAGCGCCGCGTCGGCCCGTTCAACCGCCACCTGGAAGACGTAGCGCCCGAGGCGGAGCGTGTCGCCATCCGCCAGCATGGCCGCGTGTCCGCGGCCGAGCGGAGCGGGACCGTCGTTGAGGTAGACGCCGTTGGTGCTGGTGTCCAGCACCTCGTAGCCACCGTCATGGTCGACGATCTGGCAATGCTGCTTGGACAGCGCGCGTGTCGGATCGTCCAGCACCCAACTGTTCTCGGACCCGCGGCCCAGCGTCATGCGGCCCGCGGTCAGGCGCCGTTCCTCCGCCGGCCGTTGCGGCCGGCCTTCGATGGAGACGAGGCGGAGGATCAGCATGGGGGAGGACTCCGGCGGGAAGGGATCAGACCAGCGGGGCGAGCGCGTCGCGGGCCGCCTGCGGCAGCAACCCCTCCGCCCCGTTCGCCAGCATGCCGAGCTCGGCGACCTGAGGCTGGCGGCCGAGCAGGCGGGCGGCCACATCGACCGGGTTTGGCGCGCCCGGTCCGGCCATCCGGCCCAGCGCCTGGCCCAGGAAGCGGCTGGTCGGGCCATAGGCGGCGGCACCGGTCCCGCCCGCGGGGCCGGCCCCCGCGATCGAGCCCAGCAGTTGCCCCACCGATCCCTTCTGAAGGGCAGCTATGGCGTCCGGCGTCAACTCCGGCCCTCCCTTGGCGATCAGGTCCGCGATCTCGTCCGCCAGGGCCGAGCCGCTGCCGGACGACAGCTTGGCCAGTCCGGCCGCGTTCGGGCTGGCGGCCAGGGCATTGCCGACCGCCAGCGGGTTGCGCGTGGGCAACGCTCCCGGCTCCGGAAGCGACCAGTCGGCACCGATGGGAGGGAAGGGGAGTTTCACGGTCGTCACCCCACCATCACGGTCATCGCCCCGGTGACGATCTTGCCACCATGGGCGGTGGTGTCGCCCAGCCGCGCGGCGGGGCGCCCGCCGATGATGACGGTGGTCGAGCCCTGCACGATCACGTCCGGCGGGCCGACGCAGACGCACATGTCCGTCACAACGGAGGCCGGCAGATACTGCACCATCACCGTGGGCACGCCGGGGCTGACGATCGGACCGCCGACATGCGGCACCACGCCGGTGACCATCGGGCAGACATGCATGTCGGTGATGCGGGCGGCGGGCGGCATCGGATCACTCCCGGATCGGGTGGCGGATGGCCCGCAGGCCACCGTCGGTCAGCTCGAAATGGCGCAGGCAGGCGCCCCCCTCGTCCTCCGCCAGATAGCGCAGCACACCGCCGAACAGCGCGCCGAGCTGCCCGTCGTCGCAGGTCGGCAGGAAGCCGCACAGCACGCGGGGGTCGTAGAAGCGGAACAGCAGGGTCTTGCCGTCCTCAGTGTTGACGATGGTGAATTTGCGGAAATGTCGCCGCACCCCGTCGATGTCGAGCGTGGAATGCACGAACAGTCCCCAGGAATCGCCCCAGCCCTGATCCACGAGGTAATGGGCGTAGTCCACACCGGGGTCGAGCCGGGCGACGTAGGGGCTGACGTCGGCGAACTGCTCCGCCGTCTCCCCCTGGTAGAGCGAGCGGATGGGCAGCTCCGCCTGATGCTCGGCCAGCGACCGGTGGATGCCCGGCCGGCGCGCGGCGTCGATCAGCATGTAGGTGTGCTGCCCCTCGGCATCCGGAGGGGCGGTTTCCTGCGGCCACACCAGGGCGGACAGGGCGGCCATGCGGGCGGGGGAAAGGCGGGTGGGCATGGCCGCTTACAACCCCGCGGCCTTGGCCGCCGCGGCGGCGCAGACTTCACAGAAGGGGGTGCCGGCCTCCGACGCCTTCTTCAGCGTCTCCACCTGCGCCTCCACCACCGGCAGGCGGAATGCGGGCGGCTTGGGCAGGACCTTCGGCGGAGGCGGCTTCTCGACCTCGCCGGGCTTGGCGTCCACCGCCGGCTGCGCCTCCTCCGGTGCTTCCGGCGACGCCGACAGCCCGGCCGGCGAACCGCCGGAGTTGATGAAGACGAGGTTGCCCTGGATGAAGATGCCGGCCGGGTTGATGGTGATGAAGTTGCCGCCGACCTTCAGGTTGATCGAGATACCGGCCTCGATCATCACGTTCATGCCGGACTTGTGCACGAAGTTCATGCCGACCTTCTCGTGCACATCCATGCCGACGTCGAGCGAGGTGCCGCCGGCGACCTTCTCCAGCCGGTCGCCCTTGACGTGACCGTGCAGGTTCTTGTCCACCAGCTCGAACTGCGCGCCTTTGACGATCAGGTGGCGGTCCGCGCCGATCCACTCCCGCACTTCGCGCTTGGTGCGGCTGTGCAGGTCGCGCTCGGCGTGGATGAAGATCTGCTCCTTGCCCTTCTTGTCCTCGAAGCGCAGCTCGTTGAATCCCTTGCCGCCGGGCGTGGACCGGGTCTTCAGGCTGCTCTTGGTCCGCTCGTCGGGGAGCGGGTAGGGCGGCATGTTGTCGGCGTTGTTGACGAAGCCGGTGATCAGCGGCCGGTCGGGGTTGCCGTCCACGAAGGACACCACGACCTCCATTCCGACGCGCGGGATGGTCATGCCGCCCCAGTTGCGCCCGGCCCAGCTCTGGCTGGTGCGGATCCAGCAGGAGCTCTTGTCGTCGTACTGGCCGCGGCGGTCCCAGTGGAACTGCACCTTCACGCGGCCGTACTTGTCGGTGTGGATCTCCTCGCCCTCGGGGCCGACGACGAAGGCGGTCTGGATGCCGTCGATGCCGGGCTTGGGCGTCACCCGTTCCGGCCGGAAGCCGACCGAGCTGGGGATGCAGGTGAAGCTGTTCGTGTAGGATTCCTTGCCGGTCTGGCCGGCCAGGAAGGGTGTGTTCATCGCGGCATGGCGGACGCTGGTGATCGCCCAGGCCTTGCCCTGCTCCGACGGGCAGTCGTGGCGGCTCAGCGTGAAGCTGCCGCCGGCGAACATAGTGCGGCAGTCGCTGCTGCCGATGGCCGTCTCGTGCCCGGCCTCGTCGATCTCCATCTGGCGCTTGGCGATGCCGTCACCCTCCGGCTTCTTCACGAAGCGGCCGGGATACTCGTAGTTCTCCAGCCGCTTCATGCCGGGAAGGTCGATGCGGCTGGGTGTCTCGGCGATCAGGTGCTGCTTGGGTGTCTCGAAATCATAGTCCTTCCGCACCGTCCGGCCGGTCAGATAGGAGAAGCCGTGGTCCCAGGTCTGGATGCTCTGCGCGTAGGCGCCATTGGCGGAAAAGACGATCTCGGACTGCGCGCATTTGCTGTAGGCGGTGGCGCCATCCCCTAGCACCATCGTGTGCCGGCCGTTCACATGGGAGAAGTAATAGAAGATTCCCTCTTCTTCCATCAGCCGTGACACGAAATCGAAATAGGACTCGCCATACTGGACGCAATAGTCTCGTTCGCCGTAGCTGCCGGTCAGCTTCTTGGTGTCGTAGTGATCGAAGCTCAGCTCGTCGAAGATTTCCTTGATGATCGCGGGTACGGTCTTCTTCTGGAAGATGCGGTGGTCGCGGGTGTAGCGCAGGAACCAGAACCAGGGCACGATCTCCAGCGTGTAGAGCCGGAAATCGCGGGAGACCGGCAGGCCGCGCACCATGTGGCGGACGATGCCGTTGATGTAACGGACTTCGTCACCCTGCACGTCGATGGTGACGGTGACCGGCAGCCCGACCAGTTCCTGCGGCTTGATCTCCTCGCGCGTGCTGAGGCACTGGAGCGTGAAGTGGAAGGGCTGCGAGATGGCGTCCTCGCCCTCCAGCGACTGCAGGAGCAGGGCGTCGGGGCCGAGCGGCGTGGTGATCGTCAGAAGGCGCGTCGCCTGCTTGAACTCGCTCATCAGTCCCACTCCGACGATTCGGCGGCCGGCGGAAATCCGTCCATCCCGTCATCCGCGGCGGACGCACCCGGCATGGGCATCGCCGCCGACCAACGCGACCAGTCACCATCGAGGAGGCTGGCGAAGGCATCGGCCTCCGGCATCCCGGCGGCCACCAGCATTCCGGCCGCCACCCGGTCCGATCCGTCGGTCCACCAGACTGTATACTGGCCGGACGAGCGGCGCAGCATGCCGTGCACGAGCCCGCCGTACAGGGCTCCGGAATCATCGTTCAGCGACTCCAGGATCCGGCCGGCGAAGCGCGTGCCGAGCAGCGGGTCGGGTTCCGGCACCGTGCCGGGAACCGGTGCCGGCACATCCAGTGGCGGCAGCCCGTCCAGCCCGCGTTCGAGACCCTCCACCGTCGTGGCGCGGTCGAGCGCCGACAGGGCCAGCGCTTCGGCCGCCGCGAACCAGGGCTCCGCCGCGGCGAGGGGCAGAAGGGCCGGGGCGGTGTCCTCCGGCAGTGGGCGGGCGACCACCATCGGGAAGTAGCGGCCCACCTTATCGACGCTGGGGATCATCACGCCGGCGACCGCGTCCGCCCCGCAGGCGCCGCCGCTCAGCGCGAAGCGCCAGACGGGGGCGTTCAGGTAGAGGTCCAGCCAGCCGGGTCCGAGGGTGTTGCGGCTCGCCTCCAGCCCGTCCTCCAGCCAGCCATGCCACGGATCGACGAAGGACCGTGGCAGCCGGCGGGCGACGAAGTCGCCGTTGGCCGGCATCTTGCCGTGGAAGCCGGGGCCGGTCGGGGCCGCCTCCGTCAGAGCTGGGGCGGACACCGGAAGTCCTTCAGGTCGGGGAGGTTGAGCGGGTTCAGCGCGCTGCCGGCCCGGACCTCGAAGATCGCGCGGTGCACCCCGTCGCTGACGCCGAAATGGTAGCGCGTGGGATCCTTGGTCGCCCGCAGGCCGGATCCGTCGAGCAGCCGCAGGAAAGCCCATGGGCCGTCGCGATTCACCGTCAGCGGGATCGCCGGCTGCGGCTGCACGAAGGTCATCAGCACCTGCCGCGCGCCCGACGAGCCCGGCCACTGCACCGAGAAAGCCTGAGGCGAGCCGTTCGCGAAAGCCAGCGCCTGCCCGTCCACCGTCATCGCCACCTGGTCGAGGCCGGGGTCGATGGACACCGCCTTCAGGTCGAAGCGCGCGCCCGGCTCCTTGCCGCCGGTGGTGAAGAAGGCGTCGCGGATGCGCGTGGCCTTCTGGAACTGAACCAGCACCGAGGGGGAGATGCCGAGATCAACCCCGTCCACCCGCTGCCAGCGCCAGGGATCGGCGGAGGTGTCGACATAGGGCCGCAGCCGCGTTTCGAAGAAGCCGTCGATCAGGCCGCCCGGTGCGAACAGCCGGACGAAGTCGTCCAGCGCCACCTCGGTCGCCGCACCGCGCGCGAAGGGGTAGCGGTTGTCGAGCGACCGGCGGCACCAGGGAAGGACGTTGGTCTGCCACTCCGCGTTCAGCCGGGCCCGCGCACCACCCACCGCGTGGGTGGAGTGGCTGCGCAGGATCTGCTCCACCCAGCCCTTGACCGGGTAGGGGACCGACGCGGCCTCCGTGTTCAGGCGGAGGAAGGCGTCGCTGCCGCCCTGGGTGGCGTCGAGCAGCCCCTGGCCCTGGTCGCGGCTGCCGAGCAGACGGCTCAGGTCGGTGAAGACCATCTCCAGCGACTTGGACAGATCGTCGATGCGCGCCGGCGCGCCGGCGGCGGGCGACGAGAAGTCGTTGAGGAGGCGGAAGCGGCTGTCCACGATCTGCGCGGCGAGCGCCAGAGGGCCGGTCGACACGGCCGCCTGGGCGAGCGCCGCGGCCGCCCCCGTCGCCGGGGCCGCCGGCGCGCCCGGCACCTGCGGAAGCCGCGCCAGGGTCGTCTGCTGCGCCACCGCCTGCAGGAGCTGCTTCATCGGCGAGCTGCCGCCGGCCAACAGGTTGACCTGCGCGGCGACCTGCCGCAGGTCGTTGGTCGGCACCAGCGCCATGTCGCCCAGCAGCTCGTCCCACGCTGCGGCGTAGTCGCGCAGGTACAGGGTCATCAGCTCCGTATCAAGCGCGTCCTTGCCGTCCGCGGCCGGCTGCTCGCCGAGCAGCCAGGCGGAGTCGCGCACGGCCTGGGTGGCGGCGCCATGCTTGGGAAGCACATGCGTGTGGAAGCCCTGATAGGTGTAGAGGCCGGGCACCCCGTCGGTGAGCTTGCCGCCGGACGGGCGCTGGAAGACCCGCGCCATCTCCGGGCCGCCATGGTCGATCGGGCGCCACGCGGCGAGCTGCGCCGCCGTGGCGTTCCGCTTCAGCCGGGCGTAGGCGCGAGCGGCCGGGGTCTGCTCCCGCACCAGGGCGCGGGCCCGTTCGATGAGCGGCTGCGACAGCTCCATGCGCGGGATCGGGCGCTCCAGCAGCGCGGTCAGGTGGGCATCCGCGCGCTTGACGTCTTCCGGGCCGAAGCCTTCGCGCACCAGCTGCCCGCCGAGCCACAGCCGGGCGAGATCGGCGTCGGCCTGGCCGTTGCCGGACAGGCCGAGATAGACCGCCAGCAGCCGCTCGGCCTCCTCTCCCGTCGGGGTCGGGCCGTCGAGCAGGGCGGCCAGTGCGGTGTGCGCGCGGTGGACCAGACGCGGGGCCAGCAGTCCGGCGAGCGCCCGGCGGTAGGCCGTGTCGCCGGCGGCGGCCAGCTTCTCACCCTGGTAGAGGCCGAAATCCGGGGCCAGCGCCCCGCCCCTGGCAAGCGTCTCGTAGCCGGCCGGCAGCGTGCGCAGCGTCTCCAGCACCGGCAGGACCGGGCGCAGGTCGCCATCCGCAACGCGTGCGGGCAGCGCCTCGGCGGTCTTGCGGTAATCGGCGATCGCCTCATCGAAGGCGGCCACCAGCCGTTCGTTCTGCAGGTAGCTCCAGCCCCACACACCGGCGGCTCCCGCCACGATGATCGCCAGCGTAGCGAAGGCGGCGCGGCGCAGCGCCTTGCGCTGGCCCTCCACCTTCGGATCGGTGCCGACGATTCCGGCCTCGCGGAAGGCCACCTCGCGCAGCAGCCGCTCCAGGAAGAAGCTGCGGCCTTGGCCGCTGAAGGCGCGCAGCGCCGTCCGGCGCAGGCCGAAGGTCTGCACCAGCGCGCCCATCAGCCGGTCGAAGGGCGTGCCCTCCTGCGTGCCGGAGGTGAAGTACACGCCGCGCAGCAGCGGCCGCGCCTCGAAGCGGGAGGGCAGGAAGACCTCGGTCAGGAATTCGGACGCCGGCTCCTTCAGCGAGGCGAACTGCGTCGGGAACGCGAAGACGAGGCCGCGCCGCTCATGGTCGCGCTCGTCGTTCACGCGGTCGATGACACGGTCGTTCAGGCGCAGCAACAGCCGGTCGAACTCCGGCCCGAACTGCCCGACCACGCCGCCTTCCGACGAACCGTCGTCGAGCGGGAAGGTCATGCCGAAGACCTGCCGCCGCTCCTCCGCCGACAGCGGGTCGAAGAACTCGGTGAAGCCAGCGACGAGGTCGGTCTTGGTGAACAGCACATAGATCGGGAAGCGCACGCCGAACACGTCGGCCAGCTCGCGCAGGCGCTGGCGCACCGCACGGGCGTGCGACAGGCGTTCGGCGGAATCGCGTGTGGCGAGATCGGCGATGCTGATCGCGACCAGCGCGCCGTTGATCGGCTGGCGCGGCCGGTTCTCCTTGAGCAGTTCGAGGAACCGTTTCCACCCCGCCTGATCGACGCCGGCGTCGCTGTCCTGGGTGGTGTAGCGCCCGGCGGTGTCGATCATCACCGCCTCGTCGGTGAACCACCAGTCGCACTGCCGGGTGCCGCCGATGCCCTTCAGCGGCTTCTGCCCGCCCTCGCCGGCCAGCGGGAAGCGCAGGCCGCTGTGGGCGAGCGCGGTCGTCTTGCCGGAGCCGGGCGGGCCGATGATGACGTACCAGGGCAGCTCGTACAGGCTGGCCTCGTCCAGCTTGCCGCCCTTGGCCTTCTTCAGGAGGTCGAGCGCCTTGACGAAGCGGTCGTGCAGGGCGGCCTGCTCCTCGCGGCTGGCAAGCGTCGGATCGGCGGCGCCGGTCATGCCGTCGGCGAGTGCCTTCTCCACCTTCTTGCGGCGCAGGACCTGCCAGACGACGGCGGCCCCGGCGATGATGAACAGGCCGGCGACGGCGGCCAGACGCAGCAGCTCGCTCTCCAGCCCGATCAGCGGGCCGGTGAACCACAGCACCGCCCCCAGTGCCGCGGCACCGGCGAAGGCGAGAACGGGAAGCGACAGAAGGAAGGCGAGGGCCGGGTTCACGGGAAGCATCCTTGCGCTTTGAACAGGACCGGTGCGGGTGCGGGACGGCGTGTCCCGCGCCCGCGCTCAGGTGGGGGATGCCCCCGTCTTCATCAGGATCAGGTCGATGCGGCGGTTGGCCGACCGCCCGTCGGCGGTGGCGTTGCTGGCCACCGGCTCGGTGTCGGCGCGGCCCTCGGCGGTGATCCTACCGCGGTCCTTCAACGCCCCGGCGACGATCTTCAGCACCTCGTCCGCCCGCGCCTTGGACAGGTGGAAGTTGGACGGGAAGCGCAGCTTCATGCCGCCCTGGATGGGCACATTGTCGGTGTGGCCGGTGACCAGCACGCGCCCCGGCTCGTCGTCGATGGCCTCGGCCACGCGCTTGAGCACGGGCAGGATGCCCGTCTCCAGCGCGGCGCTGCCCGACGCGAACATGCCCTGGCCCCGAAGCCGGACGACGATCTCGCTCTGCGTCTCGGTCACCTGCACCAGCCCCTCGGCGATCTCGCGCTCCAGGAACTTGCGCACCCGCTCGCCGCCGCTGGGGCGCGGCGGATCGGGCGGCGGGGGCATGACGGCGATGATGGGGGCGGGCGGCGGCGGTGGGGCCGGCAGGTCGAGCGCCACGGCGCCGGTCGGCGGCAGCGTGGCTGCCTGGGCGTACACCGCGTCGGAACGCCCGTTCAAGAGATAGCTGAATCCGAGGAACAGGAAGGTCACCAGGGCCAGCGCCGCCACCGCCCCGGCCCACACGGGCAGGGCACGGCGGCGGACCACCGCCGGCACGTCCAGCCCCCGCCAGTTGGGCGACAGGTCGGGATCGAAGGCGCCGCGCAGCTTCCGGATGGTGCCGTAGAGCTTGGACCGGTGGCTCGACAGTTCCGACTGGCCTCGGTTCGTGATGCGCGTGCGCCCCTCGAACCCCAGCGACAGGCAGAGATAGCCCAGCTCCAGCAGGTCGCGGCGACTGGCCGGATCCTGCTGCAGGCGGTCGAGCAGCACGAAGACCTGATCGCCGCCGATCACCTCCTTGTGGAAGATGGGCACGAGGTTGTGGGTCGCCCAGGAGCTGTTGCTGCCCCAGGGCGTGTTCAGCACCACGTCGTCCACCGTGGCGCACAGCAGGTAGTTGGCGTAGCGCAGCGTGTCGCCGGTGATCCCGGCGTCCTTGGCGCGGCCATTGAATTCCTTGATGGCGCGCACCGCACGCTCGCGCAGCGCTTCCGGATCAGGCGACTCGGTCTGGCCCCGCAACCGGGTGGCGAGCGCCAGCACCGGCGTGGCCGCCGCAACCAGCGGGTTGATACCGGTCTCCGACATCGCGGCCGGCGGAAGCGGTGCCGGTGCGCTCGCGGCGGGGGCGACGCCCGGCGCCGGCGATGCCCGTCCACCGGGGGTCGGTACTATGACCGTACCTTCATAGTCGTCGGACGTCGGGTCGGAGTTCATCGGCGGATGACCGCATTGTGGAAGGATGCCGCCCGCGGCAGCCCGCGTAGTCTGGCTAAGATATTCGGATCATTCAACACCATGTTGCGCGTTCTTAAGGCGACGGCTGCTTCCAATTCGGGTCTGCGACGGTTCCCGATTCGGTTTGTCGTGGGCTTGTCACAACACACCGGGCGGTCATTGCCTGACGCAAATCGAGCGGTGTCGGCGTTGCCACAGGGGGGGCTCAACGACTGGGTGCGTCCAGGGTTCGCCGGAGGTGGCCCCAGACACCGGTCCAATCATCCTCGTGCCCCTGGCCGGACACGACCATCGGCTGCGGCAATCCGACACGTTCCGTGAACCGGATGACGAGCGCGGGCGGCACCACCGAGTCGTCCGCTCCGGCGGCGTGAAGCTGGGGCAGCCGGCGCAGCCGGTCCCCCCAGACGGTCGGGTCGAGCGACCCGGACAACGGGCTGACGCCATGGTGCGCCGTCCAGGCGGCGTGGTCGAGCGGTGCGGCCATGGTGATCAGGCCGTCCACATCCTCGCGGCGTCCGGCGAGCAGGGCTGCCGCGACACCGCCACCCGAAACCCCGCCGAGCAGCACCCGCGCCGCACCGGTTTCCCGTTTGGCGGCGTCGATCGCCGATCCGAGCGCGTCGATGACCTCCGGCGCGAACCTGTGGCTGGTCCACAGGCGTGACGGGCACGCCGCATCAAGGGCGGCGTCCGCGTACTGGCAGGGCCGGGCGAGATAGAGGAGGCGCGGAGCCGGGTCCGCCACGGCCAGACGCAGCCCCATCGGGTCGCGTGGCGTCGGGTCCGCCGATGGCTGGTTGCGGCTGGCCCAGGCGTAACCGTCGGATTCGATCACCACCACCAGCGGGCCGCGGTCGCCCCGCCGCAGCCATCCCGCCAGGGTGAAGGCGCCGGCCGTGTAACGCCGCGACTCCAACCCGGCGTCCGTCGCGATCCGCCGCGCCAACGCCCGCCGTTCGGCCGGCGTAGCCGCGCAGGCGGCGAGGACGACGACCACCAGGAGCGGGGCGATCGCTGTCCGTCCGACCATGCGCGCGCGTCGCACAGCCATTCAGCCCGCAACCACTCAGAAGGAATAGCGGAGGTTGGCGCCCAGCGTGAACTGGCGCTCGTCGCTTCGCGCCACCTGGGCAGTCGCGGCGAGGCCAAGTTGAAGGTTCTCCATGGCGCTGTAACGGAAGCCGGCGCCGAGCACGGCACCGTTGCGGTCGCCGTCGTCGGAGCGGACGACGTCCCACTCCCACGTCGCGCTGACATAGGCCTGCCCCTTCTCCAAATTGTAGGCGGCCTCGCCGCCCAACTGGATCTGGCCGAGCCGGGTGGCGTCCGGGCTGACCCGCGCGCCGTCGGAGCTGACGTAGCTGTCGAAGCCCTCGCGGGCCCGGTTGTAGCCGACGGTGCCGGTCAGCGTCACCGCGTCGTAGGACTTGAAGGCCGCCAGGGCGGCACCCAGCACATAGCGGTCGGAGCGGCTGTCGCCGTCGGCGATGGTGCCGGCCAGCGTCGTCTGCTCGATGTCGTTCTGCAGACGGCTCCAGGTGCCCTGGACCGACGCCTGCAGCCAGTCGGTGATCAGGTAGCCGGCGTAGAGCGTGGCGGAGCCGCCGCGGGTCTGACGCAGGTTGTTGGTGCTTGAACTGCTGAGATGGGCCTGGTCGTAACCGACCGCGAGCCCGACCACGAGCTTCGGCGAGATTGCGTAGTCGGCGCCGACGAAGACGGTGTTGGTGTGCGCCTTGTACCGGTTGCTGTCGCCGTAACCGCGCAGGTTGCCGTAGGTGTAGTCCACCCACATGCCGATGGCGTTGGCGCCGTTGCCGCCGGACAGGCCGCTCAAGGCGATCATGGCCGCGTTGCCGCCGTCGGCGTTGGCGGCGCGGTAGGTACCGTCCGCGCCGCGGAGCTGGCGCAGCCGGTTGTTGATGGTGGACACCACGGTACGGACCGCGGCGCGCACCTCGGCCGGGGCGGTGTCCTCGACCGAGGCCTCCTGGGCGGCTGCCGAGACGGTGGTGGGGTCGATCGGCACGACCTCCACCACCACGCCGTCGCGCACCAGGAACAGGTAGCGGCCTGGCACGCCGGTGTTGGTCTGCTGGATCAGCGCCGTCACGGTGTTGCTGTCGAGGAAGGCGCCGGCTTCGCCGGAGCCCGGAAGCTCGAAGGTGGCGCCACCCTCCACTCCGTTGGCATAGCCGGCTCGTGCGGCGTTCAGATCCCACTGGATCTGCTGGTAGTTCAGCTCGATATCGAAATTGCCGGCCCCGGTGTCGGCGCGGTCGATCAGCATGATCTGGAAGCTGTTGGTGCGGTCGGTCCCGTTGGGGAAATAGCCGACGCCGTTCCAGTTGGCGACGAAGGCGGAGCGGCCGTTCACTGAACCGGTGCCGTACTGGACAGTGCCGCCGTTGGCCGGGCGGGTGTCCACATCGGACCAGAAGCCGGCGATGATCGGCTGCGCCTGCGCCGACAGCGTGGTCGGCGTGAAGGCCGACAGGCCGGATCGGAAGGTCAGGTTGCCGTTGTTGTTGACGTACAGCGACGTCGTGCTGGTTCCGAAGAAATTGGCGCTGAAACCCAGCGGCGTAGCGTCGGAGAAGCTGTCGTCGTTGCGCGGCAGGGTCGACAGGGAGAAGCCGCTTGTGTCGCGCATCGCCTGCGCGTGCACCGGTTCCGTCGTCAGGGCGGTTGTCCCCAGCAACGCACCCAGCGCGATCAACCCCTTTATCCCGATCCGCATGCCATCCCCCGATCGTGGCAAGTAACGATTTATGCATCGAACCAATTATCTATGACCTGACCAGCCGATGCTGGAAGTACGTACCATAACGATTGCATCGTGACCGTTTCATCCGAAAGTGTTGCTTCCACTTGGCAAGTAATCGACCGCATCCACTTAACCGCTACCGGCGCAATCGGGATTGCGTCAAGCCATCACCGATGGTCGCGGTGGGTCCGGCATGCGGATTTTGCGGGACTGTTGCAAGAATCCTGCATGCAGGAGCGGAGTCGGTCGCGCGTAGCCAGCCATCTGGGGCGACGCACCATCCTCAGCGTCGGAGCCGCCGGCCCCGACGATCATCCCGGTCCACGGGTCGGCGGGCACACACAAAAGCGCCGCCGCCCCTTGCATGGGGCGGCGGCGTGGCGAAACCGGGAATTGGACGTCGGGACGGTGCGTCAGGAGCCGAGGTTGGTGATCTCGACCCGACGGTTGACGCCGCTCGCGGGGTTGGCCGTGTCCAGCAGCATCTGCGACCCCAGCCCGATGGTGTCCAGCCGCGCGGCGGGGATCGAGAAGTTCTGCACGAGATAGTCGCGCACGGCCTGCGCCCGCCGGCGCGACAGGTCGACGTTGTAGTCGGCGCGGCCGGTCGCGTCGGTGTGACCGGAGAGCTGGAAGCGGAACGGGCTGAGATCCGGCGAGGACAGCGCGCGACCCAGCTCGTTCAGGATCTGCGTCGCCCTGGGCGACAGCTCGGCGGAGTTGAAGGCGAACTCCACCTGGAACCGCACCCGCGGGCGGGCGGCCGGCGCGGTGGCCGCCGGTGCCGTGGCGGTGGCCGGTGCGGCCGGAGCCGCCCCGGTGCCGAGCGCGATGCCGCGGGTGCGCACCCCGGCGCCCGGAGCCGGGGGCGGTGCGACCAGGCCGCGGATGAACTCGTCGGCGGTGGTCGCCGCCGGTGGTGCGTCGGCCGCCATGGCGGTGACCGATCCGAGCGCCAGCGATGCGCCCATGAACAACGCGACAAACGTGCTGCGCTTCATGACGTGAACCCCCTCGATCCTGATCATGGGCCGCGCGGCTTGCGCCGGCGGCGGCTACTTCTTGGCTTTGACCGGCTTCTTCGTGGCGGGACCGACCGCGAAGTCGGCCCCGCGGGAGAAGACGGTCGGGAACTGTTCGCTGTTGGCGTAGCGGAAGGCGAAGATCGGCACCTGGGCCACCGCGTTGTCCAGCAGCTCACGCGCCGTCACCACCCCGTCCGCCGGGCTGCGGTCGGCCGCACCCTGCAGCGCCTGGAGCACGGCGTAGGTGAAGGCGCCATGGCCGAGCTGCTCGATCTCCACCGCCAGCTGCTCCTTGGCGGTGGCGGCGAGGATGTGGATGCCGGACTGTTGGCTCAGCGTCTGCAGGTGCTTGCGGTCGGCGAAGCCGTCGAAGGCGCGGTTCAGGGCACCCGACTTGCAGGCGTCGATGAGGACCAGCACGCGCTGCGCCCCGATCCTGAGGATTTGGTCGCGCAGCTCGCTCGCCGGAATGCCGTCGGCCGTGACCGACTTCACCAGCGCGTCGCGGAATGCGGTGACGCTGCGGCCGTCGGACGCCGCCAGCTCGAACGGTACACCGCGGCCGAACTCGGTGGGCAGCATATGCCACGTGTCGTTCGCCGTCTCGCCATGGCCGGCGTAATAGACCATCACCACGTCCTCCGGACGGGTGGACTCGAGCTGTGCGAAGAGCCGCTGGATGTTCGGCCGGGTCGCCTGCCGGTCGTACAGCTCGTACAGCTTGACGGCGCCGAAGATCGGCTTGGCCCCGGCCTTGCCCCACCCGGTCAGGCCACGCGCGTCGGCGACGGCGTAGTTCAGCGCGAGCGCCGGGTTGGCGTACTGGTTGATGCCGACGACCACGAGGTGCAGCGTCGGCGGCGGCGCACCCGGCGGCGCGCTGACCGGCACGGTCGCTTCCGCCGGCAGGCTCTCGATGCGGTTGCCGCCCAGCGCCATCGCGCGCAGGCGGTTGGTGCCCGCTACCAGATCGACGGTGTAGGTCAGCACCCGCACCGGCTGGCCGCCCCGCGTCTCGTCCCGGCTGGCCGTCAGCCGCGCCGGCCCGACCGCCTTGCCGTTCAGGTAGAGGATCACCGTCTCCAGCCCGCCGCCGCGGTCCGTCGCGGTGACGGTGACCTGCGCGGGGCCGACGGCTCCGCCGGACGGCGCCGCAAGCTCGACCACCGGCGGCGGCGCGATCCCGGCCTCCACCGGCGGGGCGTTGGCGGTCAGCATCTGGTTGGGCGCCCGCAACAGCTTCGCCAGCAACCCCGGCTCGTAATAGGGCTCGGCGAAGCTGGGCATCTCGTAGAGTTCCTGGTCGGCCTGCCGCGCGATGTCGGCGACGCCGCCGTCCGATCCGTCGTAGCGCCCGGCGCCGTCCACCACCGACCAGCCGCCGCGCGTCATGATCATCTGCCCGACCGCCGCACCGCTGCGCGCGTCCCACAGCCGCCCGCGCCCGTCCGCCCCCGCGGTCAGCAGCCGCTCGCCAACGGCCGGGAACCCGGCGAAGTCCGCGGCGCCGGCGGAACTCAACCGCGCGCCGCGCGCGTCCCACACCGTCACCGGCTGTCCGGCGCTGCCGGCCGCGACCGTTCCGTCCGGCCGCACCGCCAGGGTGCGGACCGGGCCGTCGCCCGCCCGCATCGTCCGCTCGGGCGAGGCCCGGCCGCCGCGCCAAACGCGGACGCGGCCATCGGCGCCACCGCCGGCCAGCGTCGCCTCGTCGGCGAAGGCCAGCCGGGTGAGTGCGGCGCCGTCGGTGGACAGCGTGCCGGCCACGGCCCCGTTGGCGGTGTCGATCAGCCGCACCGTGCCGTCGGCGCCGCCGGCGGCCAGCCGGGCGCCCGACGGGCTGAAGGCCAGGGCCGCCACCGCCCCGGCGCCGGCGGGCGTGGGGAGGGAGCGGCCGTCCGCGGTGTTCCACAGCCGCACCCGGCCGTCCGCCCCCGCCGCGGCGACCAGCGAGCCGTCCGCCGACAGGGTCAGCGTATCGACAGCGCCCGCTCCGGTCAGCCGGCGCAGCGCGGTGCCGGTGCCGGCGTCCCACAGCGTCACGGTGCCGGTCGCGTCGGCGGTCGCCAGGGTGCGCGTGCCGCCGGCGATGGCCAGGGCGCGCAGCCCGGTCGCCGGTACGACGCCGATCTGCAGGCCGTTTTCCAGATCCCACACGCGTACGCCATCGGCGAACGCGAAGGCCGCGCGCCGCCCGTCGGCCGACGTCTCCATCGCCAGCACCGGGCCGATGGTGTTGCGGACCACCAGCAACGGGCGCAGCGCGTTCTGCACCTGCCGCCGGATCGCGTCGTTGGTGATGCGTGTCTGATTGCGCAGCATGGCCTGGGCCGAGGCCGGCTCCGGCGCCGACACGGCGGCCACACCCAACAGGGCCGCCAGCATGCCGATGGCCGGCAAAAGCGCCGCGGTGCGGCGGCGATGCGTCGTCACGTTCCATCTCCTCGCTGCCGGATCACCTCCGGCCGCCGATCCTGGACGATCACCGATCCCTGGATTGTACATCATGGGCGCACACCCGTCATGTCGGCCGGCGTTCACGGTGCGGCCGAGGGAAGGTCGAAAGCGGGGGGGAGGAAGCGTTCGGCGCACTCCTTCGGTGGGGCGGAGGAGCCCGGCGCCTCGACGAAAGCCGCCAGGATCCCGCCGGCGCAGGCGCTGGCCCCCAGCACGTCGTGCCCGACGCCCCGGAAGCTGACGGCGACCGACCGTGTCAGCGTCCGCCGCAGCCCGTCGACGCGCGACCGCGCCACCAGCGTGTCGTAGGCGCCGGTCAGGATCAGGGCCGGGGCGTCGCTGACCACCGGGTCGTAGAAGGACGGATCGACCGGCGGCAGCCCCAGCACCGGGCAGGCCACGTCATAGTCGGTCTCCACGTGGTCCGGCGCCACGAAGGGATGCAGCGCCGCCGCCTCGGCGCGCGCCCGGCCGGCGTCCACGCGCGGCCGGTTCTCGCGGCAGCCGATCACGAGGTTGAGGCCATAGGCCAACTCGTCCAGTGGCTTGGCGATGTCGTCGGGCAGCAACACCCGCCGCACCGCCGTCGCATCGTTCGGCAGCCGCCCCGTCGCCATGCGATCGAGCCGGTCGAGCAGGGCGGGCACGGCCGTCATGCCGGCCCCGGCGCCGAGCCGGAACCCGACCACCGGGGCCACCGCGTCCCAGCCGACAGTGCGCGCCGCGTCCCCCCCGGCGTCGCTGGTGCGCAGCAGGAGCGGCCGGTCCGTCAGGGTCTTGGCGAGCTGCGCCACGCTGTTGCGGATGTTGGGGTAGGCGCGCGCGCAGTCCGGCTGCGCGGCGCAATCCTCCGCCATCATGTCGAAGGCGCGGCGGGTGTCGCGGAAGCGGTCGAGGTCGAGCCAGGTGGCGTCGACCGTGCTCGGCGAATTGAGCACGAGGCTGCGCACTGCCGCCGCGTCGATGCGCAGCAGCGCCTGCGCCAGCACCGCCCCGTAGGAGGTGGCGAGCAGGTTCCAGCGCTCGATGCCCAGGGCGTGACGCAGCGCCAGCAGGTCGCGGGCGCTCTGCCGGGTGTCGAAATGCGACAGGTCGATGCCGGCCGCGCGGAGCGGCGCGAAGCACTCCCGCACCGCGTCGGCCGTCAGGCCGCCGTACCAGAAGGTCGCCGGGCCGATGCGGTCGCAGCGCAAAGCGGGCGTCGAGCGGCCGGTGCCGCGCTGGTCCACCAGGATCACATCGCGGGAACGGCGCACCGGCTCCAGAACCTTGCCCATGACAGCCGCCTCCGCGCTGCCGGCCTGGCCGGGGCCGCCGCTCAGCACCAGAAGCGGGTCGGCCACGGGGGCGGGGGCGAGCGACGGCAGCACCGTGACGAACATCGTGATCGCGGTGCCGTCCGGCCGCTGCCAGTCCAGCGCCGCGTGCAGATGCGCGCAGCGCGCGGCGGGGCCGGGCAGGGGAAGGGGCGGGCAATCGGCCGGAGTCAGACGCCCGACGGCTGGCCTGACCGGCTCGGACGGGACGGGCGGTGGCGCCATTGCCGCGGGCGTCGGGGCCGCGGGCGTTCCGGTGGGGGACGTTGTTGGCGGCGCAGCGGCGGGGGGTGGTGCCACCGCCGCCGTCACCGCTGGGGGAGCGTCCCTCGATCCGTCGCGCAGCATCACGACGCCGCCCGCCGCGAGGGCCAGGACCGCCAGCCCGGCACCGGCGACGAGCGGCCAGCGGCGGGCACCGCCGGCCGGCGCTCCGGGGGGCATGGTCAGCGGCTCCGCGTCTCGAAGAACACACTGTGCGCGGCGACCACCTGTCCGGCGCCGTGGGCGCGGGCCAAGGCGCCCCGGAAGCTGCCGACATAGTCGCGCACCGGCTCCACCTCCGCCCGGTCCGACCGGAACAGCGGCGACTGCGTCAACACCGCGACGATCATCCCCGGCCCATAGGGCGGGGAGATGGTGTAGACCCGCTCCTCCGTCGTTGCCGACGCGTGGTCGGCACCCAGCGTGAGGGAGCCGCCGGCGGCCAGCTTGTCGTTCCGGCGCAACGGCATTGGCAGCATGTGCACGGCGTTGCCTTCCAGGTCGTAGTAGTCGACCGTCAGGAAGCCGCCACGCGCCCCGGCCTTCACGGTGAGCGTCAGCACCTCGCCGTCGCGGTAGACCAGCGACGGCCGGTTCATCTCGATCCGGATGCGGTCATTCGCGGGCACGGCTTCGGCCGACACCGGCTGCACCATCGACAACAGGTCGCAGAAGGGCCAGGGGCGGACGGCGATCTGCGGCGTCAGCTTGGCGGAGACCGGCAGCCGCCCGATACGGTCGCGCAGCGTGGCCGCGTCCGCCTCCGACCCCGCATAGCCGGCCAGCAGATAGCCGCCCGACGTCTCACGGATGTCGATGCCGGAACAGCCGACGTTGCGGTTCACGTCCTTCGCCGCGGCGCGCACATCCTCCAGCGAGGGCGGTCGCACCACCGCCACCTGCTCCGGCGCCGGGGCGGGCGGGGCGGGGGCAGGTGCCGGCTGGGGCGCCGGCTGCGGTGCCTGGGTGGCCGCCGGCGGGGCTGGGGACGGGGTGGGTGCCGGCTGGGCGGCTGGAGGCTCCGTCCGCGGCGGGGTCAGGAGCTGGGGTTGGACCGCCGCTGTCTCCGGCCTGGCGGGCTCGGTGCGCGGCGGCTCGGTGTTGGCGGGTGCGGTGGGCGTCGTCGGCGTCGGTGTCGGTGCGGGCGACGGCTCGGCAACCACCGCCGCGGGCTGGGGCGGTGGCGGTGCGGTCGGGGTGGCGACGGCCGGGATCGCCGGCGGCGTCGGTGCCGGTTCGATTGCCGCGGCCGGTGTGGTCGGAGCGGCGGCGGTGGAGGACGGCGTGTTTGCAGGCACCGCAGGCGGTGCGGTGGGTGTGGAGGTCTCGGCCGTGGCCGTCGCCGCGGGTTGCGCGGGCTGCACCGTCTGTGTGACCGGTGGCTGTGGAGCCTGCGCCTGTTGTGTCGACTCGCCGGGCTTCAGCGCGACGAAGGCGCCGCCGGCCACCGCCAGCGCGACGACAGCCGCGGCGGCGATCTTGCCGACCGGCATGCCGCCGGTCTTGCCCGGCCGCTCCTCGCCCTTGTCGTTGGCCGGCAGCGGCGTGGGCGGCAGGGTGGCGGCCTTGGGCAGAAGCGCCAGGATGCCGGCGAAGTCGGTGGGGCGGTCCTTGGGGTCGGGGGCCAGCATGGCGGCCAGGGCCGGCCGGATGCGGGCGGGCAGGTCCGACAGGTCGGGGGCCGCCATGCGGGCCTGGATGGCGGTGGACGGGTTGGCTCCCATGTCCAGCCGCTTGCCGCGGACCGCCTCCACCAGCACCAGCCCGATGCTGTAGATGTCGGAGCGCGCGTCGACCGAGCCGCCATACATGCCGAACTGCTCGGGCGAGGCGTAGGAGTATTTGCCGGCGAAGGCATCGCCGATGATCGTCCCCGCCTCGTTGGCGAGCTGCTTGGAGATGCCGAAATCGATGATTTTGGCCGCACCCACCTGCGCGCCGGGCAGGATGATGTTGTCGGGCGACAGGTCGCGGTGGACCACGCCCTTGGCGTGCGCCGCCGACAGGCCGGCCGCCATGCGCTCCAGCAGGGTGATGCCGTCCTCCTCGGACAGTGGTCCGTCGCGCAGGATCTTGCCGAGCGACGGTCCCTCCACGAACTCCATCACCAGGTAGAGACGGCTGTGGGCGTCGCGGTTGATGCCGTCGTAGGCCACGACGGCGTCGTGCCGCACCTGCCGCAGCACCGACGCCTCGCGCCGGAACAGCTCCACGACCGCCGGGTCGGCGGCGTATTCGGGCAGGATCACTTTGATGGCGTGGGCGGTGCCGAGCTCCACATGGCGGGCGCGGTAGACACGGCCCATGCCGCCGCGCGCGACCACCGCCTCGATCTCGTAGGTGTGGCCGAGGATGGAGCCGGGCTGGATTGTGCTGGATTCGCCACCTGTGGAGGCGGCCGGTGCGGCGGTGGAGGTTGCGGGCTGTGTGGCGGCACCCGTGTTGACCGCGGTCGCCGCGGCATCCTGCGGCGGCGCCGTCGCCTCCCGCGCGGCCGGTGTCCCGTTGATGGCGGTCGGCTCGGCGGCGGTGGGGACCGGCTGCACCGGGGCGGCCGTGTTCACCTGCGTCGCACCTTCGTCGGGAACCGGAACGTCGTCGCCGGCGTTCTCGGGACGGGGCGCTCCAGTTCCGCGGCCGGTCAGGCCCGAGCTGGTGATCAGGGTGCGGTCGTCGTCGAGAGGCGGCTCAGCCATGATGCCCATGTCGCGTGGGACGGCGCGCTGCGGACGGCCCGGAGCGCGGTCACGAAAACCCTACAAGATGCACACAACGGGCCGCAACCATGCATCGATGGTTGTATGCCCACCGTCCGGCCGTTGCGGCGTTGTCACAGCGCACCATATCCAGGTCCTGTGCCACCGAAACGCGAAGGGCAAAGCGACGTGCATCGTTCCATGATCACCATCCTGTCGGCCGTCGCGGCGACGCTGGCCGTGACGGCGCCCATCCTGGCGCAGACCGCTCCGCCGGCAGGCTCCGGTGCCATCCTGCGGTCGGAGACGCGGACACTGAACCGCGCCACGCAGGAGCAGACCCGCGAGCGCCTGCAAAGCACGGCCGCTGGCGCCGAAAGCACGACGCGGACGACCGTCGTCACCGACGGTGCCGCGATCCGTGCCACGCCCGCCCCCGACGGTGCGGTCATCGGCCGTCTGCCCAAGGGCGCCCGTGTCGTCGTGGCGGGGATCGATCAGGGCTGGTACCGGCTGGATCTCGGCGGCGGGCAGGGCTTCGTCGCGCGCGCCGATCTGAGGTCGCACTGAGCGGTTCCGGCGAAAACCCTAGAAATCCTTCGGTTGATTTTCTGGCCGGTCTGACCAAGCTATGGCGCGCGGGCGCGTTCGCCCGTGTGCAGACGCGCTTGGTCGCCGGGGTGTTTTGGTCATGTTGGAAGCGAAGGACATCTTCTCCCACCGCCCGTACTGGGCGCAGCGGTTCGGCACCGCGCCGTTCCTGCCGACCTCGCGGGAGGAGATGGATCTTCTGGGCTGGGACAGTTGCGACGTCATCGTCGTGACCGGTGACGCGTACGTCGACCACCCCAGCTTCGGCATGGCGATCATCGGGCGCCTGCTGGAGGCGCAGGGTTTCCGCGTCGGCATCATCGCCCAGCCGGACTGGCAGAGTGCCGAACCGTTCAAGGCGCTGGGCAAGCCCAACCTGTTCTTCGGCGTGACCGCCGGGAACATGGACAGCATGGTCAACCGCTACACGTCCGACCGGCGGCTGCGCCACAACGACAGCTACACGCCGGGGGACGAGGGCGGCAAACGGCCCGACCGTGCGGTGATCGTGTATTCCCAGCGCGTGCGCGAGGCGTACAGGGACATCCCCATCGTCATCGGCGGCATCGAGGCCAGCCTGCGCCGCATCGCGCATTACGATTACTGGTCGGACAAGGTGCGTCGCTCCGTCCTGGTGGACAGCCGCGCCGATCTGCTGGTCTACGGCAACGCCGAGCGCGCCATCGTGGAGATCGCGCACCGCGCCGGCCGGGGCGAGGCGCCGCGCGAGATGCAGGACATCCGCGGCACCGCCTTCATGCGCGACGCGGTTCCGGAGGGCTGGACCGAGATCGACAGCAGCGAGCTGGACGACGAGGGCCGCAGCCCGCGCGCCACCGCGCCGCGCGAGACCACCGTCATCCGCCTGCCGTCCTACGAGCGGGTGCGTGACGATTCAACGCTCTACGCCCACGGTTCCCGCCTGCTGCATCTGGAATCCAACCCCGGCAACGCGCGGGCGCTGGTGCAGCGGCATGGCGACAAGGATGTGTGGCTGAACCCGCCGCCCATTCCGCTGACCACGCCGGAGATGGACGCGGTCTACGGTCTGCCCTACGCGCGCGGGCCGCACCCGATCTATGGCGACGCCCGCATCCCGGCGTGGGAGATGATCCGCTTCTCCGTCAACATCATGCGCGGCTGTTTCGGCGGCTGCACCTTCTGCTCGATCACCGAGCATGAGGGGCGCATCATCCAGAGCCGGTCGGAACAGTCGATCCTGCGCGAGATCGAGGAGATCCGCGACCGCACCAAGGGCTTCACCGGCGTCATCTCCGACATGGGCGGCCCGACCGCCAACATGTACCGCCTCGCCTGCAAGGACAAGGCGATCGAGAAGGTCTGCCGCCGGCCGTCCTGCGTCTATCCCGACATCTGCAAGAACCTGAACACCGACCACACGCCACTGATCAACCTCTACCGCAAGGCGCGCGACATCAAGGGCGTGAAGAAGATCAACATCGCGTCCGGCCTGCGCTACGACCTCGCGGTCAAGAGCCCGGAATACGTGAAGGAGCTGGTCACCCACCATGTCGGCGGTTACCTGAAGATCGCGCCCGAGCACACCGAGGAGGGGCCGCTCTCCAAGATGATGAAGCCGGGCATGGGCGCCTACGACCGCTTCAAGGAGCTGTTCGACAAGTACGCGAAGAAGGCGGGGAAGGAGCTGTACCTGATCCCGTACTTCATTGCCGCGCACCCCGGCACCACGGACGAGGACATGATGAACCTCGCCATCTGGCTGAAGTCGCACGGCTTCCGTGCCGATCAGGTGCAGACCTTCCTGCCCTCGCCGATGGCGACCGCGACCGCCATGTACCATTCCGGCCGCAACCCGCTGCGCCCGATCCGCCGTGCGGGTGGGGAGGCAGTGTTCGCCGCCAAGGGGCTGAAGCAGCGCCGGCTGCACAAGGCCTTCCTGCGCTACCACGACGCCGAGAACTGGCCGCTCCTGCGCGAGGCGCTGAAGCGCATGGGGCGGGAGGATCTGATCGGCCCGTCCAAGCACCATCTCGTGCCGCCCTGGCAGCCCGCCGGCACCGGGCTGGCTGGCGGCGAGGGCAGCCGCACCGGGCGCAAGCACGGCACCCAGACCTTCCTGACCCAGCACGCCGGCAAGGGCCGGCGGATGCCGCAGGGCGCCGGGCGGAAACGCGGGTAGTGTCGCCTGTTCACACAGGGTGAACGGCGTCGTTACGACCTGTGCGCCGGCCGGGCCTCGCCCGTGCCGCGGCGCTGGCGCACCTCGATCTGGCTCATCCCGAAATAGAAGAAGGCGAAGATCGCCGTCAGCAGCAGGGCGAAGCTGGCGATCTCGTCGATCGGCTTCATCACGTAGGACATCAGCAGGGCGACCATGCCGTAGACGATGGCCGCGACACCCTTTGTGTTCATGGTTTCCGCATAATCGAAGGAGCATTGCGGGCAGCGGCAGATCTCCTCACCCGCGTCGGAGACACCTTCGATACGATGCATGAACCGCCCTCCCCAAGCCTGTTTTGTGCGGCATACTAACCCACAAGGCCGGCATGGGCATCGGAAAATTCAGGTTCTTGCGCGCGGCTCGCCACGACCTTCGACTTCGTGCGCGAATGGTGTTCCGGGTGCAACAGACTGTCGTGCGGGGTCAGCAGGAAGCGCCGCGCGACGTCGGCATAACCACGGTAGACCAGACCGCCATTGCCGGCGATCAGCGCATCCCGGCGCTGCCGGTAGACGGCAGGGATCGCGTACCAGGGCAGGCCGGGCCGCTGGTGATGCACCACGTGCAGGTTGTTGTTGAGGAACAGCAGGCTCAGGAGCGGAGCCCCTTCGACGATGGCGGTGCGGTGCTCCACGCGGTCGGCGGCGCGGTGCTCGGCGAAGGAGCGCACCAGGGCCAGACCGCAGCCGGGATAGACGAACAGCAGCGCGTACTCCCACAGCGGCAACCCGCACACGCCGGACACCCAGCCGACCACGGCGGCGACCCCGATGCCGTGCGTCAGCCAGACGCGCCAGACCGGACGGTCGCGGCCGGCGAGCCGTGCCGCCTGATCCCGCAGGAATCCGCCGATGGCAAGCGCCGGCCCCAGCGTCACGCGGCCGGCAAGCGTGGCGTTTGCCTGGGTGAGCGCGCGCCGCACGGGTCCCAGGGCGGCCCATTGCTCCGCGGTCAGATAGCGGGACTCCGGATCCTCCAGCGGGTCGGTGAGGTGCTGGTCGCGGTGATGGGCGAGGTGGCTCTCGCGGTAGACCGCGTAGGGCAGCCACAGGCTGAGCGGCGGGAAGCCGATGGCGTCGTTGATCCGCCGACTCCGCGTCGGGTGGCCGTGGATCACCTCGTGCTGCAGGGACATGTGCCACGCGATCATCCAGGCGCCCGCCGGCAGCAGCAGCCACCAGGGCAGCGTCGCGGCGTGCCAGGTGAGCAGGCCCCAGCCGCCATAGACGGCGACGGCGAGCGCCCAGGTCGGCAGTTCGAGGCGGCGGGCAAAGCTCCGCCGGTCGCGGGCGCGGTGGCGCGCTCCACATGGACGCGTGTGTGACGGCATGTCGTATTCGGATGGTGGGGCGTTGAAGTTCCCCATTTCAACCATGCATCCGGCGGCACTTCCACGAGGGAATGCGCACGTTCCGCGGCATACGCGCAAGCTGCGTCAGCATTGTGGACAGACACCGGCGTATGGTGATAATCCACATCATCCGCTGTGAAAGCACCACACCCGCCGATGGACCGCCGCGACACCGTACGCCTGTTCCGCGAACGCCTGATCCAGGTGATCGAGGAGTCGCGGCTGAGCCAGACGGCCTTTGCGCAGGCCGTCGGCATGGACCGCTCCACCCTGTCGCAGCTCCTGTCGGCGGCGAACGACCGGCTGCCGCGGGTGGAGTCGGTGGTCGGCATCGCCGCGCACTGCCAAACCTCGGTCGACTGGCTGCTGGGGTTGAGCCAGCGCCGCCATCTCGGCGCCGACACCATGCAGGAGGCGTTGCAGGTGGAGCGCGACGCGCCATCGCCGGTCGACGACCGGCTGATGCGCTGGCACGCGGAGGCCGCGGGCTACAAGATTCGCCATGTCCCGTCGACCTTCCCCGACCTGCTGAAGACGGAGGAGGTCATCCGCTTCCAGTACGCGGCCTTCGCCACCCGCGATCCGCAGCGCGGCATCGAGACCGCGCAGGCGCGGCTCGCCTATCTCCGCCGGCCGGAAACCGACATGGAGGCGTGCAACGCCCTGCATGTGCTGGAGGGCTTCGCCCGCGCCGAGGGCATATGGCAGGGGCTCGACGCCCGCCTGCGCCGCGCCCAGATCGAGCATCTCATCGCGCTGTGCGAGGAGCTGTACCCGACCTTCCGCTGGTTCCTCTATGATGGCCGGCGGGTGTTTTCGGCGCCGGTGACCATCTTCGGGCCGCTGCGGGCCGCCGTCTACATGGGCCAGATGTATTTCGTCTTCACCTCGACCGACAACATCCGCACCCTGACCCGCCATTTCGACGACCTGATCCGCGCCGCCGTCGTACAGCCGACGGAGGTTCCGGCCTTCCTGCGCGACCTGTTGAAGGACATCCGATGACCCCGCTCCGGCCCGCCGCCTTGCCCATGTACGACCTGCCGGAGCTGCGGCCCGCCAACGAGGCGCTGTGGGGTGGAATCGCCCGGCACCTGCGCGCCGCCGGGGTGGCCGCGGTGCCCGACGCGCTGACACGGCCGGACGACCTGCACGCCTTCTGGCGCACGCCGGACCTGCTGCTCGCCCAGACCTGCGGCTACCCGCTGACCACCGCCCTCGAAGGTGCCGTGCGCGTGGTGGCGACACCGCGGTACGCGGCCGCCGGCTGCGCGGGCGCGTGGCATGGCAGCGTGATCGTGGTCCGCCGGAATGACCCGGCAGATGGGCTCGCCGACCTGCGTGGCCGGGTGGCGGCGATCAACGCGCGCGACAGCAACACCGGCATGAACCTGTTCCGCGCCGCCCTGGCCCCCGTGGCCGAGGGCCGGCCCGTCTTCGCGCGCGTGATCGAGACGGGCGCCCACGCCGAAAGCCTGCGGGCGGTGGCGGAGGGGCGGGCGGACGCCGCCGCCATCGATTGCGTGACCTTCGCCCACCTCCGCCGCTGGCGTCCGGCCTGGGCGGAGGCCGTGCGCGTGCTGGCCGAGACACCCGCCACCCCCGGCCTGCCGCTGGTCACCGCGGCGGCCACGGACGACGCGACGGTTGGCGCGTTGCGCGACGCTCTCGCCGTGGTCGCCGGCGATCCGGCGCTGGCGGACGCGCGGGCCACACTGTTCCTGAGCGGCTTCGACTGTCTGCCGCAAGAAGCGTACGCCCGCGTGACCGAGCTGGCCGACGAGGCGGCCCGGCTCGGCTACGCGGAGCTTGCCTAGCCCGTCACAGCGTCTTCAGATACTCCACCAGCGCGCGCCGCTCCTCGGGCGACAGGTAGCGGCCGATCACGCCGTTGCCGAGCGGGCCGTCCTTGAACTCGTGCCCGGTGTTCCGGTTGCCGGGAAGGTCGGTGCGGACCTTGAAGCCGCCCTCCAGCTCCCGGTTCACATAGCCGACATCCTTCGGGTCGTACTCGCGGTTGCCGAGCCAGAAGCTCGCCGGCCGTTCGGCCACCGGCGACAGCAGCGCGTACAGAGTGGGCACCGAGCCGTTGTGCAGGTAGGGTGCCGTCGCCCACACGCCGTCCAGCGGGCGGGCCTTGTACTGGAGCGGTGCCCGGATGCCGTTGGGGCGGTAGCCGTCCAGCTTCGGCCGCTCGGGCGTGGGGACCTTGGCGTCGTTGTAGGCCTGGGTGACCACCTTCTCCACCACCTCGCCCAGCGCCGGGCCGAACCAGTAGCGGCCCTGCTCGTCGGGCGTCTTGGCGTCCTTGGTCAGGCCGATGTAGTCGGGCACGGCCACCTTGCGCTCGGCCAGCGCGTTGGCCTGGGCCGGGTCGGTGCCGACATAGGAGACGTCCACCATCTTCATCTTCAGGTAGCGCCAGCCGGCGGCGTTGGCCTTCGGGTCGCTCCACAGGGCCGGGTTCCAGAAGGCTTCCGTGTTCGGCGGCGGCAGGTGGCAGCCCTGGCACAGCTCGCCGTACAGCGTCTCGCCCTTCTTCGCGAGGTCGGCGTTGACGGCCGGCATCTCCTTCGGCCAGGCGGGTGCCCGCAGGCCGGTGAAGCCTTTGGCGGTAAAGGGCTGCTCCGGCCCGGCCAGGAACTCCTCCATCTCGTAGACCTCGCGCACCGGGATGCTGGAGGTGAAGAGCGGCGTCTTCAGGCCGGTCATGTTGACCATGGCGGCGACACCCATCGCCTCGCCGGCGTTGCGCACCATCGGCTGCTCGATGGAGCCGTTGTACTGCACCCAGTCGTACCAGGAGGTCGCCCAGATGTGCGGGTAGCTCACCGGCGCGTTGGTCGGCGCGTAGTTCTGCGGGACGGCCAGATCGATGGCGAAGACTTGGTTGCCGATGCGGTTCAGCGCGTCCAGCCGGCCGAAGCCCTCCGCCACGCTCTGCGGTCCCACCTTCTGATCGAGCAGCATGAGCTGCTCGCCCTTGGCGAGGATGGCCTGGAGCTGGACCTTCAGCGCCGTTTTCGCATCCGCCGACGGGTTGGCGCCCAGCACGCGCTCCGCGAAGCGGTCGAAGCGGCCGGGCACCAGCGCCGAGGCGGTCAGGCCGATGGAAATGCCGAGCGCCGTGCGGAACTTGCCGAGGTCCGTCAGCGCAGCACCGCCGTCCACGATGAAGCGGGTGCCCTTGTATTCCAACTGCCCGGTGTGGCAGGCGGCGCAGGACAGGCCGATGGCGCTGAACGGCTTGCCCGTTGCCGGGTTCGGGAAGGGCTGGCCGGTGGTCGGATCGACGATCGGCGCGCCCTTGGAAAAGCCAACCGGCAGCCCGTCCGGGTTGTAGGCGTTCCTGTTGTCGGGCGGGATGATGAAGCCGACCCGGTTGAGGTAGGCCGGATCGCTCAGCAGACCCGTCTCCCACAGGGTGAAGTCCGGCTGTTCCAGCGCCAGGAACCACTCGTAGGGAATGCCGAAGGTCAGCGTCCCCTGGGAGGCGTGATAATACCAGTCGCGGTCGTACGCCTTGGGATCCGGCTTCGGCGCCGCCTTGGGGTCGGCCCAGCCCTGGTCCAGCCACACCGTCCTTTTCGGCGTGTCGTATTTCGGAAGCGTCGGCGCCTCCGGCACGCACCCCGTCAGCGCCAGGGCGGCGGCGCCCAGCGCCGAGCCCAGCAACACCCGCCTGAACGAACCCATCGCATCCCCCGTTCTGCCCGATCCGGCAACCTGTGCCCTTGCGCGGCATGCGTGCACGGCGGGACGGTTGCTCCCGTGGTTGAGACTGATGTGGCAATCGAGGGGATTCCAGAGTTTCGCGTTGCCTCCGTCGTGCATCGGCGGTTCCGCATATGCCCGTAGGCAGGCACGGCGCGTCCGCACACCTGTGGATGCGGTGATGCAGCCTGTGCTGGAGTCAGTCCTTGCGGGACCGCTCAGCGGGGGATCGAATCGTCGCCGATCCGGTCGAGCAACGCCTCGATTTCCGGCCCATAGCTGCGGTCGCCCTCGTAGGGGGGCACGACGGCACGGACGGCGGCCCGGCAGGCGTCCACCCCCTCACCCGGCGCCTGCGCGCGCTGGTCCAGCGCCACGGCGGCGGCGTAGGCCTCGTGCACCAGGATGATGCGGACGAGTCCGTCGATCTCGGCCAGCCGGTCGAGCGCCGGCAGCGTCATGGTCATCACGTCCTCCTGCCCGAAGGAGCTGTCGCCGTGCTGGAGCGAGGGCGGCACCGCCAGCGACCGCAGCCGCGCGGCGTAACCCAGCACCGCCTTGTGCAGCGTGACCAGCCCGGCATCCAGCCCCGGCCGCTTGGCGAGTTGTGGTGACAGGCCGGAAAAGCGCGGGTCGAGCAGCCGGTGCAGCCGCCGCTCCGACAGCAGCCCGGCCTGGGCCAGCGCCAGCGCCGCCCCTTCCACCGCGTGGGTCAGCGCCGCGGCGTGGAAGTTGCCGGCGTGCAGCAGCCGCCCGCCGGCCGCATCCTCCGCGTCGGCCAGGAAGGCCGGGTTATCGCCGACGCTGGTCATTTCCCGCAGAGTTGCCGTCTCCAGCCCGTCCAGCGCGTCGGAGAGCACCCCGTGGATCTGCGGGATGACTCGGAAGGATACCGGCGCCTGCCGGCCCGCTCGCTCGATCGCGCTGCCGGCGACCAGGGCCATGATCTCCGCCGCCGCTTCTCCCAGCCCCGGATCGGGCCGGAGGTCGGCCACGGCGGGGTGGAAGGGCTCCAGCGGCGCCGCCAGCCCGTCCACCGCCATGGCCGCCACCTGTCCGGCGAGACGGCGCGTCGCCCGCAGCCGGCGCAGCGCATGCCACGCCACGGCGGGGGCCGCAGCCACGCCGTTGATCAGGGCGATCCCCTCCTTGGGCTGCGGGTCGTAGGGGGCGAGGCCGCGTGCGGTGTGCCAGTCGGCGGCGGATTGCCGATGCCCCTCGCCGTCGAGCACGAATCCCTCGCCGATCAGCGGCTGGGCCATGTGCGTCAGCGGGATGATCTCCCCCGCCATGCCGTGCCCCTGGCTGGGCACATACGGCGCCATGCCGTCGTTCAGCCGCTCCGCCATCACCCGGCATAGCGCCGGCGTCACCGCCGGAGCACCGCCCAGGAACTGCGCGAGGCGCACCAGCAGCATGCCGCGCGCGACCGCGGCGGGGTAGGGCGCGCCGGTGGCGGCGGCGCGTCCCATCAGGATCTGGCGGGGCAGCAGCGCCATCTCCTCCGGCGTCAGGTCGGTCTTGGACAGCGCGCCCAACCCGGTGTTGACGCCGTAGCAGATCACGCCAGTCGCCAGATGCTTGAGAAACAGCCCCCGGCTCTCCGCCACCCGCTCCAGGGCCGCATCGCCCAGCACGAGCGCGGCGCCACCGTATGCCACCCGCTCGTACGCGTCGGCGGTCAGGTCGGCGGGGCCGTCCAGGCGTACGGCGTCGGTCACGGGCGTTCCGGGGCATCGTTGGGGAAATGGCAGGCGGCAGACTGGCCCAGCCGGTCCGGTCCGGCCACCGGCACAAGGGCCGGGTCCTGCTCCCGACAGCGGGGCTGGGCCTTGGGGCAGCGGGTCTGGAACCGGCAGCCGGGCGGCAGCGCCGTGGGGCTGGGGATCTCGCCGGCGATTGTGGCGCGGGGGTGGAGCCGTTCGGGGTCGATCACCGGGTTGGCGGCGATCAGCGCGCGGGTGTAGGGGTGCGCCGGCCGGGCGAAGACCGTGCGCGTCGGCCCATGCTCGACCAGCCGGCCCAGATACATCACCGCCACTTCGTCGGTCACCGTGCGCACGACGCTCAGGTTGTGGCTGACCAGCAGGTAGGTCAGGCCGAAGCGGCCCTGGAGGTCGTGCATCAGGTTCAGCAGGTCGCCCTGGATCGACACGTCGAGCCCGGCGGTCGGCTCG
Source organism: Azospirillum oleiclasticum (assembly GCF_013423485.1). Taxonomy (GTDB): domain Bacteria; phylum Pseudomonadota; class Alphaproteobacteria; order Azospirillales; family Azospirillaceae; genus Azospirillum; species Azospirillum oleiclasticum. Next base: position 168,367 of record NZ_JABFFR010000001.1, read on the forward strand.
TCCGCCACCACCAGCCGCGGGTTCAGCACCAGCGCGCGGGCGATGCCCACCCGCCGTGCCTGCCCGCCGGAGACCTGGTGCGGGTGCTTGTCGAGCAGCGCCTCCTTGATGCCGATGGCGTCCATCAGCTCGCGCATGCGCGGCCAATGCTCCTTGAGGGGCAGGCCGTGGATGCGCAGCGGCTCCTCCAGCAGCGTCCGGATGGTCAGGCGCGGGGAGAGGGAGGAGACGGGATCCTGGAAGATCATCTGCGCCTGCCGCCGGAACCAGCGGCGCTCGCCGGCCGGCAGCGCGTGCACGTCGCGCCCGTCGAACAGCACGCGCCCTTCCGTCGGCCGGAGCAGCCCGAGGATCAGTTTGGAGACGGTGGTCTTGCCGGATCCGCTCTCCCCCACCAGCCCCAGCGTCTCGCCGGGATGGATGGCGAAGGACACGCTGTCGACCGCGCGCAGCACGCCGCCGTAGAGCACGGTGACGTTCTCGATGGACGCGAGCGGCGCCGTCATGCCAGCACGCAGGCGGCGCGGTGCCCCGGCGCCACCTCCCTCAGGGCCGGCACGCCCTGCAGGCAGCGGTCGTGCGCCTGTGGGCAGCGGCCGGCGAAGATGCAGGCGTCGGGCACGTCGAACAGGTCTGGAACCCCGCCGGGGATAGAGCGCAGCCGTTCGCCGCGCCCGTCGCCCTCGCCGATCTCGCATTCCAGCAGCAGGCGGGTGTAGGGGTGGCGGGGGTTGGTGAACAGGTCGCGCGCGCTGGCGGACTCCACCACCGTGCCCGCGTACATCACCACCACCTCGTCGCACAGCGACGACACCACGCCCAGGCTGTGCGAGATGAACAGGATCGAGCCGTCGAAGCCGGCCCGCAGATCCTCGAACAGCCGCAGGATCTGCGCCTCGATGGTGACGTCGAGCGCGGTGGTCGGCTCGTCGGCGATCAGCAGCTCCGGCTCGCACAGCAGCGCCATGGCGATGACGATGCGCTGGCGCATGCCGCCGGAGAACTGGTGCGGGTAGTCGCGGATGCGCTTCTCCGGAGCGGGGATGCCGACGGTGCGCAGCATCTCCACGGCGCGGGCGTGCAGCTCCCGCCGCGAGCGGTCGGGAAAGGCGTTGCGCTGCACGTCCACCATCTGCGTCTCCACCCGGAAGACCGGGTTGAGCGCGGTCATCGGGTCCTGGAACACCATGGCGACGCGGCGCCCGCGCATGCGGCGCATGGCGTCCGGCGGCAGGGCCAGCAGGTCGGTGCCGTCCAGCGTGATGCTCCCCGTCACCGCGTGCAGGTTGGGTGGTAGCAACCGCATGACGGCGGACGCCATGGTGGACTTGCCGCTGCCGCTCTCCCCCACCACGCCGACGATGCGGCCGCGGGGGATGGCAAGCGTGACGTCGCGCAGCACCCGCGCCACACCCCGCGCGGTGGCGAAAGACAGGCTTAGGCCCTGCACGTCGAGAAGGGGGGCGGCCAGCGGAGGAGCGGTCATGGTGTGGTCCGCAGCTTGGGGTCGATGGCGTCGCGCAGCGCCTCCCCGAACAGGGTGAAGCCCAGCGTGGCGAGCGTCAGCATCACGCCGGACGACACCACCGGCCAGGGCGACTGGTTCAGGTTGGCGTAGCCGTCGTTCAGCAGCGTGCCCCAGCTCGGCAGCGGCGGCGGCACGCCGACGCCAAGGAAGCTCAGCCCCGCCTCGATGGTGATGACCACGGGAATGTCCATGCTGGCGAGCACCACGAGCGGCCCCATGATGTTGGGGAGGATGTGGACGAGCACCAGCCGCACCGGCCCGGCGCCCAGCACCCGCTCGGCTTCCAGAAACGGGGCGTTCTTCAGCGACAGCACCTGGGCACGCGCCACCCGACCGAAATGCGGGACCAGCGTGACCGACACGATCAGCACCACCTTCGACAGGCCGGGGCCGAGCAGCGCCACCACCGCCAGAGCAAAGACCAGGCTGGGGAAGGAGCTGATGATGTCGAACAGCACCAGGATCAGCCGCTCCCCCTGCGGCGGGGCGTAGGCGGCGGCGATGCCCAGCAGGGTGCCGACCGCCAGCGCGATGGCGATGGTGGACAGCGCCACCAGCAGCGCCACCTGGGTCCCGTGCAGGATGCGGCTGAACAGGTCGCGCCCCAACTGGTCCGTGCCCATGGGGTGGGCGAGGCTGGGCGCGGCGAAGCGGTTGAGCACGTCGAGCTTCTGCGGGTCGTAGGGCGACAGCACCTGCGCTCCGGCGCCCAGCAGGACGATCAGCGCCACCAGGATCAGGCCGAGCCGTCCGGTCGGGCTGGACCAGACGCGGGCGAAAACATCCCTCATGCCACCCCCTTCTGCGGGCGCAGCCGCGGGTCGAGCCAGGCGTAGGACAGGTCAACCAGCAGGTTGGTCAGCACGAACAGCAGCACCACCACCAGCACTCCGGCCTGCACGACCGGGTAATTGCGAGTGAGGATGGCGTCGTAGACCAGCGTGCCGATGCCGGGCCGGGCGAAGATGATCTCCGCGAAGATCGCCCCACCCAGCAGCCGCCCGACACCCAGGCCGAGGATCGCCACGGTGGGGATGGCGGCGTTCTTCAGCGCGTATTTGTAGACGATTTTCCGGTCCGGGATGCCGAAGGCCCGCGCCGTGCGGATGTAGGGCTCGCCCAGCACCTCCAGCAGGGAGGAGCGCATGAGCCGCGCGATGTAGCCGACCCAGCCCAGCGCCAGCGACACCGACGGCAGGATCAGGCGTACGAGCTGGTCCAGCACATCCCCCGGCTCGCCGGCACCCAGCACCGGCAGCCAATCCAGCCAGATGGAGAAGATCAGCAGCAGGAAGATCGCCACCACGAAGTTGGGCATGGCGATGAAGGACACGCTGAGCACCGCCGCGACGCGGTCGCCGCGGCTGCCGGGGTTGGTGGCGGCGTAGCAACCCAGCGGCACGCCGACCAGCACCGCCAGCCCGATGGCGGCGATGGTCAGCGTGACGGTGAAGGGCAGGACCTCCATCACCATGGTCAGGATCGGCCGGCCGCTGATCACGTCGGTGCCCAGGTTGCCGGTGGCCACCTGACCGAAGAACATCAGCAGCCGCTCGTGCAGCGGGCGGTCGAGGCCCATCCGCTCGGCCAGCGCCGCCACCGCCTCCGGCGTGGCGCGGGGGCCGAGCAGCACGGAGGCGGGGTTGCCGGGCACAAGCAGCGTCAGCGCGAAGAGCAGAGTCACCGCGCCGACAACCACCAGCGCGGTGGTGAGCAGCCGGCCCGACAGGTAGCGCAGGGTGGGGTGCATCCGTCGGGCGGCCGTCAGGCGTCGGTGAACTTGTCGAACTGCAGGTCGTCGCCGTTGGGCAGGATGGCCGGCTTCAGCCAGCTGCGGCTGGCGAAGACATTCACCTCGTGCGTCAGCCAGATGTAGGCCGCCGACTGGTCCATCAATTTCTGCATCTCGATGTACAGGCGCGCCCGCTCGTTGCTGTCGATGGTGGAGGCGGCGGCCGCGTAGAGCCGGTCGAACTCGGGATTCTTCCAGCGCTGCCAGTTCCACACGCCGACCTGCTCGGACACGAACCACTGTGTCTGGAAGGCCGGATCGGCCTTGCCACCGAAGCGCTGGATCGACAGATCCAGGTTCTTTCCGGCGTCGCCGTTGCCGGCCGACCAGAAGCTGCCGCCGTCGAGCACTTCAAGCTGGAGGTCGATGCCGACCTCGGCCAGCAGCGCCTGCACCACCACGCCCGCGGTCTGGTAGGCGGGACGGTTGAGCAGGGTCAGCTTCGCCTTGAAGCCGCCGCCATGCCCGGCCTCGGCCAGCAGCGCCTTGGCTCCGGCGACGTCGCGCTTGTGGACGGGGGCGTCCGCCCAATGGCCGAGCAGGCCGGGGGCCACCAGCGCCTTGGCGCGGCCGACCGCGCCGTTGTAGGCGGCCAGGATCACCTGATCCACGTCGATCGCCTTGCGGATCGCCTCGCGGACCTTGGGGTTGTCGAAGGGAGGCTTCTCGACGTTGATGCCGATCCACACGAAGTTGATCGAATCCTGCGAGATCACCTTGGTGTTGGCGACCCGCGCCATGTCCTTGGCGCCGGTCGGCTCGATCACCGTGAAGTCCAGCTCGCCGGAGCGGTAGGCGAGCTCGGCCGTCTTCGGGTCCTGCACCGGCCGCAGCACGATCTCGTTGAACGCCATCTTCGGACCCTTCCAGTCCGGATTGGCCTTGAGCACGATGCGCTGGTTCGGCTGCCACTCCGCGAAGGTGTAGGGACCGGAGCCGATCAGCGTGTTCTTGACCTTGTCGCCCAGCGCCTCGAACGCCTTCTTCGACACCAGCGCGCCGGAGCCGTCGGGCAGCGTGACCAGCCAGATGGCCGGGGCCGGGGTCTTCAGATGGATGCGGCCGGTGTGGGTGCCGGTCACCTCGACACGGTCCAGCGCCTCCCAGTCCTTGGCGTACTGGTGCGGCTTGCCGTCGGGGCCCGGCTGACGGAAGCGCTCGAAGGAGAACTTCACGTCCTCGGCCGTCAGCTCGCCATAGCCGCCGTGGAACATCTGGCCGGGCTTCAGCTCGAACTCGATCAGGGTCGGGGAGACCTGGGTGATCGTCTTCGCCGCGTCCGGCTCCCACTCGAACGTGCCGGGCTTGAAGGAGATCAGCCGCTGGCACACCGCGCGGATGACGTTGCCTTCGATGAAGCTGACGCGGTTCGCCGGGTCCAGGTTCTGGATGTCGCGCACCACGCGCACGGTCAGCCGGTCGCGCGCCGCGAAGGCTTGACCGGTGAAGCCGAAGGGCAGGGCGGCGGCACCGCCCAGAATGGCGCCGGTCCGCAGGACGGATCGCCGGGAATAGGTGGTATCCATGCTCCGCGCTCCCTGTCTTGGCGCCTTGTTCGCGCCGTTCAATGTCTCTGCCACAAAGCGTAGCGATGGCTCCCGGTGCCGACCAGCCTTTCCTGTTCACGTCGGCGTGCGATCCGATAGTGTCGGCCGGGTTTTTCGCCGTACGGAGGAGCCATGACGACCGCAACCGACATCCAGATCCGCCCCATCGGCCCCGGCGACCGGGAGGCGTGGCACCCGCTGTGGCGCGGATATCAAGCCTTCTACCGCGTGGACATCCCGGAAACGACGACGGACGTCACCTGGAGCCGCCTGCTCGACCCGGCCGAGCCGGTGTCCGGCGCGCTCGCCTGGGACGGGGCGGAGGCGGTCGGTCTGGTGCACTGGATCCGCCACAGATCCTGCTGGACGGTGGGAGACTATGCCTATCTTCAGGATCTTTTCGTAGCGGAAGCGCGTCGTGGCGCGGGACTCGGACGTAACCTGATCATGCATGTCTATACAACCGCAGCGGAGGCCGGCTGTTCCCGCGTCTATTGGCTGACCCACGAAACCAACACCGACGCCATGCAGCTCTACGACCGGATCGCGGAGCGGTCGGGCTTCGTGCAGTACCGGAAGCTGTTGGGGTGATCCCTGGCTCCGCCGTATGACAGGCAGTTTGCTCTTGCGAGGGCCGTGGGACGGGCTTACGGTGACGTCCGTGTCATCCGAATGGATGTCACCGTAAGCGTTACCGTCATGCAACGCGCCAATCAGTGCCGGCCAACACCGGTGCTTGCCCGGTTGTTCAGCCGGGCGCGGCGCATGTTCGGACCGGTGCCTTGCGGAGTGAACGCGCATGAACGCGCAGACCACCAAATCCCTTGTTCGTTTTCCCAAATTGCCGGCGCGCTACGCCGGCATCGTCATGCCCTTCCTGTTGTCGGTGCTGATGACGGCCATTGTCTCCTTCATCCGCACGCTGCGCGGTGTGGGTTTCGGCAACGCCTCGGTGTCGCTGTGGCTCAACGCCTGGGTCCTGTCCTGGGTGGTGGCCTTCCCGACGTTGCTTGTGGCGCTGCCCATCGTCCGCCGCCTGACAACGGCGCTTGTGGCGGCGCGCTGACCGCCGGCCCCGGGCGGGGCGGTTTGCCGCGCCCGGGGTGACAACGCGAATCCCGATCGCTGCCGCTTGCGTCCCGCTGTTCGTCGTCGTTAATGTCGCGGACTGGTTCGCGAGCGGAGTGACGGCAGCGGTGCGCTACATCAGCACGCGGGGCGCGGCCCCGGTTCTGGGTTTCGAGGATGTGCTCCTGGCGGGGCTTGCCCGCGACGGCGGGCTCTATGTGCCGGAGACCTGGCCGACACTGAGCCCGGAGGACCTGCGCGCCATGCGCGGGCTGTCGTACAGCGAGATCGCGGTGCGGGTGATGCTGCCGTTCCTGGGTGGCTCGATCGCCGAGGATGATTTCCGTGCCATGGTCGAGGATGCCTACGGCACCTTCGGCCACCGGGCGGTGACGCCGCTGGTCCAGCTCGACCGGCGCACCTGGGTGCTGGAGCTGTTCCACGGCCCGACGCTGGCCTTCAAGGACGTGGCGCTGCAACTGCTGGGGCGCCTGTTCGACCATGTGCTGGCGAAGCGGGGGGAGCGGGTCACCATCGTCGGCGCCACCTCCGGCGACACCGGCTCGGCCGCCATCGAGGCCTGCCGCGACCGCGAGAACGTCGACATCGTCATCCTGCACCCGAAGGGCCGCACGTCGGAGGTGCAGCGCCGGCAGATGACGACGGTGCTGTCGTCCAACGTCCACAATGTGGCGCTGGAGGGCACCTTCGACGATTGCCAGGATCTCGTGAAGGGGATGTTCAACGACACCGCCTTCCGTGACCGGGTGAACCTGTCGGCGGTCAACTCGATCAACTGGGCCCGCATCATGGCCCAGATCGTCTATTACGTGGCGTCGGCGGTGGCGCTGGGGGCGCCCGACCGCAAGCTCGCCTTCGTGGTTCCCACCGGCAACTTCGGCAACGTCTACGCGGCCTATGGTGCCGTGCGCATGGGCGTGCCGATCGAGCGGCTGGTGGTGGGCTCCAACTCCAACGACATCCTGGCCCGATTTTTCGAGAGCGGGGCCATGACGGCACGGGACGTGATGCCCACCTTGAGTCCCAGCATGGACATCCAGATCTCGAGCAACTTCGAACGCCTCCTCTTCGACCTGCTGGGACGCGATGGCGCTGCGGTGGAAGCCGCGATGCGCCGCTTCCGCAGCGAAGGGAGCTTCGCCGTCACCGACGCCCAGCTCGCCGAAGCGCTGGCCCTCTTCTCCGGCCACCGGGTGGACGAGGCGGGGACCATGGCGACCATCGCCGACACCGCGCGCACCTGCGCCTACACCGTCGATCCGCACACCGCGGTCGGCGTGGCCTCGGCCGCCGCGTCGGGCGTCGATCCGGCGCTGCCGCTGGTGGTGCTGGCGACCGCCCATCCCGCCAAGTTCCCCGACGCGGTGGAGAAGGCGACCGGCCGCCGCCCGGCCCTGCCGCCGCGTCTGGCCGACCTGTACGAGCGGGAGGAGCGGTTGACGGTGCTGCCCAACGACCTCGCCACCGTGCAGGCCTTCGTCACGGAGCGCTCGCGTGCGGCCGGGGGGCGGGCATGATCCGCGTCACCACGCTGCCGAACGGGCTGCGCGTCGCCACCGACACCATGCCGGACGTGCAGACGGTTTCGCTCGGCTGCTGGGTCGGCGTCGGCACCCGCAACGAGGCGGCGCCGGTCAACGGCGTCGCCCACCTCGTCGAGCACATGCTGTTCAAGGGGACGGAGCGGCGCAGCGCCTTCCGCATCTCCGAGGAGATCGAGAACGTCGGCGGCCAGCTCAACGCCTACACCACGCGCGAGCACACGGCCTATTACGCCAAGGTGCTGCACGAGGATTCCGGCCTCGCGCTCGACCTGATCGCCGACATGATCCAGAACTCGCTCCTGGACGAGGAGGAGCTGGCGCGCGAGCGCACCGTGGTCCTGCAGGAGATCGGGCAGGCGGCCGACACGCCCGACGACATCATCTTCGACCATTTCCAGGAAACCGCCTTCCCCGGACAGGCGATCGGCCGGCCGGTGCTGGGCGTGGCCGAGATCGTGGGGGCACTGCCGCGCGGGGCGCTGGTCGATTACATCGGCCGGCATTACGGCGGCGGCTCCATGGTGGTGGTGGCCGCCGGGCGGATCGAGCACGAGCGTTTCGTGGAGATGGCGGCGCGAGCCTTCGCGACGCTGCCCGCCGCCGCACCCGCCGAGGCCGAGGCCGCGCGCTACATCGGCGGCGATTTCCGGGAGGAGCGGGATCTGGAGCAGCTCCACGTCGTGCTCGGCTTCGACGGTGTCGGCGTCCATGATCCGGACTATTACGCCCATTCCGTCTTCTCGACCCTGCTCGGCGGCGGCATGTCGTCCCGCCTGTTCCAGGAGGTGCGGGAGAAGCGGGGGCTGGTCTATTCCATCTACTCCTTCACCGGCGGCTACCGGGACGGCGGGCTGTTCGGCATCTACGCCGGCACCGGCGAGGACGAGGTGGCCGAGCTGATCCCCGTCGTCTGCGACGAGGTGGCCGCGGTCGCCGACAGTGTGACCGAGGACGAGGTCGCCCGCGCCCGTGCGCAATTGAAGGCGAGCACCCTGATGGCGATGGAAAGCACCATGTCGCGGTGCGAGCAGCTCGGCCAGCACCTGCTGACCTATGGCCGGCCGGTGCCGGTGGAGGAGACCGTGGCGAAGATCGCCGGCGTGGATCGCGAGGCCGTCGTGCGCGCGGCGCGGCGCCTGCGGCAGTCGCGGCCGACGGTGGCCGCACTCGGTCCCACCGGCGGGCTGGAGAGCTATGACCGCATCGCCGCCCGGCTGTCGTAACCGGCGGTCGCGCCGCGGGCAGGGACGTCCATGATCCGCCTTCTCGGCACCGGCCTGATCGGCCCGCCGGCCATGCGCATCGACGGCTCGCACTGCTACATCAGGCCGCCGCTGCCGCGCGACTGGCGGGAGTGGTCGGACCTGCGCGCCGCCAGCCGCGATTTCCTCACCCCATGGGAGCCGACCTGGCCAGCCGACGCGCTCACCCGCGCGGCCTTCGCCCGCCGCCTGCGGCGGCAGGCGCAGGAATGGCGCGACGACGAGGGTTACAGCTTCCTCGTCTTCGACCGTCCGACGGACGCGCTGGTGGGCGGGCTCGGCCTCAGCAACGTGCGCCGCGGCGTGGCGCAGATGGCGACGCTCGGCTATTGGGCCGGGCAGTCGCACGCCCGGCGCGGCTACCTGTCGGCGGCGACCCGGCTGGTGCTCGACTTCGCCTTCGGGCAGCTCGGCCTGCACCGGATCGAGGCGGCCTGCCTGCCGACCAACGCCGCCAGCCGCGGCCTTCTGGAAAAGGTCGGCTTCACGCACGAGGGCTACGCCCGCGGCTATCTGCGCATCGACGGCGCGTGGCGCGACCACGTGCTCTACGCCATCCTGCGCGAGGAGTGGCGGGGCTGAGGAAAGACCTCAACCCTCCGCCAGCCACTCCTCGATCAGACGCCGCGCGATGCTGTCCTTGCGGGGCAGGCGCAGCGGGTCGTCGGGGGTGAGCGTGCGCAGCCGGTCGGACGCCACCCACAGCGCGGTTTCCAGCTCGTCCGGATCGATCGTCAGGTCGGTGTTCACCGCGCGCGCGGTGAAGCCCAGCATGATGGAGGCCGGAAAAGGCCAGGGCTGGGAGGATCGGTAGCGGACATCCGTCACGCGCACGCCCGTCTCCTCGAACACCTCGCGGGCGACCGCCTCCTCCAGGCTCTCGCCGGGCTCGACGAAGCCGGCGAGCACCGAGTGCATGCCGGGCATCCACGCCTTCTGCCGGCCGAGCAGCACGTTGCCGGCACCGTCGTGCACCAGCATGATCACCGCCGGGTCGGTGCGGGGGAAATGCTGGGTCTCGCAGGCCGGGTTGGTGCAGCGGCGGGAATGGCCGGCCTGCACGCTGGCGGCCGGCGATCCGCAGACGCCGCAATGGCGGTGGCGCACGTTCCACCACACGATGCCGCGGGCGTAGGCGAGCAGCGCCGCCTCCCCCCGCTCCATCAGCGGACCGACGGCACGCAGATCCTCGAACCGGCCGAGCCCCGCCAGCTCCGGATGCTCGTCGGGCTGTTCCAGGTCGCCGACATCGGCGGCGAAGACCGGCGCGTCGTCCATCAGCCCGAGGAAGATCGGGTCCGTCCACGCGGCCGGGCCGGGGCGCAGCACCGCCCGCGGCTCCTCCGCCGGGCCGGTCACGAGGTTGCGCGTTCGCCAGACCGGCACCACCCGTGCGGTGGAGGAGGCCAGCGCGCCGGCCAGCCAGGAGGGGTCCTTGCGGAGGTGCGCCGCACGGTCGAGCGGGACACCGGCGTAGATGTTCGGCGTGTAGATGGTCGGACGGTCGGTCATGGCAACGATTCCTGCCACAGTCGGCGGGTCCGGGCAAACGCCGTCAGCGTACGGCAGCCTTGCGGTTGGCCGCATTCGCGGTTGCGCCGCGGGCGACCCTGGTTAGGATGGGCGGCTCCAGACACAAGACAACCCGGAGCCCGCCGATGACCGCCCCCTGTCCCGAGCCCCTGGTCGCGCTCGCCGGGTGCATGGCCGACGCGGCGGGTGCCGTGGTGCGACGCTACTACCGGACACCGGTGGTGGTGGACGACAAGGCCGACCTGTCCCCCGTGACCATCGCCGACCGCGAGGCCGAGCGCGCCGTCCGCGCCATCATCGAGGCGGAACGGCCGGACGACGGCATCGTGGGGGAGGAACACGGAACCAAGGCACCCGACGCCGAGTGGGTGTGGGTGATCGACCCCATCGACGGCACCAAGTCCTTCATCACCGGCCGGCCCATCTTCGGCACGTTGATCGCCCTGCTGCATCGGGGCGTGCCGGTGCTGGGCGTCATCGACCAGCCGATCGTCGGCGACCGCTGGGTCGGAGCTGCCGGGCGGCCGACCACGCTGAACGGGCAACCGGCGCGGGTGCGCGCCTGCCCGGTGGGCCTTGCCGGGGCCATGTTGGGCACCACGTCCCCGGACCTGTTCGCCGGTGACGATCTCGTCGGGTTCCGGCGGGTGGCTGCGGCGGCCAAGGTGACGGTCTATGGCGGGGACTGCTACAGCTACGGCCTGCTCGCCAGCGGCTATTACGACCTCGTCGTCGAGTCCGGGCTGAAGCTCTACGACTTCGCCGCTCTCGTGCCCGTGGTGACCGGGGCCGGAGGGATCATGACCGACTGGGATGGCCGCGCGCTCGACGCGCGGTCGCCCGGCCGGGTGATCGCCGCCGGCGACCCCGCCACCCATCGGGCGGCGTTGGCGGCTCTGAGCGGGGGAGGCGGGTCATGAGCGGGACGCCCATTCCAACGGTCGAGCACCCCGTCATGCCGGAGCTCGATGAGGGCCTGACCACCTTCCTCTCGGAACTGGCGGAGCGGGTGCGCGGCGGTTCCAACTGGATGGTGCGCAAGAAGATTTTGCTGGACGCGCTGGTCGCCGTCGAGCAGCTCGCGTTGATGAGCGAGGCGGACCGCGTCGAGGTCCTGGACGTGCTGCGGCGCCGCATGGGCGAGGAGGCCGAGCCGGACGAGGTGCCGGTGACCACCGCCGATGATGCGGCGGAGGCCGCGGAGGGCGGAGAGGAAACGGCCGCGCCGCCTCCCGCCATGCTGATCCTGCTCTATTGCGGCGGCGTGCTGGAAACGTTGGGGGAGACGGAGGTCCGCTCGGCCGAGCAGGCGATGGTCTACGCCCTGTCGATCCATCCCGCCCACAACCAGGCGGCCGTGGACTGGTCGCAGGCCAACCCGCGCAACGCCAAGGCGATGCGCAAGCTGATCCGCCATGACCGGCGGTTCAAGCATCTGTTCGATTCGGTATCCACGCTGGTCAAGGCCAGCGAAGGGCCGGAGTCCTTGCCCGGCTGAGCGCGGGCCGAACGTCCATCCCTTTCACCCCGTCACGGCGGAGCCACCATGCGGTTCGCGATCCCGGCCTTCCTCGCCCTGTCCCTGCTGTCCGCGCCCCTGCTGACCGCCCCGGCCGCGGCGGCCACCAGCCATCACGCGCTGGCCCTGTGGGGGGAGCCGAAGCTGCCGGCCGATTTCGCCCATCTGCCCTACGTCAATCCCGACGCGCCGAAGGGCGGCGGCATCGTCATCGGTTCCCCCGGCAGCTTCGACAGCCTGAACCCCATCATCCTGCGCGGCATGACGCCCCGCACGCTGGGGCTCACCGGTGCCGCGCTGATGACCGGCTCCGGCGACGAGCTGGACGCCGCCTACGGCGACATTGCGGAAAGCGTGGAACTGGCCGATGACAAGAGCTGGGCCATCTTCACGCTGCGCGCGGAAGCCCGCTGGCACGACGGCAAGCCGGTCACCGCCGACGACGTGGTGTTCGCCTGGAACTCGATCCAGGAGCACGGCGCCCCCTTCGTGAAGTCCTTCCTGCGCCAGACCACCGGCGTCGAGGCGCTGGACGAGCGGCGGCTCAGGGCGAGCTTCGCCACGACCGGGGAGATGAAGCCGGTCATCGATTTCGCCACCACCCTGTCGCCGCTGCCCAAGCACTGGTGGACGGCCGAAGGCCGCGACATCTCCAAGACCACGCTGGAGCCGCCGCTGGGCAACGGCCCCTACCGCATCAAGGCGGTGGACGCCGGCCGCTCCATCACCTACGAGCGGGTGGCGGACTGGTGGGGGCGCGACCTGCCGATCAACCGCGGCCTCAACAATTTCGACACCGTGCGCGTCGACTACTACCGCGACGACGACGTGCTGTTCGAGGCGTTCAAAGCCGGGGCCTATGATTTCCGGGTCGAGAACCGGGCGCAGCGCTGGTCCATCGGCTACGACTTTCCGGCCGCCAAGGACGGCCGCGTGCAGCGGCGGGCGGAGAAGACCGAGCTGCCGCTGGGCGCCCAGGGCTTCCGCCTCAACACCCGCCGGGCCCAGTTCGCCGACCCGCGGGTGCGCGAGGCGCTGAACCACCTGTTCGATTTCCCCTGGATCCACAAGAACATCCTGTACGGGCAGTACACCCGCACCCGCAGCAACTTCCCCAACTCCGACTACGGCGCGTCGGGCCCGCCGCAGCCGGAGGAGCTGGCGTTGCTGGAACCCCACCGGGACCGGCTCGACCCCCGTGTGCTCACCCAGCCCTTCGAGCCGCCGGGCAACGACGGCGACCAGCGCGGCAACCTGCGCAAGGCGCTGGCGCTGTTCAAGGCGGCGGGGTGGGAGCTGAAGGACGGCAAGCTGGTCAACGCCCGCAGCGGCGAGCCCTTCCGCCTCGAATTCGTGGACGAGAGCCCGGCGATGAACCGCATCATCGAGCCCTTCGTCGCCAGCCTGCGCCGCGCCGGCATCGACGCCGCCATCCGCATCGTGGACAGCGCGCAGATGCAGGTGCGCGCCGACGAGTTCGACTTCGACAGCACCATCGTGAACTTCAACTTCTTCCCGCCGCCGGGACAGGAGCTGTGGTCCTATTTCGGGTCGGAGGCGGCAGGGACGAAAGGGTCCGCCAACTATTCCGGGATCAAGGACCCGGTGGCCGACGACCTCATCGCCAAGGCGCTGTCGGCTCGCGACGAGGCGGGGGTGAAGGCGGCGACCCGCGCGCTCGACCGGGTCCTGCTCTGGGGGTTCTACATGATCCCCCAATGGTACAACGACGAAAACTGGCTGGCGTGGTGGGACCGCTTCGGCGCCCCGGCGCGCGGACCGAAATTCGATTTGGGATTCAAGAACAACTGGTTCCCTGCCTGGTGGTGGTATGACGGACAGAAGGCCGCGAAATTGAGCGGGCGCTGAGCAGCGAACCGTCATATGACCATGCTTTCATGGTTGCGTTCCATACTCGGGCATGCATCATCACGAGAGGGGGTGAGGGCATAAGACCGTCATCGACGCAGGATCAGGGAAAAGGACACATGATCGTCTCGAAGCCTCAGGGCTGTGACGACGGACCCGACACCATATTCGATATGGTGCAACGGCTTTATCGAAAATGTCTCTTCAGTCCCGTGGACACCGGAACCCTTGAGGATCTGCGGCGGCTGGAGGTTCAGATCGGCCGGACCTTTGCGACGGAAGAGGCGCAGATGGAGCGGTCGAAGTTTCCCGACGCCGCCCGGCATCGGCGCCAGCACCGGGAAATCATGGACAGCATCGCCCAGCTGATCAGCCGCGTGGCGGAGAGCGGACGGGCGGCGTTCCGAACCGAGATGCCGGCGCTCGCCATCCTGATCCTGGAGCACACGCTGAAGGAGGACCGGCCCCTGACCGTCCACCTGCGCGCGCGCAACGGGGAGACCGGGCGCCCCCTGGGGATGGTCCTGCACTGACGCCGGTCCGGCCCCTGCCTTCCGGGTCACAACCTGTGGGTCCCCGCCCCCCTTAATCGCGGTTTCCGTTCATCCCCCGCTTGTGCCACCGTCCCATCCGTCCACGGGTGGGATTGTTGCGCTGCGGTACCTCGGATGCCTGACGGGCCGATCCTCCCTCCGGACGCGTTGTTGCCACGGGCCGTGGCGGCCCGCGTGCGGTGCCGGGACATGGAGGGTCGAGACGAATGGACATCGTGTGCTTCGGTCAGCAGAACTGGAACATCTGCTGGACCGCGAAGCAGCAGTTGATGACCCGGCTGGCGGAGCGGGGTCATCGGGTGCTCTATGTCGATCCGATGCCGGCCGAACCGGAAGACGCCGAACGCCTCGCCCGATCGCCCGAATACGGGGTCCCCGGCCTGCGCCGCATCGGCCCGCGCGACCTCTGGGTCTACAGCTACCTGCACGTTCCGGGGCTGCGCTGGCGGCTCAACCGCATGCGCTTCCACCGCATGGCGCCGCGGGTTCTGGGGGAGATCGGCTTCCGAGCTCCGGTCGGGCTGTGCCTGCACCCGATGCAGCTTCCCGTCATGGAACGGTCGGGCTGCCGGGCCTGGGTCTATTACGCCGTCGACGAATACACCGCCTATGGCGAGACGCCGGAGTGGGAGCGCCGCATCATCCGCGATCAGGAGAACAGCATCCTGGAGCGGGCGGAGCTGGTGCTGGCGGTCTCCCCACGCCTGCACGAGCGCTTCGCCAGGACCAACCCGGAAAGCCATTTGCTGGAGAACGGGTCCGACGCCGAGCACTACCATCCCGACCGCCTCGACCGCATCGCCGTGCACCCCGCCATGGCGGACCTCTCCGGGCCGGTGGTCGGGCTGTTCGGGCAGATCGACGACCGCATCGACCAGGATCTCGTGATCGAGTTGGCGCGCCGCCACGGCGATTGGACCTTCGCCATGGCCGGTCGCGTCCGCGGCATCGATCCGGCGCGGCTGCAGGCGGAACCGAACATCCGGCTGCTCGGCTTCCAGCCCTACGAGGTGCTGCCGAACTTTGCCAAGGCGGTGGATGTCTGGTGGCTGCCCTATGTGCAGAGCGAGCTGACCAACGCCTGCAACCCGCTGAAGCTGTTCGAGTATCTGGCGACCGGCAAGCCGGTGGTGGCGACCCCGCTGGACGGCATCCGCAGCACCCGCGACTATGTGGACCTCGCCAGCGGTGTCGATGGCTTCGACGCCGCGCTGACCGCAGCCATCGCCGACCCGGCGAAGGGCAGGGGGGAGCGGCTGGCCGCCACCGCCGCCAACGACTGGTACGACCGTGTCGACCGGCTGGAGGCCTTTCTGGAGCGCGCGGTCGGGATCGCGGCGGCCCGCGGCCGGCCGGAGGCGCGCGCCCTGGTGCCGGCCCGACGCATGGCCGCGCGCTCCCGCCGGCTGCCCTACATCTCCGAGCATGGCCTGCCGCGGGAGCCCTATGTCGGCCGCGTCCAGCGCGTGGCGCGGCTCGGCACCGGAGCGCTGGGCAAGACGTGGTACGCGGCGCGGCTTGCGGCCCGCGCCGTGTCGGGCGATCCGGCGCCGGTGCGCAACATCCTGGTCGTCCGCCACGGCTTTCTCGGCGACTTCGTGGTGATGATGCCGGCGCTGGCGCATCTGCGCCGGCGATATCCGGAGGCGCGGATCGTGCTGGGCGTGCAGCACGACATGACCAGCGCGCCGCTTTTCGACGGCAATCCCTACGTCGATGAGGTCATCGGCATCGACTTCCTCAAGCACAAGGGCAGCCGGGCCGCGCAGCTCCGCGGGATGGCCGGACTGTTCGCCCGCGGCTTCGATCTGGTGATCGCCGGCGGTGAGCCGAACGCGCTGCCGGAAGGGCACCAGACCGGGGCGCCGCGTTACTACGGTCTCTACGACGGCTATCCGGACCAGGAGCTCCAGGGTCGCCTGATGACCCGCGACGGCTTCCGCCACGAGGCCGACAACAACCTGGCGCTGGTCGAGGCGATCACCGGCGTCCCGGCGACGGAGGAACAGAGGGCGCCGGTCCTGCCGCTGCCCGAGCCTGTCATCGCCGAGCGCGCCGCCGTGATCGGGAGCGCGCTCGACCTGCCCGTCGGCGGGCGGGTGCTGACGATCCATCCCGGCTCCAAGCGCGCCAGCCGCCGCTGGCCTCTGGAGCGATTGGCGGAGGTCGCCACGCGCCTGCTCACCCGCATGGACGACCTGACCGTCGTCCTGACCGGTGGTGGCGGCGAGAAGGAGCTGACCGGCACCATCCTCGCCGGCATTCCGGACGGGCTGCGGGGCCGCGTGCGCGACGCCGCCGGGGCGACGGACCTGCTGGGGCTGGTGGCGGTGCTCGACCGGTCCGCGGCGTTGCTCAGCAACGACACCGGCGTCATGCATCTCGGCCGGTCCCGCGGCACGCCGCTGGTGGCCCTCCTGGGGCCGGAAAACGACAAGCTGTGGGGACCGCACCCGCTGGGGCCAGGGCCGGCCATCGCGCTGCGCCGGATCGTCCCCTGCGCCCCCTGCCAGCTCGACCGCTGCGGCCCGCATTATTGCATGCGCGGCCTGACGGTGGACGAGGTGGAGGCCGCGGTCCTTTCGATGATCGGGACGGGGCGGCCCGCCGACGGCCGGCTGGTGCCGCTGGATGCCCGCCGTCGCCGTGCCGGTTGGAAGGCGCTGGCGACGGAAGGCTATGCCTTGCCGCTGGTGACGGTTCTCGCCCGCGCGGACAGCGGGCGAAGCCTCGCCGCGACGCTGGATGCCGTTCTTCCGGTGGTGGAGCGCCAGAGTTACCCGAACATCGAGATCCTGGGGGTGGGCGGTCCGGCCGACGCCGGCTGGAGCGATGGGCGCGATCCCGTCCGTCGGCGGGCTCTTCCCATCCGCACCGTGATCGTGGAGCCGGGGAAGGACCCGGCGTCCCGCGCTGCCCCCGCGGCGGCGTGGGGAGAGTTGGTGGCGCCGCTTGAACCGGGGCAGGACTGGCCGTCCGCGCATCTGGCGGTCGCCGTCGCCGCGGCAACGCGCGCGCCGGAGTTCGAGGTGTTCCGCGACGGCCGCCCGGTGCCCGGCGCGGGGGCGGACACCGCGGCGCTTCCGGGTGCGGTGCTGCGGCGGCGAAGTCTTCTGTCGGGAAGTGTCGCCGCCTCGGCGGAACTACGGCAGGGTGGTGCCCTGGCGCCGCCGGTCACCGGCGACACATGACCGTGCGCGCACGCCCACAGGGGGCGGGTTTGGCACGCGTGGACACACCCTGAAGTGCAAGGCGGGGGATGCGCATGGCGCACTTCCGCCGTTTCGTGTGTTGATTGCGTGCCGGTCCCGTACCCATCGCAATGCCCCCAACGGGGAAGCGGGAATTCCCCGTTTGAACCTTCCGGCAATAACCGAAGGAGTCAGGTGTTGCACAATCAACCGCCTACCCATCCGGATGCCATTCTCGTCGTGGACGACCATGCGCTCGTCCGTCATGGCCTTGCCCTTGTGATCAAGGCCAATCGCCCGGATATTGCGGTGCATGAGGCGGGAACCTTGGCTGAAGGTCTGCGCGTGGCCCGATCGGCCGGCAATCTGTCCGCCGTGCTCTACGACCTCACCCTTGCGGACAGCAGCGGCCTGCCCGGCCTTACCGCGATGATGAAGGCTGTGGGAAGAACACCGGTGATCGTGGTGTCCGGACAGACGGACTCCAACACCATGTCCCAATGCATCATGGCGGGTGCCCGCGGCTATCTTCCGAAGGGTAGTCAGGCCGATGTGCTCGATCACGCGCTGGCGCTGGTGCTGGCCGGAGGCATCTACGCCCCCGCCATTCCCGCATCCAATGTGGGCGATCCTCAACCGTACGCCATCCTCGGCGAACTGACCAGCCGCCAGCGCGATGTCCTCCGCCTGTTGATGGCGGGTCGATCCAACAAGGAGATCGCACGCGCCCTCGGCGTGCTGGAAGGCACCATCAAGGTGCACCTGCGCTCCATCATGATGAAGCTGAAGGTGCGCAACCGCACCCATCTGGCCATCGTGGCCGCGCAGGCCGGGGTGAGCGCCGACTGACGCCGGCCGCGGCCCGGCAGGAGTTCAGCGGTCCTGCTGGTGACCCTGGTGTGTGGTGTTCTGCTTGATGTTTCCCTGGCGATCCTGCTCGCCGAGGTTTTCCGGGGCGCTCCGGCCCTGCGGGGTGTCATCCGCCGGGGTTTGATGCTTGGCCGAATTCGGCCCCTTGTCGCTGCGCCCGGCCGGTGGAACCGGCGGCATCGGCTTGGACATGATGAATTTCCTTCCTGGTCATCCCGTTCCATCGAGCCCCGAAAACAGGGGGATCACCGGCGGAGTTCCGGTTCACCGGCGGGTTGGAGCGGAAGGCTCAGCCACCCTCGTCGTCGGTGCTCGCCACAGCCGCGGGCGCGTCCGGGCGGGCTGCCGGGTCCATGCGACGGGCGGCTTCGCGCCCGGCCTCCTGAATCATCGGACCGAGATTGTGCACGGGACCCCGGGTGACGATCAGGGCGCGTTGATGGTCGGCCAGGAAGGCGCGCAGCCGCAATTCGACCTCGTTGCCCTCCATCACCATCTCGCCGGTGAAGTAATGGGGCACCAGGCCCAGCGAATAGCGGGTCATGCCGACCAGCCAGGACACATCGAAGCGATGACCGACCGCGTCGATGTCCTTCTCCAGCGGATGCTTCTCGACCTCCATGTCGCGCACCGCTTCGCTCTGCCGGCGGATGGCCGTGGCGATCTCGTCCACCACGCGCCGGGAGACCACCTCGGACGTGAAGCCCTGGGTTTCCACAGCATGCGGTACGCGGATCGGTTCCACGATGATTTCGGGGCCCGCCATGACCGAGTATCCGAACAGACCCGCAAAGGCCATCGCCGGTATCGCCAGAAGTCCGAAATCCATGATCGGGTTTCCTTTGCCGTCACGCGCTGTTGGATTGTATTTCGATGACAGAAACGCGCCGAACGTGCGATAGGGTCCCCGATGCTTGTGGCATTACTCTGAAAGGGGTGGTTCCCATCCATATGGAAACCGTGACGGGCTCCGGCCCTTACCCCGCCGGGTGAGGCACGCAAGGGCCGTGCCCGGCGCGTTACAGGGTGGGTGCGGTCACGGGCGTGGTGTCGGCGTGGCTGCCGGTGTCGGGCCGGTCGGCGATCGACCGGTGTTCGTGCTGGCCGTCCTCCAGGCTTGCCTTGAGGGCGCAATGGCCGGTCATGCCGCGGGTGATCAGGGCGGCCCCGGCCAGCCCCATCAGCGCGCCGGACCAGCTGGCCCCCCGGTTGACGCCGGCCGCGGCCAGCGCCAAGCCGAAGCCGGTGGAGACCACCCGCTCCACGGTGCCGAGGTTCGCCTCGCCGCCGAAGACGCGGTCGTAGGTGTCGTGCAGGGTGTGTTCGATGCTCATCGTGGTCTCTCCGGTAACGAACGCGTTTCGATACCGGATCAACGCCACCCCGCCGCGGCCGGTTCCTCCGACGCTACCGATGGACCGGAGGGGCGGGATCAGGAGCGGTGGGGGTCAGCCCGGCCGGCGCAGGAAGTCCACAGTGGCGGGCCGTCCGTCGAGCGACAGGTGCGCTTCGACCGGTTCCGTCCGGCTGATCACCCGGCCGCGGCGCAGCACGGCGAGGCGGGCGGCGCGGGTGCGGATGGCCTCCACCGGGTCGGGCGCCTGGAGCATCACCAGATCCGCGTGGCAGCCCGGCTCCAGCCCGTAGCCGTCCAGATGCAGCAGGCGGGCCGGGTTCTCCGTCACCGCGCGGAAGGTCGCGGCCATGGCGTCGTAGCCCGTCATCTGCGCCACATGCAGCCCCATGTGCGCCACCTCCAGCATGTCGCCGGACCCCAAGGGGTACCAGGGGTCCATCACGCAGTCGTGGCCGAAGGCGACGGTCAGCCCGGCGGCCATCAGCTCCGGCACGCGGGTCATGCCGCGGCGCTTGGGGTAGGTGTCGTGGCGGCCCTGGAGCGTGATGTTGATCAGCGGGTTGGCGATCACCCCCAGCCGCGCCTCCGCCATCAGCGGGATCAGTTTGGAGACGTAGTAGTTGTCCATGCTGTGCATGGAGGTGAGGTGCGAGCCGGTGACCCGCCCGTGCAGCCCCAACCGCTGCGTCTGGTACGCCAGCGACTCCACATGGCGTGACAGCGGGTCGTCGCTCTCGTCGCAATGCATGTCCACCAGTAGCCCCCGCTCGGCTCCCAGCTCGCAGAGGATGCGCACGGACTCCGCGCCATCGGCCATGGTCCGCTCGAAATGCGGTATCCCGCCCACCACGTCCACGCCCAGGTCCAACGCGCGCGTCAGCTGCTCCAGCGCGCCGGGGGAGCGGAGAACCCCGTCTTGCGGGAAGGCGACGAGTTGCAGGTCGAGGTAGGGGGCGACGCGCCGCTTCACCTCCAGCAGCGCCTCCACCGCCAGCAGCCGCGGGTCGCAGATGTCGACATGGCTGCGGATCGCCAACAGCCCGCGCGCCACCGCCCAGTCGCAATAGGCCAACGCCCGCTCGACGATGGCGTCCTGTACGAGCTGCGGCTTCAGCTCGCCCCACAGCGCGATGCCCTCCAGCAGCGTGCCGCTGCGGTTCACCCGCGGGATGCCGTAGGTGAGGGTCGAGTCCATGTGGAAATGCGCGTCCACGAAGGGCGGGGTGACCAGCCGCCCGGTGGCGTCGATCTCCTCGCCCGCTTCGCCCTCCAGCGCGACGCCCAGCGCCGCGATCCGGCCGTCCTTGACGGCGATGTCGATGGCGGTGCGGCCGTCGGGCAGGTTGGCCCGGCGCAGGATCAGGTCGAACATCACCGCTCTCCCTTGCGGTAGGGGATCATCAGGGCGCGGGGGTAGGCCGCCCGGCGGGACATGAGCACCAGCGCCGCGATGCTCAATAGATACGGCAGCATCAGGAAGAGCTGGTAGGGCAGGGCGCCGCCGGCAACCTGCTGCAGGCGGAGCTGGAAGGCGTCGAAGGCGGCGAACAGCACCGCGCCCAGCAACGCCTTGCCCGGCCGCCAGGACGCGAACACCACCAGCGCGATGCAGATCCAGCCGCGCCCGTTGATCATGTTGAAGAAGAAGGCGTTGAAGGCCGACAGCGTCAGGAAGGCGCCGGCCAGCCCCATCAGCGCGCTGCCCGCCACCACCGCGCCGATGCGCAACCCGGTGACGCTCAGCCCCTGCGCCTCCACCGCCGCCGGGTTCTCCCCCACCGTACGCACGGCCAGCCCCAGGGGCGTACGGTAGAGCACATACGCCACCAAACCGACCAGCGCCACCGCCAGATAGGTCAGCGGCGTCTGCGCCAGAAGGCCGGGCAGGGGAAGCGGCTGGAACGGCTCGATGGTCGGCGGCGTGCTGGCCTGTGGCAGGACGAGGCGATAGGTGAAGTAGGACAGGCTGGATCCCAGCAGCGTCACGCCGATCCCCGCCACATGCTGCGACAGGCCGAGCGGCACCGTCAGCAATGCGTGGAGCAATCCCAGCAGGGCGCCCGCCGTGCAGGCCGCCAACACGCCGACCCACAACCCGCCGCCCTGGTACACGGTCATCCAGCCGGTCATGGCGCCCAGCACCATGATCCCCTCGATGCCCAGGTTGAGCACGCCCGCGCGCTCGCACACCAGCTCGCCCAGCGTGCCGAGGATGTAGGGGCTGGCGATGCGCAGCACGGCCGTCCAGAAGGCGGCGGACACGAGGATGTCGAGGATCTCCGCCATGGCTCAGCCCCGCCGCAGCCGGTAGCGCGCCAGCAGGCCCGCCACCATCATGCACAGCAGCGACAGCGCGACCAGCACATCGGCGATGTAGTTGGGCACGGCGGTCGCCCGGCTCATGGCGTCCGCACCCACGAAGACGGCGGCGATGAAGACCGCGGCACCGACGACCCCGATGGGGTGGAGCTGCGCCAGCATGGCGACAACGATGCCGCTGTAGCCAAAGCCCGGCGACAGGTCGAGCGTCAGATAGCCCTTCAGCCCCGTCACCTCCGCCGCCCCCGCCAGCCCCGCCAGCCCGCCGGAGACGAGCGCGGTGCGCAGCATGATGCGCGTCACCGGCATGCCGGCGAACTGGGCGGCGCGCGGGTTGGCGCCGACGGCGCGGTTCTCGTAACCCCAGACCGTGCGCGTGTCCACGAACCACAGCAGCGCCGCCAGCCCCAGCGCCAGGAGCAGGCCGGCGTGCAGCCGCGTGCGCTCCACCAGCTTGGGCAGCTCCGCCGCCTCGATCACGGGGGCCGACTGCGGCCAGCCCATCCCCATCGGGTCCTTCAAGGCGCCTTCCAGCAGCATGGAGACGAACAGCAGCACGATGAAGTTCAGAAGAAGCGTGGTGACCACCTCGTCCACCCCGAAGCGCACCTTCAGCACCGCGGGGCCGAGGAGGGTGGCGCCGCCGGCCGCCGCTCCGGCGATCAGCACCAGCGGCAGCAGCAGCCAGGATGGCAGGTCGAACAGCCCGCCGCCCAGCACCACGGCGACCAGCGCGCCCATGTAGAGCTGCCCCTCCGCCCCGATGTTCCACAGCTTGGCGCGGAAGGCGACGGCGGCGGCGAGCCCGGTCAGGATCAGAGGTGTCGCCCGCGTCAGCGTCTCCGTCAGCGCGAAGCGGGATCCCAGCGCCCCCTCCGCCATCAGGGCGTACGCGCGCGGCACGGAGGCGCCGCTCCAGGCGACCAGAAGGGCGCACAGCAGCAGCGCCGCCGCCACGGCTCCAGCCGGCGCCAGCAGGCTCAGCGCCAGCGGCACATGCGGGCGCGCTTCAAGACGCATGGGCGGACTCTCCAATAATGTCGGGCAGTATGTCCCAATGCCCGGCCATCAGCAGGCCGAGCTGGCCGACGCCGACGCGGTCGTGCGGCAGAAGGGGCGTGATGCGGCCGTGATACATGACGGCGATGCAGTCCGACACCGCCAGGATCTCGTCCAGATCCTCGGAAATCAGCAGCACGCCGGCGCCCTGCGCCCGCGCCTCCAGCAGCCGCCCGTGGACGTATGAGACGGCGCCCACATCCAGCCCGCGCGTCGGCTGGCTGGCGAGGATGAGCTGCGGCCCGTGCGCCAGCGTACGGCCGAGGATCAGCTTCTGCATGTTGCCGCCGGACAGGAGCTGCGTGCGCGCGTCCGGACCCGGGCAGCGCACGTCGAACTCGCGGATCACCGTCTCGGCGTGCGCCCGCGCGGCCCTGCGGCGCAGGACGCCGAAGCGGGAGAAGGCAGGATCGCGGTGCCGCTCGGCGATCAGGTTCTCCCACACGCTCATGGCGCCGACGAGGCCCGTGGCGTGCCGGTCCTCCGGGATGCGGGCGACGCCGCGGCGGATCATGTCCGCCGGGTCGGCCCGCCCGACCTCCGCCCCGCACAGGGTCAGCCGCCCGTCGTCGGGGTGGATCAGGCCGCTGACCAGATCGGCCAGCGCCGATTGACCGTTGCCGGACACCCCGGCGATGCCGACCACCTGATGCCGGCGCACGGTGAGCGACGCGGCGTCCAGCAGCGGCCGGCCGTGACCGGAGGCGACGGTGACGCGGGTCAGGGCCAGCACCGGCTCCCCCGGTTCCATGGCGGCGGGGGTCGGGGGCTTCACGCTGCGGCCGACCATCAGTTCGGCCAGCTCCTCCGGCGTCGATGCGGCGGTCCGGCGCGTCGCCACCAGCCGGCCGCCGCGCAGCACCGCCACACGGTCGCTGGCCGCGAACACCTCGTTCATCTTGTGGCTGATGAAGACCACCGCCAGCCCGTCCGCGGTCAGCCGTCGCAGCGTCTCGAACAGGCCGGCCGCCTCCTGCGGGGTCAGCACCGCCGTCGGCTCGTCCAGGATCAGGATGCGGGTGTTGCGGTAGAGCGCCTTCAGGATCTCCACCCGTTGCCGCTCGCCCACCGACAGGGACGCCACCGTCGCGTCGGGGCGTACGGCCAGCCCGAACCGCTCGGACAGGTCGAGGAGCCGCCGCTTCGCCGCCCCGCGGTCGGACCACAGGCGGAACAGCGGCTCCGTCCCCACCATCACATTGTCGAGCACCGACAGATTGTCGGCCAGCGTGAAGTGCTGGTGGACCATGCCGATGCCGGCGTCCAACGCCGCCCGTGGCGATCCCGGCGGCAACGGCTTGCCGAACGCCTCCACCGTGCCCTCGTCGGCCACGTAATGGCCGAACAGGATGTTCATCAGCGTCGTCTTGCCGGCACCGTTCTCGCCGAGCAACGCCAGCATCTCGCCGGCGTGCAGCTCCAGCGACACCGCGTCGTTGGCGACGAGCGGGCCGAAACGCTTGGTGATGCCGGCAAGGCGCAGGACCGGCTGGCCGGGTGGGGTGGGGGGCATGGGGGCTTTCGTGGGGGGAAGTGTACGCGTGGTGCCCCCACCCAGACCCTCCCCCATCTTGCGACGGGGGAGGGAGAGGAAAGCCCTTCCCCGTCCAGCGGGGGAGGGGTGGGTGGGGGCCGGGTGCCGGAACCTTACATCGTCGACTTCGGCTCGCCGTCGTTGACCTTCACGGTCACCTTGCCGTCGCGCAGGTCCTGCTCGCGCTGCTTCACCTTGCCCATCACGTCGGCGGGCACCTTGCCCTCGAAGGTGCCGAGCGGGGCGAGGCTGGAGCCGCCGACCTTCATCATGCTGTAGGGGCCGTAATCCTCGGCCTTGAAGCTCCCGGCCTTCACCTGGGCGATGGCGCGGTCGATGCTCGGCTCCATGTGCCAGAGGGCGCTGGCGACCACGGTGTCCGGGTACTGCGGCTGCGTGTTGATGACGTTGCCGATCGCCAGCACCTTGCGCTCCTTGGCGGCGTCGGAGACGCCGAAACGCTCGGCGTACATCACGTCGGCGCCGCGGTCGATCATGGCGAAGGCGGCTTCCTTGGCCTTGGGCGGGTCGAACCAGGAGCCGATGAAGCTCACCATGAACTTCACCTTGGGGTTGATCTCCTTGGCGCCCTCCATGAAGGCGTTCATCAGCCGGTTGACCTCCGGGATCGGGTAGCCGCCGACCATGCCGATCACGTTCGACTTGGTCATGGCGCCCGCGATCATGCCGGTGAGGTAGGCCGGCTCCTGGATGAAGTTGTCGAAGACCGAGAAGTTCGGTGCCTGGGCCGGGAAGCTGGAGCCCATCAGGAAGGCGGTCTTCGGGTAATCCTTGGCGACCGCGCGCGCGGCGCGCTCCACCCCGAACACCTCGCCGACGATGAGCTGCTGGCCGCCCTCGGCGTACTGGCGCATGACGCGCTCATAGTCGGTGTTGGCGACCGACTCCGCCCACACATACTCCACCTCGCCCCGCGATTCGGCGGCCTTGAGCGCCAGATGGATGCGGCTGACCCACTGCTGCTCGATGGGAACGGTGTAGATGCCGGCGACCTTCAGCTTCGTCTGCGCCATGGCCGGCAGCGCCATGCCGACGGCGAGCGCCGCGGCCCCGCCCAGCACCGTACGCCGCGCCACTTTCCCCCACGCACCCCAACCCATCATGATCCCAGTCCTCCTTGTTCCGGCCGGCTTCGCCCGTTCGGTCTAAGCCGTCGGGAGTTTCGCAGAACTGCAAGGCGAATGCCAAGCGCCCCCGTGATGCGCCGCAACCGCGCACGGGACCGAAGATGCCGAAAAGTCGTGCAGGCCCGTCAGCGTGTGCCGTACAGGCGGTCACCGGCGTCGCCGAGGCCCGGCAGGATGTAGCCCTGCTCGTCCAGCCGCTCGTCGACCGCGGCGGCGTACACCGGCACGTCGGGGTGCGAGTCGTGGAAGGTGCGCAGCCCTTCCGGTGCGGCGACCAGCACCGCCAGCTTGATGCTGGCGGCCCCGGCCTCCTTCAGCCGATGGACGGCGGCAACCGCCGACCGGCCGGTCGCCAGCATGGGGTCGATCAGCAGCACCAGCCGCTCCTCGATGTCCTCCGGCACCTTGAAGTAATACTCGACGGGGGTCAGCGTCTCCTGCTCGCGGTACAGGCCGACATGGCCGACGCGGGCGGACGGCAGCAGTGTGATGAAGCCGTCGAGGATGCCCTGGCCCGCGCGCATGATCGACACGATGCACAGCTTCTTGCCCGACAGGATCGGCGCGTCGAAGCGCGCCATCGGCGTCTCCACCGAGAAGCTTTCCAGCGGCAGGTCGCGCGTCAGCTCGTACGCCATCAGCGTGGACAGCTCGCGCATCACCTCCCGGAAACGGCCGGTGGGGGTGTCCTTCTTGCGCAGCAGGGTCAGCTTGTGCTGGACGAGCGGGTGATCGACGACGGTCAGGGTGGGGATCGGCATGGGCGGGTCGTTCGGGGCAGGAGGAAAGGGAGCTAGAAAACGGTGCCGTCGCTGAGAATGCGGATGGGGGGGCCACCGTCCGCGCGCCGCTGCCGGGCGATGGCGCGGCCGGCCGACCAGCTTCCACCCTGGAGCACCTTGGCGAGCGGGAAATCCTCCGGCCGTACGCCCAGCCGTGCGCGCACGCGCTCGGCCAGCCGGTCGAGCAGCGCCACCGTCAGCGCCCGCCATTCGACCACGGCCTCGTTCCCAACCTCCAGCGTGCCGTCGAGGATGCCGTCGTGCCTGGGCACCAGGACGCCGGTGTCGATCAGCAGCCCGCCGTTGCGGTATTCCGGCAGGCCGGTCAGCCGGTCGAGCCCGGTGACCGCGATCCCCGCCTCCTCCAGCGGCTCCACCAGCGAGTAGCTGAGCCACTGCGACAGCTTGTGGAACGGCAGGATGCCGGCCGCCGGATGCCGCCACGCGTCGCCCAGATTGACACCGTCCAGCGTAATGCGTCCGGGCCAGATCGAGCCCAGCCCGCGCAGCACCGCGCCCAGGATGGCCTCGGCCGGGAGCGCGCCATCCACCGCCTCGCCCTTCAGCGCGTCGTACAGCCCGCCGATGCGGCCGGGCGACCCGAACAGCGCCGGCGACGCCTCCAGCGCCCCGCCCAGCCGGCGCAGCAACCCGGCGCGCCCGTCCAGCCCGACCAGCGGGTTGTCGGCCGTCACCTGGAAACCGCGGGCGAGGTCGTCGGCGGTGAAGCGCGCCAGTGCCGCGGCGTCGGCCCGCAAGGGGCTGCCGGGATCGGACGAGAAGGCGCCGCTGCGGAACAGGTCGAAGCTGGCGATGGCCAGTCCCTCCGACCGCGCCAGCACCGCGCCGCCCGCATCCCGGTAACGCCAGCGTTCCCCGGCGCCCGCGTCCAGAAGCACACTGGTGACGGCGAGGTCGAAGCGTACGCGCGCCCGTTCGTCCGCATCGGCACCCAGCGTGGCGGACAGAGCCGCCCAGCGGTCGTTCGCTCCGACCACGAAATGCCGCCAGCGGCTGTGATACGGCACATCCAGATCCGGGTAGGCGGCGCGGGTCACCTCAGCCACCAGCGCCGCCGCCTCGTCCAGCTTGTCGGGATCGACGGCGAAATGGGTCAGCCGCCCGGCCTCCGCCTCCTCAAGCAGGTCGTGCGCCCGCCGCCGCACCGCGTCCGCGGTCAGCAGCCAGGCCACGTCCTCGGCGCGATCGGTGGTCAATCGGTCAACCCCCGCCCCTTGGCGACGCCCAGCTCCTCCGCCGTCGGCACGACCGGGGTGAAGTAGCCGGCGGCCTTCTTGGCGTCCATCTCCACCTTGGCGTCGTCGGGGATCAGCTCGTCGGGGATGGGGATCTGCTCGACGATCTCGACCCCGGCGCGGCGGATGGCGTCGGACTTCATGTTGCTCATCGACACCATGCGGTCGATGCGGGTGACGCCCAGCCAGTGGAACACGTCGGGCATCAGCTCCTGGAAGCGCATATCCTGGACGCCGGCCACGCACTCCGTCCGCTCGAAGTACGAGTCGGCCCGGTCGCCGCCGGGCTGCCGCTTGCGCGCGTTGTAGACCAGGAACTTGGTCACCTCGCCCAGCGCCCGACCTTCCTTGCGGTTGTAGATGACCAGCCCGACGCCGTTGTCCTGCGCCGTGCGGATGCATTCCTCGACGCCGTGCGTCAGGTACGGACGGCACGTACAGATGTCGGAGCCGAAGACGTCGGAGCCGTTGCACTCGTCATGCACCCGGCAGGCGACCTTGCGGTCGGGATCGGTCAGCGCCGCCGGATCGCCCAGCAGATACACCGTCTGCCCGTTGATCGGGGGCAGGAAGACCTTGAGGTCGTGGCGGGTCACCAGCTCCGGGAACATGCCGCCGGTGTGCTCGAACAGGCCGCGGCGCAGCTCGTGCTCGGTGATGCCAAAGCGCTTGGCGATGCCGGGCAGGTACCACACCGGCTCGATGGCGACCTTGGTGACCCGAGCGTCGCCGCTCTCCAGCAGGACATTCCCGTCGGCCTTCAGCCGGCCGGCGCGCATGGCGTCCACCAGCTCCGGCATCTTGATGCGCGCCTTGGTGACCGCGATGGTCGGGCGCACGTCCATGCCGCGCTCCAGATGCTCCGCGAACACCTCGGACACGACATGCCCGAAGGGGTCCATGGAGACGATCTTGTCCGCATCGAACCACTGCGGGTGCGGGCCGATGGCCTGTGCGGGGGCGGTGTTGGTCAGGTCCGGCACGTGGTAGGCGCTGAGCTGTCCGGCGGCCACCGCGAGCGCCCGGTACACCGCGTAGCTGCCGGCGTGCGCCCCGATGGCGTTGCGATGCCCGATATCGGAAAGCGAGGCAATGACCGGCCCGCGCTCCCCGGCCGTCGCCGCCCCCCATTTCACCGGCGGATGCCGTGGCCGGGACCCCCCGGGGTGCGAGGTGAGAACGATGTGGCGTGGCGGCTGGTTGCGCCGGTGTTCCATGTCCGTCCCTTGCCAAGGCCGTCAAGTGGTCATGGTGACACAGTTTCGGGCGTGCGCAAGGGGGATGGACGTTACGCCTCCGCCTCCTTGTCCCGGAACTCCTGTGCGATGGTGGCGAAGTCGTCGGCGATGGCGGTGAAGGCGTCGACCACGTCGGGGTCGAAGTGGGTGCCGCGGCCCTTGACGATGATGGCGACGGCCTCGCCGTGCGGGAAGGGTGGCTTGTAGCAGCGCTGGCTGATCAGGGCGTCGTACACGTCGGCGACCGCCATCAGGCGGGCCGACAGCGGGATGCGGTCGCCGCTCAGGCCGCGGGGATAGCCGGTGCCGTCCCAGCGCTCGTGGTGGCCGACGGCGATTTCGCGGGCCAGCCGCAGGAAGGAGCTTTCGGGGATCTCCAGCTCCTTCTCCGCGGCGACCAGCGCGTCGTGGCCCATGGCCGCGTGGGTGCGCATCACCGTGAATTCGTCGTCGGTCAGCTTCCCGGGCTTCAGCAGGATGGAGTCGGGAATGCCGACCTTGCCGATGTCGTGCAGCGGGGCGGATTTGAACAGCATGTCCACGGTGGCGTCGTCCAGGGCACCGGCGAAGCGGGCGTCCTCCCGCAGCTTCAGAGCGAGCGCGCGGACATAATGCTGGGTGCGGCGGATGTGGTTGCCGGTCTCGTTGTCGCGGGTCTCGGCCAGGGAGGCCAGCGCGCGGATCGCCACGTCCTGGGCCTGCACCAGCTCGCGGGTGCGCTCGGCGACGCGGCGCTCCAGTTCGCGGTTCTGGTCGCTCAACCGGCGCCGGGCGTCGCGCAACGCCACATGGGTGCGCACGCGCGCCTCCACCACCGGCGGCGAGATGGGCTTGGTGATGTAGTCCACCGCCCCCGCCTCGAAGCCGCGCGTCTCGTCCACCGGCTGGCCCATGGCGGTGATGAAGATGATGGGCACGTCGCGCGTGCGTTCGTCCGCCTTCAGGCGGCGGCACACCTCCATCCCGTCCATGCCCGGCATCATCACATCGAGCAGCACGAGGTCGGGCATGGGAGTGCCGGCCATCCGGGCCAGCGTCTGCGGCCCGTCCTTGGCCACCTGCAGGGCGTAGCGGTCGCGCAGCAGGTCGGCCAGGATCTTCAGGTTGATCGGCTCGTCATCGACGATGAGGATGCGCGGCTTCTCCGCGGCCGTACCGGTCATGAGCGCGCCTCCCTCATCGCGTGGACCGCCGCCGCGACGGTGCCGAGCGCGGTCTCCGCGTCGTTGAAGTCGAAGGCGGCGGCGTAGCGCGCCAACGCCGCGGCCGGGGCGGCGGCGGGCGTGCCATCCAGCAGGTCGGCCAGCTCCTCCGCCAGGTCGCCGGCCATGGGGTCGGCTGCGTCGAGCAGGGACGCGAGCTCCTCCAGCCTGGCGAGTGCGGCCGCGGTGTCCACCGACGGCGGCAGCGGGGATGCGGCGGGCTCGGCCGCAAGCACCGACAGCCCGTCCACCACGATCGCCAGGGCCGCGGCCAGCCGCGGCATCAGATCGAGCGGCAGTGGGTTGCCGCCCGCGGCGGCCTGCTCCGCCACCCCCGCCAGCATCGACACCTCGTGCGCGCCGATGGTGGCGGCGGTGCCCTTCAACGTGTGCGCGATGCGGTTGGCATCGGGCCATTGCCCCTCCTCGACGGCAGTGGCGAGCAGCGTGGCGTCGTCGCCATGATGGGAGGCGAAATCCACCAGGATGCGCCGCAGCAGCGTGCGATTCCCGTTCACCGCCCGGTCCGCCGCGGCGAGGTCGATGCCGGGCAGCTCGGTGGGGAAGGGTGGCGGCTCGGCGTGCCCGGCCGGTGCGGGGGCGCAGCGCCCCTTGCCGCCGCCGGCGGTGGGGGTGGCGCTGCGCGCACCCAGCGACCGCCGCGGCGCCAGCCAGCGGGTCAGCGCCGCGTGCAGCTCATGCGGGTCGATGGGCTTGGCGACATGGTCGTTCATGCCGGCCTCCAGACAGCGCTCCCGATCGCCCGTCATGGCGTGCGCGGTCATGGCGATGATCGGCAGGTCGGCCAGACCCAGCTCGCCGCGCACCACCCCGGTCGTCTGGTAGCCGTCGAGCCCCGGCATCTGGATGTCCATCAGCACCGCGTCGAAACTGCGCTCGCGCAGCATCTGCAAGGCGTCCTCGCCGCTGCCGGCGACCATGGCGGCAACGCCGACCAGCTCCAGCAGCCCGCAGGCGACCTGCTGGTTGATCGGGTTGTCCTCGACCAGGAGCACGCGCCGCCCGACCAGGGCCGACATGTCCACCGCCGGCTCGTCGTCGGTGCGCCGGCGCGGTGGCACCGGGGACGCAGGGGCGTTGCGGCCCAGCGCCACCATGATGGCGTCGAGCATGGTGGACGGGGTGACCGGCTTTTCCAGGATCGCGGCGACCGGTTCCGGCCCCAGCGCCTGCTGAACGCCGTCCTGGCCGTAGGCGGTGGTCATGATCACCCGCGGTTCGTGCCCCATCTCCACGGCGCGCAGGCGGCGCAGCGTCTCCACGCCGTCCAGGTCGGGCATGCGCCAGTCCAGCACCATCAGGTCGATGGGGGCCGAGGTTCCGGCGCGTGCGGCCTCCAGCCGGGCCAGCGCCGGCCAGCCGCCGGGCACCGATTCCACCGAAAGCCCGAAGCGTTCGAGCATGTCGGTGATGATCGATCGCACGGCGTCGCTGTCGTCCACCACCAGCGCGCGGCGTTCCTGAAGGTCGACCGGAAGCTGGCCGGGCAGGGCGTCGTGCTCGACGACCGGGCAGGGGATGGCGAAGTGGAAGGTGCTGCCGGCGCCCACGGTGCTGTCCACGCCGATGTTCCCGCCCATCAGTTCCACCAGCTGGCGCGAGATCGCCAGCCCCAGACCGGTGCCGCCGAACCGCCGGGTCATGGAGCTGTCGGCCTGGGTGAAGGGCCGGAAAAGGTTGGCGACCTGTTCCTCCGACATGCCGATGCCGGTGTCGCGGACATAGACGGACAGCTGGAAGGCGCGCTCCTCCCCCTCCGCCGGCATGCCGGAGACGCGCACCATCACCTCCCCCTGCTCGGTGAACTTCACCGCGTTCGAGACGA
Source organism: Azospirillum oleiclasticum (assembly GCF_013423485.1). GTDB lineage: Bacteria > Pseudomonadota > Alphaproteobacteria > Azospirillales > Azospirillaceae > Azospirillum > Azospirillum oleiclasticum. The sequence goes on from NZ_JABFFR010000001.1 coordinate 200,406, forward strand.
GGTTCAGCAGCACCTGTCCGATGCGCAGCGGGTCGCCGATCATGGTGGCCGGCACATGGGCGGCGAGATCCACCACCAGCTCCAGCCCCTTCTCGCGCACCTTCGGCTGCACCACCGCGCTGACCTCCTGGAGGACGTCAGCGATGTGGAAGGGGATGCGCTCCACCGACAGCTTGCCGGCTTCGATCTTGGAGAAGTCCAGGATGTCGTTGATGATGCCCAGCAGGTTGCGCGACGCCGCCTGGATCTTGGTCAGGTAATCATGCTGGCGCGGCGACAGCTCGGTCTGGAGCGCCAGATGGCTGAGCCCGATCACCGCGTTCATCGGCGTGCGGATCTCGTGGCTCATGTTGGCGAGGAAATCGCTCTTCAGGCGGTTGGCGCGGTCGGCCTCCTCCTTGGCGCGGGCCAGTTCCACCTCCGCCTGCTTGCGGTCGCTGATGTCCTTGTGGATGCCGGCGATGCGCACGGGCAGTCCGTCCTCGTCGCGCGCCATCACCTTGCCGGCCGCGAGCACCCAGGTCCAGCCGCCGGACTTGTGGCGCATGCGGAACTCGATCTCGTAGACGGGGGTGCGCCCGGCGATGTGGTCGTCGAGCGCCGCCTGCACGAAGCCGCGGTCGTCCGGGTGCAGCAGGGCCAGCCAGGTCTTGCCGCACTGGGGGATCTCCCCCTGCCGGTAGCCCAGCATGCCCAGCCAGTGGTCGGAGAAGAAGGCGCGGTCGGTCTTCGGGTTCCAGTCCCACAGGCCGGTGGTGGAGGCGTCGAGGGCGATCTGCAGCCGCTCTTCGCTCTCCTGAAGGGCGTGCAGGATGCGCTTGCGCTCGGTGATGTCCTGGAACACCCCGACCGAGCCGGTGATCCGCCCGTTCTCGCGCAGCGGCACCGAGACGATGGAGATGGGGAACAGCGTGCCGTCGCGCCGCACGAAATGATCGGATTCGGAGCGGTGGATCTCGCCCCGGCGCAGCGTCTTCAGCACCTCGCAATCGGCCTGGGCGACGCGCTCGCCGCTGACGGTCTCGAAATGCACAGCGTCGTGGAAGCTGATGCCGCGCATGTCGGCCAGCGACCAGCCCAGCAGACGCTCGGCCTCCGGGTTCATGAAGGTGCAGTGGCCGTCGCGATCCAGCGAGAAGACCCCCTCGCCCATGGCGTCGGTGATGCTCTGGAGGAAGCGGCGGCTTTCCGTCAGCTTCTCCTCCATCAGCTTCTGCAGCGTGATGTCGGTGCGGATGGCGATGTACTGGACGATGTTGCCGTTGCCGTCGAGCAGCGGCACGATCGTGGCGGCGACCCAATAGTTCGACCCGTCCTTGGCGCGGTTGCAGATCTCCCCGTGCCAGACCTGGCCGCCCATGATGGTGTGCCACATCTCCTCGAAGAAGCCGGACGGGTGCAGGCCGGAGTTGACGATGCGGTGGTCGCGCCCGATCAGTTCGTCGCGGTCGAAGCCGCTGATCTGGCAGAACTTGTCGTTGGCGTAGATGATCCGCCCGGAAACATCGGTGATGCTGACGATGGCGTGCTGGTCCAGCGCGAATTTCTGCCGCTCCAGCTCGCGCTGTGCCGCCGCCCGGTCGCGGACCAGCGTTTCCATAACCTGCGACAGCTCGTCCAGCCCGGTCGCGTCGTCGCCCATCTCCGGCAGGCCGTCGGCGCGCAGTAGGCTGTTGGCCGTTGCGCGCAGCCGGCCGATGGCCTCGGTCTGCACCGCCGCGTCGCGTCGCAGCCGCTCGTTCGCGTCGGCCAGCTCCTGAGAGCTGATCTGCAGGCTGCGGGCGCGCAGGCTGAGGTCGCGGTCGTGCTGCTCGTAGCTCTGGTCGATGCGGCCCAGCAGCGTGCCGGCTTCCGCCAGGAAGCGCGCGGCCTCCGGGCTCACCCCGTCGCGGGCCGCGAGCGTCTTCACCACGTCCAGCACGCCCGCCAGCTCCTCGGGCGTGCGCAGGCCAGCCACCCGCTTGAGCTGGCTTTGCAGAAGCCTGTGCATGCCGGTCAGGATTCCGAAAGGACGGCGACCGTCATGGTCTGGTTGTGGAGCTTGCAGTCGCTCAGCCCTTGCATCGGGCTGATCTCACCGTAGGAGTAGAAGCCGGCCAGCGTGCAATCACCGCCCAGATGGTCGGCGACGGCCTGCACCTCCTCGTCCACCTGATCGCCCATCACCAGCTTGCGGCCGACGCAGCTCACCAGCAGGCCCAGCGACGGGCCGGTCGGAACGAGGTCGCGCGTGCTGCTGCGAGCGGCGGATTCCGCCCCGTGGATCAGCGCGTCGGTGCTGGCGTGCATCAGGCGCAGGTAGAAGCCGTCCGCCACCGTGCCCGCCAGCGTCAGGCTGCCAGCGGCCTCGTCGATGCCGAGGATGGTGCGGATCAGGCCGACCGCCGAGTGGTTCTCGTTCAACAGCTCGAACGGGAAGAGAAGGCCCGACGCCGGCAGGTCCTTCGCGTAGTCGCCGAGATAGCGCTTGTAGACGTTCAGCGCCGGCTCGCCGTCCAGCTCGTACAGGATGTTGCCATCGCAGCGCGTGACCTTGCGCGCGGGGCCGAACGGCTCCCAGCCGCCGAAGGATCCGTGGCCGAAGCGCAGCCGGTCGCCGTAGAGCCCGACCGCCACCACGCGGTTGTCGGAGACGCCGGACGGCGACAGCACGAAGGTGCGCACGAACGCCCCGTCATCGCCGGCCAGGCCGCCGGACACCGGGATGCCCGAACCGACCCGTCCGACCAAGCCCTCGATCAGCGCGCTGCCGTTGATGTCGGTGCCGCGCCCGAACAGCAGCACGCCGGCGAGGCCCGGATCCGCCAGCGCCGCGCCCAGCTCGTCGCCGGCCGCCCGGGAGCCCGACAGCCCGGTCAGCTCCGCCTCCGCCACCCGCACGGTGGTGTCACCGAAGGCGATGGCCGTGACCACGCAGCTTCCATCGAGCACACCGTCCGCGGTGATCTCGCCCGCGGTCGTGCAGCCGGCGAGACCGGCCTTGGGAAAGATGGTGCGCAGCGCTTCGGCGAAGCCCGGTTCCGTCAGCGCCACGACCGAGCCGAACACCAGCACCAGATCCGGTTCGATGGCCTGGAGTGGCGTCAGGGCATCGGCCGCCGGCGCGCCCGCACGTGATAGCTGCTGCAGAACCCGCATGGCTGTCCATCCCGACCGCTGGAACGGCCGGCTATGCGTCTTGTGGATGCATAGGACCGGCCGTATTACAAACAGGCGGAAGGTAATGTCGCCGATCTTTACAAAAAGTTGAAACAGATCGGCCAAAACGCCGCAGGCGCGCAGCGCCGCCGGCCTACTCCCCGCTGTCGGCCGGGTGCACGGGCTGGTGCGGGAAGCCGGCCAGGGGGCCCATGCCCATCCGGTCACGCTCCACCGCGGGTTCGCTCTGCATGTACAGCGCGATCAGCTCGGCCAGGGAGCGCAGGGCGTTGACATGGGTGCGTTCGTAGCCGTGCGAGCTGTCGACGCCGAAGCAGACGAGGGCTGTGCGGATGTCGTTGCCGGCCTCGATCGCCGCGGCGCTGTCGCAGCGGTAGTAGCGGAAAATGTCGCGCTGGTGGCGGATGTCATGCTCCCGGCACAGCCGCAGCAGCTTCTGCGTCAGGTGGTAGTCGAAGGGACCGGTGCTGTCCGCCATCGCCACCGTCACGCCGGATTCCCGGCTGTTCTGGCCGGGGGCGGGGGTGGCGTTGTCGATGGTGACCATCTCCGTCACATCCTGGTGCAGCACGGCCGACGCGCCGGACCCGACCTCCTCGGAGATGGTCAGCAGCAGGTGGCAGTCGACCGGAAGCGGCACGCGGGCGTCCAGCACCGCCTTGGCCGCGGCGAACATCACCGCGACGCCGGCCTTGTCGTCGAGATGGCGGGAGTTGATGAAGCCGGTGCCGGTGAATTCCGGCTGCGGGTCGATGGCGACGAAATCGCCGATGTTGAAGCCGTGCCGGACCAGATCGACCTCGCTGGAGCACACGGCGTCCACCCGCAGTTCGACGTTGTCCCAGGCCACCGGCTGGGTGTCGATCTCGGTGTTGAAGGTGTGGCCCGACGCCTTCAGCGGCAGGATGGTGCCGCGGTAGCTGCCGCGGTCGGTGAAGATGGTGCAACGGGCACCTTCCGCGAAGCGCGCCGACCAGGTGCCGATCGAGACCAGCTCCAGCCGTCCGTTCGGCTTCAGCATCTTCACCATGGCGCCCAGCGTGTCCACATGGGCGACGATGGCGCGGTCGGGCCGGCTCTGCTGGCCGGGGATGTCGGCGCGGATGGCGCCGCGCCGCGTCAGCTCGAAGGGGATGCCGAGGCGCCGCAGCTCCTGTCCGCAGAAGTGTACGATCTCGTCGGTGTAGCCGGTGGGGCTGGGGATCTCCAGCAGGCGGCGCAGGAAGCCGGTCAGATAGTCCATGTCGATGGACGGGCATTCGACGCGCGGGCGCTCGTCGCCGATGCACAGGGAACGGTGCGGTTCGGTGTGTGTGGTGGATGACATGACATGCTCTCCGCGATCGTTTGGCCCGCGCTCAGTCCCGCCCCGGCTGTACGGCCGAATAGGGGAACAGCAGGTCGATGAAGCGCTCGGCGGTGGGCTGCGGTTCGTGGTTGGCGAGGCCCGGCCGCTCGTTGGCTTCGATGATGGCGTAGTCGGGGCCGCCGACGTCCGGCACCAGCAGGTCCAGCCCGGTGACCGGGATGTCGAGCGCCTGCGCCGCCTTGACCGAGGCCTCCACCAGCGCCGGGTGGAGCTGGTCCGTGACGTCGTGCAGCGTGCCACCGGTGTGAAGATTCGCGGTCTTGCGCACGGCCAGCACCTGTCCCTCCGGCAGCACGTCGTCCATGGCGTAGCCGGCGGTGCGCACGCAGCGCTCCGTCTCCGCGTCCATGGGGATGGTGCTCTCACCGCCGGTGGCGGCGGCGCGGCGGCGGCTCTGCGCCTCGATCAGTTCGGCGATGCTGCGATCGCCGGTACCGGTGATCTCTGCCGGGCGGCGGATGGCGGCGGCGACCACGCGATGATTGATGACCAGCACCCGCAGATCCTGCCCCTCGACGAGCTGTTCCAGCAGGACCGTGTCGCAGACGCGGCGCGCCCGCTCCACCGCCTCGGCCAGCGTGTCGGGGTCGCGCACGTCCACGGTGATGCCGTGGCCCTGTTCGCCGCGCAGGGGCTTCACGACCACGCGCCCGTGCCGGTCCAGGAAGGCGCGGTCCTCCTCCGGCGTCCCGGCCGTCGTCTGGTCGGGCACCGACAGGCCGGCGGCGGCCAGGACGCGGCGGCTCACCGCCTTGTCGTCGCAGCGGCTCATGGCGATGGCCGAGGTGAGCTCGCTCAGGCTTTCCCGGCACACAACGCTTCGCCCGCCGAGGCTGAGGCGGAAGTAGTTCGCCTCGGCGTCCAGCACCTCCACCCCGATGCCGCGGCGGCGCGCCTCGTTGATGATGATCATGGCGTAGGGGTTGAGCGGCGTGTCGGTCGGCGGACCGGCGAACAGCTTCTCGTTGATGGAGTTCTTCGTTTTCAAGGCGAACACCGGAACCCGTTGGAAACCCAGCTTCTCGTACAGCGCGATGGCGCTGGCGTTGTCGTGCAGCACGGACAAATCCATGAAGCTCCGCCCGCGCGACCGGAAGCGCTCTGCCAGCGCGCCGACCAGAGCCTCGCCCACTCCTGGGTAGGCGGCCTGCGGATCGACCGCGAGGCACCACAGCGAGGAGCCGTTCTCCGGATCGTGGAAAGCGGCCGCATGGTCCACCCCGGTCACGGAGCCGATCACCTCAGACGTCACGACGTCGGTCGCCACCAGATGGGTCAGCGCGTCGCTCTCCCGCTGCGACCAGACGAACTCCGGGTCGACCTGCACCATGCCGCGGGCGCCGTAGATGCGGTTCACGGCGTCGACGTCGGCACGGCGGCGGAGCCGGTGCACGTCGAAGCCGCGCGGGTGGCGGCGGGCGCGCCAGCCGGCCAGCCGCAGGCGGAAGGTGTGGGACGGGTCGAGGAACAGCTCGTGCGGCGCCTGTGAGAGGACGACGTGCGGGTCCTCCAGATACATGGCGATGTCGCGGCGGCCCGGCTTCTCCTGCCGCATCGCCTCGATCAGGTCGGCCGAGGACGCGAAGGTGTGAGCGAAGAGCAGCCGGCCCCAGCCGCATTCGATGGCGGCGTTGGTCTTGCGCGCACCGGGCGCCTGTGGCGGCGGGGCGGGGAGCGAGCCCAGGCGGTCGCGGTCGAGGCGGAACGCGCGGCGGGTCATCGTCGGGGCCTCAGATGCCATGGGTCTGCAACCAATATTCGAGAAGGGCGACCTGCCAGAGCTTGGAGCCGCGCAGCGGGGTGATGTGCCGGTCCGGTTCGGCCAGCAGCCGTTCCACCTCCGCCGGCTCGAACAGGCCGCGCGCCTTCGCCGCGGGGGCGTGCAGCACGTCGCGGACCAGGTCCAGGTAGGGGCCGCGCAGGTACTTCAGCGCCGGCACGGGGAAATAGCCCTTGGGGCGGTCGATCACCTCCCACGGCACAACCTTGCGCGCGGCCTCCTTCAGCACATGCTTGCCGCCGCCGCGGATCTTCAGCTCCGGCGGGACGCGGGCGGCCAGCTCGACCAGATCATGGTCGAGGAAGGGCACGCGGCCCTCCAGCCCCCAGGCCATGGTCATGTTGTCCACCCGCTTCACCGGGTCGTCCACCAGCATGACCGTGCTGTCGAGCCGCAGCGCCTTGTCCACCCCGCGGTCGGCGCCGGGGCGGGCGAAGTGGCGCTCCACGAAGGCTCGGCTGACGTCGCTGCCGGCCCGGTATGCAGGGCCGACGATCCGGTCCATCTCCGCTTGGTCGCGGTCGAAGAAGACGCGGGCGTAGGCGCTAACCGGGTCGGCCACCTCCATCAGCGGTGGGTACCAGTGGTAGCCGGCGAAGATCTCGTCGGCCCCCTGGCCGGACTGCACCACCTTCACATGGCGCGACACCTCCTGCGACAGCAGGTAGAAGCCGATCGCGTCGTGGCTGACCATCGGCTCCGCCATGGAGCGCACGCAGCCTTCCAGCGCCGGCAGGGCGCGGTTGCTGTCGATGAACAGCTTGGTGTGGTCGGTCTCGAAGCGGCGGGCGACGATGTCGGAATATTGGAACTCGTCGCCGGCCTCGCCACCCACCGTCTCGAAGCCGATGGAGAAGGTCTTCAGCCCGGTCTGCCCAGCTTCTGCCAGCAGCGCCACGATGACCGAGCTGTCCAGCCCGCCCGACAGCAGCACGCCCACCGGCACGTCGGCGACCAGCCGCCGCTCCACCGACAGGCGCAGGGTGGACAGCACCGCGTCCTGCCAGTCGGCCTCGCTCATCCGCTCGTCGCCGGGCGCCGGGCCGAAGTTCAGGGTCCAGTAGGTCTCCTCCCGCCGGGTGCCGTCGGCCTCGATGGTCAGCAGAGTCGCCGGGGGGAGCTTGCGCACGCCCTTCAGGATGGTCAGCGGCGCCGGCACCACGGCGTGGAAGCTCATGTAATGGTGCAGCGCTACCGGGTCGATGGACGTGTCCACATCGCCCGCCGCCAGCAGGGCCGGCAGGGTGGAGGCGAAGCGCAGGCGGCCCGGGGTCTCCGCGAGGTAGAGCGGCTTGATGCCCAGCCGGTCGCGCCCCAGCACCACCCGGCCGCTCTCGCGCTCCCAGATGGCGAAGGCGAACATGCCGTAGAGCCGCTCCACGAAGCGCGGTCCCCAGGCGTGATAGGCCTTGACCAGGACCTCCGTGTCGCCGTGGGAGAAGAACCGGTAGCCCTTGCCCTCCAGCTCCGTCCGCAACTGTGGGTAGTTGTAGATGCAGCCGTTGAAGACGATCCCGAGTCCCAGCTCCGCATCCACCATCGGCTGCTGGGCGGCGTCGGACAGGTCGATGATGCGCAGCCGCCGGTGGCCGAAGGCGACCCGTCCCTGCGCGAACAGGCCGTTGCCGTCCGGACCGCGCGGCGCCAGCGCCTCGGCCATCGCGCCGACGGCCGTTGCCGACGCCGCTCCGCCGCCGAAGTGGATTTCACCGCACAATCCGCACATCATTCGTCTCCCGAACCGTCTCCAACAACACCAAACACCCGGCCGGAACCTCCCTCCCGCCGGGGCATGCCATTTGACAACGCAAGGCAGCGGCGAAGGTTCATCGGAACGTGGACGAAAACTGGCTGTTGCCCCGCGGGTGCGAACGGCGCAATTCTGCGGCGTTCGGGATAGGCGACGAGGTGGCGAGGGTCATGGACGCGGAATCGATCAAGCGAGCCTACAAGCGCTACGCCGGCATCTACGACGGCGTGTTCGGGCCGCTGCTGGCCTCCGGACGGCAGGCCGCCATCGCGCACATCAACAAGCGCGGCGGCCGGCGCATCCTGGAGGTGGGCGTCGGCACCGGCGTGTCGCTTCCGGCCCACCGCGCCGACAACCGCGTCGTCGGCATCGATCTCTCCCACGACATGCTGGAGGTGGCGCGCGGGCGGGTGGAGCGCGAGCGGCTCGACAACGTCGATGCGCTGCTGGAGATGGACGCCGGCAAGCTCGCCTTCGCCGACAACAGCTTCGACGTGGTGGTGGCGATGTACGTCATGACCGTGGTTCCCGACCCGCAGGGCACCATGGCGGAGCTGGAGCGCGTCTGCCGGCCCGACGGCGAGATCCTGATCGTCAACCACTTCGCCGCGACCGAACCCGGCCCGCGCCGCACCGTGGAGCGCTGGCTGGCGCGCTTCGCGCCCAAGCTTGGCTGGCACCCCGACTTCACGCTCGACAACCTGCTCGCCGGCACCGGCGTGACCGCCCGCACCATCGCCACCGTGCCGCCCTTCGGCCTGTTCAGCGTGCTGCAAATCCAGCGCGCGGCCGAAGCGGCGGGCTGACGGCCGGCATCCTTTCCCGTCACCAGCCCCCATCACCAGATGGTGCGCGCCAGCCGTTCGCCGCCGCGCACCAGTTCCCCGAAAACCCGCCGTGCCTCCACCTCGTCCGTCCACTGGACATCACGGCGGGACTCGCTGCCGTCTGTGCGGTCGTCGCGGGTTTCCAGGACGGCGAAGCGCCCCTGCCGCTCGACCGACCGGAAACTTCCCTGCTCCTCGACGATACGGCCCTCGGTCATCACGGCGACGCTCCCTGTCGTGTCCTGTTCCAGGGGACAACCGCGGACACTGCGGAAGGTTGCCGGGACGGCGTGCAGCAGCGGGTCATTCGAAGCCTAACTTTTCGCCGGCTTTCGGTACGATTTTATGCAATCCCGCACTTCCAACGCACCATGCTGCCCATGACCGTTGGGTTTCATGGATGGTGCGATCCTTGCATTGCAGTGCGGTAAGGTCCGGCAACGTCGTCGGGACCTTAAAAATCCCATCGTGGGGATCCGTTCGGGCCGGTTCGTTCACACGCCGGCCGGTGGTCCATGCGCGCCGCGGGGGTGGTTTCATCCTGACGGTGGCGCGGCTTGTCCGAACCCACGCTTGTGCAGGGGGTGCCCCCGTGTCGAACAAGGAACTGCTCCTCGCCGCGCGCTATCTGGTCAGCGCGAAGCACCGTCGACTGATGAACCTGGAACGCCTGCACGTGGTCTCCGACCTCGTGGCGGCCATCAGTGGCCTGATCCATGACTTGCAGAAGGAGCGCGGCGCCTGGAACGTCTATCTGGGCAGCGGCGGCCGCATGTTCGGCGACGAGATCGCCCGCCAGGGTGAACTGTGCACGGAGCGTGAGCAGGCCGTGCGCGCCTGTTTCGAGGCGCTGGACAGCTCGCCGCACCGGGCTGCCATCTTTTCGCGCATCGGGGTGATCCTGCGCGATCTGGACAGCCTGCCGGCCCTCCGCCGGGACGGACGTGCCCTGAGATTGACCACCCGCGACACCATCGCCGCCTTCTCCCTGATCATCGGCAACCTGCTGGCGGTGGTGTCGGAGGCCAACGACGTGACCGCCGACGCCGACATCTCGCAGCGGCTGATCGCGCTGTTCAACTACATGCAGGGCAAGGAGTTCGCGGGGCAGGAGCGGGCGACCGGCGTCGCCGCCTTCTCGGCCGGGCGTTTCGACACCACCCAGCACCGGCGCTTCCTCAGCCTGATCTCGGCGCAGAACCGCGCCTTCCAGATTTTCGCCGACCACGCGCCCGCCGACCTTCTCGCCGCGCACCGCACGGCGATGGACGGTCCTTGGGCCACGTCGTTCGACCGGATGCGGCGGACCGCGCGCGACGTCGGACTCACCGGTCCCTTGGACGCGGTCACCGGCCCGGCCTGGTTCGACCTCGCCACGCAGCGCATCAACGCCATGAAGGGGGTGGAGGATCACATCGCTGTCGATCTCCGCCGCCTCTGCGCGCTGCGCCTGACGGAGGCGGAGGCCGATTTCCGGGCACCGGTGCCGGGCGGCCTGCGGGTGCGGATCGCGGTGTCCATCGACCGCCGCCGGCTGGTCGCCCAAGCGCGCCGTGACCGCAGCCTCGCGGTCGGCATGCGCGCCATGACCGGGCTCGCGCCGGGGGCCCCGGCCTGGGTCGCCACCGCGATCCGGCTGCACCGGGGCGGGGCCGACGATGTGGAAACGCTGGCCGCCCAGCAGCGGGAGGAGCGGCGCCTTGAGGAGGAGCGGCGGCAGACGCTGGAGGACGCGGTGCACGACTTCGGGGCGACCAGCGAATCGGTCGTCGCGTCGCTGGCCGGGATGGCGCACCGCATGAACGAGAACGCGGCGCGGATGACGGAGAACGCCGGTGCCGTCAACCGCCGCGCCTCCAGCATGGCCGAGGCGTCACGTGACTCGCTGGCCGGCGTGCACACGGTCGCGCGGGCGGCGGAGGAGCTGGCCGTCTCCATCGGGGACCTGAACCGGCAAGCCGACCAGAGCCTGCGCATCACCGCCGACGCCGTCACCGAGGTCTCCCGGACGAACGAGGCGACCGAGGGGCTGCGCGCGGCGGCCGACCGGATCGGCGAGGTGGTCGGCCTGATCCAGTCGATCGCCAGCCGCACCAACCTCCTGGCGCTGAACGCCACCATCGAGGCCGCCCGCGCCGGAGAGGCGGGCCGGGGATTCGCGGTGGTGGCCGGTGAGGTGAAGGCGTTGGCCAATCAGACCGCGCAGGCCACCGGCGACATCGTCCGGCAGGTGGAAAGCATCCAGTCCGCGTCGTCGGCCGTGGTGGGGACCATCGGCACCATCCGCGGCATCGTCGCCAGCATGGACGACACCATCGGCCGGGTCGCCTCGGCTCTGACCCAGCAGCAGGCGGCAACCGGGCGGATCGCCGCGACCATCCAGCAGATCGCCGCCGGGGCCGGGACCGTGGCGACCGGGGTCGATGAGCTGGCGGGAGCCGCCGCCGACAACGGCACCATGGCGGGGCAGGTGCTGGAGGCGGCGCAGGAGCTGGAAACCCTGACCCGGACTATGAGCGGCAACCTCGGCGGCTTCATGGCCAAGGTCCGTGTCGGGACGTCCGGGATTTGACGCCCGCTCCTTGACGCCGGGGAGCCCTGCCGGGAGTCGGGCTTGTCGACCACACCCCCGGACGCGCTATCTGTTGGTGCGAGCGGGGGACCGGACGGTCCCGACACGGAAGGGTTCGATATGACGCAGACCAGAACGCTGTTCGACACGGTCACCATCGGCGGGCTCACCCTGCCCAACCGGGTCGCCATGGCGCCGTTGACGCGCAGCCGCGCCGACCACACGACGCTGGCGCCCACGGCGATGAACGCCACCTACTACGCCCAGCGCGCCACCGCCGGGCTGATCATCAGCGAGGCGACGCAGATCTCGCGGCAGGGGCAGGGCTACGCCTTCACGCCGGGCATCTACAGCCAGGAGCAGATCGCCGGCTGGCGGCTGGTGACCGAGGCCGTGCGTGCCAAGGGCGGTCGCATGTCCATGCAGCTCTGGCACGTCGGGCGCATCTCGCATCCCGACCTGCAGCCGGGCGGCGGGCTTCCGGTCGCCCCGTCCGCCGTGAAGCCCAACATGAAGGCGTTCACCGCCGACGGCTTCAAGGACATCCCCGCACCGCGCCCGCTCGACATCGGCGAGATTCCCGGCATCGTCGAGGATTACCGCCGCGCCGCCCGCAACGCGATCGAGGCCGGCTTCGCCATGGTGGAGATCCACGCGGCCAACGGCTATCTGATCGACCAGTTCCTGCGCGACGGCACCAACACCCGCACCGACGCCTATGGCGGCAGCATCGACAATCGCATGCGCTTCCTGTTCGAGGTGGTCGAGGCCATCACGGCCGAGATCGGGGCGGCCCGCACCGGCATCCGCCTGTCGCCGCTCAGCCCCAGCAACGACGCGCAGGAGAGCAATCCGCCCGCGATCTTCGGACCGGTCATCGAGCGGCTGAACGACCACGGGCTCGCCTATCTGCACATGATCGAGGGCGTGACCCGCAGCCCGCATCCGGGCTTCGGCGGTCTGCTGGCCGAACTTCGCGCCAAATGGCGCGGGCCCTACATCGCCAACAACAGCTACACCCGCGCGCTGGCGATCGAAGCGGTGGGGAGCGGGCACGCCGACATGGTCGCCTTCGGCCGTCCCTTCATCGGCAACCCCGATCTGGTGGAACGGCTGCGCCGCGACGCGCCGCTTGCCGAGTCCGATCAGGCGACCTTCTACGGCGGCGACGCCAAAGGCTACATCGACTACCCGCCGATGGACGCGGCCTGACGAAAAAAAAACCCTCCCCCATCGTCGGACGGGGGAGGGTTCGTTGCAAGGCCGGTGGTTACGCCGCGATCGGCTGGCGGGCCTGAGACGGCTGGCCGGCCGGGGCGGACTCGACGGTCGCGGCCGGGGCCGGCAGCGGGACCTGCGCCTCGCGGGCCGGGAGCATGTCGCCGACGGCGAGCGCCACCGCGATCAGGTTCGGCAGGGCCATGGCGGCCAGCAGGAACGACCACAGCTCCAGGGACAGGGTGCCCAGCGGGTTGGCGAGCGAGGCGGTCACCGCCGACGCCAGCAGCGCACCGGAGAGGATCGCTTCCGGCCGGGCCGAGAAGCGGCCGGGGGCCCGCTTGCCGCCCTTGGCGGTGACGCGGAAGGCGTCGCGCCGGCGGACGAGGCCACGTAGGGCGGCGAGCGCCACCGTGGTGGACAGCGCCATGCCGACGGCGCAGGCGCCCAGCGATTCCTTCCACGTGTTGCCCGACGCGAAGCGCGAGGCGGCGAGGCTGGAGCCGGCGCGCAGCAGCAGGGCGGCGAGCACGCCCGCGGTGGCCTCCACCGGCGGCAGGTGCAGCGGGAACACCAGCGACGCGAAGGTCCAGACGATGGCGGCGGCGGCGGCGAACAGGCCCACCGCGTCGGACCACCAGCGGCCCCAGTTGGTCAGGTAGCCGACCTTCTGGCGCAGGGTCAGCGCGGTCGAGCCGGGCAGGAACTTGCGCCAGTGGGCGCGCATGATCTGCGTGGAGCCGAACACCCAACGGTCGCGCTGCTTGCGGAACTGCATGAAGTTGTCGGGAGCCAGCCCGGCGCCCAACCGCTCGTCGGTGTAGGCGGCGCGGTAGCCGGCGGACAGGATGCGGATGCCCAGCTCCGTGTCCTCGCAGATGCCATGCTCCGACCAGCCGCCGACGCGGTCCATGGCGGCGCGGCGCAGCATGATCATGGTGCCGTGGCAGATGAAGGCCTGCGACGCCAGACCCTCCTGCATACCGACGTCGAAGAAGGCGCGGTATTCGGCGGTCATGGCGGCCTTCAGGGCCGATTCATGGCCGTCGCGGTGCTCCTGCGGGGCCTGCACGATGCCGACCGACGGATCGCGGAAGGCCGGCACCAGCTTGCGCAACCAGTCGCGGGCGACCGTGTAGTCGGCGTCCAGCACGGCGACGATCTCGGCCTCGGGCGACGTGTGGCGGAGCGCGGCGTTCAGCGCACCGGCCTTGTAGCCCGCGATCGTCGGGTACCAGTGGAACTTGAAGCGCGGGCCGAGCTGGGCGCAGTGCTCCTCCACCGGGCGGACGAGGGACTCGTCCTCGGTGTTGTTGATCAGCACCACCACCTCGAAGTTCGGGTAGTCGAGGCGGGCGAGCGCGTTCAGCGTGGCGGCCAGCACGTCCGGCTGCTCGCGGCAGGCGGCGATGTGGACCGACACCATCGGCGCCTCGTCAGGCACGATCGGGGCGTCGTTGAGGGCCAGAAGCTGCGGCGCGCGGCCGGTGAACAGGCGGCGCACCACCTCGGTCAGGTCGGCGAAGGCGACGCTCAGCATCAGGGCGCCCAGCAGGAAGGCGGAACCCCAGGTGGTGGCGGCGCCGAAGGTGAGGTATTCACCCGAGGCCCCGATCACCGCGATGCCGACCGCGGCACCGATCAGGTTGGCGCCGATGCCGGCGGCCAGCGCGAAGCTCACGCCGGTGCGGCGGCGGAAGGCGACGAAACCGGCCAGCAGAGCGCCCAGCACGACCGCCACGGCGGCCCCCATGCGCTCGCCCTGGGACGCCGGGACCGCACCCGCGAGCGGCCATTTCGGCGCGCGATCGGCGTCGAGCACGCCCCAGCTCGGGCCCGGCGCGCCTTCGATGGTGGTCTTCCACACCCCGTCGAAGGCCTCTACCACGTTGTAGGCGATGCCGAGCATGCCGGCTTCCATGGCGAAGTTGCGGACCACCTCGGCCTGCGCCTCGCGCGAGGGGTAGGCGTCGTGGAAGTTGTTGCCGCCGCTGGGCCAGCCCACCTCGCCCACGAACAGGGGCTTGCCGGGGTGCGCCTTGCGCACGGTGTCCAGGCGGTCGCGGATCCAGGTGAGCGCGTTCTGGACGGGCACGCCTTCCCAGTAGGGCAGCACGTGGACGCCCATGAAGTCGGAGGCGTCGATGGTCTCCTTCGCCTTGACGATCTCCGACCAGACGTCGGCGGTGCCGACCTGGATGCGGGCGGGCAGGGCGGCGCGGACGCGCTTGATGTAGGCGGCCAGCTCCGCGTCGGTCACTTCGGCGCGCAGCAGCGCCTCGTTGCCGACCACCACCCGGTCGATGCCGCGGACGCTGTAAGCCAACTCGATCGCGCGGGCGATCTCGCGCTCGTTGCGGGCCTTGTCGTCACTGATCCACAGGCCGAGCGTCACGTCCAGCCCCTGACGGGCGGCGATCTCCGGCACCTCGCCCTGGGACCCCAGCGAGGAGTAGGTACGCACCCCGTTGGCGAAACCGGAGATGGCGGACATGTCCCGCTCGATCTCGATGGTCGGCACGATGGGATTCTCGTTCGGGTCGTAGTCGCGGCCCGACGGCGAATAGGAGACGGATTCGATCCTCCCCGGTGCCGCCTCGACGGGCACGGGTGCGTTGCGCCAGGACCAGAAGGACACGTGCCCGGCGGTCACGGCCAGCAGGGCGGCGGCGATCACGAGGGATCGCTTCGAACGCTTCGGAGTGCTCATGGGTGCGGATCAGGGAGGTTGTTCGGACGGGAGTGGCGCGGCCACTCGACAACGCCAAGAACAACGGGCGCCGAAAATTATTCCAGCCGATGCGTCAGAACGGGTGTCCCAAGTCAGCCTTTGACCGCGCCCGCGGTGAGCCCTGCGACAATGCGCCGCTGGAAGGCCAGGACGAGCGCGATCAGCGGCACCGTCACCACCACCGACGCCGCCATGATGTGGCCCCAGGGCAGCTCGTACGCGCTGGCGCCCGACATCGAGGCGATGGCCGGGGGCACGGTGCGGCGGTCGGCGGTCAGGGTGAAGGTCAGAGCGAACAGGAACTCGTTCCAGGCGGCGATGAAGGCCAGCAGCCCTGTCGATACCAGCGCCGGTCCGAGCAGCGGCAGGAAGATGCCGAACACGATCCGCCAGGGTCCGGCCCCGTCCACCAGGGCGGACTCCTCCAGCTCCCGCGGCATGGAGCGCATGAAGGCGGTCAGCACCCACACCGTGAAGGGCAGGGTGAAGATCAGGTAGGTGAGGCCGAGGCCGGTCAGGCTGTTGTAGAGCCCCAGCCAGCGGATCACCTCGAACAGCCCCGACAGCACCGCCACCTGCGGGAACATCGACACCGACAGCACCGTCAGCAGCAGCAGGCGCCGCCCGCGGAACGCAGCGCGCCCCAGCGCGTAGGCTGCGGTGACCGACAGGCCCAGCGACACGGTGACCACCCCGGTGGCGACGGCGAGCGAGTTCAGGATGTTCCGCCCGAAGGGCTGCACGGTGAAGATGTCGCGGTAGTTGGTGAGGCTCGCATGACCGGGCCACAGCGACGGCTCGAACAGGGCGCTGCCGGTCTTCAGCGACGACACGGTCGCCCACAGCAGCGGAAAGGCGCTGTAGGCCACGATGAGCGTGACCAGAAGCCACAGCCCCGCCCGGCCGATCAGCCGCACGGCCCTCACCGCTCCGGCTCCCCGTCGCCCAGCCGCAGCCGTCCGGCGGTGATGGCGAGTGCGGTGACCAGCGCCACCACCAGCACCAGCGCGGAGGATGCGGCGGAGCCGTAGCCCACGTCCTGGAACTCGATCAGGTGCTGCCGGGCATAGACGGACATGGACATGGTCTCCCGGCTGTTGCCGGTGAGGACGTACATCAGGTCGAAGACGCGCAGTGCGTCCAACGTGCGGAAGATCACCGCCACCATGACCGCCGGCCAGACCAGCGGCAGGGTGATGTCCAGGAAGACCCGATGCGCCGGCACCCCGTCCACCCGCGCAGCCTCGTAAAGCTCGCCGGGGACGAGCTGGAGTGCCGCCAGGATCAGCAGCGTCATGAAGGGGGTGGACTTCCACACATCCACCGCGATCACCGCGGGCAGGGCGAGCGCCGGGTCGGCCGTCCAGGCCAAGGGGGCGGCGATCAGGCCGAGCGCCAGCAGGATCGTGTTCACCACGCCGTAGAGGTCGTGCAGCATCCACGCCCACATCTGCGCCGACACCACGGTGGGAATGGCCCAGGGGATCAGCACGACGGCGCGCAGCACGCCGCGCAGCGGCAGCCGGCGGTTCAGCACCAGCGCCAGGGCGAAGCCCAGCGCCGTCTCCAGCGTCACCGACACGCCGGCGAAGAGCAGCGTGTTGCCGACCGCGCGCCACCACACCGGATCCAGCCCCAGCCAGTAATAATTCTCCAGCCCGATGACGGCGTGGTCGTCCAGCGTCGCCAGCGTGGCGTCGGTCAGCGAGAACCACAAGGTGCGGGCCAGCGGCCAGCCGGCCACCAGCGCCAGCACCGCCGCCATGGGAAGGACGAACAGCGGAACGGCGCGCCGGCGCATGCGCTCCACAGGACCGTCGGTGCCCGTCCCGCCGCTCACCAGCGACCGCCGCGGCTGATCCGCCAGAGCGTGCGGTCCAACTCCTCCATGGCGTCCTGCGCCGGCTGCCGGCCGGACAGCGCCCCGTGCACGGCGTCCCGGATGGCGGCGGACGCCTGGGTGTAGCGCATGCCGGCGGCGCGCGCCGGCCGCGCAATGGCGGTGTCGACCGCGCGCCGCACCTCCGCGACGAAGGGCTGGGCGGCCAGGATCTCCGGGTCGTCGTACAGGGCGCGGATGGTGGGGTTGTAGCCGCCGGCGATGGCGCGCCGTTTCTGCTCGGTCGGGCCGGTCAGGGCGACCACCAGATCGGCCGCCGCGTCACGGTTCGGGGAGTTGTCGTTGACCGCCAGCATCTGCCCTCCCAGCGCGCCGCTCGCCCGGCCGCCGGGGCCGGCGGGCAGGGGGGAGACGCCGACCACGCCGCGCACCGGGCTGTCGGCGGCGTTGGCGAGCGGCCAGGCGTAGGGCCAGTTGCGCATGAACACCGCGTTGCCGGACTGGAAGACGCCGCGCGCCTCCTCCTCGGTGTAGTTGAGCACGCCGACCGGGCTGATGGTCCCGACCCAGCCGGCGGCCATGGCGATGGCGTCCACCACTGGCGGCTCGGTGACGGTCACCCGCCCGTCGGGCGCGATGAAGCCGCCGCCGAAACTGTCCACCCATTCCAGCGCGTTGACGGTCAGCCCCTCATAGGCGCGGCCCTGCCAGACATAGCCCCACAGCCGGTCGCGGCCGGCGGCACGCTCCCCCCGCTGCACGATGCGGGCGGTTTCCTCCAACTCGGCCCAGCTCTTCGGCACGGCGCGGCCATAGCGGGCGAGCAAGTCGGTGCGGTGGTAGAGCAGACCCACGTCGGTGAACCAGGGCAGGGCGACCAGCCGGCCTTTGACGGTCGCGTTGTCGGCCAGCGGTTTGAGATGGGCGTCCAGCGTGCCCGGCGGCACCCGCCCCGACAGGTCCGCGAGATAGCCGGCCAGCAGGCCCGGCCACACCACGTCGATCTGCAACACGTCGATGTCGCCGGACCCGGCGGCCAGAAGCTGCTGGTAGAGCGCCAACTGGTCGCCGGCCGCCTTGGGCATGGCGACGAAGCGCACGGTGTTGCCCGACCCCGCGGCCCAGGCCTCCGCCCCCTCCCGGCACAGCCGCTGGCCGATGCCGAGGGCCGAGCAGGCGACGGTGATGGTGGCGGCCTGCGGGGCGCCGGTGACGAGGGCCGGGACAGCGATCGTCAGCGCGGTGGCGAGTGCGGCGATGGGGCGGGTTGCGGCCATGTCCAAGGCAACGGGGGGGCGTGCGGTGAGTTCCGTCCTACTCCGCCGCGAGCCGCGTCGCGCGGGCCTCCATCACCCGCGGCAGGTTCACCTCGACCCAGTCGGCCAGCGCCGCCACGCGCTCCGCCGCCTCGATCCCCAGGGGTGTCAGGCTGTATTCGACGTGCGGCGGGATGACGGGGAAGGCGTGGCGGTCGATCAGGCCGTCGGCCTCCAGCCCCTGCAGGGTCTGGGCCAGCATCTTCTCGCTGACCCCGGCGGCCGCCCGGCGCAGGTCGCTGAATCGGCGGGTGCCGTCGCGCAGGATCATCAGAACCAGCAGGCCCCACAGACTGGTCATGCGCTTCAGCACCTCGCGCGACGGACAGTCGGTGCTGAGAAGCGCGCCGCGGCGGATCTGGTCGGAGAGGCTTTCACGCGGGTGCGGATCGGTCATTGGACACTAACTTTTTTGTGCGTACTTCCAGGATGGACGGTACGAGTTTAACTTGCGGCTTCGTTCCACACAAGCCGAGGATGCCCATCATGATCGCCGTCACCGGAGCCACCGGCCAGCTTGGCCGGCTCGTCATCGACGCTCTGTTGCGCCGGGTTGCCGCCGGGGACATCGTCGCCCTCGTTCGCGACCCCGCCAAGGCGGCGGACCTCGCGGCCAAGGGTGTCACCGTCCGCCGCGCCGACTATGACGAGCCGGACACGCTGGCCACCGCACTCGCCGGCATCGACCGGCTGCTGCTGATCTCCGGCAACGCCATCGGCCGCCGCCTGCCACAGCACCGCGCGGTGATCGAGGCCGCCAAGGCCGCCGGGGTTCCCTTCATCGCCTACACCAGCGTCCTTCGTGCCGACAGCTCCGCCCTCGGCGTCGCCGTGGAACACCGCGCGACGGAGGAGCTGCTGGCGGCGAGCGGCATTCCGCACGCGCTGTTGCGCAACGGCTGGTACACGGAGAATTACACGGCCTCCGTCCCCGTGGCCCTTCAGCACGGGGTGGTGCTGGGCAGTGCCGGGGAGGGGCGGATCGCGTCCGCCGCCCGCGCCGACTACGCCGAGGCCGCCGCCGCGGTGCTGACCGCGGCGGAGCTGCCGGCGGGCCGTGTCTACGAGCTGGCCGGAGACGGCGCCTTCACGCTGGCGGAGTTCGCGGCCGAACTGTCGCGCCAGACCGGCCGCGCGATCCCCTACAACAACCTGCCGGAGGCGGAGTACCGGGGGATCCTGCTGCACGCCGGCCTGCCGGAGGGGCTCGCCGACCTGATCGCCCAGTCCGACGCGGCGGCGGCCGGCGGTGCCCTGTTCGACGACGGCGGCGCGCTCGGCCGGCTGATCGGGCGCCCGACCACGCCGCTGGCGGCCTCGATCAGCGCGGCTCTGGCGACGGGCTGAGCCGCAGGTCCGACAGCCGCCGGATCTGCCGCCCGTCCGCGTCGAAGTTGGCCGGATCCAGCCACGCGCCGAAGGCGGCGCGGATGGCCGGCCATTCGCGGTCGGTGATGGAGTACCAGGCGGTGTCGCGGTTGCGGCCCTTGTAGACGATGGCCTGCCGGAACGTTCCCTCGTAGGTGAACCCCAGCCGCTCCGCCGCGGCGCGGGAGGGGGCGTTCAGGCTGTCGCACTTCCACTCGTAGCGGCGGTAGCCCAGCTCGTCGAAGGCGCGGCGCATCATCAGCGCCATCGCCTCGGTGGCGACCGGGCTGCGCTGCATCAGGGGGGAGAAGTTGAGGTGCCCGACCTCGATGACGCCGGACCCCCGGTCGATGCGCAGATAGGCGGCCACCCCGACCGCCCGTCCGGTGGCGGCATCGACCACGGCGTGGAACAGCGGGTCGCTGCCGGCGACCACACCCGCCATCCAGGTCCGGTAGGAGTCGAAATCCGCAAAGGGGCCGTAGCCGAGATAGGTCCAGTTCCGCCCTTCGGCGTCGAGCGCGCAGGCATCGAAGAGCTGCGCCGCGTGGCGGTCGGTGTCCAGCGGCTCCACCCGGCAGAAGCGGCCGCCCATCGATGTGCGCGGCGGCAGCGGGCGGGGCGTCCAGTCCGGCAGCGGGAATCCCACCGGCTGTCTCAGCGGGTTGACGGGTGTTTCCATGGGCTCCTTCCATGTGGCGGGCCGGGCGCGGTGTTCAGGCCGCCTTCACCCCCGCCTTGCGCACGCTGGGAAGGGTGACGGTGACCGTCGTTCCGGCGCCCAACGTGCTGTCGATGTGCAGGCTACCATGCAGCGCGCTCACCAGGGAATCCACCAGCGACAGGCCGAGGCCGGTGCCCTCCTGCTTGCGGGTGTAGGCGTCGCCGATCCGCTCGAACGGCTTCAGCACCATCTGGATGCGGTCGGCCGGAATGCCGATGCCGTTGTCGGACACGGCGAGCGCCACGGCATCGGGGCCGGCACTGCAGCAGATCACCGCGATGTGGCCCTTGTCCGGTGTGAACTTGATGGCGTTGGACAACAGGTTGAACAGGATCTGGCGCACCGCCCGGTCGTCGGCGAACAGCATCAGGCCGGCGGTGTCGCCGTAATCCACGCTCATCGTATGGCCGTGGTCGGCCGCCCGCTGGCGGACCAGGCGCACCACCGATTCGACCACCGGCTCGACACCCAGCGGGACCGGCGCCAGATCGAGCTTCCCCGCCTCGATCTTCGACAGATCGAGGATGTCGTTGATCAGCGCCAGCAGGTGGCTGCCGCTGTCGTGGATGTCGCCGGCATACTCGGCGTATCGCGTCCAGTCGTCGCCGAACACCCGCTCGCGGATGATCTCCGAGAAGCCGAGGATGGCGTTCAGCGGCGTGCGCAACTCATGGCTCATGCAGGCGAGGAAGTTGGATTTGGCGCGGCTCGCCTCCTCCGCGCGGATGCGCTCGTGGTCGCGCTGCTCGACCAGCCGGGCCAGCTCCGTCTCCCGGCGTTTCATGTCGGTGATGTCGCTGAACACCCCGACCAGCCCCGCCGTGCGCGACGAGGCGTTGAGGAAGGCCGCCTTCTTGACGATGATGTCGTGCAATGTTCCGTCGGCGAGTTGGATGCGCGTCTCGTAGGTGATGGATCCCCCACGTTCGATCAAACGCCGGTCCGCGTCGGCATGCAGGCCGTCGGGATCGTCGGGGATCACGTCGCGCACCCGGCGGCCCTGCAGACTGCCGCGCGGCTGTCCCAGGACCTCCTCGAAGGCGCGGTTGGCGGCGATGAAGACGCCGTCCAGATCCACGGAGAACACCGGCAGGGGGATGGTGTCGAGCAGCGTGTGCTCGAAGCGCAGGCGATCCTCCATGGCCTGTTCGGCCAGCACGCGGGCGGTCACGTCCTGCTGGATGCCGATGAAATGGGTGATGCGGCCGTCGGGGTCGTGCACCGGCGCGATGCTGACGTCGTTGTAGTAGAAGGCGCCCGACTTGCGGTAATTGCGCACGGTCACCTGGACGGGAAGCCCCTCCTTCAAGGCGTTGCGGATCGTGAACAGCTCGGGCTGGCGGCTCTCGTCGCCCTGCAGGAAGCGGGGATTGCGGCCGATCACCTCGTGGGCGGCGTAACCGGTGGTCCGCTCGAAGGCCGCGTTGACGTAGACGATGGGGTTCCCGCCGCCGGCCCGGCAGAGGATCACGCCGTTGGTCGCCTGGTCCAGCGCCTGGTTGCGCAGGCGGAGCTCGGTCAGCGTCGCCGCCCGCGCCCGTTCGGTACGGACCATCGCCGCGACGAGCAGGGCGCCGCCGCCGCCGATGATCAGGGCGATCAGCCCGGCGCTCACGGCGATCGTCGTCCACTCCGCCAGCAACTCGCCCTTGGGGGACGCCGCGACGGCCTGGAGGGGGAGCGTGCGCAGCTGCGAGGTGGCGACGACCATGGTCGGTCCGTCGACCACCCCCGCGCCGGCCGGCCCGCCGGTCCGGGCCGCCGCCAGCGCCACCGCCTGCCGGGCGATGCCGGCCGCATGACCGGCGTAGAGCATGCCCGGTCCGGCGACGATCTCGCCGGACCGGGTCGCCAGCGCGTCCACGTCGCGTCCGCCCAGCGACCGTTCATAGCCGAGCAGGACGGAGGCGTCGAAGATCGCCTGTATGGCGCCGGCGAAACGGCCGTCCGGACGGACCACCGACCGGCGCAGGGCCACGGTGGCCAGTTCCGGGTCGTGGCCCAGGGTCAGCGTCGCGCGGCCGGTCGCGTGCGCCGAGAACTCCTCCGGCGGGATGGTCCGCTGGCGGGGGCGCAGGCAGGTGGAGCCGACGGTTTCGTTGCGCGCGTCGACGGTGGTGATGCAGCCGCCCGGTGGAAGCTGCCGGGTCATCACCCGCTGCAGCCCGTCGTCCGCGGCCCGCTCGTCGAAGGATTCGATCAGGAAGGCGTAGGTGACGAGCGCCACGTCGGCCTGGCCGATCACGCTGTCGGCGTGCTGCGCCATCAGGATGGCGCGGCGCTCCGCCTGCGAGCGCAGGTTTTCGAGGCGGTCGTTGCGTTCCCGCCAGATCTCCGATCCCAGCAGCAGAA
This sequence comes from Azospirillum oleiclasticum, assembly GCF_013423485.1. Classification (GTDB taxonomy): domain Bacteria; phylum Pseudomonadota; class Alphaproteobacteria; order Azospirillales; family Azospirillaceae; genus Azospirillum; species Azospirillum oleiclasticum. Next base: position 223,412 of record NZ_JABFFR010000001.1, read on the forward strand.
TGACAGCAGCCAGCGCGGCGACGGCCAGGGCCGACACGCCGCGCAGCAGGGTCGGCGACGCCGCGTCGGAGGGCGCTCGGAGCCCCGTTGCGGTCATGGGGTGGTCCCCAGCGCCGCCGTCATGGCGGCCAATATCCCGTCGTCGACCCCGACCCGCTGGGCGATCACTGGTTGGTCGACGGCCAGCTTGGCACGCACGCGGTGGCTTTCGGCCTGGTCGATGGTGATGACGCGGACGCCGGCGGCGATCGCCCGCTCCCTCGCCTTCACCTGGCTCTCCCGGGTCAGGGCCCGGGCGTCCTCCACCCCCGCTTCCCACGCTGTCCGCAGGTCGGCGCGCGTCGCCCCGTCGAGCGACCGCCAGAAATAACCCGACACCAGCGGCACATACATGGAATAGCTCTGGCGGTCCTCCAGCGCGTAGCGGATGCCGCTCTGCCAGAGGCCGGCGCTGTCGAGCGACGCGAAGGTGGTGATCAGTCCATCCACGCGCCCGTCGGACAGTGCGAAGGGCAGGTCGGTCCAGGCGATCGGCACCGGTTCCGCCCCGAGCGCCGACAGGCGCCACGCATTGGCGATCCCGCCCGGCGAACGCATGCGCAGGCCCTTGAGGCTGCCGACACCCTCGATCGGCTGGCGCAGGGTGAAGCTGTGCACGAAGCCGAGCCCGACCCAGCGGCCGAGAACGACGGCGCCGAGGCTCCGTTCCAGTTCACGGTTCATCAGGTCCAGCACCGGGCTGTCGTCGATGCGCTGAACCTGCTCCTCCGTCCGCCCGTAGAGGACGGGGAGCATGAAGACGCCGACCCCGGGCGCCTGACGGTCGAGCTGCCAGGTTCCCGCCACCGCCATGGCGACCTTGCCCTGGGCGAGCGCCGACAGCACGTCGCGGTCACGGTAGAGCGTGCCGTCGTTGCGGAAATCCACATCGACGCGGCCGGCGCAGCAGGCGCGCACCCGGTCCACGAAGCGCTGCACGATGATGGTCTGCACATGCTCGGGGCCGTTCTCGGTGGAGATCAGCAGCAGCGGACGGGCAGTCGCGGACAGTGGTCCGCAGCACAGCAACAACGTCACGAGAGCAAGGCAACGGAGCAAGGACGGACACCCCATGGCAACGTGTCGTACCCTAATCGATCGGGCGGATATATGCCATGCGTCATGTTGCGAAGCGAGGCCGGACCTAGCCCCCTCGCAAGGTCCGGCCGATGGTCCGGCGTGCCGGCTGAGGGCTCAGGCGGCACGGATCCCTTCCATGAAGCGGTCGACCTCGCCGCGCAACGCATCCGATTCCCGTGACAGCTGACCCGCCGCACCGAGGACGAGCCGCGCGGCGTCTCCGGTCCGGCCGGCGGCCGCGTTGACCTGGGCGACGTTCGCCGACACCTGTTCCGTGCCTTGCGCCGCACCATGGACGTTCCGCGCGATCTCCTGGGTCGCGGCCGTCTGCTCCTCCACGGCGGCGGCGATGGCCGTCGAGATGTCGTTGATCGACAGGATGGTTTCGCCGATCCGCCGGATCGCGCCGACCACGCCGCTGGTCGCCTGCTGCATGGCGTTGACCTGGGCGGCGATGTCGTCGGTGGCCCTGGCGGTCTGCCCGGCCAGCCCCTTCACCTCGCCGGCGACCACGGCGAAGCCCTTGCCCGCCTCGCCGGCGCGCGCCGCCTCGATGGTGGCGTTCAGCGCCAGCAGGTTGGTCTGCGACGCGATCTGGTTGATCAGGCCGACCACCTCGCCGATGCGGGCGGCGGCATCGTTCAGTCCGCGCACCTCGCGGTCGGTCTCCTCCGCCTCGCGCACGGCGCGGGCGGTGATGGCGTTGGACTTGGCGACCTGCGAGGCGATCTCCTGCAGGGTCGCGGACATCTCCTCGGTCGCGGTCGCGACGGTCTGCACATTGGCGGTGGTCTGTTCGGCGGCGGTGGCGGAGGCCAACGCCTGGCTCCGGGTCTGCTCGGCGACCGACGCCATGGCGCTGGCGGTGCCGTTCAGCTCGCGGGCGGAGGACTCGACGGTGGAGAGGGCGCGCGTCACCTCGGCCTGGAAGCGGCGCAGCAGGCCGTCCAGGTTCTCGGCCCGTCGCGTTTTCGCCGCGTGCTCCGCCGCCTGCTCGGCGGCGAGCCGGTCGGCCTCGATGGCGTTGCGGCGGAAAACCTCCACGGCATCGGCCATCGTGCCGATCTCGTCGCCGCGCCCCAGCGCATCGACGGTGACATCCCGGTCGCCACCGGCCAGACGCTTCATCAGGACGGTCATGCCGTTGATCGGCACGGCGATTCCACGCGTCGCGAGGACGGCGAGCGCCACCGTCAGCAAGAGGCAGACGGGCAGCCCGATCTCGATCACCAGGAACGCCGTCCTGATTGCGGACTGCTCCTCGACAATCAGCTGTTCCAGGCGGTGCTTGTCGGCAGCGACCAGGCGGTCGGCGGTGGCATGCATTTCATCCACGATCCGCTTGCCCAGGCCGGCCGCTTCCAGCATGCGGGCCTCCTCCACCGTATCGGGGTGCCGCATGAGGCGGATTTGCCGATCCGCGACCTCGGTGCGGTAGCGCCCCGCGAGCGTGATGAGAGCCTCCGTGGCTCGGCGGAACTCGGCATCGCCGTCATCGAAGGCCCGCAGCTTCTCCGACGTTTCGGCCAACCCCTGCACGCCCTCCTTGAAGGGGGCGAGAAAGACCGGATCGCCGCTGATCAGGAAGCCGCGCACGCCGGTCTGCTGCTCCACCAGCTGGGTGGCCAGGGTCTCGACGAGATCGATCCTGTGCAACGTCGCCTCGGTGGCGATGACCTGCGACCGTATGGAGTCCATCTTGACGTAGGCAACGGCGGCGATGGTCACGGTGCACAGGAACATCAGGGTGAAGGCCGCGGCCATCTTGCGGCCGATGGGGAGGTCGTCGATGAGTTTCAGCATGGTCATGTCCTCGTCTTCACCCTGTGTCAGCCGGCCGTCCGGTGGGCGGTGCGCCGGGCGAGTTCGTCGAGATCGACCTCCATGGTGGCGGCACCGATCGGCTTGCGCGTGTCGGGATCGAGGATCGTGAAGTCGATCTGCTGGCGGCGGGAGCCGGTCTTCCCGTCGATCTCGACCTTGGACACGTTCACCGCGTCCGGGCCGATCAGGAAGGTCTTCTGGTACTTCGCCTCGTCACCCTGCCAATAGTCGGTGGTCAGGCTGCTCTGGCCGACATTCAGGCCGACGTTGTCGGTCACGAACACCTCGGAGAAGAGCCCCTGGCTCTCCGCTTTGATGCGGACCAGGTAGGCGGAGAAGGGGCTGCCCATGAGCTGCGCGATGAGCGGCTGGTCGCCGGACTTGGTCTCCGCCCGCCACTGCTTGTCGAGCCGGTCGATGGTGGCCTGATCGATGGTGGCATGGCGCTCGTTCTGCGCACGGATCGCGATGATCGCGACGGGCTTCTCCAGCATCCGCCGCATCTCGGGCAGAAGCGCCAGGGCCGGGCTGTCCTCGGCGACCGCCGCCGCGGGCAACAGGGCCAGCCCGAACGCCGCGCCGACGCGCGAGGCGCGGTGGACCCATTTCTCCAATCGCTTCATGGCTCTCTCCGTCGCATCCGGTGGGCCGACGCGTTGCCTTGCGGGCCCAGCCGAAGGGATGAGTGCAAGCGGGGTGCCAGTTCTCCTTTATCGAGTATCCTGCAGGTGGATATGCAATCGGAAACCGATTGCGTGCGGGCAATCGACGCTGGCCCGGTATAGGTTCCGGATCGTCGCTCCGACGACGACAGCACTCGTCCGGCCGGTGTTTCGGGCTCCCGCGTTTCGCCATTCGGGACCGCACGGACGCCCGGAATTTCCCGTTTTGCAAGGCCGCAGTTGCAGAATGCGAAATTTGGCCGCAACGGCACCGAACGTTTCCGCGAGGAATCAATGGTTTCTCAACGCACGCGGGTGGCGCGCCGCTTGCTTGAATCCTGGACCGCGCTGAAACCGGCGCGACGTGGACGACACCGGTCCATGGCCTTCCATTCTCGCGAGGTGACGCGTCCATGCGCTTCCTGGGACACTCGACCGGCGCACTTACCCGGTGGTTCGCCGGATTCATGTTGTTGTTGGCCCTGTCCATGGGCGCACCGCCCCCGGCACGCGCGGCGGGGGAACCGGTGATCCTGACGGTGACGGGCCTGATCGGCGACGGCCGTGCGGGCGGTGTCGATTTCACCCGTGCGGATCTTGAAGCGCTGGGCGTGACCACCATCGAAACCGCCACCCCCTGGCACGAAGGGCGGCCGAAATTCGAAGGCGTGCTCCTCAGCCGCCTTCTGGCGAAGGTCGGCGCCAACGGGAAGACGTTGAAGGTGTCGGCGCTCAACGACTACGCCGCCGAACTGCCGGTCGAGGATGCCGGCCAGTACGGCCCGATCCTCGCCTTCCGCCAGAACGGGGAGGCGTTGACGATCCGCAGCAAGGGGCCGCTGTTCGTGATCTATCCGTTCGACCGCATTCCGGAGCTCCGGAACGAGGCGATCTACACACGCTCGGTCTGGCAGGTCCGCCGCATCGAGGTGAAATGACGGACCGGCCGGGGGGGAGCGCTCCAAAGCGATGAGCATGACACCCGCAAGCGTCCTCGCCCTGACAGCCGTTCTCGCCGGCCTGCTGGGTGCGCCTATTCCGGCATCGGCCGCGGAGCCTTCGGGTCGCGGGATGCTGATCGTCACCGGCGCGACCGACCGTGGACCGGAGGTGCGCCTGGCACCGTCGGACCTGGAGGCCGCGGGCGTGACGGCGATCGTCACCGCCACACCCTGGAGCGTGCCGGCCTCGCGCTTCGAAGGGCCGCGGCTCGACGCGCTGCTGACCGCGCTCGGCGCGCGCGGCGGCGAGGTCGTGCTGTCCGCCCTTGACGGCTACAGCGTGACGCTGCCGAGGGGTCTCCTGGAACGCTACGGCGCCATCCTGGCGATGCGTCAGGATGGACGCCCGCTGTCGGTGCGCGACCGTGGTCCTTACTGGCTGATGTTCCCCTTCGACGATCACGCCGAGCTGCGCAACGACCGTCACTACTATCAGGCGATCTGGCAGGTGAACCGGATCGAGGTCCGATGAGACGGCCGCTTTTCAACGTCGGCGTCGCGCTGCTGGCGCTGGTGGCCCTGGCGCTGGTCGCCCTGGTGGCGGTTCGGCTGCTGGCCATCGTCGAGGAGGCGCGGCGCCATTCGTCCAAGGCGACCGAGAACACGGTCTGGGCCGCCTATCAGCTCCAGGCCGAGTTGTACCGGTTCCAGGGTGCGGTGATGGGATACGCCCTCGGTCGTGACACCGCCGACGACGTGGCGCTCCGGTACGAGATCCTGCTCAGCCGCTTTCCGACCCTGGAGAGCGGCGAGGTGGGCGAGATCGTGAAGGACAGTGCGGACGCGGTGCTGGCGCTGCGGGCGGTGGACGCCGCGGTGCGGGGGTGGGAGCCGGAGGTCGGCGACGAAGCGCGGCTCGCCGCGGCGGTCGCGGGCGGCCTGCTCGATGGTATCGAAGCCGTCGGGCGAGACGCGCAGCGCTTCATCCTCGACGTTCTGCGCACCACCAGCGACCGGGTGGTCGCCGACCGCAGCGACCTGGTGGAGGGTTTCGCCGGGTTCAAGTGGCTGATCACCGCGTTGGTGGTGAGCTTCGCGCTGCTCTTCGCGGCCCTCACCCGGCTGTTGCTGCGCGAAGCCCGCTCCCGCCGGGCGCTGGAGGACCTGACCGAAAGCCTGCACCGCGCCCGCAACGCGGCGGAGGCGGCCAACCGCGCCAAGTCGGACTTCCTTGCGACCGTCAGCCATGAGCTGCGCACGCCGCTCAACGGGGTGATCGGCATGACCGGGCTGCTGCTCGACACGCCGCTCGATCCGCCGCAGCGCCGCTTCGCGGACACGGTGCTGCGCTCGGCCGAGGCGCTCGACCGGATCATCTCCGACATCCTCGACTTCTCGCGCATCGACGGTGAGTCGGGGCACGCCAGCCGGGGGCCCTTCGTGCCGGCGGTTCTCGCCCGGTCGGTGGCGGACACCTTCCGCGACCAAGCCGGGCACAAGAGGCTGGCCCTGACGGTGACGGCCGACGTCACCGCGGAGACGACGGTGATCGGCGACGAGGGGCGGCTGCGGCGGGTTCTCGAGAATCTGGTCTCCAACGCCGTGAAGTTCACCGATGCGGGGCGGATCGACATCACCGTCGGGCGGGCTCCGGGCGTCGAGCCGGCGCACCCGCTGCTGCGCTTCGGGGTGAGCGACACCGGCATCGGCATCCGTGCGGAGGACCGCGAGCGGCTGTTCGGCGCCTTCAGCCAGATCGACCAGTCCAGCACCCGCCGCTACGGCGGCACCGGCCTTGGGCTGGCCATCGCACAGCGGCTCGTCCAGGTCATGGGCGGCTCGATCGGTGTGGAGAGCGAGCCGGGGCGGGGAAGCAGCTTCCTCGTCGATCTCCCGCTGCAGCCGGCCGAAGGAGCGGAATCGGCGGCATCCGACCAGGACCGGCCGCCCGCCGGCGGCCTGAGCGTGCTGGTGGCCGAGCCGAAAGCCCTGGAACGCCGGCTGGCCGAGGAGCTGTTGCGCCGCAAGGGCCATCGGGTGGAGACGGTTCCGGATCGGGACGCGCTGACGGCGGCGCTTGCCGCCCGGAACTTCGACGTCGTGTTCGCCGATGTCGGCCTGTTCGACGGCGGCGGTCACGGCGTGGCGGGGACACTGCCGCCGGGAGCGTCGGCACCCCTGCCGGCTTTCATCGCGCTGGTCGGCAGCGGCGGCCCGACGTCGGTCGAGTGCCGGCGCATGGGATTTTCCGCCCGCGTCACCAAGCCGTTCGTCGCCGAAGCCCTGACCGATGCGGTCGCGCTGTTCGCCGCGACCGCCGCCGCGGCCTTCCCGGACGAGGGGCCGGCGCCGACCGGACCGGAGCAGCGCCACCCGGACGAGCCGGCGACCACGGAGACCGGCGTGGGCGAACCGCCGCCCGCTCTCACCGCCCTTCCCATGGAGGCCAGCATGGCACGGCCCAGCATCGCCATCATCGTTGCCGCTGGGGGCCTTCTGCTGACCGCGCTCGTCTATGGGGCGACGGTGCTGGCGATCGGCAAGGTCGCGCGCGAGACGACGGCGGAGGCGACTCTGGCCGGCAACCGGACGGTCGCCCTGAGCTTCGCGAACACCGTGTGGCCGCGCGTCGCGTCGCTGCTGTCCCGGCCTGCGGATGGGGCGCTGGACACGTCGGGGCGGCGGTCGGAGATCGCGCAGGCCGATGCCATCGTCGCGGCCTTCGTGGCGGGAACCGACATTCTGAAGGTCAAGGTCTACGATACGGACGGCACGACGCTCTATTCGACCACCAGCGCGCAGATCGGCGAGCCGCAGGCGGCGAATCCCGGCGTCCGCATGGCGCTGTCCGGCACCGGGACCGGGCAGCTCATCCACCGCGACTGGATGCAGAGCTTCGATGGCGAGGTGTTCGGGCGCGACGTGGTGTCGAGCTACGTCCCGGTGATGGATGGCGGACGGGTGCTGGCCGTGGTCGAAATCTACACCGACCGCACCGATGTGCTGGACCGGACGGAGGCGCTGGTCGACCGTATCGCCCTGCTCCTGATCCCGGTGTTCGCGGCCGTGTACGGGCTGCTGCTGGCGGTCCTGCGGCGCATCGAGCGTGCCGCCCGTCACCAGCATGCGGAACTTGCGGCGGCCAACCGGGACCTCGGCGCCCGGCTGGCCGGGAACGTCGCGGCGCGCGAGCGGGCCGAGGCCGCGGACGAGGCGAAATCGCGCTTCCTCGCCACCGTCAGCCATGAGATCCGCACCCCGATGAACGGCGTCATCGGCATGGTCGACCTGCTGCTCGACAGCCGGCTGACTCCCGACCAGCGGGAGCGTGCGGTCGCCATCGGCGATTCGGCGCGGGCGCTGGTCGACCTGATCGACGACATCCTCGATCTGGCGCGTATGCAGCAGGTCGGCATCACACTGCGCCCGTCGCGGGTGGATCTCGGGGCATTGGTCGGCAACGTCGTGGATTGCCAGGCGCCGCTTGCCGCGGCCAAGGGGCTGCGGCTGGTGCGCCGCATCGCCGACGATCTTCCGCCGGCGGTCGACGCGGACGCCGGACGTCTCCGTCAGGTTCTGACGAACCTCGTCGGCAACGCCGTGAAATACACCGACACCGGCGACGTACAGGTCTCGTTGCACCGCTCCGGTGACGCCGGCCGCTTCCGCTTCGAGGTGCGCGACACCGGCATCGGCATCGCGCCGGACGAACAGGCCCGGCTGTTCCAGCCCTTCAGCCAGGTCGGGCGTGACGCCGGACGGCGCGGCAGCACCGGTCTGGGGCTCGCCATCTGCCGCCGGCTGGTCGAGGCGATGGGCGGCGCGATCGGCGTGGACAGCAGCCCCGGCCGGGGCAGCACCTTCTGGTTCGAGCTGCCGCTCGCCGCCGCCCCCGCCGCACGGGCGCCCGAGCCGGTCGCGGAGCCGGGCCCGGCCGTGGCAACGCCGCCCGCCGCCGGCCCGCGGCGGTCGCTGCGCATGCTGGTGGTCGACGACAACCTGATCAACCAGCAGGTCGCGCAGGGACTGCTCATCATGCTGGGGCACAGCGTCGATGTCGTCTCCGGCGGGCGGGAGGCGGTGGAGGCGGTCGCCGCGGGTGAGCACGACATCGTCTTCATGGACATGCAGATGCCGGACATGGACGGGCTGGAGGCCACGCGGGCGATCCGCCGGCTCGGCGGGCCGCGGGCGGCGGTTCCGGTCATCGCCATGACCGCCAACGCCATGGCCGACGATGTCGAACGCTGCTTCGCCGCCGGCATGAACGCCCACGTCGCCAAGCCGGTGTCGCGCGCGGCGCTGCTGAAGGCCATCGCCTCGGTCGCCCCGCCGCCGGAACCGGACGCCAAACCGGCGGCGGAACCGGCGGCGGACATCCCGCCGCCGGAACCGGACGCCAAACCGGCGGCGGAACCGGCGGCGGACATCCCGCCGCCGGAACCGGACGCCAAACCGGCGGCGGAACCGGCGGCGGACATCCCGCCGCCGGAACCGGACGCCAAACCGGCGGCGGAACCGGCAACGGACATCCCGCCGCCGGATGGCAAGGTGATGGACGGCGAGCAGGTGCGCGAACTCATCGAGATGATCGGCCAGGACCGGCTGCGCTCCATGGTCGAGGTCTTCTTCAACGACGCGGACCGCCGGGTGCCCGACCTGCTCGCCAGCCTGGGCGAGGGCGACCAACCGCCGGAAGCCGCCCTTCAGAAGGCGGACAGCATCGCCCACCGGCTGAAAGGCGCGTCGGGCGCGCTGGGTCTGTCCGCACTGAGCGCCGCCTTCGAGGAGATCCGCCGCGGCATCGCCGAGGAGGATGGGGATGCCCTGCGGCGGACCGCCGCTGGTCTTCCCGAACAGCTTGCCGAGGCCCGCAGGGCCATGACCCGTGTCGCGTGAGGAAATGGTGACGACCGACATGCGCGTGCTGATCGTCGATGACGATCCGACCAACCTCGATGTGATGGGCGCCCTGATCGACCGCCTCGATGACTGCTCGTCCGTGCGTTTCTCCGACCCGCTGGCGGCGCTCGCCTGGCTCGGCACCCGCGTTCCGGACCTGATGCTGATCGACCACATGATGCCGGAGTTGGACGGCGTGACGATGATCGGCATCCTTCGCGACGACCCGCGCTTCGCCGATGTCCCCATCGTCATGGTGACCGCGAACCGCTTCGACGACCTGAGGGTCGAGGCGCTGGAGCGCGGGGCCACCGACTTCATCGAGAAGCCGGTCCGTGTCGGGGAACTCAGGGCGCGTGCGCGCAACCTGCTGGCCCTGCGGCGCAGCCAGCGCCTGCTGCGCGACCGGGCAGCACTTCTGGCGGACGAGGTGGCGCGCGCCACCGCCGACATCCGCGACCGCGAGATGGAACTGATTGTGCGCCTGTGCCGGGCGGCGGAGTTCCGCGATCCGGAGACGGGCCTGCACATCGACCGCATGGCCCAGTACGCGGAGGTGATCGCCGAGCGGCTGGGGCTGGGGCGGGAGCGTTGCCGCGACATCCGCATCGCCGCCCCCATGCACGACATCGGCAAGATCGGCATTCCCGACATGATCCTGCTGAAGCCTGGGCGGTTGAGCGAGACCGAGTTCCAGTTGATGCGGCAGCACGCCGCCATCGGCCATTCCATCCTGTCCGGCAGCCGGGTGCCGCTGATGCAGCTCGGCGCCGTCATCGCGCATTGCCACCACGAACGGTGGGACGGGACCGGCTATCCCCGCGGACTCTCCGGAACCGACATCCCGCTGGAAAGCCGGATCGTCACCGTCGCCGACGTGTTCGACGCGCTCACCAGCGCAAGGCCCTACAAGGAGGCATGGTCGCTCGACCGTGCCCGCAGCTTCCTCGAAGCGGGGCGGGGGACCATGTTCGACCCCGATTGCGTCGATGCCTTCCTGAACCGGTGGGAGGATGTGCTGCGCATCCACGCCGCCAACCAGGATCCGATGGAACCTGCGCACAGTCAGCTCGCCTGAACCTCAGGCAAGAATGCGCGTGTCGCGGGTTCCGGAGTTGTTGACGCAACGCGGCCGGGTGTGCGCACATCCCCGCTCGGTGTCGGTTCATTTTCTGGCATGGCATGGCACGGATCCTTGTTGTCGATGACGACATCACGTCGCTGGAACTCGCCGCTCTTGTCTGCGAGCAGGACGGGCACGACGTCATCCGCGCGGAGGACGGCCGCGTCGCCATGCGCGATCTGCGCATCCACGAGGTCGATCTGGTGCTGACCGACATCATGATGCCGGATATCGATGGCTTCTCGGTGGTCCAGCTCGCCCGTCAGCTCCAGCCCGGCATCAAGGTGATCGTGGTGTCCGCCATCGGCGACCGGGTGCCGCAGGACATGACGACCATGGCCTTCGACAAGCTCGGCGTGGACCGCGTGATCACCAAGCCCTATCGCCCGCACATGCTGATCAAGGCGATCCGCGAGCTGCTGTCGGGCGGCTCGGCCTGAAACCCGCGGCAAGGGAGCCGGTCGAGCGGTTGTGCGGCGGGCACTCCGGCCCCATATCGCGGCATCCTTGGAACGACGGAAGCCCGGGGGCTCGATGAAGGAACGAAGGGTGGCGGCCGTCCGGGCCGTGGAGGGCCGGGCCGTCGTCGTGACCTGGGCCGACGGCGTCGATCACACCATCGACGTTTCGGTGCATGCCCCCGTCGACGAGGCGCTGTTCCGCCAGCCCGCGGTGGAGGAGGCGGGCGTCCTGGTGGCGTGGCCGGACGGCTCCGCCCTTGCCGCCGGGGTGCTGTGGGACATGGCGCTGGCGCAGGACGGCGCCCGCCTCGCCCGCTGGCGCACCGCCCGCGGCCTGACCCAGCCTGGATTCGCCGAGGCCCTGGGGATCGGGCTGGCGGCGGTGCGCCGCTACGAGTCGGGGGCAAGCCCGATTCCCAAGACGGTCAAGCTGGCCCTGATCGGCCACGACGCGCTGGAGCGCATGGCGAAGAAGCGGGCGCAATGACGCGGTTCGTCCGGGGCGGTTGACCCTGCGGCTGCGTCCGTCACACTGCCACCCCACGGTGCGGGTCGGGGAGGGCGGGGCATGGACGGGCGGTGGCAATTCTGGATCGATCGCGGCGGCACCTTCACCGACATCGTCGCCCGCCGGCCCGATGGCCATGTCGTCACCCACAAGCTGCTGTCCGACAATCCGGAGCGCTACCAGGACGCGGCGGTCGAGGGGATCCGCCGGATCCTGGGTCTTGAACCTGGCGAACCGATCCCGGCCGAGGCCATCTCGTCGGTGAAGATGGGCACCACGGTCGCCACCAACGCGCTGCTGGAGCGCAAGGGCGAGCCGACGGTGCTGCTGATCACGGAGGGCTTCGCCGACCAGCTCCGCATCGGATATCAGGCGCGACCCTCCATCTTCGCCCGCCGCATCGTCCTGCCGGAGCTTCTGCACGGCCGCGTGGTCGAGGTGCCGGAGCGGGTGCGGGCGGACGGCACGGTGCTGAAGCCGGTGGACCTGCGCACCGTCCGGATCGGGCTGGAGAAGGCATGGGCGGACGGCTTCCGCGCCGCCGCCGTGGTGCTGATGCACGGCTACCGCTTTCCCGAGCATGAGCGGCAGGTCGCCGCACTCGCCCGCTCCATCGGCTTCGCGCAGGTGTCGGTCAGCCATCAGGTCAGCCCGCTGATGAAGATCGTGGCGCGCGGCGACACCACGGTGCTCGACGCCTACCTGTCGCCGATCCTGCGCCGCTATGTGGACCGGGTGGCGGAGGATCTGGCCGGCGTGCGGCTGATGTTCATGCAGTCCAACGGCGGGCTGACCGACGCCCGGCTGTTCCAGGGCAAGGACGCCATCCTGTCCGGCCCCGCCGGCGGCGTGGTGGGTGCCGTGCGCACCGCGGCCATGGCCGGCTTCGACCGGGTGATCGGCTTCGACATGGGCGGCACCTCGACCGACGTGTCGCACTTCGCCGGGGAGTACGAGCGCGCCTTCGACACGGTGGTGGCCGGGGTGCGTCTCCAGGCGCCGATGATGCACATCCACACGGTGGCGGCCGGCGGCGGCTCGCTCTGCGTCTTCGACGGCGCGCGCTTCCGCGTCGGGCCGGAGAGCGCCGGGGCCAACCCCGGCCCGGCCTGCTACCGCCGCGGCGGGCCGCTGACGGTCACCGACTGCAACGTCATGCTGGGGCGCATCCAGCCCCGCTTCTTCCCGCCCGTCTTCGGCCCCGGCGGCGACGAGCCGCTCGACGCCGGGGTGGTGCGCGACAAGTTCACTGTGCTGGCCGCCGAGGTGGCGGACGCCACCGGCATGGTGCGCAGCCCCGCCGACGTGGCGGAGGGATTCCTGCGCATCGCCGTGGAGAACATGGCGAACGCCATCAAGACCGTCTCCGTCCAGCGCGGGCATGACGTGGCGGACTACACGCTGAACGGTTTCGGCGGGGCCGCCGGCCAGCATGTCTGCCGGGTGGCGGAGGCGTTGGGCATCCGGCGGGTGTTCCTGCACCCGCACGCGGGCGTGTTGTCGGCTTACGGCATCGGGCTGGCCGACGTGATCGCCATGCGCGAGCGGGCGGTGGAGGCGCGGCTTGGCGAGGAACTGGCCGACGCCCTTGCCCGCGCGCTCGACACGCTGGAGGCGGAGGGACGCGCCGAGCTGGCGCGCCAGGGCGTGCCGGCGGCGCGGGTCGAGGCACGGCGCAAGGCACACCTGAAGGTGGAGGGCAGCGACGCCGCGCTGGTGGTGGAGTTCGGCAGCGTGGCCGCCATGACCGCCGCCTTCGAGGAGGCGCACCGCCGCCGCTTCGGCTTCATGATGGCGGGCCGGGCCCTGGTGGTGGAGGCGGTGTCGGTCGAGGTGGTGGGGCGCACCGACACGGTGGAGGATCCCGAGCACGCGGATCCCTCCACCAGCGCCCTGCCGCGCCGCCTCGCCACCGTGCGGATGCACGCGGGCGGGGAGGAGCACGACGCCCCCGTCTTCGACCGCGACCGGTTGCTGCCCGGCAACCGAGTGGTCGGCCCCGCCATCATCGCCGAGCGCACGGGCACCACCGTGGTCGATCCCGGCTGGGTGGCCGAGGTGACGCGGCGCGACCATCTGGTGCTGACCCGGCTGGCCGGGCCGCCGGTGCGGCACGCCGCGGGGACCGTAGCGGCGGAGACGCCCGATCCGGTGATGCTGGAGGTGTTCGGCAACCTGTTCATGGCGATCGCCGAGCAGATGGGCTTCACGTTGGAGAAGACCGCCTATTCCGTGAACATCAAGGAGCGGCTGGACTTCTCCTGCGCCATCTTCGACAGCGCCGGCGGGCTGATCGCCAACGCGCCGCACATGCCGGTGCATCTGGGCTCCATGGGCGAAAGTGTGCGCGCCGTCATCGAGCGGCGCGGCGCCGCGATGGGGCCGGGCGACGTGTGCATGCTGAACGATCCCTACCACGGCGGCACCCATCTGCCCGACATCACCGTCGTCACCCCGGTGTGGGACGAGGCCGGGGCCGAAGTGCTGTTCTACGTCGCCTCGCGCGGCCACCACGCCGACATCGGCGGCATCACTCCCGGCTCCATGCCGCCCGACAGCACCAGCATCGAGGAGGAGGGTGTGCTGTTCGACGCCGTGCCGCTGGTGGAGGGCGGCGTCTTCCTGGAAGCCGACGTGGTCACCCGCTTCACCACCGCCCGTTATCCGGCCCGCAACGTGGCGCAGAACATCGGCGACCTGAAGGCGCAGGTGGCCGCGAACGAGAAGGGAGCGGCCGAGCTGCGCCGCATGGTCGCCCAGTTCGGGCTGAAGACCGTGCGCGCCTACATGCGCCACGTGCAGGACAACGCGGAGGAGCAGATCCGCCGCGCCATCGACCGCCTGTCCGACGGGGCGTTCGAGCAGGAGCTGGACAACGGCGCCGTCATCCGCGTGCGCATCTCCATCGACGCCAACAACCGTTCCGCCACCGTCGATTTCACCGGCACCAGCGCACAGCTCGCCAGCAACTTCAACGCGCCGACGGCGGTGTGCCGGGCCGCGGTGCTGTATGTCTTCCGCACGCTGGTGGACGACGCGATCCCGATGAACGAGGGCTGCCTGAAGCCCATCCGCATGGTGATCCCGCCAGGCACCCTGCTATCACCCGCCTACCCGGCGGCGGTGGTCGCCGGCAATGTGGAGACCAGCCAGTGCGTGACCGACGCGCTCTACGGCGCGCTGGGCGTGATGGCCTCGGCCCAGGGGACCATGAACAACCTGACCTTCGGCAACCAGCGCTACCAGTATTACGAGACGATCTGCGGCGGCAGCGGCGCCGGCCCCGGCTTCGACGGGACCGACGCCGTGCACACCCACATGACCAACTCCCGCCTGACCGATCCGGAGGTGCTGGAATGGCGCTTCCCCGTGTTGCTGGAGAGCTTCGCGATCCGCCGCGGCTCCGGCGGGGCGGGGCGCTGGCGCGGCGGCGACGGCACGGTGCGCCGGCTGCGCTTCCTCGAACCCATGACCGCCGCCATCCTCGCCAACCACCGCCGCGTCCCGCCCTTCGGCCTGCACGGCGGCGAGCCCGGCATGGTCGGCCGCACCTGGGTGCGCCGTGCCGACGGTCGCATGGAGGATCTGGCCTCCCAGGACCGCACGGCGATGGAGCCCGGCGACGTGATCGTCGTGGAGACGCCGGGAGGAGGAGGGTACGGGGAGGCGTGACCGCCCGGCTGGTGTCCGCCATCCCGCGTGGCTGACGCACCCCCGGCCCGCCGCCACGGGGGGATGCCACAGGGTGGGGACTTCTGGTATGACCGGTGTGTGACACACCGACAGTTCCGGGAGGGAACACCATGACCGCCGTCGCCGCCCGTCCGCGGGCCGCCATGTCCGAGCAGGCGCTCGCCGAGTTGAAGGCCCTGCTGGGTGACCGGCTCAGCACCGCCGCGGCCGTGCGCGAGCAGCACGGCAAGGACGAGTCCTACCACGCCGTCGAGGCGCCGGACGCCGTGGCCTTCGCGCTGTCCACCGAGGAGGTCAGCGCCGTCGTCAAGGTCTGCGCCCGCCACAAGCTGCCGGTCGTGCCCTTCGGCACCGGCACCTCGCTGGAAGGCGGGGTCGGGGCGCTGGCAGGTGGCGTCTGCATCGACGTGTCGGGAATGAAGGAGGTGCTGCGCGTCTCCACCGACGATCTGGACGTGACGGTGCAGGCGGGGGTGACCCGCAAGCAGCTCAACGAGCATCTGCGCGACACCGGCCTGTTCTTCCCCATCGACCCCGGCGCCGACGCGTCGCTCGGCGGCATGTCGGCGACGCGGGCGAGCGGCACCAACGCCGTGCGCTACGGCACCATGCGCGAGAACGTGCTGGGCCTGACGGTGGTGCTGGCGGACGGGCGGATCATCCGCACCGGCGGCCGTGCCCGCAAGTCCGCCGCCGGCTACGACCTGACCCGGCTGTTCGTCGGATCGGAGGGGACGCTGGGCGTCATCACCGAGGTGACGCTGCGGCTCTACGGCATTCCGGAGGCGATCTCGTCCGCTGTCTGCGCCTTCACGGACATCCGGGGTGCGGTGGACACCGTGATCCAGACCATCCAGGCCGGCATCCCCGTCGCCCGCATCGAGCTGCTGGACGAGGTGCAGATGGGGGCGGTCAACCGCTACTCCAAACTGTCCTATGCCGAGGCGCCCACGCTGTTCTTCGAGTTCCACGGCACATCCGCCGGCGTGCAGGAGCAGGCGGAGATGGTGTCGGCCCTGGCCGCCGAGAACGGCGGGATGGACTTCCAGTGGGCGACGCGGGCGGAGGAGCGCAACGCGCTGTGGACGGCGCGGCACAACGCCTATTACGCGGCGCTGGCGCTCCGCCCCGGCTCGCGCGGCTGGCCGACCGACGTGTGCGTGCCGATCTCGCGGCTGGCCGATTGCATCATCGAGACCAAGCGGGATCTGGCCCAATCGACCCTGCTGGCGCCGCTGGTCGGGCATGTCGGCGACGGCAACTTCCACCTCGTCTACGTCATCGATCCCGACCGGCCGGAGGAGATGGCCGAGGCCAAGCGGCTCAACGACCGGATGGTCGACCGGGCGCTGGCCATGGGCGGCACCTGCACCGGGGAGCACGGCGTCGGCTACGGCAAGATCGAGTTCCTGGCGAAGGAGGCCGGCAACGCCTACGCCGTCATGGGCGAGCTCAAGCGCGCCTTCGACCCGGACAACCTGATGAATCCCGGCAAGGTCGTGCGTCTGTAAGGGCACCGGCGGGCGGTTCCGTCCGTTAAGGAGGGAAGACCGAACCCAAGGAGCCCGCCGCCATGTCCGCCCCCGCCGCCTCCGATCGCCAGACCGTCGTCGTCACCGGTGCCAGCGCGGGGGTGGGGCGGGCGGTCGCCCACGCCTTCGCCCGGCGGGGAGCGCGTGTCGCCCTGCTGGCGCGCGACGCGGACGCGCTCGACGACACCGCGCGGGAGGTGCGGCGACTGGGGGGCGAGGCGCTGCCGCTGGTCACCGACGTGTCGGTGTTCGGCGCGGTGGACGGTGCCGCCTGGGCGGTGGAAGAGCGTTTCGGCCCCATCGATGTGTGGGTCAACAACGCCATGGCGACCGTCTTCTCCCCCATCCGGTCGCTCCAGCCGCATGAGTTGCGGCGGGTGACGGAGGTCACCTACCTTGGCACCGTGCACGGCACCATCGCCGCCCTGCGGCGGATGCTGCCGCGTGACCGCGGGACGATCGTCCAGGTCGGCTCGGCGCTGGCCTTCCGCGGGATCCCGCTTCAGGCCGCCTATTGCGGGGCCAAGCACGCCATGGTCGGCTTCACCGACAGCCTGCGCTCCGAGCTGCTGCACGACGGCAGCAAGGTCCGGGTCAGCGTGGTGCATCTGCCGGCCATGGACACGCCGCAGTTCCAGTGGGCGCGCACCCGTTTCGGCCGGCGGCCGCGGCCGGTCGGCGCGATCATGGCGCCGGAGCGGGCGGCCGACGCCGTGCTCGACGCCGCGCGCCGCGCGCCGCGGGAGCTGTGGGTGGGTGCCACCACCGTGCAGACCATTCTGGGCCAGATGGTCGCCCCCGCCCTGATGGACCGGATGATGGCGCGCATGGCCTACGACGCCCAGATCGGCGACGAGCCGCTGCCGGCCGACTACCGCGACAACCTGTTCGCCCCGGTGCACGGGCCGCACGCGGTGAAGGGCCGCTTCGTGCACGAGGAGTCTCTGTCCGGTCGCCGGCTCAGCGGCACCATGGCGCGCGGCATCATCGCCGGGGCGGGGGCGGCTCTGGTCGCCGGCCTTGCCTTCGGTGCCGCGGCGCTGGCGCGCCGGTGACCGAGGCATGCTATCGTGGGGAGGTTTCGATGACGGGAGGGTGATGCGTGCCGCGTGATGCGCCGCGCCTGAGCGACCGGCCGGAGAAGGAAAGCGCCGCGGCGGAGCGCGAGCGTGTCTACCGGTGCGCCCGCTGCCGGGTCCTGGTCACGCGCGGCCGCTGGGAGATGGCGATGGACGGGGCGCACGAGCGCTCGGTGTTCAACCCGGCCGGGCTCGTGTTCCGCATCGCCTGCTTCCGCGAAGCGCCGGGCGTGGCGGAGTTCGGAGCCTCCAGCACCGAGTTCACCTGGTTCCGCGGCTACGCTTGGACCATCGGGCTGTGCCGGTCCTGCGGTGTGCATCTCGGCTGGCGCTACGAGGGCAGCCTGGAGCCGGCGGTCTTCTACGGGCTGGTCAGGGCGCGGCTGGTCGTGCAGGAGGAGGGGCCGGACGGCTGACGGCCGCCGGCACCTGCCACGAGACGCCGAGCCGTCCGGCCGGCACCTGCACGACGCTCTCGTCGCGCGCGGCCATCTCCTTGGGGGTGGCGGCCGGCGTGTGGAGCTGGCCGGCGGCCGGGGGAATCGTGGCGGTCTTGGCACCGCCGGTGGGGCTTCCGGCCGGGGCGATGCCGAGGAGATGCAGCGTGGCGACGACGATGGCCAGCGCCAAGGCGCCGAAGGCGGCGTTGGCGAGGTGATCCACGCGGTGTGTCACGATCTGGGCCATGGCCCGCCGGCTCCTCCCTGTTCGCATCAATGGATGGAACAGCAACGGCACCGCCGTCCATGCCGTTCCCGGATCACGGCGGGGAACGGCGGGCTACTTCAAGCGATAGCGGGGCGGGATCAGCAGATTGAGCGTACCCTTCAGTTCGTCCTCCAGCTTGACGAAGCGGAAGGAGATGGTACCGCGGTCGGTGCTGGCGCCCGACAGGATGGCCGACACCGGAACGTCGCCGCCGGGATGGCCGTCCACCCCCACCAGCAGTGTCACGGTGGCGGAGCGGCGCGGCACCTCGCCGGTCACCCGCCCCTTGCGCAGGTCGAGGCTGAGGCCGCCGAAGGACCAGTCGCAGGTCGGGAACTGACCGAACTGGGTCTTCACCTGAAGCACCGGGGTGGTGAAGCGGCGCATGCGCCGCCGTTCCCGCGGGCCGACGACGCCTTCGCCCGGCTGGGTGCGCCGGACAGTGCCGAGATCCACGCCGCGGAAGCAGGCGCCCTGGGTCATGCTGCCGCCGATGTCGGCGTTGCGCAGCACCGCCGACACGAAGCTGGCGTTGGTCAGGTCGGCGTCGTGCAGCAGTGCGCCGTCCAGATTGGTGGGCCACTCGCGCCCGCCCACCATCGGCATGGCGTCCAGGCAGCAGGACGCCATCAGGGCGCGGGACAGGTTGGCGCGGCGCAGGTTGGCACCGCGCAGGCTGGCCTGCTCCAGGTTGGCCCCGCCGAGGTCGCAGTAGGAGAGATCGGCCATGTCCAGCCGGACGCGGGCGAGATCGGCGCCCTTCAGGCAGCAGCGGCGCAGCCGCGCGCCCGACAGGTCGCGGGCGGCCAGCAGCGCCCCCTCGATCCGCCGGAACTCCAGGTCCAGACGGCGCCCGTCGGCGCCGTTCGTCTCGATCCAGCGCTCGTGCGATTCGAGAAGCTTCGCCGCCTCGATGGGGGGAAGCGGGCGGTAGGCCGGCTCCACCACACCGCCGCGGGTGCGCACATACTGCTGCTGATCCGCCGACAGCCGCGACAGCTCCAGAACGGTGTTTCCCAGCTTCACGTTGGACAGCACGGCGCCGGACAGTTCCACCCCCAACAGCACCGCCTGCGACAGATCGGCGCCGGTGAGGTCCGCCTCGTCGAGGTCGGCCCCGGACAGGTCGCAGCCGGTCAGATTGGCCTCGCACAGCACGGCGCGCTCCAGCCGCGCCTCCGTCATCACGGTGGGGCCCTTGTGCGCGGCCTTGGGCAGTGTGTCGGTGGTGGCGCGGTCGGTGCGGAAATCCGCCCCGCGCAGCACGCAGTCCGTCAGCACCGCGCGGTGCAGGTTGGCGCCCCGGAAATCGGCACCCATCAGGTTGGCGCCGGTCAGGTCGGCCCCTTCCAGATCCGCACCGAACAGCTCGGCACCGGCAAGGTCGCAGCCGGACAGTTTGGCATTGGCCAGATTGGCGCCGACCAGCTTGGCGCTGGACAGGCGGATGTTGCGGATTTCCATACCGGACAGGTCGCGGAAGGACAGGTCGGCCTTGCGCCCGCCCTTGCGGGTCAGCCACTGATTGTGCAGGACCAGCTCGCGGTTGATCTCCTGCACCTCCTCCACGGTCCGCGATGTCATGTATTGCCCCGGTTGCCGAACGCCGGCGAAGTTCGCCCTCGGTCGAACAGCATAGCGCAGTGGATATTCACGGCAGACGTCTAAAATGCTGCAAATCGTGTCGGTTTGTCATGAAATACGAAACGGCCCGCCGGGAGGCCGGCGGGCCGTCGTGCTGGGTGCTCCGTGCGGCGCGCCGGATGGCGGCCGGTGACGGGTCACTTCGTGCGGATGATCGGGGTGAACTGATCGCCCCAGCTTCCGGACTCGTTGTGGTAGCGGGCGGTGCGCATCAGCTCGACGGTGACGCCGGCGTTCACGCATTTCACGACCGCTTCGTTCAGGCGGTGCAGGCTGTTCGCCAGCATGCGGATGGCGCTTTCCTGGTCCGTGCTCATGCCCGTCTTATCGTCGGGGGGCACGTCCTGGAAACCCGAGTCCTTCGTCATTGCGGCTTCCTTCCCTTCTTCTGAGGCGCTCCGGACCGTGAGATTCCGCGCTGCGGCGCGGCCGGCCGACCCACGTCTTAACACATCGGCGGGCAGGAACAAGCGTCGGGGTTCACGGGAGCGGCCGATGGCCCGCCCGCCCATGCGGCATTTGATCGCCGCACGCCCGGCCCGTAAGGTGCGCTGGGCCGAATGTCCGGTACAAGAAGGAGGGTCACCATGTCCGATACCGCCGCCACGCCATCCAGGGTCGCCTTCCTTGGGCTGGGCGTCATGGGTTTCCCCATGGCGGGGCATCTGGCGTCGAAGGGGCACGACGTCACCGTCTACAACCGCACCGCCGCCAAGGCGAAGGCCTGGGTGGAAAAGCATGGCGGACGCGCGGCGGCCACGCCGGAGGAGGCGGCCGACGGTGCGGACGCCGTTTTCATGTGCGTCGGCAACGACGACGACGTGCGCGCGGTCGGCGGTGCGGTGCTGTCGGGGCTGAAGGCCGGGGCCGTGCTGGTCGATCACACCACCGCGTCGGCCGGCGTCGCCCGCGAGATGGACGAGGCCGCCCGCGCCAAGGGGTTGCATTTCCTCGATGCGCCGGTGTCCGGCGGTCAGGCCGGGGCGGAGAACGGCGTGCTGACCATCATGGTCGGCGGGGCGGAGGACGTGTTCGCCCGCGTGAAGCCGCTGATGGACTGCTACGGCCGCTCGGTCGTGCGCATGGGCGACGCCGGGGCCGGGCAGCTCACCAAGATGGTCAACCAGATCTGCATCGCCGGGCTGGTCCAGGCGCTGGCGGAGGGCATGGCCTTCGCGCAGAAGGCCGGGCTCGACGGCCACCGGGTGGTGGACGTGATTTCCAAGGGGGCGGCGCAGTCCTGGCAGATGGAAAACCGCGCCCGCACCATGTTGGACGACAAGTTCGACTTCGGCTTCGCGGTCGACTGGATGCGCAAGGACCTGTCGATCTGCCTGGAGGAGGCGCGCCGCAACGGTTCCCTGCTGCCGGTCACGGCGCTGGTCGATCAGTTCTACGGCGACGTTCAGGCGATGGGCGGCAACCGGCTGGACACGTCGAGCCTGATGAAGCGGCTGGCGGCGAAATCCTGATCAACGGCGCATCCGGCCGGTCCCGCTCCATCACAGAGCGGGACCGGCCGGACGGTAGGCTCACACGTGGAAGCTCTCGCCGCAGCCGCAGCGGCCCTTCTCGTTCGGGTTCTTGAAGACGAAGCCGGTCTGGAACTTGTCGTCGACATAGTCCATCTCGCTGCCGATCAGGAACATCACGGCGGCAGGGTCGATGAGGACGGTGACACCCTTGTCCTCGATCACCTCGTCGAACTTCATCTTCTCCTTGGCGTACTGTACGTCGTAGCTGAGGCCGGAGCAGCCGCGGGACTTGACGCTGAGACGGATGCCGATCATGTCGTCGGACGCCTTCGACATCAGGGCGCGCACGCGCTCGGCCGCACGGTCGGTCAGGGTGATGGCGGTTGGGAGGGCCATGGCTCCACGTCTCCTGGGCTATCAGAACATGTCGAGTTCGACCTTGGCGACTTCGGACATCATGTCCGGGCGCCAGGGCGGTTCCCACACCAGCTCGACCTTGCAGGCGGTGACACCCTCCACCGTCTCCACCATGTTGCCGACCTGAACCGGCAGTTCGCCGGCCACCGGGCACATGGGGCTGGTCAGTGTCATGTCCACCGCCACCACACCGTCGTCGTCCACATCGACGCGGTAGATCAGGCCGAGTTCCCAGATATCCACGGGGATCTCGGGGTCGTAGCAGCGCTTCAGCGCCGCGACGATCTCGTCCATCAGCGCGGATTTCCGGTCGGAGGCCGGGGCATCCGTTCCGGCCAACTGGCGGGTCAACTGGGTCGCGTCGTCGGGCATCTCGTCTTCACCTTCTCGTCGCTCACTCGCTGGACGCTTTCTGATCGCCCTTGATGGCCGCGTTCATGGTGTGCCACGCCAACGTGGCGCATTTGACGCGCATCGGGAACTGACGCACGCCGGACAGCACCATCAGCTTCTCCATGGCCTCTTCATCCACAGGGCCGTGGTCGGTGTGCAGATGGTCGTCCTTGGTGCAGAGGTCGTGGAAGGTCTCGAACAGCGCCTGGGCCTCGGCCTCCGTCTTGCCGCGGAGCACCTCGGTCATCATCGAGGCCGACGCGGTGGAGATGGCGCAGCCGCGCCCCTCGAAGGCGCAATCCTGGATGATCCCGTCGTCGCTCAAGGTCATGTAGACGGAGAGCTTGTCGCCGCACATGGGGTTGTCGCCGCGCGCCTCGCGGTTGGCGTCGGCCGGGTGGCGGAAATTCCGCGGGTTCTTGCCGTGGTCCAGGATGACTTCCTGGTAGAGCTCGCGCAGGTCGTCCATCATGCCCCGAAAAACTCCTTCGCCGCGATCACCGATTCCGCGAGAGCGTCGGCCTCGGCCCGCGTGTTGTAAAGCGCGAAGGACGCGCGCGCGGTCGCACCGACGCCGAAGCGGTCCATCAGCGGCTCCGCGCAGTGGCGCCCGACGCGCACGGCGACGCCGTACTGGTCCACGATGGTGCCGAGGTCGTGCGGGTGCAGCCCGTCCACGGTGAAGGACAGGATCGGCCCCTTGCCTGGCGCCGTGCCGTAGATGCGCACGCCGTCGATGGCCTGGAGGCGTTCGGTGGCGTACGCCAGCAGGTCGTGCTCGTGCGCGGCGATGGCCTCCCGGCCGAGCGCCTCGACATAGTCGATGGCGGCGGACAGGCCGACCGTCTCGGTGATCGGGGGCGTGCCTGCCTCGAACCGCATCGGCGGCTCCTTGAAGGTGGTCCCCTCGAAACTGACGGTCTGGATCATCTCGCCGCCGCCCTGGTAGGGGGGCATGCGCTTCAGGATCTCGCGCTTGCCGTACAGCACGCCCAGGCCCGTGGGCCCGTACAGCTTGTGCGCGGTGAAGGCGTAGAAGTCGGCGTCGATGTCCTGCACGTCCACCGGCCCGTGCACCACCGCCTGGCTGCCGTCGAACGCCACGGGGATGCCACGCTCGTGCGCGAGACGGGCGATCTCCTTCGCCGGGGTCACGGTGCCCAGCACGTTGGAGCAGTGGGTGATCGACACCAGCTTGGTGCGGTCGTTCAGCAGCCCGGCGTAGGCGTCCAGATCGAAGGACCCGTCCTCGCCCACCGGCACCACCCGGATCACGATGCCCTTGGCGGCCTGGAGAAGCTGCCACGGCACGATGTTGGCGTGGTGCTCCATGACCGACACCACCACCTCGTCACCGCGCTCCAGAAAGGTCCGGCCATAGCTGGACGCGATCAGGTTGAACGCCTCGGTGGCGTTGCGGGTGAAGACGATGCACTGGTCGCCGGGCGCGTTCAGGAAGCGCGCCACCTTGCGCCGCGCCTCCTCGAACCGGTCGGTCGCGCGCTGGGAGAGGTAGTGCACGCCGCGGTGCACGTTGGCGTATTCCTCCTCCATGAAGCGGCTCATGGCGTCGATCACGGCGCGCGGCTTCTGGGCGCTGGCGGCGCTGTCCAGGAAGACCAGCGGCTTGCCGGGGCGTCCTTTCACTGCGTGCACGCTGCGCGCCAGGATCGGGAAATCGGCGCGCACGGCCTCGACGTCGAAGGCGGTACCCATCGTGGTGGCGGTGGTGATCATGTCGGGCATGCGCGTAGGCTCCTCACCGTGCGGCCAGCCAGCCGGCCACGAGCGCCTGGAAATTCTCCCGCACGGTGTCCTCGGGGATCTCCTCGATGGCCTCGGCCAGGAAGGCGCCGATCAGCAGACCGCGCGCCTCGTCCTTCGGGATGCCGCGGGCGCGCAGGTAGAAGAGCTGCTCGTCGGCGAGCTCGCCCGCCGTCGCGCCGTGGCTGCATTTCACGTCGTCGGCGTAGATCTCCAGCTCCGGCTTGCTGTCGATCTCCGCCGTGTCGGACAGCAGGAGGGCGCGGTTGAGCTGGTGCCCGTCCGTCTTCTGCGCCCCGCGCCGCACCAGGATCTTGCCCTGGAACACCGCGCGCGCGGAGTCGTCGATGGCGCCCTTGTAGACCTCGCGGCTGCCGCAATGGGGCTGCGCGTGGTCGATAAAGGTGCTGGTGTCCACATGCTGCTGGCCGCGCACCATGTAGGCGCCGTTCAGGCGGCAAGTGCCGCCGGTGCCCGCCAGCTCGGCCCGCACCTCGTTGCGCGACAGCCGCGCGCCGACGGTCAGGATGAAGCTGTCGTAGCAGGCGTCCTTGCCGATGCGCACGGCACCATGGGAAAGATGGAACGCCGTTCCGCTTTCACGCTGGACCTTGTAGTGGTGCAGCGTGGCACCCTCGGCCACATCGACCTCCACCACATGGTTCGCCAGCGTCACGCCGCTGCCGTAGCCGACATGGTGCTCGACCACCACGGCGCGGCTCATCGGCTCGGCGACGATCAGCGTGCGCGGGTGGAACACGGTGGCGCGGTCCTCGCGGCCCAGCGTGACGTACACCAGCTCGATGGGCTCCGCCACCTCGACGCCGCGGCCGATGCGCAGCACCGCACCATCGCCGAGGAAGGCGGTGTTCAGCGCCGCCAGCGGGTTGGCGTCCACATCCACCAGCCGGCCCAGACGTCCGGCGATCCAGTCGGGATCGCCCGCCAGCCGGTCGGCCAGCCCGGCCACCTCGACCCCGTTCGGCAGCCCGGCGGCGGACGACAGGTCGTGCCGGAAGCGGCCATCCACGAAGACCAGCCGCGTGGCGCTGGTCCCGGCCGCGCGCACGGTGGGCAGCACGTCGAAGCCCGGCGCGTCGCTGCGCGGCTCCGCCGGCTCGAAGACAACCTTTTCCAGCGGGCGCAGGTTGGTGTAGCGCCACGCTTCGTTCTTCACGGTGGGGAAGCCATTGACGGCGAAGGCGGAGGCACCGCCTTCGCGCAACGCGTCGACCCAGTCGAGCCCCGAACCCGGCAGCCCGGCTTTCAGGCGCTCGAACTGTTCCGTGTAGGGCAGGGCGGTCTGTGGGGTTGCGCCCCGGATGGGTGTGGGGGTGCTCATGGGTCAGGCCGCCTCGTCCACGCCGAACTCGCGATAGCCCTTCTCCTCCAGCTCCAGAGCCAGCTCCTTGCCGCCGGAACGCTGGATGCGGCCGTGCGCCAGCACATGCACGCGGTCGGGCACGATGTACTCCAGCAGGCGCTGGTAGTGGGTGATGACCAGCATGGAGCGGTCGGCCCCGCGCAACGCGTTCACGCCGTCCGCGACGATGCGCAGGGCGTCGATGTCGAGGCCGCTGTCCGTTTCGTCGAGGATGGCGAACCTGGGTTGCAGCACGGCCATCTGCAACGTCTCGTTCCGCTTCTTCTCGCCGCCGGAGAAGCCGACATTGACCGCGCGCTTCAGCATGTCGTCCGACATGTTGAGCGCCTTGGTCTTTTCGCGGATCAGCTTGAGGAACTGGAGCGCATCCAGCTCCGGCTCGCCGCGGCGCTTGCGCATGGCGTTCAGCGCGTATTTCAGGAAGGTGGTGTTGGCGACGCCGGGGATCTCCACCGGGTACTGGAAGGCCAGGAACACGCCCTCGGCGGCCCGTTCCTCCGGCTCCAGCGTCAGCAGGTCCATGCCGTTGTAAGTCACCGAGCCCTCGGTCACCTCGTAGCCCTCGCGCCCGGCCAGCACATAGCTCAGCGTGCTCTTGCCCGACCCGTTCGGACCCATGATCGCGTGCACCTCGCCCGACCCGATGGTCAGGTCGATGCCCTTCAGGATTTCCTTGCCATCGACGGTGGCGTGCAGGTTCTTGATCTCAAGCATTCTCGTTCGTCCTTCTCATACCGTCTCGTCGAGGCGTTCCGTCAACCCACGCTGCCTTCCAGGCTGATGCCCACCAGCTTCTGCGCCTCCACCGCGAACTCCATGGGGAGTTCCTTGAGGACCTCCTTGCAGAAGCCGTTGACGATCAGCGACACGGCGTCCTCGGGATCGAGGCCGCGCTGGCGGCAGTAGAAGAGCTGGTCCTCGCTGATCTTGGCGGTCGTCGCCTCGTGCTCCACCCGGGCCGAGCGGTTCCGGCTCTCGATGTAGGGCACGGTGTGGGCGCCGCACTGGTCGCCGATCAGCAGGCTGTCGCACTGGGTGTGGTTGCGCGCCCCGTCCGCCTTCGGCAGGATCTTGACCAGCCCGCGGTAGGTGTTGTTGGAGCGGCCGGCCGAGATGCCCTTCGACACGATGGTGGATTTCGTGTTCTTGCCGATGTGGATCATCTTGGTGCCGGTGTCCGCCTGCTGGCGGTTGTTGGTGATCGCCACCGAATAGAACTCGCCGACCGAGTTGTCGCCCTGCAGGATGCAGCTCGGATATTTCCAGGTGATGGCCGAACCGGTCTCCACCTGGGTCCAGGAGATCTTCGAGTTCACACCGCGGCAGGCGCCGCGCTTGGTGACGAAGTTGTAGATGCCGCCGACACCGTCCTCGTTGCCGGGGTACCAATTCTGCACGGTCGAGTATTTGATGGTGGCGTTGTCGAGCGCCACCAGTTCGACCACCGCGGCGTGGAGCTGATTCTCGTCACGCTTGGGCGCCGTGCAGCCTTCGAGGTAGGAGACATACGCTCCCTCGTCGGCGATGATCAGCGTGCGCTCGAACTGGCCGGTGTTGGCCTGGTTGATGCGGAAATAGGTGGACAGCTCCATCGGGCAGCGCACGCCCTTGGGCACATACACGAAGGACCCGTCGGTGAACACCGCGCAGTTCAACGTGGCGTAGAAGTTGTCGGTGTAGGGCACCACGGTGCCGAGATACTGGCGCACGAGGTCGGGGTGCTCGCGCACCGCCTCGGAGATGGAACAGAAGATGATGCCCATCTCCTCCAGCTTCGCCTTGAAGGTGGTCGCCACCGACACGCTGTCGAACACCGCGTCCACGGCGATGGCCGGCATCTTCGTCTCGGTGCCCTCGACCCCGGCCAGGATTTCCTGTTCACGCAGGGGGATGCCCAGCTTCTCGTAGGTGCGCAGCAGCTCCGGATCGACCTCGTCCAGCGACTTCGGCCGGTTGCTGGTCTTCGGCGCGGCGTAGTAGTGGGCGTCCTGGTAGTCGATCGGCGGGTAGGAGAGCTTCGCCCAGTAGCGCGGCTCCTCCATGGCCTGCCAGGCGCGGAACGCCTTCAGCCGCCACTCCAGCAGCCACTCCGGCTCCTCCTTCTTGGCGGAGATGAAGCGGACGATGTCCTCGTTCAGGCCCTTGGGCGCGAGGTCGGCCTCGATGTCCGTGGTGAAGCCGTACTTGTACGACTGCTCCGTGACGGCGCGGACCTGATCGACGGTTTCCTGCGTGCCTGACATGACGATCTCTCGCTGATTCGGTGGAACGGGTGCGGTCTTGGTCTGGATCAACCGGCGGGATGGGGGGCCGGTTGCGGCTTTGAGGCACTGTGGTCGGACGGTAGCCAGGGAGGCGTCATCATGTCCGACAGCGTCACCTCCTCCAGCGCCGTGCGGATGGCCCGGTTGACCTTCTCCCAACCGCCGCGCATGGGGCAGAGGCTTTCCACCCCGCACTGGCTGTCATGGGCGCCCTCGACGCAGGCGGTCAGCGCGATCGGCCCTTCCAGCGCGGTGATGATGGCGGCGATGGAGATGTCGCCCGGTTCCCGTGCCAGCGTGTAGCCGCCCGTGGCCCCGCGCTGCGAGGTCATCAGGCCGGCGGGCACCAGCGCCTTCATCAGCTTGGACACGGTGGGGGCCGGCACGCCCGTACGCTCGGCGAGCTGCGGCACGGTGTGCACCGCGCTGCCGTGATTCGCCATGGCGCTCATCACGACAATGGCGTAATCGGTCAGCTTGCTCAGCCGGATCATGACAGCCCTTTAATCTGTACCAAACTGGTACGGATTAATTGGGCGAACCATTTCGAATGTCAAGCGTCGGCTTGGCCGGCAAGACCTATTAAAACGGTTGGGTAAGACACCGCCCTGCGGCGGGTCGTCGCAGGCATGAAAAAACCCCCTTCCACCGGGTGGCGGAAGGGGGGAGGGGAGAGACGGGAACAGGCGTGGACAGGACGCGGATCAGCTCTTCTTCAACTCCTCGCGGGCGGCGTCCTTGGCATCGCCCACCGCCTCGGCCAGATCCTCGCGCGCGGTCTCGTAGGCGGCGGTCGCAGCGCGGGTGCCGCGCTCCAGCGTGTCGCTGGCGACGGTCTTCACCCGGTCGTACGCCTCGTCGGCGTACTCACCCATCCATTCGTTCTCATACCGGGTGTTGGGGATGCTGGCGCCGAGCGCGGCACCCAGCGCCACGCCCATCACGCCGGCGACCAGCGGGTGGTCATCGACCATGTCCCAGAAGCCGTGCGTCATCTTGCCGACACGGCGGCCCATGGAAGAGCCGGTGCTGCCGGACACGCTGCGGCCGCCGGTGCCCGTGGTCGAGCCGTACGCGGCGTGGGTTCCCTCCGGATAGACGGAGTTGTCCTGGCTGGGGGTGCCGCCCTGGCCGCTCACCCGCTCCGCCGCCTGGCGGACGGACCGGTTGGCGCGGCCGTAGAGGTGGCTGGCCCCCTCGCGCACGCTGTCGGTCGCGTCGTGAAGCGACTCGCGGATGCTCTGGCCGTAGCGTTCGGCACGGTCGGACATGCGGCCGACGGTGCGGCTGTTGGCGAGGCGGCGGTCGTAGCCGCTCTGCGTCAGCAGCAGCCAGCCGAGCCCCAACCCGATCATGGCGATCGGCACCGGGTTGTTGCGGACGACGCCCCCGACCGACGAGGACGCGCGGTTCGCGCTGTGGGTCATACGGTTCATGGTGTTCTCCTTGATGTGCCGGGGATTGAGACGCTGCTTCAGCTCGCCGAAGGCCTCGCCGATGTGCGCGCGGCTGTCGCGGATGTCCCGCTGCATGGCGGCATAATCGGTCCGCCCGGTCCCGGGGGCGGCGGACTCGCGGTCGCCGGCGCTCATCGGCCGAGCTGGGACTGCGCCCAGCGCTTGTCTTCGCGCAACGTCTCCATCGTCCTCTCCGGCTGCAGGTTGCGGGCCTTGAGACGGGATTTTCCGATCAGAGCCAGGATACCGCCGATGGCGAGGACCACGGCACCGACGATCAGCGCCGCCAGCCACGGCTCCACGACGCGGGCCAGGGCCAGTGTCGCCGAACCCAGCAGGAACAGCAGCCCGGCGAACGCGATCAGGCCACCCACGGCCAGCATCGCCACCCCGCCCGCCGCCGACCCCGCCTTCTCCGACAGCTCGGCTTTGGCCAGCTCGATTTCGGTGCGTGCGAGATTGGCGGCCTCGCGGGCGAGCTCGGCGAACAGGCTGCCGATCGAGCGGTCCTGCACGCGCGGATCCACGCGCACACGCGGCTCCGCGTCGAAACCCCGGGCGTGGGCGCCCGGGTTGTGGTCGCGGTCCTCGGCCGAACTCATCGCAACGTCTCCTTGGGCTTGGGCGTGGACGCGGCGGTCGAGGTCTGCGACAGGCGGGTTGTGGTGCCGCCCATGCCCATCCCTGCGGACCCGACACCGGCCGTTCCGACGCCGGCCGATCCGGCAGCGGCCGGTGACGAGCCCGTCATGCCCATGCCGGTCGACCCCATGCGCGAGGTGCCGGCCCCGGTCGCCGCGGTGCTGGCGGTGCCGGACACGCCGCCTGTCCGGCCGCTGGCCGCACCCGTCGAACCCCGCATGTCGCCGGTCATGCCCAGATCCGTGGCGCTGTTACGGGACACCGCGCCGGGGCTTCCGCCCGTCCGCGTGCCGGTGGTGCCGGGCACACCGGTGCCGGTGGCGCCGCCGGTAGAGGTGCGATAGCCGCCGCGCTCGTACTCATGGCCCGTTCCCGCCGGCGGGTAGGCGCCGGCAACGTCGGGCCGGTAACGGTCGGGCGTGCTGTAGCGGGCCGACCCGCCGTAGGCGGATGACCCGTAAGCCCCCGAGCGGTGGCGGCGTTCGCCGCTGCTCTTGATGAAGCGCGCGAACAGGAAGCCGGCGGCGAAGGCGGCGCCCAGGAAAATCTCCGGCTGGCGGCGCGCGAAGCTCTCCACCCGATCCACCACATCGTCCACCGTCGAGTTGCGGATGAGGTTCGCCACCTCCTCCACACGCTCGGCCGCCTGATCGGCGTAGCGGGCGGCGGTCCCGTTGTTCTCGTCCTTGAGCTGGTCCGCGGCGGAATGGAGCGCGTGCGCGACTCCGGCGAGCTGATCGGCGGCCCGGTGCGTCTGCTGCTCGAACACGGCGCGCACCCGTCCTTTGGCGGCGCCCAACTGCTCCCGGCCCGACTCGGCCGCGGTCTCTCCGATGCGGTTGGCCGAGGTCTTCACATCCTCGATCGTCTTGCTGCGGTGCGGTTCGCCAATGCCCGATGCGTCGCGGTTTTCCATCCTATATCCCTCCAGGTTCGTTCATCCGCGGCATGCGGCGATGTCGCCGCGCGTGGCGGTTCGCGTTCGGCTGTTAAAACAGCACCGTAGCCTTGGGAGTTCCGGAGCCCCGATCGCGATGGTGGAGTTAATTGTTTTGTAAACCCACCCGTGCATGATTGTTGCGCCGCTATCGGTGGGGGGTTGCATGAGCGGGATCTACACCGTGCTCAACGACAGCCAGGCTGGGATGTTCCGGCTGAAGCAGGCGTCGCGCTGGGCCGATCCGGACGAGAAGCGCAACAGCCTGACCGACAAGGCGAAGGACGCCGCTCTCGCCTTCAGCCTCGACCCGGATTTCGCGCGCAACGCCAACGCCGCCATCACGGCGATGGAGGAGGCGCGCAAGATTGCCGCGCCCAAGGCGATGGCCGAGCAGCGGCTCCAGGAGGTCGAGCAGCGGATGAAGGAGTTGCGGCAGGAAGCGCGCCTCGCCGCCGCCCGCGGCGACCGTGAAAAGCTGGCACAGCTCGCGCGCGAGGCGGCCCAGCTCGCCCGCAAGGCGGGAAAGGCCGCCAGTGAATTCTCCGTCGGTGTGTCGAACGCCGCCGCCATGGGCAAGGGTGCCGGGACCGGAACGGAGATCACCACCACCATCCGGCAGTCGCAGACCACCGTGTCCCTGACCCAGACGGAGACGGTGGTGCAGGTCACGCTGTCCGGCGACGCGGCGGCGGCGCTTGCCGCGCAGGTCGCGGCCGATCCGGCCGCGACCGCTCCGGTGACGGCACCTCCGATGCCGGCCGCTCCCGGTCCGGGTGGGGAGGGCGAGCTCCCGGATATGTCGCCCGAGGATATGTCGCCCGAGGATATGTCGCCGGAGGATCTGGCCGCATTCGCGGAGGACACGCTGGCGGCGCTCGGCTCCGTCCTGCCCGGCGCCGCGTCGGGCGGCATGGACATGCGGGCCTTTGCCGCGCGCGCCGCCGAGGATCACCGGCTCGGTCTGGCCCGCTGGAAGGAGGCCGACGAGTTCGGCCGGCGGGTCGAATCCGTGCTTTATCAGGCGAAGTCCGTCATCAGCGAGGCGAAGATCGCCAACGAGACGGACGAGGACTACGACCGCCGCCGCGAGCGCCGCAAGGAGCTCGATGACTACGACAAGGCCATCGGTGAGTCGCAGGAGGCGGTGAACGACCTGCGGGCCGCCGCGTTCGGCACCAGCGCCGCTCTGGTCACCGGCGCCGAGGCGCTGGCGGCCACCGCCGCTCCGTCCGGAACGGCGCCGATCACGGTGGCCGCACCGGTCACCGTCGATCTGACCGCCTGAACCACCGCGTCGTTTCCGATGCGCCGCAAAGGCGCAAATGATCCCGCAGCGGCGTTGGCCCTGCGGGCCGCGCCGTTGCGCGCTTGCCCACGGAAATCGCAGCCCTTTTCCCTTGCCTGCGCCTAGGATTGTCGGGGCGAGCTTGAGCGCTGCTGTTCATACGGCTGATCGCACGCCCCGGAATTTCAATTGAAATCCGGGTCATCACCGTGCACTCCTCAGAAAAAGCTGGAAGACAGGCTGCAATAAAGTGGTAGTTGCTGTGCGTTTAACGGCACATTAACCAGACTGGATTGATCTATACGCATCCGAGCGGGGACGTGAGGGTGCGCCAAGGCAAGGACCACCCCGCGAATTCAACCACGATGCTTCGAAAGGCCCTGGCGATGATGATGACCATGACCGGAAACCTGCATCCAACGGCAGGAACCTGGCGGTCGATCCAGCGCAGCGGCGTGGGCCTCGTCCTTGCCATGCTCCTGCTCACCGGCTGCCCCGCGACCACGGTGTCCACGCTGTCCGCCACGGCGGCGCAGGGTGTGTCCCCGGCCATCCAACTGGTCGCGGACAAGGCAGCCAACCCGTTGAACCGGCCATCGGGCGGCACCGTGCCGGCCGCCCCGACCGCCATGCCGGACCAGGTCGCGTCGTTGCCGACGGAGCGCCTGGAGCCGGAAGCGCTGGTTGGTCTCGACCAGACGCAGACGACCCGCCTCCTGGGAGCACCCGCCGCCACCGAAGAGGAGGCCCCCGCCAGGGTTTGGCGGTACGCCCGCGGCGGCTGCACGCTCAAGGTCTTCTTCTTCATGGACATGACCTCCCAGGACTTCCGTGCCCTCTCCTACGACATGACGAGCAGCCACAATGTCCCAGATGACGATCAACGATGCTTCGCTCACCTCGTCGCCCAAGCATGGGATGACCGCCGTGACTAACGCGCCGCTCGGTCGCGTGGCCCTGGTCGACGACGACGACCTTTTCCGCGAGTCGCTGTCGCTCAACCTCTCCGACGAGGGTTACGAGGTCGTGACCTTCGACCGCGGGGAGCCGGCGCTCGACTTCTTCGCCAAGGGCGGACAGGTCGACATCGTGCTGCTCGACTGGCGGATGCCGGAGCTGGACGGGATCGGCGTGCTGCGCCAGATGCGTTCCCGCGGGGTCGACCTGCCGGTCATCTTCCTGACCGTGCTGTCCGACCAGATCTACGAGGAGGCGGCGCTGTCCGGCGGTGCCCTGGACTTCGTGGAGAAGTCGCGCTCGCTGCCGATCCTGATCAAGCGCATGAAGCTGATCATCGACGGCGTCAAGGGTGGCACCGAGGAGACCGAGGCTCCTCAGAGCGTCCATCGTCTGGGTGATCTGGAACTGCGGCTCGACAACAGCCGGGCCCTCTGGCAGGGCAAGCGGATCGACCTGACGCTGACCGAATTCAACATCGTGAAGCTGATGGCCACGCGTCCGGAGGAGGACGTGTCCTACCGCGAGATCTACGACCTCGTGCACGGCAAGGGCTTCATGGCCGGCTATGGCCCGTCGGGGTATCGCGCGAATGTCCGTGCCTTCATCAAGCGCATCCGCCAGAAGTTCCGGGCCGTCGACGCCGCCTTCGACTGCATCGAGAACTACCCCGGCTTCGGTTATCGCTGGGGCGACGGCACCGGCAACGCCGGCCGCGGAGACGAGGGTGAGGGCGGTCTGGCCGATGGCGCTCAGGCTGCCGCCGAGTGACCGGCTCGGCCCCTGGCTTCTGCATTCGCTGGCCAGCCGCCTGGTCCTGCTGACCCTGGTGTTCCTGGCCGTCCCGATCCTCATCTACGACCAGTTCCGCCGCGCGGACGAGGTGAGCCAGTCGCTGCTGCTGCAAAGCGCGCAGCAGCAGGGGGAACTGATCGCCCGCGCTCTGGAGCCGGAACTGGCCCGCGCCGACCGGGCGTCGCTGCCGCGCATCGGTCAGGCGCTGAACCGCTTCGTGGACCACCGCACCGGCCTCAAGCTGCTGGTGCGGCCCCGCGCGATTTCCGGCGGAGACGGCTTCTTCTATGTGGGGGCCGCTCCCGCCGTCACCACCTACGATCTCGACTACGAGCGGCACCATCTGCTGGAGCAGGGCGTGCTGGAGCGGCTGGGCGAGCGCTGCGCCTGGAACGCGCCACTGGCGCTCCGCGTGCCGCGCCGGTCGGGCGACGTCGAGGTGCTGACCTCCATCACGCCCATCAACACGACCTTTGGTTGCTGGGCGCTGGTCACCAGCCATTCCACCGCGGGCTACCTCGCGTCCTCGGTCGGCCGTCCCTATTGGGCCACGGCGTCGGTGCAGGCGGCGGCCTTCATCTACATCGGCATGGCGGCGCTGGTGCTGGCGGTGCTGACCGGTGTCTGGCACAGCCTGCGGCGCTTCCGCGACCTGGCGCGGGAAATCGTGAACGGCGACGCCGGGCAGAGCAGCTTCGCCGCCGGCAACACGGTGCCGGAGCTGTCCGGCGTGGCGGAGGATTTCGACCGGCTGGTCGAGACGCTGCGCAGTTCCGCCGACACGCTGCGCCGCGCGGCGGAGGACAATGCCCACGCCTTCAAGACGCCGATCGCGGTGATCCGCCAGTCCACGGAGCCCCTGCGCCGCACCCTGCCGCCGGAGGACACCCGCTGCCGCCGCGCGCTGGCGATGATCGAGGCATCCATCGACAAGCTGGACGGTCTCGTCTCCTTCGCCCGCCGCATGGACGAGACGGCGGCCGACACGCTGGCCCCGCCACGCCGCCGCATCGACCTGTCCGGGCTGGTGGAACGGATGACCGGCAGCTACGCCGGCCTGCTCGCCGACCGCAGCCTGCGGCTCGACACCCGGATCGCGCCGGGCCTCGTGGTGCGGGCGGGCGAGGAGATGCTGGAGACGGTGGTCGAGAATCTGGTCGAGAACGCCGTCAGCTTCTCCCCCGACCGTGGTGCGGTGAGCGTCCGCCTGACGCGCAAGGACGGCTTCGCCCTGCTGGTGGTGGAGGACGAGGGGCCGGGGGTGGATCCCGGCAACCTGCCGCGCATCTTCGAACGCTACTTCTCCAACCGCGAGCCCGGCCGCGGCCTTCCCGCCGACGCCAAGGCGAGCGGCACCGCGGGCGCCACCCACTTCGGCATCGGCCTGTGGATCGTGCGCCGCCACGTCGAAGCGGTGGGCGGCCGCATCAAGGCGGAGAACCGCGAGACCGGCGGCTTCCGGATGACCGTGGCCCTGCCGCTGGCGACGTGAGGGCGGGCGCCGTTCCACGACACGCCCGGCGACAGGTGCATACCCTCGTGGGTCGAATATTTTCGAAACAATCATCTTGACGGTAGAGTTGGTATGGAAATAAGATTGTTTTTGCTCCATTAGCCGCCAATTGGCGGAGGTATTTCCATGCCAAGCTGTGCATGGTGTGAATCGCCGGTCGGGAGTCCGCCCGGAATGTCGTACCGCAAGGATTGATTTCCGGCCATCCGCCGACGGATGGCCTCGTCGGACCCAGCTGGGTCCGGCCGTGTATCGTGTTGTCTCTTGGCCTCGAAGAACCGGACAAATCGGCACGCCGCATCGTCGGATGCGGGGAAGAGAGGGGTGCGATGAAAGCATTTTCGGCAAGGGCATTTCTTGTCCTGCTCATGGTGTCGGCGTGTGCGCCGACCTACCGCGAGCCGGTGGCGGCGTTCGGCGTCGCCGCCAAGGCCACCGCGACGAACGCAAAGAACGCGTTCATCCTGACCGACGATGCCTATCGTCAGGTTCAGGGTGCCACCAAGATCAACGATCTGTACAGCGGGCGGGGCGCGACGCTCCAGCTCAAGCCGCTGATGTCCGCCGAGGCGCGGGACAGCCGCTTCACCGCTCTGGCCGCTCTGGCGCTCTACGCGGACCGCCTCACCGAAGTCGCCGGAGCCGCCCCGATCAGCGAGCTCGACGCCAACACGCGGGCTCTGGCGGACAAGCTGAAGGCCTTCCAGGGGGGCGGCCTGTTCGCCGACAACCCGCAGGCACTCCAGGTCGGCGCCGCGGCAGTCCGCGCGATCGGTGAATTCATCATCGTCTACAAGCAGAAGACCGCGATCACCGAGGTCGCCAAGCAACAGCACGAGAACGTCGTCAGGATCAGCGAGCTGCTGACCCGCGACATCGGCACGCCGGACACGCCGAACAACCTGAAAAATTTCATGAAGACAAGCCTCGTGCAGGAAACAGCGGCGTGGGAGACCCTGCTGAACAAGCTGTCGAAGACGCCGCGAGGGGATGCGGACCTTGCCGGGCTGTACGACACCGCAAACCAGCGGCTGGGTCGGTACGCCGTGTGGGGCGATGCGCTCGCCGGTGTCCAGGACGCGTTGCGGGCCATGGTCACGGCGCACCGCACGCTTGCGGAGGGGGCCGAGGAGACCCGTGTGAGGGCCGCCGTCCAGGCGTTCGCAGATCAGGTCACGGCCATCGCCGCGATCTATCAATACGCCAAACCCTGACCAGCCAGACCCTGACCACAGGTGACACGCCATGCCCAGCGATACCCTGACGGCAATGTCGTACGACGACGCCTATGCGGCTCTTGAGGAGGCCCACAAGCTCCTGGCCTACGCCCACGCGGCGGCGAACACGGCCGAGGACAAGGATCTGGTGTTCTCCGCGATGACGGTCATCTACGAGGAGATGGCCGCGATCCTACGCCTGTCGTTGGAGGCCAGAAGCGCCGACTACCAAGCGCTGACGCCCTCGTTCAAGGCGGCGGCCAAGCGTTTGGAGCAGGTCAAGAGGGAGATCGACCGCATCGTCAAGGCGGTCGGGCTTGCGGCAAAGATCGTGGGGGTGCTCGACCGGGTGCTGTCCCTGATTCCTTGAGCGCCGGCAAGGGTGTGGCGCGGGGGGCGATCCGCCGCCGCCACGCCCCGCTCACCCTTCTGCCCGCGCCAGGATCGCCACCACGTCCACGCCCGGCGGCAGGGTGCCGAACACAAGCCCCCAGTCGCCACCCAGCCGGCTCGCGCAGAAGGCGTCGGCCACCGCCCCCGGCGCGTGGCGCAGCAGCAGCCCGGCCTGGAGCGCCAGCGCCAGCCGCTCGACCAGCCGCCGTCCCTGCAACTCCAGCGCGTTGCGGTTGGACAGCATCGCCCGGATGTCGGCGATCCGGGCGTCGAGCCGCCCGTCCATCCCGCGGATCACGGCCAGCTCGTCCTCCAGCGCGTCACGCGCGCCCGGCTCGCGCTCCAGCGTGCGCAGCACGTCGAGCGCGATGACGTTGCCCGAGCCTTCCCAGATGGCGTTCAGCGGCGCCTCGCGGTAAAGCCGGGGCATGCCGCCCTCCTCGACGTAGCCGTTCCCGCCGTGACACTCCAGCGCCTCGCCGACGACCGCCGGGCAGCGCTTGGTGATCCAGTATTTGGCGACGGCGACCGCCAGCCGGGCGAAGGGGCGGGCAAAGGGATGGGGCGCGGTGTCGGCCTCCGCCTCGTCGAAGGCGCGGGCGACGCGCATCACCAGGGCGGTCGCCGCCTCCACCTCCAGCGCCAGATCGGCCAACACCGCGCCCATGAGCGGGTGGCGCCGCAGGTTGCGGCCGAAGGCGGTGCGGTGGGTGGCGTGGTGGAGCGCGCGGGCCAGCGCCGCGCGCATCAGCCCGGCCGCCGCCATGGCGCAATCGAGCCGTGTGTGGTGCACCATGTCCAGGATGGTGGCAATGCCGCGCCCATCCTCTCCCACCATGACGGCCCAGGCTTTATCGTACTCGATCTCGGCCGAGGCGTTGGAGCGGTTGCCCAGCTTGTCCTTCAGCCGCTGGAGGCGGATGGCGTTGCGTGTCCCGTCCGGCCGCCATCGGGGCACCAGGAAGCAGGACAGCCCCTTGTCCGTGTGGGCCAAAGTCAGAAAGGCGTCCGACATGGGGGCGGAGCAGAACCATTTGTGCCCGGTCAGCGCGTGCTCCGCCCCCGGTCCGGCGGCAGAGCCGAGTGGTGCTGCGCGGGTGCTGTTGGCGCGCACGTCGGAGCCGCCCTGTTTCTCCGTCATTGCCATGCCGATGGTGGCACCGGTCTTCTCCGACACCGGCAGGGCGCGGCCGTCGTAGCGGTCGGACAGCAGGCGCGGCAGCCACGCCGCCGCCAGATCGGGCTGCGCGCGCAGCACCGGCACCGCGGCGTAGGTCATGGCGACCGGGCACAGAACGCCGGCCTCCGCTTGCGTCAGCAGATAGCCGAGTGCGGCGTGCGCCACATGCCCGCCCGGCCGCGGGTGGGCCCAGGCGATCGCGTGCAGCCGCCGCCCGAACGCCAGCGTCATCAGCTCATGATAGGCCGGGTGGAACTCCACCTCGTCGAGCCGCCGCCCGCGCGCGTCGAAGGCGCGCAGCCGAGGCGGGTGCCGGTTGGCAAGCTCCCCCAGCGCCATCACCGCCTCACTTCCCGCCGCGGTCCCCAGCGAGGCCAGCGCCGGCTCCGCCCAGGCGGCCCCCTCCCGCCGCACCGCATCCCGCAGCGGCGCATCGGTGGCCCAGAGGTCGCAGGGCAGATACTCCGTCGGCTGGTTGGTGACGGCGTGGGTGGGAAAGGCGGTGACGGGGGCACGGTCGGCCATGGTTGCCTTCACGGATATTTGGCATACCATATCATTTCGCGCGCGCCGCGGACGATAGTCCGGACCGGACATACCCGCCTATGCCGGGAGGAAGCCCCCGACCTGCCGCGCCCACAGCCGCGCGTAAGCGCCGTTGCGGGCCACCAGTTCCGCATGGCTGCCGGTTTCCAGGATGCGGCCCTTCTCCAGATAGACGATGCGGTCCATGCCGGTGACGGTGGAAAGGCGGTGGGCGATGGCGATCACCGTGCGGCCCTGGAACAGCTCCCACAGCGCGTCCTGGATCAGGTGCTCGGTCTCGCTGTCCAACGCGCTGGTGGCCTCGTCCAGCACCAGGATGGGGGCGTCCTTCAGGAAGGCGCGGGCGATGGCGATGCGCTGCCGCTCGCCGCCGGACAGCCGCACCCCCTGTTCCCCCACCACCGAATCGTAGCCCTGCGTCCGCTCCAGGATAAAGCCGTGGCAGTGCGCCTTGCGTGCCGCCTCACGCACGGCGGCCTCGTCGGCGTCGGGGCGGGCGTAGGCGATGTTCTCGCGGATGCTGCGGTGGAACAGGGCGGGGGACTGCGGCACCTCCGCCACCGCGCGGTTGACCGACTCCAGCGTCACCGCGGCGACGTCCTGCCCGTCGATCAGCACCAGCCCGTGCTGCGCTTCGAACTGCCGGCGCAGCAGCTTGATCAGCGTGCTCTTGCCCGCACCCGACGGGCCGACCAGCCCCACCTTCTCCCCCGGCCGGATGGTCAGCGACAGCCCGTCGAACACGGTGGTGCCGTCCATATGCGCGAAGCGCAGGTCGCGGAACTCGATGGCGCCCCGGTCCACGCGCAGCGCCGGGGCGCCGGGCGGGTCCTGGATCTCGTGCGGGCGGACCACGATCTCCAGCGCCCCGGACAGGGTGCCGAGCTGTTCGAAGAAGTTCAGGAACCGTGTCGACAGGCCGTAGACGTTGTAGCCGACGATGCTCGACAGCGAGAAGACCATGGCGACATCGCCGACGCTCATCCGCCCGGCCGCCGCCTCCGTCACCGCCAGCGCGATCAGCGCGATCTGGAAGACCAGCAGCCCGTTGAACAGCACGAACCACATCTTGACGTAGAACCAGCGCAGCCGCTTCGACGCCTCGAACTCCGTCAGCAGCGCGTCGGACAGCAGCCCGAACTCGTGCCGCTTGCGGGCGAAGGCGCGCACCAGCTCCACGTTGGTGATCACGTCGACGATCTTGCCGGTGGAGGCGGACACCTCGTCCGAATAGGCGTGGCTGAGCTTCAGGCAGTGCCTGGCGAGCTTCGCCGAAACCACCGTCTGAATCACCGTCCAGCCGATCAGCAGCCACGCGAAGAGCGGGTGCGCGGTGTAGAGCAGCACCATGCTCATGGTCAGGATGACCAGGATGCGCACGATGTCGTTCGACAGGATGTCGAGAAGCTGGATGATGCTCTGCCCGGCCTGCTTGATCTTCTGCCCCAGCTTGCCGGCGAAATTGTCCTGGAAGTAGCGGGGGGAGTGGTCGATCAGGTGGGCGAACAGGTAGAACTGCACCTCGTGGCGCAGCGCCGGGGAGGTGTACAGGTCGACCACCTCGCGGGCCCGGTTGAACGCCGCCGAGGCGACCCACAGCCCGCCCAGCGCCACCACCCACCAGGTCACCTCGGCACTCCACCCGCCGCCGCGGGCGAGCCCGTCCACCAGCGCCTTCAGCGCCACCGGCTCCAGCCCCATCAACAGGATGCCGCCGGCCGCCGTCAGGTTCAGCAGGATGGTGCGGCCGAGATACCGCCGCCGCACGAACAGCCACAGCAACCCCCACGGCGTCGTCGGGATCCCCTCCGGCGAGAACACGGGCGGATGGAGCGGCTGCGGGGTGAGCATGGGACACCGGCGGGTGCGGAGAGACGGCCGCCTTGGTGCAACGCGGCGGGGCGTTTGTCGAGTGTCCGTTGTGGGGTGGGGGAGGGCCCGTCCCTACCGCTTCACCGCCGCCAGCCGCGGCGGCACCGGCGGGGCGAATTTGGCGCGGTCGTCGTCGTCGAGCATGCCCATCATGACCTTGCGGAAGCCCTCCACCGCCTCGGCCCCGGCCATGCGGTAGGCGCGGGCGATGCGCTGGCGCTGGGTCTCGGAAAGCTGGCGCTCCAGCTCCGTCCCCTTCTCGGTCAGCTCCAGCAGGCGTTGCCGGCGGTCGCGCTGGCCGGTGGCCTGGCTGATGTAGCCTTCGCGCACCAGCTCACCCAGCACGCGGCTCAGGCTCTGCTTGGTGATCTTCAGGATCGCCAGCAGCTCCGACACCGTGATCGCCGGGTAGCGGCCGACGAAGTAGATGACGCGGTGGTGCGCCCGGCCGAAGCCGATTCGCGCCAGGATGTCGTCAGGTTCCGCGGTGAACTCGCGGTAGGCGTAGAACAGCAGCTCCATGCCGGTTCGCAGCTCCTCCTCGCGGAGGAATAGCTGGTTCACGCCCGCTTTTATGTCAGCCATGTTGACGTGTTCGATGCGGTTTGTTACGTTGGAAGCGTTCAGAGGGACATAAACGTACAACAACGCCACGACAAGGCTAACCCGAGGTCACTGGTACCATGTCCATCCTTCCTTTCGACGACCGCGACGGCGTGATCTGGTACGACGGCGCGCTGGTGCCCTGGCGCGACGCCAAGCTGCATGTGCTCTCGCACGCGCTACATTACGGGAGCAGCGTGTTCGAAGGCGAGCGGGTTTACGGCGGCAACGTCTTCAAGCTGACCGAACATTCGGCGCG
Source organism: Azospirillum oleiclasticum (assembly GCF_013423485.1). GTDB lineage: Bacteria > Pseudomonadota > Alphaproteobacteria > Azospirillales > Azospirillaceae > Azospirillum > Azospirillum oleiclasticum. The sequence continues at coordinate 264,964 of NZ_JABFFR010000001.1, forward strand.
CCTCGCCCGCTCGGCCGAGGTGCTGGGCTTCCAGCTCCCTTATTCGGTGGCGGAGATCGACGCGGCCACCCGTCTCGTGGTGAAGGAGATGGGCTTTGCCGACGCCTATGTGCGCCCGGTGGCGTGGCGCGGCAGCGAGATGATGGGCGTGTCGGCGCAGGCCAGCCGCATCCATGTCGCCATCGCCGTGTGGCAGTGGCCCAGCTACTTCAGCCCCGAGGCGAAGATGAAGGGCATCCGGCTGATGTGGGCGCCCTACCGCCGCCCGGCCCCGGAATGCGCGCCGACCGAGGCGAAGGCCGCCGGCCTCTACATGATCTGCACCCTGTCCAAGCATCAGGCGGAGGCCCAAGGTTTCCAGGACGCGCTGATGCTCGACCACCGCGGTCTGCTGGCCGAGGCCACCGGCGCCAACCTGTTCCTCGTCATCGACGGCAGGCTGCACACGCCGAAGCCCGACAGCTTCCTGGACGGCATCACCCGGCAGACGGTGGTCGGTCTGGCCCGCGATCTGGGAATCGAGGTGGTTGAGCGGGCCATCCGGCCGGAGGAGCTGGCGACCGCGCAGGAGGTGTTCCTGACCGGGACCGCCGCCGAGGTCACCCCCGTCGGCGAGATCGGCGAGCACCGTTTCACCCCCGGCCGCATCAGCGAGGCGCTGGTCAAGGCCTACGACGCGGCGGTGCGCACCCCGCCGGTCGCCGCCCCCTTGGGCGCCGTCGCGGCGGAGTGACGATCAGCCGAACGCCGCCGGGGCAAAAGCCACCTGGGCGATGGGCGGCAGGTGGGTGCTGACCGGCACCCACTGTTCGCCGCCTTCCTCCCCCACCCACAAATTCCCGGTTGTGGAACCCAGCGCCAACCGCTGCCCCGCGGCGTCCACATCCAGCGCGTGGCGGTAGACGAGATCGTAGCAGCCCGTGTCCGGCAGTCCGTTGCCAAGCGGCTCAAAACTGCGGCCGCCATCGATGGTGCGGGTGACCACCAGCCGTCCGCCCACCGGCACCCGGCACTCGTCCTTCACCGCCGGCACGAACCACGCGGTTGCGGGGTCCCGCGGGTGGGCGGCCACCGCGAATCCGAAGGCCGACGGCGGCACCTCCGCCAGTTCGGTGAAGTGATGGCCGCCGTCCTCCGACCGGAAGATGCCGTTGTGGTGCTGGCACCACACGGTGTCGGGTGCCGCCGCGCAGTGGGCGAGGCGGTGCGGGTCCTGGACCGCGCGGTCGTCGGCGCTGTCCGGCGGCATGTACGCCGCCCGCAGCCCGTGGCCGCCGAGCGTCCAACCAGCGCCGCCGTCCACGCTCGTCCACACGCCGCCGCAGGAAATGCCGACGGTCAACCGCCGCCCGTCCCGCGGGTCGGCGTGGATGGAGTGGAGACCCGGCAGGTCGTAGCCGCCGCCGAACCATTGTGCCCGCTCCGGCACGGCCCACAGGCTTTCCACGAGCGACCAGCTCGCCCCGCGGTCGTCGCTGCGGAACAGCGCCGCCGGCAGCGTGCCGGCCCACAGCACACCGGGTTCGTCGGCGGTGCCGGCGGCCAGAGTCCACACCATGTCCACCGCCGGCGCCTGGTGGTCGGACGATTCGGCCGGCGGGAAGGCGGGGGCGGGCAGCTCGGTCCAGCGCCGCCCGCCATCGTCGGAACGGTGCAGCTTCGCCCCGAAATGGCCGTGGCGGAGCGCGGCGTAGAGCGTGCCGTCACGGCCATCGGCCAGCACGGCGGTCACCGGGTCACCAAGGAAGGATTCCCGGTCCAGACTCCAACCGGGGCCCCGGTTGCCGAATTGCAGAAGCCCCTTGCGGCTGGCCACGTGGAGGACCGCACCCATGCCTCACCCTCCCGAAAGCGCTTGGAACACGTACAGGTCGTCCGCGTCCGCCAGCGGATCCGAAAGATGGGTCCGGTCGGTGACGGCGCGCTGGTTGATGTGGACATTGACGTGCCGACGCAGCCGCCCCTGCTCGTCGAGTATGTAGGAGCGGAGCCGCGGGTTCTCCGTGAACACCGCGTCCAACGCCGCCCGCACCGTGGAGCCGCGGACCGGCTGATCCGGGCATGGCACGTGGCGTTGCAGATTCGCGGTGAAGCGGATGTGTCCCATGCCCGAGGCCCTGATCCCTGACGGCGATCATGCTGGCAGCGGATGTTCCGTCTGGCAAGCAATGGCTGAGTGGACTCCGCGCGTTTCGGCAGCGACCGTGAACTGAGTGTTTGCCTTTGCCAACCGTCTGCCCTATGGTGCGCTCCGAACCAGCGAGGACCCGTAGCTCAGCTGGATAGAGCGCTGCCCTCCGAAGGCAGAGGTCGTACGTTCGAATCGTATCGGGTCCGCCAGCCCCCCTTCTTGTGGCGTGGGCGTTCCGTGGTTGATCCTCATCAGGCGCGCGGCATGCCCACAAATCGCGGAAGCGACGAGGATAATGCCGATCCCTGCGATGTGGCCTTCGTTTGGGCGTCACACCGCCCGGCGGAGTGTTTGAACCGGCTGGAGTCGGTCGTACTTCCACAAGGTGTCGCTGGGCTTCTCGCCGAAGAGTTGACGGTATTCGACCGCGAAGCGGCCGAGTTGGAAGAATCCCCAGGACACGGCCACGGCTGTCACGTTGGTCGTGGCCGGATCGGCCTCGGACAGAACGCGCCGGACATGGTGCAGCCGGGACAGGCGCATGTAGGTTTTCGGCGGAACACCGTAGAGTTCGCGGAACCCCATGTTCAGCGTCCGCCAATTGATTCCCAGGCGCTCACACAATTCCCGGATCGAGAGGGGAGAATTCGCCTCCTGGCGCAGCATGGACGCCGCCTTCCTGGCCAGGTGCTGCCGATGCGGCGGATCAATTCTCTGCAACATCGGCGTTGTGGAGGTCAGCAGCAAGGAGAGGATATCATCGGTGACCAGTTTGGAGACTTGCGGAGATTGAACGCTCGCGGGTAGCCGGCGCAGCTCCGAAAGAATCGCTTTCAGGCGAAGCACGACATTCATCCCGTGTTCGGGGCTGGGCAGGCACAATTCATAGGAGGAACCGGGCGTCATGTCCGTGCGGACGAGCGCTTCGGCATGACGCTCGAAAACGGCACGATCGATCGTCAACACCATGGCCGCGATCGATGGCGGTGCGGCAAACTCGAACTCCACACCGGGTTGGACGAGGGGGATTCGAAACGGTGTGAGCGACCGTCCGCAAAACCGGACCTGCGATGGGTCGCCATCGACTAATCCGATGCCGATCGTGTTCGGGGCGACCGTTCCGTTGATCACGTGCCCGGTGGACCAAACTCCCGTATCCAAACGCACGGCTTCGGTTTCGATGAAGACTTGATGGCCTCTGCCGGGACCCGGCGATGTCTGGACCGTTTGGTGCGGCCAGCCCCGCAGAATCGACGCCATCATGCTCTGAACGTCCAGAAACTGTTCACCGCCGGCGTTGCCTGCGCGAAACACCAACGTCATCAGCGCCCGTTCCGGTCGTTCACGAGACCGCTCCCTGTGTGGTCACACCGGTTATTTCGCGAAGCCGACGATCCGATCGGCCGCTCCTTGCTGCTCTTGCGCATATCTCCTACGGCAGCTCCCGATCCCTTTCAATCGAACATTTTCTTCAATTGGTATCATTCGGATGATGGAGCATGCTAATTTCGGATAGCCCGAATGGGTGGGGGTCCGGAATATGGATGTCGATTCGCCATGCGGCTGTACCGCGCGGGCTCAGGGGGAGACACCACATGATCCATTCCGCCGATACCGACGACTCGTCCCGCCGGGCAACGGATACGGTCGCCGACACTCTCGGCGCGGCGTTGACGGAGGCGCCGGCCCTGTCACGGCGGGGGCTTCTCGGTCTCGGCATCGGAGCGGCGGCAGCCTCCGCCACCATGGGGCGTGGGGCGATGGCGCAGGGTGCGCCCGCGCCGGTGAAGGCCGCGCCGGCCGCGCGCAAGCTGAACGTCCTGTTCGTCTTCTCCGATCAGGAACGCTACCGGAAGACATGGCCGACGGGCCTGAGCATGCCAGGACAGGAACGCATGATGCGTTCCGGCACCACATTCCATTCGCATTACTGCCCGGCGACCATGTGCACGTCGTCGCGCAGCGTGGTGATGACGGGCCTGACGACGCCGAACAACGGGATGTTCGAGAACTGCGACGTTCCCTGGATCAAGGGGCTGCGTCCGGGCGTGTCGACCATCGGGCACATGCTGCGCAAGGCCGGCTACTACACGGCGTACAAGGGAAAATGGCACCTCACCAAGGCGTTCGACAGTCAGGACCCCGACCGTCTCTTCACCACGGAGATGGATAAGCTCGGGTTCTCCGACTATCACGGGCCGGGCGACATCATCGGCCACACGCTGGGCGGATACCAGTTCGACCATCTGATATCCGGAAGCGCGGTGACCTGGCTGCGCCGCAACGGGCGCCCGCTGTCCGACAGCGGAAAGCCGTGGTGCCTGTTCGTGAGCCTCGTCAACCCCCACGACATCATGTACTACAACGCCGATGCGCCGGGCGAGCAGCAGCAGGACACCGGCGCCCTGATGATGCATGCCGCGCGTGCTCCGAACCATCCCATCTACAAGGCGACCTGGGACGAGCCGGTGCCGGCGAACCTGACGGAGCCGCTGGACGCGCCGGGCCGCCCGAAAGCGCACGGCGAGTTCATGAAGGCCTGGGGGTATGTGCTGGGCAACATCCCGCCGGACCAGGACCGCTGGCGCCGCTTCATCGACTACTACATCAACTGCACGCGCAGCGTGGACGCGCAACTCGCGCGGATCCTCACGGAACTCGAAGATCTCGGCCTCGCCGATGATACGATCATCATCTACACGACCGACCATGGCGAGGCCGCGGGCGCCCACGGGATGCGCGGCAAGGGACCCTTCGCCTATGAGGAGGTGACCCACCTTCCGTTCTACATGGTCCACCCCGACGTCAAGGGCGGCCAGGACTGCAAGGCACTGACCTCGCACATCGATGTCGTCCCGACCCTGCTGTCGATGGCGGGGGTTCCCGCAGGCCGCATGGCGGAGTTGGCGGGTGCGGAACTGCCGGGCAAGGATTTGTCGGGGGTGATGACCAACCCGAGCGCGGCGGGTGTCCACGCCGCCCGCGACTCGATCCTGTTCACCTACAGCGGCTTGGCGCTCAACGACGCCACCATCATCGAGCGGAACGCGAAGGCAAAGGCCGCCGGCAAGAACGTCTTCTTCGAATTGGCGAAGCAGCGATACCTGCCGGACCTGAAGAAGCGCGGCAGCCTCCGCACCGTCTTCGATGGCCGGTACAAGTTCAGCCGCTATTTCGCCCCCATCGAGCACAACACGCCGGAGACGATCGACCAGCTCTACAAGTTCAACGACGTGGAGCTGTTCGACCTCGAAAAGGATCCGACGGAGATGGTCAATCTGAGCAAGGACAAGTCGGTGAATGCCGAATTGACCATGGCGATGAACGCCAAGCTCAACACGATCATCGCGGCGGAAATCGGCGTGGACGACGGTCGGGAGCTGCCGAACATCCCCACGGTGGATTGGGCCATCGACCGGGTGGACATGTAAGGCGCACCGCCCACGCGCGGATCGAGGGGCGGTATCGGAACAGGGATTGGGAAGGGGTCGATATCATGATCACGCGCCGCGATTCACTCATTCTCCTTTCGGCATCCGTCTTGACCATGGCCCTGCCGGCAGCGGCGCTGGCCGATGCGCAGTTGGAGCGCGACGCACGGGACGCCCTCCAGTCGCTTTACCGGAGCAACGCCGTTGCGAAGTAAATGGGACGCAAGGCCGTTGCCGTGCTGGTCTTCCCGGAAATCGTCAAGGCCGGGCTCCTGATCGGCGGGCAGACGGGAACGGGCGTGCTGCTCCGTTCGGGAAAGACCGCGGGCCGGTATCGCCTGGCCGCCGCCTCCTACGGCCTGCAGGCCGGCGTCCAGAAATACGGCTACGCCCTCTTCTTCATGAAGGAGGAGGGGCTGCGGTACCTGGAGCGGTCGGACGGCTGGGAAGTGGGCGTCGGTCCGAGCGTCGTGATCGTGGATCAGGGGTTCGCGCGATCCGCCTCGACCACCACCCTGATGGAGGATGTCTACGCCTTCGTCTTCGACCAGTCCGGCCTGATGGCCGGAATGGGGCTGAATGGCTCGAAGATCACCCGCATGGATGGTGGCTGACGAGGCTGGAGTATCAAACTACCGTCGTTATCGCACGAGGATGCACCGGTGTGCCGGCGTCTCACCGGGGTTGCATCCACAAAACACGGACGAGGAATCGAGATGATGTTTCCAATTGCGGCGCGTGGCGTACTCCTTGGTGCTTTGACGATCGCGCCGTTCCTGGCCGTCCCCGGGACCATGGCGGAGGCGGCCACGGTCCAGAGCCAGATCGAGTCGATGAAGATCGAGGCGGTTGTGACCGCGATCGACAAGGCGGCCCGCACCGTCACCGTCAAGGCGCCGAACGGCAACAGCCGGGTCATCAAGGCCAGCGCCGAGGTGCGCAACTTCGATCAGATCGCCGTCGGCGACAGGGTCGAGTTGAACAGCCAGGTGGCCGGGATGCTCGATCTGAAGCGGCCCTCCGGCGATACCCCGACCCTGCAGATCGAGGAGGTTGCCAGCCGTGCTGCGCCCGGTGACAAGCCCGGCCTGTTCGTGGAAATGAAGGTTTCCGCGGTCGTCAGCATCACGCGGATCAATGCCGACTCTGGCGAGATCACCTTCGTCGGCCCGCTCGGCAACGCCTTCTCCCTGGTCACGACCGACGAGCCCTTCCGCCAGACCATGAAGGATTTCCGCGTCGGCGAGCTCGTCCAGGCCGTGTACATGGAAGCCTTGTCGATCGTGGTGTTGCCCAGGAAGTGATCAAGGGTGGGGCATGGGAAGGGCGGATCAAGGGATCGAGGGGCAACGATGAAGCGCTGGATGTGGTCTCTGTGCGCGGTGGTCTGCACGGCGGTGATAACGGTGTCGGCGGCCAACGCGGCGGGATCCGACCGGGGCACCGATGCCCCGGCGGCCATCCCCGCCGATGACGGGGCGTCGGCCACGCTCATGCGCATGGCCGACACGCTCGCCCGGGCGAAGGGACTGAAGCTCACGATTCGCGCGGACTACGACGTGCTTCAGGAGTCGGGCGAGAAGATCTCCTACCGCGAGCATCGCTCGATCGCGCTCGTCCGCCCCGACCGTCTGCGCATGGAGGTCCAGGAGAGCAATGGAGCGCGCTCCACCGTGTCGTTCGACGGGACGGCGATCACCGTCTATGACCCGAAGGAGAACGTGTATGGCCGCTTCGATCGGCCGGGTACGATCGACGACGCGGTGCGCACGCTGATCCAGGACCTCGACGTGCGGCTCCCGCTCGCGCTCCTGTTCGTGACCACGCTGCCCGATGAACTGGCCCGGCGGGTGATCGAGGTGGAGCGGGTCGAAACGGACGTCCTGACGGCGGTCCCGACCGATCATCTGGTGGGGCGGACGGAAGGCGTGGACTTCCAGGTCTGGGTTCCCGTCGAAGGACCAGCACTGCCCCAGCGGGTGACCATCACCTACAAGACCGAGGACGGTCAGCCCCAGTTCCGGGCGGATTTGACGGACTGGATCATCGACCCCGATCCATCGACCGCGGGGTTGGCTTTCAACCCGCCGGCCGATGCCGAGCGGATCCCCTTCCTGCTTCGTGTCCGCCGCGATGAGGCCGGTGCTCCGTCGAAGACTCCCGGAAGCGCCGAAGGAGCCGGAAAATGAAGATCCGTATGGCCCGTATCGTTGTTGCCGCGGCTGCGTCCATCGCGCTGGTGGCGGGACCGCTCCTGAACGACGCGGCTGCGCGTGAGCGCGGCGGTGGCCGGTCCGGTCAGGCCGGCTTCGCGCGATCCGGTCCGGGAGCGAGCGGTGGTTTCTCCGCGCCGCGAAGCTCGCGGCAGACGGCGGCGCGTCAGGCCGGGGCGACGCAGCGTTCGGGGCAGCGTGCGGCGACCGCGCGAACCGAGAGCCGCCAGAGCGGTGCCACGGAACGGTCGCAGCAGCGAGCGGAAACCCAGCAGGTCCGCGCGCAGGAACGGTCCGACACGCGCACGTCCAACGCCGCGGAGCGAACCGAGCGGACGGAAATCCGCCAGGGCGAGCGGACCGAACGCACGGAATCCCGCCAGGACGGACAGACCGAACGCACGCAGGCACGCACCGATGCCGCCCAGAGCGTCGCCAACAATTGGGATGGGCGGAATTATTACTACGACGACGATGACGACGAGTGGGGCTACGCGATCGCGGGGGCTGCGGTCGGTGCCGCGGTCGGTTTCGTGGCCGGTGCCGCCACCGCCCAGGCCGCAGCGCCGACCTATGTGACGGTCCTTCCCTGCACGCCCGTTGTCGTGGTGTCGACCGGGGTCAGCTACTACCGGTGTGACACGATCTGGTACAACCGCAGCTATGTGAATGGCAACGTCGCCTACGTGGTGGTTACGGCGCCGCCGGGATACTGACGCTTTGCCTGATCGCCACTCCGCTTCCTTTTACTGAACGTGCCCTTCTGGAGCGAAGAATGAACAATGTGTGGCAACGGGTGACGGCCGGCCTTCGCTGGGTTGGCCGGATGCTTCCGATCGCGGCCATGGCGACGACGCCGGCTTTCGCCGCTGACGAGTCTCCATGGTCGGTGGCGATCACGCCCTACGTCTGGGTTGCGGGGATCAGCGGCACGGTGACGGGACCGATACCGAACGCGCCACCGCTGGAGGCGAGCGCCGACTTCGGGGACGTGCTGACGAAACTGAACAAGATTCCGGTGATGCTCGCCGGCGAGGTTCGCTATGGGGCGTTCGGGATCACCGCCGACCTGATGGCGATTTCCGTCAAATCGAGCGTCAAGACCGATGGCCGTCTCTACTCCGGCGGCAACGTCAAGGTCGGACAGATCATCGGGTCGGCGCTGGGCACCTACCGCGCCGTCGAAACGGACACCCATATGCTCGATGTCGGCATCGGTTTCCGGGCGTTCAGTCTTTCGACGGACTTCACGATTGATGGCGCCCTGTTTCCGAGCCTCAGCTTCGAGCCGGACATGAATTGGGTGAACGCGATCGTCGGTGCCCGCTACCGTTACCGGTTCACCCCGGAGTGGAGCCTCAGCCTCTATGGCGACGTCGGGGGTGGAAGCGACGATGATCTGACGTGGCAGGCCTTCGGAACGGTCGATTACCAGGTGTCCCAGTCCACGACCCTGCGAGCCGGCTACCGCCATCTCAGCTTCCGTCACGACGAACGCATCCTTCGCCAGGACATCGATCTGAGCGGGCCGATCGTCGGCGCCACGATGCGGTTCTGAACGGGCGTGGACCCTGGGGCCGCGCGCGCGGTCACTCCGGCTGTCGCCACCAGCTTTCGATCGGCGATGTGGCCGTGTCGGAATCCGGCCGGCCGAACCGGTCCCAATGTGCGATCCAGACGGCGTTCGTGCGCCAGAACGGCACCATGTAGCGGCGCGCCGTCAGCAGGCGGTCGAAGGCGGTGGCGGCGCCGGTGACGGCCTCCTCGCTGCGGGCTGACAGCATGGCGTCGATGGCGGAATCGAGCTCGGCGTCGCGGGCACCGGCCAGCGCGTAGCTGCCCGGCCGGTCGGCGAGCGCGCTGCCCCACAACAGGCGCTCGGCGCGGCCGGGCAGGCGCGACGGGCTCCAGGACAAGGCCGCCATGTCGTAGCGGTGGTCGAGCAAGCGCTGCCGCGCGGCGCTCGGTTCCAGCGACGGGTAGGCCAGCGCGATGCCCAACCGCGCCAGCTCCGCCTCGAACAGGCCGAGCACCCGGACCAGACTGTGGTCGAGATAGGCGACCTCGACGGTGAAGGGCGCGCCCATCGCGGCGTCCACCCGCCGGCCGTCGCGCACCGGGAACCCCGCCTCGTCCAGCAGCGCCGCCGCACGGCGGAGAGCGCCGCGGCGGTCACCGGCGGGCGGCGGCTCGGAGCGGGGGCCGCCGAACAGGCTGTCGGCGCGCTCGTAAAGCCCGCCGAACAGAAGCTGGTTGGCGCGGTCGAAATCGTAGGCCAGCGCGATGGCCTCCCGCACGCGCGGGTCCTGGAAACGCGGCTGGCGCAGGTTGAAGACGAGGCCGGTGACGGCACCCGGCCCGCCGGTGCGCTGCACCGTCTTCCGGAGCCGCCCGTCGGCGAGCGGCGGGCTGTCGTAGGCGGTGAGCCAGCGGGTGGCGTCATCCTCGACCCGCAGGTCGATGCGGTCGGCGATCAGCGCCTGGAGCGCCACCCCGTCGTCGCGGTAGTAGTCGAAACTCACCGTGCCGAAATTCCAGCGCCCGCGGTTCACCGGCAGGTCGCGGCCCCAGTAATCCTCCACCCGCTCCAGCACCACCGTCCGCCCGGCGTCGAGCCGCGCCACGCGGTAGGGGCCGCTGCCCAGCGGTGGGGCGAGCGTCGCCGCCTGCGCCGCGCCGTCCCGCCAGACATGGGCGGGGTGGACGGGCATGGTGCCCACCAGCCCGGCCAGCTCCCGGTCGCCGGCCGCGTCCGCGGTGAAGACCACGGTGCGCCCGTCCGGTGCCTCGGCCGTGACGGCCCGGTAGCTCTGCCGGTAGAAGGGCGCGCCCTGCGCCTTCAACGTGTCGAAGGTGAAGACGACGTCGCGGGCGGTCACCGGCACACCATCGTGCCACCGCGCCTCCGGCCGCAGCCGGAAGGCGACGCGGCGCAGATCGTCGGACACATCCACGGTTTCCGCCAGCAGCCCGTAGTAGGAGGCCGGCTCGTCCTCCGCCGGAATCAGGAGCCGGTCGTACACCATGGTCCGAAGCTCCGCCGGCGTCGTGCCGGGAAAGCGAAGCGTGTTGGTGCTGTCGAAGCCGCCGATGCGGGCCATCCGCAATGCGCCGCCCTTGGGCGCCGCGGGATTCACGTAGGCGAAATGCGGAAAATGCGCCGGGTAGCGCAGGGCACCCAGCGGCGAAAAGCCATGGCCGGGTTCCGCGCCCGCGCCGGCGGACCACAAACAGGCAACGGCGAACGCGATGCCGGCGAGGCGGCGACACGGCGGGGAGGGCGGTGAGAGGAGCGGCATATCCCGACGCTAATGCAAATACGTCTCAATCGCAAATGTCGAACCACTCTGTCACCGGACGGTCATTTTGCCCTTGCCAACCGGCGTGCGATGATATGTTATCTAGTCATCCATACAACTGTACGGCCGAGCGTCCGACACCATGACCCTGCGCCAACCGACCATAGCAGCCGCGGACGCCGTGGAGGTCATCGACCGGTCCTCGCCCCTGCCGCTCTACGTGCAGATCAAGCGGCGGCTGATCCAGATGATCGCGGCCTGGGACCGCTCCGACCTGCGCTTCCACACCGACGACGAGCTGGTCCGCATCTTCAAGGTCAGCCGGATGACCGTCCGTCAGGCGGTGCAGGAGCTGGTGAACGAGGGGCACCTGACCCGCATGCGCGGCGTCGGCACCTTTGTCGGTGCCGAGAAGATGGACGAGAGCTTCACGCCGGAGATGGACTTCATCACCCAGTGGGCCGACCGCGGCCGGCCGCTGGTGCTGAGCCTGCGCCGCTTCGAGCGGGCGCCGTGCCCGCCGCGCTACGCCGCCTCGCTGGGTCTGGCGGAGGACGCGCCGGTGCTGCATCTGGAGCGGCTGCGCAGCAGCGGCGGCATCCCGATCTCCATCGATTACCGTTACATCCTGACGGACTTCGAGGACGCCTTCGACCGTGACAGCGTCGAGCATTGCTCGCTGCTCGACCTGCTGCGGACCCGCGTCGAACTGGACCGCGGCGTCATGCGGATCGAGGCGGCTTCGGCCGACGGAGAGATTGCCGAAATCCTTCAGATCCTGCCGGGCGACCCGGTGCTGGTCCGCCACCTCGTCTATCTCGACACGGCCGGGCGGCCGGTGATGGCCGGCTACTCCATCTACCGCGCGGACCAGTCGCGTTATGTGGTCACCGTCCCGGTCGCCAAGGGCGCCGGCGGGATCACCGAACTGTCGTCCGAGCTTCGGCTGGTCACCGCCGGCCACGAGCCGGCCCCCGCCCGGCCCAAGGTCCGCTGAGTTCCGCGGGGCATCATCCCCGCCACACGATCCGACATGAACAGGGAGAGGCAACAATGACCGGTATCGTCGACCTGCTGTTCCGCAAACGCGCCGCCCGCGGCCCGCTGGCCGCCGTGGCGGCCGTCCTCGCCCTCGCAGTCGGGGGCGGTACGGTCCAGGCCGCGGACCCCATCCGCATCGGCAGCATCCTCTCCGTCACCGGCCCTGCCGCCTTCCTGGGCGAGGACATGAAGGCCGGCATGGAGATCGCGGTGGACGAGATCAACGCCGCCGGCGGCATCAACGGCCGCAAGGTGGAGTGGATCTTCTACGACGCGGAGAGCCAGACCCAGAAGGCGCTGAGCGCCACCCGCCGCCTGCTTGGCCAGGACAAGGTCGACATCATCGTCGGCGGCGGCAGCATGAGCGGCATCGCGCTGGGCATGGCGCCCATGGCCGAACAGGCCGGCGTGCCCTTCATCAGCACCGAGGGCGCCATGGGCATCGTCACCCCGGTCGCCGAGCGCCAGTGGACCTTCAAGAGCACGGTGGACGACGACGCGGTGCTCGACCGCGTGTTCGACTATTTCGCCAAGACGGGCATCACCAAGGTGGCGCTCCTCGCCGACTCCAGCGGCTTCGGCCAGAGTGCGGTGGAGCAGATGAAGCTGCTGGCGCCGAAGCGCAAGCTGGAGGCGGTCTACGAGTCGTTCAACCCCAGCGACACGGACATGACCGCCCAGCTCACCCGCATCCGCGACAGCGGCGCGCAGGCGATCATCTGCTGGACCGTCACCCCGGCCGGCGTGGTGTTCCTGAAGCAGGCGCAGCAGCTCGGCCTCGGCGACCGCAAGCTGGTGCACAGCTACGGCTTCGTCTCGCAGCGCTACATGCAGCTCGCCGGCGACGCGGCCAAGGACCTGCTGCTGGTCAGCGTGAAGTTCCCGGCTGGCGACCAGCTTCCGGCCGACGATCCCACCAAGCCCGCCATCACCACGCTGATGGAGAAGTTCCAGAAGCGCTACAACCGCGCCCCCAACCAGTATGTCGCCCAGACCTACGACGCCATCCAGCTCGCCCGCATGGCGCTGGAGACCGGCAAGGGCGACAAGAAGAAGGTTCGCGAGACGCTGGAAACGCTCCAGGGCGTGCACGGTGCCGGCGGCGTCTTCAACTTCACGCCCGCCCGCCACTCCGGCCTGACCAAGGACGACATCGTGATGCTGAACTGGAAGGACGGGCGCTTCAACCTCGCCGACTACAAGTGAGCGTTACGGCCGGCACCGGACCGTTCCGGTGCCGGCCCCCGGCTCCGTCATTCCCGTCCGCGCACCCCGGCAAAGGACCCGTGCCATGCCCTTGACCCGCCAGATGACCCCGGAACAGGCCATGATGGCCGTCCACACGCTGCTCGACCAGCCGGAGAACCGGTTTCCGGTCAATTTCGACAGCGAGATCCCCCGCATCCGCGAGCTGTTCCACGCCGCCACCAAGAACCAGTGGGATCCGCGCACCGACATCGCCTGGGACCAGCTCGACCTGTCCAAATACAGCGAGGAGCAGCTTTTCGCCGCCCGCCAGTACTGGAGCCGGCGGGCGTGGAGCGAGTATGGCGCCATCTCGGAGAGCCCGGCCCTGCAGGTGCGTTTCGTGACGGAGGACCGGCCGTCCGACATGCAGCTCTTCTTCACCATCCGTTCGCAGGAGGAGGCGCGCCACGCCGAGGTCTGCTTCACCATGGCGGAGAAGCTGGGCGGCTATCTGGAAAAGCCGGTGCAGGACCTGTTCCAGGGCTCCGTCGCCACCCACGGCGTGCGCAAGGCCGCCCTCGACCCCGAGGTGCCGCTGGAGGCGATCATCGCGGCACTCGTCTGCGCGGCGGAGGAGATCGCCTTCGACGTCTTCCGCCACCTGACCGAGGTGACGCGCGATCCGGTCGCCCAGCAGATCTGCCGTCTGATCATGCGCGACGAGGTGCGGCACTGCGCATTCGGCTGGTACTTCCTGGAGCATCAGGTCGCCTCCATGACGCCGGAGCAGGTCCGCGTGGTGGAGGAGGCGGTCATCGCCATGATCGAGAAGGTGGAGCTGAACGGCTACCACAGCGCCTGGCTCGCCCCCGAGAATCCCGCCTCGATAGCCGAGGTGGAGGCCGACCGCCTGACCTGGGAGGCCGGGCTGGGCTCCACGGTGGAGGAGCTGGAGAAGCCGGTCTTCGTGGACAGCGTGGTGCGCATCCGCGACCGCATGAAGGCGCTGGGCATCGATCTGCCGACCTTCCATCACCCCAAGATCGGCCATTTCTGAGCGGGACCGGACCATGCAGACCGCCACCATCGAGCCGACCGCGATAGACGGGCCGACGCCGCTCTTCGTCGAAAAGCGGTTCCCGCTGCGGCTGGCGCCGCACATCGACGGCATCCGCGACCTCTACCAGTCCGGCAAGGACAACCGCTGGCAGCCCGAGCGCGACATCCCCTGGGCCACGCTGAAGGCCGAGACCTACGGGGTCGCGGAACGCGAGGCGGCGCGCCTGACCTGGAGCCGCCGGCTGTGGATCGAATCCATCGGGCTGAAGGAGACGGCGGCGCTCCTCGTCCGCTTCTGCATGGAGGACGGGCGGGAATCCGACCCGAAATTCTTCCTGCCCGTCCGCGGGACGGAGGAGGCGTGGCACAGCGACTGTTTCGACCGGATGGCCCGCGCCTTCGGCGGGCGTTTCGCCCGGCCGGCGACCCGCGCCTACGAAGCGCTGTTCAACCGCAACCTCCACACCCGCGCGCTGAACGCCACCCGCTCGCTTGATTCCTATGTCGTGACGCACTGCGCGGTGGAGGACGGGCTGGAGCTGGAGCTGTTCCGCGCCCACCGGGCCAACGCGACCAACCCCGCGGTCGCAGCGCTGCTCGACCGCTGCATCGGCGACAAGGAGCGGCACGCCGCCTTCGGCTGGCTCTACTCCGAGGAGCGCGCACCGGGCTGGAGCGCGGAGGAGCGGCGGACCATCCGCGACGAGGTGGTCGAGCACATGCGCACGGTCGAGCTGGCCGGCTTCCACTGCGCGTGGCTGTCCAACGCGTCGTCGGCCGAGGCCGCCGCCGATGCCATCAGCGCCGCCGCCGGGCTGGGTGCCGCGACCGCGGACGAGGAAGCCGCCGTGCTGCGCGCCTACACCGGTTCGGTGCGCGAGAAGCTCGCCACGCTGGGGATCGACATTCCCCGCTTCGACCACCCGCTGGTGGGGTCGTTCTAGCGGCGCACGCCCACCCGTCATCCGCCTTGCAAGGAGATCCGCGATGGACAGCGCCGGAACGGTGTTGCAGCTCCTGTTCGCCGGCATCGGCACCGGCAGCATCTACGCGCTGGTGGCCGTCGGCTTCAACGTTATCTTCAAGAGCACCGACGCCATCAACTTCTCCCAGGGCGAATGGGTGATGATGGGCGGCATGGTCGCCGCCGCCACAGTGACGGCCACGGCCTCGCCGGTGTGGCTCGCCTGCCTGTTCGCGGTGCTGGTGGTCACGGGCGTCGGCATGGCGTCGGAGCGGCTTGTCGTCTTCCCGATCGCCAAGCCGACGCCGCTGCTGATCACCCTGATCAGCATCGGGCTCGCCATCTGCACCAAGAGTGCGGTGATGCTGGTGCTGGGCAAGAACCCGGCCGGCTATCCGGGCTTCGCCGGCGACACGGCGGTCCATCTGGCCGGGGCCAGCATCCATTCGCAGACCCTGTCGATCATCGCCATCACCATCGCCTTCATGGTGCTGGCCCACCTGTTCTTCGAAAAGACCCTGCTGGGCAAGGCGCTGCGCGCCGCCGCGGCCGACCGCGACGCGGCCGAGCTGGCCGGCATCCGCGTGCGCTCCACCGTCCTGTGGTCCTTCGGCATCGCCGCCATGGCCGGGGCGGTGGCCGGCGCCATCATCACGCCGCTGACCTTCACCTCCTACGACCACGGCACGATGCTCGGCTTCAAGGGCTTCAGCGCGGCCATGCTGGGGGGGCTGGGCAACCTCTACGGCTCGCTGCTGGGCGGGCTGCTGCTGGGGCTGCTGGAGGCTTTCGCCAGCGGCTACATCTCCTCCCACTTCAAGGACGCGGTCGCCTTCCTGGTGCTGCTGGTCATCCTGTTCTGGCGCCCGACCGGCCTGATGGGCACGCCGGCGGTGGAGAAGGTGTGACGGACATGGCCAACATGGACGACGTCATGACCCGCCCCGCCACCGGTGCCACGGCCGCCGGCCCGCGCCGGAAGCCCGCCGCCGGCGGCCTCACCCGCGATCACGCGACGCTCGGCGCCGTGTGGATCCTGCTGGCCGCCTTTCCCTTCGTCGCCGGCAACGAATTCGTGGTGTCGCTGGGGATCATGTTCTGCATCAACCTGATCCTGATCGCGAGCCTGAACACCATCATGGGCTTCTGCGGCCAGATCTCGCTCAGCCACGGCGCCTTCTACGGGCTGGGGGCCTACACCAGCGGCACCCTGTCGGCGAAGCTGGCGGTGGAGCCGTGGATCGGCATTCCGCTGGGGATGGCGGTGGCGGCCTTGTCGGCCGTGGTGATCGGGCTGCCGGCGCTGCGCCTGCGCGGCCACTACCTCGCCATGGCGACGCTCGGCTTCAACGCCATCGTCTTCGTGCTGTTCAACGAGCTGGTGGGCCTGACCGGCGGGCCGAACGGGTTGCTGGGTGTCGGCCCCTTCAGCCTTGCCGGCAACGCGCTGTTCGCGCTGGAATCCATGTACTGGGTGGTGTGGGTCGCCGCGGGCCTCGTCATGCTGGCGATCCTGAACCTGATCCGCTCGCGGGTGGGCCGGGCGCTGCGGGCGCTGGCGACCAGCGAGATCGGCGCCGACGCGCTGGGCGTGAACGTGTTCCGCTACAAGCTGGTGGTGTTCGTGCTGACCGCGGCCATGGCCGGTCTCGCCGGCGGGCTTTACGTCCACTACAACCAGTTCGCCTCGCCCGAGACCTTCGGCTTCTTCACCTCCGTCATGCTGGTGGTCATGGTGGCGCTCGGCGGCTGGGGTCGCTACTGGGGGCCGCTGTTCGGCGCGCTCATCTTCACCGTGGTGCCGGAGCTGCTGCGCTCCTTCGGCGATCTGGAGCTGTTCCTGTTCGGCCTCAGCATGATCCTGGTGATGCTGTTCATGCCCGGTGGCGTGGCCGGCGGGTTGGAAGCCCTGGCCGGGCGCTTCAAGCGGGGAGGGCGGTCATGACCATCCTCGAGGTGGCCGACGTCGGCCGCAGCTTCGGCGGTTTGCGCGCGGTGAGCGATCTGTCCTTCACCGTCGCGAAGGGCGAGATCAAGGGCGTGATCGGCCCCAACGGGGCGGGCAAGACCACCCTGTTCAACATGATCGCCGGGGTGACCGCACCCAGCACCGGCAGCATCGCGCTGGACGGGCAGCGGATCGAGCATCTGAAGCCCTACCAGCGGGTCGAGCGCGGCATCGCCCGCACTTTCCAGAACCTCCAGATCTTCAAGGATCTGACGGTGCTGGAGAACGTCATGGTGGGGCGCCACGCGCGCACCCGCTGCGACGTGCTGCACGCCATCTTCCGATCCCCGGCAGCGCGGCGCGAGGAAGAGGGGATACGCGACGCGGCGTTCGCCCAGCTCGACCGCCTCGGCCTCGCCCACCGGGCGGAGGAGAAGGCCGGGTCGCTGAGCTTCGGCGAATGCAAGATCCTGGAGATCGCCCGCGCGCTGGCCGCCGAGCCCTCCCTCCTGCTGCTCGACGAACCCATCGCCGGGGTGCCGCACGCGGAGACGGAGCGGGTCGCCGACACCGTCCGTGCGCTGAACGCCGAGGGCGTCACCGTGCTTCTGGTGGAGCACAACATGCGCATGGTCATGCGGCTCTGCGACAGCATCCTGGTGCTGAACTACGGCCGCAAGATCGCCGAGGGCACCGCCGAGGCGGTGCGCCGCGACCCGGCCGTGCTCCAGGCCTATCTGGGGGAGGACGACGATGCTTGAGGTGTCGGGCCTGTCGGCCGGCTACGGCGAGGTGCGGGTGCTGCACGACCTCGCCCTCACCGTGGAGCCGGGGGAATGCGTGTGCCTCGTCGGCGCCAACGGGGCCGGCAAGACCACGCTGATGCGCAGCCTGTCCGGCCTGCTGCGGCCGGTGCAGGGCGCCATCCGCTTCCAGGGCCGCGACCTCGCCCGCACCGCGGCGCACGACGTGGTGCGCGCCGGCATCGCCCTGGTGCCGGAGGGCCGCCGCGTGCTCGGCCCGATGACGGTGCGCGAGAATCTGGAGATCGGCGCCTTCCACCGCTCCTGGCCGCGCAGGCAGGACGGGGTGGACGAGGATCTGGAGTTCGTGCTGACGCTGTTCCCGCGCCTGCGCGAGCGGCTGTTGCAGACCGCCGGCACCCTGTCGGGCGGGGAGCAGCAGATGCTCGCCATCGCCCGGGCTCTTATGGCGCGGCCGAAGCTGCTGCTTCTGGACGAGCCGTCGATGGGCTTGGCGCCGCTGGTGGTGAAGGAGATCTTCGCCACCATCCGCCGCCTGAACGAGCGGGGCATGTCCATCCTGCTGGCCGAACAGAACGCCCGCATGGCGCTGCGCACCGCCGCGCGCGGCTATGTGGTGGCGGAGGGGCGCATCGTGCTGGCGGCCGACAGCGGAACCTTGCAGCGCGATCCCATGGTGCAGGAGGCCTATCTTGGTGTTTGACGGCGCGGCACCGGCCGACATGTTGCCGATCGACGAGGCGACGGAGCGGCAGTTCAACCTCCGCCTGCGTCATCCGGAGCGGCTGTCGGTCTACGCCGACCATTCCCGGCGCAGCGCCGCCTTTCGCGACGCCTGCCCCGGCGCGCTGCTGAACCGCCCCTACGGACCCGGCGCGCGCGCGGTGATGGACGTGTTCCCGGCGGGGCAGGGGGCGCCGATCCTCGTCTTCATCCATGGCGGCTACTGGCGCACGCTCGACAAGGACATCTTCTCCTTCATCGCCGCCGCCTATGTCGCCGCCGGGGTGACGGTGGTCATGCCCAACTACGACCTTGCCCCGAAGGCTACCCTGGGCGCCATCACCGCGCAGGTGCAGGGGATGCTGTCACGGCTGGTGGAGGACGCCCCCGCCTTCGGCGCCGATCCCGGCCGCATCGTGCTGTCCGGCCATTCCGCCGGCGGCCATCTGGCGGCCATGGCGGCGCTGACCGGCCCGACTGACGTGGTGCGCGGCCTCGCCCCGGTCAGCGGGCTGTTCGCGCTGGAGCCCTTGCTGCGCACCACCGTCAACCGCGACGTGCGCATGAGCGCGGAGGACGCCCGCAGCCTCAGCCCGCTGTGGCTGCTCGACCGCCTGCCGGAGCCGCCGTCCTTCCCGCTCAGCCTGCTGGTCGGTGGCGACGAGACGGACGGCTTCAAGCAGCAGAGCCGCGACTTCCGCGACGCCTGGACGGCCCGCGGCGGTGCCGCCGCCATCACCCACGCGCCGGGAACGACGCACTTCACCGTGCTCGACGCCCTGGCCGACCCGGCCTCCCCCACCTTCGCCGCCATCCTGTCCATGCTCGGCCGCACGTGAGGATTCCACCAATGCAGACCATCACCCCGACCGACATCACCGCCCCGCTGGGCCACTATTCCCACGCCATCCTGGTGCCGGCCGGCACCGACACGCTGCACGTCGCCGGCCAGGTCGGGGCCGCCGTCGACGGCACGGTGCCCGAGGCGTTCGAGGCGCAGGCCCGGCTGTGCTGGGAGAATTTGCTGGCGGTGCTGCGCGCCGCCGGCATGGGGGTGGAGAACCTCGTCAAGACCACCGTCTACCTGACCAGCGCCGCCGACCTGCCGGTCTTCGCCACCGTCCGCAACCGCTACCTCGGCAACCACAAGCCGGCCTCCACCCTGATCGTCGCCGCGGCCCTGGCGCGGCCGGAGTGGAAGGTGGAGATCGACGCGGTGGCGGCGCGCGGGGCGTGACAACCGGCCGCACGCACGGAACGGAGGATCATGCCGCTGTTCGCGCATGATTCCTGCGTGCCAGCGTTGCGCAACGCACCGAATCGAATGGGTGGAAAGCCACGCGGTTTCCCGGTATAGGCTAACCCTCTCAGTGTTCGTGCATTTGGGAAAGAGCGTGTCATGGCGGAGCGTTGGGCGCCCGAGAGCTGGAGGCAGCGGCCGGTGAAGCAGTTGCCGGCCTATCCGGATCCCGAGAAGGTGGCGGCGGTGCAGCAGCGCCTCGCCAGCTATCCGCCGCTCGTCTTCGCCGGCGAGGCGCGCCGGCTGAAGGACAAGCTGGCGCTCGCCGCCGAGGGGCGAGCCTTCCTGCTCCAGGGCGGCGACTGCGCGGAGAGCTTCGCCGAGTTCCACCCCAACAACATCCGCGACACCTTCCGCGTGCTGCTGCAGATGGCCGTGGTGCTGACCTTCGGCGCCGCCATCCCGGTGATCAAGGTCGGCCGCATGGCCGGCCAGTTCGCCAAGCCGCGCTCGGCCGACAACGAGACGATCGACGGGGTGGAGCTGCCCTCCTACCGCGGCGACATCATCAACGGCTTCGATTTCACGCCCGACGCGCGCGTGCCCGATCCCGAGCGGATGATGCAGGCCTACACCCAGGCCGCCGCCACGCTGAACCTGCTGCGCGCCTTCGCCCAGGGCGGCTACGCCGACCTGCACAAGGTGCACCAGTGGACGCTGGGCTTCGTGGAGCGCTCGCCAGCCGGCGAGCGGATGCGCGACCTGTCCACGCGCATCGACGAGACGCTGGCCTTCATGGCCGCCTGCGGCATCACGGCGGAGACCACCCCGCAGATCCGCGAGACCGACTTCTTCACCAGCCATGAGGCGTTGCTGCTACCCTTCGAGCAGGCGCTGACCCGCGTCGACAGCACCACCGGCGACTGGTACGACGTGTCGGCCCACATGCTGTGGATCGGCGACCGCACCCGCCAGCCGGACGGCGCGCATGTGGAGTTCCTGCGCGGCGTGAAGAACCCGATCGGGCTGAAGTGCGGCCCGTCGCTCGATCCGGACGAGCTGATCCGCCTGATCGACATCCTGAACCCCGCCAACGAGCCGGGCCGCCTGACGCTGATCGTCCGCATGGGTGCGGAGCATGTGGAGGCGAAGTTCCCGTCCCTGCTGCGCAAGGTGACGCGGGAGGGGCGCAAGGTCGTTTGGTCCAGCGACCCGATGCACGGCAACACCGTCAAGTCACCGTCGGGCTACAAGACCCGGCCGTTCGAGAAGGTGCTGCACGAGGCGCGCACCTTCTTCCAAGTCCACCACGCCGAGGGGACGCACGCCGGCGGCGTGCATTTCGAGCTGACCGGCCAGGACGTGACGGAATGCACCGGCGGCGCCCAGGCCATCACCGACCACAAGCTGGCGCTGCGCTACCACACCGCCTGCGACCCGCGTCTGAACGCCAGCCAGTCGCTGGAACTGGCCTTCCTGCTGGCCGAGCAGCTGAAGCACGCACGCAGCCAGCGCGAGGCGGAGCGGCGGGCTGCTGCGGCGGAATGACGCGTTAGGCGACAACGGCGCCGGGCAACGGCGTGACGGGAGGACCATCATGGACGACACGACGCGCTGGCAGACTCCTTGCCACCCGACCGCCGAGTCCGTCACCGCCTGGACCGACACCTACTTCAACCGCACGAAGGAGGCGGTCGGGAGGTTCGGCGACAAGCGCGTCACCTACGCCGTGTTCATGCGCCGCCCGGTCATCTCCGCCCCGCGCCTCGCCATCGACTGGCTGCACGCCGTTGCGGCGGAACGCGGCATCCAGGTCGATGTCGACCTGATCTACCCGGAGGGCAAGTGGGTGGGCGCCGGCGAGCCCATCCTCTACATCACCGGCCCCTTCTATCATCTGGTGGACCTGGAGACGCTGCTGCTGGGCAAGCTGGGGCCGCCTTGCGTGGCCGCCTGGAACGCCTTCACCATGTGCGCCGACCTGCCCAAGGTCGCCTTCCTCGCCATGGACGCCCGGCACTGCGCCGGCACCGAGATGCAGGAGCTGATGGCGTACGCCGCCGCCGTGGGGTCGGAGCGGGCCAAGCGCAAGGTCGGGGCGAAGGGCTTCATCGGTAACGCCACCGACAGCACCGCGCATTTCTTCGGCCAGCACCGCGGCATGGGCACCATGCCGCACGCGCTGATCGGCTACGCCGGCTCCACCGTGCGCGCGGCGGAGATGTTCCACGAGACCTTCCCGACCCTGCCCTTGACGGTGCTGGTGGATTACTTCGGCCGCGAGGTCACCGACGGGCTGGAGGTCTGCCGCCGCTTCCCCGAGCTGGCGGCCGGCGGCAAGCTCAGCGTGCGGCTCGACACGCCTGGTGGACGCTTCGTGGAAGGGCTGGACCCGCCGGGTTCCTACGCGGTGCTGGAGCGGCACGCGCCGCATTCCATCCGCGGCTACCGGGACGAGACGCAGCTCCGTTACCTGATCGGCACCGGCGTGTCGGCGGCGGCCGTCTACCACATGCGCGAGAAGCTGGACGATGCCGGCTTCCCGGCGGTGAAGATCGTCGTCTCTTCCGGCTTCAACCCGGCCAAATGCCACGTGATGGCTGAGGCGAACGCACCCATCGACATCATCGGGACCGGCAGCTACCTTCCCGAACGTTGGACGGAGACCTACGCAACCGCGGACATCATCGAGTATGATGGCGAGAAACGGGTGAAGGTCGGCCGCGAGTTCCTGTTCCGCAAGGACTGACCGCCGCCGGGGCGGTCGGTGGAGTCACCGATGCGCCTGAGCCAAGCCTTCCGTTCCCTGACGGTGATCGCCGGCATCGGGCTGGCATCGCCAACGTTGGCCGACACCTACATCGTCGGTGTCGAGAACATCGACTACCTGCCGCAGTACCGTTGGAGCGATCAGGGCTACAGCGGCTTCGCGCGCGCTCTGTTCGACGCCTTCGCCAAGGCGTCGGGCCACACGCTGGTGTACCAGGCCTTTCCCGTCGCCCGCCTCTACGCCAAGTTCCTCGATGGGGAGGTGGACCTGAAATACCCCGACAACCCCAATTGGGCGACCGATGGCAAGGCTGGACGCCGGGTGATCTACAGCGACCCGGTGATCGCCTATGTGGACGGGGTGAATGTCCGGCCGGAGCGGCTTGGGCAAGGTGTGGACGCGGTGCGGACATTGGGCGTCATGCGTGGCTTCACCGCCTGGGGCTGGCTCGACCGCATCGCCGCTGGCGCGGTGACCGTACAGGGCAACAGCAGCTTTCCGGCCCTCTTGGAACAGGCGCTGGTCGGCCGTGTCGATGGTGCCTATGGCAACGTCGCCGTGGTGCAGCATCTGCTGCGGTCGGGGCTGGAGCGGCCGGGCACGCTGGTCTTCGATCCGGGGCTGCCGCACGTCAGCAGCCATTATCACCTGTCCACCATCAAGCACCCGGCTCTGATCGCCGCGTTCAACGACTGGATGAAGCGGGAGTCCGCGACCGTCGCGGCGTTGAAGGCCGAGCACAGGGTCGAGGTCGGCATCCGCTGACCGGCCCCTGCGGTGCCGTGGGTGGAATTCACGGAACGATCAAGCAAACGTCACGGCGCTGATACGGCCGGCTGGTCAGGTGGGACGAACCACTCGAAACGGGGAAGCCCTCCATGCGCCGGTCACTCGCGTCCGCCTGTCTGTTCACGTGCGCTCTCGCCGCCGGTGTGGCGTCCGCCGCGCCGGTGGAGGTCGGGGTGCGGCCCCAGTACCTGATCAGCCGGATCGCCAATCCCGAGCTGAAGGCGCGGCTCGAGGCGTGCCTGGACAAGCCGCAGGAGCGCAAGCAATTCTCCATCGCGCACCGTGGTGCGCCGCTGCAATTCCCGGAACACACCGCGGAATCCTACATGGCGGCGTACCGGATGGGGGCCGGCATCCAGGAATGCGACGTCGCCTTCACCAAGGACAAGCAGCTCGTCTGCCGCCACGCCCAGAACGACCTGCACACCACCACCAACATCCTGGCGACCGATCTCGCGAAGAACTGCACCAAGCCGTTCCAGCCGGCCGAGGGCGACAAGCCCGCCTCCGCCGAGTGCCGCACCAGCGACATCACCCTGGCCGAGTTCAAGACGCTGACCGGCAAGATGGACGCGGCGAACACCAAGGCCACCACGGCGGATGCCTACATGAAGGGCACCGCCAACTGGCGCACCGATCTCTACGCCGCTGGCGGCGGCACACTGATGACCCATGTCGAGTACATCGCGCTGGTCAGGAAGCAGGGCCTGAAGTTCACCCCGGAGCTGAAGTCGCCGGCCGTCGCCATGCCTTATGAGGGCTGGACGCAGGAGCAGTACGCCCAGGCCATGATCGACGAGTACAAGGCCGCCGGGGTGCCGCCGCAGGACGTCTTTCCCCAGTCCTTCAATCTCGCCGACATCCTTTACTGGATCAAGGCCGAGCCGGAATTCGGCAAACAGGCGGTCTTCCTCGACGAGCGGGACGAGACCGACACGAATTTCGACTACATGAACGCCGCGACCTTCAAGCCCTCCATGGCGGAGCTGAAGGCGATGGGCGTGAATTACATCGCCCCGTCCATGCCGCTGCTGGTGACGGTGCAGGGCGGCAAGATCGCCCCCTCCACCTACGCCCGCGAGGCGAAGGCCGCCGGCCTGAAGATCATCACCTGGTCGCTCGAACGGTCGGGTCCCCTGCACAAGGGCGGCGGCTATTACTACAAGTCGATCAACAGCATCGTGACCAACGACGGGGTCATCTACGAGCTTCTGGACGTGCTGACGCAGCAGGTGGGCATCGAGGGCATCTTCTCGGACTGGCCGGCGACCGTGACCTTCTACGCCAACTGCATGAACCTGAAGTGAGCGCGGCGGTCACCGTTCACGCCCCGTCCCAGCCGCAGGCACCCAGCGCATCGCGCATGTGGGGTGGTGGCGGGGCGGTGGCGGTCACCGTCGCCCGTTCCAGCGACAGCCGGAAGGTCACGGAGCGCGCCAGCAGGTGCAGGCTGCCCTGCGGGCGCCGCTCCGGCCCGTAGAAGGGCTCCCCCGCCAGGGGGCAGCCGATGGCGGCGCAGTGCACACGGAGCTGGTGGGTGCGCCCGGTGCGCGGCGTCAGCTCCAGCCACGCTCGCCCGGCCCCGTCGGTTCCCAGCACACGGTAGTCGGTGACGGCCGGTTGCCCGTCCGGGTCCGGCAGGATGGTCCAGGATCCCGGCTGCACGCGCTTCAGCAGCGGCAGGTCGATGGTGCCCTCGGGCTTCGGGGGAACCCCCTCGCTGACCGCCCAGTAGGTTTTCGCCACATGCCCCATGGCGAACATCTGCCCCAGCCGCTTCAGCGCCCAGCCCGTCCGCCCGAGCACGAGGCAGCCGGCGGTGTCGCGGTCCAACCGGTGCGCCAGCCGCGGCGGCGGCCCGTCCCCCTCCACCAGGAGAGGCAGGTAAAGGTCGAGATGGTCGGTGATCTGCCCCGCCTTGTGCACCGCCAGCCCGGCGGGCTTGTCGATGACGAACACCTCCGGATCGGTGTGGAGCAGGCGGGCGCGGAGGTCGTCGGGGGTCATGGCCGTTACCAACCACGGAGATGCCTGGGGAGCAAGCATGAACGCCCGGTGACGTTGACGGGCTGGATTCAGTGGCCGATGCTTTGGCACTGGCTGCGATAGGGACGGGGCTCGGCTCCGAACTCCCCCTCCGATGCACTGGACGGGTGCGGATCCGCCTCCCATGTGACAGTTTCAGGGCGGCAACGGCAGGGGGTGCGGGCCGATGGCGGACAACGGACAGCTTCCGGCGCAGAAATCCTCGCAAGCGGACGTCGATGCGTTCCTGCGGCGCGTCGCCGCGATCCCTGGCGCGCGGCCGGCCGGCGGCAAGCGCGGCCGGCTGATGTTCGCGATGGACGCCACCGCCAGCCGGGAGCCGAGCTGGGACCGTGCCTGCCAACTCCAGGGCGAGATGTTCGAGCAGACGGCGGCGCTGGGCGGGCTGGACGTCTCGCTGGTCTATTACCGCGGCTTCCGGGAATGCCAAGCGAGCCCGTGGGTCGCCAACTCGGCGGAATTGCTGCGCCGGATGACGGCGGTGCGCTGCCACGCCGGGCAGACGCAGCTCGGGCGGGTGCTGTCCCACTGTCAGAAGCAGACGCGGCAGGAGAAGGTGAACGCCCTGGTCTTCGTCGGCGACAGTTTCGAGGAGGACATCGACGACGTTGCGCACCGCGCCGGAGAGCTTGGCTTGCTGGGCGTGCCCGTCTTCGTGTTCCACGAGGGCGCCGACCCGATCGCCAAACGGGCCTTCCAGACTGTCGCGCGGCTGACCGGCGGCGCCTATTGCCCCTTCGATGCTTCTTCGGCGCAGCAGCTCCGCGACCTGCTGAGCGCGGTCGCCGTCTTCGCGGCGGGCGGGCGTGTGGCGCTGGAGACTTTCAGCCGCGGCCGTGGCGAGTCGGTTCGCCTTCTGACCAGCCAGGTCGGACGGCCGGGCGGCGGGGCCTGACGGGGGCGCGCCGGCCATGCTGGGGCTCTTCCTGCTGGGCATCGGTCTGGTGGTCGGCCTGTACCTGCTGGTGCAGGTGTTCGTCACGGCGGAGCCGCGCACGCTGGCGAAGGTGCTGCGCTGGGTCGGCATCGTTCTCGCCGTGATCGTGGTCGGCGTGCTGCTGGTCACCGGGCGGCTGGGGATCGCCACGGCGCTGATCGCCTTCGCTGTCCCGCTGTTCACGCAGTGGCGCGGCCTGCGCAACCGGATGCGGGCGGCGATGGGTCCGGCGGGCGGCCAAACGTCGCAGGTCGAGACGCTCT
Organism: Azospirillum oleiclasticum; assembly: GCF_013423485.1. Taxonomy (GTDB): domain Bacteria; phylum Pseudomonadota; class Alphaproteobacteria; order Azospirillales; family Azospirillaceae; genus Azospirillum; species Azospirillum oleiclasticum. The sequence goes on from NZ_JABFFR010000001.1 coordinate 291,770, forward strand.
ACCTCCGCATGGTGCTCAACCACGACACCGGCACCATGACCGGGGAGGTGCTGCACGGCGCCTTCCGCGGCCGGTCGCTCGAAAGTCTGGGTTTTCCGGACCTGCTGGCGCTGCTGGACGAGTGCCGCGGCAACGACCCGCAGTCGGCCACGCTGCTGGAGGCGTGGCTGGACCGCGCCCATCCCGACTGGCGCGAACGGGCCGAGGCCGCCGGCAACGCCCGCACCCACTCCGGCGGCGGCCCGATGACGGCGGAGGAGGCGCGCGAGATCCTCGGCGTGCCGTCCGGCGCCACACCCGTCCAGGTCAAGGAGGCCCACCGCCGCCTGATGATGAAGGTCCATCCCGACCATGGCGGATCCACCTATCTCGCCGCGAAGATCAATCAGGCGAAGGATGTGTTGCTGAAAGGATAGGGCATTCCTTCGCGATCCGGCCATTACGCCGGAATCGCACGCGCGATGCGGCGGAAGGGTATGTTGCGCGGTCGCGGAGGGCTGTGGCAGAAAGCCGGAAGGTCACGGGCTCCGGTCCCTATGGTACCGTCCCCGTGCCCGTTGTTCGTCGCCACACCAAACACACAGAGACCCCGATGCGAAAACCCGTGCGCAAGGTGGTGTTCCCCGTCGCCGGACTCGGCACGCGCTTCCTTCCCGCCACCAAGGCGATTCCGAAGGAAATGCTGCCGCTGGTCGACCGCCCTCTGTTGCAGCACGCCGTCGAAGAGGCGCGCGCCGCCGGGATCGAGGACTTCGTGTTCGTGACCGGCCGTTCCAAGCGCGCGATCGAGGATCACTTCGACGCCGACACCGAGCTGAACCGCACGCTGGAGGAGCGCGGCAACACCGCGGCCCTGGACGAGGTGCGTCACAGCGAGCTGGCCCCCGGTCGCTGCTTCTACACCCGCCAGCAGCAGCCGCTGGGTCTTGGCCATGCGGTGTGGTGTGCGCGCGCGGTGATCGGCAACGACCCCTTCGCCATCATCCTGCCCGACGACTTCGTCCTGGCCGACAAGCCCTGCCTGAAGCAGATGGTCGAGGCCTACGAGGAGGTCGGCGGCAACGTGGTGGCCGTCGTTGACGTGCCGCGCGAGCACACCCGCCGCTACGGCATCCTCGACGTGGAGAAGGACGACGGCCGCCTCGCCACCGTCCGCGGCCTCGTGGAGAAGCCGAAGCCGGAGGAGGCGCCCTCCACCCTCTCCATCATCGGCCGCTACATCCTCCAGCCAGAGGTGTTCGACCATCTGGAGAAGGGCCAGCGGGGTGCCGGCGGCGAGATCCAACTCACCGACGGCATGGCCAAGCTGATCGGCAACCAGCCGTTCCATGGCCTCCGGTTCGAGGGCACCCGCTACGACTGCGGTGACAAGATCGGCTTCATCGAGGCCACCATCGCCCACGCACTGAGCCGCCCCGACATGGGCGACAAGGTGCGCGACGCGCTTCGCAAGTACCTCTGACCATCACGCCATGCCGGCCCCGTCCGCCCGCCCGGTCGCGCCACACGCCCCGGCGGGCGGCGGTGCGTCCGGGACCGGCGGCCGGGGCAGGACCGACGAGGAGACAGCTCCATGCGCATCGCGATGATCGGGACGGGCTATGTCGGACTGGTGTCCGGCGCCTGTTTCTCGGAATTCGGCGTCCAGGTCTGCTGCGTCGATAAGGACGCGGGCAAGATCGAACGGCTGCGGAAGGGCGAGATTCCCATCTACGAGCCGGGACTCGACGAACTGGTGACGCGCAATGTCGCCGCCGGGCGCCTGTCCTTCACCACCGACCTGGCGGAAGGCATGCGCGGGGCCAACGCCGTGTTCATCGCGGTCGGCACGCCATCCCGCCGCGGCGACGGCCACGCCGACCTGTCCTACGTCTACGGCGCGGCGGAGGAGATCGCCCAGAACATCGAGGGCTACACGGTCATCGTCACCAAATCGACGGTGCCGGTCGGCACCGGGCGCGAGGTGGAACGGATCATCCGCCGAGTCCGCCCCGACGCCGATTTCGACGTCGCGTCCAACCCGGAGTTCCTGCGCGAGGGTTCGGCCATCGCCGATTTCATGCGGCCCGACCGGGTGGTGATCGGCACCGAGTCGGAGCTGGCGCGCGAAATGATGCGCCGCCTCTACCGGCCGCTCTACCTGATCGAGACGCCGATCGTCATGACCTCGCTGGAGACGGCGGAGCTGACGAAATACGCGGCCAACACCTTCCTCGCCACCAAGATCACCTTCATCAACGAGATCGCCGACCTCTGCGAGAAGGTCGGGGCGGACGTGCACGACGTCGCCCGCGGCATCGGGCTGGACGGCCGCATCGGCAAGAAGTTCCTGCACCCCGGCCCCGGCTACGGCGGCTCCTGCTTTCCCAAGGACACGCTGGCGCTGGTCCGCACGGCACAGCAGGTGGGCAGCCCGCTGCGCATCGTCGAGACGGTCGTGGACATCAACGACCGGCGCAAGAAGGCGATGGCCGACCGCATCATTGCCGCCTGCGGCGGTGTGGTGGACGGCAAGACGGTGGCCGTGCTCGGCGTGACCTTCAAGCCCAACACCGACGACATGCGCGACGCCCCGTCGCTGGACATCGTGCCGGCGCTGCAGAAGGCCGGTGCCCATGTCCGCGCCTTCGACCCCGCCGGCGCGCACGAGGCGGAAAAGCTGCTGCCGGGCGTGGAGTGGACGAAGGACGCCTACGCCGCGCTGTCAGGAGCCGACTGTGTCGCCATCGTGACGGAGTGGAACGAGTTCCGGGCGCTCAACCTGACCCGCGTGAAGGAGCTGATGAAGCGTCCGGTCATGGTCGACTTGCGCAACGTCTACTCTCCGGATGAAATGGCGGCGGCCGGCTTCGCCTACAGCTCCATCGGGCGGCCGTCCGGGCCGGCGGATGCGGAGTGACGCAACCCGTCGCGCGGCAACGAACGATCAGGAGAGGAAAGAAGCGATCATGAGCAACGCCCACACGTTCGACCCGACGGTGCTGCGCGAGTACGACATCCGCGGAATCGTGGGCAAGACGCTGACCGCCGCCGATGCGCGCGCCGTCGGGCGCGCCTTCGGCACGGTCGTCGTCCGCAAGGGCGGCAAGACCGTCTGCGTCGGCTACGATGGCCGCACCAGCTCGCCGGAGCTGGAAGCGGCGCTGGTCGGGGGGCTGGAGTCGACCGGGCTGCATGTGCTGCGCATCGGGCTGGGCCCCACCCCGATGCTGTACTTCGCCACCCGCGACCGTGAGGCGGCGGCCGGCATCATGATCACCGGCTCGCACAACCCGCCCGAATACAACGGCATCAAGATGATGCTGGGCAAGGGGCCGGTCTATGGCGCGATGATCCAGGAGCTGGGCACCATCGCCAAGGCCGGCGACTTCGCCACCGGCCAGGGCTCGTCGGAGACTGTGGACGTCAAGGACGAGTATGTCACCCGCTTGCTCAAGGACTATGACGGTGTTCGCGACCTCAAGGTCGTGTGGGACGCCGGAAACGGCGCCACCGGCGAGATCCTGCGCCGCCTGACCGCCAAGCTGCCCGGCCAGCATACCCTGCTGTTCGACGAGATCGACGGCACCTTCCCCAACCACCACCCGGACCCGACGGTCGAGAAGAACCTGGTCGACCTGAAGCGCGTGGTGGCGGAGACGGGGGCCGACATCGGCATCGGCTTCGACGGCGACGGCGACCGCATCGGTGCCATCGACCACAAGGGCCGGGTGGTGTGGGGCGACCAGCTCGTCGCCATCTACGCCGCCGATGTGCTGAAGTCGCACCCCGGTGCCACCATCATCGCCGACGTGAAGGCCAGCCAGGCCCTGTTCGACGAGATCGCCAAGCACGGCGGCAAGCCGCTGATGTGGAAGACCGGCCACTCGCTGCTGAAGGCCAAGATGGCGGAGACCGGCTCGCCACTGGCGGGCGAGATGTCGGGCCACATCTTCTTCGCCGACAAGTGGTACGGTTTCGACGACGCGCTCTATTGCGGCGTCCGGCTGATCGGGCTGGTCAGCAAGTCCGGCGGCTCGCTGGCCGACCTGCGCGACGGGCTGCCCGACATGGTCAACACGCCGGAGACCCGCTTCCAGGTGGACGAGATCCGCAAGTTCGCCATCGTGGACGAGGTGAAGGAGCGGCTGAAGGCCGAGGGGGCCAACGTCAACGACATCGACGGCGTGCGGGTGAACACCCCCGACGGCTGGTGGCTGCTGCGCGCCTCCAACACGCAGGACGTGCTGGTCGCTCGCGCCGAGGCCTTCTCCACCGAAGGGCTGGAGCGGTTGAAGGGCATGGTCATCGCCCAGCTCGAAAAGTCCGGCATTGCGGCCCCGTCCTTCGACGGCGGCGGCGGGCACTGAGGCGGCGTTCTCGTATAGGGCCCCCACCCAACCTTCTCCCGCTGGGCGGGGGAGGGCTTTCTGTTTCTCCCTCCCCCGTCGAAGATGGGGGAGGGCCGGGGTGGGGGCACCGCGCCGCAACTCCCCGTGACAATCCCCCCATCCTCCGCTCTAATCCCGGCGACCTGAATCCGCCGGGAGCTTTGCCGCACCATGACCCCGTCCACCATCCTTGCCGTCGCCGTCGGCGGGGCGCTGGGATCGGTCGCGCGCTATGCGGTGGCGACCGCGGCGGTGCGGCTGTTCGGCACTGGCTTCCCGTGGGGGACGATGATCGTCAACGCGCTCGGCTGCTTCACGATGGGCGTGCTGGCGGAGCTTGCCGTGCATGTGTGGTCGCCGCCGGTGGAGATACGGGCGCTGGTCATGGTCGGCGTGCTCGGCGGATTCACCACCTTTTCGTCCTTTGCGCTTGACGTCGGCTTCCTCACCGGGCGTGGTGCGCTGGGGGAGGCCGCGGCCTATGCGCTGGGCACCCTGATTCTGACGGTCGGCGGCTTCTTCGCCGGCCTTTCCATCGTGCGAGCCCTGGTGAGCGTCCCGACATGAGCAGCGTCGAAACCAAGACCGTGGCCGAGGACGAGGCGGACATCCGTCTCGACCGCTGGTTCCGGCGCCATTACCCCCTGGTCACCCACGGCCATCTGGAGCGGCTGCTGCGCACCGGCCAAGTGCGTGTGGACGGTAAGCGTGCCAAGGCCGCGACGCGGCTGGAGGCCGGGCAGGCGGTGCGCGTGCCGCCGCTGGGCGTCGCCGACAGTCCGGTGCGCGACATGCCGCGCGCCGCCCCCGCCCCTTCGAAGAAGGAGGAGGAGGCGCTCCAGGCCCGCGTCCTCTACCGCGACAACGACGTGATCGCCTTCGACAAGCCGGCCGGGCTGGCGGTGCAGGGTGGCACCGGCACCACCAAGCACCTCGACGCCATGCTGGACGCGCTGCGCTTCGGCTCCAACGAGCGGCCGCGGCTGGTGCACCGGCTGGACAAGGACACCTCCGGCGTGCTGCTGCTGGCCCGCAACCCGCTGGCCGCCACCAAGCTGGCGGAGGCCTTCCGCAGCCGCGACACCAAGAAGATCTACTGGGCCGTCACGGTGGGCGTGCCGAAGCCCTTCCAGGGCAAGATCGACCTCGCGCTGGCGAAGGAGGGCAGCGCCCGTGGCGAGCGTGTGGCGGAGGACGAGGACGAAGGCAAGCGCGCGCTGACCGTCTATTCGGTTCTGGAGAATCTGGGCAAGCAGGCGGCCTTCGTGGCGCTGTGGCCGCGCACCGGCCGCACCCACCAGCTCCGCGTCCACATGAACGCCATCGGCACGCCGATCCTGGGTGATGGCAAGTATGGCGGGCAGGGCGCCTTCCTGCCCGGCGCCGAGCTGCCGAAGAAGCTGCACCTGCACGCCCGCCGCATCATCATCCCGCACCCCCGCAACCCGCGCCCCATCGACGTGACGGCACCCCTGCCGGACCATATGCGGACCACCTGGAGCTACCTGGGCTTCGACCCGTCGCTCGGCGGCGATCCGTTCGCGGAGCTGGAGTGAGCGGCCGTGACTATGTTCACCTCCGACGCGGCCGGAACAGGCGCGTGCCGGCGTAGACCGGACAGCGCCGCATGACCATGCCGCCGGCCGCCCACCGCACAGCCGCCGCGCTCGCGCTGTGGCTGCTGTGTGGGCTGCTCGGCCTGCATGGCACCCCGTCCGGACAGCCGTCCTCTCCCTCCGCTGGAAGTCCTGCAGGACTGGCAGGGGTGGGCGGCGGCGCTCCGGACCTGCTCGCGGCGCGCGATCCGTTCCGGGCCGTGTTCGGTCGGCCGGCGGGGGATGCGCGGCCCGCCGGTCTCCGGGGCGACGGCGCGTCCGCCATCGTCGCGGCGCCGCATCCGTGTGATCCACCGGTTGGCCAGCCGCTTCGGCACCGTGCCATGGTCGATCATTCCGCACCGGATGTGCCGGCGCATGCCTTCGACGCCAGGGCACCGCCGCGGTTGATGGCCTGAGTCCTCCGCCCGGCCGGGCGGCCTTCCGCCAGAACCGACGAACCGACGCCCGCCCGGACGCCGCCCGATGTGGTGGCGACGGGCCGTGGCGCATCCTGGAATTCGCCCATGCGCACGCCACGCTGGCTGCTCGTGACCTATGCCCTCATCATTCTGACGGGCATCGTCACCGCATTGCCGAACATCATCCCGCAGCCCACACTCGCGGGTCTGCCCGACTGGTTTCCGAAACAGCGCATCACCCTTGGCCTCGACCTGCGCGGAGGCTCCCACCTCGTGCTGGAGGTGGACGCCAAGGAGCTGATCCGCGAGCGCGCCGAGCTGCTGGCGGCCGACGCCCGCCAGCGCCTGCGCGAGGCCGACATCGCGATCCAGCGCATCGACGCCCGCGAGCACGGGATCACCGTCGTCCTGCGCGACATGGAACGGCGTTCCGACGCCGCCCGCGCGCTGCAGGCGCTGGCCGCCCCCGCCGGCATGGGTGCCCCGAGCGACCTTGCCATCACGTCGGAGGGGCCGGGCGCCCTGGCGGTGACGCTGACCGACGGCGGCATCCGAAGCCGCGTCGATGCCGCGGTGGAGCAGAGCCTGGAGATCATCCGCCGGCGCATCGACCAGGTCGGCGTCGCCGAGCCCACCATCCAGCGGGTCGGTGCCGACCGCATCCTGGTGCAGCTTCCGGGCCTTCAGGACCCGTCGCGCATCCGCGGGCTGCTGGGCAGCACGGCCAAGCTGACCTTCCACATGCTGGCGTCGGGCGACCCGGGGCAGCTCGGGCGCGGCGTGCGCCTGCTGCCGGGGGCCGACGACGGCCGCCAATACCCGATCGAGAACCGCATCGCGCTGGCCGGCGAGCGGTTGAGCGACGCCAGTGCCTCCTTCGACCAGCGGACCGGAGAGCCGATCGTCTCCTTCCGGCTGGACGCTTCCGGCACCCGCCGCTTCGCCGACATCACCACCCAGAATGTCGGCAAGCCCTTCGCCATCGTGCTCGACGGCAAGGTGCTGAGCGCCCCGGTGATCCGCGAGCCGATCACCGGTGGTTCCGGCCAGATCAGCGGCAGCTTCACGGTGCAGCAGGCATCCGACCTCGCGGCCCTGCTGCGCGCTGGCGCCCTGCCGGCGCCGCTCACCGTCATCGAGGAGCGGACGGTGGGTGCGGACCTCGGCGGCGACGCGGTGCGGATGGGCATCGTCACCGGCGCCGTCGGCTTCGCGCTGGTGTTCGGCTTCATGCTGCTGCTCTACGGGCGCTGGGGGCTGCTGGCCAACGTGGCGCTGGCCCTCAACGTGGTCCTGACGCTCAGCGCGCTCAGCCTGATGGGGGCGACGCTGACCCTGCCGGGCATCGCGGGCATCGTGCTGGGCATCGGATTGGCGGTCGACGCCAACGTGCTGATCAACGAGCGGATCCGCGAGGAGACGCGCAAGGGCCGCAGCGCCTTTCCCGCACTCGACGCCGGCTTCCGCCGCGCCTACTCCACCATCATCGACTCCAACGTCACGGCCCTGATCGCCACCGCACTGCTGTTCCTGTTCGGCACCGGCCCGGTGCGCGGCTTCGCGGTGACCATGGGCATCGGCATCGCCATCTCGATGTTCACCGCCGTCTCCATCGTGCGGGTGGTGATGACGGAGATCGTGCGCCGCCGCCGGCTTGCGGTGCTGCGGATCGAGCCGCCGTTCGGCCTGAAGCTGATCCCGGACGGCACCAGCATTCCCTTCATGCGGGGCCGCTTCGCGGGCATCGGCGTCTCCGCGCTGCTGTCGCTGGCTTCGATCGGCCTGTTCATCAGCCCGGGCCTGAACTACGGCGTGGATTTCCGCGGCGGCATCCAGATGGAGCTCTCCACCGCCGGCCCGGCCGACCTCGGCGCCCTGCGCGACGGGCTCGATCGGATGGGGCTCGGCGAGATCGCCCTGCAGCAGTTCGGTGGTCCGTCCAGCGTGCTGATCCGCGCCGAGCGCCAGCCCGGCGGGGAGGAGGCGCAGAGCAAGGCTGTCGAGCGCATCCGCGCCGAGCTCGCCACCATCGCACCCGGCTCGACCATCGAGCGGACGGAGGTGGTCGGGCCGAAGGTCAGCGGCGAGCTGGCGACCGCCGGCATGCTGTCGGTGGTCCTCGCCAGCCTCGCCATGCTGGCCTACATCTGGGTGCGCTTCGACTGGCCCTTCGCGGTCGGCGCCATCGCCACGCTGGTGCTGGACGTGACCAAGACGGTGGGCTTCTTCGCGCTGACCGGCATCGACTTCAACCTGACCGCCATCGCGGCGCTGCTGACGCTGATCGGCTATTCGGTCAACGACAAGGTGGTCGTCTACGACCGCATGCGCGAGAACATGCGCCTCTACAAGAGCATGGGGCTGCGCGCGATGATCGACCTGTCGATCAACGAGACGCTGGCCCGCAGCCTCTACACCTCGATCACGGCATTCCTGGCGCTGCTGCCGATGGCGGTCTGGGGCGGCAGCGCGGTGGAGAGCTTCGCGGTGCCGATGGTGTTCGGCATCGTCATCGCCGCCTCCTCCTCCGTCTTCATCGCCGCCCCGATCCTGCTGTTCCTCGGCGACTGGCGGGCGCGGCGGCGGCGAGCCACCCCGGCGAGAGAGGAGGCCGCGGCCCAGCCGTCCTGATCGTGGTGGCCGGAGGGGGGGAAAGGAAGGATCGGCGCCCCCGGTGACTGTCGGAAAAGCCTGGTTCGCCCGAAGGGCAAAGGCTTGCCCGTCAGTGCGGGGGCGCGAACCGGATCAGGGTAAACGCCGCGCCGAAGATCGCGAAGATCAGCGCGGCAACCTGCCACAGGGTGGGGAGCTGCGAGACGCGGCCTTTCATCTCGGCCCCATCGGTCTCCAGCCTCCGCATCCGCTCGTCCAGCTTCTCGAACCGCCGCTCCATCCGGTCGCCAAGTTCACCGATGGCCGCGAGAACCGCAGCGTTGTCGGGGGTGTTGCCAGCCGGGGGCTTGGGTGCAGGTGACGCCATGGGAATAACGTGCCCATTCGCAGAGGGCGCGTCAATCGTGAGCGTCACGGCCGGTCGACCAACGCATCCCCCTCGACAACCACTCTCCCCGGGAGCGACCGTTGCGTTTCCGCCCGTTTCGCTCCGCACATGGGCTGCACAGGCTCTGGACGGTCTGTTAATCTCATCCGATGAACCCACCCAGAGCACACCTGAAACCGTCAAATGGCCGAAGTGAACATGCCTAAGTCATTGAAATTGGCTCTCTTCGACTGCGACGGCACGCTGGTGGACAGCCAATGAGATTGGAACCGGACGAAACGTGCTGACACGCGCGGTAAGCTCATATCTCACTGAGAACACAGGAAAATGGCGGTTCTGTCGGCTCTTGTGCGGTCGGTATGTTCCTCGTTGTGCCGCACATAGCTTGCACATAACGCGCACATAGCGCAGGCTCGGGCGCACCAGCCCCTGGCCCGAGGTGGTCCCCCCATGCCTGCGCTTCCCCCGACCGATGTGCAAATCCGGGCGCTGAAGCCCGATCCCGAGAAGGCGCAGACCGAGTATCGGGACAGCCGGGTGCCGGGGTTGTCCCTGATCATCGGCGCCACGACGCGCACGTGGTCGCTGACCTACACGACCGCGGCCGGTCAGCGTCGGCGGGTGTCGCTGGGCCGTTACCCCGAAACCGGGCTGGCCGACGCGCGCAGGGCCGCGGAGACGGTGCGATCCGACGCGCGCAAGGGCGCGGACCCCCAAGCCGCCAAGCGCACCTATCGGGCTTCCCCGACCGTTGGCGACACGATCGACCAATACCTGTCCGCCTACGCATCGCGGAAGGTGACCTGCAACATGGACGCCTTGGCGCTTCGACAGGACGTCGCGCCGATCCTGGGTGACCGGAAGCTGGTGGACATCACCCGGCGAGACGTCCAGGCGGTGCTCCGCCGCGCGCTTGATCGCGGCGCCCCGATCATGGCGAACCGGACCCTGGAGATCGTTCGGAAGATGCTGGCATGGTCCGTCGATCAAGGGTGGATCGAGGTGAACCCCGCCGCGGGGATCGCGAAGCCGGCCGTTGAGAAGCCCCGGGCGCGGGCGCTGACCGATGCGGAACTGAAAGCCCTGTGGGGCACGCTGGGGCGGATCAGCCCGCAATCCGGCGCGGCGTTCAAGCTGCTGTTGCTGACCGGCCAACGCGAGATGGAGGTGGTGGGCGCCCGCTGGTCGGAAATCGACTTCGCGGCGGGTGTCTGGACGCTGCCGGCCGATGCGCCGGGGCGGAGCAAGCGCGGGGCACCGCACGTGGTTCCGCTGTCCGAGTCGGTTGTCGACATCCTCGGGGCGCTCCACGAGGCAACAGGCACCACGGCGACCGTCTTCCGGGGCAAGCGTCGCGGCGACAAGGGCGGGTTGCCCACGCGATCGATGGTCGCCAACGCCAAGGTGAAGCTGGACGAACTCCTTCCGGGCTGGCCGGGATGGCGGGTGCACGACCTTCGCCGCACCGTCCGTACCGGTCTGTCGCGGATCAACGTGCCGCCCCACGTCGCGGAGCTGGTGATCGGCCACGCGGCCGGCGGGCTGGTGAAGGTCTACGACCGTCACGACTACCTTGCAGAGAAGCGCGAGGCGTTGAGCCGTTGGGCCGATCACTTGCTTCGCGTCGTCGGTGATATTGACGACACCGAGACGACCAACGTTGTGACGTTGCGTCGATAGCGTCACCCCGACCTTTCAAAATCAGTTCGTCTATGCGGACGCTGCGCACTCCGTGCGTAGCGTCTCGTTGCGCCGTGTCGTTTCGGTGGGGGTCGGTGAGCAATCGTGGGGCGTAATCAATCTTCGTAGTGTTTCTTCGCATTCATGAACTCAGTGCGTTGTCGTCATACAGTGAACTCAATTCGTTGTCGTCATACAGTGAACTCAGTTCGTTGTCGTAGTAAAATGCTCGTCAACGATGGTAAAAAGGACCATCCGCGCGCAGAACTACTGGACAAGCGGCCGCCTCTGACGCACAGTGACCATCATTAACTCATCACGAGAGGCCTTGGTCCATGAGAGCATTGGACATCGGGGCGGATTGCCGCCCCCACAACGCAACGGAAGCCGGCGGACCGACGTCCGGAGAGCGGATCATCCGCGAAGAGGAAATGGTGGCACGCAGCGGGTTGTCGCGCTCCACGCGGTGGCGGCTCGAAAAGGCCGGGAAGTTCCCGCGCCGGGTTCAAATCGGTGCGCGGGCTCACGGGTGGCGGGAAACCGAGTTCCTGGCCTGGACGCAGAGCCGGGCGCCGCGTCGTAAGAGCGGCGATCTCGTCGGCTGACCGGCGCCGTTCTGCGTAGCGCCCGAAACGCTCGCAGAACTTTTCAACACATCAACGAGAAATACGCACCCTGCCGATCGGCGGGATCGGCAAGGTGCGCCATCAATGCGAGGTTTGCAAATGAAGGCTATCCATTTCACGCCGATTGGTCAACAAACAACGACGCCTAATCATGCCAGTGCGGCCATCAGCGATTTCGATGCCTTGACGGAAGGCAGTTGGTTGCGGCCCGGGAGCCCTGGCACCATCGCGCGCCTTATGGTGTACTTGTCGCCCCCGAAGCTGGTGCGCAGCCGGTTGGAGGCGCAGGCGCGCTATCCCTCGATCCCGGAGCGGGTGCGGCGACGGCTCGGCTGCATCAATCCGCGTCTCCTCGTCGTAGAAGATGACCCGGCGCACCCCCGCTTCACCACCGCGGCCGGGCCGACAGGCTTCGACACCGCTTCGCTCAAATGGGCTCTGGAAACGTCGGACCGCGTGGTCCTGTGGGCGGGCGAAGCCGTCGCACCGGGGGCACGGGAGATGATCGAGCCCTGGCTGCTGGCCGGGCAGAACGTGGCCATCATCGCCACGCAGCCGCCCCAGACCGATCCGTGGCTGGCGCGGGTGCTGGAGGTGTGCAAGCGCCCCCCGAGCCTCATGTGCTGCCGGCCGGCGGGCGTACCGGGGGCACGGGAGATGATCGAGCCCTGGCTGCTGGCCGGGCAGAACGTGACTATCATCGCCACGCAGCCGACCGATCCGTTGCGCGTTCGGGGCGAGGCGTTGCGCAACGCCGTCTTCCAACACATCGCGGATCTGAAGGCCGACTTTCCTTTCATCGTGGTGGGAGTGCCCGGGGGCGAGTTGCCCGAGGACCTCTTCACCACTCCGCGCCAGATCGGCACCTTCACGGTCGAACGCAAATGCGCTGACGACACGCTGAACAGTCCCCTGCTCGAAGGCTACGTATCCCGTAGAGGCGGATTGATCTTCGCGTGCGAAGCCCTGGCCGATTACCGAAGGTTGACGAGCCGGGAAGCGACGTTCGCGGCGCGCGGCTATCGGTTGTGGGGGCTCACCGATGCCGGGGGTGTTGGATGAGCACACCGACGCATATCACCGTCCTGTCCGCGCCCGCAGACGCCGCGGGCAAGCGCAGGATCGCAACGAAGACGTGGCGGCTAGGCCCGGACGGCAAGCCGGTGTCCCGCAGCCGGACCTGCTGATCATCGACGAAGCCGTCTGGCCCCGAGCCGTCCGCGACACCCGCGTGGAGCTGGAGGCCCTGGTGGGTGCTCTGGACCGGCCGGAGTGGCGGGAGACGATGACGCGCCTCGGGTGCGCTCTGGCGTCTCCGCGGGCGCTGGAGGCCGTGCGGCGGGACGTCGGGGGCGAGAGGCTGGCCGCTGCCCGCGAGCTGCTGGCGGCCCGCAAATCGGCTCTGCGGGCCGACGTCGAGGAGGCGCTGGCCCGGCGCGACCTCGCCGCGGCGCGGAAGCTCGCCCCGGAACTCGGGATGTTGCGGAGAGCGGGGCGGGTGCTGGCCGCCGTCGCGGCCGAACTGGACATGCCCCGCGCGTCGTTCAACGGCGTCGAGTTCGAGCCCGGCGACACGGCCGGGCGGATCGCGTGTGTCCGGTGCCACCATCTCGCGCGTCCGCAGGCGGTTCGCGACGACACCCCGGTCCTGTTGCTCGATGCTTCCGGCGACCCGGAGCTGGCTTCGCGCGCGCTGGGGCTTGGGGGGCTCGACTGCCGCACATGGCGGATCGCGCGCAACGCCCATTTCACGCAAATTTCATCGCGCACCATGAGCCGTGGGCAAGTGCTCGGCAGCACCAATCAAACCGCGGACCAGAACGCGGCGACGCTGCGCCGCCAAATCCTGGAGTTCATGGTTGCCCGCGCGGCGGGGGCGAACGGCCCGGTACTCGTGGTGTCGTACAAAGGCTATGCCGAAGAAGCGGCGGATGCACTCACCGCGGCCGGCGTGCCCGCCATCGGGCTCCACTTCGGAAAGCTGCGGGGGCAGAATGGCGCGCAGGCGTGTTCGATGGCGTTCATCATCGGCCGTGAACAGCCGGCGCGGGATGCGGAGCACGCCGCCCGCGCCGTCTTCGCGCGCGATCCCGAGCCGCTGACGGCTTGGGAAGGCGAACCGGTGTTGCAGTCGCGGCGCTACAGGATGCGCGACGGCTCGGTGGAAGTCGTGGAGACCCCCGTGCACCCCGATCCCCGGGTCCAGCGCGTCCTTGAACAATCCCGGGAACGCGAGATCGAGCAAGCCCTAGACCGGCTGCGCTTGATCCACAACCCGGCTCCGAAACGTGTTTTCGTGCTGACGGCGATCCCGCTCGACATCGTTGTGGACGAAGTGATCGAGTGGCGCGACCGCATGGCCGAAGAAGACGCGATCACGACGCTGTGGCGCACTTGGGGTGTCGTCCCGACCGGCGCGCGGCGGTTGGCGGAGGTGCTGGACATCGCCCCGGCCAAGGCGGATTGGCTGCTGGAAAAGTACGGTTCCTCCAATAAGCGTCCTGAAGCCGGGACTCCTATTGGGACAACAGTACATTTCCACGGCGGTCGCGACGTCCTGTTCCGGGCCGCCGGGCAGCGAGGGCAGGCGAGCCCGGCGCGGGTCGATCCGGCGCGGCATCGCACGATCGTCGAGACCCGCGATGCGCTGGAGGCGCTTCTAGGCACGCCTGTCACGGAGCTGGGATACGCCGGTCGGAGGCGGATGCTGTTCGCGTCGGGTGCCGCCCCCGCGGCCCATTGGCGGGCGTTGCAGCCCGCCCCGACCGTGTTCCGCGCCATCCTGGGCACGGACCACAGGGCGCCCGGGGCACCCCCGGTGCTCCCGTCGGGCGAGCTGGTGTGCCGGGTAGGCGATCGGCTGCGCGTGCACCATTGGGCGTGGGACGGGCACGGTGCGCCGCTCACGATGATGGAGCGGCTGGAGCCGGTTCGTGGAGCCCCCGCGGAGCTGGAGAAGCCCGCCGCGCAGCCCCGGGCGTTCACCTTGTCGGAAATCCGCGATGAGCTCGGCATCCACCCCGACACGTTCCGGCGGGCGTTCGGTGCGAAGGAAATGCGAACGCTCGGCTGGGCCGCACGGGAGAAAGCCATGGTGCAATGGATGGCCGGCCGGGTCGGAGCCGAGAGGTTCCGGGCGGCGGTTGGGCGGTTGGCTGGTGGGGGGTGCTGACGCAATCCGTTGTGACGTTGCTCCGCTATCGAGGTGGGGCTTGTGCCCCGTCGCGACGCACAGACGGTTTTCGATTGTACGAATGCGCCGCTTTCGTCGAAATGGTGAATTGCCACTACGAGAAGACGAATAGAAGGTGCAGCCATGATCACGAGGAGTCCGGGGCACGCTGCGGTCGGCTTGGCTATTTCAGCCGCCGTCACGGGGGTTTGTGCGTGCGCTGGTTGGTACGCTTTGCCAAACAATCCGTGGATCGGCGCCATCGCTGGCGGCGCGTTGGCGTGGCGAGTTGAATACCTGATAATGGAGTTACAGTGGACGCGGCATGATATATTCCGCCTGCTGCGAGGGGAATACCCCTCCAATTAGTCTCGTCAAATCTGCGTCTGGTCGAAGTTTTCAAAATCCGAAAATTTAGGAGAGGGGGTTGCGGGCGTTTCGCCAGAACGCGGCGCCCCCCTACCCGGGGGTGGGGCCGGGTGCGTAGTCGAAGGCATGTAGGGTCAAGTGTCTGTTGTCGGGCGTTGTTGATCCGCAGTCTCCGACAACTCTACATCGATCTTTTTCGACTGAGTTCTATTTTCTATTTGACGAAGCGTCGTCTGCGCTGTTCAATGTCTAAACACGAAGCGGCCCGCCGGGTGCTGTAACACCACGGCGGGCCATATCCCGACCAAAGAGGTGACCTATGATCGCGGACGTCGTTCAGCATACCTCACCGTGCGCCCAAATCCAAAGCACCGTGTCGCCGGTTCGAGGCACCGAATTCGCCTACATGGCGCTTCTCTCCGACGAAGCGGCCCGGCGCTATGAAGCGCGCGCCGCGCGCCCGCACCGGGTGCTTGTCGGCGTGAACGGGCGGACGGTTCACAATCGCGTCTATGCCGACTTCGACCGGGCGAGCGCTGCGCTCACCCGGCGGGTCCTGAAGCTCGTTGCGCGGCTCGATGCGCATGAGCTGGACGGGCTTCACGCCTATACCTGCCCCGCGTGAAGCGCGGCGCGGACGCGCGGACGCTGGCCGGTGCATCGCTGCGCCGGCCGGTGCGCATGCTTACCCCCTCTCTCCCCATGAGGGCGCGTCATGGACGAAAAGCCGTTTCTCACCATCGCCGAATTCGCGGCTGCACTCGGCGTGTCCACCCGATCCGTTGAACGGTGGGTGTCGCAAGGTCTGGTCTCCCCTGCCTGGCGCACTCCCGGCGGGCATGCTCGTTTCGGACGCGACCAGATCGAGGAGCTGAAGGCGAAAGGAAAGGGGCGCAAACCGCCACCTCCGGAACCCGAGCCCCTGAGCGACGCGGAGAAGCTTCGACAAGCTGAACTCCACGCGAGCCGCTGGATAGCGCGTTTCCTCGTCAAACGGCGGATCAGGCAAGCCGGGAAGCCCCCGCGGTAGCGGGTCCTGGCGCGCGCGGGCTTCGCGCGGCCTTCGTGTTCAATCCCCAAACGCTCGTTTAGATTTTGTACAGCGGCCCTCACGGGGAGGAAATCGCCATGGCAACCGGAAAGTTCGTCAGCTACCTGCGGGTGTCCACCGATCAACAGGGGCGATCCGGGCTCGGGCTCGAAGCCCAACGGGCCGCCGTCGCCGGCTACCTGAACGGTGGGGAGTGGCAACTTGTCGCTGAGCACATCGAAGTCGAGTCGGGCCGCCGCGCCGATCGGCCGGAGCTGGTGCGCGCTCTGGCCGCGTGCAAGCGGCACCGCGCCACCCTCGTGGTGGCGAAACTCGATCGGCTGTCGCGATCCGTCGCGTTCCTGTCGGCCTTGATGGAGAGCGGCGTCGAGTTCGTCGCGGTCGATAACCCGCACGCCAACAAGCTCATGGTTCACATGCTGGCCGCGTTCGCGGAGCACGAACGGGACCAGATCGGTGCCCGCACGAAAGCGGCCCTGGCAGCGGCCAAGGCGCGCGGGGTGGTGCTGGGCAACCCCCGCTTGGGGGAAGCGCGATCCGCAGCAGTCGGGGCGCTCAAAGCCGACGCCAATCGCATGGCCGCGAACGTGCTCCCCATCGTCCGGGAAATCCAGGCGGCGGGCGCGACCAGCCTTCGGGACATCGCTACGGCGCTCAACGCGCGCGGCGTGAAAGCGGCTCGGGGCGGGGCTTGGAATGCGTCGTCCGTCCGCAACGTGCTCCGGCGGGGAGCGGGCAGCGGCGTGAAATAGCGCGCCACCGGCGGCGGGGCACCCCGTCTTCACCGTGCATCTGGGGGCGGGGGGAAATGTACTGTTCCCCCAATAGAAGTCTATATTGCGATCACAGTACATTTCCGCGCCCCTCCGGCGCTGGCCTGGAGCCGGAGCCGTCCTCCGTCGCCACCCCGAAGCCGGAGCCGTCCTCCGTCGCCACCCCGAAGCCGGAGCCGTCCTCCGTCGGTGGCCTGAAGCCGCTGCCGCCCTCCGTCGGTGGCGCTGGAGCCGCTGCCGCCCTCCGTCACCAGCCTGAAGCCGGAGCCGTCCTCCGTCGGTGGCGCTGGAGCCGGAGCGCCCTCCGTCGCCAGCCTGGAGCCGTCCTCCGTCGCCACCCTGGAGCCGGAGCCGTCCTCCGGCGCTGGCCTGAAGCCGCTGCCGCCCTCCGTCACCAGCCTGAAGCCGGAGCCGTCCGCCGTCGGTGGCCTGAAGCCGCTCCAGTCCTCCGTCGGTGGCGCTGGAGCCGCTGCCGCCCTCCGTCGGTGGCGCTGGAGCCGCTGCCGCCCTCCGTCGCCACCCTGGAGCCGGAGCCGTCCTCCGGCGCTGGCCTGAAGCCGGAGCCGTCCTCCGTCGGTGGCCTGAAGCCGCTCCAGTCCTCCGTCGGTGGCGCTGGAGCTGCTGCCGCCCTCCGGCGCTGGCCTGAAGCCGCTGCCGCCCTCCGTCGCCACCCTGGAGCCGGAGCCGCCCTCCCGTCGCCACCCTGGAGCCGGAGCCGTCCTCCGTCGGTGGCGCTGGCGCCGCTGCCGCCCTCCGTCGCCAGCCTGGAGCCGGAGCGCCCTCCGGCGCTGGCCTGAAGCCGCTCCAGTCCTCCGTCGCCACCCTGAAGCCGGAGCCGTCCTCCGTCGGTGGCGCTGGAGCTGCTGCCGCCCTCCGGCGCTGGCCTGAAGCCGCTGCCGCCCTCCGTCACCAGCCTGAAGCCGCTCCAGTCCTCCGTCGCCACCCTGAAGCCGGAGCCGTCCTCCGTCGCCACCCTGAAGCCGGAGCCGTCCTACGTCACCAGCCTGGAGCCGGAGCGCCCTCCGGCGCTGGCCTGGAGCCGGAGCGCCCTCCGTCGCCAGCCTGGAGCCGTCCTCCGTCGGTGGCGCTGGAGCTGCTGCCGCCCTCCGTCGCCACCCTGAAGCCGGAGCCGTCCTCCGTCGCTGGCCTGGAGCCGTCCTCCGTCGGTGGCGCTGGAGCCGGAGCCGTCCTCCGTCACCAGCCTGGAGCCGCTGCCGTCCTCCGTCGCCACCCTGAAGCCGGAGCCGTCCTCCGTCGGGGGCCTGGAGCCGGAGCGCCCTCCGGCGCTGGCCTGGAGCCGGAGCGCCCTCCGTCACCAGCCTGAAGCCGGAGCCGTCCTCCGTCCTCCGTCGCCGGCCTGGAGCCGCCCTCCGTCGCCACCCTGAAGCCGGAGCCGTCCTCCGCCGGTGGCGCTGGAGCCGCTGCCGTCCTCCGTCACCAGCCTGGAGCCGGAGCGCCCTCCGTCGGTGGCCTGAAGCCGGAGCCGTCCTCCGTCGCCGGCCTGGAGCCGCCCTCCGGCGGTGGCCTGAAGCCGGAGCCGTCCTCCGTCCTCCGTCGCCGGCCTGGAGCCGCCCTCCGGCGGTGGCCTGAAGCCGGAGCCGTCCTCCGTCCTCCGTCGCCGGCCTGGAGCCGCCCTTCGCCGGTGGCGCTGGAGCCGGAGCCGTCCTTCGCCGGCGGTTTGAGCGGCGTGATTTTCCATAATCACAAGACGACATACCCGGATCGACGCCACGTCGGTGGGGCATGTGGACCATTTGCGGCAAACCGTACCGCTCGGTTCGGCTTTCCGTCCTCTCAGTGAAAGCTATAACGACTCGGGCGAGGCGACCGAGAAGCCGTTTCGCCTCTCGTTGAGAGTGAATACCGGGTCGGCGTTGGTCGCGCTGGACCGCACAAGCGCCGCGATCTACCTTGCGCCCCGGATTAGGCGCGTTCGAGTGGAGCGCGTAGGCTGGAACGCACATATTTCGCACATAATCGACCAAGGCGGGACACGTGGGCGACCCTAACCAGTTGAAATTGGCCCTGTTCGACTGTGACGGCACGCTGGTGGACAGCCAGCACAGCATCGTCGCCTGCATGACGGCCGCTTGGGAGGCGCACGGGCTGGGCGTGCCCGATCCGCTGGAGGTGCGGCGGATGGTCGGGTTGCCGCTGGTGGAGGGGGTGGCGCTGCTGCGCCCGGATCTCGACCGCGCCATGCAGATCCGGGTGGCCGAGAGCTACCGGGACGCCTTCGCCGCCATGCGGACGCAGGGGCTGTTGCAGGAGCCTCTGTACCGCGGCATCCGCGAGACGCTGGACGCGCTGGACGCGGCCGGCGTGCTGCTCGGCGTCGCCACCGGCAAGACCATGCGCGGCCTGCAGGGCGTGCTGGAGCGGCACGGGCTGACCGGGCGCTTCGTCACGCTCCAGACCGCCGACCGCGGACCGGGCAAGCCGGACCCGGCAATGGTGCACCGCGCGTTGGAGGAGGCTGGCGTCGATCGCCGCTCCACGGTGATGATCGGAGACACCACCTACGACATCCAGATGGCGCGCAACGCGCGGGTGGCGTCGGTGGGCGTCTCGTGGGGTTATCACGAGGTGCCGGAGCTGCTGGCGGCCGGGGCCGACCGCATCGTGCATCACGGCACGGATGTCGCCACCGCGGTGCTGGCGATTCTGGATGGGCATTGAGGATCGGGCGGGCGGACGATGAAGCGTGTCTACAAGACGGTGACCGTGCAGGTCGCCGATAACGATGGTTTCGAGGTGCGGCTGGACGGCCGCTCGCTGCGCAGCCCCGGCAAGAACGGCCTGTCGCTGCCGACGTGGGAGCTGGCCGCCGCCATCGCGGCGGAATGGGACGCCCAGGCGGTGGACGTGAACCCCAACACCATGCCGATGATGCAACTCGCCAGCACCGCGGTCGATCTGGTGGCGAAGAGCAGGGAGGCCTTTGTCGATGGCGTCGCCGCCTATGGCGGCACGGACCTGCTCTGCTACCGCGCCGACCACCCGCGCGAGCTGGCGGAGCGGCAGGCCGCGCAGTGGCAGCCTCTGCTGGATTGGGCGACCCTGCAGTACGACGCGGCGCTGTTGGTCCGCGTCGGGCTGATGCCGCACCCGCAGCCGGCCCACGCCACCCGCGCCCTGCGCCGCGCGGTGGAGCGGTATGACAACTGGATGCTCACGGCCCTGCAGTCGGCCACCGCCGCCAGCGGGTCGCTGGTGGTGGCGCTGGCGCTGATCGAGCGCAGGCTGGACGCGGCGGAGGCCTTCGAGGTCTCGCAACTGGACGAGACGTTCCAGATCGAGCAGTGGGGCGAGGACGCCGAGGCCACCAAACGCCGGGCGGCGTTGCGCGACGACATCCGCGCCGCCCGACGCTTCGCCGACCTGCTGCGGGCGGCATAGCCGGCCACCGGAGCCGGGCGATTGGCCGGCTGTGCCTCCTCCGCGACCGTCGGTATACTGTCCTTCCAACCAACGAATCGCCAACCGGGAGGAAGAATGACCCAGGCCGACAGCCCCGCTATGACCGCCGCGGAGATGGAGACGCTGATCCGCGAGGGGGTGCCGCTGGCCGGCGGATTCGGGGTGGCGGTGACCGAGCTGGGGGTGGGGAGGGCCACGCTGCGCCTGCCCTACAAGGCGGATTTCGTGCGGCCGGGCGGCACGGTGACCGGGCCGGCCATGTTCGCGCTGGCCGACGTGGCGCTCTACGCCGCCGTGCTGTCGGTCATCGGGCGGGTGGAACTGGCCGTCACCACCAGCATGACCATCAACTTCCTGACCAAGCCGCCGCCCCGCGACCTGCGGGCCGAGGGGCGGCTGCTGAAATGCGGCAAGCGGCTGGCCTATGGTGAGGTGCTGATCTTCTCCGACGGCTCCGACGAGCCGGTGGCGCACGCCACCGGCACCTATTCGATTCCGCAGCATGCCCCTGTCACCATCGCGGTATCCGGATACCATGAATCGGATGCGCCAGAAAAAATCCAATGAAATCAATGCGTATTCCTGTGCGGTATAATTTTACCGCTCATATAAGCAATTGATTTCAAAGGGCATTATTTCCGTTGACAGACCGTCCGGTGCACCGTACAAGAACCGCCGCTTCGGTGCCGCGGATTCGGCGGCCGGCCGATCCGTATTGACCTGAACGAGTATGGCGATGAAGACCTTCAATCTGAAGCCGACCGACATCGACAAGAAGTGGATTCTCGTCGATGCCGACGGTGTGGTGCTCGGCCGCCTTGCCGCCACGCTGGCGAACATCCTGCGCGGCAAGAACAAGCCGACCTTCACCCCGCACATGGATTGCGGCGATCATGTGATCGTCGTGAACGCGGAGAAGGTGAAGCTCACCGGCAACAAGCGCCGCGACGACAAGTTCTACTGGCACACCGGCTATCCCGGCGGCATCAAGGAGCGGTCGAAGGGCCAGATCCTCGACGGCCGCTTC
Source organism: Azospirillum oleiclasticum (assembly GCF_013423485.1). Lineage (GTDB taxonomy): Bacteria > Pseudomonadota > Alphaproteobacteria > Azospirillales > Azospirillaceae > Azospirillum > Azospirillum oleiclasticum. The sequence continues at coordinate 313,276 of NZ_JABFFR010000001.1, forward strand.
CCGGAGCGGGTCATCATGAAGGCCGTGGAGCGCATGGTTCCGCGCGGTCCGCTCGGCCGCAAGCAGATGACCCACCTCAAGGTCTACAAGGGCCCGGCCCACCCGCACGAGGCGCAGCAGCCCTCCGTGCTGGACTTCGCCGCCCTGAACCCGAAGAACAAGCGGAGCGCCTAACCCATGGCCCAGGTCACCACCACCCTCACCAGCCTGAAGGACCTGCCGGGTGCGGCCACCGCCGGGACTGCTCCGGCGTCGGAGGCCGTGGCGCAGCCGAAGATCGGTGCCGACGGGCGCGCCTACGCCACCGGCAAGCGCAAGGACGCGGTCGCCCGCGTGTGGATCAAGCCGGGTTCCGGCAAGATCACCGTGAACGACCGCGCCATCGAGGTCTATTTTGCGCGCCCCGTGCTGCGCATGATGATCAACCAGCCCTTTGAGATCGCGGCGCGCGAGAACCAGTACGACGTGCTGGTCACCGTCAACGGCGGTGGCCTGTCCGGTCAGGCGGGTGCGGTCCGTCACGGCATCTCCAAGGCGCTGACCTACTTCGAGCCGACCCTGCGTCCGCCGCTGAAGGCCGCCGGGTTCCTGACCCGCGACGCCCGCGTCGTGGAGCGCAAGAAGTACGGCCGCGCCAAGGCGCGCCGCAGCTTCCAGTTCTCCAAGCGCTGACCCGCGGTCGACCCCGTATCGTTCTTCGAGTATGGAAGGGGCGTCCCGCAAGGGGCGCCCCTTTCGTTTGTGCACACCTCCGCTTGTCCGACACGCCTTTTTGGGGAAATCCGTCCATGGCCGACGTCACGACCAAGATCCGCACCGGCATCCTCGGCGCCTCCGGCTACACCGGCGCGGAACTGCTGCGCCTCCTGCTGCGCCACCCCGCGGTGGAGATCGGCGCGCTGACCGCCGAGCGTCAGGCCGGCAAGCCGATGGGCGAGGTCTTCCCCCATCTCGGCCGGCTGGGTCTGCCCGACCTCGTGAAGATCGAGGATGTGTCGTGGGACAAGCTCGACCTCGTCTTCTGCGCCCTGCCGCATGGCACCACGCAGGAGATCGTGGCCGGGTTGCCGCGCAATTTGCGGGTGGTGGACCTGTCCGCCGATTTCCGGCTGACCGAGCCGGAGGAGTACAAGACCTGGTACGGGCATGAGCACCGGGCGCAGGATCTCCAGAAGGAGGTCGCCTACGGTCTCACCGAACTGAACCGGCAGGGCGTGCGCAAGGCGCGCGTGGTCGCCAATCCCGGCTGCTACCCGACCTCCGCGCTGCTGCCGCTGATGCCGCTGCTGCTCGACAACCTGATCGAGCCGGGTGGGATCATCATCGACGCCAAGTCCGGTGTATCCGGCGCCGGCCGCGACGCCAAGCAGGCCAACCTCTTCACCGAGGTGTCGGAGGGCTTCAACGCCTATGGCGTCGGCCACCACCGCCACATGCCGGAGATCGAGCAGGAGCTGCGGCTGGCCGCCGGCCGCCCGGTCACCGTGTCCTTCACGCCGCATCTGGTGCCGATGAACCGCGGCATGCTGGCGACCATCTACGTGAAGATGGCCGACGGCGTGACCGCCGACGACCTGCGTGCCGCGCTGACCGCCCGCTACGAGGGCGAGGCGTTCGTCGGTGTCACCCCGGCCGGCGTGGTGCCGGCGACCCGGCACGTCCGCGGCTCCAACCACTGCCTGATCGGCGTGGTCCCCGACCGCACGCCGCGCGGGGCGATCCTGGTGTCGGTCATCGACAACCTCGTCAAGGGTGCCTCGGGCCAGGCGGTGCAGAACATGAACGTGATGCTGGGACTCGGCGAGACGACCGGGATCGACGGCGTGGCCATGTTCCCATGAGGATGTTCCCGTGAGGATGGTTCCATGACGGGTGTGATCCTGCCCTTCCAGGGCGTGCTGCCGACCATCGACCCGACGGCCTTCATCGCCCACACCGCGGCGGTCATCGGCGATGTGGTGATCGGGCCGGAGTCGAGCGTTTGGTATGGCTGCACGCTGCGCGGCGACGTGAACGAAATCCGCGTCGGCGCCCGCACCAACATCCAGGACGGCACCGTCGTCCATGTGTCGAAGCGGGGGCAGGGCACCTACATCGGCGACGACATCACCATCGGGCACATGGCGCTGATCCATGCCTGCACGCTCGAATCGGGCTGCTTCATCGGCATGAAGGCCTGCGTGATGGACGGTGCCGTTGTCGAGTCGGGGGCGATGGTGGCCGCTGGTGCCCTTGTCACCCCCGGCAAGCGGGTGAAGTCCGGTCAACTGTGGGCCGGATCGCCCGCCCGGGCCATCCGCGAGCTCACCGAAGAGGATCTGGCGCCCTTTTCGGTGCTGTCCGGCGGTTATGTGGAACTGGCGCAGGTCTACAGGAAAGCGTAAGCTCGACGACGACTCGCCGTGGTCCAACCGACCGTGGCTTTTCGGTCGCTCATGCCGCAAAAACGCAACGGCGACCACCGGAAAGGCGCCCGGAACATGGATTTTGCCAGCGTGTTTGGGAATAGTGTGAGGTATGGTGCTCGTTGATTGCGGCGCCAGCGCCGGAGTGCGACCTTCGCACGCACCGCCGCATTCGAGGGATCTCGGAGGGAGTCGTTACATGAATATGCACATTCGTTCTGCTTTGGCCGCCACCGCCGTTCTGGTCGCGGGCGGTCTCCTCACCGCCGTCCCGGCCGCCGCTCAGGAGAAGAGCTTCAACGGCTGGTGCAACCCGGTCATGACGTCCAAGGGCTGGGGCGACACGTCCGTCACCAGCGCCGGTGGCGTGCCGGTCATCCATGCCGGCTCCTACGCCTGCCAGACCGCGGCCGCCCCGGCGGCTCCGTCGGCGGCGCGCCCGCAGACCGAATACCTGGTCTTCTTCGACTGGGATCGGGCCAACATCACCCCGGCCGCCGAGCGCACCATCGGCGACGCGGTCACCGCCTGGGGCCGTGGCGCGACCACGAAGATCCACGTCGTCGGCCACACCGACACGTCGGGCTCGCCCGCCTACAACCAGCGTCTGTCCATGCGCCGCGCCGAGGCCGTGAAGCAGCGTCTGGTGGCCCTGGGCCTGCCGGCCGCCAACGTCACCACCGAGGGCAAGGGTGAGACCCAGCTCCTGGTGCAGACCGGCCCGAACGTGCGCGAGCCGTCCAACCGCCGTGCGCAGATCCTGAACCGCAGCGCCAGCGCTCCGTCGTCCTAAGACGACCCGCGGTCCGGACCAGGAAAAGGCCCGGAGCTTCGGCTCCGGGCCTTTTTTCTTTGGTGCGTGTCCGCATTGCGCCCCCCTCCCGACCTCCCCCCATCTTCGACGGGGGGAGGGGACAAAAAAGCCCTCCCCCGCCAAGCGGGGGAGGGTTTGGGTGGGAGCCGGGTGCGGAAAGCTTGCTCGATTACCCGATGCGCGTCTTCACATAAGCGCCCGGCGCCTCCTCGATCACCGGCAGGCCGCCCTTGGCCGGGTCGCGGGCTTCGACCTTGCCGCCGGCGAAGCCGCTCACCCATTTCTGCCACTCCGGCCACCAGGAGCCGGGGGTCTGCTGGGCGCCCTTCAGCCACTCGTCGGAGTTCTTGGGCAGCTTGGCGTTGGTCCAGTAACAGTATTTCTCGGCCGCCGGCGGGTTGACGACACCGGCGATGTGGCCGGAGGCGGCCAGCACGAACTTGTTCTTGCCGGAGAAGAGCTGGGTGCCAGCGTAGGTGGACTTCCACGGCGCGATGTGGTCCTCGCGGGTGGACAGGAAGAAGGTCGGCGTCTTGACCGCGCGCAGGTCGATCGGCACGCCGCCCAGCGTCACCCCGCCCGGCTGCGCCAGCAGGTTCCGCTGGTACATGTTGCGCAGGTAGAAGCTGTGCATCGCCGCCGGCATGCGGGTCGAATCGCTGTTCCAGTACAGCAGGTCGAAGGGGAAGGGGTCCTTGCCGAGCAGATAGTTGTTCACGACGAACGACCAGATCAGGTCGTTGGCCCGCAGCATGTTGAAGCTGGTGGCCATCTGCGAACCGTCGAGATAGCCCTTCTCGCCCATCATCTTCTCGATGTGGGTGAGCTGCTCCTCGTCGATGAAGACGGACAGCTCGCCGGCCTCGGTGAAGTCCAGCATGGTCGTGAAGAAGGTGGCGGACTTGATGCGGTCGTCGCCCTTGGTCGCCATGTAGGCCAGTGTGGAGCCCAGCAGCGTGCCACCCAGGCAGTAGCCGATGGCGTTCACCTCGCGCTCGCCGGTCTGCTTCTCGATGGCGTCCAGTGCCGCCAGCACGCCCTCGATCATGTAGTCTTCGAAGGACTTGGCGGCCAGCCGCTCGTCCGGGTTCACCCAGGACAGCATGAACAGCGTGTGGCCCTGGTCCACCGCCCACTTGATGAAGCTGTTCTTGGCGCGCAGGTCGAGGATGTAGAACTTGTTGATCCAGGGCGGCACGATCATCAGCGGCCGTTTCGCCACCTCGGCCGTGGTCGGCGTGTACTGGATGAGCTGGATCAGGTCGTTCTGGAAGACCACCGTGCCCGGCGTGACCGCGATGTTCTTGCCGACCTGGAAGGCGTCGTAATCGGTCATGGAGATGCGCAGCTCGCCCTTGCCGCGCTCCAGGTCCTTCAGCAGATGCTCGAGCCCCTTCACCAGGTTTTCGCCGCCCGTCTCGATGGTGGTGCGCAGCACCTCCGGGTTGGTCACGACGAAGTTGGACGGTGCCATCGCGTCCACGAACTGGCGGGTGTAGAAATCCACCTTCTTGGCGGTGTGGTCGTCCAACCCGTCGACACCCTGCACGGTGGACTGCATCCAGCGGGCGGTCAGCAGGTAGGACTGCTTGATGAAGTCGAACAGCGTGTTCTCGTCCCAGGCGCTGTCCTTGAAACGGCGGTCGTCCTTGGCCGGCGCGATCACCGGGTTCGGGTCCTGCCCCATAAGGCGCTGGGTGGTGTGCTGCCACAGGGTCATGTAATCCTGCCACAGCGTGATCTGCGCCTTCATCAGCTTGGCCGGGTCCGCCATCATGCGGGCCGTCATCTCCAGGAAGGCGTGCCCGACGCCCATTGGATCGAGCGACGACGGCACGCTCTTCCCGTCCGCCGCTTGGCGCGACAGGAAGTCGGTGACGAGCCGCTGGCTCTGCTCGGCGATGCGCGTCATGGCGCGCGACATTTCCACCGGATCGGGAAGCTTCACGTCGGGGGCCTGCGGTTCGGCCATGGGGCTGGTCCTTGTTGTGATTTGGACTTTAGTTGGGGCACCGGCGGAGGTTATACAGAGCCTGTGACGGATTTTCACGCGTTCGTGGCGCGACACAAAGGTGCCCAGGGCGCGTGGTAAACCTGTGATCTTAAGATTTCGCTTAACGGTCGCGGCATCAAGGGCACGGCCGCTATGCGGGCAAGGATGGTCATGGCACGCTGCATCGACGGGGCAGGGCAGGGGATGATCGGGCGGGCGTGGCGGTCGGCCGCGTTGGCCCTGGCCGTGGCACTGGCAGCCGGACCGCTCGCCGGCTGCAGCGACCGCATGCTCGACGCCGGCCCCATCGGTTATGTGACCGGTGATGGTCCACCCCCGGACGAGCCGGGCCTGATCCGCTCGATGACCGGTGAGAACCGGGAATACCCAAACCTCGGCACGGTGCCGCCGCGTCCCACCGACATCCGCTCCCTGACGGAGCGTCAAGCCGACATCGAGAGCCTGCGGCGGGTCCGCGAGCGCAACCGTGATGCCGCCCAGACCGTCCGCGAGGACCCGCGCCTGCCGGTCCAGCCGATGGCGGTGCCGCCGCCCGCGGTGATCACGCCGGGGCAGTCCGGGGGGTGATGGAGGACCGCTCCACGCGGTCGAGCCAAGCGCAGATGGCGTGTGGCAAAGCGGATTCCAGACCGGTCTGGAAATGCATGAGATGCATCCCGCTCCAGGCAAGCCCCCAGTTGGCTTCCAACATCACCGGCCCGGCCCGTGTCAGCAGCAGGTCGAACCCGATGACGGGTAGGCCGGGAAATGCGGCAGCTGCCGTCAACGCCATCTCCCAGGCTTCGGTCACATCCCCGATCCGCCGCCCCCGCAGCGCGGCACCGTTCCAAGGAACGGTGCCGCCGCGTGAAAACCCCGGAACGAAGAGCATGCCGTCGAGAAGCCGGTCCCCCGCCGGCTCGAACGGGACCATCAGGGCTCCCCGCTGGGCGGTCAGCGCGAACCGTCCCGGGGGCTGGACGCGGAGATTCGTCGAGAAGACGCGCGCCGCTCCGTCCGCCCCGCGGACCACATTGACCCGCAGACCCAGCGGCGCATGCGGGCTGAGATCCGCGTGCTCGTCGTGCGGCGGCAGGAACGGCTGAACCAGGAGATCCCACCGCCGCGCCGCGCCGGCCAGCCGCCGTGAGACCGTCGCCCCCGGCTGGGCGGGCGCGCCGTCGACGCTGAATTGCCCAGCCCCGGCCGGCCGGATCAACAGGGTTCCGAACCCACCCATCCCGTCGCGCGGCTTCACGAAGAGCGGATCCCCGCTGGCCCATGGGGCGTGACGGAGGTCGGGCGTGGACCCGGCGGCGATGATCGCCAATGTCCGCGGGGTGGCGATGCCGAGTGCGCCCAGTCTCTGCGCCGTGGCGGCCTTGTCGTTGGCCACGGCCCGATCCGACGGATCGGCCAGCACGGACCAGATCCGCACCGATTGCCGGTCATCGAGGCAGGAGTCGGCCAACCGCCGATGGTCGCCCGCGGCCTTGCGATGCAGGAGCGTCGTCGCCGGATCCTTGCCGCGCGTCCAGCCGACGAGTGTCAGATCGACCAGAGTTCCGGCCGCATCGGCGGGTTCCCGCCGCACCACTGTCCAAGCCCTGATCGGGCAGGCGACGAGCCACGCCGCGCGTGCCGTGATCGTTGCGACGGGCCGGATCCACCAGGGAAGCCGGCGCCATGTCGTCCCCGCGACCCGACGGTGGACCCGGGCCATCTCCGTGGGACCGCCGCCACACAGGAGCCCGCATCCGTCGATGGGGAGGCCCCGCCAGAACGTCGCGGCGAACCGGCGTGCGCGCTTCGCGAGCTGTAACATGTCCGTACCCTACGGACCCGGCGCCTTGACCGCCGCCGCCACGAAGCTTGCCCGCTCCATCCAAGCCTTCCATTCCGTCAGCGTGACGAACCGGTACCCCAGCGCCCCTCCGCGGGCCAGGATGTTGGGCAGGGCCTCCACCGTGTTGTGGTGGTTGCTGTGCAGCAGAACGACGGCGCCGGGTGTCAGGCCGGCCATGACGCGCTCCTCCACCGTCGCCGCGGGGATGTTGCGGTAATCCTTGGAATCCACGGTCCACAGCATGGTCTCCAGCCCCTGAGCGCGGGCGATGGCGACGGTGTCGCTGTCCAGCGAGCCGAAGGGCGGACGGAACCAGCGCGGCTGCGCCCCGCCCAGCACCAGCGCGGCGTTGGCCTGCGCGATGGTGGCGGCCTGTTCGACGGCGGTGTGTTGGGACAGGCGGATGTGATCGTTCGTGTGGTTGCCCACCTCGTGACCGTCGGCGACCATGGCCCGCACCAGATCGGGATGGTGTGCGGCGTTGCGGCCGATCAGGAAGAAGGTGGCAGCGGCCTTGTGCTGGCGCAGGATCTCCAGGATCGCCGGGTCGTTTGTGCCGTGCGGCCCGTCGTCGAAGGTCAGCGCCACAATCGGGGCCGCCAGATGCTGGGGTGCCAGCGTGATCGCGGCCCCCGGATAGAGATGCGCGGTGACGAAGCCGGCCCGCCCGTGGGAGGCGACCCAGCCCACCTCCTCCGCGCGCAGCGGCCAGGCTGCCAGCAGCAGGGCGGCGGCGACGAAAAGGCGTGTCATGCGTCGCGTCCCATGAAATGCAGCGGGCCGCGCGTCTCCTCCTCGGTGAATCCGTTGCGCCGGTAGAAGCCGGCATTCCGCGCGCCGGCACCGGTCACGATGTGCAGTCCGGTACCGCAGTGTCGGGCGAAGGCCTCGATCAGCCGCGCCCCGATGCCGGCGTCGCGGCGGTCGGGACGGACGTTGACGTGCAGGTGGGCTGGAAAGCGGGCGAACCGGTCGGCGAAGACCCCATAGCCCAGGATCGTGTCGAACAGGGCCGCCGCACCCGCGCTGTCCCGGCAGCCGGTCAGATAGCCGGCGATGCGGCCGTCGGGATCGACCCAGAGCAGCACGTCCCCCGGCGCTTCCCGCACGTACCAGCCGGTCCAGGTGTCCAGGAACGCGGCCCGTTCGGCGTCGTCGGCGAAGCGTTGGCGCAGCGCCGAGGCGAAGAAGATCGCCGCCAGCGCATCGAGCGCCGCAGGGCGGTCCGGCATGTCGGTCAGGCGGAGGATCACCGGCGCTGCGCCGTCTGCACCGTGGTGGCGCGCGGCACCAACAGCGTGTAGCGGCCGCGCGCCTTCATGGTGCCGGCTCCGGCCTCCGCTTCGGTTCCGCTGCCCCAGAAGAGGTCGCCGCGCACCGCGCCCTTGATCGCCCCGCCGGTGTCCTGCGCCAGGACGAGGCGGCGGATGGCGCCGCCGGGCACCGGGGCCTCCTTCAACTCCAACCACAGGGGCGGGCCGATGGGAACGAAATCGGGATCGACGGCCAGGCTGCGGCCGGCCGTCAGCTCCATCCCGCGGGCGCCGCGCGGCTCACCCTCGGTTCGGACCTTGAAGAAGACGTAGCTGGGGTTGAGGTTGGTGACGCGCCGTGCCTCGCCAGGGTGGGCGTGCAGCCACTGGCGGATGAACTGCAGCGACATCTCCTCCCGCGTGGCGTAGCCCTCGTCGATCAGGTGGCGGCCGATGGGGAAGTAGCTGTGTCCGTTCTGCCCGGCGTAGCTCAGCCCGATGACGCTGCCATCCGCCATCAGGACCCGGCCGGACCCCTGGATTTCAAGGAAGAAGGCGTCGATCGCGTCGTCCACCCACAGAAGCTCCAGCCCGCGCCCGGCGAGAGCCCCGGCGGCGATGCGCGCGCGGCTGGGCAGACCGTTCTTGCCACGCGGTGGCATGCGGTAGATGGGCACGTTGTAGCGTTCGGTGCGCGTCCAGCTTCCGCGCAGCATCGGCTCGTAATAGCCGGTGAACAGCCCGTCCTCCGCCGCGGTCAGGGCGACCGGGCGGAAATGCGTCTCGAAGAAGACGCGGGCTGTCTCCGGGTCGCCGGATGGCAGGGCGCGGGCGGCGGTGCAGACTGGCTTCCAGTCGCCGACGATACCGGCGGCCGGGTGGTCGCCCATCGGCTTTTCGGCGGGCTGGCGGTCCACCCACCAGCAGGTGCGGTGCAGCGCGGGCACCGCCTGCGAATGGTCGTCGTCGACCCAGCCGGCGAGGCTGCGGAAATCGGGTGCGACCTGGTCCAGTGAGGGCCGGTGCGCCGGATCGCGCATACCGCTGACGGTGGGCTGACCGGCGCAGGCGCCGAGCACAAGGGTTGCACAAAGACCGAGCGCACGCATCACGCCACCGCCGACGCACGCCGCCATCGCCTGCCTCGCCATACCGTCCCCGAGGATTCGCCAAGACGCGGAGTCGCCCTGCATCGGCGCCACTTGGGCGCGAGCGGACGTTCCGGCCGGCATCATGCTGTCTCCGAACGGGGTGCGTCAACGCGTCATCGATCGAAATGGGTAATCCGGCCGCGTTGTCACGGCCGCGCGCAGGGGGAGATCGGCGCCGCAGGGTACAGCCCATCGGCACAGAGCAGCCCCGCGTCCGCAAGTCGGCCGGTGACAAGGTGGAGCGAAACGGGTTATCGACAAATTCCACGCACCTCCGGCCCGATTTCGCGGCTGCATTCCCGAGGATCCCGGATGACTCCCGCAGCCCGCCTGCAGGCGGTGATCGACCTGCTGACCGAAATCGAGGCCACCCCGCGTCCGGCCGACGCGGTGATGAGCGCCTATTTCCGCTCCCGTCGCTACATCGGCTCCAAGGACCGCAACGCGGTGGCGGAGACGGCCTACGCCATCCTGCGCCGGCACGCCCGGCTGTCCTGGTGGTTGGAACGGGAAGGGCACAATGCCGACCCGCGGGCCCGCGTCATCGCCAACGCCATCGTCGGCGATGGGCGCCGCGCCGCCGAGGTGGGCCAGCTCTTCAGCGGCGGCAAATTCGCGCCGGAGCCGTGGGACGAGGCGGAGGCGAAGCTGGCCCGGGCGCTCGACACCCACACCCTGGAACACCCGGCGATGTCCGATACGGTGCGCGGGGAGTGTCCGGACTGGGCGGAGGCGCCGCTGCGCGCCGCTCTGGGCGACCGGTTCGCGGTGGAGATGCAGGCGCTGCTGGAACCGGCGCCGCTCGACCTGCGCATCAATCCGCTGAAGACCGACCGGGAGGCCGCCGTCCGCGCGCTCGCCACCGCCCAGATCCAGGCGGAGCCGACCCGCCTGTCGCCGCTGGGGCTGCGTGTGAAGGGCCGCCCGCCGCTGGCGGCGGTGGACGCCTTCAAGAAGGGGCTGGTGGAGATCCAGGACGAGGGCTCGCAGCTGGTGGCGCTGGCGGTGGCGCCGAAGCCGGGCATGCAGGTGGTGGATTTCTGCGCCGGGGCCGGCGGCAAGACCCTGGCCATCGCGGCGCTGATGAACAACAAGGGACGCGTCGTCGCCTGCGATGTGTTGGAGGGACGCCTGAAGCGGGCGGCAGAGCGTTTCCGCCGCGCCGGCCTCCACAACATCGAGCCGCACCCGCTGACCAGCGAGCGCGACCCATGGGTGAAGCGGCACAAGCGCAAGTTCGACCGCGTGCTGGTGGACGCCCCGTGCAGCGGCACCGGCACCTGGCGCCGGAACCCCGACAGCCGCTGGCGCCCGCTCGGCCCGGGTCTGTCGGAACTGGTGCCGCTCCAGGCCAACATCCTCGACAGCGCGGCGCGGCTGGTGCGGCCTGGCGGGCGGCTGATCTACGCCACCTGCTCCCTGCTGCCGGAGGAGAACGAGCGCCAGATCGAAGGCTTCGTCGCCACTCATCCGGAGTTCACGGTGATGCCAGCCTCGACGGTGTGGGACGAGGCCGGCTGGGGCCGCGCCCCGGTGGAAGGTCCCTACCTGCGCCTGACCCCCGGCCGCCACAACACCGACGGCTTCTTCGCCGCCGTGCTGGAACGCAGGGCGGAGGAGGCTCCCGCATCGGCCGTGGTGGTGGAGGAAGCAGCCGCGGACTGAGCCGGCCCGTCGCCATCACTCCCGCCGACCGGCAGGACGCCCGGCGGCAGGGTCGCACGGACGGCGTCGGCCAGCCGTATCAGCCGGTCCACCTGCGGGCTGTCGGCGCGGTGGAGCAGCGCCACGCGGCGTGTCGGCCCCGGGTGGCGGAAGGGCCGCACGGCGATGCCGGACAGCGGCAGCCCGTGCAGCGCGGTGGCGGGGAACAGGCTCCAGCCGACCCCGGCGGCGACCATGGCGCGGATCGTTTCCAGGCTGGTCGCCCGCTGGTCCTCGTCGGGCTCGATGCCGCGGAGCCAGCGGCGGCAGGCATCCATCGCCTGCGCGCGCAGCCCGTGGCCCTTGGGCAGCATCAGCAGCGGTTCCGGCGGAAGGCTGCCGGCATCCAGCGCCGCGGATGCGGCCAGCGGGTGCGCCTCGGGCAGGATCACCAGGAACGGCTCGTCGAACAGCGGCACGACCGCACAGCCCTCCGCCTCCACCGGCAGCCCCAGCAGGCAGGCATCGAGATCCGCGCCGGCGAGCTGTTCGAGCAGGGCGGGGCGCGAATCCTCGCGCAGTGCCAATGTCATGTCGGGCCAGCAGCGCCGCGCCACGGGCACCAGCCAGCTCAGAAGTGCGGCGGTCAGTGTCGCCGTCGTCCCCAGCCGCAGGGATCCGTCCGCCCGCTCCGCCGCACGGTCGGCGAGACGGCGGAAGGAATCGGCTTCCTTCAGGACGCGCCGCGCCTGGTCGATCAGGGGTTCGCCGGCCGGCGTCGGACGGACCTGCCGGTGTGTGCGCCGGAACAGGTCGACGCCCAGGCAACGCTCGAGCTTGGCGATCTGCATGCTGAGCGTCGGCTGCGTCACGGCGCAGGCGTCGGCGGCCTGGCCGAAATGCCCATGGTCCGCAACGGCGACCAGATAGCGCAGATCGGTCAGGGTGATGGTGGACCGGCGATAGAGCGCGTCGATGGTCATGATCGAACCAATCGATTTCCAGGACATGGTGTCCGTGCGTTAGCTTAGAACAGTTCCAGAAGGATCGCGACCGGTACCAGCGGGTAGGGACCTAGGCACAAAGTCAGACGGCGCGGTCCAGGGAGGGAGGAGACACACCGATGCTGACGCCGCCGCGCCCGCTGGGCGCCACGGTGCGCTGCCTGCGCGGCGTGGGGTTGAAGGCCACCCGCCAGCGTCTCATGCTGCTTGGCCTGCTGCTCGGCCGCGGCAACCGGCCGGTCACCGCCGACGAGCTGTTCCAGCAGGCGCTGGAGGCCGGCATCCCGGTTTCCCGCGCCACCGTCTACAACACGCTGCACGCGCTGGTGCGGCACGGGCTGCTGCGCGCCATCACCATCGATTCCGAGCGGACCTGGTTCGACACCGACACCGCCCACATCGGCCGCCTCTATTGCGAAGACAGCGGCCGCATGGAGCATCTGCCGCCCGACACGCCGGGGCTGAAGGAGCTTCTGCGCCATCTGGGCGACCCACCGCCGGGGCGGGTGGAGGTGCTGGTGCGGGTGCGGGCGGAGGGGGGCGGCGGCGCGCCGTCGGTCACGGGGCCGGGTTGACCAGCGCCGGAATGTCCGGCAACGGGTGGCCGGTCACGGTTGCCCGCTGGCCCTCCACCGTCACCCGGCCCTCGGCGATCAGGCGGAGCGCCAGCGGGTAGATGCGGTGTTCGGCGCCGAGCACGCGGTCGGCGAGGCTGTGGGCGTCGTCGCCGGGCAGGACGGGGACGGCGGCCTGCACGATGATCGGGCCGTCGTCCATCTCGGCGCGGACGAAATGCACGGTGCAGCCGTGCAGCCGCACCCCCGCGGCCAGCGCCCGCTCGTGCGTGTCCAGCCCCTTGAAGGAGGGCAGGAGCGACGGGTGGATGTTGATCAGCCGGTCGTGCCAGCGCTCCACGAACGATGGCGACAGCAGCCGCATGAAGCCGGCCAGGCAGACCAGTTCGACGCCGGCGCCATCCAGCGCCGCGGTCATCGCCGCCTCGAAGCCCGGCTTGTCCTTGGGGAAGGCGCGGTGGTCGATCACCGCGGTCGCCACCCCGGCGCGCGCCGCACGCTCCAGCCCGAAGGCGTCGGCCTTGTTCGACAGGACCAGCGCGATCTCCGCCGGGAAGGACGGATCGCCCGCGGCGTCCAGCAGGGCCTGGAGGTTGCTGCCGCGGCCGGAGATCAGGACGCCGACCTTCAGACGCGCCATGCCCGGTCCATTCCCTCGACCGTCACGCGCGCGCCACCCTCGGCCACCGCGTGGACGCGACCGACGATGAACACCGTCTCCCCGCCCTCGGCCAGGATCTCCGCCGCTTCCTGCGCCTTGTCGGCAGCGGCCACCACCACCATGCCGAGGCCGCAGTTGAAGGTGCGGGCCACGTCGAAGGGGGCGATGGCGCCGGTGCGCATCAGCCAGTCGAAGACCGGCGGCAGCGGCCAGGAGGACGCGTCCAAGGTCACGCCCAGCCCGTCGGGCAGCACGCGCGGGATGTTCTCGATCAGGCCGCCGCCGGTGATGTGGGCCAGCGCCTTCACCGTGCCGGCTCGGGTGGCGGCCAGCACGCTCTTCACATAGATGCGGGTCGGGGTCAGCAGCGCCTCGCCCAGCGTGGTACCCGTCTCGAACGGGCAGGGGCTGTCGTAGGCGAGGCCGGAGTCCGCCACCAGCTTGCGCACCAGCGAGTAGCCGTTGGAGTGCACGCCCGCCGAGGCGAGGCCCAGCACCACGTCGCCGTCGGCCACGTCCGCACCGGTCAGCACCCGGTCGCGTTCCACCGCACCCACGGCGAAACCGGCGAGGTCGTAGTCGCCGTGGGCGTACATGCCCGGCATCTCCGCCGTCTCGCCGCCCACCAGCGCGCAGCCGGCCTGCCGGCAGCCCTCGGCGATGCCGGCGACGATGGCGCGGCCCGCCTCCACCTCCAGCTTGCCGGTGGCGTAGTAATCGAGGAAGAGCAGCGGCTCCGCCCCCTGCACCACGAGATCGTTCACGCACATGGCGACGAGGTCGATGCCGACGGTGTCGTGCCGGCCGCTCTCGATCGCCACCTTCAGCTTGGTGCCGACGCCGTCGGTGGTGGACACCAGAAGCGGGTCGGTGAAGCCGGCCGCGCGCAGGTCGAAGAAGGCGCCGAACCCGCCCAGACCGGCGTCCGACCCTGGGCGCGCGGTGGATTTGGCGAGCGGCTTGATCGCATCGACCAGCGCGTTGCCCGCATCGATGTCCACGCCCGCCTGCTTGTAGGCGTCCGGCGTGTTATAGGGATGGGTGCCGATGGTATCCTCGCTTGGGCTGGGCTATATACCGGGCCGAACGAAACGGCCGCACCATATACCAACCGGAAGGCATTGCAATGCTCCACCGCAGCGTTCCCCGGCTTTTCACGGGTCTTCTCGCCCTGCTCCTGGTCCTTGCGGCCGTGCCCGCCGCGATGGCGCAGGCCCCGGCGGCCCCGGCCGGAACGGAGGCCTTCACCGTGTCCGGGATCGCCGTGGACGTCAGCGCCGCCAACGCCAACGCCGCCCGCGACGAGGCCATCAACCAGGCCCAGCGGAAGGCGTGGGACGAACTGTACCGCCGGATCGCGCCCGGCGGCGGCAACGCCCCGCGCATGTCGGACGTGGACCTTTCCCGGCTGGTGCAAGGCTTTTCCATCGACGAGGAGCGGGTGTCGGCCACCCGCTATCTCGGCTCCATGACCGTGCGCTTCCGCCCGGCCGCGGTGCGCGACGTGCTCGCCGGCACCGGCGCCCAATACGCCGAGCCGCCGACGCGGCCCTTCGTGCTGCTGCCCGTCACCGTGATCGGCGGCCGGCCGATGCTGTGGGAGGACCGCAGCGCCTGGCGCAACGCGTGGGAGGCGCGGCCGGAGGGCGGGTCCCTGGTTCCGCTGCTGGTGCCCTATGGGGAACTGGACGACATCGCCGCCATCAACGTCGAGTCCGCCATGCAGGGCGATGCGGAGGCGATGCGGCGGATCACCCAGAAATACAACGCCGCCGGCGCGATCGTCGTGCGAACGGACCTCGCCGAAGGCGGCGCCGTGCCGGCTGGCCAGCTCTCGGTCGAGATCAGCCGCTACACCGCCGATCAGCCGCGCGAACAGCAGACCATCACCGTGAAGGCCGACGCCGCCGACCGGCCCGAGGATCTGATGACGCGCGCGGTGATCCAGACCTCCGCCGCCATCGACGAGGCGTGGCGCCGCGAGAACACCACGGTGGCCGGCCCCGAGCAGCGGTTGCTGGTGAGCGTGCCGATCGGCGGCCTGTCGGAATGGATGGAGGTGCGCAAGCGCCTGACCGGGGTGAACGCCATCACCCGCACCGATGTGCTCGGCCTGTCGCGCTACGAGGCGCGCATCGCGCTGACCTACCGCGGCGACATTCCGCGGCTGAAGCAGTTGCTGGCCCGCCGCGACCTCAGCCTGGAACAGCTTCCCACCCCGCCGCGTCCGCCGCTGGTCAACCAGCCGGTGCCCCCCGGCCAGATCCAGCCGCCGCCCCCGCCGGTCGAGGAGCTCTGGCAGATCGCGCCGCTGACCGGTGCCGGCAGCGTGCCGGTCACCCCGTCGCCCGCGGTTCCGGGGCCCGGCGTCGGCACGCCGACGCGGCTGTGAGCGTGCCCGGTGCTGGGGAGAGGGCGTTTTGAGCATTCCGAACATCATCACATTCGCGCGGCTGCTGGCGGTGCCGGTGGCCGTCTATTTCATCCTGCAGCGCGATCTGGCGACCGCCTTCTGGGTGTTCTTCGCGGCCGGGGTGTCCGACGCGCTGGACGGGGCCATCGCCCGCATGTTCCGGGCCCGCACGGTGCTCGGCGCCTACCTCGACCCGATCGCCGACAAGGCTCTGCTGGTCAGCGTCTATGTCGCCCTGGCCTCGATCGGTGAACTGCCGCTGTGGCTGGTCATCCTCGTGGTGTTCCGCGACGTGATGATCGTGGGCGGGGTGATGCTGCTCTACACGCTGAAGGAATCCCTGGCGATGCAGCCGCTGGGCATCAGCAAGGTGAACACCGCCATGCAGATCGCCTTGGCCGCCGCGGTGCTGGCCCCGGCCGGGCTCGGCCTGCCGGAGCCGGAGCTGTTCGGGGTGGACGGGGTGCGCACCCTGGTCTGGCTGTGCGCGGCGACGACCGTCGCCTCCGGCATCGCCTATGTGGCCCGCGGCGGCCTGCTGTTCAGCCGGCACGGAGGGTTGGAATGAGTCAGGCGCGGCAGATCCGGTTCTGGCTGATCGGCTTCCTGCTCTTCGTGGCGGTGCTGTGGGTGCTGGCCGGCATGCTGCTGCCCTTCGTGGCCGGTCTCGCCATCGCCTATCTGCTCGATCCGCTGGTCGACCGCTTCGAGAACTGGGGCCTGCCGCGCTGGCTCGGCACCACGCTGTCGCTGCTGTCCTTCGTGGTGGTGCTGGTCACCTTCGCGCTGCTGCTGGTGCCGCTGATCCAGGCGCAGACCGCCCAACTCATCGAGGTGCTGCCCGGCTACGCCGCCGCCTTCCGCGCGCGGGTCGAGCCGCTGATCATGCGCTTCGTGGAGAACCTGTCGCCGGAGGATGTGGAGCGTCTGCGTGGTGCCGCGGGGCAGCACGCGATGGACGTGGTCGGCTGGGTGGCCAAGGTGCTGCGCAGCGTGCTGTCGGGCGGGCTCGCCTTCTTCGATGTGCTGTCGGTCCTGTTCATCACGCCGGTCGTCGCCTTCTACCTGCTGCGCGACTGGGACCTGCTGGTCGCGAAGGTCGACCAATGGCTGCCGCGCATGCACGCATCCACCATCCGTGAGCAGGCCCGGCAGGTGGACGACACGCTGGCCGGGTTCCTGCGCGGGCAGGCGCTGGTGTGCGTGGTGCTCGGCAGCTTCTACGCGGTCGCGCTGTCGTCGGCGGGGCTGACCTTCGGGCTGGTGATCGGGCTGCTGTCGGGCTTCCTGTCCTTCATTCCCTATGTGGGATCGCTGTTCGGCTTCGCGTCGGCGGTGGGGCTGGCACTGATGCAGTTCGAAGACCCCTGGCGCGTGGTGGTCGTCGCCGCGATCTTCCTGTTCGGGCAGGCGGTCGAAGGCAATGTGCTGACGCCCAAGGTGGTCGGCGACAAGGTCGGGCTGCACCCGGTGTGGATGATCTTCGCCCTGCTGGCCGGCGGCAGCCTGTTCGGATTCGTGGGCGTGCTGCTGGCGGTGCCGGTGGCCGCCGTCATCGGTGTTCTCACGCGCTTCGCCCTGGGGCAATATCTGCAAAGCCCCTACTACCGGGGGACGAACGCCGGTCCGCCCCTGCCATGAGCCTTCCCGCCCAGCTCCCCCTCGATCTCGGCCACCGACCGGCGAGCGGGCGGGACGACTTCCTGGTGGCCCCCAGCAACGCCGAGGCCATTGCCTGGCTCGACGCCTGGCCGGCTTGGCCGGCCCCGGCGCTGACGCTGTTCGGCCCGGCCGGCTGCGGCAAGACCCACCTCGCCCATGTCTGGCGCGCGCGCAGCCACGCGACGCTGGTGTCGGGGGAGGATCTCGACCGCGCCGACCTGCCGGGGCTGTTGGGCAATGCCCGCGCCGTCGCGGTGGACGACGCCGACCGCGTGGCCGGTCGCAGGGCGCGGGAGGAGGCGCTGTTCCACCTCTACAACCTCGCCCGCGACGCCGGCGGCCATCTGCTGCTGCTGTCGGGCAGGCCGCCGTCGCGCTGGCGGATGCGGCTGGCCGACCTGCGCTCCCGCGTCAAGGCGGCCCCGGCCGTGGGGGTGGAGGCGCCGGACGACGCGCTGCTCGCCGCCGTGCTGGTCAAGCTGTTCGCCGACCGCCAGCTCCGCCCGGGACTGGATGTCATCACCTATCTGCTCGCGCGCATGGAGCGTTCGCTCGACGCCGCGGGCCGCATCGTGGCGGCGACCGACCGGCTGTCGCTCGCCGCCCGCCGCGCCATCACCGTCCCGCTGGTGCGGGAGGTGCTGGCGGACCTCGACCGGACATGACACCAAGAAGGGAAGGACGGGACCATGGATCTCGGAATCGCCGGGCGCCGCGCGCTGGTCTGCGCGGCCAGCAAGGGTTTGGGCAAGGCGTCGGCGCTGGCGCTGGCGCGTGAGGGCGTGCACCTCACCATCACCGCCCGCGGCGTCGACTCGCTGGAGGCGACCGCGGAGGAGATCCGCAAGGAAACGGGTGTGAGCGTCACCGCCGTCGCCGGCGACATCACCACGGAGGAGGGGCGTGCCGCCGCACTCGCCGCCTGTCCGGACCCCGACATCCTTGTCAACAACGCCGGCGGCCCGCCGCCCGGCAACTTCCGCGACTGGGACCGCGACGACTGGATCAAGGCGCTGGACGCCAACATGCTGACCGCCGTCTTCCTGATCAAGGCGACGGTGGACGGCATGATCGGCCGCAAGTTCGGCCGCATCGTGAACATCACCTCGGCCCAGGTGAAGGCGGCGACCATCGGCACGCTGGGCCTGTCCACCGGTGCGCGCGCCGGCCTGACCGGCTTCTCCGCCGTGGTGGCGCGGCAGGTGGCGAAGCACAACGTCACCATCAACGGCCTGCTCCCCGGCCCCTTCGACACCGACCGGCTGCGCGCCACCATGACCGGCGCGTCCAAGGCCAGCGGCCGCAGCGTCGAGGACGTGATGGCCGACCGTCGCGCCGAGAACCCGACCGGCCGCTTCGGCGACCCGGCCGAGTTCGGCGCCATGTGCGCCTTCCTCTGCTCCACCCAGGCCGGCTACATCACCGGCCAGAACATCCTGCTGGACGGCGGCGCCTTCCCGGCGGTGGTCTGACGGCCGGCCGGCACACCGGTGCCCGCCGCTTCGCTCACCCCCAGAACACCGGCGTGTCGCGCCAAGCGCGCCACACGTCGGGGAGGGCCTTGCGGTGGGTGTCGGCGAGGCGGTCGAGGTGGCGGGCGGCGGCCGATGCGGGTTTGCGCAAGGCGGGCTCGCCGTCCGCCAGGGATGCCAGCAGGTGCTGTCCGGTGTCGGCGTCGTGCAGGGCGTCGAGCGTCGCCAGCACCGGGTGGAGGGCGTCCAGGAAGGGGCGCGCCGCCGCCGGCGGGTAGAGGCCGCGGAAGAAGTCGGCGGCGTAGCCGAGCCGGCGCAGGCGCCGCCGCAGCTTCTCCGCGTCCTTGGCCGACGACGGTCCCACCGTCTTCCCGGCGCGTCGCGCTTTGGCGTGCAAGGCGGTCAGCCAGGGGCCGGCACTGTCCTTCATCGGCCGGTCGAGCAGGGCGCGCGTCTCCGCCGCGGCGCGGGCGTGCCAGCCGCCATCCTCCAGCCACGTGCCGAGCGCCAGCACCAGCCGGCTGGCGCGCGCCGAGCCCAGGGCCGCCACGGCGTCCTCCAGCGGGCCCTGCCGCGCCGCCGCCACAGCGCCGACCAATCCAGCGTCGGCGCCGTCCAGGAGGGCGGACAGCGCGTCCCAGCCGCGGGCGGGGGCGAGCCGGTCGGAGAGCCAGCCGATCTCCGCCCGCAGTTCGGCCGTCTCCGCCGACTGGGTGACGGGGTGGAAGAGTTTCAGGGCGATGCGCAGCCGGCGCAGCGCCACCCGGATTTGGTGCAGCCCCTCCGGATCGCCGTCGGCGAGCGCGCAGGGCTCGTTGGCCAGCGTGTGGCGGATGCCCTGCCGCACCACGTGGCGGAACGCCTCCGCCATGGTGGCGACCGGGGACAGGGCCGTCGGCTCCGGCAACACGGGCCGCGGCTTGCGCCCGGTGACCAGCCGGTAGCCGACCTCCGCCTTGTTCTCCGTGCCGATGCGCATGGGCACGAAGCGCTGGAGCGCCAGCGCCAGCTCGAACAGCCGGACGACCCGGCCGGCCTTCAGCTCCAGCTCCACCTCGCTGATCCGCTCGGTGCGGTCGCCGGCGGTGATGGCTCCGTCGTCGATCGCCACCTCGATCACCGTGCCGGAGTCGGGACGCACCACAAGCACGGTTCGCATGAAGTCGGTGACGAAGAGCGGGCGCAGCCGCGCGCGGGCCTCGTCCGGGATCATGCCGCCGGCACCGGAGCCCTCCAGCAGCGACAGGTCGGGACGGTCGCCGGGCAGGGGCCATTCCCATTCCCGGCGGACGGCGACACCGGCCGAATCGTCCGTGCTTTCGCCGGCCATGGTCTTCAGCGCCTGGATGTGCCCCTCGCCGGATTGCCGCACCCGCAGCGCCACCCCGGCCGACGCCAGCCGCAGGTCGGGTGTGTCGTGGTAGACGGTGCGCAGGCGTCGCGTCCGCGGCGGTTCGTCGCACAAGGAGCGCAGGACGGGCAGGGCGGCGACGCGGGGCAGGTCGCGCGGGTCGAGCTGCAGCTTCAGTTCGACTTCCCGCGCGGCGGCGGCGGGCGGGGGTGGGGTCGGCGGGGCGGTCGTCACGGAATGGAGCCTCGCTGGACCGGGGGAACCGCTGTGGAGATAACCCATGGCGCGGCTCCGGTTAAGCGAGTTTGCGCGGGCGGACGAATTCGACCAGCCGGCCGCTGCCCGGTTCCAGGTCGCGCCAGCGGGCGACGCCGAACAGCAGGACGGCGCAGGCCCCGGTCGGAAACTTCTCGGCCAGCGCCGTCAGTTCGGGCGGATCGCCTTCGCCCACCAACAGGTTGGCGAGTGCGCCCATGTCCGGGTTGTGGGCCACCAGCATCAGGCTTGTGGCGCTGTCGGGCGCGTCGTGCAGCCGTTGCAGCAGCACCGGCGTGCCGCAGAGATACAGCCCGCGTTCATGTTCGACGGGCGCGTCGGGGGCGCATTCGGCCAGCGTCAGCGCGGCGGTGTCGGCGGCGCGGCGGGCGGTGGAGCAGAGGACGAGGTCGAGCCTCACCCCCCGTCCGCGCAGATGGCGCCCGACGAGGCCGGCCGCCCGTGTGCCGCGCGGGGCGAGCGGACGGTCGTGATCGTCCAGGGCGGGATCGTCCCACGCGGATTTTCCATGGCGCAGCAGCAACAGCGTCTTCATGGTGTGCCCTTCCATCGCACGGCCCGCCCCTTGATCCGGTGGGCGGCGTGCCATAGTACAGAAAGTGCGAAGCCCAACCTGAAACCGTAACGCAGATGGTCTAACCTGGGTTTGAGTCACCCGTTGCACCCCCCATTGACGCGAATCGAGGCACCCCGTGTCCAGCGCTCACGACGTCGCCCCCATCCTGATCGAGGCCGATTCCCCCGACCGCTTCATCAACCGCGAGATTTCGTGGCTGGCCTTCAACCAGCGGGTCCTCGAGGAGGCGAACAACCCAAACCACCCGCTGCTGGAGCGGCTTCGCTTCCTGTCGATCTCCGCCAGCAACCTCGATGAGTTCTACATGGTCCGGGTGGCGGGCCTGAAGGGACAGGTGGCCGCAGGCGTCACCTCGACCAGCGCCGAGGGGCTGACGCCGGCCCAGCAGCTGGCCGCGCTGACGCTGCGCATCGCCGAGCTGATGCGCGACCAGCAGATCGTGTGGCGCCAGCTCAAGGGCGAACTGCGGGAAGCCGGGATCGCCGTCGTCGATCCCGACGAGCTGACCGACGGCGAGACGGACTGGCTGGAGGCCAAGTTCCTCGACGACATCTTCCCGATCCTCACCCCGATCGCCGTCGATCCGGCCCATCCCTTCCCCTTCCTGCCAAACCTGGGCTTCTCGCTGGCGCTGCAGCTCCACGATCCGGTGAAGGGCACGCATCTGGACGCGCTGGTGCCGCTGCCGAGCCAGCTCGACCGCTTCATCCGCCTGCCGGGATCGGACATCCGCTTCATCCAGCTGGAGAAGGTCGTGCGGCTGTTCATCGACCGGCTGTTCCCGCCCTTCCAGGTGAAGGGGCACGGCGTGTTCCGGGTGCTGCGCGACAGCGAGATCGAGATCGAGGAGGAGGCGGAGGATCTCGTCCGCACCTTCGAAAGCGCGCTGAAGCGCCGCCGCCGGGGCAGCGTCATCCGGCTCGCCACCGACAGCGGCATGGCGGTGGACCTGCGGGAGTTCCTGCGCAACGAACTGCACGTCTCCAGCGACGACGTGTTCATCCTCGACGGGCTGATCGGCCTGTCGGACACCAAGCAGCTCATCGTGGACGAGCGGCCTGATCTGGTGTTCCGCCCCTTCATCGCGCGCTTTCCCGAGCGCATCCGCGATTTCGGCGGCGACTGCTTCGCCGCGATCCGCCACAAGGACATCGTGGTCCACCACCCGTACGAGAGCTTCGACGTGGTGGTGCAGTTCCTGCGGCAGGCGGCGCGAGACCCGCAGGTGGTCGCCATCAAACAAACGCTCTACCGCACCAGCAAGGACAGCCCCATCGTCGCCGCCCTGATCGAGGCGGCGGAGGCCGGCAAGTCGGTCACCGCGCTGGTCGAGCTGAAGGCGCGCTTCGACGAGGAAGCGAACATCCGCTGGGCCCGTGATCTGGAGCGCGCCGGCGCCCAGGTGGTCTACGGCTTCGTCGATCTCAAGACCCACGCCAAGGTGTCGCTGGTGGTGCGCCGCGAGAACAAGGCGCTGCGTTCCTACGTGCATTTCGGCACCGGCAACTACCACCCGATCACCGCGAAGATCTACACGGACCTGTCCTTCTTCACGTGCGATCCGGCGCTGTGCCACGACGCCGCCGTCATGTTCAACTTCATGACCGGCTATGCCACGCCCAAGTCGTTGGAGAAACTGGCCATCGCCCCGATGACGCTGCGCCAGCGGCTGGGCGAGATGATCGACGCGGAGGCGGCGCACGCCGAGGCGGGCAGGCCGGCGCAGATCTGGGTGAAGCTGAACTCCCTGGTGGACCCGGACATCATCGACCGCCTCTACGCCGCTTCGCAGAAGGGGGTGCAGATCGACCTCGTCATCCGCGGCATCTGCTGCCTGCGTCCGGGCATCAAAGGGCTGTCGGAAAACATCCGGGTAAAAAGCATCATCGGCCGCTTTCTGGAGCATGGCCGGGTCATCTGCTTCGGCAACGGCCATCCCATCCCGAGCCCGCACACGAAGGTCTTCATCTCCTCGGCCGACTGGATGCCACGCAACCTCGACCGGCGAATCGAGACGCTGGTGCCGGTGGAGAACCCCACCGTGCATGAGCAGGTGCTCGACCAGATCATGGTCGCCAACCTGAAGGACGAGGCCAGCACCTGGAAGCTCGAGTCGGATGGAGTCTATCACCGGAACACCGCCGCTCCGGATGCGTTCAGCGCACACAACTACTTCATGACGAACCCGAGCCTGTCCGGACGCGGCAGCGCGCTGTCCAGCAAGCGGACGCCGCCCAGGCTGAAGCTCACGACGATATCGTAGACGCACGGAAAGCGATCGGCATGCCCTTGGCCCAGCAGCGGGCGGTCGTCGGGGAAAGCCCCAGCGAGCGAATCGCGGTGATCGACATCGGCTCCAACTCGATCCGGCTCGTGGTGTACGACGGGGTGAAGCGCGCGCCGCTGCCGGTGTTCAACGAGAAGGTGCTGTGTGGCCTTGGCCGCGGCGTGGCGCGCACCGGTCAGCTCCACCCCGACGGCAAGCGCCAGGCGGTGGAGAACTTGACGCGCTTCCGTCAGCTCGCCGACGGGATGCGGGTCGGGCGGATCGACGTGCTGGCGACCGCGGCGGTGCGCGAGGCCGCCGACGGTCCCGCCTTCATCGACGAGGTGGAGCGCACCGCCGGCCTGACCATCCGGATCGTGGCCGGCGAGGACGAGGCCCGGCTGGCGGCGCTGGGCGTGCTGTCCGGCACCCCGGAGGCGGTCGGCCTCGTCGGTGACATGGGCGGTGGCAGCCTGGAGCTGGTCCAGGTGGACGCCGGCGGCATGCGCAACCATGTGACGCTGCCGCTTGGACCATTGCGGCTGATGGAGCAGGGGACGACCCGGCACAACGCGCTGGTCCGCTACGTGGACCAGCATCTGGAGGAGCGCGGCTGGCTGACCCAGGTCCGCGGCCAGTCCTTCTACCCGGTGGGCGGGAGCTGGCGGGCGCTTGCCAAGCTGCACATGGAACATGTGAACCACCCCGTCCACATCATCCATCACTACACCATGGCCGCCGTCGACGCGCGGGACTTCGCCGCGTTCCTGGCGACGCAGAGCAAGTCGTCGCTGGAGAAGATGCCGGGGGGATCGCGCCGGCGCAGCGACACGCTGCCCTACGCCGCGCTGGTGTTCGAGCGGCTGCTGCGCGCCGCCGGCCCCGCGAGGGTGGTGTTCTCGGCCTATGGCCTGCGGGAAGGGCACATGTTCTCGCTGCTGCCGCCGGAGGAACAGCGGCGCGACCCGCTGATCGCCGCCTGCACCGATCTGGCGGAGCGGATGGGGCGATCGGGTGGCACGGAAGCGCTGTTCTCCTGGACTGGCGGGCTGTTCGCCGGCGAGGACGAGGCGATGCGGCGGCTGCGCGAGGCGTCCTGCCATCTGAGCGACATCGCCTGGGCGGAGCATCCCGATTATCGCGCCGAGCTGGCCTACCTGCGCGTCCTGCGTTTCCCGTTCCCGGGTGTGGACCATGGCGAGCGGGCGTTCCTGGCGCTGGTGGGGCATGCCCGCTACGCCGGATCCTTGGATAGCCCAGGGCTGCTGCCGGCGCGCGGGATGGTGTCGGAGGGGATGGTGGCGAAGGCGCTGGTCCTCGGGCTGGCGCTGCGGCTGGGCCACACGCTGACCGGCGGTGCTGCGTCGCTGCTCAGCCGCACGACGCTGAAGCCCGCGGGGGACGACCTGCTGCTGACGCTGCCGGAGGACGGCAGCGTGATGGCCGGGGAGGTGGTGGAGCGCCGGGTGAACGCATTGGCGGCGGCGCTCAACCGCCGCGGGCGGATCGTCGGGCCGGGGCGCTGACGCGCGGGCGTTCCGTTCAGCGGCGGGCGCCGGTGGCCAGGATGGTGGCGATGCCGGCCCCACCCCGGCCGCTGCGGCCGCCGATGCTGTTCAGGGTCTCGCCGGGCTCGGCCTCGATGCCGGCACCGCGCAGGGCGGCGATGGCGCCATCCGCGGTCATGCCGAAGGCGGGTGCCGCCGACTCGAGCGTGGCGTTGGAAAGGCTGCGGAACACGACAGCCGGATTGGCGGTGGAACTGGTGCCGGTCAGGCCGGTGACGGCGAGGCTCGTGACCATGCTGACCGCGAAGGCGGCGAGCGCCGCGTTGCGCCGGAGATAGCCGAGGAAAGCCTTCCAGTTGCGGGCGAGGTGCCACAGCGCCACGGCGGAGAAGACGACGCTCAGCCATTCGTGGGAGAAGCGGACGAGCCCCGCGTTCCAGTGCAGCAGCAGCATGACCCCGGTCACCGTCGAAACGACGAAGGTCACGATGGTGACGGGTGTGACGATGTCGCGGGTCGGGATCATGGGAGCCTCCGGATCGGTCGATGCTGATCCGCCGAGCTATAGCTCCACCGGGTAACCGCAGGATGTCCGGGACGCGCCTTTGTGCAACAGAGTGTAACGCGGCGCCCGACCGCTACTCTGTCATGCCCTTGGCGGTGGCGATGGCCTCCCGGACGCTGACGCCCTTGCGCAGGATGTTGTCCACCGCCCGTCCCTGCACCAGCTTGATGCCGGCCTTGTGGGCGTAGACCAGGCTCGACACCGTGTCGCAGCGGGCCAGGATGAACTTGCAACGGTCCTGCTCGGCGATCCGGTCGAAGAAGTACTTCTCGAAGGTCGGGTCCATCTCCAGCATGTCGGGGGACCAGAAGATCTTCGCGTAATTGGCGTTCAGATACTCCAGGTCGAAGTTGGTGACCCAGAAGGGGTTCAAACCGTCCACCGCGATCTGATAGCGGCGGTCCTGCGCGAACTCGACCACCTCGTTGAACAGGGACAGATTCTCGATCAGGTCGCCCTTGCCGACCTCCAGCACTACCTGTCCGCGGAAATCGATGGGCAGCCGCTCGTCGAACTTCACGAAGCCGGTGGAAATGACGGTGGAGAGGTTGATGTTGATGCCGATCCGCCGTCCCCGCATGAAGGACAGCCCGTGGTTCAGCGCCCGCAGCACCGACTGGTCCAAGTTCGCCGTGAAATAGTTGAACAGCCACTTATTCGCGGTGATGTCGTAATCGGGGCAGAGGCGTTCCTGCAACAGCTTGATCGAGATGTAGAGCTCGAAATACTCCATCTCATCCTCGACCTCGCCGCTGATGTTGCAGATGGCTTGGTTGAAGAGGAAGGGTGAGAGGTCGAACATCTGCATGGAGCGTTCGAGCTTGCCGAGCTCCTCCAGGGTGATCGGGGGTTTTGTCTCGGCCGATCCGCCGCCGGACTCGCCGCGCTGCAACTCTTCGATGAAGCGGATGACGTTGATGAAATTCAACGCCAATTCCATGATCGAGTAGAGCGAGTATTCCTTATAGGGGTTGGCTCCGACCAGCGTCGTCTTGGACAGGAAGACCTGTTCGACCTTCTGGCACACCTCGGTGACGCCGGACAGCTTCAGGCCCTTGTAGAGGACGATCACGTCGCCATTGGAGATGTTGAAGGATTGCAGGTACGAGGCCTTGCTCCCCAGCTCCTGGATGATCGTGCGGACGATCATCTGGCTGGCCGGGTCCTTGTCCTTCAACAGCGACAGGTGCATGTGGATGAGCCGCATGCCCTGCAGCTCCGCCTTGGCGGAACGCAGCAGGTTCAGCAGCTTGTCGTTGTCGAACTCCGGCTTGCTGTCCTTGGCGGCAGCGACCGCGGCCTGCTTCTCCATGGTCGAGAGCCGGACCCGGTCCCTTCCAATCGGTGGCTTGCCACGAAAGCTGCTCATTCCTTCAGTCCCCCAGCCGGGCTTCACGCCTTTGCCGCTTCGGGCGAGACGACCCCGCTCCGGCCGCTGTCATGCCCCCGGAAGGCAAGGACGGCTCTGCGACTCTGATGTTAACGGCATGTTTCTTTAAAAATGCCTTAATGCGTAATTAATGTTGAAATGCTGATGTGAAATGAAGCGATTCGACGGATTCGCTGGTTCACTCGTCCGTGTCTACGACCGTTGGCACCACGCGGACCCGACGATCAACGATTGCAAGCGCGATCCGTCCGTGTTTGAGCGCGAGCGCATCCTTTCCGAACATTTCGCGCCGCCAGCCGTGAAGCGCCGGCACCGGCGCCTCGTCGTCGGCCGCGATCGCTTCCAGGTCGGCGGCGGACGCCACCAGCCGGCTGGCCACGTGGTTGTCGTCACACGTCATCTTCAGCAACACGCGCAGCAGCTCGACGATCGGTTGCAGGCCGGGGGGCGGTTCCTCCCTGGCCTGGAACTTGGGCAGTTCCGCATCCGGAACGTCCAGACCCCGCTGCACGGCGGCCAGCACGTCGGCGCCCTGCCAGCCGTCGGCGAAGCTGCGCCCCATGCCGCGGGTGCGGGCGAGGTCCTCCACCGACAGGGGCGCGTGGGCGGCGATCTCCAGCAACGCTTCGTCCCGCAGCACCCGGTTGCGGGGCTGGTCCCGGCGCTGCGCCTCGCGCTCGCGCCACGCCGCCACCTCCTTGAGGATCGCCATGAAGCGTGGCTTGGCCGAGCGCGCCTTCAACCGCAACCAGGCGCTGTCCGGATCCACCAGATAGGTGGCGGGGTCCGTCAGCACCGCCATCTCCTCCTCCAGCCAGGGCTCCCGTCCCGTCCGTTGGAGCCGCCGTCGCAACTTTTCATAGGTTGGCCGGAGGTGGATCACGTCCGAAAGCGCGTAGGTGAGCTGCCGGTCGGTCAACGGCCGATGCGACCAGTCGGTGAAACGGCTGGACTTGTCGATGCGCGCGTTGGTCAGCTTGGTGACCAGGGTCTCGTAGCCGACGCTGTCGCCGAAGCCGCAGACCATGGCCGCCACCTGGGTGTCGAACAGCGGGTGCGGCACCGCGCCGGACAGATGGTGGAAGATCTCCACATCCTGGCGGGCGGCGTGGAAGACCTTCAGGATCGACGGGTCGTTCATCACCTCGAACAGCGGCGACAGGTCCATCCCGTCGGCCAGCGGGTCGATCGCGACCGCACCCTTGGGCCCGGCAACCTGCACGAGGCAGAGCTGCGGCCAATAGGTCTTCTCGCGCAGGAATTCCGTATCGACGGCGATGTAGTCGGCTCCGGCCAGGCTGCGGCAGAAGGCGGCGAGGGTGTCGGTCGAGGTGATCAGAGTCATTCCGGCTTCTTACACGAGCACGGGCCCGCGGGGAAGGCGCCGCGCGCGGCGCTCATCGCTCCGGCGGTGTCCAGCCGCGCAGCGTCAGCGCGTTCGTCACCACGCTGACGCTCGACAGCGCCATCGCGGCACCGGCCAGCACCGGGCTCAGATAGCCCAGCGCCGCGAGCGGGATGCCGATGACGTTGTAGGCGAAGGCCCAGAACAGCCCCTGCCGGATCTTGGCGTAGGTCCGGCGCGACACGTCCACGGCGGCGGCGACCAGCCGCGGGTCGCCGCGCATCAGCGTCACGCCCGCCGTGTGCATCGCCACGTCGGTGCCGGTCGCCATGGCGATCCCGACATCGGCGGCGGCCAGGGCCGGCGCGTCGTTGATGCCGTCGCCGACCATGGCGACCAGCTTGCCCTCCCGCCTCAGGGTGGCGACCACCTCGGCCTTGTCGGCCGGTAGCACCTCAGCGAAGACGCGGTCGATCCCGAGGTCCTTGGCGACCGCATCGGCGGCCCCCCGGCTGTCGCCGGTGACCATCACGGCGTCGATGCCCAGGGCGCGCAGCCCGACGATGGCGGCACGGGCGCTGTCCTTCACCGTGTCACCGAAGGCGATCAGCCCCAGCGCCCGCGGCTCCGCGCCGGTTTCGGCGAGCCAGGACACGGTGCGCCCGGCACCCTCCAGTTCCGCGGCGCGCGTCTCCAGCGCCGGGTCGGACGGGGAACCGGCGGGGAGCATGCGGCGGGCGCCGAGGAGCACCGGGCGCCCGTCCACCCTGCCGGAGACACCATGTCCGGGCACCGCCCGGAACCCCTCCAGGGTGCCCGTCGCGATGCCGTCCGCCACCGCCCGCTCGCGCACCGCCCGCGCCAGCGGGTGCTCGCTGCCTTGCTGGAGCGTGGCGGCGAGGCGCAGCACCTCCGCCTCCGTGCCTGCTGCTGCGGCGGTGGCGATGGCGGCGACGCGCGGCTTGCCCTCCGTCAAGGTGCCGGTCTTGTCGAAGGCGACGGCGGTCACGGCGTGCGCCCGTTCCAGCGCCTCGGCGTCCTTGATCAGGATGCCGTGACGGGCGGCTGCCCCGGTGCCGACCATGATGGCGGTGGGGGTGGCGAGGCCCAGTGCGCAGGGGCAGGCGATGACCAGCACCGACACGGCGGTGATCACCGACGCCTCCAGCCCCGCCCCGGCCAGCCACCAGCCGGCGAAGGTGGCGAGCGCGATCACCAGCACCACCGGCACGAAGACGGCGCTGACCTTATCGACAGTGCGCTGGATGGGCGCCTTGGATGCCTGCGCCCCCTCCACCAGCCGGACGATCTTCGCCAGCATGGTTTCGGCACCCACGGCGGTGGTCTCCACCGCGAGCAGCCCGTCCACATCGATCGAACCGCCGGTGACCCGTGCCCCCGGCGCCTTTTCCACCGGCAGCGGTTCGCCGGTCAGCATGCTTTCGTCCACGCTGCCCGTGCCGTCCACCACCACGCCGTCCACCGGGATTCGCTCGCCGGGGCGCACGACGACGACGTCGCCCGTTCGCACACGGTCGATGGGCACCTCCAGCTCACCGCCGTCGCGGCGCAGCCTCGCGGTGTCCGGCCTCAACCCCATCAGCGCGCGAATGGCTGCGGCGGTCTGCCCCTTGGCCCGTCCCTCCAGCCATTTGCCGAGCAGAACGAAGGTGATCAGCACCGCCGACGCCTCGAAATAGAGATGCGGCATGCCGTGGCCGTGGTCGGTCAGCAGGGTGTAGACGCTGAGGCTCCAGGCGGCGCTGGTGCCGAGCGCCACCAGCAGGTCCATGTTGCCGGCACCGGCACGCACCGCCTTCCAGCCCGCCCGGTAGAAGCGCCAGCCCAGCCAGAACTGCACCGGCGTTGCCAGCGCGAACTGCGCCCAGCCCGGCAGCATCAGGCCGAGGCCGAGCAGGTCGCCCACCATGCCCAGCACCAGCGGTGCCGACAGCGCGGCGCCGATCAGCACATGCGTCAACTCGCGCCGGCCGCGCGCCGCGCCCTCATCGGCGGGGGTAACGGTCTGGTCCGCAAGGATCGGGCTGGCGTGGAATCCGGCGCTCTCCACCACCTCCACCAGCACCGGCGCGTCGATGGCGTGGCCGGTGACATGGGCGCGCTCGGTGGCGAGGTTGACCGCGGCGTCGGTCACGCCGGGCACCCGCTTCAACGCCTTCTCCACGCGGCCGACACAGGATGCGCAGGTCATCCCCTCCACCCGCAGGTCGACCTCCACCGTTTCCGGTTCGAAGCCGGTGGCGGATATTGCCTCGACCACCGCGGCGGTGTCGGGCACCGGTCCGGTGAAGGCGACGCGCGCCCGTTCGGAGGCGAGGTTGACGGACACGTCGGTCACACCGGCAACCCGGCGGATCGCCTTCTCCACCCGCCCGACGCAGGAGGCGCAGGTCATCCCGCCGATGCCGATGTCGATCTCGGATGCGGGCGAAGCGGGCGTGGCGGCGGTGTTCCGTGCAGCGGTGGCGGCCATGGTCGGCTCCCGTGGTTCCAGGCTGCCGCAACAGATGGGCCTTCCAGTCAAGGGAAGGTCAAGGGGTGATCGTCGCGCGGAACCGGGGTCACCGCGAGCTGTTCTCCGCGGGCCGTGGAGCCGAGGGGGAACGCATGTTCGCCGGATTCCGTCTGGAGACGATTGAGCTGCCGGAGGCCAGCCTGCGGGTGCGCCATGGCGGGGCCGGCCCGCCGCTGTTGCTGTTGCACGGTCATCCGCGTACCCACGCCACCTGGCACCGGGTGGCGCCCCGCCTCGCCGCGTCGCACACCGTCGTCTGTCCGGACCTGCGCGGCTTCGGCCAGTCTTCCAAGCCAGCCGACACGCCGGACCACGCCGGGTCATCCAAGCGGGCGAAGGCGCGCGACTGCGTGGCGCTGATGTGCGCTCTCGGCTTCGCGCGCTTCGCGGTCGCGGGGCACGACCGCGGTGCCTACACAGCCTTCCGCACCGCCATGGACCATCCGGAGATCGTCAGTCGCCTCGCCGTGCTCGACGCCGTACCCATCGGCGATGCGCTCGCCCGCTGCGACGCCGGATTCGCGCGGGCGTGGTGGCACTGGTTCTTCTACGCCCAGCCGGACAAGCCGGAACGGGCCATCCTGGCTGATCCGGACGCGTGGTACGGCGGCACGGCCGACGCGATGGGGGAGGAGGCCTACCGCGACTACCGGGCCGCGATCCACGATCCGGCGACCGTCCACGGGATGATGGAGGATTACCGCGCCGGCCTCGGCATCGACCGGGCGCACGACGAGGCCGACCGCCGTGCCGGACGGCGGTTGGCCTGTCCGGTGCTGGCCCTGTGGTCGCTCGGCGATGATCTGCCCGATCTCTACGGCGATGTGCTGGCGGTGTGGCGGCCGTGGGCGCCGAATCTGCGCGGCCACGGGCTGCCCTGCGGCCACCACATGGCGGAGGAGGCGCCGGAGGCGCTGGCGGACGCGCTGCGGGCCTTCCTCGCGGAGGAGCGGTCGTAACCGCTCGGAGCCCGCCGACGGAGGCGCTTGCGCACCCTTCATCCTTCTTGAAACGCCGAGGCTGCGGCGCTTGGTCTTGCCGCCCATCGGCGCCGATCCCACCGTGACATGGTATCGTTACCCTTGTAAAGTCGTGCAACCGGACGAGGAACAACCCGGCAGACGAGCGGAACGGCCATGACGAGCGCAGGAAGCCGGTCCAGAACCCCGCAGGCCAACGCGGACGCCGACGGCACCAATTCGTCCGTGACCATGCGCGATGTGGCGCGGCTGGCCGGGGTGGGGACGATCACGGTGTCCCGCGCGCTCCAGCACCCCGACCGGGTGACGGCGGAGACGCGCCGCAAGATCGACGAGGCCATCGCGGCGCTCGGCTATGTCCCGAACCTCGCGGCGGGCACGCTGCGGTCGAGCAAGAGCCGCATCATCGTGGCGATCGTGCCGACCATGTCGAACTCGATCTTCGCCGAAACGCTGCAGGCGATGTCGGACGTGCTGCGCCCGGCCGGCTTCCACCTGCTGATCGGCCACACCGGCTATTCGGCAGCGGAGGAGGAGGCGCTGGTCGCCGCCTTCCTGGCCCGCCGTCCGGACGGCGTGATCCTGACCGGCTACACCCACACGCCGCGCACGGTGGAACTGCTGAGGCGCGCGCGCATCCCCGTCATCGAGATGTGGAACATCGGGCCGGATCCGATCGACACCATCATCGGCATGTCCAGCTACGACGCTTCGCTGGCGATGACGCGTTATCTGATCCGCAAGGGGTATCGCCGGATCGGCTACATCGGCGGCCTGTTGCAGGACAACGACCGCACCGCGCAGCGGGAGGCCGGCTTCCGCGCCGGGCTGGAGGAGGCCGGGCGCCCCTTCGACCCGTTGATGATCGTGCGGGCACCCTTCGAGTTCGAAAGCGGCGGCACGGCACTGGGCGACCTGCTGAACCGCATGCCGGATGCGGACGCGGTGTTCGCAGCCTCGGACATCCTGGCGGTCGGCGTGCTGCTGGAATGCCTCGGCCGCGGCATCGCGGTGCCGGGCCGGTTGGCGGTGGCCGGCTTCGACGATGCCGGCATCTCCAGCCGCATGACGCCCCCGCTGACCACCATCCGCGTCCCGCGCCGCGCCATCGGCCGGACCATCGCGGAACGCATGCTCGCCCGCCTCGCCGGGCGGCCGACCGGCGAGCGCATCGTCGATTTGGGCTTCGAGCTGATCGAGCGCGCCAGCGCGTGACCGGCCGCGGCTAACGCGCGCGGTTCTGCGTCTGGAAGCGCCCGGCCAGGCGGTAGCGGGTGCCGGGGTGGATCAGGCGGGCCTGGGTGACGGGCAGGGTGCCGGCCCAGGTGGTGCGCAAGACCTGGAGGCAGGGTTCGGCACCATCCAGCTCCAGCAGGCGGAGGGTGTCGGCGTCGGGGGCGATGGCTTCGATCACGTGCTCCACGTCGGTCGCCGGGACGATGGCGCTCAGATACTCGTTGGGCGTGCCCTTCGTGAAATCCTGCTCCAGATAGTGCGGGGCGGCGGCAGGGCTGACGAAGCGGTCCTCGACCTGCACCGGCACGCCGTTCTCCCGGTGGACGCAGAGGGAGTGGAAGACCGGCTCGCCGTCGCCGAGGTCGAGGGCCGCCGCGACGTCGGGGGCGGCGGGCTCGGCCCGCAAGGCGTGCAGGTCGCAGGCGTGCTCGTGGCCGCGGCCGCGGATCTCGTCGGCGATGTTGCGCAGCTCCAGCAGCGCCGATTGCGGCTTGGCCGGCGCCACGAAGGTGCCGACACCCTGGAGGCGGACCAGCAGCCCCTCCTCCGTCAGTTCCCGCAGCGCCCGGTGGACCGTCATGCGCGACACGCCGAGGTCGCGCACCAGCTCGTTCTCCGACGGGATGCGCTGCTCCCGCGGCCAGTCGCCGGACAGGACCCGGCCGGCGATCAGGCGCTTGATGCGCAGGTAGAGCGGGGCAGGGCCGGAGGCGGCGGCGTCCGGCATGGTCAGCGTCATGGATCAGGCCACGGGTCGGCCGGCCTTCACAACGCCGGCGCAGGGGTTCGGACCGATCCGGTAGGACAGTTCGGCCGGGCGGTCAATGTCCCACAGCGCGAAGTCCGCCGCCTTGCCCGGCTCCAAGGTGCCGTGGCTCTCCTGGAGCCCCAGAGCGCGCGCGGCGTTGCGGGTGGCCCCGGCCAGCGCCTCCTCCGGCGTCAGGCGGAACAGCACGCAGGCCATGTTCAGCACCGTCAGCAAGGAGGAGATCGGCGAGGTGCCGGGGTTGCAGTCGGTGGACACGGCGATCGGCACGCCGTAACGGCGCAGCGCGTCGATGGGTGGCAGTTTCGTCTCGCGCAGGCAGTAGAAGGCGCCGGGCAGCAGCATCGCCACCGTGCCGGCCTCCGCCATCGCCTTGACCCCGTCCTCCGACAGATACTCGAGATGGTCGGCCGACAGTGCGCCGAAGCGGGCGGCCAGCGCCGCGCCGCCGAGGTCGCTGAGCTGCTCGGCGTGCAGCTTCACCGGCAGGCCATGGCGGCTTGCGGCCTGGAACACGCGCTCGGTCTGGGCGGGGGTGAAGCCGATCCCCTCGCAGAAGGCGTCCACCGCATCGGCCAGCCCGGCCTCCGCCGCGGCGGGCAGGATGCGGTGGCAGACCTCGTCGATGTAGGCGTCGGGGCGGCCCTGATACTCCGGCGGCACGGCGTGGGCGGCGAGCAGCGTGGTGCGCACGGTGACCGGGCGCCGCTCCTCCAGCCGGCGGGCGGCGCGCAGCATCTTGAGTTCGTTGTCGAGATCCAGGCCGTAGCCCGACTTCACCTCCACCACCGTCACCCCCTCCGCGCACAGGGCGGCGAGGCGGCGGTCGGCGCTGGCGACCAGCTCCTCCTCCGTCGCGGCGCGGGTGGCGGTCACGGTGGAGCGGATGCCGCCGCCGGCCCGCGCGATCTCCTCGTAGGAGGCGCCGTTCAGCCGCAGCTCGAACTCGTGCGCGCGGTCGCCGCCGTACACGAGGTGGGTGTGCGCGTCGATCAGGCCGGGGGTGATCCAGCGGCCCCCGGCGTCGTGCACCGCGTGGGCCAGCGTCTCCGGCGCGCCGGGAAGCTCCGACACCCGGCCGGTCCAGGCGATGCGGTCGCCCGCGACCGCAATGGCGGCTGGGTCGTCGGCCGTGCCGATGGCGCCGTAGGGGGCTCCCCCCGTGGTCATCGTCGCCAGCCGGGCACCGGTCCAGATCGCATCCCACATGAGCGGTGTCCCTTCCTCCCGCCTGTGCGGGCTCACTTGTCTAGGGATGTCTATATGATAGCGTGCCGGTATGATAGCGAGACCGGCCCGTCCAGGGAACCGAGCCGCAGGAGGACCGCGCCCGATGACCGCATTCTTCGCCGAAACCGCCTGGCTGCCCGGCGGCTGGGCCCGTGACGTCCGGCTGGAGGTGGACGGGGGCGGGACGCTGACGGCCGTTACCCCCGGCGGCGACCCGGCGGGGGCGGAGCGGCTGCGCGGGCCGGTGATCCCCGGCATGCCCAACCTGCACAGCCACGCCTTCCAGCGCGCCATGGCCGGGCTGACGGAGCGGGCGGGCGGCGGCGACAGCTTCTGGACCTGGCGGTCGGTGATGTACGGCTTCCTCGACCGGCTGGGTCCGGAGGAGCTGGAGGCGGTGGCGACCCAGCTCTACATCGAGATGCTGAAGGCGGGCTACACCGCGGTGGCGGAATTCCATTACGTCCACCACGACCCGGCTGGTGCCGCCTACGCCGACCCGGCGGAGCTGTCACTGCGTGTGGTGGCAGCGGCGCGGCGGGCGGGCATCCGGCTGACGCACCTGCCGGTGCTCTACGCCCATTCCGGCTTTGGCGGCGCCGACCCGACCCCCGGCCAGCGCCGCTTCATCAACGGTGTCGACGGGCTGATGCGCATCTGGGACCGGGTGGCCGCGGCGGGCGCCGGCGACCCGCGGCTGCGGTTCGGCCTCGCCCCGCACAGCCTGCGCGCCGTCACGCCGGAGGAGCTGGCCGACGCCGTGGCGGCGCTCGATGCGCGCGACCCGACGGCCCCCGTCCACATCCACATCGCCGAGCAGGTGAAGGAGGTGGAGGATTGCGTCGCCTGGAGCGGCCGTCGCCCGGTGGAATGGCTGCTCGACCACGCGAACCTGTCGGCGCGCTGGTGCCTCGTGCACGCCACCCACCTGACCGACTCGGAGACGCGGCGGCTGGCGGCGAGCGGCGCCATCGCCGGGCTGTGCCCGACGACGGAGGCCAACCTGGGCGACGGAATCTTCCCGGCGGTGGATTATTTGGCGGCCGGTGGGCGGTTCGGCGTCGGGTCCGACAGCCACGTGTCGGTCAGCCCGGTGGAGGAGCTGCGCCTGCTGGAGTATGGGCAGAGGTTGGTGCACCGGTCGCGGGCGGCGCTCGGCGATCCGGCGGCGCCGTCGGTGGGCGAGCGGCTGTGGCGGCTGGCGGCGGATGGCGGTGCCGCGGCGCTCGGCATCCGGGCGGGGCGGCTGGAGGCGGGGTGCCGCGCCGATCTGGTGGTGCTGGACCCGGACAGCCCGGTGCTCGGCGGGCGGCCGGCGGACCGGATGCTGGATTCGCTGGTCTTCGCCGGCAACGTGCCGGCGGTGCGCGACGTGACGGTGGGTGGCGCCTGGGTGGTGCGCGACGGCCGCCACGCGGCGGAGGAGGCGGGGCTGGCCGCCTGCACTGCGGCGGTCCGGCGGCTGACGGCATGACGGCACCCCGCCTGCTCGGCCCGGCGGACCACCGCCGGGTGCCCTGGCGCAACGGCCGTGGCATGACGACGGAAATCGCGCAGGCGGAGGACGGGAACGGCGGCTTTCTCTGGCGCTTCAGCCTCGCCGCGGTGACCGAGGACGGCCCCTTCTCCGCCTTTCCCGGCATCGACCGGGTGATCGCGGTCGCGGAGGGGGAGGGCATGGAGCTCACCATCGACGGCGCGGCTCCGGTGGCGGTGCCGCGGGCAGGCCCGGGGCTGGCCTTCTCCGGTGATGCCACGGTGGGGTGCACCCTGAGCGCCGGCCCGGTGAAGGCCGCCAATCTGATGGTGGAGCGGGGAGCGGGGGCGGGCGGGCTGTTCGCCCTGCTCCCCGACGGCGCGTGGGACGGCGGGGGTGACGCCGTGATCGTGCACGCGCTGGCCGGGACGCTGGCGGTGCGGATGGCCGACGGCACCGGATTCGACGTCTTGGCGGGCGGCACGGCGCTGCTGGGGAACGGGTCGGTGCGGGTCTTTGCCGGTGTGCGGGATCGCGGGCTGTGCGCGGCGGTGCGACTGATCCCTTCGAGGTAGGCCGACACCGACGCACCCGGATGGATCAAACCGCCGCCGAACGCGTTCCTGGTACACAAACGATCACGGAGGGCCGCATGGCAACCCACGAAGCGCCCGTCAAAACCCCCACGGCCGCCCGCCAGGGAAGCCGCGAAGGCGTGGTGCGCTACGTACTGGGAATTTCCCTCGCCCTGGTTATCGCGGCGATGGTGATCGCTTATCTGATCTTCTGACGGAGCCGACGCACCGTCACGGCGGCAACAACCCACAGGGACTCTCATGTCGTTCGAACCGAAGACCTTGACCAGCCACGACCCCGACCTGCAGGCCGCGCTGGACGCGCTGGGTCCGGCGTTCCGCCGGTCGGTCGAGGAAGCCAGCCGCAAGGCGCCGGCGCGTGTCGTCGAGCGGCGCGGTCGCGGCGCGCCGGTCGTCGTCCGCACCGGGCGCCGCCAAGCCGCCATGCACGCGCGCTGAACCGCGGCGTTTCGTCTCCGGCAAAAAAATGCCGGGGGCTTGGACTGCCAAATCCGTCCGATGGCCCTACCTGACCTGGGCGAGTTTCGACCGGATCGGATCATGTCAGTCCCAACACCCGCCACCACCGCGCCCGTGGGCGCCGCACCGCACCCCGTCCCGGCACGCCGCATCGGCGTGCTGCTGCTGAACCTCGGCACGCCGGAAGGCACCGACTACTGGTCGATGCGCCGGTATCTGTCGGAGTTCCTGTCGGATCGTCGGGTGATCGAGGTGCCGCGGGCCATCTGGCTGCCGTTGCTGCAGGGCGTGATCCTCACCACGCGCCCGTCGAGGAGCGGCAAGGCCTACGCCACCATTTGGAACAAGGAGCGGAACGAAAGCCCGCTGAAGACCATCAGCCGCGCCCAGGGCGAAGCGGTGGCGGCGGCACTGGCCGCGCGCTATGGCGACCGCTTGGTCGTCGATTGGGCGATGCGATACGGGTTGCCGGCCACGGCGGACGCGATCCAGCGGCTGAAGGACGCCGGCTGCGACCGGATCCTGCTGTTCCCGCTCTACCCGCAATATTGCGCGGCGACGACGGCCACCGCCTGCGACGAGGCGTTCCGCAAGCTGATGACCATGCGTTGGCAGCCGGCGGTGCGGACGGTGCCGACCTACCACGACGATCCCGCCTACATCGACGCCCTCGCGCGGTTGGTGGAGCGCCACCTGTCCACACTCGATTTCGAGCCGGACCTACTGCTGGCCAGCTTCCATGGCCTGCCGCAGAGCTATCTGGAGAAGGGCGACCCCTACCACTGCTACTGCGTGAAGACGGCGCGGCTGCTGCGCGAGCGGCTGGGATGGCCGGAGACGCGGCTGCGCCACACCTTCCAATCCCGCTTCGGCCGCGCGGAGTGGGTCAAGCCCTACACCGACGAGACGGTCAAGGCTTTGCCGGCGCAGGGAATCAAGAAGCTGGCGGTGATTTCACCGGGTTTCGCCGCCGATTGCGTGGAAACGCTGGAGGAGGTGGACGGCCAAATCCGCGAGCTGTTCCTGGAGCATGGCGGGGAGAAGTTCGCCTACATCCCCTGCCTGAACGCCGATCCCGACCACATCGCGCTGCTGACCGGCATCATCGAACGCGAACTGTCTGGCTGGCTTCCGCCATCCGCTGCGGCCGACGCGGCACCGTCCCCGCTGGATGCGACGGTCGGGTGACGCTGAAAGCCGATGCGCTACGCGCCGGATTTCGCCATCTCGTCCTCGACCAGCGCGGTCACATCGTCCTGGCAGGCACCGCAGGGCTCGACCTTGAAATGGGCGTAGACGGCGTCGGCGTCGGCCAGGGATTTGTCGGTGACGGCTTTGCGGATCCGCTTCTCGGTGAGGTCGTAGCACTGGCAGACGGACATGGCGCGGCTCCTTCCGTGGGGTCAGCAATGGGCGGGAGTGGATGCGGCGAGAGCGGGGGAGGCGGGGACCTCCGGCGCGTCCAGGGTGGCGGCGAAGCTGCCGAGATGGCCGGCGATGTCGGTCAGCAGCGACTGCGCGAAGCGGAGGTTCTCGCCGTCGAGAAAGCGCCTCAAAGCGTGGCGGCACCCGTCATGATCCCCGGACGCGGCGTTCTCCAACGCACCGACGAAGGCGCGCTCCTCCACCGTGATGCGCCGGCAGGCCACCGGGCGCAGGGCGATGTCGCAATGGGCGTGCTCGGCCAGAACGGTCATCAGCCCGTCCAACGCCATCAGCAGCTCCATGCCCGCCCGCCGTTCCAACCGGGCGCCGAGGGGCTGCATCTTCGTCCACCAGTTCTCGCGGTCGAAATGCCAGAGTCGCATCGCCACGACCAGGGCGCGGGTGGCGGGGGTTAGAACCAGGCTGTCGGACATCGCTCGGCATCCCGCGTCGTTTCGGGGAAAGAAGGCGCGCCGGACGGTGCGCTGATCCCTTTATTGCGAATAAGTCGCAGTTGCACGATGTGGCCCGATGTCGCAGCGTGCGTGCGTGCGGAACCGGCCGGCGCGCCGCCATTGAAGCGCAGGCGTGGCGGGATTATATTGTTCTTATGCAACTGAACGCCGCCACATACGCGCCGGTCGTGCCGAAACCCCAGCCGTTGGTGACCCCGACGGTGCAGGCGGCGATCGCACCCGCGGTGGTGGCGGCCCAGCAGACCGCGACCCAGACACGGACCCAGACTCTCCAGGCGCCGCAGGCTCCGGGACGGGCGGAAAACGGGCGCTCGGCGCAGACCGGCACCAACACGCCGCAACAGGCCGACACGCTGGCCGGGGCCGTGACCGCACGCACCAACGGTGTCGGCTACGGCCAACCGCGCCGGGGCATGCGGCTGGACGTCAGCGTCTGAGCGGCCGGAGCCGGCGCATCAGGGCTGCGCCGCGGCGGGATGGTCGCCTTTCGCCACCTCGGCGGCGCTTTGGGCGCGCGGAACGCAATAGAGGCCGTGCAGCGTCGTCATGATCGTCTGCGCCTCGTCGCCCTTCAGCGAATAGAAGATGTTCTGGGCGCTGCGGCGGGTGCGCACCAGGCCGTCGCGGCGCAATCGCGCCAGATGCTGCGACAGGGCCGACTGGCTGAGGCCGACGACCTCCTCCAGTTCGCCGACCGACCGCTCGCCCAGAGCCAGCTGGCAGAGGATGAGCAGCCGCCGCTCGTTCGCCATGGCCTTGAGCAGGGCGCTTGCCCGACGAGCGTTCGCCTGCAGGTCCTCGATCTTCATCACCAACGTGCCGTCCCTCGTCGCACCGCCGAACCGGTTCCGGATCGGAATTTCTGTTCGTACACTGTACTCTGTAGACACACAACTGAGTTCGGCCTGCGACCCGTGCTTGTTCCGGTTGCCCGCGGACCATACGATCCACCCTGGAGCAGGGGTTCCCACGGGAGATGTGATCAATGGCACGCCACCAGCTCGATGCAAAGGGGCTTCGATGCCCATTGCCGGTACTTCGGGCACAAAAGATTCTGAAGGGACTCGCACCCGGCGACGTGCTGGAGGTTCAGGCCACGGACCCCGGCGCGCCAAAGGACTTCACCACCTTCTGCACCGCGACGGGCAACCGGTTGCTGTCGAACACCGAGGATGCCGGCGTGTTTCGCATCGATATCGAAAAGAGGGTGTGACGTTTGGGGTCTGTCATGGATCTGTACTTTGCCGTGCGTTCCGGGGAAGATCGGTTCCGGGAAACGACCTGGCACAAACCATAACGACACAAAGCCATGCAGACCGCGCTCTTCACGCACACCGCCTGTCTCGACCACGACACCGGCCTCGGCCACCCGGAATGTTCGGACCGGCTCCGCGCTGTCCTGGCCGCCCTGGAGTCGGAGGATTTCTTCCTTCTCGACCGCTTCGAGGCGCCGCCCGCCACCGTCGAGCAGCTCGCCCGCGCCCACCCGCGCGACCACATCGACCGGGTGCTGGCCATGGTGCCGGCGCATGGCCATGCCGGAGTCGACGCCGACACCGTGCTGTCACCCGGATCGGGGGAGGCGGCGCTGCGTGCGGCCGGGGCCGTGGTGGCGGCGGTGGACGCGGTGGCCACAGGGCAGGCCCGCAACGCCTTCTGCGCCGTGCGCCCGCCGGGGCACCACGCCGAGCGCGAGCGCGCCATGGGCTTCTGCCTGTTCAACAACGCCGCCGTCGGCGCCTATCACGCCCGTGCGGCGCATGGGTTGCAGAGGGTGGCGGTGATGGATTTCGACGTCCACCACGGCAACGGCACGCAGGACATCTTCCAGCACGATCCGGACCTGCTCTACTGCTCCACGCATCAGGCGCCGCTCTATCCCGGCACCGGCGACCCGGCCGAGAAGGGGGAATACGGCAACTGCGTGAACGCCACCCTGCCGGCGATGGCCGGCAGCCCGGAGTTCCGCCACGCCATGGCGCACACGATCCTGCCGGCCATCGATCACTTCAAGCCGGATCTGATCATCATCTCGGCCGGCTTCGACGCCCATTCGCGCGACCCGCTCGCCGGGCTGCATCTGATCGACGACGATTTCGTCTGGGCCACGCGCAAGCTGGGCGAACTCGCCCGCACCCATTGCGGGGCGCGCATCGTGTCGGTGCTGGAAGGCGGCTACAATCTCCGCGCCCTTGCCTCGGCCTGTGCGGCGCATGTGCGCGAACTGATGGCGGCCTGACGGACAGGTGGCGCGGGCGGCGGCCGGCCGAACGTGTTAGGTCGCCGCGCCGCAACCGCGGAGCTTGCCGGTCCCGGATGGCGCGGCTAAGGTCGACGGACCGTTCACCGCATCGCCATCATGACCGACATCGCATCCATTCCCCCCGACATCGCCGCCCTGAGCTTTGAAGACGCGCTCGCCGAGCTGGAGCGGATCGTCCGCCAGCTCGAGGAGGGGCGCGGCAAGCTCGACGAGGCCATCTCCTCCTACGAGCGCGGCACCGCACTGAAGCGGCATTGCGAAGCCAAGCTGCGCGAGGCCCAGGCCAAGGTCGACCGCATCACCGTGTCCGCCGACGGCGGCATCGGCACGGAGCCGGCGCGGCTCGACTGACCCATCCCTTCCCGGCGGCCGCCGGCGATCCTCGCAACACCTGACAAGGCTCCGTCCGCGAGCCGGATTGACGGAACAACGAACGTGGCAACCGACCTCAAGACCGCGATGGCCGAGACGGCCGACCTCGTCGAGCGCGAAATCGACCGTCTGATCGCCCCCAGCGATCTGGCCGAGGGCAAGCTGATCGACGCCATGCGCTACGGCAGCCTGGGCGGCGGCAAGCGCCTGCGGCCCTTCCTGGTGATGAGCTCGGCCGACCTGTTCGGCGTCAACCCCTCCTGCTCCGTGCGGGTGGCGGCGGCGGTGGAGCTGGTGCACTGCTACTCGCTGATCCACGACGACCTGCCGGCGATGGACGACGGCATGCTGCGCCGCGGCCGGCCCACCGTGCACCGCCAGTTCGACGAGGCGACCGCCATTCTGGCCGGCGACGGCCTGCTGACCTTCGCCTTCGAGATCCTGGCCGAGCCGGACACGCACGAGGATCCGAACGTGCGCTGCCAACTCGTCACGGCGCTCGCCAAGGCGGCCGGGCCGCACGGCATGGTGGGCGGGCAGATGCTCGACCTGATCGCCGAGCACGAGACCTTCGACCTCGGCACCACCACGCGGCTCCAGCGCATGAAGACCGGCGACATGATCGCCGTCTCGGCGGAGGCCGGCGGCATTCTGGGCAAGGGGGCGCCGGCCCAGCGCCACGCGCTGCGTGCCTACGCCCACGACCTCGGTCTCGCCTTCCAGATCGTCGATGATCTTCTGGATGTGGAAGGGACGGAGCAGGAGACGGGCAAGACGGTGGGACGGGACGCGGCGGCGGGCAAGGCCACCTTCGTGTCGATCCTGGGCCGCGACCGCGCCCGCATCCAGGCGGAGACGCTGGCCGCCCAGGCCAAGGCCCACCTGGACATCTTCGACGGCCGCGCCGATATGCTGAAGGCCGTCGCGGATTTCGTGGTCGCGCGGCGCGCGTGAAACAGGGGAGACCGGACAGAGTGACCTCGCCCAGCAAGAC
Organism: Azospirillum oleiclasticum; assembly: GCF_013423485.1. Classification (GTDB taxonomy): domain Bacteria; phylum Pseudomonadota; class Alphaproteobacteria; order Azospirillales; family Azospirillaceae; genus Azospirillum; species Azospirillum oleiclasticum. The sequence continues at coordinate 356,257 of NZ_JABFFR010000001.1, forward strand.
CCCCCTCCTCGACCGTGTCAGGGATCCCGCCGACCTGCGCCGCCTGAAACCGGAGCAGCTCCGTCAGTTCGCCGACGAGCTGCGCACCGAGACGATCGACGCGGTGTCGGTGACCGGCGGTCACCTGGGGGCCGGGCTCGGAGTCGTCGAGCTGACGGTCGCCCTGCATTATGTGTTCGACACCCCCGACGACCGGCTGATCTGGGACGTCGGGCACCAGTGCTACCCCCACAAGATCCTGACCGGGCGCCGTGACCGCATCCGCACGCTGCGCATGGGTGGCGGCCTGTCCGGCTTCACCAAGCGGTCGGAGAGCGAGTACGACCCGTTCGGCGCCGGGCACAGCTCCACCTCCATCTCGGCCGGGCTCGGCATGGCGGTGGCGCGCGAACTCCAGGGCCGGCGGTCCAACGTCGTCGCGGTGATCGGCGACGGTGCCATGAGCGCCGGTATGGCGTACGAGGCGATGAACAACGCCGGATCGATGAACACCCGGCTGGTGGTCATCCTCAACGACAACGACATGTCGATCGCCCCGCCGGTGGGCGCCATGAGCGCCTATCTGTCGCGGCTGATCTCGTCCAAGCCCTATCTCAGCCTGCGCCATCTGGCCAAGGACATCGCCGAGCAGCTTCCGCGCCCGTTGCGCACCGCCGCCCGCCGGGCGGAGGAGTACGCCCGCGGCCTCGTCACAGGCGGCACGCTGTTCGAGGAGCTGGGCTTCTACTATGTCGGCCCGATCGACGGCCACAACCTCGACCATTTGCTGCCGGTGCTCCAGAACGTCCGTGACGCGGAGGAGGACAAGCCCGTCCTGATCCACGTCGTGACCAAGAAGGGCAAGGGTTACAGCTTCGCGGAAGCGTCCGACGACAAGCTGCACGCGGTGGCGAAATTCGATGTGGTCACCGGCGCCCAGGCCAAGCCGAAGTCGAACGTCCCCACCTACACCCGCGTCTTCGCCGATGCCCTGAGCAAGGAGGCGGAGGTGGACCAGCGCATCGTCGCCGTCACTGCCGCCATGCCGTCGGGCACCGGGCTGGACCTGTTCGCGAAGCGCTTCCCCGACCGCTGCTTCGACGTGGGCATCGCCGAGCAGCACGCGGTGACTTTCGCGGCAGGCATGGCATCGGAGGGATACAAGCCCTTCTGCGCGATCTACTCGACCTTCCTCCAGCGTGCCTACGATCAGGTCGTGCACGATGTGGTGATCCAGAAGCTGCCGGTGCGCTTCGCCCTCGACCGGGCCGGGCTGGTGGGGGCGGACGGCGCCACCCACGCCGGATCCTTCGACATCGCCTATCTCGGCTGTCTGCCGGGCATCGTGCTGATGGCCGCGGCCGACGAGGTGGAACTGACGCACATGGTGGCGACCCAGGCCGCCATCGACGACCGGCCGAGCGCCTTGCGCTACCCGCGCGGGGAGGGGGTCGGGCTCGACTTGCCGGAGCGTGGTCAGGTGCTGGAGATCGGCAAGGGCCGCATCGTCCAGGAGGGCACGACCGTCGCGTTGCTCAGCTACGGCACACGTCTGTCGGAATGCCGCAAGGCGGCGCAGGAGCTGGCGGTCCGCGGCTTCTCCACCACCGTCGCCGACGCCCGCTTCGCCAAGCCGCTGGACGAGGAGCTGGTGGGCCGCCTGGCGCGCGAGCATGCGGTGCTGATCACCATCGAGGAAGGCTCCGTCGGCGGCTTCGGCAGCTTCGTCCTGCATCATCTGGCGGGTGCCGGGCTGCTGGACCGCGGGCTGAAGATCCGCAGCATGGTGCTGCCGGACATCCTTCAGGACCATGACACCCCGGCCAAGCAGTATGAACTGGCCGGGCTGACCGCCCGCCACATCGTGGAGACGGCGCTGGGTGCGCTCGGGACGGATATCGCGGCGAGCGGCGTCCGCGCCTGATCCGTCGCCATCCGCCGCAACGAAGGCCATGCCTCACAAGGGCATGGCCTTTTCTTTTTTCACCATCCAACAACCCGATGTCCGAAAGGGTTATTACGAATTGCCGGTGGGTGGTGAGAGTTGTTTAGTAGATGAAGCATCTCGTTTCGACTACGGTTGTATAAAGGACTGGCGGAGCCCGGTCCGCCACCACGGACCCCGCCGATGTTCGCAACCGCTGTCAGGACCGTTGATGATGATGGCGTCATGGACATCGTAACCGACGGGAACTGCGTCGCGCCGACGGCGGATGTGGACGAGGAGCTGACGAATCCCGCCATCTTCGCCGACATCGTCGAGTGGTCACCGGTCGCGACGGCTGTGGTGGAAGGCGCGGATCACCGTCTGGTCTTTGCCAATCGCGCCTTTCGCGCGCTGGCACCGGGTCACCAGCCGCTGCACCGGGGTGACGCCCTGGCGGGTCTCCAGAATGTGGGACTGCCGGGGGTCGGCTGGCTCGATGAGGTCCATCGGACGGGTGAGCCGCGTCGGCACCGCCATGTATCCGGTGCGCGCGACGGGTTCCGCGTGTGGTCGGTGGAGTGCCGGCCGGTCACGGACCGCGAGGGCCGGGTCACCGCTATCGTCATCACGGCCGATGACGTGACCGGCAAGGAGGAGGGGCGCAAGGCCCTTCTCGATACCCTGGCGGAGAAGGACGCGCTGCTGCGCGAGGTCAACCATCGCGCCAAGAACAGCCTGCAACTCGTTTCCAGCCTGCTGACGCTGCAGGGAATGACCGCCGCCGACGCCGATCTGCGGCGCAAGTTCCAGGACGCGTGCGCGCGCATCGCGACCGTGGCGCAGGTGCACCACCGGCTGTACCAGACGGGCCAGTACCACCAGGTGGCCTTCGGCAGCTATCTGCACGACCTGGCCGCCGACCTCGCCCGCAGCTTGGCACCGGGCAACGGGGGCTGCACCGTCCGCGTCGAGGCGACCGAGGCGACCTTGCCCACCGACCATGTGATCCCACTGGCGCTGGTGGTCAACGAGCTGGTCAGCAACGCCATGAAACACGCCTATGGCCCCGGCGGGGCTGGCGATGTGCTGGTGTGTTTCGAGCCCTTGCCCGGTGGCGGGCACCGCTTGACCGTCGCCGACGACGGTCGCGGGTTGCCCGAGGGCTTCCAGCTCGGTCGCGGTGACACTCTGGGCATGAAGATGGTGCGGGCGCTGTCCGCCCAGGTGAAGGCTCGGCTTACCGTTGCTCCGAACGCCCCCGGCACGCGCTTCGTCATCGACATCCCCGCTTGACCCTTGCCCGGAGCGCCGCGCCGCGCCATCCATAGACGGCATGGTGCGGGAGCGGTCGGTATGGCGCGGATCAGGGTGGATGTGGCGCTGGTGGAGCGCGGGCTGGTGGAGAGCCGGGCGAAGGCGCAGGCGCTGATCCTGGCCGGGCTGGTCCACTCCGATACGCGGCGCATCGACAAGGCGGGCGATCTGATCGCAGCGGACGCGCCGCTGAGCGTGAAGGGGCAGGACCATCCCTGGGTGTCGCGCGGCGGCCTGAAGCTGGACAAGGGGCTGGAGCATTTCGGGATCGACGCCGCTGGCGTCACGGCGCTGGACGTCGGCGCCTCCACCGGCGGCTTCACCGATGTGCTGCTGAGTCGCGGGGCTGCCAGGGTCTATGCGGTCGATGTGGGGCACGGACAGCTTGCCTGGAAGCTGCGCCAGGACAGCCGCGTCGTGGTGCTGGAGCGCACCAACGCCCGCCATCTGACCATCGCCGAGGTGCCCGAGCCGGTGAACCTCGTCGTCTGCGACGCCAGCTTCATCGGGCTGGAGACGGTGCTCCCGGCAGCGCTGGCGCTCACCGCGCCGGGTGCCGGGTTGGTCGCCCTGATCAAGCCGCAGTTCGAGGTGGGCAAGGGCCGCGTCGGCAAAGGCGGCGTCGTCCGCGACCCCGCCCTGCACGAGGAGGTTTGCGCCCGCATCCGCGGCTGGCTGGAGTCGCTGCCCGGCTGGCGCGTGCTCGGCATCACCGACAGCCCGATCCTGGGGCCGGAGGGGAACCGGGAGTTCCTGATCGGCGCCCGGCGGGAGGGGTGAGGATCCCCATCCTCACCGCAAGCCGGTCGGCGTCATCACCATGCGCGGTTCGGCGTTGAGGGCGGCCAGCAGGGGGCGGGCCATGTCCGCCAGCGGCTTGAGGGCGGCCAGGGTGCGGGCGCCCTGGATCAGCTCGCCGCGGCCAGACGCCAGATCCAGCAGCTCGTCCAGCGTGGACTTCGGGGGCGGGAAAGGTGTCAGGGTCACCGGCGCGTCGGGCGCCAGCTTGGCCAGTTCGCGGGCTATGGCGATGGCGCGTTCCTGGTCGCCCAGCTCGTCCACCAGCCCGAGGCGCAGGGCCTGGGTGCCCGTCCACACCCGGCCGCGGGCGGCGTCGTGCACCTGCTCCGGGCTGAGGCGCCGGGCCTCGGCCACCTTGTCGAGGAAAGCTTTGTAGGAGGCGTCGATCAGTGCGTTCAGCCGCTCCTCGTGGCTCTCGTTGAAGGGGCGGGCCGGTGACCACATGCCGGCGTTGCGGCCGACCTCCACCACGCCCCAATTGACACCCAGACGCTGGGAGAGTGCCGCACCCGAAACCTTGCCGGCGACCACCCCGATGGAGCCGGTGAAGGTGGCCGGGGAGGCCAGGATGCGGTCGGCGTTCATGGCGATCCAATAGCCGCCCGACGCGGCGGTGTCCCCCATCGAAACCACCACCGGCTTGCCGGCTTCCCGCAGCTTGACCACGGCGCGGCGGATCGATTCGGACGCGGCGACGGAGCCGCCGCCGCTGTCGATGCGCAGGATCGCGGCCACCACCGTCGGATCCTCGGCTGCTTCCTCCAGCGCGCCGACCAGTCGTTCGGCCGTGGCGTTCAGCGGATCCAGCGCCTCGCGCTCGTCGCTGCCGCGGGTGATGGTGCCGACGGCGTGGATCAGCGCGATGGTGGGCCCCTCCGCGTGCACCGGCCCGGCGATGGCGAGATAGTCGAGCAGGTCCACCAGCTCCGCCCCGCCGGAGCGGCGCACCGCCTCCGCCACCGCCTCGTCGCGGTAGCCGATGCGGTCGATCAGACGGGCGGCCAGCGCCTCGCCGTCCATCAGGGGTGCGCGGTCGATCAGCCCGCGCACCTCCGCGACCGCCATGCGGCGGCTGCGCGCCACGGCGTCGGCGATCTGGCCCGTCAAGTCGCCGATCAGCGACTCCATCATCTCCCGGTGGGCGGGGGTGAAGTCGCTGCGCGTCAGCATCTCGGCGAAGCTCTTGTACTCCTCCCGCTGCTCGAACTGCGGGCGGACGCCCAACTCGTCCAGGGCCGTGCGCAGGAACGGGATCTGCGCCGACAGACCGGTCAGACTGACGATCCCCAGCGGCTGCAGCCACACCTCGTCGAAGGCGCTGGCCAGCATGTAGGAGCGGTTGCCGGCACCGCTCTCCCCGAAGCTGTCGGCGTAGGCGATGGCGAAGCGGCCGGTGGCGCGGAAGCGGTCGATGGCCGTGCGGATTTCCTGCGCCTGGGCGAAGCCCATGGTGTCGCCGCCGAATCGGGCGACCAGCCCCTTGACCCGCGGATCGGTCCGCCCGCGCTCGACCGCGTCGAGCACGTCGCGGAGGGTGGCGTCGCTGTGGCCGATCAGCGAATCCAGCCCGCCGCCGGCCGCCTCCACCATCGGCCGTTCGAAATCCAGTTCCAGCACGATGGTGTCGGGCAAGGACGGTTCGCTGCGCCAGTAGAGCCAGACCCCGGTAACGACGCCGGCGACGATGAGAAAGCCGATCAGAGCAAACAGGCGGACCAGGAAGGTGAACATCCGGGCGGGCTTTCGGTTGTGGATCCGTCAGCGGTCGAGCGCGTGGTACTCCGGGTTCGGGATCATGTCCACCGCGGTCGCCACCCGATTCGACATGTTGTAGAAGCCGGCGACGTCGGCGATGTCGAAGATCTCCTCCTCGCCGAATCCCGCGTCGCGCAGCGCGTTGCGGTCGTCGTCACCGACCGATGACGGGGCGGTGGTGAGCTTCCACGCGAAATCGAGCATGGCGCGATGCCGCGCCTCCAGCGGCGCCACTCGGTAATTCATCACCAGCATCTCGCCCAGCTGCGGATCTCCGGACAATTTGCGCACCGCCTGCCCATGCGCCACGAGGCAGTAGTAGCAGCGGTTGGCGGAGGAGACGACGACCGCGATCATCTCCCGCTCCAGCTTCGACAGCTTGCTCTCGCCCAGCATCAGCTCGTTGTAGAACTGGATGAAGGTGGCCAGTTTCTTTGGCCGCAGGCTGTAGGCGCGCAGCACATTGGGAACCATTCCCAGCTTTTCCGTGCATTTGGCGAAGTAGGCTTGCGCCTGGTCGTCCAACTCCGACGGGTCCGGAACGGGCAGGGCCATGATGTGGTCGGGCTGCGGCACGGGTGGTCTCCTCCGGCTGTATCGTTGCCGGGGAGGGTAGCCGGCCGACGCGCCGCGGGCCAGTGCTCCTTCCGGGCATGGCGGCCACCGTTGCCTGTGCACACGAAGCTTTGTGCTCGCAAATCGGCGTCCGCCGTGCCACAGATGGATTGTGCTTTGGTAACAATCGACCCCTGTCATGAACGAACCGGCTGGACGGAGCGCGCTGAAGCTCGACCTTCTGTCCGTCCTGATCGTCGAGGACGGAACCTTCATCCGCAACGTGCTGACCGGCGTGTTGCGGACGCTGGGCGTGGGGCAGGTGTATGGCGCCGGAAGCGGGGTGGAGGCGGTGCGCTTCCTGGAGGAGCGCCGGGCCGCCCTGCCGCGGGGAACGGCCCCGGTGGACCTGCTGATCACCGATCTCGTGATGCCGGATGTGGACGGGCTGATGCTGCTGCGCTGGATCCGTTCCAGCCCGCGTTCGCCCGACAAGTTCCTGCCCGTGCTGATGCTGTCCGGTGCCGCCGATCGGCATTATGTGGAGCAGGCGCGCGATCTGGGGGCGACCGACTTCATCGCCAAGCCCTTCTCCGCCCGCACGGTCGGTGCCCGCCTGATGCAGGCGTTGGCGCGGCCGCGCCGATTCGTGCTCTGCAACGGCTATTTCGGACCGGACCGGCGGCGCACGGTCAAGCCCGTGCAGATGGACTGCCGCATGACCACCCCGGAAGAGGTGCTGGTCGTTCACAGCCAGTCCAAGGCGGTGGGGATCGACCGTTACCCGGTCGTCATTTTCGACCTGCCGAACCGCCTGGGCGCCAAGGTGGGAATCGCGCCCAAGGGGCCGGTGCCGAGCCTGCCGGAGGATGTGCTGGCCGCGGCGGAGGCGGAAATCCAGGAGCGGGCCGGCGACTACGCGGTGTGGATCAGCGAGGAGGTGGAGACGCTGATCCGCCGCATCGACCGGCTGCCGCAGGAGCCGGAGCAGGTTCCCGCCATCATGGGCATGATCCATCGTGCGGCGCACGAGATGCGCGGGCAGGGCGGAATCTTCGGCTATCCGCTGATCACCCACGTCGCGAAATCACTGTACGAGGCGACCTCCGGCGAGTTCCCGGTGATCACCAGCAACGAGCACCGGCTGTTCAAGGCGCACGCCGACGCTATCCGGGCGGTGATGAACGGCCGCATCAGCGGCGACGGCGGGGCCACGGGCCAGCAGCTTCTGGCCTCGTTGGAGGTGGCGAAGAAGAAGTACGCCAAGGCCGGCGGCTGATCAGATCTTCTCGTTCCACGGGACGCCGGCCTCCTCGCGGAGCTGCTCGGTGCGCTCGACCGCCGCGGTGAAGCCGGCCAATGGAAAGCTGATGGTGGCCTTCCTGCCGGTGCCCGGATCGATCCCGACGGCCGACACCTTGACGGCGGCCTTCATCGCCTCCGCCAACTGGCGGTTCACCTTCGGGTTCGCCACGGCGCAGGTGTTGGGCTCGAACGCGAAGGGGGTGCAGGGGAATTCCGGGCGGAACAGGTCGTTGTCGATCCAGATGCGGATCGGCTTCTGCACGGACAGCACCGCCGGATCCAGACGGAAGCGCAGCCCATCCAGCCAACGGTCGGAGGAGCGCAACCACACCAGCCGCGAGTCGCGGTTGGAGCCGGTGCCGAAGCGCGTCGCGATCTCGCACTCCACGCGCCGGGGCGACGGCCAGACCTGGCAGTACAGCTTCCAGTCCTTGTACGTCTCGCTGTACTCCTGCGGGGGTTCCAGGACGTTCTGCGTACGCCCCGGTATCTGCGCCGCGGCGGAGGCGGCGAGCGCCAGTCCGGCCATCCCGATCGTCCCCGCTGCCCAACCCCGCAGAGCCATGCGGTTCAGCTCCCCGTCTCGGCCCGCCGACGCAGCCAGTGGTCGGCCAGCACGCAGGCCATCATCGCCTCGCCCACCGGCACCCCGCGGATGCCCACGCAGGGATCGTGACGGCCTTTCGTCACGATCTCGGTGTCGTTGCCGTCGATGTCCACCGTGCGGCGCGGCTGCAGGATGGAGCTGGTCGGCTTCACCGCGAAGCGCACCACGATGTCCTGCCCGGTGGAGATGCCGCCCAGAATGCCGCCGGCGTGGTTCGACAGGAACTCCACCCCGCCGCCGGGAGCCGCGCGCATCTCGTCCGCGTTCTCCTCCCCGCTCAGGGCGGCGGTGGCGAAGCCGTCACCGATCTCCACGCCCTTGACGGCGTTGATGGTCATCATCGCCCGGGCGAGGTCGCTGTCGAGCTTGTCGTAGAGCGGATCGCCCAGCCCAGCCGGCACGCCGGACGCCACCACCTCGATCACCGCGCCGCAGGAGGAGCCCGCCTTGCGCACGCCGTCCAGATAGTCGGCCCACTGCGCCGCCGCCTCCCGGTCCGGGCAGAAGAACGGGTTGGCGTCGACCTCGGCCCAGTCCCAGCGGCTGCGGTCGATGCGGTGCGGGCCCATCTGTACCAGCACCCCGCGGATGGTGACGCCGTCGAGGATGCGGCGCGCCACCGCACCGGCCGCGACGCGGCAGGCGGTCTCCCGCGCGCTGGACCGGCCGCCGCCGCGGTAATCACGCACCCCGTACTTCTTCCAGTACGCGTAATCGGCGTGGCCGGGCCGGAATTTCGCGGCGATGTCGCCGTAGTCCTTGGAGCGCTGGTCGGTGTTCTCGATCATCAGCGCGATGGGCGTGCCGGTGGTCACCCCCTCGAACACCCCGGACTGGATGCGGACGGCGTCGTCCTCCCGCCGCTGGGTGGTGTAGCGGGACTGGCCGGGCTTGCGCTTGTCCAGCCAGGGTTGGATATCCGCCTCGGTCAGCGGGATGCGCGACGGGCAACCGTCCACCACGACGCCGATGGCGGGCCCGTGGCTCTCGCCCCAGGTGGTGAATCGGAAGAGGGTGCCGAAGCTGTTGCCGGCCATGGCGTGCGAACTCCCGCGATCGGGGGCGGCGGGCCCAGCGGGCCGCCGCCCCTCCGCTCACTCCGGCTTGGCCGGGGCCAGCGAGTTGAGGAGCTGCGCCACCTGCGGGGCGGCGTCCACCGCCACCATGCCGACGGCGTGGTAACCGCTGTCCACATGCAACACCTCGCCGGTCACGCCGGCGCCGATGTCACTCAGCAGGAACAGCCCGGCCCCGCCCACGTCCTGGATGGTGACGTTGCGCTTCAGCGGTGCGTTCAGCTCGTTCCACTTCAGAATGTAGCGGAAGTCGCCGATGCCGCTGGCGGCCAGCGTCTTGATGGGGCCGGCGGAGATGGCATTGACGCGGATGGCCCGGCCACCCAGATCGACGGCCAGATAGCGCACGCTCGCTTCCAACGCCGCCTTCGCCACGCCCATGACGTTGTAGTGCGGCATCACCCGCTCCGCCCCCAGATAGGAGAGGGTCACGAGGCTGCCGCCGTTCTTCATCAGCGGCACCGCACGCTGCGCCACCGCGGTGAAGGAGTAGCAGGAGATGTCCATCGTGCGGAGGAAGTTGCCGCGCGTGGTGTTGAGGTATTCGCCATCCAGTTCGTTCTTATCGGAAAACGCGATCGCATGGACCACGAAATCGAGCGAACCCCACTCCGCTTCCAGGGCCGCGAAGGTGGCGTCGATGCTGGCGTCGTCGCTCACGTCGCAAGGCACCACCAGCTTGGCGCCGACCTGTTCGGCGAGCGGACGCACGCGCTTGGCCAGCGCCTCGCCCTGGTAGGTGAAGGCGAGCTCGGCACCGTGCTGGGCCGCCGCCTGTGCGATACCCCAGGCGATCGACCGATCGTTCGCCACGCCCATGATCAGGCCGCGCTTGCCTTCCATCAGCGGCTTCCCGTTGGACATCCAGACCTCTTGTTTCTCGAACCGCTTGGCGTGAAAAGTGGGGCGCATCCTACACCAAAGACCGGCCGGGTCAAATCGAGGCGGGGGCACGCTGATGGGGTTCGTTGAGAGGGTCCGGAGAGCACCGCGCCGCGCCCGTGCCGCGGGCCGCGAGCTGTGGGGGTTCCTGGTCTATTCGGCGCTGCGCTTCTACAACGACAACTGCTTCCAGACGGCGGCCTCGCTCACCTACACCTCGCTGCTGGCGATCGTGCCGATCATGACGATCGGCTTCGCCATCTTCACCGCGTTCCCGGCCTTCAGTGCCCTGCAGACCCAGATCCAGGGCATGATCATCCGCAACATCGTGCCGGAGATCGGCGACGCCATCCTGGAGTATCTCGGCCAGTTCATGGCGAACGCCGGGCAGATGACGATCTTCGGGGTGATCGGGCTGGCGGTGTCGGCGGTGCTGCTGATCTGGACGATCGAGGGGTCCTTCGCCGCCATCTGGCGCGTCAACGAGCCGCGCTCGCTGGTCACCCGGATCCTGTCCTTCTGGGCCGTGGTGTCGCTGACGCCGCTGTTCGCCGGCGCCAGCCTGTCCTTGTCGACCACCCTGTGGTCGGTGCTCCAGGGCGCGCATCTGGAGGAGCTGGCCTACCCGCTGGTCGGATTCGGGGGGGTGCTGCCCTTCCTGTTGCAGATGGTGGGCTGCACGCTTCTCTACATGATCATCCCCAACCGTCCCGTGCGCTGGCTGGACGCGCTGTGCGGCGGCATCATAGGCTCGCTGCTGCTGGAGACGTCGAAGTCGCTGTTCGCCTGGTACATGCGGGAGTATCCGGCCTACCAGACCATCTACGGCGCGCTGTCCACCGTGCCGATCTTCCTGTTCTGGCTCTACATCGCGTGGTCCACGGTGCTGTTCGGGGCCGTCGTCACGGCCGCCTTTCCCGAATGGCGGGCGGGCAAGATCACCCGCGGCGGGCCGGAAGGGCTGCTGCCCGGACAGCGGCTGGCGCTCGCCATGGCGGTGCTGCACGAACTGCTGGCCGCCAGCCGGCTGGGGGTGGGGTTGCGGCGGCGGACGCTGGTGACCCGCGTGCCGGTGGGCACGGCGCTGATCGACGGCATCCTGGAGCAGCTGCGCGACGCCCACTGGGTCGCCCACACCACCCGCGATTCGTGGGTGGTCACCCGTGACCTCGGCGAATCGACGCTGTTCGACCTGCTGAAGGCGCTGGGCATCGGCATGCGCGGGACGGTGCGGGGCCTCGGCGGGCTGGAAACGCCGTGGCAGGAGCGCACCGCCCACCTGCTCGACCAAGCGGAAGCCGGCATGCAGGAGGTGCTGGGCATCCCGCTGAAGGATCTGCTGACCGACCAGCCGGTTCCCACGCCGGCGCCCAGCCTGGGCGAAGGTGCGCCGCCGGTGCCGCTGCGCCCGCGGCGGTCGTCGCCATAGGGAGCAGGCGCCGTCAGGCCGCGTCGATCTCCCCCACCATGCGCCAGTTCGCGGCGTTCTGGTCGAGATGCTTCTTCAGGCCGCTGGGCAGTGTGTGCATGGCGTCCAGCCGGATGAACAGGCGGTGATCCTCGCCCAGCGCGAGCTGGTAGCACAGGATGACGAACTCCGAGCAGAACACGTGCTTCACGATCGGTGTCGTGCCGCCGGCCGTGTCCCGCAGCGCCAGCCGCTCGCGGTACTTGGCGAGCCGTGTCCGTGCATCCTTGCCGAAGGCGCTGGAGCCGCTCCACGACTTGAACACCGCCCGGGCCGCACCGTATTGCGAGCCGCTGCGGATCTCGTCGGCGATGCGGGCGATCTTGCGGGCGTCGCCGTAGGTCAGGTCGTTCGGCCGGTAGACGTAGGCCTTGAGCCCCCAGCCGTAGACGATGCCGTCGTTGGTGGCGTGGATCACGTCGATGGCGCGGGTCGCCGGGCTGCTCAGGGTGGTGAGCGCCCGCCCCATGCTGTTGCACACCCCCAGCCCGGCGTGACCGAACTTTCGGGTGTTGATCAGGATGTCGCCCGCCATCAGGTCCATCGCCGCCTACCCTTTCGCGTGTGTGCGAAAGAATTAGGCCGGCAACCGGCCCCGCACAAGCGACAAGGGGCGGTGGACGAGGGCGGAGGCGGCTACTCCAGCCCCGCCTTCTTTCGGACGTCGTAGCTGCGGGTCCTGGCCCAATCCTCGATGAAGCGGACCAGCTCGCTGTCGGGTGGGTCGGGCAGCACGACCTTCAGCTTCACATACTGGTCGCCGGTCTGCTTCGTCTTCTGGCTGACCACGCCCTTGCCGCGCAGCCGCAGGATCGACCCGGTGTTCGATCCCGGCGGCACCTTCACCGCCACGGGGCCGGTTACCGTCGGTACCCGGATGGTCGAGCCCAGCACCGCCTCGTTCAGGGTGATGGGGACCTCCAGGTGGATGTCGCCGTCCTGGCGGGTGAAGAAGGGGTGCGGGTCCACCAGCACCTCGACGATGGCGTCGCCGGCCTCGGCGCCGCCGAGACCCGGCAGCCCCTGGCCCTTCAGGCGCAGCTTCTGCTCGTTCTCGGTGCCGGGCGGGATGTTCACGTCCAGGCTCTTGCCGTGCGACAGGCTGATCCGCCGCCGGGTGCCCTGGGCCGCTTCCAGGAAGGGCACGGCGACGGAATAGGCGATGTCGGCGCCGCGCACCTTGGGGCCGCTTTGCGCGCCGGCACCGCCGGCCGAGCCTCCGGACGCTCCGCCGGTGCCGGCGCTACCGCTCCGCCGCCGGCCGAACATGTCGTGGAAGAAGTCCTCGGCGCTGAAGGAGAAACCGTCGTCCCCGGCGGAGGACGTTCCGCCCGCCCGCGCCCGCGCGCTGTAGGCGCGGGCACCGGCGCGCGGGTCGCGGTGGGTGCGTTCGGCACCGCCCGCGTCGATCTCCCCCCGGTCGTAGCGCGCGCGCTTTTCGGGATCGGAGAGGATCGCGTAGGCGGCCGAGACCTCCTTGAAGCGCTCCTCGTTGCCCGGCGCATCCGGCTTGCGGTCCGGATGATGCTCCTTGGCGAGCTTCCGGTACGCCTTCTTGATCTCATCCGAGGTCGCGGTGCGGGCGACGCCGAGGGTCTGGTACGGATCGCGCATCGTGGCCAAGGGAGGGGCTACTCCAAGCCCCGGCGGTCGGTCTCCGGGGGGTTACGGGCAAGGGATCAGTTGTTGACGATCTTCCAACTGCCGTCGGGCTGTTTGCAAGCGGTTCCGTAGGCCTGCTCCGTACGACCGCCGACGACGATCGTCTGCTGGAACTCGCGGCAGTAATTTCCGGTGGACGACCAGCCGTCGCGAGTCGACACGATGGTGCCCTTGTTGCCGGACTGCGGGTTGTTCCAGGCGATCTTCTCGCCGACGGGGGCGGCGTAGGCGCGGGTTGCCGCCTGGTTGGCGTAGGTCTGGTCGGCCTTGTCGAGCGACGCCCCGATCTCGCGCCCGACGAAGGCGCCGAGAAGCGTGCCGACGCCGGTCGCCACCAGCTTGCCGCTGCCGCCGCCGATCTGCGATCCAAGAAGGCCACCGGCCGCCGCCCCGCCCAGCGTGCCCACCGTCTCCTTCGTGCCACCGGTGCCCATGCAGCCGGACAGGAGGGCGAGCGCGAGCGCTGCCGGAACCATCCTCTTGATAACCATTTCTTTCAGCCTCGATGCTGTTATGCGCCGCGCGGGACACCCAAGGGGATCGAACCCCGCGCCGGGTCGCACAGATATATGCTATCGCGCAGCCGCTGTGAATTGCGACGAAGCTGTGACCGCAAGCACACGCCTTCGTTGCGCAACCGTACAGGAGTTGGGGCGGACCCATGACGGCCGACAATCAACAGGATCCCTTCGCGCTCTTCGACGCCTGGATGGCGGAGGCGACCGCCAGCGAATCCAGCGATCCCAACGCCATGGCGCTCGCCACGGCGGACGCCGAGGGGCGCCCCTCGGTGCGCATGGTGCTGCTGAAAGGCGTGGACCCCCGCGGGTTCGTCTTCTACACCAACACCGAAAGCTACAAGGGCGGGCAACTGGGCGCCAACCCCAACGCCGGTCTGTGCTTCCACTGGAAGTCCCTGAAGCGCCAGATCCGCATCGAGGGGGCCGTCGAGCGCGTGACCGAGACGGAAGCCGACGCCTATTTCCAGTCGCGCCCGCGCGACAGCCGCATCGGCGCCTGGGCCTCGCAGCAGTCGCGCCCGCTGGAAGGGCGGTGGGAGCTGGAGAAGCGCGTGGCGCAGTTCGCCGCGAAATTCGGCATCGGGGAGGTGCCGCGTCCGCCGCACTGGACCGGCTTCCGCGTGCTGCCCCGCCGCATCGAGTTCTGGCAGGACCGCCCCTTCCGCCTGCACGACCGGCTGCTCTTCGAACGCGCGGACGACGGTACGGCGGCTCCCTACCGCTGGACCACCGCCAAGCTCTATCCATGACCGGGGCCGACGATCCGGATCGGCTGCGCCGGCTCGCCACCTACGCCAGCGTCGCGGTGGCGATGACGCTGATCGTGGCGAAGCTGACCGCTTATCTGGTGACGGATGCGGTCAGCATCCTGTCGTCGCTGATCGACTCCACCACCGACCTGCTGGCGTCGGTGGTGGCGCTGGTCGGCGTCCGCCACGCGCTACGGCCCGCCGACCTCCAGCACCGCTTCGGCCACGGCAAGGCGGAGGCTCTGGCGACCCTGGCGCAGGCCGCCTTCATCACCGGTTCGGCCCTGCTGCTGACCGTGGAGGCGGTGCGCCGGCTGTTCCGGCCGGAGCCGGTGAGCGAGAGCGCCATCGGCATCGCGGTGATGGTGCTGTCCATCCTGCTGACGCTGGCGCTGGTGGCGTTCCAGCGCCACGTCGTGCGGCGCACCGGCTCGCTCGCGGTCGGGGCCGACAGCCTGCATTACGCCGGCGACCTGTTCATGAATCTGGCGGTCATCGCCGCGATCCTGCTGACGCAATGGACCGGCCTCGCGGCGCTGGATCCGATCTTCGGCGTGGGGATCGCCGCCTTTCTGCTGCACGGCGCGTGGCGGATCCTGGGCGAGGCGCTGAACGTGCTGATGGACCACGAACTGCCGGAGAAGGACCGGCAGCGCATCCACGCCATCGTCCAGCGCAGCGGCGAGGCCAAGGGCATGCACGATCTGCGCACGCGCAGCACCGGCACCGCGAGCTTCATCGAATTCCACCTGGAACTCGATCCACAGCTCACCGTCTCGGCAGCCCATGACGTGACCGACCGGATCGAACAGGCCCTGCTCGCCGAATTCCCCAACGCCGACGTGAACATCCACCAGGAGCCGCATGGTCTGGCGGAGGACCGGCTGGACAACCGGCTGAAAAAGGCGCGGTCGCGGTGATCTTTCGCGGTTGCGGTAGAGGTGTCGGCCGGGGTGCCTAACACCAATTGTGGATATTGCCATTCCGTGTCGAATCGGTAATCCTTGGAATGGGGGAGCGCTTTACGAAAATTCGAAAGAAGGGCGGACGAAATGGACGCGTCCTTGGGCAACCGTACGTTTCTCATCGGCGACCTCGCGGATGAGGCTGGCAAGCTGGGCGTGGAAATCGCCGACATCGCCGGTCACGTGGACGAGGTGTATGGGCGCATCGATCATCAGGCCAGGGTGTTCGCCCAGCTTCGCGACACCGGCGCGCGCATGTCCGCCAGCACGGATCGCATCCGGCAGGCGGCCACCGTCGCGCGCACGGTGACCGACCGGGCGCGGCAGGACGTGGATGGATCACGCGGGCGCATCGAGCAGTCGCTGACGGACATCCACGCGCTGGTCACCGCCGTCGGCGGCATGGAAGGGCAGATCGCCGGGCTGCGTGACGCGCTGGAGCGGGTCGGCAAGGTCGCCAAGGAGATCGCCACCATCGCCAAGCAGACCAACCTGCTGGCGCTGAATGCCACGATCGAGGCGGCCCGCGCCGGTGAAGCGGGGCGCGGATTCGCCGTCGTGGCCGGCGAGGTGAAGGCGCTGTCCACCAAGACCAGCGAAGCCACGGCGGAGATCGACACCACCCTGCGCTATCTCAACGACCAGGCGCAGCGCCTGATGGCGGAGAGTGCGGCCAGCGCCGGGAAGGCGCGCGCCGTGAGCGAGGGGACGTCGTCCATCGGGTCGGTGATCACGATGGTGGGCCGCGCGATGGGTGAGCTTCAGGCGGAGACCGGCAAGATCGAAGCCGCCTCCGGCGAGATCGGGCAGAATTGCGGCGAACTCGGGCGGGAGATCGACGATCTCGCGACCGGGGTCGACCTGTCCCGCGACAATCTGGCGCAGGCGCGGGAGCGGGTGAACACGCTGCTCGGCATGGGCGAACGGCTGATCTCCATCACCGCCGAGTTCGATGTGGAGACGGTCGATACGCCGATGATCCGGGCGGCGCGCGAGACGGCGTCGCGGATCGGTGCCATGTTCGAGGATGCGCTGAACCGAGGCGAGCTGTCGGAGACCGACCTGTTCGACCGCAGCTACCGGCCGATCCCCGGCAGCGACCCGCAGCAGGTGATGGCGCGCTTCACCGAATTCTGCGACCGCGCCCTTCCACCCGTGCAGGAGCCGTTGCTCGACCGCGACCGCCGCATCGTGTTCTGCGCCGCGGTGGACGAGAACGGCTATCTGCCGACGCACAATCGCAAATTCAGCCAGCCCCAGGGCAAGGATCCGCTCTGGAACACCGCGAACTGCCGCAACCGTCGCATGTTCAACGACCGGGTGGGACTTGCGGCCGGCCGCGGCAAGGGGCCGTTCCTGCTGCAGACCTACCGGCGAGACATGGGCGGGGGGAATTTCACGCTGATGAAGGACGTGTCGGCCCCCATCGTCGTGCGCGGACGTCACTGGGGGGGCTTCCGCATCGGGTACAAGGCTTGAGACCGGCACCATCGGCGCGATCGCCGCAACCTTCGATCGAGCCACGGGACGTTGTGCTCGTGACTCGATGACGCAGACGTTTCTTGCAGATCAGAACCGCGTTTGGCGAAAGTTCGTGGTAATTTTTCTGCAATGATCGATGCCGTCGCTCCGGCCGCTGCGCGGACGGGCCGGTGGCAAGGGTGCCGAGGAGGAGCCGCATGCCCGAACGTATCGTCGCCCTGTCGCGCGCGGTGTCCGAACTTGCCACCCGCAAGATGGACGAGATACAGGCGGTCACCAACACCACCAAGATCCTGGCGCTGAACGCGCTGATCGAGGCGATGCGGGCGGGCGAGGCCGGCCGCGGATTCGCCGTGGTGGCGCAGGAGGTGAAGGCGATCTCCGAGCGCATCACCACGATCGGCGACGAGATGCGCGCGCAGATGGCGACGCAGACGACGGAGCTGGACACGCTCGGGCGGCGCCTGGTCGGGCAGCTCCGCGGCGGGCGGCTCGCCGACTTGGCGCTCAACATGATCGACATCGTGGACCGCAATCTCTACGAGCGGTCCTGCGATGTGCGCTGGTGGGCGACCGACAGCGCCGTCGTCGATTGCGCCGCGTCCCCGTCGCCGCAGGCCCGTGCCCACGCGGCGCAGCGGCTGGCGGTGATCCTGCGCGCCTACACCGTCTATCTGGACCTGTGGGTGGTCGACAGCCGCGGCACCGTGCTCGCCAACGGCCGCCCCGAACGCTACCCGCGCGCGGTCGGCAGCTCCGTTGCCCAGGAAAGCTGGTTCAAGGATGCACTGGCCACCCGCAATGGCGGGGAATTCGCGGTGGCCGACATCGCCGTGAACGACAGTCTGGACCGTTCCACCGTCGCCACCTACGCCACCGCCATCCGCGAGGGCGGAGAGGAGGATGGGGCGGTGATCGGCGCGCTCGGCATCTTCTTCGACTGGCAGACCCAGTCGCAGACGGTGGTGGACAGCGTGCGGCTGACGCCGGAGGAGAAGCCGGCAACCCGCTGTCTGCTGGTTGACCGGCGGCACCGCGTGATCGCGTCCTCCGATCGCCGCGGGGTGCTGGGCGAGACCTATCCGCTCCGCACCGACGGCAGGACGCACGGGGCCTACGCGGACGATCATGGCCGGGTGGTCGGCTTCGCCCTGACGCCGGGGTACGAGACCTATCGCGGCCTCGGCTGGTATGGGGTGATCGTGCAGGAGCATGCGGGCGCCGGCGGTTGACGACGCCATGTGTCATCTTCGTTGCAGTTTTAACATCAGGATGTAATGGGGCCGTGGTTTCGTAGACCGACCGTCTCCGAATGCGGCGAGCCCGTGCCTTGAACACTGTTGTCCCCTCGATCCGGCAGAACATCGATTCGGCCATCGAGTTGGTTGTGTTGTCCCCAGCGCTCGATGGCGTGCGCAAGGAGTGCCTTCTGGCAAAGCTCCGCCACCTCCGCGACACGCTGTGCAGCGAGCCCTGCCATCCAGGTCCGGAGGGTTGCGCGTGCTCCCGCTCGATCGCGGCCGTGTTCGGCACGGAGCGCCTGGCGACGCCCGGACTTCCGGTCGCGCGGCGCGATTAGGCCCCCGACCGTTCTCGGTGCGGCGGGCCGTTCAGTGCCGACAGGAAGGGCGATGCGGCCTGCTTCGGCTTCGGTGCGCGGTGGGGCGGACGCGGATGCGCGCCCTCGAGCGTGAAATTCGTCATCCGTCGGAGGTCGGCCGAACGGTGGGCCATCGTCTCCGCCCGTTTCATCACGAGGATCTGGTGATCCCGATCAAGGGCTCGGAAGGCCGCCGACGCATGCGCCAGCAGCGTCGTGGTGGGATTGCGTGCAACCTCCTCGAGCGCGCGTTCGAGCAGCCGGAACTCCACGATTCCGGGCACGCGCTCGGTCTTCACCGCGTCGGTCAGGAGGCGGATGGCCTCCACCATAGTGTCGTCGAAAGGTGTCGGCATGGCTGGTCGGCGCGGACCCTAGCACGGCTGCCCGCGCCTTGCCACTCTTCGGCGATGCCGTATGACATGGCCGTTTTGGGATTGTAACCAGATTGGGAAACATCATGTCGCGTTCGAGATACTGGCGAAACATTTGCCTACTAATGTGATCGCTCCACAGGGCGGGAGCGGTGACATGGATGCATCATCCAGCGAGCAGGAGGTGATCCGCCAAGCCTTCGTGGTCGTGCTCGCGACGGATGTCATCTCGCAGGCCCGCAAGCGAATCGCCCTCGCCCGGCTGGAGGGGGTCACGGGGGCGGATGGCTGTCCGACCGGCGGGTGCGGCCCCTGCCAACGCCGCCGGCGCTGCGAGGAGGCGGTGCAGGAGATCATGGCAACGGCGTGACGGTTTCCGCCGGTTGTGACGAAGGTCACTGCGGGCAGCATGGTCTGTGCTACTGTCGTCATCCCTTGGGGGAAGACGGCGATGACGTTTGCACTGACATTCTGGGGCGTGCGCGGCACGATCGCGTGCCCCATGTCCACACACATGGGTTATGGCGGCCACACCAGCTGCGTCGAGGTCATGGCCGGTTCGCATCGGATCGTGCTGGACGCGGGCACCGGCTTGCGGCTTCTCGGCAAACGGTTCCTGAAGGAAGGGCTGGGGCGGGCGACGCTGCTTCTGTCGCACACCCATCTCGACCACATCGCCGGCTTTCCCTTCTTCGCTCCCGCCTACACCAAGGGTTTCGGGCTGAACATCATCGCCGGCCACTGCAACGGCAACCCCGGCATCGAAGCGGTGATGGCGCGACAGATGGAGCGGCCGTTGTTTCCGGTGCCGATGCGCACCATGGGGTCCGACCTGTCCTTCACCGAGATCGAGGCCGGCAGCAGTTTTCCGCTGGACGGCGGGGTGATGGTCCGCACCGCGCCGCTCAACCATCCGGATGGGGCCACCGCCTATCGGATCGAATTCGCCGGCCGCTCGCTCTGCTACGTCACCGACACCGAGCATGTGCCGGGCAAACCCGACCGCAACATCCTGGGTCTGATCCAGGACGCCGACCTTGTGATCTACGACTCCACCTACACGGAGCAGGAGTTCACGTGCAAGGTCGGGTGGGGCCATTCCACCTGGAACGAGGGGGTGCGGCTGTGCCGTGAGGCGGGGGCGAAGCGGCTGGCGCTGTTCCACCACGATCCCGACCACGACGACGAATCCGTGGCGGCGATCGAGCGGGACGCGCAGGAGAATTTTCCCGACAGCTTCGCCGCGCGGGAAGGGGCGACCGTCACGCTGGCCTGATGGCCATCACCCGGTCAGTCCTCGTCGTCCTCATCGACATCCAGCGGTTCCTCACCGGTGGACAGCAGATCCGGGCGCAGGGTGCCCAGGGCGCGCAGCACCGCCGCCACAGTGTCCTCGTCGAGCGCGGACGCCGCCGCAACCTCCGCAATCAGAGTGTCGGACACCGCTGGCGCCCCTGGCACGCGCCGCCGCAGCCGGCGGATCTCCTGCTCGATCGCCTTGCGTTCGGCGGCGACGTCGTTGGAGTACTGGCTGCGGTAGCGGGTCGAGAAGTCGTGGAGGCGCCGGTTGACGATCACCTCCGCGGCGAACAGGGCGCGGCGCTGGGCGTCGCCGACCGGATCGGAACCACCCTCGCTCATGCGCGGCACCCCATCGCCTTGCGGGCTCAGCCCAGCTTCAGTTCCTGGAAGAAGTCGTTGCCCTTGTCGTCGGTGACGATGAAGGCGGGGAAATCCTCCACCTCGATCCGCCAGATGGCTTCCATGCCGAGTTCCGGATACTCGATGCATTCCACCTTGCGGATGCAGTCCTGGGCCAGCCGGGCGGCGGCACCGCCGATGGAGCCCAGGTAGAAGCCGCCATACTTCTTGCACGCCTCTCGCACCTCGGCGCTGCGGTTGCCCTTGGCCAGCATGACCATGGAACCGCCGGCCGCCTGGAACTGGTCGACGAAGCTGTCCATGCGCCCGGCCGTGGTCGGCCCGAAGGAACCGGACGGCATGCCCTCCGGCGTCTTGGCCGGGCCGGCGTAATAGATGGGGTGGTTCTTGAAGTAATCGGGCAGCCCCTCGCCGGCATCCAGCCGCTGGCGCAGCTTGGCATGGGCGAGGTCGCGGGCGACGATCAGCGGACCGGTCAGCGACACCCGGGTGCGGATCGGATACTGGGTGAGGGTCGCCAGGATCTCGGACATCGGGCGGGTGAGGTCGATCTTGACCACCTCGTCCGCGAGCTGGTTGCCGGTGACCTCGGGCAGGAAGCGCGCGGGGTCGGTCTCCAGCGCCTCCAGCCAGATGCCGTCGCGGGTGATCTTGCCCACCGCCTGACGATCCGCCGAGCAGGACACGCCGATGCCGATGGGCAGCGAGGCGCCGTGGCGCGGCAGCCGGATGACGCGCACGTCGTGGCAGAAATACTTGCCGCCGAACTGGGCGCCGATGTTCATGTCCTGCGACAGCTTCAGGACCTGCGCCTCCATCTCCAGGTCGCGGAAGGCGTGCGCCTGCTCCGAGCCCTGGGTGGGCAGATGGTCGAGGTAGCGGGCCGAAGCCAGCTTCACCGTCTTCAGGTTGAGTTCCGCCGATAGGCCGCCGATGACGATGGCGAGGTGGTAGGGCGGGCAGGCCGCGGTGCCCAGCGTGCGGATCTTCTCGTCCAGCAGCTTCAGCAGCCGGTCGGGGGTCAGGGCCGACGGGGTGGACTGGATCAGGAAGGTCTTGTTGGCGGAGCCGCCGCCCTTCGCCATGAACAGGAACTTGTAGGCGTCCTCGCCCTCCTCGTAGAGGTCGATCTGGGCGGGCAGGTTGGTGCGCGTGTTGCGCTCCTCGTACATGGTGATGGGGGCGAGCTGGCTGTACCGTAGGTTGCGCTTCAGATAGGCGTCGCGCACGCCGGCACCCAACGCGCCCTCGTCCCCGCCCTTGGTCCAGACGCGCCGGCCCTTCTTGCCCATGATGATGGCGGTGCCGGTGTCCTGGCACATGGGCAGCACGCCACTGGCCGCGATGTTGGCGTTCTTCAGCATGTCCAGCGCCACGAAGCGGTCGTTGGCCGAGGCTTCCGGATCGTCGAGGATGGCGCGGAGCTGCGCCAGATGGCCGGGGCGCAGCAGGTGGTTGATGTCCATGAAGGCCTGCTCGGCCAGCAGGCGCAGCCCCTCCGCCTCGACCTTCAGCACCTCCTCGCCGTCGAACTCGGCCACCGACACGAAATCGGAGGTCAGCTTGCGGTACGGCGTGTCGTCGCGGGTCAGCGGGAACAGGCTGGAATGGCCGCGCGAAAGGCTCGTGTCGTCGGGCATGGGGGTGGTCCTCGCATGAACGGGTCTCGTTCGGTCCCGGCAGCGGCGGGGGGGCTGCGGCGGGTGATCGAGCCGACGTTATACACCGCCCCGCCAGCGACACAACCGGCTGCGCGCCGCTGGATTCAGCCAGCTGCGGACTGCGGCGGCGTGTCGCGCGCGGCGCGCTCGGCAAAGGCGGCGACGGTGCTGCGGTAGGCCGGTTCCAGCGCCCCGAGCAGGGCGCCGGGACGCCCGCCTCTGTCCAGCGTCTCCTCCAACCCCTTGGCGAGGTCGGCCAGCCGCGTCGCACCCACATTGCCGGCAGCCCCTTTGAGGGCATGGGCGATCTGACGGGCCTGGGCCGGATCGCCGCCGTCAATCGTACGCCGCAGATCGTCGATGAGATCGCGGGCGTTGCGGATGAACTGGTCGAGGATGACGCGCATCTCGCCGCCGTCGAGGATGGCGAACAGCTCGTCCAGCCGCGCGCCATCGATGACGCCGTTGGCGACACCGGTGGACGTCTCCGGCGGCGCGGCGGGTGGGGGATCGCCGGGCCCGGCGGGCATTGCCGCCGTCCCGCCGACACGGTCGAGCAGGGCCCGCAGCCGGCCCCAGTCGACCGGCTTGACCAGCACCTCGTCCATGCCGGCGGCGACGAAGGCCGCGCGGTGCTCCGGCAGGGCATCCGCGGTCAGCGCCACGATCGGTACGGCGGCCGCCGCTCCCGGCAGGGCGCGGATCATGCGGGCCGCCGACGGCCCGTCCAGCTCCGGCATGTGGACGTCCATCAGCACGAGGTCGGGCAGCACCGGGGCGCCCACCAGCTCCCCCACCGCCTCGCGTCCGTTGGTGGCCAGGGTCACCCGATGTCCCATGCGGGTCAGGAACCGCTTGATCAGATCGCGGTTGACCGCGTTGTCGTCGGCGACCAGCACCCGCAGGGCGCGCGTCGTGGCGGGTTCGGCGGAATCGCCGGGCGCCGCCTCCACCCCGGCCGGGTCGCCCGCCGGCAGCCGCAACTGCACGGTGAAGCAGGACCCTTCGCCCGGCCGGCTCGTGACGTCGATGCTGCCACCCATCAGCGAAACCAGCCGGTGCGCGATGGAGAGGCCAAGGCCGGTGCCGCCATACCGGCGCGTGGTCGAGGAGTCGCCCTGGGAGAAGGGCACGAACAGCCGGCCGGTCTGCTCGGCCGTCATGCCGATGCCGGTGTCGGTCACGGTCAGGCGCAGGGCCACCGTCCCATCCTCCTGCGGGCGGGCGAGCAGGCCGATCCGCACCTCGCCCTGCTCGGTGAACTTGACCGCGTTGCCGACGAGGTTGAAGAGAATCTGCTGGATGCGGGTGGGATCGCCCTTGACGACCGTCCCTGCGGAATCGGTTGCATCGATGTCGGTGGCGAGCGACAGCCGGCGTTCCGCCGCCATCGGTCGGAACAGACGGAGCACCGTGCGCAACGTCTCCCGCAGATCCAGATCCACCGTCTCCAGCTCCAGCCGGCCGGCGTCGATCTTGGACAGGTCGAGCACGTCGTTCACCACCGCCAGCAGCGTGCGCGCCGAGGTGCGCAGAGTGTCGATGCATTCCTTCTGCTCGTGGTCGAGCGCGGTGTCGGCGAGGAAGTCCGCCATGCCGATCACCCCGGTCAAGGGCGTGCGCAGCTCGTGGCTCATGTTGGCGAGGAAGACGGACTTGGCGGCGTTGGCCTGCTCGGCGGCGTGGCGGGAGGCGACCAGATCCTCCTCGAAGCGGCGCGTCTCCGACATGTCGCGGACCGTCGCGGTGATGTGGCGGCGTCCGCCGACGGTGGTGATGGACACGGTGGCGGTGGCCGGCACGGCATGCCCCTCCCGGTGCAGCACGCCGAGCAAGCGCCAGTCGCCCAACGTGCGCGAGGAATCGCGGCCTGCCAGGAACTCGCTTGCGGCCGCGCGGTGACGCTCCACCACCCAGGCCGGCAGGAGTTCCAGGCAGGAACGCCCGATCATGTCGCCCTCCTCGAGCCCGACCAGCGTCGCGGCCGCCCGGTTGACCCACAGGATTCGGCCGTCGGCGTCCAGCCCCAGCATGGCGTCATCGGTGATGGCGTTGACCGCCTCCAGCACGGCCGTCTTCTCGCGCAGGCGCTCCTGGCTGCGGTCGAGGTCGGCGGTGCGCTGTTCGATCACGCGGATGTAGTCCTGGACGGCCGCGGCCATGTCGGCCAGCTCGTCGCCACCGGACGTGTCGAGGGTCACCGGACGGCCCCGCACCCCCTCGACCATCTGGTCGCGGAGCGCCAGCAGCCGGCGCAGGACACCGCGGTGCAGCAGCACGAAGAGCGCGATCATGACCGCGACGACCGCCGACATGGCGATGGACAGATCGATGCGCAGGCTCTGGCCGGTCTCCTCCGTGCGCTGGTGTTGCCGCGCCACCGCTTGTCCGGCCTCCAGCGACAGGGCGCTCGCGAGGGAGGCGAAGCGGGTGCCGATCTCGACCACCGCGCGCTGGAGGTTGACCCGCCGCCGCTCGATGTCCAGAAGCCGGCCACGAATGGCGGGGATCCCGTCGTCGCCGAGCGCCAGGGCGCCCAGCCGCTCCCTCAGGGCGGGGTCGCCGATGGACGGGAGACGTTCGGTGATCGACTGGTGGATACGGGCGATGACGAGGCGGCTGTTCGCCGTGGCCGACAGGGCGATCGAGGCGACGACCGCCTGCGCGGCCGGATCGTCGGCCCTGGCCCGCTCCTGAAACGCCAGGAGCGCCGCCAGCCCGCGCAGGATGGCGGTATCGACTTCCATCCACTGCTGTTCCAGAAGCACCAGCGAACGCGTGGCCGCCATCAGCGCGTCACGCTCCTTCACCAGGTCGGCGCCGCGATTAGCCCCCAACGGAAGCCCGGCCAATGTCTCCAGCGGCCCGTCGAGCGAGCGGTTGCCATCCTCGAGCCGCTCCGCCGCCGTCCTCAGCCCGGCCGGCGAGGTCGCCGCCGAGACGTTGAGCGCCAGCTGCGACACGTCCCGTGCCCCGGCGTCGAGGCGGTGCGCGGCATCGAGGGCGGGCAGTTCCACACGGTGCATCGACAGTGACAGGTCGGTCAGCGTGTCAATGGATTTCATAAAAATGAAACCGATTCCGAATACCAGAAAGGTTATGGCCAGCGCGGCTCCGGCGAAGCGCGACGCGATGCTGCGAAAGCTGAGGGACCACGCCGCGGGCGAGGGGGGCATCGTCATGCGATCCGATCCGATGGCCAGACCCGGACGCCGGGCACATCGGCAGCGACTGTTGGAACTCGAGGTGGCGGCGCGATCCGCGTGCACGGGGGAACGATCACCATGCGGAGTATTATCATAACCGCTCTTGCGGTCGTGAATCTTCTGATAGGCACCGCGGCATCGGCCGACAGCGTGCTGGACCGTGTGAAGCGCAACGGCGTGGTGCGCTGCGGCATCGACCAGACACCCGGCTTCAGCGCCGTGGACGCCACCGGACGTTCCCACGGCTTCGACATCGATTTCTGCCGCGCCATCGCCGCCGCCGTCCTGGGCAGCCCCGACGCCATCGACCCGGCCCGCGTCAACACGGCCAACAAGTTCAAGGGTCTGGTGGATGGCGACCTGGACGTCGCGTTCGGAATGACCACCTGGACGATGACCCGCGACACCGCCCTGGGGGTGAGCTTTCCCGGCGTGATGTACTACGACGGGCAGAGCTTCATGGCCTGGGCCGACCGCGGCAAGGCGGACCCGGTCGCCATCGGCGGCCGCCGGATCTGCGTCCAGGGCGGAACGACGTCGCACGCCAACCTGACCAACCACCTGCGCACCCGCGGCATCGCGGCGACGCTGGTGGAGAGCGCCAGCAGCGAGGAGAAGTTCCGGCGATTCATGGCGCGCGACTGCGACGTGGTGACCGGCGACCGGGCGGAGCTGGCCGCCCGCCGCGCCGCCATGGCCGGCATGCGCGACCAGCTCGTGATCGCCCGCGAGGTGATCTCGCGCGAACCCCTCGGGCCGGTGGTCGGCGGTGATGACCGAGCCTGGTACGATGTGGTGCGCTGGGTGATGCTGGCGACCATGGTGGCCGAGTTCAAGGGCGTGACCGCCGCCAAGGCGGCGGAACGGGCGGATTCGGCCGACCGCGAGGTCCGCCGGCTGCTGGGACAGGATCCCGACGCCGGCAAGGGGCTGGGCCTGGACGCCCAGTGGGCGCAGCGCGCTATCGCCGCGGTCGGCCACTATGGCGAGATCTTCGAACGGAATCTGGGGTCCTCCACCCCCATCGGGCTGGAGCGCGGGCCCAACGCGCTGTGGGTGGACGGCGGCCTGATCTACGCGCCGCCCTTCCAGTGACGGCCGTCCTGGCGCCGGCGCGGGCCCCGGCCCCGGCGCAGGATGGGGACGCGGCGTTGTGGCGCACGGTATGACCACTCCGTCTGCATTATTCTGCACGGCGACAAGAGCCCGCCGTCAGACGCGGTTCCGTCATGGGGAGCAAGCCCGACCACGGCGCAAGCGCCGATCAAGGAAGGACCATCATGCTGGAAAAGCACAGCATCCTGTCGGAATTCCCGGAACACCGCGAACGCATCGTCTCGAAGATCGGCGCCGACGCCACCTTCGCAAGGTTGGTCAACGAATACTCGCGGTTGGATTCCGAAGTCTACTCGCTGGAGGCGAGTGGAACACCGGTGACCGACACGGTGATCGAGGATTTGAAGAAGCGCAGGCTTCGCCTCAAGGACAGCATCCACCAGGCGCTGTGAGCGCCGCGTCCATCTGCCTGAGCCGGGAGACGAGCATGACCACCCCGCCGACGCTCCAGCGCATCGTCGCCGAGCACAAGGCCATCGCGGCCATGATGAATGTGATGGAGGCCGAGATCATCGAACTGGAGGCCAAGGGCGCCTTCGACATCGATCTGGTTCGGCTGATCCTCAGCTACATGGCCGAATACCCCGACCGCTTCCATCACCCCAAGGAGGAGTTGCTGTTTGCCGCCGCCACGGCGAAGAGGCCGTCCTTCGCCACCCTGGCCGCGGCCATCCACGACGAGCACGAGAATCTGCCGGGAGCCACCGAAGACCTGCTGAAGACGCTGGACGTCATCGAGATCGGGCAGAGCATGCCGCTCGACGAGGTGCTCGGCGCGCTCAAATCCTACGTCGTGAACCAGCGCGCCCACATGGCCGCGGAAAAGGACCAGCTGTTTCCGGCGCTGCTTGAGATCCTCGGCGCGGACGACTGGACGGTGGCGGAGGCGCAGGCCGCGGCCATCGAGGATCCGCTGGCCGGCGGTTCCGATCCCGGCCCCTACCGCCGTCTCCAGGATCTGATCCTGGCCGCAGTGTGAACCGAGCGCGGGCGACACCATATCGTTCGGGCGCTGGCGGCCGGCGCCGCCCGCACCCGACGATCCCTGCATGAGCGCCCGCGTGAAGGTCCTCCTCATCGTTCTCCTCGTTCCCATGCTGGCCTATGGCGCGCTTACGCTTGCCGTGGGCCGGGACGGGGTTTGGCCGCTGCTGTTCGGCCCCGGCAACCGGGAGCCGGTGTTTCCGGCGGCCTTCGTGTCTCCAGGCTCCCCCAACTGGTGGCTGGTGTGCCCGCCCGGCCTGTGCGCCGCCGCGTCCGCGGAAAGCCCGGTCTTCGCGGTTCCGGCGGACCGGCTGCGGGCGGAGGTGGAGCGGATGCTCGTCCGCGACGGAGCGCGGATCGAGGGGGGCGACGCCCGGCGCATCGCGGCGGAGGTGCGCACGCCGCTGCTGCGCTTCCCCGACCTCGTCAGCGTCGAGGTCCGGCCGCTCGACGGGGAGCGCTCGACCCTGGCGATCCTCAGCCGCTCGGTCTACGGCCATTCCGACCTGGGCACCAACCGGCGGCGGGTCACCGCGTGGCTGGACACGTTGCGGCGGGCCTTTCCATGATCGGCAGGGCTCTGTTGGCTATGGCCGCCATCGTCGCCCTGTCGGTGCCGGCGGCGGCGGCCGACCTGTCGGTGGTGGTGAAGGGGGTGCGCAACGGCGACGGCCGCGTGCTGCTCGCCGTGTGCACCGCGGCCACCTTCCTGACCCCCGACTGCGCGCTGCAGGCGTCCGCCCCCGCCAAGGGCGGGGCGGTGACGGTGGTGGTCCACGACGTGCCGCCCGGCCGCTACGCCGTACAGACCTACCACGACGAGAACGGCAACAAGACGTTGGACCGCGGCCTGTTCGGGATACCGCTGGAAGGCATCGGCTTCAGCAACGACGCCCCGATCCGCTTCGGTCCGCCCGACTATGCGGTCGCCGAGATCAGCGTTGCCGAGCCGGCGACCGGGACGGCGATCACCCTGCGGTACTTCACGGAACGGTGAGGGGCGACCGGCGCCTCACGCCGCCACCGTCCCTCCATCCCGGAGCGCCACCCAGCGCTCCAGCTCCGCCACATGCTCGCGCTCTTCGTCGGCGAACTCCTCGGCCATCATGCGGACCTCGGGATCGGTGGTGTCGCGGGCAATTTGGGCGTACCAGGCGAGGCCGGCGCGCTCGCTGTCCAGCGCCGTCTCCAGCGCCTGCTCGATGGTCATGATGTAGTGGGAGGCGGCCATGGAGGCGGCCTCCGGGCTTTCGCCCTCGGGGAAGCTCAGCTCCTCCGCCGGCAGGTCGGGCACGTCGCGGAAGCCGCAACGCTTGCGCGCCTCCGCCAGATGCAGGCGGGAGAAATGCGCCATGCGGCCGAAGAACTCGGCGATGTCGGTGTTGCCGTAGATCCGCATGGTCTCGGCGAGATCGGCGAAGCGGTGGGCCGCCTCCTCCTCCAGCTTCACCGCGTGGGCCAGGAATTCCTTGATGTCGTCCATGGGTCGAGACGTCCGTCGGGTTGCGCGCCGGGACGCCCCGGCCTGCAGTCAGCGTTGCGGTGCAGCATGGCTGTGTCAACCAGCGGCGCTGCTGCGGATCGTCGCAGTGCGAACGGATCAGCGCCGGCGGGCCCTCTCCCACACCGCGCGGGCCAACTCCGTCCAGGCCGCCCGACGTTCCGCCCCCGCGCCATGGGCCGCCCCCAACAGGCCGCGCAGCAGCGCCTCGTCGCCGGGGTCCGGATCGTCGAAATGCGGGTGCGGGCCGCGGCGGCGGCGGCTGACGGTCTTGACGCGCGTCATCTCCAGCAACCCCTCCGCCCCACGGGTCACGCCCCAGCCGCTGCGCCGCCGTCCGCCGAAGGGCAGCCGCGGGTCGGCGGTGGGGGCGATCAGGTCGTTGATGGTAACGCTGCCGGCCTCCATCCGCGCCGCCAGCGCACGGGCGGCACCCTCCGGCCCGAAGACCGACGCGCCCAGCGCGTATGGGCAGCGGGCGGCCTGCGTCAGCGCCTCCTCCATGTCCTCGACCGCGACCAGGGCTACGACGGGTGCGAACAGGTCCTCGGACAACAGCGCCATGTCCGGCCGGGCGGCGGCAAGCGCCAGCGGCGCCATCGGCGTTTCCGGTGAGGGCAGGGGACCGATGGCGCGTGCGCCGGCGGCGATGGCGTCGGCGGCCAGCCGTGCCACGCGGTGCCGCACCGGCAGCGGCACGGGGACCGTGGGGAGGGCGGTCAGCCGCTCCGCCAGCCGCCATTCCAGCCCGGCGGCCAGGTCCTGGGGAACGAACACCCGGCGCGGCGCGATGCAGGTGGCCGACCCGTTGAAGCGCAACCCGAAGGCGAGCGCGCGGGTGACCAGATCCAGGTCGGCGCCGGGCAGGACGAACACCGCGTCGCTTCCGGACAGCTCCATGATGGACGGGATAAGCCGCGGTGCCAGCCGCTCCTGCACGCGCCGCCCAGTCTCCGCCGAGCCGGTGAGGACCACCAGGTCCGGCCCGGCGTCCAGCGCCGCCTCGGCGTGCGCCAGCGTCTCCCCCAGCACCTGGAACAGCCCGTCGGGCACGCCGGCATCGGCCAGCCAGTCGGCTAGCCGCTCCATCGGGGCGGTGCAGCCGGGGGCCGGCTTGACCAGCACGGCGTTGCCGGCGGCCAGCGCCTGCACCGCCTGCACGCCGGGCAGCAGCAGCGGGTAGTTGGACGGCGCCAGGATCAGCACCACGCCGAACGGATCGCGCCGCACCTCCGCCTCCACCCCGAACAGCCAGACCGGGCGTCCGCGATGGCCGAGGCGCCTCGGTCGCAGCAGGGACGGCGCCTCCCGCGTCAGGAAGCGGCAGGCGTCGGCGAGCGGCAGGATTTCGGCGGCGAGGCTTTCGGCGGGGCGCCGTCCGGGTCGGGTGGCGAGGTCGTCCACCAGCGCGTCCGCGTCAGCCGCGATGCGGTGGCGGAGCTGATCGAGCGGGCGTACGCGCGTGGCCGGCGACAGCGTCCCCCAGCCGGCCTGGACCGTACGCGCGCGCAGCATCGCCTGGCCCACGCCGGGCGCCAGGGTCCCCCGACCATCGCGATCGGCATCGTCCATTGGTGCAATCCCCCTGTCGTGGTCCAAGCGGCGGTCCAGCTCGTATACGCCACAAGAACTGTGACGGGGTTCCTTCGTCGCAAGCGTGTGCAACCAGAAACCGCCATCGCACGAAGGCGGACCGAGACCGGGATGGTGAGATGCACAGACGGTTCGTGGTGATCGGGGCCGGGCCCGGAGGGCTGGCGTCCGCGATGCTTCTGGCGCTGACCGGCGCCGATGTGACGGTGCTGGAACGCAAGTCCCGCGTCGGCGGGCGCACGGCGGTGATGGAAGCCGACGGCTTCCGCTTCGACACCGGCCCGACCTTCTTCCTCTACCCCCGCATCCTGGAGGAGATTTTCGCCGCCTGCGGGCGGCGGCTGACCGACGAGGTGCAGCTCAAGCGGCTCGACTCGCTCTATCGGCTGGTGTTCGAGAATGGCGGGCAGCTCGACGTCTGCACCGACCAGGAGGCGCTCGCGCGCGGCATCGCCCGTCTGAACCCGCATGACGCGGAGAACCTTCCCCGCTTCATGGCAGACAACCGCCAGAAGCTGGACGCCTTCCGCCCCGTGCTGGAGAACCCGTTCAACTCCGCGCTCGATCTTCTGAACCCGGCGCTTCTGAAGTCGCTGCGCTGGTTGCGCCCACACCGCAGCGTCGATTCCGACCTCGGCACCTATTTCGACGATCCGCGGGTGCGGCTCGCCTTCTCGTTCCAGAGCAAGTATCTGGGGATGTCGCCGTTCCGCTGCCCCAGCCTGTTCACAATCCTGTCCTTCCTGGAGCACGAGCATGGTGTGTGGCACCCGATGGGGGGCTGCGGCGCGGTGATGGAGGCGATGGCGCGGGTGGCCCGCGACCTCGGCGTCGATGTGCGGCTGGGCGAGAGCGTGCGGCACATCCGCTTCGAGGGCCGGCGCGCGGTGGGCGTACGCACGGAGCGCGGGGAGTACGCGTGCGACGGCCTTGTCATCAACGCGGACTTCGCCAAGGCCATGTCGACCCTGGTGCCCGACGATCTGCGGCGGCGCTGGACGGATGCGCAAATCGCCCGCAAGAAGTTCTCCTGCTCCACCTTCATGATGTATCTGGGCATCGAGGGGAAGCTGGACGGGCTCGGCCATCACACGATCTACCTGGCCGAGGATTACGCCCGCAATCTGGCGGAGATCGAGGGCTGCCGCGAACTGCCGCGCCGCCCCTCCATCTATGTGCAGAACGCCTGCGTCACCGACCCGCGGCTGGCGCCGCCGGGCTGCAGCACGCTGTACGTGCTGGTGCCGGTGGGTCACCAGAAGGGGCACATCGACTGGGCGGAGGAGCGGGAGCCGTACCGGCGTCTCGTGCTCGACCGCCTCGCCGAGTTGGGCATTCCCGACCTGGAACGGCGCATCCGCACGGAACGCATCGTGACGCCGGCCGATTGGGAGCAGGATTTCGCCTTGCACCGCGGCGCCACCTTCAACCTCGCCCACACACTGGGGCAGATGCTGCATCTGCGCCCGCGCAACCGGTTCGAGGATCTGGACGGCGTGTATCTGGTGGGCGGCGGCACCCACCCCGGCAGCGGGCTGCCGGTGATCTTCGAGGGCGCGCGGATCACCGCGACCCTGGCGGCGGAGGATCTGGGCCTGCCCGCACCCTGGCGCAACGGACGCGCGGCGGAAGGGTTGTGGCGGCCGCGGGCGGTGGCGACGAAGGAGGCTGCGTGATGCGGAACGGTGACAAGATCGCGGTGATCGGTGGCGGGCTGGGCGGTCTGGCGTCCGCGGTGGTGCTGGCGTCGCGCGGGCACAAGGTCGTGCTGTTCGAGAAGAACCCCTGGCTGGGCGGCAAGGCGGCGGTGCTGGAGGAGGGCGGCTTCCGTTTCGACATGGGGCCGACCATCCTGACCGTGCCGCGCGTGCTCTCCCGCATCTTTGCCGAGGCGGGGCGCGATCTGCACAAGGAGCTGGAGCTGGTGCGGCTGGACCCGCAATGGCGCTGCTTCTTCGACGACGGCTCGCTGCTCGATCTGACGGAGAGCGTGGACGGCATGGCGCGCCGGCTCGACGGCTTTGCGCCGGGGCAGGGGGCGGGCGAGGGCTACCGCCGCTTCCTGGCGCTGTCGGAACGGCTGCACGCCATTTCCGAACGCTTCTTCTTCTGGAAGCCGGTGGAGGATCTGCGCGACACCATCGACCTGAAGCGGAACATGACCGCGTCCACCCTGGCCGACGTGCTGGCGCTGCGCATGGGGGCGACGGTGGCGGGCACCATCCGCGGCCACGTGCCGGACGCGCGGGTGGCGCAGATGCTCGACCACTTCACGCAGTATGTCGGCTCCTCCCCCTACAACGCGCCGGCCGTTCTGTGCGCCATCGCGCACATGCAGACCAACGACGGCGTCTGGTACCCGATGGGCGGCACCCGCGCCGTGCCGGTGGCGCTGGAGCGCCTGGCCCGCGAGCTGGGGGTGGAGATCCGCACGGGCACCGACGTGACCCGCCTGCGCGTGGAGAACGGTCGCGTGACCGGCGTCGAGGCGGCGGGGGAGGTCGTGCCGGTCTCCGCCGTGGTGTCCAACATGGACAGTGTGCGCACGCATCGTGAACTGCTGGGCGGCGATCCGGCGGCCGCAAGGTTCGAGCGGCGACGGAAGTTCGAGCCGGCCTGCTCCGGCGTCGTCCTCTACCTCGGTCTCGACCGCGGCTACGACCATCTGCTCCACCATGATTTCGTGTTCTCCCGCGATCCGGAGGAGGAGTTCGACTTCATCTACCGGCGCGGCGAGCCGGCGCCGGACCCCACCTGCTATCTGGCGGCACCCGCGCGCACCGAGCCGGGCGTCGCCCCGCCGGGCGGGGAGGCGCTGTATGTGCTGGTCCACACGCCGTATCTGCGGCCGCACCACGACTGGTCGCGGATGTTGCCGGACTACCGCCGCGTGATCATCGACAAGCTGAAGCGCACGGCGGGACTGACCGATCTGGAGGATCGCATCCGGTTCGAGCGGGTGCTGACCCCGCAGGACATCCACGACCGCTACAAGGTGTTGAACGGCGCCATCTATGGTCTGGCGAGCCATGGCCGCTTCATGGGCGCCTTCAAGCCCGGCAACCGCAGCCGCGACGTGGCCGGCCTGTATCTGGCCGGCGGCTCGGCGCATCCCGGCCCCGGCATGCCGATGGTGCTGATGTCCGGCTGGATCGCCGCGGACACCGCGGACGGCGACCTGAAGGGCGAACGCCGGCGGGAGGTCGCATGACCGCTCCGGACGGTCCCGCGGCAAGCCGGGCCGACCCGGTGGCGCTGCGGTCGCCGGCGCTTCTCGGCTTCTTCGGTCATGTGATGGCGCGGGCGATGCGGCGCGGCTTCCACGCCGTACGTCTCGCCCGGCCGGGCTGGCCCGAGCTGCCGCGGGACCGGCCGGTGGTGGTGTATCTGAACCACCCCTCCTGGTGGGATCCCGCCGTCCTCATCGTGATGGGGACGACCCGCTTCCGCGACCGGCCCGGATACGGGCCGATCGATGAGGCGATGCTGGACCGCTATCGGTTCATGCGGCGGCTCGGGCTGTTCGGGGTGACGCCGGGACCGCGCGGGGCGGCGACGTTTCTGCGCACGGCGCGGCGGGTGTTGGAGGACCCGCGGGCCATGCTGTGGATCACCGCGGAGGGGCGCTTCACCGATCCGCGGATCCGGCCGGTGACCCTGATGCCGGGCCTCGCCCACCTGGTCCGCCACGCGCCGACGGCGGTCGTGGTGCCGCTGGCGCTGGAATACCCCTTCTGGGACGAGCGGACGCCGGAGGCGCTGGCCCGCTTCGGTCGGCCGATTGAGGCGGCGACCCTCGCCGGCATGCCGGTGGAGGCGCTGAACGAGCATCTCGCGCGCCGCCTGGAAGAGACCATGGACGCGTTGGCCGCCGACGCCACGAGCCGCGACCCGGAGCGCTTCCTGCCGGTCCTGCGCGGCACGGCGGGGGTGGGCGGGGTGTACGACCTGTGGCGGCGGGCGCGGGCGGCGCTGGCCAGCCGGACCTTCCACGCCGGACACGGAGCACCGGAGCGATGAGCGCGGGCGATTGGGTGACCATGCTTGCCATGGCGGTGCTGGGGCTGGCGCTGCTTCCTCTGACGATGACGATCCTCAACCTTCCGTTCTACCGGGCGCCGCGCGGGCGGCTTCCGGCAGGCAGCGCGGTGTCGGTGCTGATCCCGGCGCGCAACGAGGAGGCGACCATCGCCCGCGCGCTGGACGCGGCGCTCGCCAACCGCGACGTGGCGCTGGAGGTCGTCGTGCTGGACGACCATTCCACCGACCGTACCGCCGACATCGTGCGGGCGTACGCCGCCCGTGATCCGCGTGTACGGCTGGAAGGAGCACCGCCGCTGCCGCCGGGCTGGTCGGGCAAGCAGCACGCCTGTCAGGCGCTGGCCGACCTTGCCCGCCACGACATCCTGCTGTTCCAGGACGCCGATGTGCGGCTGGCGCCGGACGCCGTCGGCCGGGCCGCAGGGTTCCTCGTGGCGAGCGGTGCCGGGCTGGCGAGCGGATTTCCGCGGCAGGAGACGGGGACGCTGGCGGAAGCGCTGGTGGTGCCGCAGATCCACACGCTGCTGCTTGGCTATCTGCCCATGGCGGGGCTGCGCTTCACGCGCCATCCTGGTTTCGGCGCCGCCTGCGGGCAGTTCATCCTGGTGCGGCGCGACGCCTACGAGCGGGCCGGGGGGCATGTGGCCATAAAGCGCTCCCTGCATGACGGCGTGACCCTGCCGCGTGCCTTCCGCCGGGTGGGCATCGCTACCCGGCTGTTCGACGCGACGGACCTCGCCACCTGCCGCATGTACCGGGGCTTCGCCGAGGTCTGGGACGGCTTCTCGAAAAACGCGACCGAGGGCATGGCGACACCGGTGGCGCTGCCGGTGTGGACGGTCCTGCTGGGCGGGGGGCATATCCTGCCCTGGCTGCTGCTCTTGGCGGGGTTGGTCTGGCCGCTGCCTGCGGAGGCGCTCAGCGCCGCGGCGGCGGGTGCACTCGCCACCACCTCCCTGCGCATAGGTCTGGCGTTGCGATTCCGTCAGAGCCTGGCCGGTGCGCTGCTCCACCCGGCTGGTGTCGCGACCATGCTGGCGATCCAGTGGAACGCCCTGCTGCGCGCCCGTCGCGGCCGGCCGGCGACCTGGCGCGGGCGTGCCTACCCGTCCGGTTGAGCGTCTGCTAGGCTTCGTCCCGGTGCAACGCAGGGGGAGTGGCGGCGGATGGCGCGCATTACGTTGGACGAGGTCAATGGTCTGGACGCGGCGGGTTTCGTCGCGCGCTTCGGCGGCATTGCCGAACATTCCCCCTGGGTGGCGGAACGTGCCGCCGCCGCCCGTCCGTTCGACACGTTGACGGCCTTCCACGCCGCCATGACCTCCGCCATCGCGGCGGCCGACGAGGCGACGCAGCGGATGTTCCTCCGCGCGCATCCCGATCTGGCGGGGCGGGCGGCGGTGGCCGGCGAGTTGACGGCGGCGTCCAACGTTGAACAGGCCGCGGCTGGGCTCGACCGGCTGACGCCGGCGGAGATGGCGCGCTTCCAGGACCTGAACGGCCGTTATGCCGCGCGCTTCGGCTTCCCCTTCATCATGGCGGTCCGCCACGCCGACAAGCACGCGATCCTCGCCGCCTTCGACCGCCGCGTCCGCAACGATCCCGCGGCCGAGATCGCCACCGCCCTGGCCGAGGTGGGCAAGATCCTGTGGATGCGCCTGCTCGACGCGGTGGTGCCCAAGCCCTGTGGGCGGCTGACGGTGCATGTGCTGGATACCGCATCGGGCTGTCCGGCGCCGGGCATGGTGATCGAGCTTCTGCGCCTTGCACCCACGCCGGTGCGGCTGAAGACCTTCGTCACCAACGCCGACGGGCGGCTCGACGGTCCGGCCCTGGCGGGGGCCGAACTGGAAGCCGGCTCCTATGAGCTGCTGTTCCACGCCGGACCCTATTTCGCGGCCGCCGGCAACGCGCTGTCGGCACCACCTTTCCTCGACCGCATCCCGATCCGTTTCGGGGTCGCCAACCCGGAGCAGCACTACCACGTGCCGCTTCTCGTCTCCCCCTGGTCCTACTCAACCTACCGGGGTAGCTGAGCTCCATGAAGCGCCACCTTGGCATTAGCGGCAATTGCAATGGATATCGGGGTGTGTACATGATAGA
This sequence comes from Azospirillum oleiclasticum, assembly GCF_013423485.1. GTDB lineage: Bacteria > Pseudomonadota > Alphaproteobacteria > Azospirillales > Azospirillaceae > Azospirillum > Azospirillum oleiclasticum. The sequence goes on from NZ_JABFFR010000001.1 coordinate 393,146, forward strand.
TTGAATCGTCGAATGATCGCCGTCGACACAGTTTGCCGATTGCGTCAATCGTGCAACTGCAGGGAAACTTCATTGATCCAGCGGATCGACTTCGTGAATGAAGCTCAGGAAACAATGAAGCCTCCCTCCCCAAAGATTTGGGTGTTGTGCCACAAGCTTCATCTTAGGGTCTTCGTTGGTGGCAGCGGCCATGGCGTGTTCCGGCTTGGCGATCGTGGCGCCCGGTCTTTGGCGGAGCCCGTCGCATGAGTCTGCTGCACCGGCTCGTGCTTTTGCTTGGCATTGCGGTTCTGCCCTTGCTGGCCGTGGAGGTGCGCAACGAGTTCGAGCTGCGAACCGATCGGATCCGCGAAATACACCAGACCGCACGTCATTACCTGTCGCTGATCGAGGCCGAGCAGGAGCGGCTGGTCGACACCATCCGGCAGGTGTTGGCGACGCTGGTGCAGACCAACGCCTTCCGCAACGGGCTGGAGCCGGAATGCGGCGGGTTGCTCAATCGTCTCCGTCCATCCTATCCCGATTACATCGATTTCTTCGCCGCCGATGCCGATGGGATCATCCGCTGCGGCACGCAGCGGGAAGCCATCGGCGTCAGCATCAGCGACCGCGCCCATTTCCGCGAGGCATTGGCGTCCGGCAATTTCGTGATTGGCGAACGGATCGCGCGGCGCGTGGTTTCGGGGCTTGCTCTTCCCTTCGCGCTGCCGATCCGGGGCGATGACGGGATGGTTCGTGGCATGGCGACCGCCACTCTGGACACCGAGTGGCTGACACGCTTCCTGAACGCCAAGCCGTTGCCACCGGGCGGGTCCTTTCTGCTGGCCGACCGGTCCGGCACAGTGCTGGCGCACGCGCCTGCCGACGGGATGGGTCGTGCCCTGCTGCCCGCGCTCCGCCAGCATCTGAACGCCGCGGCCCCCGGCACGATCGAAGTGACGGACGATGCGAGCGGGCGTGTCCATGTGGTCGCCTTCAGCCCGGTCGGTGCCGGGCAGGAGGACCTGTTCATGGCCGTGTCGATCGACAAGGAGGCGGCGCTCCAACCCATCGACGCGGCGATGCAGCGTTCGATCGCGATGATCGGCGCGATCGCGGGCACCACGCTGCTGCTGGTCCTGTGGGGTGGCACGCGGCTGCTGCGTCGGCCTGTCGAGGCGCTGGTGGCGGCGACCGAGCGCTGGCGCGGGGGGGATCTGTCCGCCCGTTCCGGGCTGGACCATGACCGGTCGGAAATCGGCACGCTGGGGCGCGCCTTCGACGCCATGGCCGATGACCTTCAGGCCAAGGCCGTGATCGAGAGGGAGGTGCACGCGCTCGCCCACCGGATGGCGGATGTGCTGGGGGCCACCACCGACGGCGTGTTCGAGATCGACGCCGACTGGCGCATCACCTTCATGAACGACCGGGCGCGCTTCCTGATCGCCGATGGCCGCGACCTCACCGGTCGCCGGTTGCTGGACGCCTTTCCCGAGGCCGAGGGCACGGTCTTCACCGAACGTTATCGGTATGCGATGGAGAGTGGCGAGCCGGTCGAGTTCGAGGGGTACTTCGCGCCACTCGATTCCTGGTACAGCATACGGGCCTTTCCCACGCTGGGCGGGCTGGCGGTGTTCTTCCAGGACATCACCGCCCGGCGCGCCGGGGAGGAGGCGCTGGAGCGCGCCAATCTGGAGAAATCGGAACTTCTGGCCCAGCTCAACGCCTTGTTGGAGAACGCCCCCGTCGGCTTCGCTTTCTTCGATCGCGACCATCGGTTCCTGAGGGTGAACGCACCCATGGGCGCGCTGACCGGCCTGCCGCCGCGCGACCACATCGGCCGGCACCTGCGGGAGATTGCGCCGATCGACGCCCAGGCGGCGTTGCCCGCCATCGACCGGGTCTTCGCCACCGGGGAAGCTGCCCGCGACCGCGAGCTGGTGGCCGCCGGAGCCGGCGGGGACCGACCACGCCACTGGATGGCCGGCTATTTCCCGGTGCGCGCGCAGGGGCAGGTGACCGCGGTCGGGCTGATGCTGACCGACATCACCGGCATCCGCCAGGCCGAGGTGGAGCGCGAGCGCAGCGACATGCGGTTCCGCTCCATGTTCGAGCAGGCCGCCGTGGGCATCGAGCTTCTGGATGCCGACGGACGGCTGCTGGAAGTCAACGAAAAGCTGTGTTCCATCTTCGGCGTCGGCACGGGCGACGATCTGCTGGGCCGGACCTGGGAGGAGCTCACCGATCCCGAGGATGTCGGCCGGGAGCGCCCGCTGATCGCATCCCTGTTCGCCGGCACGCTGCCCAGCTACGCCCTGGAGAAGCGCTACCGGCGTAGGGGCGGTGACCGGGTGTGGGTGCGCGTCACGTCGTCCCTGCTGCGGGGCGTGTCCCGCGAGTCCGCCCGCCGCATCTCCATCGTCGAGGACATCACCGACCGCAAGGGCATTGAGGAGGCGCTGCGTGCTGCCAAGGACGAAGCGGAACGCGCCAACCTCGCCAAGACCAAGTTCCTGGCCGCCACCAGCCATGATCTGCGTCAGCCCTTGCAGTCCATGTTCTTCTTCACCGCGGCGCTGGCCAACCAGGTGAACACCGAGCGGGCGCGGACGGCGCTGCTTCACCTGGAGCGCGGGCTGGACGCCATGAAGGGGCTGCTCGACAGCCTGCTCGACGTGTCGCGTCTGGATGCCGGCATGATCGTGCCGCAGATCGAGGAATTCGATGTTTCCGGAACCATCGACCACATCGCCGCGGCCTACGGGCCGGTGGCGCTGGGCAAGCGGCTGCGCTGGTCGGTGGATGCCTGCCCGGTCGTGGTGCGCAGCGACCGCGCGCTGCTGGAGCGCCTGCTGCGCAATCTGGTCGAGAACGCCTTGCGCTACACCGAGGAGGGCGTGGTGTCGATCCATTGCCGTACCGACGGGGCAATGGTGCGCATCACCGTCGCCGACACCGGGATCGGCATCCCGCCCGAGCAGCTGGAACTGATCTTCGAGGAGTTCCACCAGATCGGCAATCCGGAACGGGACCGGACACAGGGCCTAGGGCTCGGTCTCGCCATCGTGCGCCGGCTGGCCCGGCTTCTCGACCATCCCGTCACCGTGCGATCGGAGCCGGGCCGGGGGTCGGAGTTCGAGGTGTCCGTCCCGCTGGGCCAGGCGCTGAAGGCGGCACCGGAGGAGAGTGGCTCCACCCCGGCCGAGCGCACCGGCCAGGGACGCATCGCGGCGTTGGTGGACGACGACGCGATCGTCCTGATGGGGCTGCACGCCATCCTCAGCGAGTGGGGATACCGCGTGATTTCCGCCGGGTCGGCCGATCTGCTGCTGGACCGGCTGGCGGAACAGGATGTGCGGCCGGACATCGTCATCGCGGACTACCGCCTGCGCGAGGGCCGGGTCGGGACGGAGGCGGTCCTGCGGGTGCGTGAACGATTCGCTGACAACGGGCTGCCCGGCATCATCCTGACCGGAGAGACGGGCGCGGACTGCCACATCGACGCGGCGCGGCATGGCTGTCGCGTTGTCCATAAGCCGGTGACGCCCCGCCAGCTCACCGCGGCGCTGGAGCAGCACTTCGACGGACGCGACTGATTCGTGTCAGGGAGCGGTCTCCGCCTCCGCCTCCGCGGGGACCGGTGTCGTCACCGCGCGCCGTCCGGCCTCGGTCAGGCGGCAGACCAGCCAGTCCGGCTTCAGGGGATTGGCGAACCAACGCTCCGCCCAGCCGTTCTCCAAGCAGCAGCGGATGGTCTGCGGGTTGACGCGCTGGCCGTGCTCGTCGAACAGCGGCAGCTTGCCGCCGGCTTGGCGAAGACCGCGGCGCAGCCACGCCGCCTGCCGCTCGGAAGGCACCCGGCGCGGGCCGGCGGAACGAGAGGCGGACATGGAGACCACCGCACAGTTGTGGGAAAACCGTGACATCCTAACCGCAAAACGGAACGCCCGCACCCGGATCGAAGGACGCAGCCATGATCCCCACATTCGTGTACATGACCGCCGGCACGCGCGAGGAGGCGGAGCGCATCGGCCGGGCACTGGTCGAGGAGAGGCTCGCCGCCTGCGTCAACATCCTGCCGGGGATGCTCTCCGTCTACCGCTGGAAGGGGGCGGTGGAGCAGGCCGAGGAGGTGGTGCTCCTCGCCAAGACCCGCCGTTCCAACTTCACGGCGCTGGCGGAACGGGTGCGGGCGCTGCACAGCTACGAGGTGCCCTGCATCGTCGAGCTGCCGCTGGGGCAGGGGGACGCTCCCTATCTCGACTGGATCGCGGCGGAAACCGACCTCGGTTAGGCCGGCCGGTCGCATGCCCGCCATGCGGGCGCGGCAGTGGACCGGGCCGCGGCGGGCGTGAGACCGTTCGTGGTCATTCATCCAGGATCGGAGATGTTCCATGGGCGACAGATCCGCCCGGCTCGCGGTCGGCTTCTCCTGGGCCGGTCACACCATCATGCATCTGGTGGCCGCCCTCTATCTCACCGTCGTGCTGGCGCTGGAGAAGGAGTGGGGCCTGTCCTACGACGAGCTGATCCGGCTGTGGACGGTGGGCGCGCTGCTCATCGGGCTTGGCGCGCCGCTGGCCGGCTGGCTGGGCGACCGCTGGAGCGAGAACGGGATGATGGCGGTCTTCTTCCTGATGACCGGGGCCGGCGCGATCGGCTGCGGCCTGGCCCGCAATCCCGACGAGCTGTGGCTGGCACTTGCGGTGCTGGGGCTGGGCGCTTCCATCTACCACCCCGTCAGCATGTCGGTGGTGGTGCGCAACGCCACCGACCGCGGTAAGGCCATGGGCTGGCTGGGCATCTTCGGGACGGTCGGCATCGCCTGCGCGGGCATCACCGCCGGCGCCCTGACCGATCTCGCCGGCTGGCGCGCTGCCTTCCTGGTTCCGGGTGCGGTGTGCGCCGCCTTCGGCGTGGCGCTCACCGTGCTGATGCTGACCGGTGTGGTGTACGACCGCGAGGGCGACCGCAAGCCGCAGGCCGCGCCGAGCCGTGGCGACGTCTACCGTGCCTTCATCGTTCTGTCGGTCACCATGGTCTGCGCCGGCCTCATGTTCAACGCCATGCAGGTGGTGCTGCCCAAGCTCTTCGAGCTGCGGCTGGATGGGCTGGTGGGGGAGGGCACGCTGGGCATCGGCGGGCTGGTCACGCTGGTCTACCTCGTCGCGGCGGTGCCGCAGCTGATCGGCGGGCATCTCGCCGACCGGTATCCGCTGAAGCGCATCTATCTGCTGTGCCTGATCGCCCAGGTGCCGCTGATGGCGTTGCTGGCGGTGGTCACCGGCATGCCTGTGGTGGCGGCGGCGGCGGCCGTGGTGATCTCCTCCCAGATCCAGATCCCGGCGGAGAACCTGCTGCTCGCGCGCTACACCCCGGCCCGTCACCGTGGGCTGGCCTTCGGGGCCAAGTTCGTCCTGTCCTTCGGGGCCGGACCGGTCGCGGTGCAGATGGCGGCTTGGTTCTACGAGCGCTTCACCGGTTTCGAGGCGCTGTACCTGACGTTGGCGGCGCTGGGCGTCGTGGCGGCGGCGGCGGCGGTGCTGCTTCCCGACGAAGGCGCCAAGGCGGCGGCACCCGCGGTTCCGGCGATGCCGGCAACGGCTGCCGGCGGGGATTGAGGGGCGGCGCCCGCCGCCCTCTTACAGAAGCGTTTCCAGGATCTGCGCGGTGAGGACGCCGACCACCCCGGTCGGCGTTCCGGTCCGCGGATCGGCCAGCAGCCACGCATCGCCGATACCGCCGGCACGCGCCGTGCGCAGCTCGCGCATCGCACCGTCCCGGTCGGCCGGGCGCAGCACCACCCGGTGCCGTTCGCGACCGAAAACATGCGCTTCCACGATCTCGACGTCCGAGCGGCCGAGGGTGTTGCGATGCCGCTCGGCCTGCTCGCGGCTGGTGAAGCTGCCCAGAACCACCATAAGGCTGGTGGTGCGCGATTCGACCGCGGGCTTTTCACGCACCGCGGGCGGGGTGTTGACGGCCGCAACCGTCCGCAAGGCGGTCCGTGGCTTCGGCTCCGGCAAGGGACCGGCCGGAACCCCGGCGTCCGTGATCCCGGCGGACGGAGCCGAGGCCAATTGGACCGGTGCCGGCAGCGGAGCGGGCAGTGGGGCCGGCTGCGGTTTCGTTGTCGGGGTGACGCTGGCCGTCGCCGCTCCGGGAGCGACATTCTGCACCTCGCGCGTCAACAGCGCCAGGAGCTGCGGCGGCGGCTCGTCCAGACAGAGACGACTCTCGTTGAGCAGGTTCAGGAGGCCGCAGTCCTGCCCGGCGGCGGCCGAGACGATGTGCTCCGTCGCCCCCTTGTTGGTGCGCAGCACCAGCACCGAATCGACATAGAGCGAGGCCATGGTGACGGCCACCGGGATGCCCGCGCACCCGGCCATCGTCAGGCTGGCGGCGGCGGCCAGCCCGATCTTCAGCGTCCTTCCCATCGGCCACGCCCTTCGATCCATCGCGGGACTGCGCAAACCATCCCACATCCGGAAACGATGCGCGAGCATCGTTTCCGAACGGTTAATGATCAGCCGGCGGTTGCCGCGGCGAGCGCCTGCTCCAGGTCGGCGATGATGTCCTCGGCGGTCTCCAGTCCGACCGAGAGGCGCACCACGTCCGGCCCCGCCCCGGCCGCGGCCAGCCCTTCCGGCGTGAGCTGCCGGTGGGTGGTGGACGCCGGGTGGATGATCAGCGAGCGCGAGTCGCCGATGTTGGCGAGGTGGCTGAAGAGCTGCACGCTCTCCACCAGCTTCACGCCCGCGTCGTAGCCGCCCTTCAGGCCGAAGGTCAGCACCGCACCGGCCCCCTTCGGCAGGTACTTCTTCGCCAGCGCCCGGTACTTGGAGGATTCCAGCCCGGCGTAGCTGACCCAGGTGACCGCCGGGTGGCTTTCCAGGAAGGTCGCGACCTTCATCGCATTGGCCGCGTGCCGCTCCATCCGCAGCGCCAATGTCTCGATGCCGTTCAGCGTCAGGAAGGCGTTGAGCGGCGCCTGGCTGGGCCCCAGGTCGCGCAGGCCCACGGCGTGGCCGTGGATGGTGAAGGCCAGATGGCCGAAGGTCTCGTGGAAGCGCAGGCCGTGGTAGCCGGGGTCTGGCTCGCTGAGCGCCGGGAACTTGCCGGACTTGGTCCAGTCGAAGGTGCCGCTGTCGATCACCACGCCGCCGACCGAGGTGCCGTTGCCGGACAGGAACTTGGTGGTGGAGTGCACGACCAGCGTCGCCCCCCATTCGATCGGCCGGATCAGATAGGGGCTGGCCAGCGTGTTGTCGACGATCAGCGGGATGCCGGCGTCGGCCGCGATCTTCGCCACCGCCTCCAGATCGGTCACCACGCCGCCGGGGTTGGCGAGGCTCTCGACGAAGATGGCCTTGGTCTTCTCGGTGATGGCGCGGCGCGCGTTCTCCGGGTCGTCCATGTCGACGAACACCGCCTTCCAGCCGAAGGCGCGCGGGAAGCTGCTCGAGAACTGGTTGAGCGAGCCGCCATAGAGCTTGGTGGACGCGACGAACTCGTCACCCGGCTGCATCAGCGGGAACAGCGCCAGCATCTGCGCCGCGTGGCCGGAGGAGGTGGCGGTCGCACCGGCCCCACCCTCCAGGTTGGCCAGCCGCTCCTCCAGCACCGACACGGTCGGGTTGGTCAGGCGGGAATAGATGAAGCCGACCTTCTGCAGGTTGAACAGCGAGGCGGCGTCGTCCACGTCCTCGAAGACGAAGCTGGTGGTCTGGTAGATCGGCGTCTGCCGGGCGCCGGTTGCGGGGTCGGGTGCCGCCCCGGCGTGGATGGCGCGGGTGTCGAACCCGAAGGACTTGGGTGCGCTCATGGTGGATTCCCCTAGATGAGTTTCTTGACGGCTTTGACCGGGCGCTTCTTGGTGACGATGATGTTGGAGTTGACGCCGATCCGCCCGATCTCCCCGAACAGGCGTTGGTATTCCATCTTCGGGCAGCGGTTCATGACGACGGTCAAACCGGCATCCTCCGCCCGCCTTGCGGCCTCGTCGTTGCGGACGCCGAGCTGCATCCACACCACCTTGGCGCCGTGGGCGATGGCCTCGTCGGTGACACCGGCCGCCGCGGTGGGGTTGCGGAAGATGTCCACCATGTCGGCGGGCTCCGGCAAATCCTTCAGGCTGGCGTAGACCGGCTCGCCCAGGATGGTGCCTCCGGCCAGCTTCGGGTTCACCGGAATGATCCGGAAGCCCTTCTCCTTCAGGTACTTCATGACGAAGTAGGAGGCGCGGACGGGATCGTCGCTGGCGCCCACCACGGCGATCGAGCGCACGCGGGCCAGCAGCTCCTTCAGGAAGGCGTCGCTGTAGTGGTCGTGGTCGGGCTTGGGCGTGTCGGTCATCGGCCGCACCAGACGGGGCTGCGCTTGGCAAGGAAGGCGTCGATCCCCTCCGCCGCGTCCCGGGCCAGCATGTTCTCGGTCATCACGCGGGCGGTGTGGGCGTAGGCCTCCTCCACCGGCAGCTCGATCTGCCGGTAAAAGGCCTCCTTGCCGATGGCGAGCGTCAGCGGCGACTTGGCCGCGATTGTGTCGGCGACCCGCCGCACCGTGGAGTCCAGCTCCGCCGCTGGCACCGCGCGGTTGATCAGGCCGATGCGCTCGGCCTCCGCCGCACCCGCCAGCTCGCCGAGAAGCAGCATCTCCATGGCCGCCTTGCGGCCGACGGCGCGGGTCAGCGCCACCATGGGGGTGGAGCAGAACAGCCCGATGTTGACTCCCGGCGTGGCGAAACGCGCGTCGTCGGCGGCGTAGGCGAGATCGCAGGTGGCGACGAGCTGGCAGCCGGCCGCCGTGGCGATGCCGTGCACCCGCGCGATCACCGGCTGGCGCAGGCGCGTGATGGACAGCATCAGCCGCGCGCACTGGGCGAAGAGCGCCTCGTACGCTTCCCGCCGCGGGTCGGCGCGCATCTCCTTCAGGTCATGCCCGGCGCAGAAGGCGGGGCCGGCCCCGGCCAGCACCACCGCCTTGACGGAGGAGTCGCTGTGGATCGAGTCCAGCGCCGCCTGAAGCTCGGTCATCAGCCCGACCGACAGGGCGTTGCGCGCCTGCGGCCGGTTCAGCGTCAGCGTGGAGACGCCGTCCCGATCCTCCCGCAGGACCAGCGGCGCGGCCGGTGCGCGTGCGGCCGATGGTGCGCTCATGGTGTCCTTCCTCCCAACCCTTGTGGCGCCACCTTAGCCGGATCGGTGCGCCGCGGGAACCGTGACGCACCGCATTGGAGCGCAGAGCGGGGAGGGTTTCAACAGGGTATTGGTATTTGCTTTTTCATTAACGTCATCGGCATGTAAAAATGTCGCGGAGCACGGGCGTTCTGCTCCCGTCGCGGCGGTGGTAGATTGTGGTTTCCGGAACGCCGAAACCGAGAGGGGCCATGCCGCTCTACTCCTACCGCTGCAAAGCCTGCGATCACAGCTTCGAGGCGCTGGTCCGCTCCTCCGAAACGCCAGCCTGCGCATCCTGTGGCAGTCAGGACCTGGAGCGGCTGGTGTCGCAGGTCGCGCCGGACGGCAAATCGGCGACGGTGCTGAAGGGCGCGCGGGCGCAGGCCGCCCGTGAAGGGCATTTCAGCAATTACAGCCGCTCCGAACTGAAGCGGCGGTGACGCCGGCGCTCCGCGTCAGCCCGCCTCCGGGTCTCCGGCTGTCAGGTGTTCCCACATGCGCTCGTAGATGCGGCCAGCGTCGGTTGCGCGTTCGGCCGCTTCCTCGGGCGACAGGAGCGCGCCGTCGAGGCCGGTCTTCAGCACCTCCAGCTCGACCCGGGCGGCGTCCTCCAGATACCAACTCAGGACCACCGCCTGGATCAGGTCGCGGCCGGTGATGACCGGGCCGTTGCCGCGCATCACCACGGCGCGCGCGTCGCCGAGCGCCGCCGCCACCCCCTCGGCCCGGTCGGGGCTGCGGATGAGCTGCGGGTCGTCCCACAGCGGCACTTCGGGCGCGAAATAGGCGCCGAAGCCGTGCCGGGGCCGGGGCGTGCGGCGGAGCGTGGAGAGCGCCATCACCTGCGGCGACTGGGTGCGGCAGATGCCGCCGACGTCCGGGCGGCGGGCGTAGATGCGCTGGTGGATGCGCACCTCCCCCAGCACGCCGTCGGGAAGCGGCCCGTCCACCGGCACCACCACGCCCGGATCGCCGGGCCCGATCAGCCCCATGGGCCGGGCGGCGCAGACCAGGAAATGCGCCCGGTCCAGCCGCTGGCTGCAATGTCCGTAGGCGTGGACCAGCCCGCCGCGCGCCAGCGCGCGCGCCGCCGTCCTGACCAGCCGCTGCCGGTCCTCGCTCACCGCGATCATCCCCGATGCCCCCGCTCAGTCGCGGAACTCGGCGATGTCGGGCTTGGAGCCCCACATGCAGAATCCCTCGGGCGTGAAGGGGAACTGCCGCGGGCGGTGCCCGTCCTCGTCGGTGATCCGGCTGACACCGGTGGAGTATTCGTAGATCATGCCGTGCGGCCCCTCGAAGTAGAGGAACATCGCGCCCGAGGTCGGGTGCCGGCCGGGGCCGAAGACGATGCGCACGCCGCGCTCCTTCAGGAAGTACCAGGCGCGCATGATGTCGTCGATGCCGGCCACCTGATGGTTGATGTGCTGGATGCCCGGCTTCTTGGACGGGAACAGCGCGATCTTGTGGTGCACCTCGTCGATGCGCAGCAGCGGCGCGTCGCCGATCCAGTCGCTGACCCGGGCGTTGCAGACGCGCGTCCAGAACGCCTCGTCCCGCACCGGGTCGGTGGAGCACAGCCCGACGTGGCTGAAATCGGTGATGCCGGCGTCGCGCGTGGGGAAGTAGCGCCGACCGCCGTTGTCCTGCGGGCGCCACACCAGCTCGATGCGGTTGCCGGACGGGTCGCGGAAGGTGATGAAGCGCTGGCAGCGCCGCGTGTCGCACGCGTCGTTGCGGCCGTAATCCACGCGGTGGCCGGCGTTGTCCAGCTCCGCCCCCGCGGCCTCCAGCATGTCGGCGGTGCTCACCTCGAAGCCGACGGTGTGGTCGGCCGGGTCGCCTTCGAAGTAGCAGAGCGTGTGGTCGCGGTTGTCGCCGCGCAGGTAGACGCGGTTCCCGTCCCGCCGCGCCTGCTGGAGACCCACGACCTTGGTCGCGAACTCCACGGCGCTGTCGAGGTCGGGGGTGCCCAGATGCACGTAACGGATGTCGTGAAGGTCGATCATGACGTTCTCCCCTGGACCGCGGAGCGGTCATGGATGTGGACCATAACGCGGTCCCTGTGGTCGGTCATGCAGGCGGCGAGCGGAGGGTGGCTCCGTCCCATCAGGGCGGCGAGGCGGCTGCCGTCCGCCCGTGTGACGAAGGGCAGGGGGGCCGCGTCCGCGTCGAAGGTCGTGGTCGTGCCGGGAACGGCGTCGGCCAGGGCGACGGCGAGGTCGCGCGCGGTCACCGTCAGGCCGCCGCTGTGGTAGACGGCGTGCTCCGGCCGGTCGGCCAGCGCCAGCGCCGCCAGCGCGTCGGCCACCCACCCGACGTAGCTGTACAGGAACTCCTGCTCGGGACGGCAGGGTATGTGGCTGCGGCCGGAGTGGACGGCGTCGGCGACGAAACGGTCGGCCCACGCCCCCACCCCGCGCAGCCGGCCGGGTCCGAAGACGAACCCGAGCCGGAGCGACACCGCATCCACCCCCTGTTCGCGGAAACGGGCGAGGGCGGCCTCCGCCATCGCCTTGCTCCAGCCGTAGAGCGAGTTGGGGCGGACGGGCGACTCCTCGTCCACCGCCTCGCCGCCGCGCTGGTCGCCGTGCACGGCGATGGTGCTGGCAAAGACCACCCGGCGCAGCCCCAGCACCCGCGCGACCTCGGCCGCGGTCGCGGCGGCGGCGGGGTTGACGGTGGCGGCGCGGTAGGGGTCCCCCTCCGTCGCGTCGGGCAGCAGGGCGGCAAGCGCCAGGATGGTGTCGGCCCCGCTCGCCCGCACGGCGCGGGCGACGTCGGCGAAGCTGGTGGCGTCGCCGCGCCGGCACGGCACGCCGGGCGGGCCGTCGCCGAGGTCCAGCCCCGTCGCGGTGACACCCTGCGCCGTCAGGCGACGCAGAACCTCCCGCCCGACGAAGCCGCCGGCACCGCTGACGAGAACGGTCGGTGTCATGGCGTCAGACCCCCAGATATTCGTTCTGGATGTCCTCGCGCTGCTTCAGCGTGTCGGCCGAGCCGCAGAAGACGATGCCGCCGTCCGACAGCACGATGGCCTGGTCGGCGAGATCGAGGGCCAGCGCGATGTTCTGCTCCACCAGGATCACCGTCACCCCCTCCCGCCTCAGGCTGCGGATGTTGCCGACGATCACCTCCTCCACCACCATGGGGGCGAGGCCCTCGGTCGGTTCGTCCAGGATCAGGATGTCGGCCTGGGTCAGCAGGGCGCGGCTCATCGCCAGAAGCTGGCGCTCGCCGCCGGAGAGCGCGCTGGCCGAGACGTGGCGGCGCTGGCCGAGCTTGGCGAAGCTGTCGTAGACCCGCTCCAGCGTCCAGCCGTTGGCGGCCGTGGCGCGCGCACCGAACAGGGCGAGGCGCAGGTTGTCCTCCACCGTCAGGTTGCCGAAGATGCCGCGGCCCTGCGGCACGATGCCGATGCCCAGACGCACGATCCGGTGCGTGGGCCAGCCCACCACGTCGCGTCCCTTGATGAGCACGCGCCCCGTAACCGTCGGGCCGAGGTTGAGCAGGCCGTTGACCAGGGTGCTCTTGCCCACCCCGTTGCGGCCGAGCACGCCCAGCACCTCGCCCCGGCGGGCGGTGAAGCCGATGTCCTCCAGGATCCAGGCGCCGTCATAGCCGGCGGCCATGCCCTGCACCTCGATCACATCCTCGGCCGGGGCGGCGGCGGCGTCGGGGCGGCGGGCGGTAGCGGTGGCAGTGGCGGTCATGCGTCAGTGCTCCCGATGCGAGCCGAGATAGGCGGTGCGGACCTCCGGGTTGGCGCGGATTTCCTCCGGCGAACCGACGGCCAGCAGAGCGCCGAGGTTCAGCACGGCGATGCGCTCGCACAGGCTGAACACGACGTCCAGGTCATGGGCGATCAGCACCACGGTGGTGGAGCGGTCGTGCGCGCGGACGAGGTCCATGACGCGCGCCGTCTCCTCCCGCGTCAGGCCGGCGGTGGGCTCGTCCATCAGCAGCAGCCGCGGGCGGAGCGCCAGCGAGACGAGGATGTCCACCATCCGCTGCTCGCCGTGGCTGAGCGCGCCGACGGGCAGCGCCCCCCGCCGCTCCAGCCCGATGGCGCGCAGCAGGCGGCTTCCCTCGGCCAGCGCCTCGGCCGCCCGCTCGGCCGGCCGCCACCACGCGTAGCCGCTGCCCTGCCGGGCACGGGCGGCCATGGCGATGTTCTCCTCGGCGCTCAGCTCCGGGAAGACCATGCTCTTCTGGAAGGTGCGGACGAGGCCGCGGCGCACCCGCTGGTCAGGCTTCAGCCGGGTCACGTCGGCGCCCTCGAAGACCACCCGCCCGACGTCGGGCCGGACGAAGCCGGTGACGATGTTGAACAGCGTGGTCTTGCCGGCCCCGTTCGGCCCGATCAGGCCCAGAAGCTCCCCCTGGAGCACGTCCAGCGTGACGTCGTCCACCGCGGTGTAGGAGCCGAAGGACTTGCGCACGCCGTGCAGGGACAGGCCGGCGCCGGTCGGTTCGATGGAGGTGTGTCCGGTCATCGCACGGTCCCCTTCTTGTCAGTCTCCGCCGTTACGCGCGGCTCGCCCAGGCCGAGCGGTCGCAGGAGCTGGTGCAACTCGCGCCCCAGCCCGCGCGGGACGAACAGCACCGTCGCCACGAAGGCCAGACCGACCACGAGCTGCCAGCGGTCGGTGTAGGAACTGACATGCGTCTGGAAGACGAGGTAGATGGCCGCCCCGATGAAGCCGCCGAACAGGGTGCACACCCCGCCCAGAACCAGCATGATCACCAGCGTGGCGGACATGGTCCAGTGCGCCACCTGCGGCCCGACATAGAGGTTGACGAAGGGATAGAGCGCGCCCGCGGCACCGGCGATGGCCGACGACACCATGAAGACCGACAGCCGGATGCGCGGGATGGAATAGCCCAGCGCCGTCATGCGGATCGGCTGCTCGCGCGTGCCCACCAGTGCCTTGCCGATCGGCGCGTTCACGAAGGACGCCGCCACCAGATACGCACCCACCGCGAGGACGCCGGCGACGTAGTAGAGATCGACGCCGCTGTCGATCGCCATGCCGCCGGGCAGGGTGAGCTGCGGGATGCCGCGGAAGCCATCGGCCCCGCCGGTCACGTCGCGCCAGCGGAAGATCACCTCCCACACCATCTGCGACAGCAGCAGCGTCAGGATCAGCAGGAACAGGTTGGCCGAGCGCATGACCAGCGCCCCCATGACGGCACCCACCAGCGTGGCGGCAACGATGCCCGCGGGGATGGCGAGCAGCAGGTCGGGCGACACATGGGTGGCGAAGAGGGCGGCGGCGTAGGCGCCGACCCCGAACATGGCGGCGTGCCCCAGGGACACCAGCCCGCCATAGCCGATCAGCAGGTCCAGGCTCATCACCGCGACGCCGAGGATCAGGATCTCCGCGACGAGGCGCAGGTGGTGGTCGGGAACACCCGTCAGAGGAAGCACGGCGAGGGCGGCCACCACCACGGACAGGACGAGGGTGGAACGGTTTCCGGCCATGTCAGACCTCCCGCCGGGTGGCGGCGATCAAGCCGTCGGGGCGCCAGATCAGGATGCCGGCCATCACCGCGAGGCTCATCAGGTTGGAGAATTCGGGGCTCAGCATCTTCGCGAAGGTCATGGTGAAGCCCAGCACCAGCGCGCTGACCGCCACACCCGAGAAGGTGCCGAGCCCGCCGACCACCACGACGATGAAGGCGAGGATCAGGATCTCCTCGTCCAGCCCCGGAAAGGCTGCCAGGATGCCCGAGCCGAGCGCGCCGCTGAGCGCGCCCAACCCGCAGGACAGCGCCAGCACCGCGGTGAAGACATGCTTGGTGTTGATGCCCAGCGCCTCGACGATGCGGGTATCGACCACGCAGGCCCGCACCACCGCACCCCAGATCGTGCGGTCGAACAGGAACCACAGCCCGGCCGCCAGCACCACCCCGGATGCCAGCACGAACAGCCGGTAGATCGGGAAGGGCGTGTCCAGGATGAACACGACGCCGCGCAGCAGCTCCGGGATCTGCGGGGTCGCGATGTGCGCCCCGAAGCCCCAGCGCATCAGGTCGGCGAACACCACCGACAGGCCATAGGTCAGCAGCACCTGCATCAGGTGCGTGCGGGCGTAGAAGAGCTGGAAGGGGAAACGGTCCAGGATCAGCCCGGCCGCCGCCCCGCCCAGGAAGGCGGCGGGGAAGGCCAGATACCAGGGCTGTCCCGTGGCCATCCAGAAGACGGCGATGTAGCTGCCCAGCAGGTAGAGCGACCCGTGCGTCAGGTTCACGAAATTCATCAGGCTCATCACCACGGACAGCCCGAGCCCGCTGAGCAGCAGGATGACGGCGAACACCAGCGCGTTCAGCGACTGGATCACATAGTATTCCACGGTGCTCCTCCCCGGACCGGACGACGGGACGGCGTCACGCCGTCGCGCCCGGATCCCGCACGCCGTTGAAGGTGTGGACGACCTCGTTCACCAGCTTGCCGTCGGCACCGACGCGGACCTCGTTGACGTAGATGTTGAGGACCGCCTGGTTGTTCTTGGGATCGAAGGTCATCGGCCCGTAGGGCGTCTCAAGGTCGAGCCCGAGCACGGCGTCGCGCACCTTGTCCTTGTCGGTCAGGTCGCCCTGGACCTTTTCGGCGGCGGCGGCGATCACTTGGCCCGCGACATAGCCCGACGTGCTGAACTCGCCCGGCAGGCGGCCGCGCGCCTGGCGGTAAGCGTCCACGAACAGCTTGTTGGCGGCGACGGGAACGCTCGGCGACTGGTGGAAGGTGTTGATGGCGCCCTTGATGCCGGCACCCACCGCGGGCAGCACATCCTCCTGGTCGAAGGCGGCCCCGGTGCCGACCAGCGGGATGCGCCCGGCGAGCCGGTAGTCCTGGTACTGTTGCAGGAAGCGCACCGCGTCGCTGCCGGCGAAGAAGGTGTAGACGAAATCCGGCTTGGCGGCGGCGATGTCGGTGAGCAGCGGCGCGAAGTCGGTGGTGCCGAGCGGCGTCCAGAGCTGCCGGCCGATCTGCCCGCCGGCCGCCTTGAAGGACGCCACGAAATCGTCGACATACTCGCGCCCGGCGGCGTAGTCGGCGGCGATGGTGATGACGTTCTTCCTGCTGATCTTCTCCGCGGCCCAGGTGCCGGCGGTGCTGCCGAGCATCCAGTTGGTCTTGGTCGGGCGGAAGACGTAGCGGCTGGCCGCCTTGCGGGCGAGGTTGTTGGCCGAGCCGCCGGCGATGAAGGTCAGGGTGTTGGAGGCGGCGACCACGTCGCGGATGGCCAGCGCCACGCCGGAATGGATCACGCCGCAGACGATGTCGACCTTGTCCTGCTCGATCAGCTTGCGGACCTTGCGCACGCCCTCCTCGGGCTTCGCCTGGTCGTCCTCCACCGTCAGCCGGACGGGACGGCCGGCGATGCCGTCCTTGGCCTGCGCGAGGTAGAGCTGCAACCCGGCGCGCATGCTTTCGCCCAGCGAGGCGAAGGGGCCGGACAGCGAGGTCAGCAGCCCGATGCGCAGCTCACCCTTGCCCTGGCCGAGGGCCGGCGCCGCGAAGGGCAGCCCCCCGACGGTCAGCCCGGCGGTTGCGGCGGATGCGGCCAGGAAACGGCGGCGCGTGAAATCACTCAGCGGCATGGGTCCTCCCCCTTCGACTCTGATGTTCGGTTGTCGCGAATGCTAAGCGGGCGAACGATAGCGCGTCAACAAATTTCGATATTTCGATGTCAGAAATCTTGCGAGTGGTTCTCATCTGTCGGAAATTCGCGTTTTTTGAGGGCGACGAAGAACAGCCTTGCGTGATAATATCGAAAATCGTAAATTGCCGGCATCGCAGCACGGGAGGCGGAGCATGGCTGAGCGCAGAGGAGAGAGCGTCGTTGCGCGGACGCTGGCCGATTACGCCTACCAGCGCATCCGCAGCGACATCGTCTCGGGCGCGCTGCCGGCCGGCTCCAAGTTGCGGCTGGAGGCATTGAGCCAGCAATACGACGTGGGCATGAGCCCGCTGCGCGAGGCTCTCGCCCGGCTGGCCGGCGACGCGCTGGTGGTGGTGGAGGGGCAGCGCGGCTTCTGGGTCGCGTCGCTGTCGCTGGCCGACCTCGACGATGTCACGCATGTCCGCGGGCTGATCGAGACGGAGGCCCTGCAACGCTCCATCGAGCGCGGCGGGCCGGACTGGGAGCGCGAGGTGGAGCGCAGCTTCGAGGAGCTGTCGGAGGCGGAGGCGCGGCTCTCCCGCGAGGGGGAGACCGCCGTGCCACTGTGGGAGGACGCCAACCGCCGCTTCCACGAGGCGCTGGTGTCGGCCTGCGATTCGCCGTGGCTGAAGCGGCTGCGGCACCTGCTCTACCAGCAGTCGGAGCGCTACCGCCGCATCTCGCTGATCACCTCGGGCCCCAACCGCTGCGTCCACGAGGAGCACCGCGCCATCCACGACGCCGCCGTCAAGCGCCAGACGCTGAAGGCCTGCCGTCTGACCGAAGAGCATCTGCAACGCACGGCCGTGCAGGTCCGTGCCGCGCTTGAGGCGGCGGAGTCCGCCAGGGGAACCACCGGATGACCGACACCACCACCCGGCCCGACTGGGCCGACCGTCCCTACGACCTGACCGGGACGCGCATCCTGCTGACCGGTGCCGGCGGCGGCATCGGCAGGGCCACGGCGCGGCTCTGCGCCACGTTGGGTGCCGATCTGATGCTGACCGACATCGCCCTGCCGGCGGACCTGCTGGGTGAGCTGGAAGCGGCGGGGAAGCAGGCCGCCTTCCGTCGCGCCGACCTGCGCGACGCCGGGGAGGCCGCGGCGGTCGCGGAATGGGCCGGACCGGTCGATACGCTGGTGCTCAACGCCGGCGCCTATTCCATCGACGGCTGGAACGATCCGGGCTGGGACGCCGCCTTCGATCTGATGATGGACACCAACCTGAAAGCGCCGGTGCAGCTGTTGCGCGGCGTGCTGCCGGGCATGGTCGAGCGCGGGCGGGGCCGGGTGGTCGCCGTCGGCTCGATCGTCGCCTCCACCGGCGGGTCCTTCGAGGGGGTGGGGCCGCAATACGCCCTGTCCAAGGGCGGGCTGCACACGCTGGTCCGCTGGCTCGCCAACAACTTCACGCGCAAGGGCATCCGCGCCAACGGCGTGGCGCCGGGTGTCACCGACACCGCCATGGTCCAGACCCGCCACGACCTCGCCGCACTCGGCGAACGCCACCCGCTGGGCCGACCGGCGCGGCCGGAGGAGATCGCCTGGCCGATCGCGTTCCTGTGCTCGCCCGGGGCCGGCTTCATCTCCGGCAGCATCATCGACGTCAACGGCGGCGCGCATGTGCGCGGCTGACCGCCGGGGGAGGAAACATCCATGCCGCTCGTGACCGTCACCATGATCGAGGGCCGCCCGCCCGAGGCCAAGCGCGCCCTGATCCGCGAGGTGACCGACGCGGTGGAGCGCGCCATCGCCGCACCGCGCCCATCCATCCGCGTGATCATCCAGGAAGTGCCCGCCGCCCATTGGGGCGTGGCGGGCGAGCCGAAGGGCTGAAGCGCGGCGCTCCGCGCGACCACCCGCATTGCCGCCATCGGGACCAGGACATCAGGGAGTAACAGGGACATGGCGCCCGACAGCATCGTCACCGCCGCGGCCACACGCCTCGGCACGCTGAGAAACTTCGTCGACGGCCGCTTCGTGGACGGCGGACGGCCGTTCGACGTGTTCAACCCCGTGGACGGCAGCGTCCACGCCCAGGCGTTGGAAGCCGACGCCGCGACGGTGGACGCCGCCGTGCTGGCCGCCCGCGCCGCCCTGAACGGTCCCTGGGGCCGGATGCCGGTGGCCGAGCGGCGCCGGTTGCTGACCCGCGTCGCCGACCGCATCGACGAGCGCTTCGAGGAGTTCCTGGCGGCGGAGATCGCCGACACCGGCAAGCCGCACCACCTCGCCAGCCACCTCGACATTCCGCGTGGGGCGGCGAACTTCCGGGTCTTCGCCGACGCCATCGCCAACGTGCCCACCGAGTGCTTCGAGATGGACACGCCGGACGGGCGCAAGGCGCTGAACTACGCCCTGCGCAAGCCGCTGGGGGTGGTCGCCATCATCTCCCCCTGGAACCTGCCGCTGCTGCTGATGACGTGGAAGGTGGCGCCCGCACTCGCCTGCGGCAACACGGTGGTGGTGAAGCCGTCGGAGGAGACGCCCTCCACCGCCACGCTGCTCGCCGACGTGATGCGCGAGGTCGGCATCCCCGAGGGCGTGTTCAACCTGGTCCACGGCTTCGGCCCGGACAGCGCGGGCGAGTTCCTGACCCGCCATGCGGGGGTGGACGCCATCACCTTCACCGGCGAGACGCGCACCGGTGCGGCCATCATGAAGGCGGCGGCCGACGGGGTGAAGGGCCTGTCCTTCGAGCTGGGCGGCAAGAACCCCGGCATCGTCTTCGCCGACGCCGATTTCGACGCGGCGGTGGGCGGCATCGCGCACGCCGTCTTCGCCAACACCGGGCAGGTCTGCCTGGCGCCCGAGCGCATCTACGTCGAGCGCCCGATCTTCGACCGCTTCGTCGCCGGGCTGAAGGCCAGGGCGGAGGCGCTGAAGATCGGCCGTCCGCATGACGAGGGCACCAATTTCGGTCCGCTCATCTCCGCCGAGCACCGGCGCAAGGTCCTGGCCTATTACGCGCTGGCGGTGGAGGAGGGGGCGACCGTGGTCACCGGCGGCGGCGTGCCGGAGTTCGGCGACGAGCGCGACGGCGGCTTCTTCGTGCAGCCCACCGTGTGGACCGGCCTGGCCGAAGACGCCCGCTGCGTGAAGGAGGAGATCTTCGGCCCGGTCTGCCACGTCACCCCCTTCGACCGCGAGGAGGAGGCGGTCGCCATGGCGAACGACACCGTCTACGGGTTGGCGAGCACCATCTGGACCACCGACCTGAACCGCGCCCACCGCGTCGCCCGCGCCATGGAGGCGGGCATCACCTGGGTCAACTGCTGGTTCCTGCGCGACCTGCGCACGCCCTTCGGGGGCATGAAGATGTCCGGCATCGGCCGCGAGGGCGGCGTGCACTCGCTGAACTTCTACTCCGAGCCGGTCAACATCTGCATCAAGCTGTGAGCAAGGCCCTCTCCCCACCGGGGAGAGGGTTGCAACGACAATACAGGGAAGGGAACCCATGACGAGCAGCATCGACGGGGCGCTGGTCGAACGGCTGGCCGCCCGTCTGCGCGACGCGGAGGCGGGGCGCATACCCTGTCCGCCGATCCGCGACGAGATTCCGCCGGGCGACGTGGCGACCGCCTACGCCATCCAGCAGGTGAACGCCGAGCACGGCATCCGCGCCGGCCGGCGGGTGGTGGGGCGCAAGATCGGCCTGACCTCCCGCTCGGTGCAGAAGCAACTGGGCGTCGACCAGCCGGATTATGGCGTGCTGTTCGCCGACATGGTGGTGGACGATGGCGAGCCGATCGCCGCAACCCGCGTCCTCCAGCCCAAGGCGGAGGCGGAGGTGGCGCTGGTGCTGGAGCGCGACCTGACCGTCGAGCAGCCGACGGTGGTGGACGTGATCCGCGCCGTCGCCTTCGCCCTGCCGGCCATTGAGGTGGTGGGCAGCCGCATCGCCAACTGGGACATCCGGCTGGTGGACACCATCGCCGACAACGCCTCCTCCGGCCTGATCGTGCTGGGCGGCCCGCCGCGCATCCTCGACGGGCTGGACCTGCGGCTGTGCGGGATGACGCTGGAATGCCGCGGCGAGCCGGTCTCGGTCGGGGCCGGGGCCGCTTGCCTCGGCTCCCCGCTGGTGGCGGCGGCGTGGCTCGCGCGCAAGATGGTGGAGGTCGGCACGCCGCTGCGGGCCGGCGACGTCGTGATGACCGGGGCGCTCGGCCCCATGGTGCCCGTCGCCCCCGGCGACGTGCTGGAAGCGCGCATCTCCGGCCTCGGCTCGGTGCGCGCCGTGTTCGGGAGGGAGGGGGCATGACGGTCGGGGCCGCCATCATCGGATCGGGCAACATCGGCACCGACCTGATGATCAAGATCATGCGCCGGTCGACGGCGCTGCGCATGGTCGCCATGGCCGGTGTGGACCCGGCGTCGGACGGGCTGGCGCGGGCCGCGCGGATGGGGGTGGCGACCACCGCCGGCGGCATCGACGGGCTGGTCGCCCTGCCGGAGTTCGCCGACGTCGGGGTGGTGTTCGACGCCACGTCGGCCGGTGCCCACCGGCATCATGCGGATGTGCTGGGCCAACTGGGCCGCACCGTCATCGACCTGACACCAGCCGCGGTCGGACCCTATGTGGTGCCGATAGTCAATCTGGACCGGCATCTCGACGCGCCGAACCTGAACATGGTCACCTGCGGCGGGCAGGCGACGATCCCCATGGTGGCCGCCGTGGCCCGCGTGGCGACGGTCCATTACGCGGAGATCGTCGCCTCCATCGCGTCGAAGTCCGCCGGTCCCGGCACCCGCGCCAACATCGACGAGTTCACCGAGACCACCAGCCGCGCCATCGAGAGCGTCGGCGGCGCCGGGCGCGGCAAGGCGGTGATCATCCTGAACCCGGCCGAGCCGCCGCTGATCATGCGCGACACCGTGTTCTGCCTGAGCGAGGACGCCGACACCGCCGCCGTGTCCGCCTCGGTCGAGGCGATGGTGGCGGAGGTGCAGCGCTACGTTCCCGGCTACCGGCTGAAGCAGGCCGTGCAGTTCGAGCGCATCGGCGGCAACGCCCCGCTGCGCATCCCCGGCTACGGGGAGTTCACCGGGCTGAAGTCCACCATCTTCCTGGAGGTGGAGGGCGCCGGCCATTACCTGCCGGCCTACGCCGGCAACCTCGACATCATGACGTCCGCCGCGCTGGCCGCGGCCGAACGGCTGGTGGAAAAGCGCCTGGGGAGGGCCGCGTGATGACGGCGAACCGCAAGCTCTACATCCAGGACGTCACGCTGCGCGACGGCATGCACGCCATCCGCCACCGCTATGGCCTGGAGCAGGTGGTCGCCATCGCCCGCGCCCTGGACGAGGCGCGGGTGGACAGCCTGGAGATCTCGCACGGCGACGGGCTGTCGGGATCCAGCTTCATCTACGGCTTCGGCGCCCACACCGACCTGCAATGGATCGAGGCGGTGGCGGGCGCGGTGACGCACGCCAAGGTCGCCACCCTGCTGATCCCCGGCATCGGCACCGTGCACGACCTGGAGGAGGCGTACGCAGCCGGCGCCCGTTCCGTACGCGTCGCCACCCACTGCTCGGAGGCGGACGTCGCCAAGCAGCACATCGGACACGCGCGCAAGCTGGGCATGGACGTCGCCGGCTTCCTGATGATGGCGCACATGCTGCCGCCGGCCGAGCTGGCGCGGCAGGCCAAGCTGATGGAAAGCTACGGGGCGCACTGCGTGTACGTCACCGATTCCGCCGGCGCCCTGCTGATGGACGACGTGGCCGACCGCTTCAAGGCTTTCGCCGACGTGCTCGACCCGGCGACGGAGACGGGCATGCACGCGCATCACAACCTCTCCCTGGGCGTGGCGAACTCCATCGTCGCCGTCCGGCACGGGGCGACGCGCATCGACGCCTCGCTGGCCGGCATGGGGGCGGGGGCGGGGAACGCGCCGCTGGAGGTGTTCATCGCCGCCGCCGACCGGCTGGGCTTCGATCATGGCTGTGACCTCTTCAAGCTCATGGACGCCGCCGACGACCTCGTCCGCCCCTTGCAGGACCGCCCCGTGCGCGTCGATCGGGAAAGCCTGTCGCTCGGTTATTCCGGCGTCTATTCCAGCTTCCTGCGGCATGCGGAGGCGGCGTCGAAGACCTACGGCATCGACACCCGCGAGATCCTTGTAGAGCTGGGCCGCCGCCGCATGGTCGGCGGGCAGGAGGACATGATCGTGGACGTGGCGCTCGACCTCGTCCGCGCACGGGAAGGAGCGTCCGCATGACCGATATCGCCGGGTACGCCCGCATCGTGGACGAGGCCGCGGCCCGCGCCACCGCCATCCCGCAGCTCACCCGCGAGGGCGATTTCACGTTGGAGGACGCGTACGCCATCCAGCGCGCCAGCGTCGCCCGCCGGGTGGAGCGGGGCGAGCGCGTCGTCGGGCTGAAGATGGGCTTCACCAGCCGGTCCAAGGCGGCGCAGATGGGCGTTTTCGACCTGATCCACGGGCGCCTGACCGACGCCATGGTGATCGAGGACGGTGGCATCGTGGACCTCGCCCGTTACGTCCACCCGCGGGTGGAACCGGAACTGGCCGTGCGTCTCGCCCGCCCGCTGAAAGGCCGCGTCGGCATCGCCGAGGCCTGGGCGGCGGTGGAGGCGGTGGCCCCGGCGCTGGAGATCATCGACAGCCGCTACGAGGCGTTCAAGTTCAGCCTCGTGGACGTCGTGGCCGACAACTCCTCCTCCTCGGGGTTCGTCGTGGGTGCGTGGCAGACGCCGCCGGCCGACCCATCCAACCTCGGCATCGTCATGACCTTCGACGGGCTGCCGGTGCAGGTGGGCTCGACCGCTGCGGTGCTCGGCAACCCCGTGCGGGCGCTGGCCGCCGCCGCCCGCATGCTGGCCGACGCCGGCGAGGGGCTGGAGGCCGGCTCCATCGTGCTGACCGGGGCCGCCACCCCCGCGGAGGCCCTGCGTCCGGGCGTATCCGTGCGCGCCGAGATGGAGGCACTGGGCATGGTGGGCTTCACCGTGGCACCACGCGGCTGACATCGGAACGGCGCCGGCACACGATCGCGGCCGGCGCCGCGCCAGGGTGGCGGCGCAGAGATCGGGCACACGCTTTTCCCTCATTCCTGCTATCGTTCATAAGGCGGATCGTTCTGTTAGCGTATTTTCTCGCTTCAAATATCATATATCATGTGTCATTGTCCCGTGGTGCCGCCGTTGGCGGCTGCCTTTCACCACGGTAAGCCATGTCCGCCCTGACACCGGTGCGGGAGATCGACGGGCGCACCCGGATCGTTCCCTTGCTCGCGCACCCCTCCCACCATCTCCGGACCCCCGCCGCCTTCAACCGCCGCTGCGCGGCGCTCGGCGTGAACGCCGTGTGCATCCCCTGGCAGGTGGAACCGCGCCACCTCGCCGAAACCGTGGGTGCCTTGCGCCACGGTGACAGCATCGCGGGGCTGATCGTCACCGTCCCGCACAAGGCGGCGGTCGCGGAGCTGTGCGACGAGCTGACCGGAGATGCCCGGCATCTGCGGGTAGCGAACGTCGTCCGCCGCGGTGCCGACGGCCGTCTGGTCGGGGCCATGTTCGACGGGGTCGGCTACGTCGCCGGGTTGCGCCACCGCGGCATCGAGCCGGCGGGGCGCCGGGTTCTGCTGGTCGGTGCGGGTGGGGCGGCGACCGCCATCGCCGGCGCCCTGGCGGGGGCCGGGGTGGCCGAACTCGCCATCGCCAACCGCAGCGCCGCGAAGGCCGAGCGGGTGGTGGATCTGCTGCGCGACGCTTATCCGTCGGTGGCACTGCGGGTGGCGCCGCCCGACCCTGCCGGGTTCGATCTGGTGGTCAACGCGACCTCGCTGGGGATGCAGCCGACGGACGCCTTGCCCGTCGATCCCGCGCGCATCGACGTGGGTGCGGTCGTGGCCGAGGTGGTGATGCAGCCGGCGGTCACGCCGCTGCTGGTGGCGGCCCAGGCCCGCGGCCTCGCCATCCACGAGGGCGAGCACATGCTGACGGCGCAACTCGGACTGCTCGCCGGTTTCCTGTTCGCGGGCGCCGCCGGGGAAGCCGTGGCGGCCTGACCGGAACACGGCGCCGTCGTCGGCACACATCAAAGACAGTGGGAGGACAGCATGGATACGATCAACCGGCCCGTCGTCGGCGAGACCGCCGAGGAGGCGCGTCAGGCCTACCGTCATCCGCAGCCGGCGGAATCGCCGCCGGATCTCGTGATCCCGATGGCGGTGCCGGAGGACGAGCGGCTGTGGGTTCCGCAGCAACCCAACGTCTGGCTGCGTCCGCTCTGCCTGTCGGCGACCCGCGGCTACTGGGTCAATCTGCTGCGCGTGCGCAAGTCGGGCGTGCTGTCGCGCCACCGCCACCCACAGCCCGTCCACGCCTATGTCATCAAGGGCCGCTGGCGCTACCTGGAGCACGACTGGGAAGCGGTCGCCGGCGCCTATGTGTACGAGCCGCCGGGCCAGACCCACACGTTGGTGGTGGACGAGGGGGTGGAGGAGATGATCACCCTGTTCCAGGTGAACGGCGCGATGATCTACGTCGATCCGGACGGCCGCACCATGGGCTACGAGGACGTGTTCACGAAGATCGACATGTGCCGGCGCCACTACAGCGCGATCGGGCTCGGCGAAGGCTTCGTCGACCAGTTCATCCGGTAGGTCGCCATGCAGCAACTGGGGCAGGTCGGTCACGAGAACCTGTCGGCGCAGGTGTACCGCCGGCTGCGCACCGCGCTGCTCGACGGCCAGTTGGAGCCCGGCGAGCGGCTGCGCATCGCTGAGCTCGCCAAGTCGCTCGGCACCAGCATCACCCCGGTGCGCGAGGCGATCTTCCGGCTGGTCAGCGAGCAGGCGCTGGAGATCAAGGCGTCGACGGCGGTCTATGTGCCGATCATGGACGCCGCCCAGATCGACGAGATACTCACCATGCGCATCCTTCTCGAAGGAGCGGCGGCCGAACGGGCCGCCACGCGCATCTCGCCCGCGGGCATCGAGGAACTGGCGCGCATCCAGGAGGAGTTCATCGCGTCCTACACGGAGGACCCCTACCGCACCAGCCTCAAGAACCGCGAGTTCCATTTCGCCCTGATGCGGGCCGCGGAGATGCCGCTGTTGCAGGCGACGGTGGAGAGCTTCTGGGTGAAGATGGGCGGGATCATCCGCATCTTCCTGACCCGCGTGCCCAAGGTGGACCTGTCCCGCCACGGCCACGGTCATTTCGACGTGCTGGACGGCCTGCGCCGCCGCGACGGACAGGCGACGCGCGAGGCCATCCAGAGGGACCTCGCCGGGGCGAGGATCATGGTCGATCTGGTGCGGGAGTGGGAGGCGGAACGGGCCGGGCGCACGGCGGCACGTGCCTGACGGGTGCGCACAACAAGAAAGCGGGAGGAAACCATGACGGGTGCCTTGCTGGACCTGCGGCTCGCCCTGCTGCGCGGGGAGACGCCGTGCCCCCTCGACCTTACGGACATCGGCCGGCCGCACCGGCTGCGGCTCCAACTGCAGACCAAGTCCGCGCTGTCCGACCGGCTGGCCGTGAACCTGCTGGGCTTCATCGCCTCGGGGCGGCTCGGGCCGGGGGCGCGCCTGCCGCCCGAGCGGCGTATCGCCGACGCCATCCAGGCGAGCCGGGTCAGCGTCCGCGCGGCGCTCGACCGGCTGAAGGGCAACGGCTATCTGGAGGCGGTGCAGGGCTCGGGAACACGGGTGGTGCCGAGCGTGGAGACCCTCTCCGACCTGCGCGCGGCCAACCGGGAGAATCTGGCCGACCTCGCCGAATTCCGGGAGTTCCTGGACGGCTGGCTGGTCACCCGCGCGCTGGAAACGGCGTCGGACGACCGGCTTGCCGACATCGTCGGCGCGGTCGCCATGGCCTCCACCACCTCGGCCGCCGGCTTCGCCCGCGACGAGACGCTGCTGCGCCTGCTGCTGGCGGACACCGCGCGCAGCCCGGTGCTGCAGGCGCTGGTGCACCACCTCGCGCGCAGCCTCGGCAGCCATTTCACCGCGGTCTTCGAGCTGTGCGGCCGTCCCGACGACGGTGCGGCGCTGCGGCGGGCCAACCGGGAACTTGCGGAGGCGCTGGCGGCGCGCGACGCGGGGGCGGCGATCCGCATCCTGAACGCACGGCTGGCCGGCGGGGCCGAAGCGGCGGATGCCGCCTTTCCGCCGGCGGTCAGCGAGGACGACCTCCTGAACGACCTCGCCAGTGTCCAGCCGCACCCCGAGCATCTCCGCGACCGGCTGGCGCGCGAGATCGCGGCATTGGTGGGCAGCGGTGAGCTCAAGGATGGCGACCGGCTGCTCAGCGAGCGCCGCCTGGCCGACCTGTTCGGGGTCAGCCGCGTGTCGGTGCGCGACGCGCTGGCCGCGCTGAAGGACCGCGGCCTGATCACCGCCGACGAGCGCAACGGCACCCGTGCCCGGGCGGAGGGGGAGGGGGCCGGCCTTGCCGAACGGCTGGGCGCGCTGGCCGCGGAGAGCCTGACCAACTTCCGCGACCTCTGCGAGATCCGTCACTATCTGGAAGGCTGGGCGGCGCGGCGGGCGGCTCTGCGCGGATCGCCGGGCGACCGTGCCGACCTGCGCTGCATCCTGGCGGAGATGCGGCGCCCGATCGCCGACCCGCGGCGCAAGATCGAGCTGGACCTGCGCCTTCACCTCACCATCGCCCGCGCCGCCGGCAGCGCCGTGCACCTCTACGTCACCGAGGTGCTGCGGCAGGCGGTGAAGGCCTATTTCGACTATTCGCTGAGCAACCCCGCCATCGCCGGCGGGCGCGACGCGCTTCTGCTGGACCAGCACGCCGACATCGTCGACGGCATCATGGCCCGCGACGCCGCCGCGGCGGAACGGGCCATGCGCGCCCACTGCCAGGGCTTCCGCGACCGCTACCAGGCGGTGAGCGGCCGCTGAGCCTGGAGGTTACCGGCCTCGGAACACCGGCTTGCGCTTGTCGCGGAAGGCGGTGACCGCCTCCTGGTGGTCGGCGGTGCGGTTCGACTGCGCCTCGTAAGAGACGCTGGCGTCCATGATCGCGTGGACGATGCGCTTCAGCTCCAGGTTGGTGACCGTCTTCGACCAACGGATCGCCTTGGTGGCGCCGTTCAGCAGCTTGGACGTGAAGGCATCCACCGCCGCGTCCAGCTCCGCCGCCGGCACCGCGTGGTTGATCAGCCCGATCTCCGCCGCCTTGCGGGCCGGCAAAAGCTCGCCGGTCATCAGGTATTCCTTGGCGCGGTGGAAGCCGATGAGCTGGGGCCAGATGGCCGGCCCGCCGTCCCCGGCGACGAAGCCGATGGACACGTGCGGGTCGCCGATCTTGGCGTCCTCCGACGCGAACACCACGTCGCAGAACAGGGCCAGCGTCGCCCCCAGCCCGGTGGCGTGGCCGTTCACCTTGGCGATCAGCGGCTTTTCGAGGTCGAGCATGGAGAAGACGATGCGCTTCGCCTCCCGCGCCGTCTGCTCGAACATTTCCGGCGTGTCGATGGCGTCTTGCATCCAGGGGATGTCGCCGCCGGCCGAGAAGGCGCGGCCGGCGCCGGTCAGCACGATCACGTCGCTGTCGGGGTCCGACGCCACGTCGTAGAAGACATGCGCCAGCTCCTCGTGCAGCAGGGCGTCGGCCGCGTTCAGCGACGCCGGGCGGTTCATCACGATGGTCAGAAGCCGGCCGGACCGTTCGATCCGCAGGGTCTCGTACCGCTCTTCCAGGGGAAAGCTGCGCATTCCGGGGCTCCAGTGTGGACGACGGGCGGTCAGCCCGCGGCGAGGTGGTGAAGGTGGTGGTCGGCGGTGCCGAACAGGGCGGCGGCGGTCTGGAGCCGCTTGAAGACGTGGCCGATCGGGTATTCCTCGGCCATACCCATGCCGCCAGTGACCTGGATGCAGCGCGACACCGCGGCGAGGCCCTGGCGACCCAGGAAGATCTTGGCGGCGGCGGCGGCGCGGCGGCGCTCCACCGGATCGCCGTCGAGCGCCGCACCCAGCCACAGCAGCAGGGAGGCGAGCCCCTCCATCTCGCAGTAGCTGTCGGCCATCAGGTGCTGCACCGCCTGGAAGGAGGCGAGCGGCTGGCCGAACTGGCGGCGCTCGCGCAGATAGACGGTGGTGCGGTCGATGCCCGCCGCCAGCGCGCCCAGCGCGTCGGCGACGGTGCCGGCGATGGCGAGATCGGCCGCCTCCGCCGCCAACCGGGCGGCGGCGTCGCCGGTGGCGACCAGCGCCTCGTCCGGAACCGGCACGCCATCGAACCGCAGGACCGACGCCGCGCGCCCGTCGATCAGCCGCAACTCCTGCCGCAAGGCGGGGGTCGCGGCGGCGTCCAGGCACGACAGGGCGCCGTCGGCCACGACCAGCCAGTGGGTCGCCTCGGCGGCGCCGACGGCCAGCGCGCTGGTGCCGTCGAGCCTCCCCGCCGCAACGCGCAGCGGCGCACCGCGGTCGGAGCCGGTGACCAGGGCGAAGCGGACATCCCCCGCCGCGGCCCCGTCCAGCAGGGATGCGAGCGCCGGGCTGTCCGACCCGGCGGCGAGCCGCGGGGCAATCAGCAGCGTGGTCATGACGGGAGCGTCGAGCATGACACGCCCGGCCTCCTGAAGGATCAGCAGGCAGCGGTGCGCGTCGGCGCCGAGCCCGCCCAGCTCCTCCGGCACGGCCATGGCGAACCAGCCGAGCTCGGCCAGCTCGCGCCACGTCGCGGCGGGGTCGCCGGCCGCGCGGCGGGCGGCGGGCTCCTTCCAGGGATGCCGCTCCTCCAGAAAGCGCCGCGCGCTGTCGCGCAGCAGCCGGTCCTCCGCGAGCGTCTCGTCGGAACGTCGCATGGTTCTTCCCCTAGAGCCCGAGCACGGTGCGGGCGATGATGGTCTTCTGGATTTCGTTGGTGCCGGCGTAGATGGTCACCACCCGGCGGAACAGGTGCCGCTCCGTCCAGCCGCGGCGTTCCCCGGCGTCGGGGTCGGACCCGTCCTCCGTGATGTGGATGCCGTCCTCCCCCATCACGTCCATGGCGAGATCGCTGATGGATTGCTGGAGGCGGGAGCCGATCACCTTGACGATGGACGCCTCCGGCCCCGGCTCACGGCCCTGGGTCTGGTCGGCGAGGATGCGCAGGATGGTCGCCTCCAGCGCTGACAGCTCCACCTCCAGCCCGGCGACGCGCTGCCGGATGCCGGGCAGGTCGGCGATGACGCCGCCGCCGGGGGCGGGGGTGCGGGCGGCCAGCGCCTTCAGCCGGGTGAACTCGCGGCGGGAGCGGTGGACCTGGGCGTTGTTGATCCGCTCGTGCCCCAGCAGGAACTTCGCGTAGGTCCAGCCCTTGTCCAGCTCGCCGACCAGCGCGTCGTCGGGCACCCGCACCTCGTCGAGGAACACGGTGTTGACGCTGTGTGCGCCGTCGATGGTGATCACCGGGTGCACGGACACGCCGGGCGCCTTCATGTCCAGGATGAACAGGGACAGGCCCGCCTGCGGCTTGACCGCGCTGTTGGTGCGGGCGAGGCAGATCATCAGGTCGGCGAAATGGCCTTCCGTCGTCCACGCCTTCTGCCCCTGAATGACCCAACCACCATCCACCTTGCGCGCGGTGGTGCGCAGGGAGGCGAGGTCGGAGCCGGCGTCCGCCTCCGAATAGCCCTGGCACCAGAACTCCGCGCCAGAGCGGATCGTCGGCAGGTAGCGGGCCTTCTGCGCCTCCGACCCGAAGGTGTAGAGCGTCGGCCCCACCAGATAGACGCCGAACACGCTGAGCGGCGGGGCGTCGGCGTCCGCGCATTCGGATTCGAAGATGAAGCGCTGGATCGGCGTCCAGCCGGTGCCGCCATGCGCCGCCGGCCAATGGTGCGCGGCCCAGCCGCGCTCGTCGAGGATGCGGTTCCAGCGCGCCATGTCCTCGCGCGACAGATGGATGCCGGCCCGCGTCTTCTCGGCGAGGTCGGCGGGCAGCATCGCGCGGATGGACGCCCGGACATGGCGGCGGAAGGCCTTTTCGTCGTCGGTGAAGAGGGAGTCCATGACCTGTTCCGAAGCTGACTGTTCGTTGGGTGAGCATTGGCGGAGGGGCGGCAGCCCGGCAAGCGGCGGTCTGGCTTCGCCGCCAGACCAATCGCCAATGGTTCAGGGCAGGAGCACCAGCGCCCCGGTGGTCTGCCCGGCCTCCAACCGGCGGTGTGCCTCGGCGGCGTCGGCCAGCGGGAGCCGCGTCCCGATCTCCGGCCGGACCCGGCCCGACGTGACCATGGCGAACAGGCTGTCGGCGCCCGCCTGGAGGTCGGGCAGGGTGCGCAGGTGGGCGAAGACGCCGGGCACGGCGACCGACAGCGACCGCTGCGGCCCCAGGGCGGCGAGCGGCACCGCGCCCAGCGGCTCGCCGACCTGTCCGAGATTGACCGCGGTCCCGAACGGCTTCAGGCAGTCCAGCGAGCGCGTCAGCACATCGCCGCCCATGCCCTCGTAGACCGCATCGACGCCGGCGCCGTCGGTCAGCCGCTTCGTCTCCGCCACGAAATCCTGCTGCCGGTGGACGATCACCGCGTCGCAGCCGACGCGCGTGGCGGCCTCGATCTTGGCTTCCGACCCCACCGTGCCGATGACGCGCGCGCCGAGCGCCGACGCCCACTGGCAGAGCAGGCTGCCCAGCCCGCCCGCGGCGGCGTGGACCAGCACCGTGTCGCCGGCCGCCAGCGGCCGGACACGGGTGACCAGCATATGCACGGTCATGCCCTTCAGCATGATCGCCGCCGCCTGGTCGAAGGGCAGGGCGTCGGGAATGCGGACGAGGCCGCGGGCCGGCATCAACCGGGCGCTGGCGTAGGCGCCGATGGGCGGGCCGGCATAGGCGACGCGGTCGCCGGGGGCGAAGCGTTCGACATCGGGGCCGACCGCCTCGACCACCCCCGCGGCCTCCACCCCCACGGCACCCGGCAGGGCGGGGATGGGGAAGACGCCCTTGCGGTGGTAGACGTCGATGAAGTTGATGCCGACGGCGTGCTGCCGGACCAGAACCTGACCCGGTCCCGGCGCACCGATGGTCACCTCTTCCATTTCCATGGCCTCCGGACCGCCATAGGCGCGGATCCTCATCTCCTGGGCCTTGAACATCGCGTTTCCTCCCCTTCGCTTGGCACGCGAAAGGTCCCGGCGGGGGCTCTTTGGCGCAAGACGTTCATTGGTCTGCACAAGAGACCACCCACCCCCTCGCAAGAGGACGGGCTTCCGGCCAGAAAGGTTCGTGCAACGAACCGAACCGCCCCGGCCGCCGATGTCCGACACTCCCCCCGACCTTCTCCTGCTCACGGTTCCGCAACTGCTGGAGCGCCGCGCCGCGGAGACGCCGCACCGGATCGCCCTGTCGGCGCAGTCCCGCGGCGGCTGGCGGGACCGGCTGAGCTACGCCCAGCTTGTCGAGCGGATGAACGCCATGGCGCGGGGGTTCGCCCGGCTGGACCTGCGCGAGGGCGACCGCATCGGTGTGCTGCTGACCAACGACGCCGGGCGCGAATGCATCCTCACCGCGCTGGGCGCCCTGCGGTTGGGCGCGGCGGTGGCGCCGCTGAACACCCGCTCGTCGGACGAGGAGCTGGGCCACGCGCTGGCGCTGGTGGAGCCGGCCGCCGTGGTGACGACGACCGCGTCGGCCGCGCGGATCGCCGCGCTGTGGCCGGCGGCGCGGCTTTTTCTGGTCGATGCCGGGACGGATGCGCCGGCCGGTGCCGTGCGTTGGCCCGAGCCGGTGGAGGAGGCGGCCGGCGCGCCGCCGCCGGTCGCCGATGATCCCGACCGGCTGACCTGCCTGCTGTTCACCTCCGGCACCACCGCGCGGTCGAAGGCGGTGATGCACACCCACCGCACGATGATCGGGGCGGGGCTGTGCTGCGGCACCGCGCTGGGGCTGGGGCCGGGCGACCTGTACCAGGGCGGTTGGCCCTTCTTCACCAGCTCCGGCCTCAACCTCGGCTGCATGGCGAGCTGGACGACGGGGGCCGGGCTGGTCTTCGAGGGCGTGCTGGACAACGCCGGGCGGCTGCGGCTGATCGCGGCGGAGCGGAGCACCTTCTACCACGGCGTCCCGTCGGTCGTGCATTTCATGATCGAGGAGTACGCGCGTGGCCAATACGATGTCGCCAGCCTGCGCCGCGTCGGTTATGGCGGGTCGGCCATGCCGGCGGAGGTGATCCAGCGCCTTGGGGAGCGCTGGCCGCGGGTCGAGCCGGTCCAGATCTACGGCATGACGGAGAGCGGCCCCGCCGGAACCGTGCTGCCGCCGGAGGACCGCTGGCGCAAATACGGCTCCATCGGCGTGCCCATGCCCTGGTGTGCGGTCTCCATCCTGGACGAGGCGGGCTTCGCGCTCGGCCCCGGCGAGACGGGGGAGATCGCCATCCATGGCCCCGGCGTGTCGCCCGGCTATTTCCGCAACCCGGAGGCGACGGCCGCGGCCTTCGTCGGTGGTGCCATCCGCACCGGCGATGTCGGCCATCTCGACGAGGACGGCTATCTGTTCTTCACCGACCGGCGGAAGGACATCATCAACCGCGGCGGTCTGAAGATCGCGTCGGTCGCCGTGGAGCATGTGCTCTACCAGCATCCGGCGGTGCGCGAGGCCGCCGTGGTCGCGGTGCCGCACCGGGATTTGGGCGAGGACGTCGCCGCCTGCATCGTGCCGCCGCCGGGCGTCAGCCCGGATCTGTCGGACATCGCCGCCTTCTGCGCCGGCCGGCTGGCCGATTACGAACGGCCCCGCCGCTGGCTCGTGCTGGACGAACTGCCGAAGAACCCCATGGGGAAGGTCCTGAAGACCGAGCTTCGGGCCCTCCTGGAGCGCGGTGCGGGGTAACGCTTGAAACGCTGATCGTTCGCATGACGGATGCTTGACATACGAACGTTCTCCGTACATGATATATCATATAAAACGGACCATCAGAGTCGGGAGGAACACGTGGCCAAGCCTTCACGGAACCGGATCGCCCTTTTGGCATCCACCATGCTCTTCGGCGTTCTCGCGGCCGGGCCGGCGCTGGCCCAGAGCGCGGTCAAGATCGGCTGCGCCCTGCCGCTGAGCGGCGGATCGGCGACGGTCGGTAACCAGACCCGCGCCGGCGCCCTGGCCGCGGCCGAGCAGATCAACGCCGCCGGCGGCATCAAGGCGCTGAACGGCGCCAAGCTGGAGGTCGTCTTCGGCGACACCCAGTCCAAGGCCGACATCGGTGTGACCGAGACCGAGCGTCTGGTGACGCGCGAAAACGTCGCCGCGCTGTGCGGCGCCTTCAACAGCGCCGTGACCTTCCCGGCGACCGAGGTGGCCGAGCGCTACAAGACGCCATGGGTGGTCGTCGGCTCGGTCAAGGACGAGATCACCGAGCGGAACTTCAAGTACGTGTTCCGCATCAACAACAAGGCGACCTACGACGCGCGCGAGCAGCTCGACGCGCTCGATCTCCTGGCGAAGGAGACGGGCAAGAAGCCCAAGACCATCGCCATGCTGTACGAAGGATCCGACTGGGGCCGTTCGCACGCCGCCAACGTCAAGCGTTTCGCCAAGGACCGCGGCTACGACATCGTGCTGGACGAAGCGGCGCCGCCCAACCAGGTCGATTTCTCCAACCAGCTCCTGAAGATCCGCGGCGCGCGGCCGGACGCGGTGATCGTCGCGCTCTACACTCCCGACCATCTGCTGTTCAGCCGCCAGCTCATGGAGCAGCGCCTGGATCTGCCGTTCGGCATCCACTCCGTCGGCGGCGGCACCGAGGATCCGGCCTTCTACAAGGGCCTGCCGCAGCGCGCCGTCGATTACGTCTTCGTGCAGGAGGACTGGCAGATCGACAAGCTGCAGCAGACCAACGACAAGACCATCCTCGCCATCGCCGAGCGGACCAAGGAGATGCTGGGCTACGGGATGAGCGCCTACGCCGCGCAGGGTGCATCGGCCATGTATGTGCTGGCCGACGCGCTGGAGAGGTCGGGCTCGACCGACCGCGAGAAGCTGCGCGACGCCATCGCCGCCTCGGACATCCAGAGCGGTCCGGCGCTGATCACCGGCTACGGCCGCATCAAGTTCGACGAGCAGGGCCAGAACACGCACGCCCACGGCGTCATCTCGCAGAACCTGAACGGCCAGCGCCGCACCATCTGGCCGCTCGAGAACCGCGGCTCCGAGACCAAGCCGGTCTGGCCGGTTCCGGCCTGGAGCGAACGCAAGGGCTCCTGAGGCGGGAACCGCAGGCCACGAGGGAGCGGCCCCGGCGGCGGCCGCTCCCCCCTGACCACCTTCCACCCGTAGGACCCACCCCATGGACCCGCTCATCCTTTCCTTCGCCGTCGTCAACGGCGTGCTGCTCGGCGGCATCTATGGCGGCGTGGCGCTCGGGCTCAGCCTGATCTTCGGTGTGCTCCGCGTCGTCAACTTCGCCCACGGTTCCTTCCTGATGCTGTCGCTCTACATCGCCTTCTGGTGCTGGAGCCTGCTGGGCCTCGATCCCTACCTGAGCGTGTTCGTCACCGTGCCGGCGATGTTCGGGCTGGGCTATTTCGTGCAGAGCGTCATCATCTCGCCGCTGATCCGGCGCGAGCGCGCGCTGGTGGTCGAGCCGCTGAGCGCGCTGCTGCTGACCGCCGGCGTGTTCCTGGTGCTCGACAACCTCGCGCTGATGGCCTTCGGACCGAACGTGCGGGCCGTGCAGGTCGATTATTACCTGCCGAGCCCGATGCTGGGTCCCATCCCGCTGAACCCGCAGCGTCTGATCGGCGCGCTGGCGGCGGTGCTGGTGGCGCTCGGCCTGTCCTGGTGGCTGCGCCATTCCCACATGGGCCGGGCCATCCGCGCCACCGCCCAGAATCGCGATGCGGCCGCCCTGTCGGGCATCAACGTGCCCTTCGTCTACGCCGTGACCTTCGGCATCGGCTGCGCCGTGCTCGGGCTGTTCGGATCGCTGATCGCGCCCTTCATGCCGATCTCGCCGTCCATCGGCGTGGCGTTCGGTATCAAGTCCTTCATCGTGGTGGTGCTGGGCGGGCTGGGCAGCATTCCCGGCTGCATCGTCGGCGGCATGGTGATCGGCGTGTTCGAGGCGGTCGCCTCGCAGCACATCACCGCCACTTCGGCCGCCATCGGCTCGCTGGGCCTCTTCATCCTCATCCTACTCGTGCGCCCGCAGGGCATCATGGGGAGAGCATGAACACACGCACCATCACCGCGACCCCGCGGAGCGCCGCCGGCCTGCCGCTGGGCGCCCTGGCCGCCGGCCTCGGCTTCGGATGCGTCGCCCTCGTCCCGCTGCTGGTGGACGATCCCTTCCTCATCCACTCGCTGATCATGGTCCTGTTCTTCGCCTACATGGCGTCGTCCTGGAACTTCCTGTGCGGCTATGTCGGCCAGCTCTCGCTGGGCCACGCCATGTTCAGCGGTGTGGGCGGCTACGTCTCCGTGCTGATGTTCACCCAGCTCGGCCTCAGCCCGTGGATCGGCATGCTGTTCGGCGGGCTGCTGGCGGCCGGGCTGTCGGTGCTGATCGGCTACCCGACCTTCCGGCTGAAGGGGCCGTACTTCACCCTGACCACCATCGCCTTCGCCGAGATCGTCCGCATCTGGGTGGAGAACACCAACGACTTCATCGGCGTGCCGCTGAAGGGGGCGGAGGGGCTGGTGGTGCCGGCGGCCGGCGACAGCCTGTGGGCCTTCCAGTTCAGCTCCAAGACGCCCTACTTCTACATCATCCTGGCGATGCTCGCCCTGGTGATGCTGGCGACGCGGCTGATGGAGCGGTCGAAGCTCGGCTACTGCCTGAAGGCGGTGCGCGGCGATCGCGACGCGGCGGAGGCGCTGGGCATCAACCCCACCCCGTCCACGCTCGCCGCACTCGCCATCAGCGCCTTCATGACGGCGCTCGGCGGCAGCTTCTACGCCCAATTCTTCCGCTACATCAACCCGGAGCGGAACATGGGGCTGGAGCTGTCCATCGACATGGCGGTCATGACCATCATCGGCGGACAGGGCACCGTCGCCGGGCCGCTGCTGGGCGCCCTCATCCTCACCCCGATCAGCGAGATGGCGCGCAGCCACCTCGGCGGCGGCCTGCCGGGCCTGCATCTGGTGGTGTACGGCCTCGTGCTGATGGCCTGCGTCCTCTACTTCCCGAAGGGGGCCATCGCCCCGCTCGGCCGCCTCGCCAAGCGGCTGACCGACCGCCGGGGGAGCCGTCCATGACCACGACCATTTTGGACGTTCAGGGGATCAGCAAGCGTTTCGGCGGCGTTCAGGCGGTGAAGGATTTGTCCTTCTCCGTCGGCAAGGGGGAGATCCTGGGGCTGCTCGGGCCGAACGGTGCGGGCAAGACCACCGCCTTCAACATGATCGCCGGCTATTTGCGCCCCGACACCGGCAAGGTGCTGTTCGAGGGGAAGGACATCGCGGGCAAGCGGCCGTGGGACGTCTGCAAGGCCGGCATCGCCCGCACCTTCCAGCTTTCCAAGCCCTTCGGCGACCTGAACGTGATCGAGAACCTGATGGTCGGCGGCTTCTGCCGCACCGGCGACCGGGCGCGGATCCGCGAGCGGGCGGAGTGGATGGCCGATTTCCTTGGCATGGGCCGCCAGCGCGAGGCGGAGGCCAACAACCTCACCGCCTTCGACCGCCGCAAGCTGGAGCTGGGACGGGCACTCTGCACCGAGCCGCGGCTCCTGCTGATGGACGAGGTGGTGGCCGGGGCGACCCCCAGCGAGGCCGGCGAGATGGTGGAGCTGGTGCGCCGCATCCGTGACATGGGCATCAGCGTGTTGATCGTCGAGCATGTGATGAAGGTCATCATGTCGCTCAGCGACCGGGTCGTGGTCCTCGATTACGGCGAGCTGATCGCCGACGGCGAGCCGCAGCGCGTCGTCGCCGAGCCGCGGGTGCTGAAGGCCTATTTCGGAGAGCGCTATGTCCAGTCCCGCGCTTAGGCTCACCAACCTCCACGCCGGCTATGGCGACGTGCGCGTGCTGCGCGGCGTGGATCTGGAGCTGCCGGTCGGCGCCATCGTGGCGCTGATCGGCTCCAACGGGGCCGGCAAGACCACCTTGCTGCGCACCGTCTCCGGCCTGCTGCGGCCGACCGCCGGCACCATCGAGCTGGGGGGCGAGCGCATCGACACGCTGCCGCCGCACCGGGTGGTGGAGGCCGGTTTCGTGCAGTCGCCGGAGGGCAAGCAGCTCTTCACAGGCATGACGATCCTGGAGAACCTGATCGTCGGCGCCCACACCCCCCGCGCCCGCGCCCGCCGGGCCGAGACGCTGGAGGAGGTGTTCGAGCTGTTCCCCATCCTGGCCGAACGCCGCCAATCCCCCGCGTCCGCCCTGTCGGGCGGGCAGCAGCAGATGGTGGCGGTCGGGCGCGCGCTGATGGCGCTGCCGCGGGTGCTGGCGCTGGACGAGCCGTCGCTCGGCCTCGCCCCCATCATGGTGGACCGTCTGTTCGAGTCCATCGCGCGCATCCGCCAGCGCAACCTGTCCATCCTGATCATCGAGCAGAACGTCTTCCAGGTGCTGGAGATGGCCGATTCCGCCTATGTGCTGGAGAACGGCCAGATCAGCATGTCGGGCACCGGCGAGGCGCTTCTGAAGAACGACCACCTGCGCGAGACCTACCTGGGCCTGTGACCGCCCGGAGGCTCCTCAACAAGGCTGACATCATGTCCGACACTCACCCGACGGCACCCCGTGTCGCCGTCGTCACCGGCGGCGCCACCGGTCTGGGGCTCGCCTGTTCCAAACGTCTGCTGGCGCTGGGCTACCGCGTCCACGCGCTGGGCCGCGACGTGGAGGAGGAGATCGCCGATCGCAACTTCTCCTACCGCGACCTGGACGTCACCGACCGCGCCGCGGTCGCCGACTTTGCCAGCGCTTTCGACGGGGTGGATGCGTTGGTCAACGCCGCCGGCATCATCGTCCATGACGGTGCGGAGTTCACGCCCGACGGCTTCCAGCGGGTGATGGACGTCAACGTCAACGGCACGCAGCTCATGTGCATGGCCTTGCGGGACGCGCTGCTGGCCCGCCGCGGGTCCATCGTGAACTTCGCGTCCATGTGGTCGGTGTTCGGCTCCGGCCGCAACCCCGGCTACGCCACCAGCAAGGGGGCGGTGCAGGCGCTGACCCGCTCGCTGGCGGTCGCCTGGGGCGGGCAGGGGGTGCGCGTCAACGCGGTGGCGCCGGGCTGGGTGAAGACGCGGATGTCGGTGCGCGCGATGACCGATCCCGACCGCTCCGGCCCGATCCTCAGCCGCATCCCGATGGGGCGCTGGGGCGATCCGTCGGAAGTCGCCGACGTCGTCGGCTTCCTGCTGTCGCACGAGGCCCGCTACGTCAACGGCACGATGATCCCTGTGGACGGCGGCTACGCGGTCGCCTGATCCGCGCAGCGAAGGAAGGGACCACCCATGATCAGGATCTTCGGATCACCATCCCGCTACATCCAGGGGCCGGGCGCCCTGGACGGGCTGGCGCGCATCGCCGCCGGCTACGGGCCGCGCACCGTGATCGTCGCCGACCAGGCGGTGCTCGACCTGTTCGGCGAGCGGCTGGCGGCGCAGTTCGAGCGGCCGGTGCCCATGCTCGCCTTCGCGGGCGAGATCACCCACGCCGCCATCGCCGCCCTGACGGCCGAGGCGGCGCCGCACGACCCCGACCTCGTCATCGCCATCGGCGGCGGCAAGGCGCTGGACGCCGGCAAGGGCGTGGCGGTGCAGCTCGACCGCCCGATGGTCACGGTGCCGACCATCGCCTCCAACGACGCGCCGACCAGCGGGGCCATCGCGGTCTACGACGAGCGGCATGTGATGATCGCCGTGGACCGCATGCGCCGGAACCCGGAGGCGGTGGTGGTCGACACCGCCGTCATCGCGCAGGCCCCGGCCCGCTTCCTGCGCTGGGGCATCGGCGACGCGCTGGCCAAGAAGTTCGAGGCGGACGGCTGCGCCGCCGGCACCGGGGTCACCCCCTTCGGCACGCGCCCGCTGCTGACCGCCGGCGCCATCGCCGAGGCCTGCTACCGGACGCTGCGCGCGCACGCCGTCACGGCGCTGGCCGATGTCGAGCGCCACGCGGTGACCGAGGCGGTCGAGATGGTGGTCGAGGCGTCGGTGCTGATGAGCGGGCTGGGCTTCGAGAACGGCGGTCTGTCCATCGCCCACTCGATGACCCGCGGGCTGGTGCTGGCGCGGGGGGCCAGCGCGGCACCGCATGGCGAGCAGGTGGCCTACGGCCTCCTGGTCCAGCTTGCGGCCGAGGGCCGCGACGATGCGGAGCTGCACGACATCGCGGGCTTCATCCGCGGCATCGGCTTGCCGGGCAGCCTTAGCGACCTCGGCATGGCCGATCCGACGGCGGACGAGATCGCGGAGATCGCCCGGCTGACCATGACGGCCCCGCACACCGCCAACCTCGCCGTGCCGGTCACCGCCGCGTCGCTGGTCGACGCCATGCGGCGCATCGAAACCCTGGACGCGGGCACGGCGGCCTGATGGCCGGTTCCGAACGCGCGGAGCCATACGCAAAACAAGGATATATCATGTATCATACAACAGGGAGGCGGGCATGGCCTTGACCAACCACCCCAGCGAAACCCCGAACCTGAGCTTCCTGAAGGAGAAGGCGCTGCAGCTCCGCCGGCTGATGCTGGTGCAGGCGGCCGGCAAGGGACAGGGCTATCTGGGGCAGGGGCTCGGGCTCGCCGAGTTCCTGGCGACCCTCTACCATTATGAACTGCGCTACGACCGCGACAACCCGGAGTGGGAGGACCGCGACCGCTTCTTCCTGTCCACCGGGCATTACTCCATCGCCTTGTGGGCGGTGCTGGCCGACATCGGCTATGTGTCCAAGGAATCGCTGCCAACCTACGGCGCGGACGAAAGCCCGCTGGAGATGAGCACCATCGAGGGACGGGTGCCGGGCGTGGAGATGACCGGCGGCTCGCTCGGTCATGGCCTGGGCATCGCCGTGGGGGCCGCACTCGGTTACCGGCTGTCCAAGCGCGACGCCCGCGTCTTCGTGGAGGTCTCGGACGGCGAGTTGCAGGAGGGCTCGACCTGGGAGGCGGCGACGGCGGCCAACGCCTTCGGGCTCGACAACCTCGTCGCCTTCGTCGATTGCAACGGCATCCAGGCGGACGGCGCCATGGTCGTTCCCATCGAACCGGTGGCGGACAAGTGGCGGGCCTTCGGCTGGGACGTGATCGAGATCGACGGCAACGCGCTGGATCAGGTGGTCGGCGCCATGCACTGGGCGCGCATGGCGCGCGGCCGGCCCAAGGTGGTGGTCATGCGCACCAAGCCCGGCAAGGGCATCGCCCGGCTGGAGGCGCGGGAGAAGGCGCACTTCATCCGCGTGGGCGCCGACGAATGGGACGTGATCGCCAAGGAACTGGAGGCCGAGAATGCTTAAGGGCCGCACGCTGGGCATGGGCGAACTCGAACGGATCGAGGACCGCCCCTTCCGCACCGCCCCCTTCGCCGCCGGCACGCTGGCCGCCGCCACGCGCTGCGACCGGCTGGCGGTGCTGACCGCCGACCTCGGCAAATACACCGACGTCCACCCGTTCCGCGACGCCCATCCCGACCGCTTCTTCAACGTCGGCATGGCGGAGCAGGCGCTGGTGTCGGTGGCGGCCGGCCTCGCCAAGACGGGCTGGACAGCCTATTGCACCACCTACGGCGCCTTCGCCACGCGCCGCGCGCACGACTTCCTCGCCATCGCCTGCGCCCATGGCGGGGCTGCTGTGAAGATGTTCGCCGGCAACCCCGGCCTGACCACCGGCTATGGCGGCACCCACCAGGCCATCGAGGATCTGGCGCTGATGCGCGCCATTCCCGACGTGACCGTCATCGATCCCTGCGACGCCACCGAGATGCAGCAGATCGCCGAGCAGGCCATCGACATCCCCGGCACCGTCTATTGCCGGCTGCTGCGCGGCAACGTGCCGGTGGTGCTGGACCCCGCCACCTACCGGTTCGAGGTTGGCAAGGCCACCCGCTTCGGGGAGGGCGGCGACGTCGGCTTCGTCAGCACCGGCTTCATGACGGAGCGCTGTCTCGACGCCGCCCGCAAGCTGGAGACGCAGGGCGTGCGCGCGTCGGTCCTGCATGTCGGCACCATCAAGCCCTTCGACGCCGCCGCGGTGGCGGAGTTCGCGGGCTCGGTCACCCGGCTGGTGACCGCGGAGAACCACGTGCTGGTCGGCGGCCTGACGAGCCTCGTTCTCGACGCCATGCAGGAGGCACAGATTCTCCGGCCCATGCTGAAGATCGGCATTCCCGACCGCTTCATCGAATGCGGCTCCGTGCCGTATCTTCAGGACAAGTACGGCCTGACGGCCGCCCGCGTGCACGAGCGGGTCGCCGCTTGGCTGGACCGGTCCGGCACTTCCGCCGCCGCTTGAGAGGGAGTCATTATGCCGCTGGTACAGATACGCCTGCTTGAAGGCCGCACGCAGGAGCAGAAGGAGGCCATGTTCGCCGCTGTGACGGAGGCAATCTGCAGCACCGTCGATTGCCAGCCCGGCGATGTCCGCATCGAGGCCATCGACATGCCCCGCAACCAGTACGCCGTCGGGGGCGTCAGCGTCGCGCGGCGCGATGCCAAGGCGGCCGGTTCCTGAACCGGTGGCGGCGTCCCGGCGGCGGCTTCAGTCGTCGCCGGGGATCGCCGGTCGGGTTATCGGCACCCGCCGCACCGTTTCGCGGTAGAGGATGTAGAGGCCGCTGGCCACCACCACCGCCGCACCCGCGATC
Source organism: Azospirillum oleiclasticum (assembly GCF_013423485.1). Classification (GTDB taxonomy): domain Bacteria; phylum Pseudomonadota; class Alphaproteobacteria; order Azospirillales; family Azospirillaceae; genus Azospirillum; species Azospirillum oleiclasticum. Next base: position 435,712 of record NZ_JABFFR010000001.1, read on the forward strand.
ACGTGGGTGGTCGGCACCTCGCTCCACAGCAGCCAGCCCAGCAGAACCGCCCACAGGATGCTGGTGTAGTTGAAGGGGGCGATGACCGAGGCCGGTGCCGCCATGTAGGCCCGCGTCATCAGAAGCTGCGCCACACCGCCGATCAGGCCGCAGCCGATCAGCAGCCAAAGGTCGTGTCCGTTGTCGGGTGTCCGCCACCAGAAGGGCAGGGTGCCGCCGCACAGGATCGTGGTCAGAAGCGTGAAGTAGGTGACGGTCGCGTTCGGGCTTTCCGACCGGCCGAGCTGGCGCACCATGATCATGGCGAGCGCCTGGAAGAAGGCCGCGGCCAGCGCCACCAGCGCGCCCAGGTTCAGCACGTCGGCTCCCGGCCGCGCCATGACCAGCACACCGACGAAGCCCACCGCCACCGCGCTCCACCGGTGCACGCCGACCTTCTCCGCCAGCAGCGGCACCGACAGCGCGGTCAGGAACAGCGGAGCCGCGAAGTTCAGCGCCACCGCCTCGCCCAGCGGCAGCAGGGCGAAGGACAGGAAGGACAGGACCATCGCCATGCCGCCGAACAGGCCGCGCCACAGATGGCCCCAGGGGCGCGCGGTGCGCAGATCCCGCAGCCCGACCGGGTTCAGGGCGACCGCGATGCCCACCGGGATCAGCGCGAACGCGCTGCGGAAGAAGACGATCTGGTTGATCGGATAGTCCGCGGACAGCTCCTTGATCATCGTGTTCATGACCGAGAACAGGAACACGGTGGCCAGCATCAGGACGATGCCGAGCGGCACATTGTCATCGCGCATGGGGAACGGAGACCGGCGGACGGGAGGGAGTTCGACCTTAGCAGAACCCTTCGCGTCCGCAGCATGCCGTACCGTCATGCCGGATACGCGCGTTGCCGGGCGTCGCAGGGCACCAACCGGCGTCTGCGGCGTTTACCCGGGAGACAAACGCCACCTTCGAGGTCCGCACCATGCCCATCGTCCTGTTCCTGATCCTCGTCATCCTGGTCGCCCAGTTCGGCTTCTGGGACACTTTCCAGGGCGTGCTGGGCGCCGTCGGCGTGGTGGTGCTTCTGGTCGCGCTGCTGATCGCGGCAGGCGCGGTCGGCGTGGGCATGGTGATGAAGCGGATGCGCTGACGGGGGCGGCGGTCACTCCGCCGCGGCGTCGGTGCCCTCGCTGACGGCGAGATCGAGAAGCGGCAGGAAGCTGGTCGGCTCCTGCGCGCCGGAAAGCGCGTAGCGGCGGTTGAAGATGTAGCAGGGCACCGCCTGGAGCCCAAGCTGTCGCGCCAGCGAGTCGGCCGCCTGCACGCCGATCACCTCCGCATCGCCGGCAAGCGCCGTCTTCACCTCCTGGAAGTCCAGGCCGGCGGTGGCCCCGCAGGCGGCCAGCGTGTCGCGGTCGCCGATGTCGAGCCCGTCGACGAAATAGGCGTGGAACAGCGCGTCGGCCACGGCGCCGCCGATGCCGCGGCGGTTGCCCATGCGGATGACGCGGTGCGCCTGGAAGGTGTTGGGCGTGCGGCGGATGCGGTGCAGGTTGATGGGCAGGCCGTCGCGCTCCGCCGTCTCCTCGATCACGGTGTTGATCTGGCGCGCCCGCTCCGCCCCGCCGAACTTGTTCGCCAGATACTGGCTGCGCTCCATCCCGCCGGCCGGCATGTCGGGGTTGAGCTGGAAGGCCTGCCAGCGGACTTCGGGTGCCAGCCGCGGGCGCTCGCGCAACGCGCGGGTCAGGCGGTGCTTTCCGATGTAGCACCAGGGGCAGATGACATCGGCGAAGGTTTCGATCAGCATGTCGGCAGTATCCACCATCCCGGCCGCCGCTTCAATCGCGGCCCTTTGTCGATGACGGTGCAACCCTTTGTTAACGCTGGACGCCGACAGTGGTCCCATCGTCGGAGGAGGTCCCGCGATGGCGGACTCGTATGTGGATGGCAAGGTGCGCGAGGCGCTGGTCGCCGCGAAGGGCAGCCGCGCGATGGCGCAGAAGCTGCTGATGACCTGGGCGACAAAGGATGAGCGGCTGCTGCTGGGCATGGCGCAGCCGTTCCTGAAGGCGATCACCGGTGCCGCCATCGAGGGCGTGGCGCGCCGTGGCGGCCCATCCGGCTCCTCTCGGCCGGCGCCGCGTGGTGTTACGTCCGGCGGCCTGTCGCGCGAGGCGCTGGAGCGGGTGCTGAGCCGCATGGGCGAGGACCCGGCCCCGCGCCCGGCCGCGCCCATGCAGGTCGCCACCACCATCGTCAACCGCGGTGACGGCGCCCCGAAGGGCGTGACGCATGAAAGCGCCATGAAGGCCATCGCCAAGGCCTTCGTCGCCAAGAAGGTGCGCTGACCGCCTACCAGCGCGACGCCGAGCGCCGGTGCTCCGCGAAGCGTTCCGACAGGAAATCCAGAAACACCCGCACTTTGGCTGAGAGGTGGTGGCGCTGCAGGTACATGGCGTGGATGTCGGTGTCGATCCCGGACCAGTCCGGCAGCACGCGGACCAGATCGCCGGAGCGCAGGCAGTGCGCCACATCCCATTGCGAGCGCAGGATGATGCCGTGCCCGGCGATGGCCCAGTCGACCGCGACCTCGCCATGGTTGGTGGCAAGCCGGCCGTGGATCTTGACCGCCTGCTGGGCGTTGCCGGACACCAGCTGCCAGATGTTGTAGGCCCCGAAATATTCACGGATCACGATGCACTGGTGGTCCGCCAGATCGCGCGGAGTCGCCGGTGCCGGATGGCGGGCGAGATAGGCCGGCGAGGCGCAGAGATAGCGGTGGTTCGACGCGATCTTGCGCGTGAGATGCCCGGTGTCGGCCCCCATGCCGATGCGGATGCCGATGTCCACACCCGCCGCCGCGAGGTCCAGCGGTTTGTCGGTCAGTTGCAGGATGACCTCGACCTCCGGATGCAGGCGCGCAAAGTCGCCGATGGCCGGGCCGACATGCCGGCGCCCGAAACCGATCCCGGCGTTGACGCGCAGCAGGCCGCGCGGCGCCTGCCGGCTGGCGGTAAGCTCGCGTTCGAGCTGCTCGATGTCGCCCAGGATGCGCCGACCTTCCTCCAGGTAGCGCTCGCCTTCGGCCGTCAGGCTCTGGCGCCGGGTGGTGCGGTTGAGCAGCCGCACACCGAGCCGCCCCTCCAGCGCGGCCAGCCGGCGGCTGACCGCCGGGGCGGTGACGCCGAGGTCCTGCGCCGCCGCCGCCAGCGTCGGATGGCGCGTCAGCGTGACGAAGAAGGCGAGATCCGCCGCGTGGTCCATGGTCGGCGATTATTGCTCTCAGCGCATGAGTGTCGCGAGTATAGCGGCATTGATGGTGTGGAGGATAGCAATATGCTCACGAACATCATCGACAACCCGGCACCACCATGGACATCGTCAGCACCGCGCTTCCCGCCCTGGCACTCGGTGCGGTCCTCGGATTCTTCGGGGGCGTGTTCGGCATCGGCGGCGGCATCATCGCCATTCCCGTGCTGGTCCTGGGCTACGGCATGGATCAGGCTACGGCGCAGGGCACCGCGCTGGCGATGATGGTGCCCAACCTCGTCATGGCGTGGTGGCGCTATGTACGGCGCAACCCGGTCGGGCTGGGGTGGGCCGCTGCCGGTGTCGCGGTGGTGGCCACCGTAACCACCTGGTCTGCGGCGCGCATCGCCCATGGGCTGGATCCGACGCTGCTGCGCACATTGTTCGCCCTGTTCCTGATGGCGGTCGGGCTGGGCCAGCTTCTCGAGCGTTTCGGATGGACCGCGCGGACGCCGGCACGAGCGGCTTTCATGCCGCTGGTCGGGCTGGCCGGGGGATGCAGCATGGGGCTGCTCGGCGTGGGCGGCGGGCTGGTCGCGACGCCGCTGCTGACGGGGTTCTTCGGGCTCGGGCAGCGTGCGGCGCAGAGCGTCGCCCTGGCGCTGGTCACGCCCAGCGCGGCGGCGGCGCTCGCCAGCTACGCGGGGGAGCGGAGCGTGGACTGGCCGATCGGGTTGGCGCTGGCGCTGGGCGGGATCGCCACGGTGTCGGCCGGCGTCGCCGTCGCCCACGCCTGCTCGGAGCGGGCGCTGCGGCGCTCGTTCGGTGCCATGCTGGTGCTGACGGGGCTGCTGCTGTCGGTCCGGTGATGACCGTCGGGATCAGGAACGGAGAGGGATGATCATGACAATCCAGCGCATCGACCACATCGTCCTGACGGTGGCCCGCATCCCCGTCACCTGCGACTTCTACAGCCGCGTGCTGGGGATGGAGGTCGTGACCTTCGGCCAGGGGCGCAAGGCTCTGTCCTTCGGCAAGCAGAAGATCAACCTGCACGAGGCCGGGCGCGAGTTCGAGCCGAAGGCGATCCGCCCGACGCCGGGCTCGGCCGATCTGTGCTTCATCGTCGCGGGCGAACTCGATGCGATGATCAGTCGTCTGCGCTCCGAGGGACTCGACATCGAAGAGGGTCCGGTGGAGCGCACCGGCGCCACTGGGCCGATCCGCTCGGTCTACATCCGCGATCCCGACGGCAACCTGATCGAACTGTCCGAATGCGCCAGGTGATTGATAGGCGCCCGATCCACGCGGGCAACGTGTTCCGTTGGTTCGGCGTGTGTCAAGCCGACCCCATTGGTGGACCGCTCCCTCGCGCGCTGATTGAGAGAAAAAATTGGCGGCATTGAGTATTTCTTCACAGTGGTGTCAATGGCGCGTTGTGCACAAACCGCTTGACCAGCTCAAGCGCGGCGTTAAGCTGTGTGCAGTGATTTATTCTCTAAGTCTTGACGAATTCATCAAAATTCGTCAGAACTGTTAAGATTCATGTCCGGGCATGGTGACAATCGGAATTCTGTCATTCGGTGGGGCGATCAACCAGAGCTTTCCGCCGCTGCGGTTGAGGGCATTGCTCGGGGAGAGCGCGATCCAGGGGGCGTGTCTGACGCTGATCGGTGCGGAACGCTCCGAACCCGGATGCCTGTGGGGTGAGCGTTGGAAGGATGGCCGGTGGGAGCCCGGTGCCCTGACGCTGCCCGATGTCGTGATCGTCCAGGGGCGCCCGTTGACCGATCACCATCGCACGGTGGCGGCGTGGATCGCCGCCCGGTGTCCGGTGATCGCCGATGCCGAGATTGACAAGCTGACGCTGCCCGTCCTGCTGCGCCGGGCCGGGCTGGACCGGTATGTGGTGCCGGTTGCCGAGCTGCCGGCCGACGGTGTGATGGAGGTGATGCGGGCCTTCCTTCACGACCATCCGCAAGCCGTGGTCAAGGCGGCCGATGGCCGGAACGGGATCGGGCTGTATTTCATCGACAGGGATGAGGGCGGCTGGCGGTTGCAGCGCGATCGGGAATTGCGGGTCGGCAGCCTTGACGAGCTCTTGACCTTCCTGGGCGGGCGCCTTGCCGGGCGCCTCGTCTATCGCCGATTTCTGGTCCAGCGATACATTTCATCCCGGACGGCCGACGGACGGGCCGCAGACATTCGTATTCATCTGCAACGACGCGATGATGGGACTTGGGGAACCACGCGGTCCTATGTGCGGATGGCGGAATACGGGATGAGGGTCAGCAACATCGCCCGCGGCGGCTACCAGGGTTCGCTGGCCGGCTTCTTCGAGGGGCGCCGGCGCACGGTGGCGGACGTCGGGCGGGAGATCGATGACCTCGTCCTGGCGATCGCGCGTGTCGTCGATGATCACCACGGTGCCCCGATGTCGGAGCTGGGAATCGACGTCGCGGTCGATCAGGACGACCGTCTCTGGGTGATCGAAGCGAACGCCTTTCCGCAGACGAGCCTTCACGAACAGCGGCGCGCGATCCACACCATCGGTTACGCGCGTTTCGTCGCGGCCTTCGAACGCCACCGCCGCACCACGTCCGGACGGCCCGATCCCGACGCCCGATCCATGTGAGTGCAGGAATGGACAGTCTTACCGACGACACGAGCGATTACCACGCCATCTGCATGAGGACCGCGGCCGCCGCGAAGGGGATCGGCGCGCGGTACGTCATCGCACCCTATGGAGGGCGGTTCCCGGAGCCGAGGCGCTGGCTGACGTTCACGGCGGGCGGGCGCCGGTACTACTTCTCGGCCGGCTGGCTGGTGGAGGGTGGCCGTGATCCCTGGGGGAGGCTCGGCCGCCACGTCAACGAGGACGCGACGCTCGTCGTCCGGGACAAGAACCGGCTGAAGCTCCATCTGGCCGAGCGTGGCTTCTGTGTTCCGTCCGGGCGGGTCTTCCGCCGCAACGATCTGGCCGCGGCGCTGCGGGCCTTCGACGCCATGCCCGGCCCTCTGTGCGTCAAGCCCAACCTTGGAACCCAAGGCGACTGCGTCGTCACGTCGATCCGCAAGCGCGCGGATTTCGAGGCGGCGGTCCGGCGGGTGGCGGCCGGCTACCAGAAGATCCTGGTGGAGGAGAGTGTCGGCGGGTCGCTGATCCGCTTCTTCTATGTGCGGCCCGCCGTCGTGGCCGTGAAGCTCAGCCGGCCGGCCAGCGTGGTCGGTGACGGGAGTGCCGACCTCATCCGGCTGATCGAGGCGAAGAACCTCCGGCGCCGGCGGCGGTCCGTGCCAGGGCATGAGCCGATCGTGGTGGATGACGAGGTCCGCCGTTTCCTCGAGACGCAAGGACGCAGGCTGGAGGATGTGCCGGCAGCCGGCGAGCGGGTGTGTCTGCGCGGCACTTCGAACGGGGCGACCGGCGCCGACAGCATCGCCGCCCCGGGCCTCGTCCACCCGAGCTATGCCGGGGTGGTCGCGGCGGCCTGCAACTCCGTACCGGGTCTCAATGTCTCCGCGATCGACGTGATGATCCGCGATCCCGGCGAGCCAGCGGCGCCTGGGCGATACTGGATCCTGGAAATGAACCGCAGCCCCGGCGTCACCCCCTACCACCACCCGTGGAAGGGGGAGGCGCAGAATGTGTGCGGTGCGGTGCTCGACCTGCTTGAGCGGGGATACGAGCCGGCCGCGGCCGCCGAAGCCTGAGAAGAGGAATGCGTGATGGAGGAGCTGACCGTCCCCACCGTGACCGCGGTGAACCGCTGGATCATGGTGCATGTGGCGACTTTGCTGGGGGTCGATTCCGGCACGATCGATCCGGCCGCCCCGCTGTCCACCTACGATCTTGATTCGGTGGACGCGATTGAAATGGCGATGCAGTTCGAATGCGCGTTCGGCCGGGCGATCCACCCGGAAATCTTCATGGATGGCGACCGGAGCATCGATGCGCTTGCGGAACAGTTGGCGGACCCATGAGCGACATTCCGGAATGGGTCCATACGCTGAACAAGCCGCCGGAGTACGCCTTCGACGTCCTGAAGGATCCCGCGTCGTCCCCGGAACGGCGGCTGGCCGCGTGCCAGCTTCTGATGCGGCTCGGCATTATCCGCTGGACCATGGAGCATCTGGAGTCCCTGCGCTCCCATCCCGAACTGACGGTGAGGGTCGAGCAGCTCCTCGCCATAGGCTGGGAATTGTGGGACACGGACCTGACGCAGGGCAACCCGGTCCCGGCGATCCCGCTGGAGACGTGCCCGGTCGGCGATGTCTGGATCGTGCCGGCGGGTAGCCACCGCACGGTTCTCGTGTTTCCTGGACGCTACGCGCACATGTGGGTGTCGGTCTATCTGATGCAGCGCCTGCTGGAACCGCACGGCGTCAACGTCATCCATGTCTTCGACGCGTTGGATGCCTTCCACCTCGGCGGCATCGGCGGGATGGGAAACAGTCTCGAAGCGGCCCAGCACATCCTGCGCCGTCTTGCGGCCAACATCGGCACTCGGCAGCTCTATTGCTTCGGTCAGTCGAGTGGAGGCTACGCGGCGCTCCGCTACGGTCTTGATATGGGGGCCACGGCCGTTCTGGCCTTTTCACCGATGGTCTTCCAGCCGCGCCGACCGCGCTGGCTGGCCCACATCCACGCCAAGACGGGGCGGCGGTTCGGGCCGGATGACATCGATCTCCGCCCCTTGTACCGGCGGTACGAGGAGGAGGGGCGATCACCGCCCCGGACGACCATCTTTTGCGGCGCGAACAACGAGGCGGACATGCGGTCCGCCGCCGAGCTTACGGATTTCGTGGGCGTCAAGCATTTCACGCTCAACGGCATCAGCGCCCACGACATCACCCCCAACCTCCTGCACGCCCGGCTTTTCCACCCGATCCTGACGCGCTTCTTCGAGGATCCGGCGGAATCATGAGGCTGTGGCCGGCAATTCCGAAGCCGGCGCTATTCCTGATCGAACCAGCCCTTCTTCTTGGGCAGCGGGCGGATGACGGGGGGCGGGCTGGCGAGGGCGGTGTGGCCGTTCTTGTAGGGGTCGGGCAGATAATGGCAGTCGACCGCCGCCAGCGTGCGGTAGCAATAGACGTTGGAGCGCACCACCTCCACCTTCTCTGGGCAGTAGTAGCCGGTCTGCTCCAGCGACACGACCGAGCAGTCCTCCCCCTTGATGCCCGAGACGACATGGTCGACCAGCGTCTTGTCCGTGGCGTTCAGGGAGACGATGTTCGCCGCGATGCCGACACCGACCGCAGCGTCCGAGCAGGCGCCGAGCGCCAGCGCCGCCGCAAGAATGCCCAACCGGTGCACGCGCGCCATGGCCGCTCTCCAACCTTCGATGCGCCCATTGCGGGGGCCTGCGGTTAAGGAAAGCTGAATTTCGGCCGGGTGGCACCGGCCCCTCGGGGCTACCGCAGCAGCGCGCAGGTCCGGCCGCGGCATTGAACCAGCACGAAGGCGTCCTTGTCCTCCGAGCAGCTCACCTTGAACACCGTCTGGCCCTGCCGGCCGGGGTTGTAGCTGACGGCCTCCAGCTTGGTCGGCGTGCAGTTGGCCGCGCGTGCGACATCGCGCGCCTCCGCTTGACCGGCCGTCACGGTGACGGCGGCGGCCGGCCCGGCGAATGCCAGACAAAGGGTCATGGTCAGGGCGGTGAGCGGGCGCATGCGTCCTGTATGGCAGCATCCGCCCGAAACCGGAAGGGTGTGTGGGGAGCGCTCAGGCTTTGTCGGCGCTCTTGCGGTCCTCCTCGACCTCGCGGGCAACGTCCTCCACCGCTTCTGGATCCAGCTTGCGGGCTTCCTCCACCAGCCGCTTGCCGGCGCGTGTGTCGCCGTCCTCGACCTTGTCCAGGGCCTGTTCGGCCAGATCATGGGCTTTCTTCGCGTCGTCCTTTGCCATCGTTGCAAATCCTTGGTTGTCGGGAACTGCGATCGAACCCACAACCGGCCACGGGCGGGATCGTCCCGTCGGAGAAGACCGGCCGAAAGCCGTTGTTTGAACCAGCCGAATGTCCCAATCTGGATCTACCGCCGCGCCACGGGTGAGACACACTGGCGCCACGTCCTGCGGGACGGCGCCGGACCCGTCGGCCCGGACGCTTTCGGATTGAGGGAGACGAGACGATGGATGGGATCCGCGGCACGGATGCCGGGCAGGCCGGGTTGAACATGGACAACCATTGGATGCCCTTCACCAGCAACCGGGATTTCAAGCAGGATCCGAAGCTGTTCGCGCGTGCGGAGGGCATCCACTTCTACGACCCGCAGGGGCGCGCGATCATCGACGGGTCGTCCGGCCTTTTCACCACCCCCGCCGGCCATGGCCGTCGGGAGATCGCCGAGGCCGTCTACAAGCAGCTCATGGAGCTGGACTACACCCCCAGCTTCACCCGCAGCCACGCGAAGTCGTTCGAGCTGGCCGAGCGCATCGCCAAGCTGACGCCGCCGGGCATGAACCGCATCTTCTTCGTCAACTCCGGGTCGGAGGCGGTGGACACCGCGATGAAGATCGCGCTCGCCTATCACCGGGCGAAGGGCGAGGGCCAGCGCACGCTGTTCGTCTCGCGCGAGCGCGCCTACCACGGCGTGAACTTCGGCGGCGTGGCGCTCAGCGGCATGGTGCGCAACCGCCAGACGTTCGGCTTCGGCCTGCCGGCGGCGGTCCACATGCGCCACACCTGGCTGCCCGAGAACAAGTTCGTGAAGGGCCAGGCGGAGACCGGGGCCGAGCTGGCCGAGGATCTGGCGCGCATGGTGGCGCTCTACGGTGCCGAGACCATCGCCGCCTGCGTCGTCGAGCCGATCGCCGGCTCCACCGGCGTGCTGGTGCCGCCCAAGGGCTATCTGGAGCGGCTGCGCCAGATCTGCGACCAGCACGGCATCCTGCTGGTGTTCGACGAGGTGATCTGCGGATTCGGCCGCACCGGTCGCGCCTACGCCGCGCAGAGCTTCGGCGTGGTGCCGGACATCATGACCATGGCGAAGGCCATCACCAACGGCGCCCAGCCGATGGGTGCGGTCGCGGTGAAGCAGGAGATCCACGACACCATCGTGAACTCGGCGGCCGAGGAGGCGGTGGAGTTCTTCCACGGCTACACTTGGTCGGCGCACCCGGCGGCCTGCGCCGCCTCGCTCGCCACGCTCGACATCTACGAGAACGAGAAGCTGTTCGAGCGGGCGCAGCAGATGTCGGCCTATTTCCTCGACACGCTGTTCTCGCTGAGCGACCTGCCGGTGGTCACGGACATCCGCGGTTACGGCATGCTGGGCGGTGTTGATTTCGCGCCCATGGGTTCCCCCGGCAAGCGCGGCAACCTGATCCAGAAGCAGCTCTACGACGCCGGGGTGCACGTGAAGGCGACCGGTGACACCATCATCGTCGCCCCGCCCTTCGTGATCCAGGGCGAGGAGATCGACCGCATGGCCGAGATCGTCCGCAGCGTTCTCGCCAAGCATTGAGCACCAGACAAGGCCGCCGGTTTATCCCCGGCGGCCTTGCCGTATCGCCGACCAAGAACAAACACCCGGAACCGGTTCACCCCAGAAAACAGTGGAGGCTTCGAGATGACGTGGAACCTGAAATGGCTGGCCGCCGGCCTGTCCTTCGCGGTGCTGGCACCCTTCGCGGCGAACGCCCAGACGAAGGAAATCACCATCGCCTACCAGGACATGATCGTTCCCTGGCGCGTGGCGATGGCCAACCAGGACCTTGAGAAGGCCACCGGCTGGAAGATCAACTGGCGCCAGTTCGGCGGCGGCGGCGACGTGGTGAAGGCCATGGCGTCGGGCGACGTGGCGATTGGCGAGGCCGGCTCCAGCCCGATCGCCGCGGCGCTGAGCCAGGGCGTCGAGGTCGAGCTGTTCTGGATCCTGGACGACATCGGCGACGCCGAGGCGCTGGTCGTGCGCAACGGCTCCGGCATCGACAAGCCGGCCGACCTGAAGGGCAAGAAGCTGGCGACGCCCTTCGTGTCCACCAGCCACTACCACCTGATGTTCGCGCTCAGCGAGTTCGGCTTCAAGGCGGGCGACGTGCAGGTGCTGAACATGCGCCCGGCCGAGATCGCCGCCGCCTGGCAGCGCGGCGACATCGACGGCGCCTTCATCTGGGATCCGGCGCTGTCGCAGGCCAAGCAGAACGGCAAGGTGCTGGTCTCCTCCGGCGGGCTCAGCGACAAGGGCCGGCCGACCTTCGACGGGCTGATCGTGCAGAAGTCCTTCGCCAAGGCCAACCCGGAGTTCATGACCAAGTTCGTCCAGACCATCGCCGCGGCGGACGAGAAGTACCGCCAGAACAAGGCTGCCTGGACCACCGGCTCCGCCGAGGTCGCGGCCGTCGCCAAGCTGACCGGCGCCAAGCCGGAGATGGTTCCCGATGCGCTGGCCCTCTACCGCTTCCTGCCGCCGGACGTGCAGGCGTCCGAGCGCTGGCTGGGCGGCGGCAAGAACTCCGGTGCCGCCAAGGCGCTTGCCGACACCGCGGAGTTCCTGAAGGAGCAGAAGCGCGTGTCGAACGTGCTGCCCGACTACAGCGTCGGCGTGAACCCGACCTTCGCCGCCGCTGCCGCGAAGAAGTAAGAGCCGCCTGACAAGCCCCTCTCCCTTCGGGGAGAGGGTGGCGCCGCACTCTCCTTTCCGTCATCTCCGCACGGGCGGGGTTCCAGGGCTTTGCCGGCGCGTCGCCGAAAGAGGGCTGGATTCCCGCCATCGCGGGAATGACGATGACGCGCATCGGGAGTGTTCCGCGACGCTCTCCCCTGGGGGAGCCTGGAATTGCGCCCAGCGGGAGGACCCTATCATGACAACGGCGACGCAACCCGCCGCTCGAACCGTTTCCGCACCGTCCGGCGCACCGGGCGGGCTGCGCATCCGCGACCTCTCCGTCACCTTTCAGGTCGGCAAGGACCAGACCGTCCGCGCGCTCGACCACGTCAATCTCGACATCGCCGAGGACGACTTCGTGGTGGCGCTGGGTGCCTCGGGGTGCGGCAAGACCACGCTGCTGAGCTGTCTCGCCGGCTTCCTGAAGCCCACCGCGGGGGAAATCCTGCTGCACGGCCACGGGGTGGCCGGTCCCGGCCGCGACCGTGGCGTGGTGTTCCAGAAGCACGCGCTGTTCCCCTGGCTCAACGTCATCGACAATGCGTCCTTCGGGCTGAAGATGGCCGGGGTGGACAAGCGCCGGCGCTACGAGGTGGCGCGCGAGAAGCTGCGCCTCGTCGGGCTCGACCAGTTCGCCGATGCGCCGATCTGGCGGCTGTCCGGCGGCATGCTTCAGCGCGTGGGTCTCGCCCGCGTGCTGGCGAACGACCCGGACATCATGCTGATGGACGAGCCGCTCGGCGCGCTCGACGCGTTCACCCGGGAATCCATGCAGGAACTGATCCTGCAGGTGTGGAACGCCACCGGCAAGATGGCCTTCTTCATCACCCACGAGGTGGAGGAGGCGTTGTTCATGGCGACCCGCCTGATCGTCATGTCGCCACGCCCCGGCCGCATCGTGCACGAGTACGAAACGGAATTCTCGCGCCGCTACGTGGCGGGGGAACCGGCCCGCGCGATCAAGTCGTCGCCGGACTTCATCCGCCTGCGCGAGGAGATTCTGAATGTCATCCACGCCACACAGTGAGGCGGCGGCACCCGCCCGCCGCTTTTCCCTGCGCGCTCTGCTCGGCCTGAAGTCCGACGGCGGCCCGGTGGCGGGGGAGGGCGGCAGCACCGCCGTGATCAGCACCATCTCGACGCTCGCGCTGATCGCGCTGTGGTGGATCGCGTCGCACATGCGGTGGGTCCCGCCGATCTTCCTCCCCACCCCGGAGGCGGTGATCCAGCGCTTCGTCGAGACGCTGTTCGAGCCCTATGGCGAGACGACGCTGCTGGGCCACACCATGGCCAGCCTGTTCCGTGTGTTCAGCGCCTTCCTGCTGGCCTGCGTGACGGCGATCCCGGTCGGCATCGCCATGGGCATCAGCCGGGTGGCGCGCGGCATCTTCGACCCGCCGATCGAGTTCTACCGGCCGCTGCCGCCACTGGCCTATCTGCCGCTGATCGTCATCTGGTTCGGCATCGGCGAGCTGTCCAAGGTGATCCTGATCTACCTGGCCATCTTCGCGCCGCTGGCGCTGAGCGCGCGGGCCGGCGTGCGCTCGGTGACGGCGGAGCAGTTGAACGCCGCCCGCTCCATGGGTGCCAGCCGCAGCCAGACGGTGTTCCACGTGATCCTGCACGCGGCCCTGCCGGAGATCCTGACCGGCATGCGCATCGGCATGGGCTTCGGCTGGACCACGCTGGTCGCGGCCGAGATGGTCGCGGCCACCGAGGGGCTGGGTCAGATGGTGCTGAACGCGTCCAACTTCCTGGTCACCGACGTGGTGATCATGGGCATCCTGGTCATCGGCATCATCGCGCTCGCCATCGACCTCGGCATGCGGTGGATCGAACGCCGGATGGTGCCATGGAAAGGGCGGGTGTAGGCCGCCCTGGCGGTTGACCCGCCGCCGTCCCGCGTGGAAACAATCCGGTAAGACAAGGGGACGGGTGCGGAGCGCATGGCGGCGCGGGTCGAGAATGTGATGTGGGCGCGGCTGTTCGAACGCCAGGGGGGGCAGGTCAGACCGCTCCAGGCGCAGATCCGCCGCATGATCGTCAGCGCCATAGCGGAGCGCCATCTGGTTCCGGGCGCGCCCGTGCCGTCCAGCCGCGAACTCGCCGAGCAGCTCAAGGTCGCGCGCAACACGGTGATCCTTGCCTACCAGCAGCTTGTGGACGAGGGGGTGCTGGTCTCCCGCGAGCGCAGCGGCTACTACGTGAACGGGGAGACGGTGCCCGCCGGCGGCCCGCCGGACCGGCATGAGGGTGACGGCGGCGGCCCGGACTGGGCCGGGCGGCTCGCCATCCGGCTGACCGACCAGCGCAACATCACCAAGCCCAAGGACTGGCAGCGCTACCCCTATCCCTTCCTCTACGGCCAGTTCGACCCGTCGCTGTTCCCCATCGCCGACTGGCGGGAGTGCAGCCGGCAGGCGCTCGGCGTGCTGGAGGTGAAGGACTGGGCGCCCGACCTGATCGACGGCGACGACCCGCTGTTGATCGAACAGCTGCGCACCCGCGTGTTGCCCAAGCGCGGGGTGTGGGCCGACGACGACGAGATCATGGTGACCATCGGCGCCCAGCAGGCGCTGTTCCTGCTGGCCGAGCTGCTGGTGGATTCCCGCTGCGTGGTGGGGATGGAGGATCCGGGATATCCGGATGCCCGCAACATCTTCGCCATCAAGACGCCGCATGTCCGCCCGCTGCCGGTTGACGGCAAGGGGCTGGTGCCGGGCGGCGTGATGGCCGGCTGCCACGTGGTGTTCCTGACCCCCAGCTACCAGTGCCCGACCGGCGCCACCCTGTCGCTGGAGCGGCGCAAGGCGCTGCTGTCGCTGGCCGACGACCGCGACATGGTGCTGATCGAGGACGACTACGAGTGCGAAACGGGCCGCGAGAGCGGCCCCATTCCGGCGTTGAAGAGCCTGGACCGCAACGGCCGCGTCGTCTATGTCGGCAGCCTGTCCAAGACCCTGGCCCCCGGCCTGCGGCTCGGCTACATCGTCGGGCCGAAGCCGCTGATCCGGCAGGCGCGCGCGCTGCGCCGCCTGATGCTGCGCCACCCGCCGGCCAACAACCAGCGCTCCGCCGCGCTGTTCCTGACGCTGGGCCACCACGGCACGCTGCTGCGCCGGCTGGGCCGCGCGCTCAACGAGCGGGCGCTGGCCCTGCGTGCCGCTCTCGACCGCCATCTGCCGGCATTCCGGGCGTCCGGCGGCCCCGGCGGGTCGAGCGTGTGGGTGGAGGGGCCGCCCGGCCTGGACGCGCGCGAACTTGATGTCCGCGCCCGCGCCCATGGCGTGCTGATCGAGCCCGGCGACGTCTTCTTCATGGCCGAGGACCCGCCGCGCCACTGCTTCCGCATGGGCTTCTCCTCCATCCCCGTCGACCGCATCGAACCGGGCGTGGCGGCACTGGCCGCGGCGGTCGGGGCGTAACGCCCCCCGCTCAGCCCTTCAGCGACCCCACATAGCCCCGCCAGCCGCCGAAGTGCGTCACGTCCTCCGCATGGCGGACCGCGATGCCCTCGGCGACGAAACCGTGGACCGTGCTGCCGTCCTCCAGCGTCACCGTGCCGATGGCGAGCGGGGAGGGGACACGGGCGAGGAAGGCGCCGACCGCGGCGGTGGGGATGTTCCACACCTCCGCCTCGATGGGCGCGCCGCCGCTCTCCACCCGTTCCAGCGCCGGCCGCGCCGGGGTTCCGGGCAGGGCGTGCAGGCGGTAGATGGGGGCGGTGCGCACCGCCCCGCGCAGCGTCGCACCCAGCGCCAGCAGCTCGCCGTTCAGCGGCATCCCCGACAGATGCGCGCCGAACACCGCGATGGGCAGAACCGGATGAGCGGCAGCGGGCGGGGCGGCGGATGCCGGTATAGGCAACCGGGCGCCGGTCGCCCCGAGCGGCAGGTCCATGGTCCGCTGCCACGCCGCACCCAGCCCGGCCAGCCACCCGTCGTGCCAGGCCGGCGCGATCAGCGTGACACCGGCGGGCAGCCCGTCGGCCTGGAAACCGTTCGGCACAGCCAGCGCCGACAGGTCCATCAGGTTCACGAAGTTGGTGTAGTAGCCGAGGTTGGAGTTCAGCCCGATCGGGTCGCTCTCGACCTCCGCCACGCGGTAGATGGTGCCGCTGGTCGGCACCAGCATCACCTCGAAGCCGGTCCACGCCGTCATCGCGCGCTGGCGCAGCGTCTCCAGCTTGTAGAGACCGTCGAAGGCGTCCACCGCGGAATAGCCGCGCCCGCCCTCGACGATGCGGCGGACCACCGGGTGGATGGCGTTCGGCTGCTGCTCCAGCATCGCGCGCAGGGCGTGCGTGCGCTCCGCCACCCAGGGGCCGGCGTAGAGCAGGGAGGCCGCCGCGGCGAAAGGCTCGAAGTCGAACTCGACGGCGGTGCCGCCCAGCGTCTCCATCCGCGCCACCGCCTCGGCGAACAGCCGCTCCGCCTCGGCGTTGCCGAAGAAGCGGAGCTGGTCGGCCCGCGGCACGCCGAAGCGGAAGCGCTCCGGCGGCCGGCCGGGCCGCAGGTCGAAGCCGGCGGGCGCGGTGCGGGAGAAGGGATCCGCCGCGTCGTGCCCGGCGGCGACGGCGCAGGCGGCGACCGCGTCCTCGACCGTCAGCGCGAAGACCGATACGCAGTCCAGCGAGCGGCAGGCCGGCACCACGCCGGTGGTCGGGATCATGCCCTTGGTCGGCTTCAGCCCGACGATGTTGTTGAAGCCCGCCGGCACGCGGCCCGAGCCGGCCGTGTCGGTGCCCAGCGCGAAGGACACCAGCCCCGACGACACCGCCACCGCCGATCCGGAGCTGGAGCCGCCCGGCACCACCGACGGGTCGAACGGGTTGCGCGGCACGCCGTAGGGGGAGCGCACGCCGACCAGCCCGGTGGCGAACTGGTCCAGGTTCGTCTTGCCGATCAGCAGGGCGCCGGCATCGAGCAGCCGGCGCACGGCGGTGGCCGACGCCTCCGGCAGCCGGGCGTAGGCGGGGCAGGCGCAGGTGGTCGCCAGCCCCTCGGCGTCGATGTTGTCCTTCACCGCGAAGGGGATGCCGAACAACGGCAGCCCTTCCGGCCCGCGGGCGTCGAGATCGCAGGCGCGGGCGCGCAAGCCCTCGTCGTCCACCCGCGCGATCCACACGCGGTCGTCACCGGCCGCGTCGATGCGCGCCAGCACCGTTTCCGCCACCTCCGCCACCGACAGGGCGCCGCTGCGGTAGCCGGCCGCCAGCGTCGCCATGTCCAGCGACAGCTCCGTCTGCTTCGGCGACGCCGTCATGCCGATCCCATCCATTCCCCACACCCCTCCGCGCTTCGGTGGACCGATCCGTCGGCCCCGGTTGCATGCACGATTGCACTCATCGTGCCGCGGCGCAATCCCGTATGGAACAAAGAGTTTTTGCGGGTCTGGCGCATCTCGGCGGTTCGCACGACCGCCCAGTATGACTAAAAAATAGTCTGTTTGACTACGATCGGACGTTCTGCCTACGGGCTGCGCATTCTTGGCCGACGCCGCGCTCCTCGACCGTGGGGCCGGGATCCGCGGCTTTCAAGGGCTTTGCCGGACAGGCGGCGTTTGGCACGCGCATTGCCAAGGAGGGGGCCAACGACAGGGCACCGCCGGGGCGCACAAGGCCGCTTCGCGAACGGACGGAGGGACTGAAACAATGAAACGACGCGAATTCCTGGCCTCGGGCGCGGCGGTTGCCGCCGGCGGTGCGGCCATCGCCGCCGGTATCCGGCCGGCCAAGGCGCAAGGGCGCAGCGATGTGCTGCTCACCATCTCCGAGAACCACCCGAACAGCCTGGACATCCACGGCGTCGGCGCCAACCGCCCGGCCTACGAAGCGTCGTGGAACCTCTACGACCGCCTGATGACCTTCGGCGTCAAGAAGGACGCCAACGGCAACGATCATTACGATTACAGCGCCCTGAAGCCGGAACTGGCGGAGGAGTGGGACCTCGGCCCCAACTCCGTCACCTTCAAGTTGCGCAAGGACGCCAAGTTCCACGACGGTACGCCGGTGACGGCCAAGGACGTGAAATGGTCCTTCGACCGCGCGGTCACCGTCGGCGGCTTCCCCACCTTCCAGATGAAGGCCGGCTCGCTGGAGAAGCCGGAGCAGTTCGTGGTGGTGGACGACCACACCTTCCGCGTCGATTTCCTGCGCGCCGACAAGCTGACCATGCCCGATCTGGCGGTGCCGGTTCCGGCGGTCTTCAATTCCGGGCTGGCGAAGAAGAACGCCACCGACGCCGACCCCTGGGCCATGGAGTGGCTGAAGAACAACGCGGCCGGCGGCGGCGCTTACAAGGTGGAGCGCTGGGCACCGGGGCAGGAGCTGATCTTCGCCCGCTTCGATGACTGGAAGTCCGGCCCGCTGCCGAAGATCCGCCGCGTGGTGTGGCGTCAGGTGCCGTCGGCCGGCAACCGGCGCGCGCTGCTGGAGCGTGGCGACGCCGACATCTCCTTCGACCTGCCGAACAAGGATTTCGCCGAGCTGGCCGCGGCGAAGTCGCTGACCGTGATCGGCACGCCGGTCGAAAATGCGTTGCAGTATGTCGGCCTGAACGTCACCAAGCCGCCCTTCGACAACATCAAGGTGCGGCAGGCCGTCGCCTATGCCATCCCGTACCAGCAGATCATGGACGCGGTGATGTTCGGCCGCGGCATCCCGATGTTCGGCGGCAAGGGTGTGACCGACGCCTCCTGGCCGCAGCCCGCCCCCTACGTCACCGACATCAACAAGGCCAAGCAGTTGATGGCGGAGGCCGGCTACCCCAACGGGCTGGAGACCACGCTGTCCTTCGACCTCGGCCTTGCCGGTGTCAACGAGCCGATGTGCGTGCTGATCCAGGAAAGCCTCGCCCAGATCGGCATCAAGACCACCATCGCCAAGGTGCCCGGCGCCAACTGGCGCAACGAGCTGCTGAAGAAGCAGATGCCGCTCTACACCAACACCTTCGGCGGTTGGCTGAATTTCCCCGATTACTTCTTCTTCTGGGCGTACCACAGCCAGAACGCGGTGTTCAACACCATGTCCTACCAGGACAAGGCGATGGACGCGCTGATCGACGCCGCCCGCTTCGAGACCGACAAGGCCAAGTACGAGGCCGCCGTCCAGGGCTTCATCAAGAAGGCCTGGGACGAGGTGCCGCGCATCCCGCTCTACCAGCCCTACCTGAATGTCGCGATGCAGAAGAACATCACCGGCTACCGCTACTGGTTCCACCGGCAGCTCGACTACCGGCAGTTGGCGAAGGCATGACGTGACACCCCCTCCCCGCCGGGGAGGGGGCATTGCGACGGGGAGACCTCCATGCTCCAGTTGATCGCGCAGCGCCTGACCGCGGCCGTTCCCGGCGTTCTCGGGGTGATCGTGGTGACCTTTCTGCTGTCGCGCGCGTTGCCGGGAGACCCGGCGGCCTATTTTGCCGGGCCGGCGGCGACGCCGCAGGCGATCGAGGAGATCCGGCAGAAGCTGGGTCTTGATCGGCCGATGTGGGAGCAGTTCATCGATTACATCGGCGATCTCGTGCGCGGCGATCTCGGCAACTCGCTGACCACCGGCCAGCCGGTGATGCAGGAGCTGGTGACGCGGCTGCCCGCCTCGGCGGAGCTGACGCTGCTGGCGCTGGTGGTCGCCGTGCTGGTGGCGGTGCCGCTGGGGGTGCTGGCGGCGGTGAAGCAGGGGTCGTGGATCGACCACCTGTCGCGCGTCGTGACCACGGCCGGTGTGTCGCTGCCCACCTTCTTCACCGGGCTGCTGCTCGTCTACGTCTTCTACTACAAGCTGGGCTGGGCGCCGCCGCCATTGGGGCGGCTCGACATCTATTTCTCGCCGCCCGACCACGTCACCGGCTTCTACCTGATCGACAGCCTGATTGCCCGCGATCTGGAGCTGTTCGTGGCGGCGCTTGGTCAGCTCATCCTGCCGGCCTCGACCCTGGCGGTCTTCGCGCTGGCGCCGCTGGCGCGGATGACGCGCGCGTCGATGCTGGCGGTGCTGTCCAGCGACTTCATCCGCACAGCCAAGGCCGGCGGGCTGCGCTCGCACACGGTGGTCGTCACCTACGCCTTCCGCAACGCGGTGCTGCCGGTGGTGACCACGCTGGGCATGGTCTTCTCCTTCCTGCTGGGCGCCAACGTGCTGGTGGAGAAGGTGTTCTCCTGGCCCGGCATCGGCTCCTACGCCATCGAGAGCCTGATCGCGTCCGACTACGCGCCGGTGCAGGGCTTCGTGATGACGATGGCGCTGCTCTACGTCTTCCTCAACCTGTTGATCGACGTCCTGTATGGCGTGATCGACCCGCGCGTGGGGATCGATGCATGACGACCGTCGCCGCCGGCCTTCCCGCCGACAAGCCCCGGCGCTCCACCGGGACCGCCGCCTTCCTGCGCCACGCCCGCTACGTGATCGGCGAGAACCCGGTCACCGCCTTCTCCTTCGGCCTGTTCGGGCTGCTGGTGCTGGCGGCGGTGTTCGGGCCGGCGCTGGTGCCGCACGACCCGCTGGCCAGCAACACCGCCCGCGCGCTGGAACCGCCGAGTGCGGAGTTCTGGTTCGGCACCGACCAGCTGGGCCGCGACATCTTCAGCCGGGTGGTCGTGGCGACGCGGCTCGACATGGGCATCGCGCTGGCCTCTGTGGTGCTGGCCTTCCTGATGGGGACGCTGGCCGGCACCGCGGCCGGCTTCTACGGCGGCTGGACCGAGCGCATCGTCAGCCGGATCGTCGACACCATCATGGCCTTCCCGCTCTTCGTGCTCGCCATGGGGATCGTGGCGGCGCTCGGCAACACGGTGACCAACATCGTGCTGGCGACCGCCATCATCAACTTCCCGCTCTACGCCCGCGTGGCGCGCGCGGAAGCCAACATCCGGCGCAACGCCGGCTATGTGGAGGCCGCCCGTCTCGCCGGCAATTCGGAGCCGCGCGTGCTGCTCGGCCACGTGCTGCCCAACATCCTGCCGCTGATGGCGGTGCAGTGCAGCCTGACCATGGGCTACGCCATCCTGAACGCCGCCGGCCTGTCCTTCATCGGGCTGGGCGTGCGCCCGCCGGATGCGGAGTGGGGGATCATGGTGGCGGAGGGGGCGGCATTCATCGTGTCCGGCGAATGGTGGATCGCGCTGTTCCCCGGTCTGGCGCTGATGATCGCGGTGTTCGGCTTCAACCTGATGGGCGACGGTCTGCGCGACCTGATCGACCCGCGGAGGCGCACATGACCGACGCACCCGTCACCCACATCCCGCTGCTGTCGGTCGAGGAGCTGTCGGTCGAGTTCCGCACCCGCAACGGCACCGTCTTCGCGCTGGAGGATGTGGGCTTCGCGCTCGACAAGGGGGAGACCATCGCGCTGGTGGGGGAGAGCGGGTCCGGCAAGTCGGTCACCGCCTTCGCCCTGCTCGGCATCTCCGACCCCGCGGCCAAGGTGACGAAGGGCCGGGCGGTGTTCGGCGGGCTCGACCTGCTGTCGCAGCCGGAAAAGGTCCTGCGGGAGCTGCGCGGGCGCGAGCTGTCGATGATCTTCCAGAACCCGCGGGCCGCCCTCAACCCGATCCGCCCGATCGGCAAGCAGATCGCCGACATCCTGCTGCGCCATGGCGGCGCCACCGGCCAGACCGCCAAGGCGAAGGCGGTGGAGATGCTGGCCGCCGTGCGCATCCCTGATCCGGAACGTCGCGCCAAGGCCTACCCGTTCGAGCTGTCGGGCGGCATGTGCCAGCGCGTCATGATCGCCATGGCGTTGGCCTGCTCGCCGGCCCTGCTGATCGCCGATGAGCCGACCACGGGGCTGGACGTGACCACCCAGGCCGCCATCATGGACCTGATCCGCGACCTGTCGCGCGAGCGCGGCATGGCGACCATCCTGATCACCCACGATCTGGGGCTGGCGGCGGAGATCGCCGACCGCATCGTCGTCATGCACGCCGGCCACATCGTGGAGACGGCGCCCACGGCGCAGCTCTTCGCGAACCCGCGCCATCCCTACACCCGCCGCCTGATCGGGGCGACGCCGGGCGAGGGGCGCTCGCTGGCCGACCTGACCGCCATCCCCGGTGGCTTGCCCGACCTGCGCAAGGCGCCGCTGCCGGCCTGCCGCTATTCGGCCCGCTGCGAGCGCCGCGCCGCCGACTGCGAGGCGCCGTTGCCGCGTCTGGTCGCGGCGCACAGCCTCACAGCCTGCCACCACCCGCTGTCGTAGGGGACCGGAGCCATGGAGCCGCTGCTCGCCGTCACCGACCTCGTCAAGCGCTTCCCGGTCAACAAGAAGCCGTTCCGCAAGCCCTCGCTCCTGCACGCCGTGGACGGCATCAGCCTGACGGTGGGCAGGGGGGAGACGGTCGGGCTTGTGGGGGAGAGCGGCTGCGGCAAGTCCACGCTGGTGCGGTTGCTGTCCCGCCTGCTCGACCCGAACGAGGGCAGCATCCGCTTCGATGGCGCGGATTACGCCACCATCCCCGCCCGCAAGTTCGGCCGCAAGCCGGAACGCGCCGACATCCAGATGGTGTTCCAGGACGCCGGCGACAGCCTGAACCCGCGCTACACCGCCTTCGACGCCATCGCCGACCCGCTGCGCCGCCTGAAGCGCCTGTCGGGTGCGGCGCTGGCCGCCAAGGTGGAGGAGACGGCGGAGCTCTGCGGCCTGCCGCGGGAGCTGCTGTCGCGCCTGCCGCACCAGCTTTCCGGCGGGCAGAAGGCGCGCGTCGGCATCGCCCGCGCGGTCGCGGTGGAACCGAAGCTGCTGATCCTGGACGAACCGACGGCGGCGCTGGACGTGTCGGTGCAGGTGGTCATCCTGCGGCTGCTCGACGATCTGAAGACACGTCTGGGGATGAGCTACCTGTTCGTCAGCCACGACCTGAACGTCGTCCGGCTGATCTGCGACCGGGTGATCGTCATGTATCTGGGCAAGGTGGTGGAGGCCGGACCGGCCGAGGCGGTGTTCCGCAACCCCGCCCACCCCTACACCCGTGCGCTCTTGTCCGCCATCCCCGGCCATGCGGCGGGCCGCATCCACCTGACCGGCGAGCCGCGCAGCCCGATCGACCCCAACCCGACCGTCTGCCGCTTCCATGGCCGCTGCCCGATCGGCACCGACCGCTGTACCGCGGAGATGCCGGTGCTGCGCGGGCTGGGTGGCGGGCGCGTGGCGGCGTGCCATTATGCGGAGGCGGTGGCAGGGTAGACGCCCCCTTTCCGACCCCGCCTTCCCAACAACACCACAGGGAGACACCCATGCCCGACATCGACATCCCCGCCTATGTGGATCAGGCGGCGGCCGTGATCGGCCTGCCGATCGACCCGGCGCACCGGCCGGGCGTGATCATGAATTTCGAGCGGGTGGCGGGCATGGCGGCGCTCGTCCTCGACCTGCCGCTGTCGGACACCGACGAGGTCGCCCCGGTGTACGTCCCATGATCGGCGCATCGGCCTCCGCTCGGGATATCGCCGCCGCTGTCAGGACCAAGCGCGTGTCGGCGGTGGAGGCGGTGCGCGCAGCCCTCCACCGCATCCAGGCGAATGACGCGGCGGTCAACGGATTCACCACCGTCACCGCCGACCGGGCGCTGGCCCGCGCCGCCGACATTGACCGCGTGATCGCGTCCGGTGGCGATCCGGGACCGCTGGCCGGTGCCCCCTTCGCGGTGAAGAACCTGTTCGATGTGAAGGGGCTGCCAACGCTGGCGGGTTCGAAGATCAACCGTGACCGCACGCCCGCCACCCGCGACGCCGCGCTGGTGGAGCGGCTGGAGGCGGCCGGGGCGGTGCTGGTCGGCGCCCTCAACATGGACGAGTACGCCTACGGCTTCACCACGGAGAACAGCCATTACGGCCCCTGCCGCAACCCGCACGACACGACGCGGCTGGCCGGCGGATCGTCCGGCGGGTCGGCGGTCGCGGTGGCGGCCGGGCTGGTGCCGCTGACGCTGGGATCGGACACCAACGGCTCCATCCGGGTGCCGTCCTCGCTCTGCGGCATCTTTGGCCTGAAACCGACCTACGGGCGGCTGACGCGCACCGGCTCCTACCTGTTCGCGTCCAGCTTCGACCATCTGGGCCCCTTCGCCCGTTCGGTGGGTGACATCGCCGCCGCCTACGACACCATGCAGGGCCCCGACCCTGAGGATCCCGCGTGCAGCACGCCCGCGGCCGATCCGGTGCTGCCGAAACTGGCGGAGGGGGCCGGGGGCCTGCGCGTTGCCGTCGCCGACGGCTGGTTCCGCAAGGGTCTGTCGGACGAGGGGCAGGCGGCCATGGCCGCGGTCGCCGGGGCGCTCGGGGCCACCCGCAGCGTCACCATTCCGGAGGCGCAACGCGCCCGCGCGGCCGCCTTCCTGATCACCATGGCGGAAGGCGCCAACCTGCACCTGCCGGACCTGAAGACGCGCGCCACCGACTTCGACCCGATGACGCGCGACCGTTTCCTGGCCGGCGCCCTGGTGCCCGCCCATTGGGTGCTCCAGGCACAGCGGCTGCGCCGCTGGTACCGGGCGCGGGTGCTCGAGCTGTTCCAGACGGTGGACGTCATCCTCGCCCCCGCCACCCCGGTGGTCGCCCCGCCCATCGGCACCGAATTCTTCGAACTGGATGGAGAGCGGCTGCCGGTCCGCGCCAACATGGGGCTCTACACCCAGCCGCTGTCCTTCATCGGGCTGCCGATCCTGGCGGTGCCGGTGCACCGGCCGGGCTCGCTGCCCATCGGCGTCCAGGTCATCGCCGCCCCTTGGCGGGAAGATCTGGTGCTGAGGGTCGGGGCCGCGCTGGAGGCCGCCGGCGTGGTGTCCGCCCCCGTCGCCAAGGCCTTCGCCGATGCTTGAGATCAACATCCCCGAGGTGGTCGCCGAGGTCACCACCGCCTTCGCCCGCTACGAGCAGGCGCTGGTGACCAACGACGTCGCGGTGCTGGACGCGCTGTTCTGGGACAGCCCCCATACGCTGCGGTTCGGGGCCACCGAGAACCTCTACGGCTACGCCGCCATCCAGGCCTTCCGCGCCGGCCGGTCAGCGGCGGGTCTGGCGCGGGAGATCTTCAACACCGTGATCACCACCTACGGCCGTGACATGGCGACGGCCAACACCGAGTTCCGGCGCGCGGGCAACCCGCGCACCGGGCGCCAGAGTCAGACCTGGATGCGGACCCCGGAGGGTTGGCGGGTGGTGGCCGCCCATGTGTCCCTGATAGGGTGACGTGTGTGGTTGCCGGTGCGCCGCAATTGATGATACGGTTGGTATCATCTGGTGAGATTTGGCGAGGGCGGCATGGCGGGGCGGCAACAGACCCAGACGGACGACGCCACCGAAGTCGAGAATGAAGGCGGCGAACGCCGGGCCGCGGCCGACCGCATGCTCTCCGTCCTGGAGGAGGTGGCGACGGCCGGCCGGCCGGTCGCCGTGCGCGACGTGGCCGAGGCGCTGGAACTGCCCAAGCCCACCGCGCACCGGCTGGTCAACACGCTGCTGGAACGCGGACTGCTCGCCCGCAGCATCGACCGGCGCGCGGTGACGGTCGGTCCCAAGCTGACCCAACTGGCGCTGGCGATCCTGCGCTCCTCCGTCGTCCAGGCTCCGGTGCGATCCGTGCTGCGAGGCGTCAGCTCGCAGTTGGGGGAAACCACCAACATCGGCGTGCTGGAGGGCAACGAGGTCGTCTATCTCGACCGCGTGGAGGCGGAGCACTGGCCGCTGCGGCTGCAGTTCGGCGTCGGCTCGCGCGTGCCGCTCTACTGCACCGCCATGGGCAAGCTGTTCACCGCCAACCTGCCGGAGGCGCAGCGCGAACGGGTGATCTCCGCGACCCGATTCCTGAAGCTCACCAACAACACCATCATGGACGCCGACCGCCTGCGGGAGGAGCTGGCGACCATCCGCGCCCAAGGCTACGCCGTCGACGACGAGGAGTTCATTATCGGCGTCTTCTGCATCGCGGTGCCCGTGCGCGACGCGCGCGGCCGGGTGATTGCCGGGCTGGCCGTGCAGGGACCGCAGGCCCGCCTGCCCCGCGAGCGGGTCGGAGAATGCCTGCCGGTCCTGCGCGAAGCGGCGGAGCAGCTCACCGCCGTGCTGGCCGGCGGCGACACCGCGGCCGAGACGGAGCCGGCCACGGTGGATGCGGCGGAATAGTGGTCAGCCGATGCCCGCCAGCATCCCGAACAGGCCGGTAAGGCGGATCTGCTGCGACGAGTTGGGCGCGCCCGGCCCCGCCAGGTTGTAGGACACCAGGAGGTCGGAGCCCGACGCGGTGATCGTCAGGCTTTCGGGCGTCACGCTGGATGGCAGGCGCACGCGATCGACGCCCGGATCGAAATCGGTGATGACGTCCACATCCCCGCCAAAGCTGGGCGTGGCGAAGACGAAGACGTCGGCACCGGGACCGCCGCTCATGGTGTCGTTCCCGCCACCACCGGTGATGGTGTCGTTGCCGGCACCGCCCAGCATCACATCGTCCGACCCCATGAACGCGCTCGCGAAATAGCCGCTGCCCCCGGTCAGGGTGTCGTCACCCTCGTTGCCCTGGAGCGTGAAGGGCACACGGTGGAAACTGGTGTAGCTGTTGGCGGTCGTATCGCCGTTGTACAGGAAACCGCCGCTTGAGCCGCGCCCCTCGGATTGGCCATACTGCACCCAGTGCTGGAACCCGGACACGAAGTCGCCGCGCGCGACCGCGGCCGCCACATCGGGGTTCGCCGACAGGTAACCGGACTCCGTTGTGTAGGTGAGCGACGGGTAGGTGACGATCCCCGGGGAACGCTGCTCGAACTGACCGTTGGCGATCCAGTGGTCGTAACCGGACGCGATCACACCGTTGACCTTGGCCCTTGCAACGTCCGCGTTCAGGGACAGGTAGCCGCCCTCATCGAACGCAGCGTTCGGATTGCGTCCTTCAATTCGCCCGAACCGCTCATAGTGCTCCTCCGGACGGGAGGAGAAATACGGATCGGCGGCGACATCGGCGTAAGCCTGAAGGTAATAGGCCCGGTTGAAGTAGGTCAGGGTCATGACGCCACCTGTCCGTTGTCGGCAAGTTGCGGCGATGTTGCTTGACCCTGATCGTGCGCTTGGGGACAGCGACGGGCAACCGCCCGGCACAGTGCTTCAGCCATACTCGACGCGCATGGCCGATGCGGGAGCGTTCAATGGCCGATGATGCGGGCACAGGCCGGGGTCGGAACCCAGCCTGTGCCGGGCGATCGTGCTACGCGAGGATTTCGGCGATCGCCTGCTTTTCCGACAGTTCACGCTCGAAGCGGGCGAGTTCGATGCCCATGGCGTCGCGCATCGACACCATGCCGGCGGGCCGTCCCCGGTCGACCACGGGGATGTGACGGAATCCACCCTCCTGCATCAGATGCAGCGCGTGCACCAGCGGCCGGTCGGCGGTCGTGGTGATGGGGTCGCTGGTCATCACCTGGGCCATGGTGGTGCGGTCCGGGTCGAGACCGCCGGCCAACACACGGAAAAGCGCGTCGCGTTCGGTGAAGATGCCGGCAAGCCGGTCGCCGTCCACCACCATGACGGAGCTGATCTTGTTCTCCTTCATGATGTGGGCGGCGGTGCGGACGCTGGCGTTCGTCGGGACTGTATGTACACGTTGATTCTGGATGATGGTGCGGATGGGCCGGTTCGGCATGACGTGGTCTCCCCCTTGTCTTGGTGTTTCTTTCGGGTCCCACGATCATGCCGCCAAGCGGATCATTGATCAACCTTGCAGTGTGGCCTACTCGCTTTCGGGGAAGCAGCCGCTTCGCGCGGCCACCACCGCAACCTGGGTGCGGTTGCGCACGCCCAGCTTCTGCATGATGGCGCGGACGTGAACCTTCACGGTGCCTTCCAGCACGCCCAGTTCACGCGCGATTTCCTTGTTCGAGTTGCCGGCGAGCAGAAGCTGGAACACGTCGCGCTGGCGCCCGGTCAGACGGTCGACGAGCTGCCCGCTCGGCCGGGTGGGTTGGGCCGTGACGGTGCCGGCCAACACGGCGCGCGGCAGCGGCAGGAAGGTTTCCCCGGTCAGGGCCAGCGAGATGGCGTGTTCCAGCACCTCGGTGGAGCTGGTCTTCAGGATGTAGCCACGCGCCCCCAGCCGCACGCTGTCCACGATGTCGGCCACCTCGTCGGACCCGGAGATCACCAGCAGCGGCGTGTCCCCCAGCGCCTCCACCATGTGCCTCACGCCGTCCTGTCCGTGGCCCTGGCCGAGCTGAAGGTCGAACAGGACGAGCGTCAGGTCGGGTGTCCGCGCGACGATGTCGGTCGCGTCGGCCAGCGAGCCGGCCTCGAGAACCTCGGCGCCGGGATGGATCTCCCGGACGGACAGGGCGAAGCCGTGCCGCACGATCGGGTGGTCGTCGACCACCAAAAACTTCTTCATGTTCTTCTGGGATATCCGCTCGTTTCCGCGTGTCTGGAGTTGAAATGCCATTGTCTTCCCGACCTTGCTTCACCCACGGAACCGGCATCGATCCCCGGTTGACGGGGTACAATCATGAACAGCCGCGGCGTCACTTCCACCGAAATTCCGGCCAATATCGACCCATGGAGATTTCGGGTGGTCCGCTTTTTTGCACATCGCCACGGTTGTTCCGGTATTAGCCTTATGCTTGTTGCGGGTGACATGCATCATCCGTATAAATCAATAAACGGCTGAGCGTAAAGCCTGCTTTTGCAGAACGCGCCAGCGATCTCTCTGTAAAATGTCTCTAATTTTCTTTTCACGCCTTGAAAGATTGGAAAAATCGGAAGAGGTATGCCGGAGGAACAGCTATGGAAACATGGAACGTCATGCTCGTTGATCATGACCGATTGTTTTCCGCCGCCTTGGGAACCCTGATCAGTAGCGGTCCTTTCCGGATCGGCCATTATGCGGTGAATCCCACCGAAGCGCAGTCGATGATTGAGCAGGGGGCGGACCCCGATCTTGTCATTTTGGCGATCCATGACACGGGGGAGGATCTTGACGGGCTTGCGCGCATCCGCAGCGCGACCGGAGCGCGCATCGTGGTGTTGTCGGACGGCACGGGCGACCGATCCCTGGCGCTTGCCCTGAAGGCTGGGGCGGACGCGTACCTCAACAAGGCGATGTCGAGCGAATCGCTGCTGCGGTCGCTGCGACTCGTCATGCTGGGGGAGGTGGTCTATCCCACGCATGTGGCGAGCCTGCTGATCGCCGGTGTGAACGACCGGCCGGTTCCGTCGTCCGCGGCCCGTCTGCCGCAATCCAGCAACGACCTGTCCAAGCGGGAGGTGCAGATCCTCCGCTGCCTGCTGGCGGGCCAGTCGAACAAAGCCATCGCCCGGCACCTGCACATCACGGAATCCACGGTGAAGATGCATTTCAAGAACGTGATGCGGAAGATCAACGCCCAGAACCGCACCCAGGCCGCCGTGTGGGCCATCCAGAACGGTTTGGCGCCACTGATGAACGCGTGAGCTCGGGCGATTGCCCCGTTCAGGGCGTCCGTCGACGGGGCTGTCACCCGCGCGACATCGCAACCGGGCGGCGTCCGGAGGGCCACGGGAAGAGGGAACCGGTTCGAATCGAATCCGTCGCAGCCGGCTGGCCTTGAAAGCTGGGCAGTTTTTGCCTACTATCATCGAAAGGGGTATCAGGCCCCGCAACAAGCGTTTCAGGAGGAGTGTCATGGGCGTCGGCAGCATCGGGGGCACCGGCTTCTCCCCCTACACCTCGGCCCTGGGCAGCGGCCCCACGTCCGCGCCGCAGACCGATGAGGCCGAGAGCACCCGCCAGGCGGAGGAGGAAACCCGTCGGCGTCAGGAGGCGACCACCACACAGCCCACCTCGGGCGGCAACACCACGGCGACGCGTGGGCAGAACCTGAACATCGTGGTGTGACCGCGCGGGTATCCGCGCGCACTTTACGGTCAGGGACGGGGGCAACAACAAGCGGGTGACTCCGATGGAGATCAAAGCTGTCGGCAGCTTTGCTGTCACCCGCCCTGCGGCCCCCACGGCACAGGCGCCGGAGCCGCAGGCCGAGGCCGGAGGCGGGCAGGCCGAAACGCCCAAGACCCAGGCCGGCATCTACATCAGCCCCGTCGTCCGCTACGACCAGGCGGCCAAGCTGGCCGTGTTGTTCTTTCGCGACGCCGACACCGGCGAGACGCGCGACCAGATCCCCGCGGAAAAAGTGGTCGAGGAATACCGCCGCGCCGGTGGCCGCAGTGGCGGCGGCCCGTCGTCGGGCGAGAGCCCCTCCGGGTATGAGCGCGTGTCCACAGGCAGCACCGGCGACGCGGGCAACTCCGGCTCGGCGTCCACCACCGGCACCACCACCACCGGCACGGTCGGTACCGGGACCGGCGGATTGGGCGCGG
Source organism: Azospirillum oleiclasticum (assembly GCF_013423485.1). Lineage (GTDB taxonomy): Bacteria > Pseudomonadota > Alphaproteobacteria > Azospirillales > Azospirillaceae > Azospirillum > Azospirillum oleiclasticum. Next base: position 465,887 of record NZ_JABFFR010000001.1, read on the forward strand.
GCGGCGGCTACGGCGCTGCGGCCGGCACGGCGGTGTCCGCCGGCTTCGCCGCCTCGGGCGGCAACTCCGGCGGCGCACGGGTGTCGGTCACCGTGTGACCTGACCGGCGGTTGACGCTCGGCCGGCGGACGACCTACCGCCGCAGGAACGACCCGAGGATCCCCCGCACCAGCTTGCGCCCGACCTGGGTGCCGAACTCCTTCGCCATGGCGCCGACGATCTCCTCGGCCACCGACGCGGGCGGACGCGCCGCTGTGCGGCGCCGGCTCGGGCGCGGAGCTTCCCACGGGCCGGAAGCGGGCTCCGGCGGCTGGAAGGGATCGGGACGGCGGTAGCCACCGGACGGTGCCGGCGCCTCATTCTCCGGCGACGCCGCACTCTCCTCCCGCCGCCGCAGCATCTCGTACGCGGAATGGCGATCGATGAGCTTGTCGTAGACGCCGGCTACCGGGCTCGTCCGCATCAGCGTTGCGCGCTCGGCCGGGGTCAGCGGGCCGACGCGGGAGGCGGGCGGGCGGATCAGCGTGCGCTCCACCACCGTCGGCGCACCTTTGGCGTCGAGGAAGCTGACGAGAGCCTCGCCCACCTCCAGCTCCATGATGGCGTCGGCGGTGTTCAGCCGCGGGTTGGGGCGGAAGGTCTCGGCCGCGGCGCGCACCGCCTTCTGGTCGCGCGGGGTGAAGGCGCGCAGCGCGTGCTGCACCCGGTTGCCGAGCTGGCCCAGGATGCGCTCGGGGATGTCCAGCGGGTTCTGCGTCACGAAATAGACGCCGACGCCCTTGGAGCGGATGAGGCGCACGACCTGCTCGATCTTGTCGGTCAGCGCCTCCGGCGCATCGTCGAACAGCAGATGCGCCTCGTCGAAGAACAGCACCAGCTTCGGGCGGTCGAGGTCGCCGGCTTCCGGCAGCGTCTCGAACAGCTCGGCCAGCAGCCAGACCAGGAAGGTGCCGTAGAGGCGCGGGCGGTTCAGCAGGGCGTCGGCCGCCAGGACGCTGACCACACCGCGCCCGTCGCGGTCCACCCGCATCAGGTCGGCGAGGTCCACCCCTGGTTCGCCCAGGAAGCCGGCGGCACCTTCCTGCTCCAGCGTGAGAAGGCCGCGCTGGATAGCGCCGACCGACTGCGGGCTGACGATGCCGTATTCGGTGGTCAGTTCCTTCGCGCGCTCCGCGACGTGGGCCAGCATCGCCCGCAGGTCCTTCAGGTCGAGCAGCAGCATGCCCTCGTCGTCGGCCAGCTTGAAGGCGATGGTCAGGACGCCGGTCTGCACTTCGTTCAGATTCAGCAGCCGGGCGAACAGCAGCGGCCCGATTTCCGACACCGGCACCCGCACCGGATGCCCCTGCTGGCCGAACACGTCCCAGAACAGGGCGGGGCAGGCGGCCCAGCCATCCGCCGGCAGATCCATGCCCTCCAACCGCTTCACGAAGGCCGGCTTGGCCGTGCCGGGGGCGGCGATGCCGGCGAGGTCGCCCTTGGCGTCGGCGAGGAAGACCGGAACGCCCATCGCGGAGAAGCCCTCCGCCACGGTCTGGAGCGTCACCGTCTTGCCGGTGCCGGTGGCTCCGGCGATCAGCCCGTGCCGGTTGGCGTAGCGGGCGAGCAGGGTGGCCGGCTTCCGTGCCTTGCCCGTGCCGCTGGTGCCGATAACGATGCCGCTCATGGACGCAAACCCCCTGCTCGCTGTGCATCTCGCGCATCTATGTGAGGATGATGGTGGGGTTTCGGCAAGATTTGTCGCACCCCGTCGCTTGGTGTCACGCGCAGCGGGTGTTAGCGTTTTTGCCCAGGCCAGTGTGCGGGCAGGAGCGGGCGAAACGATGCGGAAACGTTGTGCAGCCCTCGCCCTGTGGACCTTCGCAGTGCTCGCAACCGCCAGCCCGGCCTCGGCCGACCAGCTCGTCGTCGTGGCCCCCGAACTGCCGCCGATGTTCCACGCGGACGGCACCGGGCGCGATGCGCTGATCATCCGCGAGGCGCTGGCCGCCTGTGGGCATGGCGTGCGTTTCCGTGTGGTTCCCATGGGCCGCCACTGGAGCGACTACGGCACCGGCGCAGCCGATGCCGTGGCCGTCGTGCCGCCGGGCATGCGGCTGCCGGGGTGGGCGTCGGACGTGTACGCGCGTTATCAGAACGGCGCGTCCGTACTGACCTCCAGCGGGCTGGCCATCAACAGCCTGGCCGACCTGGTCGGGAAGCGCGTCGTCACCTTCGCGGGTGGCACGGAGATCCTGCCCGGCCTGCGCGAGATCGCCGATCGTTTCGCCGACCTGCGGGAGCGCGCCGACCAGATGGTCCACTCCAACCTGCTGTTCGCCGGGCGGGTGGACGCGGTGCTGGGCGACGGGCTGATCTTCGCCGAGTACAACCGGCAACTCCGCGAGCGGGCCGGCAGCGGCCAGCATCTGCCTTTCGATCCGAATCAGGCCGTGCTGTTCACCGCCATCTTCCCCCCGTCCCCCTACACGGTGGTCTTCCGCAACGAACGGCTGCGCGACGACTTCAACCGGTGCCTCGGCATCCTGTCCACCACCGGTCGCATCGACGACATCGCCCGCGCCGCGGTGGAGCCTTACCGCGACACGGTGGGAAACAGGTACCTGGGGTATTGAGGGGGCAGACCGCCAACGCCATTGCCCTCGTGCATTGCCGTGCTATAAACCCCCCGTTCCGGAATCATGGAGAAGGGGTGCCGCCAGGTGGCGACGGACGGGTCGGTGCTGGTCCTGAACGGGCCGAACCTCAACATGCTGGGGGTGAGGGAGCCGCACATCTACGGGTCCATGACTCTCGACGACCTCGAATCGGCGTGCCACGAACGGGCCGAGCAGCTCGGGCTGTCCGTGGATTTCCGCCAGTCCAACCATGAAGGCGAACTCGTCTCCTGGATCCAGCAGGCGCGCACGGAGCATGACGGCATCGTCATCAACGCGGGCGCCTACAGCCACACCTCCGTCGCCATCATGGACGCGCTGATCCTTGCGGAGCTGCCCGTGGTGGAGGTCCATCTTTCCAACATCTACAAGCGGGAAGCCTTCCGCCACCATTCCTACATCTCGGCGGTGGCGAAGGGGATGATCTGCGGATTCGGGCCGACCGGCTATCTGCTGGCGCTCGAAGCGATGACGCAGCTTCTCGACCGCGATTGATCGATACGGGATTCCAAGGCACATGGGCAGCTTCGACATCGACGGCGACATGATCCGCAAGCTCGCGGATCTTCTGCGCGAAACCGGCTTGAGCGAGATCGAGTTCGCCGAGGGCGAGAAGCGCATCCGCGTGACCCGCGGCGTGACCGCCACCGCGGTCGCTCCGGTCGTCGCCCCGGCCCCGGCGATCACCGCCGCACCCGCTCCGGCGGCCAAGCCGGCGAACCATCCGGGTGCCGTGATTTCGCCGATGGTCGGCACCGCCTACATCGCGGCCGAGCCGGGCGGCGCCCCCTTCGTGCGCGTCGGGGACACGGTGAAGCCGGGCCAGACGCTGCTGATCATCGAGGCCATGAAGGTGATGAACCCGATCAAGGCAACGCGCGGCGGCACGGTGACGGCGGTCCATGTGGGCGACGCCCAGCCGGTGGAGTTCGGCGAAGTCCTGTTGATCATCGAGTAAGGCCGGAGTGCTGATCCGATGTTCGAAAAGGTCCTGATCGCCAATCGCGGCGAGATCGCGCTCCGCATCCACCGCGCTTGCCGCGAGATGGGCATCCAGACCGTGGCCGTGCACTCCACCGCCGACGCAGACGCCATGCATGTGCGTCTGGCCGACGAGAGCGTGTGCATCGGCCCGGCCTCGGCGCGCGACAGCTATCTCAACATTCCCGCCATCCTGTCGGCCGCGGCCATCACCGGGGCGGACGCCATCCACCCCGGCATCGGCTTCCTGGCCGAGAACGCGCAGTTCGCCGAGATGGTGGAGGTGCATGGCTTCACCTTCATCGGCCCGACGGCGGAGCACATCCGCGTCATGGGCGACAAGGTGACGGCCAAGCGCACCGTGCTCGACCTCGGGCTGCCCTGCGTCCCCGGCTCCGACGGGCCGGTGCCGACGCTGGAGGAGGCGGCTGTCGTCGCCCGCGAGATCGGCTACCCCGTGCTGATCAAGGCCGCGGCCGGCGGCGGCGGCAAGGGCATGAAGGTCGCCCGCAACCCCGAGCAGCTCCGCGAGGCCTACCAGCTAGCCCGCGGCGAGGCGCGCGCCGCCTTCGGCAACGACGAGGTCTACATCGAGAAGTATCTCGGCAAGCCCCGTCACATCGAGATCCAGCTTCTCGGCGACACGCATGGCGCCTGCGTGCATTTCGGCGAGCGTGACTGCTCCGTGCAGCGCCGCCACCAGAAGGTGGTGGAGGAGGCCCCGAGCCCGGCGCTGAACGCCGAGGAGCGCGCCTACATCGGCAGCCTCGCCGCCCGCACCGCCGCCGCCATCGGCTACCGCGGCGTCGGCACGATGGAGTTCCTGTACGAGGACGGGCAGTTCTACTTCATCGAGATGAACACCCGGCTCCAGGTCGAGCACACCATCACCGAGATGATCACCGGCATCGATCTGGTGCGCGAGCAGATCCGGGTGGCGACCGGCGCCCCGCTGGGCTACGGTCAGGAGGACATCCGCTTCCAGGGCTGCTCGATCGAGTGCCGGGTGAACGCGGAGAATCCCGAGACCTTCACCCCGTCCCCCGGCACCATCACCGGCTACCACGCGCCGGGCGGGCTTGGCGTGCGGGTGGATTCGGCGCTCTACGACGGCTACCGGGTGCCGTCGCACTACGACAGCCTGATCGCCAAGCTGATCGTGCACGGCACCTCGCGCAACGAGTGCCTGATGCGGCTGCGCCGGGCGATCGAGGAGTATGTGATCGGCGGCATCGACACCACGCTGCCGCTCCACTCCCGCATCATCGCGGAGCCGGACTTCATCAACGGCCAGTACGACATTCACTGGCTCGAACAGTTGATGGCACGGAAATAACCGATATCTTACCTTTCAGGGGCCGCGTCGGAACGTGGCCCCTGCGAGGAGGTGTCGGATGGGCGTGCTCGTCGAGTTTCCGCGCAACGATGGTTTGGCCGCCCTGGCGGAACGGGTGGCTGTTCTCTGCCGCAACCGGCTGCTGGACCCTGGGGCCGCGGCCGTGTCCTTCGTCCATATCGGACAGCAGCTCGACGCCGACGAACGCACGGTGCGCAACGCCGTCGCGTGGCTGGAGCGCGTCGGCCGGCTGGAGCTGCGCGACTACCGCCTGCGCACCCGCCCGCATGTGGTGGTGCCGGCGGTGTGCCGCATCGACGACATCGACCGCTGCCTGCGGTGACGAGGGGACCAGCCAGCCGGTCCCCTCCATCGTCGGGTCACGCCGCCTTCGGCGTTTCCTCCACGAGGCCGCGGTGCTTCAGCAGCGGCTCGATCCTCGGCTCGCGGCCGCGGAATGCGACGTAGAGCTCCATCGGGTCGCGGGTGTCGCCAGCCGAGTAGATGGCTTTCAGCCCGGCGGACAGCTTCGGGTCGAACAGGTCGCCGGATTCGCTGAACGCTTCGAACCCGTCGGCGTCCAGCACCTCCGCCCACAGATAGGCGTAGTAGCCGGCCGCGTAGCCGCTGCCGGCGAACAGATGTTGGAAATGCGGCGGACGGTGGCGCACGCCGATCTCCGCTGGCAGGCCGATGCGGTCGAGCACCGCGCGCTCGAAGGCCGGCACGTCGATGGCGTCCGGCTCCGGCTCGGTGTGGAACGCCATGTCCAGCAGTGCGGCGGCCGTGTACTCCACCGTCGCGAAGCCCTGGTTGAAGTTGCGCGCCGCCAGCAGGCGGTTCAGCAGGCTTTCCGGGATCGGCTCCCCGGTCTCGTGATGGACCGCGTATTTGCGCAGCGTCTCCGGCGCCGACATCCAGTGCTCGTAGACCTGGGACGGGAACTCCACGAAGTCGCGGCGCACGCTGGTGCCGGACTGCGAGCGGTAGCGGACGCGGCTGAGCAGCCCGTGCAGCCCGTGGCCGAACTCGTGGAACAGCGTCTCCGCGTCGTCGAAGCTCAGCAGGGTCGGCTGGCCCTTGGCGAAGTTGTTGTTGTTGACGATGATCGGCGACACCGGGCCGTCCAGCGCCTCCTGGTCTCGGTAGCTGCTCATCCACGCCCCCGACCGCTTGCCGGAGCGGGCGAGGTTGTCGTGCAGGAACAGGCCGACATGGGCGCCGCCGGTGTCGCGCACCTCGTAGACCTTGACGTCGGGGTGGTAGACCGGGGCGTCCGGTATGGCGTGGAAGGTGATGCCGAACAGCTTGGTGGCCGTGTCGAAGGCCGCCTGCACCATGCGGTCGAGCACGAAGTAGGGCTTCACCTCCGCCTCGTCGAGGTCGTAGCGGGCCTGCCGCACCTTCTCCGCGTAGAAGCGCCAGTCCCAGCGCGCCAGCGGCTCGTTCAGCCCGCCGGCGCGGGCCTGCTCCTCCAGCACCGCCTTCTCCGTCGCGGCCTTGCGCTTGGCCGGCTCCCACACCTGGAGCAGCAGCCGCTCCACCGAGTCCACGTCTTTCGCCATGCTGTCGGCCAGTTTGAAGGCGGCGTAGCTGGGGAAGCCCAGCAGCCGCGCCTGCTCGGCGCGCAGCGCCACGATCTCCTTGATCAGCGGCGTGTTGTCGTGATCGCCGGGCAGCCCGCCGCGCTCGGTCCACGCCTCGTAGGCCTTGCGGCGGAGGTCGCGGCGGGCGGAGAAGGTCAGGAACGGCTCGACCGAGGAGCGGGCGAGGGTGATGACGTACTTGCCGTCAAGCCCCCGCTCGCGTGCCGCCTCCGCCGCCGCGTCGCGGGCGAATCCGGGCAGTCCGTCGAGATCGCCTTCCTCCAGCACAAGCTGCCACGCCTTCTCGTCGTGCAGCACGTTCTGGCCGAACTCGGTGTGCAGGGTCGCCAGGCGCTCGGCGATGGCCGCCATGCGGGCCTTCGCCTCGGACGCCAGCGCCGCCCCGGCGCGCACGAATTCCAGATGGTTGCGCTCCAGAAGACGCATCTGCGCGGTGTCCAGCCCCAGCTCGTGCCGCTGGCGGAACAGCGCGTCCACCCGCGCGAAGAAGGCGGGGTTGTGGACGATGCTGGTGTAATGCTGGGCGAAGCGCGGCGCGTAGTCGCGGGCGATGGCGTCCAGCGCGTCGTTGGTGCAGCTCGAATACAGGTTGTAGAATACACCGGTGGCGGTCGCCAGCCGGCGCCCGCAGCGCTCCGCCGCCTCGACCGTGTTGGCAAAGGTCGGCGGCTCCGCCGAGTCGGCGATCGCCTGGACCAGCGCCAGCTCCTCCTCCATCCCGCGGTCGAAGGCGGGCGGGAAATGCTCCGGCCGGATGCGGTCGAAGGGGGGAAGGCCGAAGGGGGTGGTCCTGGTTTCGAAGAAGGGGTTGCCGGTCATCGGTCGTCGTCTGCCCATCGGCTTGCGGTTCGGATGCCCCGCCGCTGGCGGAGCGTATTGAGAAGCATCGGCGCGATGGGCGTCCGATTCAAGGTGCGGCGACGATCATGCCGAGTCGCCAGGGCGACAGACGGATCTCCACTGGCAGGCGGGCGATGACGTCGCCGTCGCCCTGCACCGGGTCGCCCGGTGGCCCTTCGATGGTGACGCGGTCGGTGGTGACGATCTCGTAGTCGGGAAAGTGCTGCAGCCGTCCCGACATGACGCCCCAGATGTAGCGTGCCGCGTTCCAGCGGCCGAGGCTGGGGAACAGGCAAATGTGCAGCCGGTCGTCGAACAGGCAGGCATGCGGGGCGCAGACGAATCGCCCGCCGTAGAAGCGGCCGTTGGCGATGATGGTGGACGATACGCGCCACGCCCTGTCCCCGACCCGCACCGTGTAGGCTCCGCGGGTGAGCCGGGCGAGCTGGGCCAGCGTCTCCACCGCGTATGCGCCTTTGCCGGCCAGCCGCTTCAACCGGACATCGACGGCCTCCACCACCTGCGCGTCGAGTCCCGCTCCGGCCATCATGGTGAAGCAGCGGCCGTTGGCCACGCCCAGATGCACGTCGCGCACGGGCCCCAACGCCAGCGCGGACGCCAGGGCCTCCGTCCCACCCGGAAGACCCAGCTCCCCCGCCAGCACATTGGCGGTGCCGAGCGGCACCAGCCCGAGCGGCACCGCCGGGGCGTCCGTCCCGCGCGCCGCCAAGCCGTTCACCACCTCGTTGATGGTGCCGTCGCCACCGGCGGCGATGACGGCGTCGAAGGTGCCGTGCGGGATCACGCGGGCGATCGTCTCCGCATCGCCGCGACCGGTGGTCGCGCGCAACTCGATGGTTGCGGCGTGCCGCTGGTGCAGCAGGTCGAGGATCGTGCGCAGCCGGCGTGTCCGGCGCCGGCCCGCCACCGGGTTGTGGATGACGAGAAAACGGCGGCGCACCGCCGGCATCGTCGCTTCGGGGGAGGGTGCCAGGGCATGGAAAGCGTTCAAGCGCGACTCCTGAGGAATAATGGCAGTGTTTCAGTAATGTTTCAGCAAGAAGTCAAAGATATGACAGTGAACTTCACTAAGATTGTCATATATTCGTGCAGCGAACGGCGTCAACAAGATGTTGCGATCATTATTTCTCGCCTGTATACCGGTGCCACATCGACCCACATATTTCGGCTCTACGCGACGGAGCAGACGGATGGACCAGGAATCAGACGTGACCCGCTACCGCAGCATCTGGATTTCGGACGTTCATCTGGGGACCCGCGGGTGCAAGGCGGACCTGCTGCTCGACTTCCTCAAGCACAACGACTCGGAATACCTCTATCTGGTCGGCGACATCGTGGACGGCTGGCGTCTGAAGAAGAGCTGGTACTGGCCGCAGGCGCACAACGACGTCGTCCAGAAAATCCTGCGGCGCGCGCGCAAGGGGGCGAAGGTCTTCTACATCCCCGGCAACCATGACGAGGGTGCGCGCGACTTCATCGGTCTGCAGTTCGGTGGTGTGAAGGTGATGGAGGAGGCCATCCACACCACCGCCGACGGCAAGCGCTTCCTGGTCACCCATGGCGACCAGTTCGATGCCGTGGTGAAGTACGCGAAATGGCTGGCCCTCATCGGCGACCACGCCTACGTCATGCTGTTGAATGTGAACACGGGCCTGAACTGGGTCCGTCGTAAAATGGGCTTTACCTATTGGTCGGTCTCTGCCTATCTCAAGCACAAGGCGAAGAGCGCGGTCGAATACATCGGCAAGTACGAAGCCGCGCTGGCCGATGAGGCGCGACGGCGCGCCGTGGACGGCATCATCTGCGGGCACATTCACAACGCTGAAATGCGCCCCATGGAAGGGGTGCTCTATTGCAACGACGGCGACTGGGTCGAATCCTGCACCGCTTTGGTCGAGCACGACAGCGGGATGCTGGAGATCATCAATTGGGCCGAGGTCCTGCGCCAGCGCACGGTGGTCAAGCCGTCGGCTGGAGCGGCGGCGAAGGCGGCGGCGTGAACATCCTGATCGTCACCGACGCCTGGCACCCGCAGGTCAACGGCGTCGTGCGCACCATCGACACCGTGCGCGCGGAGCTGGAGAAGATGGGGCAGACCGTCGAGGTCATCGGCCCCGACCGTTTCCGCACCGTGCCCCTGCCGACCTACCCCGAGATCCGGCTGGCGCTCGGTGCCGGCCGGCGGCTGAAGGGCATGCTCGAGGGGTTGCGGCCGGACTGCATCCACATCGCGACCGAGGGGCCGCTGGGGCACGCGGCGCGGCGCTACTGCCTGAAGCGGAACATCCCCTTCACCACCGCCTACCACACGCGCTTCCCCGAATACATCCGGGACCGTGCTCCGGTGCCGCTGGCGCTCAGCTACGCCATCGTCCGCCGCTTCCACGACCCAGCCTCGGCGGTGATGGTGGCCACCCCGTCGATCGAGAAGGCCCTGAAGGACCGCGGTTTCCGCAACATCCGGCGGTGGACCCGCGGCGTCGACACCGAGCTGTTCCGCCCCCGCGACAAGTCCTTCCTGACCGACCCGCGGCCAATCTCCATGTATGTCGGCCGGGTCGCGGTCGAGAAGAACCTGGAGGATTTCCTCAAGCTTGACATTCCCGGCACGAAATATGTGGTCGGCGACGGCCCGGCACGGGAAGAGTTGCAGAAGAAATACCCGAATGTCCGCTGGGCCGGCGCGCAGCATGGGGAAAATCTCGCCCGCTACTACGCGGCGGCCGACGTCTTCGTCTTCCCCTCACGCTCCGACACCTTCGGGCTGGTGCTGCTGGAGGCGCTGGCGTCTGGTGTTCCGGTCGCCGCCTACCCGGTGCCGGGGCCGCTGGACGTGATGGACGGCTCGGCTGCCGGCTGTCTGGACGTGGATTTGAAGCGCGCGGTGGAAACCGCGCTGACGATCCCGCCCGAGCGCTGCCGGGAATACGCGCTGACCTTCTCCTGGAAGGCGTCGGCGGAACAGTTCCTGAGCAACCTCCGCCCCTTCACCTGATCCGTCCGCCCACGCGGCGTTCCGCGCCAACGCGACCATCGCGCGGGCACGGAGCGCCGTGATAGGGTGCGCGCCGCCGCGCGCGCCATGCGGGCGCGGTGACCCAATCGCACCATCGGCGGCCTATGCTTCAGACGCTCTATCGCAGCCTGACGACCCTCGGCGGACCCGCGGTGCGTCTCTACCTCGACCGGCGACGCCAGGCCGGCAAGGAGGACCCGCGCCGCCGCGGCGAACGGCTGGGCCATCCCGACCGGGCGCGGCCGGACGGGCCGCTGGTCTGGATACATGCGGCCAGCGTCGGGGAGGCCAATTCGGTGCTGGCGCTGATCGGGCGTCTGGTGGAGCTTCCGGCGCGCCCTGCGGTGCTGATGACCACGGGAACGGTGACCTCGGCGGAACTGATGGACCGGCGCCTGCCGGCCGGTGCCTTCCACCAGTATGTGCCGGTCGATCTGCCCGACGCCGCGGCACGCTTTCTCGACCATTGGCGGCCCGACCTCGTGCTGTGGACGGAATCCGAGATCTGGCCGAACCTGCTGACCGCGATCCGCGAGCGGCGCATTCCGGCGGCTCTGATCAACGCGCGTCTGTCGGCCCGGTCCTTCCGGCGTTGGCAGCTGGCCCCCGGCTTCGCGTCCAGCCTGTTGTCGACCTTCCGGGTGACGCTGGCGCAGAGCGAGGGGGACGCGGAGCGGCTGCGCCGGCTCGGCGCCGCGGCGGCGACCGTGGGCAACCTGAAATACTCCGCCGAGCCGCCCCCGGCGGCGGACGAGGCGCTGACGGCGCTGCGCGCCGCGGTCGGCGGGCGTCCGGTCTGGCTCTTCGCCAGCTCGCACCCTGGTGAGGACGAGATCGCGGCGGCCGTCCACAGCAGCCTTGCCGGGCGCATCGACGGGTTGCTGACCATGGTGGTGCCGCGCCACGCCCATCGCGGCGCGGACATCCTGGCGCTGCTGCGCGGGCGGGGGATGGCGGTGTCGCGGCGAGGGGAGGGGGCGCTGCCCGCAGCCGGCGATGCGATCTATGTCGCCGACACCATGGGCGAGATGGGCGCCTTCTACCGGCTGGCGCCGGTGGTGTGCATGGGCGGGTCCTTCGTCCCGCACGGCGGGCAGAACCCGCTGGAGCCGGCGATGCTGGGCTGCGCCGTGCTGTACGGCCCGCACATGTGGAATTTCGCGGAGATCGCCGGGCAGCTCGAAGCCGCCGGCGGCTCCATGCCCGTGCCCGATCCCGACGCCCTGGCTGACGGGGCGGGGCGGCTGCTGGCGGATGGGGAGCTCCGCTCCCGGCTGGTGTCCGCGGCGATGGGCGTGACCGAGCACAACCGCCGCGCCATCGACCGCGTGTTCGACGCGCTCGATCCGTTGCTGCGCGACGCCGGAATCCGGGCAGCGGCATGAGGACACCGGGGTTCTGGTACCGGCCGGCGGGTGCCCTTGCGGCGCTGCTGGCACCGCTGGGCATGGCCTACGGCCTCGGCGGGCGGCTGCGCATGGGGTCCGCGATGCCGGTGCAGGCGGGTGTGCCGGTGGTCTGCGTCGGCAATCTCGTCGCCGGCGGGGCCGGCAAGACGCCGGTGGCGCTGGCCGTCATGGACGGCTTGGCACGGCGCGGCATCGCGGCGCATTTCCTGACCCGCGGCCATGGCGGCCGCGAACGGGGGCCGTTGCGGGTCGATCCCGGACGGCATGACCACGCCGCGGTGGGTGACGAGGCGTTGCTGCTCGCCCGCCGCGCCCCCTGCTGGCTCGCCCGCGACCGCGCCGCCGGGGCGGCGGCGGCGGTGGCGGACGGGGCGGAGGGCATCGTCATGGACGATGGCTTCCAGAATCCTGGCCTTGCCAAGGACCTGTCGCTGGTGGTGGTCGATGGTGGGGCGGGCTTCGGCAACGGCCGGCTGATCCCCGCCGGACCGCTCCGCGAACCGGTGGCGCGCGGCCTCGCGCGCGCCGACGCGTTGGTGATCCTCGGCCATGACGAGACCCGGGTGTCCGACTCGGCCGGCGCCCTGCCCATCCTGCGCGCCCGGCTGGAGCCGGCGCCGGAAGCGCAGGACCTGCGCGGCCGCACGGTGCTGGCCTTCGCCGGGATCGGCCGGCCGGCCAAGTTCTTCGAGACGCTGCGCCGCCTGGGCGCCGTGGTCGCCGCGGCCATCCCCTTTCCCGACCATCACCCCTACGCGCCGGAGGAGGCGATGCGGCTTCTGGAGCTGGCGCAGGCCGCGGGCGCCATTCCCGTGACGACGGAGAAGGACGCCGTGCGTTTGCCGGCGGAGGTGCGCGATCAGGTCCAGGTGGTGCGCGTGTCCGTGTCGTGGGAGAACCCGTCGCTGCTCGACGGGCTGCTCGCCCGCATCCTCGCCCCGCGGGAGGCGGCGTGATGGCGCGACCCCGCCCTCCCTGGGTCCGCTGGCTGATCCGCCGCGTCGCGCATCCGCTGGAGGCGGCGGTGGTCTATGCCTTCTACGGCGTATTCCGGGTGCTGCCGGTCGATTCGGCGTCGGCGTTGGGCGGCTGGATCGGGCGGACGGTGGGACCATGGCTTCCGGGCACCCGCACGGCCCGGCGCAACCTCGCCCTCGCATTGCCCGAGCGCGCCGCGGAGCACGCCGCCATCGTCCGCGGCATGTGGGACAATCTCGGCCGGGTCATCGCCGAATACCCGCATCTGCCATCCTTGTCGGACCGCGTCGAGATCGTCGGGATCGAGCACATCGAGGCCCTGCGCACGGATGGGCGCGCCGGCATCATGGTGTCCGGTCATCTGGCCAACTGGGAGGTGCTGACCGTCGCGGCCCACCGTGTGGGGCTGGATCTCGCCCTGGTCTACCGCGCGCCCAACAACCCTTATGTCGACCGCCTCCTGCTCGGCACCCGCGCCGCCTTCGGCGCCACCGCCATTCCCAAGGGGGCGGAGGGGGCACGCACCATCCTGCGGGTCCTCGGCCGGGGCGGCCATGTCGGCATGCTGATCGACCAGAAGCTGAACGACGGCGTCGCCGTGCCGTTCTTCGGCCACAGCGCCATGACCGCGCCGGCGGCGGCGATGTTCGCACTGAAGTTCCGCCTGCCGCTGGTGCCGGTGCGCATCGAGCGGATGGGGGGCGCCCGTTTCCGCATCACCGTGTTGCCGCCGCTCGAGCTGCCGTCCGGTCCGGATCCCAAGGCGGACATGCACGATCTGATGGAGCGTATGAACCACCGGATCGAGGACTGGATCCGCGACCGGCCGGAGCAGTGGCTGTGGGTTCATCGCCGTTGGCCGGCTGTTCCGGTCCCGGTTCCCACCGAAGGACGGCCCGGATGATCCTGGATCCGCAGCTTCTTTCCCTCTATCTCGTGGCCGCGGTGGTGCTGGTTCTGGCGCCGGGGCCGGACTCGCTGCTGGTGCTGTCGCGTGGCATCAACGACGGGCGGCGCGCCGGCCTCGTGGCGGCTCTGGGCATCACGGCGGGCAGCCTGCTGCACGCTGTGATGGCGGCCGTGGGGGTATCGGCGATGATCGCGGCCTCGCCGCGGCTGTTCGACACGCTGCGCTGGGCCGGCGGCGCCTATCTGGCCTGGATCGGTGTGAAGGCGCTGAAAGCGGCGTGGGACGCGCGGCGCGCGGGCGCCGGCGGGTTGATGCCGACCGAGTCGGCCAATGACCGCCGGGTGTTCGCGCAGGCCCTGCTGACCAATCTCCTGAATCCCAAGGTCATCCTGTTCCAGCTTGCCTTCGTGCCGCAGTTCGTCGCACCCGCACTCGGGCATGTGGCGCTCCAGATCGTCCTGCTCGGTGCCATTCATGCCGTTCTTGGCGGTATCTATCTCTCGGGCATCGCGGCCGCCGCGTCGGGAGCCGCCCGCCGCGCACTGTCGAGCCAGACCATGCGCGTCGTGCTCGACGCCGTCGCCGGGGCGCTCTTCCTCGGTTTCGCCCTACGTCTGCTGCTGACGCAGCGCAGCACGGCGTGAGCGCGGGAGTGGACGGGCGGTCAACCCGGTGTCATAGTGCGCCCGCTTCCGGATGGACCAACCCGAAGGGCATACAAGCCCCGAACGCGAGCGACGATGAGCGAGAAAATCTCCCTGATCACGTGGATGGCCAACCTTCAGATCCAGTTTCTGACCTGGAGGAAGGGCGAATTGGTCGGCTCCGACCGCTTCGGCAACCGCTATTACCGCAACACGTCCGTTCGCAAGGGCATGCGCGAGCGGCGCTGGGTGATCTACAACGGTGAGCCGGAGGCGAGCAAGGTTCCGCCGGAATGGCACGGCTGGCTCCACCACACCTCCAAGGAGCCGCTGCCGGAGCGCGACAGCCCATTCCACCGTCCCTGGCAGCAGGAGCATGTGCCGAACCCCTCCGGATCGGCCCAGGCATACCGTCCGCCGGGTCATGTGTTCCAGGGTGGCCACCGCGTGCGCGCCACCGGGGACTACGAACCTTGGACTCCCTCCTGACTCGCGACCTGCGCCATCCTCACCCGTCCGCTGGTTCTGGAGCGCCCGATGCGCCGCAATATGATTGAAACCGTGCTCGGCGCCGTCGTTCTGGTGGTCGCCGGCTTCTTCCTCATTTTCGCTTACAAGAGCGCCGATCTGCGCAAGGTGGAGGGCTACACGGTCACCGCCGCCTTCTCCAGCATCGCCGGTTTGTCGGCCGGATCGGACGTGCGGATCAGCGGCGTGAAGGTTGGCACCGTCACGTCCCTGACGTTGGATCGCACGACCTATCAGGCGCTCGTGCACATGTCGATCGACCCCGGCATCAAGCTGCCGAAGGACACCTCCGCCATGGTGGCGTCGGAGAGCCTTCTGGGTGGCAAGTTCCTGGCGGTCGAGCCGGGTGGCGACGACCAGATGATCGCCGAAGGCGGGCGGATCGAATACACCCAGTCCTCGCCCGGCCTCGAACAGCTCCTCGGGCAGGTGATCTTCAGCCTGCAGAATGTCGGCAAGCAGGGCGAAGGCTCCTCCGCCGCGCCGGCCGGCCAGCCCCCGCGCCTCTAGGGTCACAAGGCCTCCGAACGGCAGCCGTGCGGCTATGCCGACGGCTCGCCGCCACGGCGAACGGATGATCCCCGGAACACGCCATCGGGGTTGCGCGTTGTGCTGACCGATCCAGGGATTGATCGGGAGCACCAAGTCATGATCACGCGTATTGCCGCCCTTGCCGGTCTCGTTCTGGCGCTCGCCGCCTGCGGCACCGGAACGGAAGAGAAAGCGGCCTCCGGCGGGCTCGGCGGTGCCGCAGCCGGCGCCGTCATCGGCGGCCCGATCGGCGCGGTCGTGGGTGCCGCCGCCGGTGCCGGGGCCGGAACCGCGGTCCAGAAGGTCGAAGATGAGCGCGCCGAGGACCGCCCGGTCGGCCAGCCGACCACGATCGACTGAGCATCGCGTCGCGCTCATGACCGTCCGACCAGCCGCCAGCCGCCCTATGGACGCCATGGTCCGGGCCGATATAGAAAGCCGGTCCAGGCAGACACGCGGAAGCGACACGTGACGACATCGTGGATGAGGGAAGCCGCTCTGTTCGGCGCGCTGGCAGCGGCAGTGGCGGGGTGGACGGTCGCGGCTGATGCCGCGCCCGTTCCGGCACAGATGCTGGACAAGCCGGCGGCGAAGCTGCAGGGGCTCGACAAGATCACCGCCCGCACATCCACCTTCACGCTGGCGGTGGGGGAAACGAGGACCTTCGGCAGCCTGCGCATCACGTTGCGCGCCTGCCGGGAAAACCCGCCGGTGGAGACACCGGAATCCGCTGCCTTCCTCGAAGTGGTCGAGGTGAAGCCCGGTGAGCAGGAGGAGGCGGCCTTCAGCGGCTGGATGTTCGCATCCAGCCCGGCGCTGTCCGCCATGGAGCACCCGATCTACGACGTCTGGGTGCTGTCCTGCGGTAGCCCCTGAGCACTCGCGGCGAGGTACGCCTCCACCGCCGCCGTCTGGTCGACACCGCCGAAATCGCCGTTCACGGTCAGCGCCAGGGCCAGCCGCCGGCGGTACTCCCGCCGCGGGATCTCGACAGCTCCGAACTGGCCGAGGTGGGCGGTCACGAACTGGGTGTCCAGAAGGACGAAGCGGGCCGACCGCAGCCGTGCGACCAGATGCACCAGCGCCACCTTGCTGGCGTCGCGCTCGCGGCTGAACATGCTTTCGCCGAAGAAGGCGCCGCCCAGCGCCACCCCGTACAACCCGCCGACCAGCCGGCCCTCCCGCCAGCACTCCACGCTGTGGGCGTGCCCGGCGTCGTGCAGTTCGGTGTAGAGGCGCAGGATGTCCTGGTTGATCCAGGTTTTCGGGCGGTCGGGGGCCGGCTCGGCACAGGCCTCCATCACCTTGCGGAAGGCGTGATCGACACGAACGTCGAACGGGCCGCTGCGCACGGTTCGCCGCAAACGTTTGGGAACGTGGAACCCGTCGAGGGGGAGAACGCCGCGCCGCTCGGGATCGAACCAGAACAGCTCGTCGGAGTCCGCATTCTCCGCCATCGGGAAAATTCCGGCGGCGTAGGCACGCAGCAGAAGCGGTGCTGACAATTCCCTCATCGGGCGATTATAGCCAAAGCCGGCGACGCCGCGAAGCCACCCGAGGTGGCGACGGGTCGAATCTTCATACCTCTTTCAGTTTTGCTGCGGCACTCTCTCCGCCGAGCCGGATGGTCCGGCGTGGCGGAGATCGAGGACGGTTCGGGATGGTGAAGAGCCTGTTCAGGCGGCTTTCCTTCCGGCAGGCCAGGAACACCGTGCTGATCGCCATCGGGCTCAGCCTGGTCGTCGCCTCGTTCGACCTGCTCTACGATGCGCTCCGCCGTCGGGAGGAACTCGTCAACACGGCGACGGAATTGGCGGCCGTCGTCCGCTCCGCCGCCGCCATCGCCGCCTACGAGCTCGACGCCGAGTTCGCCGACGAGGTCATTTCCGGCCTGTTCGTCTTCGATCCGATCGTGGCGGTCAGCGTGACCGACGATTTCGGGCGTGTGCTCGCCAAGCGTGAGAGGGTGATCGCCGAAACCATTCCGCGCTGGCTTGTGACGGAACTGCTTGGAGAGCCGCGGCAGCTCGAGCTGCCGCTGATCGCCGATGGTCAGGCCCGGCGGCCGCGAGCGTTCCACAGCGGGATCATGCGGATCACCGTCGACCCGATGCCGGTGGCCGAATCCCTCCTGACACGGATCGGCTCGCTGACGTTCGGGACTTTGCTGAGCAACCTGCTGTTCGGCATGATCCTGACGCTGATGTTCCAGCGTATGGTCACGCGCCCGATCCTGATCGTCGCCCGTGATCTGGCTCGCCTTCAGCCGGAGGATTCGGGAGCCATCGGTGCCCAGCGCCTGACCGTTCCCAAGGGTCAGGAGAGATCGGAGATCGGCTTCCTGGTGGAGCGGACGAACGAGTGGCTGGCGCGGTACCGTGCCGTGCTGAAGCAGCGGGACGCCTTCATGCTGGATCTGGTCGCGGCGCGCCAGCGGGCGGAGGATCTCAGCCGGTCGAAATCGCAATTCCTCGCCACGATCAGTCACGAACTGCGCACGCCGTTGAACGCCATCATCGGCTTTTCGCAGATCATCAGCGAGGATTCGCCGAAGCATGGGCCGCTGGCGGTGCACGCCGACTTTGCCGACGAGATCCACGCATCCGGTCAGCATCTCCTCACCATCATCAACGACATTCTCGACCTGTCGAATCTGGAAAGCGGGCGCATGGAGCCACAGCCGGAGCTGCTGGAGGTGCGGCCGCTGGTGGAGTCCTGCGCGCGCCTGATCGGTGCCCAGGTTGACGGCGCCGGCCTGTCCCTCAGTCTTGATCTGGACCCGGACGCGCCCCGCATGTTCGCCGACCCGCGCTGTGTGAAGCAGATCGCCATGCATCTGTTGTCCAATGCGGTGAAGTTCACGCCCCAGGGTGGCCGGATCGTGCTCGGCTCCCGGCGTGTGACCGCCGGTGTGGCCATCTTCGTCACCGACACCGGCATCGGCATCCACCCTTCCGACACCACACGCATCTTCCAGCCCTTCTGGCAGGCGGCGCCGGTGCTGTCGCGCCGGCACGAAGGAACGGGGCTCGGGTTGACCATCGTCAAGACGCTTGTCGACCTGCATGGCGGCCGGGTGGAGGTGGACAGCGAGCCGGGCTCCGGCACCACATTGACGGTGGTCTTTCCGGACGAGGGGGCCGGCGTCCTGCCGGCCGCAAGCGTCACCGAACCCGCCGCGGTCCATTGACCCCCTGTCGCCGCACCGTGCCGCCGTGCTATGGAACCGCCGGTGTCAGTGCAACAGGACCGGCTCATGCGCAGGATCCACGCGGCAGCCGTGGCTGCCATCCTTCTTCTTTCCGGCAGCGGCCCTCTCCTGGCGCAGGAGCGGGGGAAGCCCGGCGAGTTCGATTATTATCTTTACGCTCTGAGCTGGACACCCGCCTATTGCGCGCGCGAGGGCAAGAACGCCGACCCGCGGCAATGCGCGACCGGCGGCGAACGCGCCGGCTTTGTCCTGCACGGGCTGTGGCCGCAATGGAACGCCGGCGGCTGGCCGGAGCGCTGCACCCGCGACCGCAACATCCCCAAGCGCGTGGCCGATGCCATGCTGGAGATCATGCCCACCCCGGAACTGGTCGAGCACCAGTGGACGAAGCATGGCACGTGCAGCGGGCTCACCGCCGATCTCTATTTCGCCGACGCCATGGCCGCCTGGGAACGTGTCCGCATCCCGCCGGAGTTCGTCACCGCGACGCCGGGAACCGCCGTCACCGCGCAGCAGGTCGAGAAGCGCTTCGTCGAGGTGAATTTCGACCTGACACCCGCCCGCATCGCCACCATCTGCGACCGGCAGGGCCTCTATGAGATTCGGATCTGCATGGACAAGGACCTGGTCTTCCGCGATTGCGGCGCCAAGGTGGAGGATCGCTGCAAGCCCGACCAGACGCTGACGGTGCGGTGATGGTTCCGGGGCCCTGATCTTGCGGCCCTTCCTTGCAGGGTCAGGCGTTGGGCACGTCGAACCACGCGCCGACCCGGTGACGCAGGGCAAGGTCACGGTCCTGCTCGCCCGCCGGTGCGATGTCCCACTCCCATGCCCGGTCGGGCGGGGGCAAGGGGATGTCCCAGAGGGATGAGTCGCGCTCGACGGCCCGTCCGGCACGGTCCAGCCACACGCTCTCCAGATCGGTGAAGAGAGCGGCCGCCCGCCCCGCCCGCCGCATCCAGCGCAGATGGGCGCGCACCAGGGCTTGCGCGAAGACGTGCCGCGACGCCTCATCGATCACGGGCCGCCGTGCTTCGATCGCGTCGAGCGGCAGAAGCGGGAGCTGGCTCAGAAGATTGCAGGAAATCACGAGGTCGAACGGCGGACCGTCGAACAGCCCGTCCGGCGGCGGCACCGGCAGCGGACCCCCGGCCGTGAGAGCAGCGTGCAGTGGCCCCAACACACCGGCGACATCCAGCGACCACAGCCGTACTCCCGGGACGCGCCAAGCCGCCAAGCGGACGGGCAGGGGGTGGACGACGTCCGCCAGCACGGTCTCGGCAAAACGCCCGGAAAGCTCGTGCAGGGGAAGCTCGATCAGCCGACCGGCCCCGGCCACCAACAGACGCCCGTCGGCCGGAACCCGATCCGCCGCGTCGAGGATGAAGCGCCGGCACGCGGCCACATGAGGCGTCCAGACCCGGCTCTGCCGCCGGTAACGGGCGCCGAGCGCCACGGATTCCGACAGGTAGCCCAGCGCACGGATGTGGCGTGGGCAGGGCGTCAGCAGATATTCCAGTGATTCGCGCAGCATCGGACCGAGCCTCCATACGCGAAGACCTCCCCCGGGTCGCCCTGGGAGAGGTCTTCGCGTGCGAGGCCGGACCCGGAGGTCCGGCCCTTGGCGTCCGGATCAGACGCTGTAGTACATCTTGTACTCGATCGGGTGCGGCATGGTCTCGAAGGCCATCACCTCCTCCATGCGGAGGTCGATGTAGCTGTCGATCATGTCGGCGGTGAAGACGTCGCCCTTCTGCAGGAACGCGCTGTCGGCCTTCAGGCTCTCCAGCGCCTCGCGCAGCGAGCCGCACACGGTCGGGACCTTGGCCAGCTCTTCGGCCGGCAGGTCGTACAGGTTCTTGTCCATCGCCTCGCCGGGATGGATCTTGTTCTGGATGCCGTCCAGGCCGGCCATCAGCATGGCGGCGAAGGCCAGGTACGGGTTGGCCGACGGATCCGGGAAGCGGACCTCGACGCGCTTGCCCTTCGGCGACGCGACGTACGGGATGCGGCAGGAAGCCGAGCGGTTGCGGGCGGAGTAGGCCAGCAACACCGGCGCCTCGTAGCCCGGGACCAGACGCTTGTAGCTGTTGGTGCTCGGGTTGGTGAAGGCGTTCAGCGCCTTGGCGTGCTTGATGATGCCGCCGATGTAGTACAGCGCCAGCTCCGACAGGTCGGCATAGCCCGAACCGGCGAACAGCGGCTGGCCTTCCTTCCAGATCGACTGGTGGCAATGCATGCCCGAACCGTTGTCGCCGAACACCGGCTTCGGCATGAAGGTCGCCGTCTTGCCGTAGGCGTGGGCGACGTTGTGCACCACGTACTTGTAGTACTGCATGTTGTCGCCGGTGCGAACCAGCGTGTCGAACTTGATGCCCAGCTCGTGCTGGGACGCCGCCACCTCGTGGTGGTGCTTCTCGACCGGCACGCCCATCTCGGCCAGCACGCTCAGCATCTCGGCGCGCAGGTCGTTGGCGCTGTCGATCGGCGGAACCGGGAAGTAGCCGCCCTTCACGCCCGGGCGGTGCGCGAGGTTGCCGTCCTCATAGTCCTTGCCGGAGGTGTAGGGGCCTTCCTCCGAGTCGAACTCGTAGGAGACCTTGTTCATGTCGACCTGGAACTTCACGTCGTCGAACACGAAGAACTCGGCCTCCGGGCCGAAATAGACGGTGTCGCCGATGCCGGCCGATGCCGTGTACTTCTCGGCCGCCTTCGCGATGCCGCGCGGGCAACGGGCGTAGGGCTGGCCCGACGACGGCTCGTAGACGTCGCACAGGATCGACAGCGTGGGCTGGGCCGCGAACGGGTCCATCACCGCGGTCGACGCGTCGAGCTGCAGGATCATGTCGGACTCGTTGATCGCCTTCCAGCCGGCGATCGAGGAGCCGTCGAACATGATGCCGTCTTCGAACACGTCCTCGTCGATCGTCGAGATGTGCTGCGCCGTGTGATGCAGCTTGCCGCGCGGGTCGGTGAAGCGGAGGTCCACGTACTTGACGTCGTGTTCCTTGATCAGATCGAAGACCTTGCTGATGTCGGACATGTCTTGCTTCTCACCTGGTAGGGGTTGTTCCCGCAGCGTCGGGCCCGGCGTGGATGCGGCGGGTGACGGCGCTCGCGGCGGAGGTTATGTCACGCCTTGGCGGTTCGCACAACGCGGCGGAAAAGACCGGGCGTCGGTTCGCGCCTTTCCGCCGCGATCGGCCCATGTCAGGGACGCGCGTGCGGGCGATGGGGCGTGTGCCGGTGCGCTTCTCGGGCGCTTGCCGGAATGGACGGAGCTAGATGGCGTCGGCGCCCTTTTCACCAGTGCGGATGCGGATGACCTCTTCCACGGGGGTGACGAAGATTTTGCCGTCGCCGATCCGGCCGGTGTGGGCCGCCTGCTGGATCGCCTCGATCGCGCGTTCGACCAGCGAATCCTCCATGACCACCTCGATCTTCACCTTCGGCAGGAAGTCGACGACGTACTCCGCGCCACGGTAAAGCTCGGTGTGTCCTTTTTGGCGGCCGAAGCCCTTGGCTTCAGTCACGGTGATTCCCTTGATGCCGACTTCGTGAAGCGCTTCCTTCACCTCGTCCAGCTTGAACGGCTTGATGATGGCTTCGATCTTCTTCATGGGTCTCTCGTGTACGAGGTGCCAACGCCGGCAGGCACCGTCCGGGCTCCACCGACGCGCACTGGTTAGCACACCCCGTGCCAACCACGCTGTCCACTTGGAGGCATGGCGAGGCGCAGCGACTGCCGCCCGGCGGGGCAGGGGCTTGCCGACGAATTCAGCGAAGTGAACATTGTTTGTGCAGTTGGTGCAAGCCGTCGCCGGTGTGGCGCTGCCAAACAACGGTGAGAAAGAGTGCTTGACCGGTCAGGGCTTTTGCGGCATATCAACGGCCCACTGCGGCGGTGGTAGCTCAGTTGGTAGAGCCCTCGGTTGTGGTCCGAGTGGTCGTGGGTTCGAGTCCCATCCATCGCCCCAGTCCCCCTTTCCGGCCTGTTCCTGCCGAATTCCCGCTGCGGCGGGCCTCGCCCGCAGCTGCAGCGGAGCGCATGTCGATGGAACCCCACGCCGAGATTTTGTCCGTCGCCGAGATGTACCGTGCCGACTCGCTCGCCATCGCGGGCGGGGTGCCGGGATCCGTGCTGATGGACAACGCCGGCCGCGCGGTCGCCGATGAAATCCGCCGCCGCTGGCCGCCGTGCCCGGTGGCGGTGTTGTGCGGTCCGGGCAACAACGGTGGCGACGGATTCGTGATCGCGCGCATCCTGGCCGGGGATGGCTGGCCGGTGCGACTCGGCCTTCTGGGATCGCGGGAGGCGCTAAGGGGCGACGCGCTCGGGGCGGCGGCGGCCTGGACCGGCCCGGTCGAACCCGCGACTCCGGCGCTGCTGGAAGGGACTCCCCTGGTGGTCGATGCCCTGTTCGGTGCCGGCCTCACCCGGCCGCTCGACGGGGTGGCTCTGGCGCTGGTGCGGGCGATGGACGGGCTGACGGTCGTGGCGGTGGACGTGCCGAGCGGCGTGCACGGCGACAGCGGCGGTGTCCTGGGTGCTGCCCCGGCGGCGGCCCTCACCGTAACCTTCTTCCGGCCTAAGCCTGGTCACCTGCTGCTTCCCGGCCGCGGGCGTTGCGGCGAGACGGTGGTGGCGGACATCGGCATTCCGCCCGCCGTTCTCGACGACATCCGTCCGCGCACCGTCCGCAACGGTCCGGCCGTCTGGAGCGATCGCTATCCCTGGCCGCGGCTGGATGGCCACAAGTACCATCGCGGCCATGCCGTGGTTCGCGGCGGTGGGGTGATGACGGGTGCTGCGCGGCTTGCGGCGCGCGCGGCGCTGCGGGTGGGGGCCGGGCTGGTCACCGTCGCCTGCCCGCCGGAAGCGTTCGCCATCTACGCCGCGGGTTCGCCCAGCCTGATCGTGCAGCCGGTGGACGACGCAGGCTTCGCGGCCCTGCTCGCCGACGCACGCAGGAACGCGGTGCTGCTGGGGCCGGGGGCCGGAGGGGGGGCGGCCACACGCGGGCACGTCCTGGCCGCGCGGGAGGCCGGGAAGCCTTGCGTCATCGACGCGGATGCGCTCACCGCCTTCGCGGAACAGCCCGACGCGCTGTTCGAGCGGCTCGATTCCCGCTGTCTCCTGACGCCGCACGAGGGTGAGTTCAGCCGCCTGTTCGGCGGGTCGGCGGGATCGAAGCTGGATCGGGCCCGCGCCGCTGCGGAACGCTGCGGCGCGGTGGTGCTGCTCAAGGGCCCGGATACGGTGATCGCGGCACCCGACGGGCGTGCCGCCATCAACGCGAACGCGCCGCCGGAGTTGGCCACCGCCGGGGCCGGCGATGTGCTGGCCGGGCTGGCGCTCGGTCTGATGGCCCAGGGCATGGACGCCTTCGACGCCGGCTGCGCCGCCGCGTGGCTGCATGGGGAGGCGGCATCGGCCCTCGGCCCCGGCCTGATCGCCGAGGATCTGCCGGAAACGCTGCCGGGGGTGCTGGCGCGGTTGAAGGCGGGCTGATAGGCTGGCGACCATGCGACGCGCCCTGCTGTCCCTCTGCCTCATCGCCGGGCTTGCCGGCTGCGCCTCTCCGCCGGTGCCGGGCTGCCCGGTCGGGCTGGAGGCTACGACCGTGGCCGCGCTCTACTTCGGCCTGAATGCGGGGGACCGGCTTCGTGTGACGGACGCGGACTGGGCCCGCTTCCTTGACGAGGAGATCACGCCGCGTTTTCCAGACGGATTCACGGTCACGGAGTCACTGGGGCAATGGCGGGACAATCCAGGCGCGCCGATCGTGCGCGAGCCGGGAAAGGTGCTGACCGTCGTCCTGCCGCACCCACCGGGGGATGCGCCGGGTCGCCTGTCGGCTGTGGTCGATGCGTACAAGCGGCGATTCGACCAGCAGTCGGTGCTGCGCGTCTACAGCACGGCCTGCGTGGCGTTCTGACCGCCGCGGCGCCAACATGCCGGTGCTGCCGACCGTCCTGGTTGTCGTCATCGGGGTGGGGGCCGCCGTGCGCCGGCGGCGGCTGACCGGTTGGCGGGGAGTTACAGGCCCTTCCAGGCCCGCAGATAATCGATCAGCTTGCGCTGGTAGAAAGGCTGCGGTTGGTGGTAGCGGGCGACCAGCCCGACCTGCTCGTCCAGACGCACCACGATGCCCCGGCAGGCGAAATCCACCGTTTCGCCGCCCAGATCGAACACGATGCGGAAATCGAACTGCTGCTTGGCGATCAGGTCGCCGTCGTAGGGGCGGATCCGGAACGTGCCGAGGATGAACTCCTCCGGATTGTACTCGTGCCGGTCGATCATGATTTTCGGTGGGCGGTCGGGCCTGGGCTTGTCGTCCCGGGCGGCGGGCGCGGCGCCGGTCTTGCCGCGCCCGCCCATCTTCGAAAACCACGACATCGGCTCATCCGCTTCGGCTGGGGGACCGGATCCCCCGTTCAACCAGTGTGCGAGGATCATCGGCCAGACAGAGTTGATTAAAAGTTAAAGCTTGTCTGCGGCCGGCCGTGATTTGCGTTTTCCGTGCCAATGGGTGGCAAAATTTGCCGATATGGGTGCATTTGTCGCATGCTGCGACAGCATGGCAAGCATGACAAAATAATGCAAAACAAGATCTCGCAAGAAGAGAAGGGGAAGTATAGCCTTCTCCTATCTCGTCATCGGAAAACTTACGAAGAATAATTACAACGCCGATGATTTGAGTGGCACACGTTTTTTTGCAAGTGCGAAGTAAACGCAGCCGGAAAGACCGGGCGCGGTGCCGGCTGGAGGGGTGTCGTCACCACCAACAACGTCCAGAGGGAATGCGGCCATGATGCACCGAAACGTCGGCGAATTGCTCAACAACCGTGTCGTCGTCGCCTTGTCCTCCGACGCCAGCGTGCGCGAGGCCGCCGGGTGCATGAAGGCGGCCCATGTGGCGTCGGTCGTGGTCACCGAAGCGGAGGATCGCCACATCGCGGGCATCTTCACGGAACGGGATCTCACCGAGCGGGTGGTGGCCGACGGGCTCGACCCCGATCGCACGCGCCTCGCCGCGGTGATGACACCCCATCCACTGACGATCGGACCCGACGCCACCGTTCATGAGGCGCTGCGCCATATGCACGACAACGGCATGCGGCACCTGCCGATCGTGCAGAACGGACGCGTCGTCGGCATCGTGTCGATGCGTGACTTCATGGGCGAGGAACTGGCCGATATCGATCGCGAGACGCGTCTGATGGAAAGCCTGACCGAAGTCATGTGAGCGGACGCCGTGCGGACCCCCCGCCGCCCCTGCCGGGGCGGCGGGGGGTCCGCACGGCGTCACGGACGGCCGAAGGCGCGTCGACGTTCGATCTCGTCGTTGGGCACGATCTCCATCCCGATCGGCCAGAGCGCCAGCCCCGCCAGCTTCAGGTGGGCCCAGGCGAAGGGGATGCCGATGATGGTGATCGCCAGACCGACCGCTGTGATCAGATGGCCGATCGCCAGCCAGATGCCCGCGAAGACAAACCAGATGATGTTGCCGATCGTGCCCAGCAGGCCGGTCCCGATATCCTCGCGCCCGCGATGCTCGTCGCGGCGCACCGCCTGCTGCCCGAACGGAAGCAGCGTGTACCAGGCGATGCGGACGGCCGCCGCGGCCCATGGGATGCCCACGATGGTCAGCACCATGATGACCGCGGCGAGCAGCCAGCCGGCGGCCATCCAGATGCCGCCGAAGATCACCCACAGGACGTTCAGCAGCAGATTCAAAGGTGACATGGCTCCCTCTTTCGGTTTCACCGGAGATTTGGGGATGCCGCCCCCGACTTCACAGGGTCGTACCGCCGGTCAGCCCCCGATGGGCCCTATGATACGCCGGTCATGATCTTGAACCGGCGCCCCGCGCGCAACAGATGACGTTGGGGGACATTGTTACTCCGAACGTCCCGCCATGCGTCGAGGGAGGCCCGATGACCAGCGCAATTCCCGAAGCCGCCACCGCCGAAGCCGCGGGCGAGGAAGGGCAGCGGCCGCTGTCGCCTGTGGTCGCCGCCATCATCGACAGCGCCGCCGCCGCGGCCGCCGAGCGGGCCGGTCAGGCGGACGTCACCCATGGGCTCGTCAGCGCGCTGCGCCATCTGCGGGCGGCCATCGACGATCAGGCCGGCTTCGCCATGGCGGCGTCCATGGACAATGCGATCCAGGCGCGGATCATGGTGGAGAACCTGCGGACGCTGCGTCTGTCGGGCAACCCGCCGCCTCCGGTGCGGCTGCCGCCGGTCGGGGCCGGTGCCGTGGTGGCCTCCGCCATCTTCGAGAGCGCCGCCGAGTCCTGCCTCGCCATCAACGCCCTTGCCCCCGACAACGAGCCGCTGGAGCATGCCATCGTCGCCTTCACGGCTCAGCTCTTCCAGCAGCTCGGCGGCATGCCGGAGTGGGGGGAGTTGAAGGCCGCGCTGCACCGTCCCCATGGCCGGGCCGCCGACATCGCCGCCGCGGTGCTGCCGGCCACCGGGGCCACGCTGCACTGAGAGCGGCCGTGCCGGCCGGGTGACGTCAGAGGGAACGGTGGGACGCCAGCATCCGGCTCCGTTCCATCGGCCGACCGAACAGATAGCCCTGGCCTAGCGCGCACCCCATCTTGGCCAGGACGACCGCGACCGGTTCATCCTCGATGCCCTCCACCACCGTGTCGAAGCCGAGCGCCCGGGCCATGTCAAGCACCGCGACGAGCAGCTTCCGCCCACGCTCGCCGTTCATCATCGCCAGCACGAACGAGCGGTCGATCTTCAGCGTGTCGATCGGGAAGCGGTGCAGGTAGCCCAGGCTGGAATAGCCTGTGCCGAAATCGTCCAGGCACACCCGCACGCCGAGCGCCCGGATGCCGTTAATGACCGAGATGGTCGCGTCGCTGCTTTCCAGCAGCGCCGTCTCCGTCAACTCGACCTTCAACCGGCGGGCCGGCAGGCCGGTGGCGGTGAGGGCGCGTTGCAGCTCATCGACGATGGCATGGTCGCGGAAATGGAGGGGGGCGAAGTTGACCGTGACGAACAGGTCGGACGCCGCCGCCCGCGGCGAGCGGCGCAGGCAGTCGACCGCGGCCCTGCAGGCCTGATGCAGGATCTGCAGGTCGATCTCGCGGATGCGGTTGTTCCGCTCCGCCACCGGCAGGAAATCGGCGGGCGACACGAGAGTCCCGTCGCTGCGACGCCAGCGGACCAGCGCCTCGTAACCGCGCAGGACACGGTCCTCCAACCCGACGATGGGCTGGAAGAAGGCCTCGAACTCCCGACGTTCCAGGGCTTCACGGATCTCCCGCTCGCGGCGAAGCTCCAGCAGGGCACGATCGGTCAGTGACGCCGAAAGCCCGGTGTCGACATCGCCACGGCTCTGCCGGATCTGGCGGCGGATCACGGTTTTCATGAGGTGGACCACGACCGGGTCCGAGTTGGCGAGCCGGTTCGCCAGATCCTCGCCGGCCACCGTCGTCAGCAGCGTGTCCCCGGTCGCCACGGCGGTTGCCGTGCGCACACCGCCGTCGAGTATCGCGACTTCCCCGAACAGGTCGCCGGGGCCGAGCTTGCTCAACAGACGGGTGCCCCCGTCGGTCGATATCTCGACTTCCCCGAACTCCACCATGTAGGCGCAGGTGCCGGGGTCACCTTCACGAAATATAACGTCGCCCGCGACAAGGACCAATTGGGACATGCTAGGCTCCGACAGCGCGCCGAATCTACGCGCTGTCGGCCATGGCCGCAAGGCGGGGTTGAGAGGCCGCCGGCGGGCTGCCCGGCCGGCGGCGTAACCGCTTCCCGGTCAGGCGATGGAGGCCATGGCGCGGGCGTCGGCGGCCTGGTCGCCGATGCCGTTGTTGAGGGCCCAGATGGCCGCCTGCGTGCGGTTGGACGCGTTGATCTTGCGCAGCAGGCTCTTCAGGTGGACCTTCACCGTCGCCTCGGTGATGTTCAGATGGTTGGCGATCATCTTGTTGCTGTTGCCGCTCAGCAGGCAGCGGAGGATCTGCACCTCGCGCTGCGACAGGCCCTTGCGGCGGGCCGGAACCTCCTGGCCGAAATCATCGGCGCGACCGGACACCAGCAGGGCCGCGAGATGGGTCGGGAACACCTTCTCGCCCATCATGACGAGCCGCAGCGATTGCATCAGTGCCTCGCAGGCGATGTCCTTCATCAGATAGCCGTCCGCCCCGGCGCCGAGCGCACCGGAGAGGCGGCGGGTGCACAGGTCGTTCGTCAGGATGACCATCCGGATGTCCGGATGCTCGGCGCGGAGTGCCCGCATCGCCTCGACCTCCTCGTCGGCGCCGCTCGGCACGTCGACGAGGATCAGTTCCGGCTTCACGGCCGCGGCGTCGATCGCCGACACGACATCGCGCATCGTGCCCGACTCGCCGACAACGTTGAACTGGGTGCCTTCGAACAGGCGCTTCATGCCTTCGCGGAAGAGTTTGTTGGAGTCGATGAGGTAGACATTCACCGGAGTCATCGTTGCTACCCGCCTTCTTCCAGAGTTCACATGGGTTGCGCCGTACGACGCGTGTGGGGTTTGTCAGCTCACCGCTGGAGATTTCGGAACCGACCGGAACCTCCCCAGTGCTCGTCGATCTGGAGAGACCTTACCCCGGAATTGAGCGAACGAGAATTTCACGAATGGCGAAATACTGTCTCAATTTGGGCATATGCCCAAAGCCAAAATCCTGAATTGGTCATGGGGTTCAAGTCGAACGGACGGAGCAATGCTGCAAACCAGTAGCCACGGTCGAACAGTGTCGGGGAGAATGCGGCATTTCTAAGGGCCAATTCAGATACATCTCGTGACAAAGGGGATGTTCTTATGGCTTTCCATCGGTCGAAGGGATAGGAACGCGGGTCAGGGGGCGATGCGGGATCTATGACGTTGGTCGGGGTGGCGTGCCGGCCCCGGTATGGCAGGGGTTCGGCGTGGCGTCGGGCGTGCTATACAGCCTCCATGCCAGACACCGACGGTTCCGCCATGTACGATGACGATCCGCTGAGCCGCATGGACGCGGCCCCGCCGCCCCCGGCCCGCCCGGCCGCCTATCTCGACGGCCTGAACCCGTCGCAGCGGGCCGCGGTCGAGGCGCTGGACGGGCCGGTTCTGGTCCTGGCGGGAGCCGGCACGGGCAAGACGCGGGTGCTGACCACCCGGCTCGCCCATCTGCTCATGACGCGGCGTGCCGCGCCCTTCCAGATCCTGGCGGTGACCTTCACCAACAAGGCGGCGCGCGAGATGCGCGAACGCGTGGCCGCCCTGGTGGGGGTGGAGCCGGAGGGCTGGTGGCTCGGCACCTTCCACGCCCTGGCGGCGCGCATCCTGCGCCGCCACGCCGAGCTGGTGGGGCTGAAGTCCAACTTCACCATCCTCGACACCGACGACCAGATCCGTCTGGTCAAGCAGTTGCTGGAAGCGGACAACATCGACGCCAAGAAATGGCCGCCGCGTCAGATCCTCGGCGTGATCGAACGTTGGAAGGACCGCGGCCTGACCCCCGACCGGCTTTCCGAGAGCGACGGCGGCGATGTGGCCGGGGGGCGGGTGGTCGCGCTCTACCGAGCGTATCAGGACCGGCTGCGGACGCTGAACGCCTGCGACTTCGGCGACCTGCTGCTGCACAATCTGACCATCTTCCAGAGCCACGCCGACGTGTTGGCGGAGTATCACCGGAAGTTCCGCTACATCCTGGTGGACGAGTACCAGGACACCAACGTCGCCCAGTATCTCTGGCTGCGCATCCTTGCCCAGGCCAGCAAGAACATCTGCTGCGTCGGCGACGAGGACCAGAGCATCTATGCCTGGCGCGGGGCGGAGATCGGCAACATCCTGCGCTTCGAGGCCGACTTCCCCGGTGCGGCGGTGATCAAGCTGGAGCAGAACTACCGTTCAACCGGCAACATCCTGGCCGCCGCCTCCGGTCTGATCGCCAACAACAAGGGACGGCTCGGCAAGACGTTGTGGACCAGCGCCGACGGCGGCGAGCCGGTGCGGGTCAAGGCGGTGTGGGATGGCGAGGAGGAGGCGCGCTGGGCCGCCGACGAGATCGAGGCGTTGCAGCGCAAGGGCGTGTCGCTTGGCAGCATGGCCGTGCTGGTACGCGCCGGCTTCCAGACCCGCGAGTTCGAGGAGCGCTTCATCACGCTGGGCCTGCCCTACAAGGTGATCGGCGGCCCGCGCTTCTACGAGCGGCAGGAAATCCGCGACGCCATGGCCTATCTGCGCGTCGTCCACCAGCCCGACGACGACCTCGCCTTCGAGCGCATCATCAACGTGCCGAAGCGCGGCATCGGCCCGGCGGCGCTCCAGACCCTCTACCAGACCGCCCGCTTCCGCGGCACCCCGCTGGCCGAGGCCGGCTGGGCGCTGACCGAGACGGACGAGCTGAAGCCGAAGCTGCGCAACACGCTGCGCTCGCTGCTCCAGGACTTCCACCGCTGGCGGGCGCTGGCGCAGACCGCGCCGCACACCGACCTCGCCCGGATGGTGTTGGACGAGTCCGGCTACACCCGCATGTGGCAGGAGGACAAGACGCCGGAGGCGCCGGGCCGGCTGGAGAACCTGAAGGAACTGATCACCGCCATGGCCGAGTTCGAGAATCTCGGCGGCTTCCTGGAGCATGTCGCCCTGGTGATGGAGAACGCCGAGGCCGCCGGCGTCGATCAGGTGACCCTGATGACCCTGCACGGCGCCAAGGGGCTGGAGTTCGACATCGTCTTCCTGCCAGGCTGGGAGGAGGGCGTCTTCCCCAATCAGCGCGCGCTCGACGAGACCGGCATCGCCGGGCTGGAGGAGGAGCGGCGGCTCGCCTATGTGGGGCTGACCCGCGCGCGCAAGCGCGCCTATGTCAGCCACGCCGCCAACCGGCGGCTCTACGGCAATTGGGTGAGCGCCATCCCCTCCCGCTTCATCGACGAGCTGCCGGGCGACGCGGTGGAGGCGGAGGCGCAGAGCGGGTTGTTCGCCGGAGCGTCGGGCGCCGGCGGCCAGGCAGGGTTCGGCGGTTTCCGCGAGTCGCCGCGATTCGACTTCCGCGCACCGCAGCGGCAGGCCCCGATGCGCGGCGTCACGCTGGAGGGCACCGCCTACCATGTCGAGGCGCGCCCGCGCCCCGACGCTCCCTACGCCAAGGGGGCGCGGGTGTTCCATCAGAAGTTCGGCTATGGCACCGTCGTCGCCATCGAGCAGGACAAGCTGTCCATCGATTTCGACCAGTCCGGCAACAAGAAGGTCATGGACAGCTTCGTGATGCCGGCCGAGAAGGCGGGATGAATGCTTGCCGTTGATCGTGATCGTGAAGAATCGGACGTTCCTATGAGCGGGGACGGTCTCCGTGACCGGTGGTGACATTGGTGATCCGGAGCGGCGATCGGCCGTTCGTTGGGCGGCCGTTGCCCTCGCGGTGCTGGTCCCGGCGGCGGCCACGGCGACGGTCATCCTCCGCTATGGGCTGAATTTCCCCTATGCCGACGAGTGGGAGCTCGTTCCCTACCTGGCCGCCATGCGGGACGGATCGTTGACGCTGGACCTGCTCCAGGCGCAGCACAACGAGCATCGCATGCTGTTCCCGCGCCTGGTCATGTTGGCCCTGGCGGTCGTCACCGGCTGGGACATCCGGGCCGAGCTGTGGACCAACCATCTGCTGGCCTTCGCCACGGTGGCCGTCCTTCTGCGGATGCTGTGGCCGAACCTCGTGGCCCTGCCGCCCCGGCCCCATGCGCTGGTCGCGCTGCTGATTGCGGCCGCGGTCTTCTCGCTGGCGCAAAAGGGGAACTGGCTGTGGGGCTGGCAGGTGCAATGGTACCTCGCCCTGTTCGGCATCGTCCTGTCGGTGCATGCGCTCTCCCGCGCGCTGGATGCAGCCGGTCCGGGTCGGGGCGTGCCGCGCCTGGGTGTCGCGGTGGCCGCCGTGCTGCTCGCCCAATACTCCCTGGCGAGTGGTGTCCTGTTGTGGCCGCTGGGCGCGGTGATGATCCTGCTCCACCCGCGACCCGGCCGATGGCCCGTCCTTGCCGGTTGGCTGGCGGCGGGTGCCGTGGCGACGGCGGTCTATTTCCACGACTGGCACCCGATGTTTGTCCCCGGAGTTCCGGGAAAGCTGGAAATGCTCGGCCGGCCGGATCTGTTGTTGCAGTTCGTGCTGGTGTCGATCGGCGGGCTTCTGGGCGGATCGCAGCTTCAGAAAGCGTTCATCGGCGGGCTGCTCGTGCTCCTGATGGCGGTGGGCTCGTTGCGGTTGCTGACCTCCGCGTGGGACCGGCGGGCCGAATGGCTGCCTTGGATCCTGCTGGCGGCCTTTGTCGGGATTTCCGGATTCGCCACCGCGCTGGGGCGGCTTCCGTCCATCGAGCCGGACGGAAGCGTCGCCTTGCTCGTCGGCAATGGTGCCGCGTCCCGTTACATCACCATCTCGCTGCTTTTCACCGTGGCCGTGATCGGTCTGTGGACGGTCGTGCTGACGCGGTTGCCGAATCCGGTGGTCACGACTCGGGGGATGGGCGGGCTGGCGGTCGCCTTTGCCATGGCGATGGTTCCCGCCAACCTGTCGATGCTGACGGGCATCAAGCGCCATTACGACCTGACGCGCGAAGGCTTGGCCTGCCTGTTGGCGCTGGATGAGAAAAGCGCCCCATGTCTCGCCCGCTACATGAATCACAACCCCGAGATCGCCAGACTGCGCGTGGAGACCCTGCGGGATTTGGACTGGGTTGGATTCGCCGGGCGGGAATGATAAAGGGCGGGGGTGCCGATGCGGGTGCCGGCGTCCGGTAACGGCGTGGCGCCGCGGGTCCTCCGCCTTGTCCGACGGTGCACGCACAACCTGTTTCCCGGCCGCGTGGGTGATCCCTTGTCCAGTACGAACAAGCTCTGGCGCATCGCGCTGACCGTTCCCGAAGCGCACGCCCCCGCCTTCGCCGACGCGATCGGCGACCATGCCGACGCCGTCTCCACCTTCGAGCTGGAAGAGGGCGGGGCGTGGCTGGTGGAGGCGACCGTGCACGGCGAGCCGGATCGCGCCCGCCTTGCCGCCCGCGTCGCGGTGCTGGCGGGGGCGGTGGGCATCGGGGAGCCGCTGCTGATCGTGGAGGAGCTGCCGCCCATCGACTGGGTGTCGCACAGCTACCAGGGCTTCCCGCCGATCCGCGCCGGCCGTTTCTTCGTGCACGGCTCGCATCACGAAGGGCAGGTGCCCGGCGGGGCCGTGGCGCTTCTGGTGGACGCCGCCACCGCCTTCGGCACGGGGGAGCATGGCTCCACCAAGGGATGCCTGCTGGCGCTCGACCGGCTGGTGCGCCGGCACCGTCTGCGCCGCGGGCCGCGTGGCGGCGCGCTCGACATGGGCTGCGGCTCGGGGATCCTGGCGCTGGCGGTCGCCAAGGCGTGGCGGGTTCCGGTATCCGCCGTCGACATCGACCCGGAGGCGGTGCGCGTCACCAAGGTGAACGCCGGGCTGAACGGGGTCGCGGCACGGATCCGCGCGCAGGGCGGTGACGGCTACCGCACACCGTTGGTCGCCCGCCACAAGCCCTACCGTCTGATCACCGCCAACATCCTGGCCCGTCCGCTGGCCCGCATGGCGCCGCAGCTCCGCCGCCATCTGGCGAAGGGCGGGGTGGCGGTGCTGGCCGGGCTGCTGGCGCGGCAGGAGCGGCATGTGCTCCAGGCCCACCGCGCCCAGGGCCTGCGGCTGATCGCCCGCATCCCGGTGGGCGACTGGACGACGCTGGTGATCGGGCGCTGACCCGCGTGCGCTGAGGGCGTCCTCGCCCGTTCGGCCGTGGACCGGGTGCGGCGCTTGCGATTCGCGGCGCCGCCGTCTTAGCCTGTGGGCGATCGAACTGCTTGGGGATTGAGCCGTGTCCAAGGCTGACCAGGGTGACCGCCGCCTGACCGCGCTGCTGGAGGAGGCTGGCATCTCGGTGACGCCGGCCGCGTTGCGCGAGCTGCTGAAGGGTGTGCTGGCGGCCCCGCCGGGAGAGGATCCCGATGGGTGGCTCGCCCTGCTGGGCGTGGACCCGGCCACCCCGCTCGCCGACACCTTGAGGCAGGAGAAGGACGCGCTCACCGCCGGAGCGGCGGTCTCCGCTCCCGATCCGGTGGGCCGGCTTGGCGCGCTCCGCGCCAGGCTGAAGCGCGTGGGGCTCGACGGGTTCGTCGTGCCGCGGGCGGACGAGCATCAGGGCGAGTATGTTCCGCCGCGTGCCCAGCGCCTCGCCTGGCTGACCGGTTTCACCGGTTCGGCCGGATTCGCCGCCGTCACGGACGAGCGGGCGGCGATGTTCGTGGACGGGCGTTACACGATCCAGGTGCGGGCCGAGGTGCCGCAGGCGCTGTACGATTACCGGAGCCTGACCGACGATCCGCTGGGCGACTGGATCGTCCAGGCGCTGCCGACCGGGGGCCGTTTCGGCTACGATCCCTGGCTGCACACCCCTGGCTGGGTGGAAAAGCTGCGCGGGCAGCTTGAGCGCGCCGGCATCGCGCTGGTGCCCTGTCCCGACAACCCGGTGGATGCGGTGTGGACGGACCAGCCGCCGGTGCCGCTGGCCCCCGTCGTGGCGCACCCGCTGTGTTTCGCCGGCCGCAGCCCCGCCGAGAAGCGCGCCGACATCGCGGAGCGCCTGAAGCGGAACGGCATCGGTGCGGCGGTGCTGACGGCCCCCGACTCGATCGCCTGGCTGCTCAACATCCGCGGCGGCGATGTGGCCTGCACGCCGTTGCCGCTGGCCTTCGCGATCGTGGACGACGAGGCGCGCGTCGACCTGTTCATCGACCGGCGCAAGCTGGTGCCAGGGTTGGACGAGCATCTGGGCAACCAGGTCTCGGTCCACGCCCCGGAGTCCTTCGCCGGGGCGCTGGACGAACTCGGCCGCGGCGGGCGGCGCGTGCTGGCTGATCCGACGAGCGCCGCGGCAGCCATCTTCGACCGTCTGCATCTGGCCGGCGCCCTGGTGGTGCGTGATGGCGACCCCTGCGCACTGCCCAAGGCCTGCAAGAACCCGACGGAGCTGGACGGCACCCGCGCCGCCCATCGGCGCGACGGGGCGGCGGTTGTGCGGTTCCTGAAATGGCTGTCCGAGGAGACGCCGGGCGGGCGCGTGACGGAGACCGCGGCCGCCGAGGCATTGCTCGCCAGCCGCCGGAGCGGCGAGCATTTCCGCGGCCTGTCCTTCGAGACGATCTCCGGGGCCGGCCCCAACGGCGCCATCGTCCATTACCGGGTGTCGGAGGCGACCGACCGGCTTCTGGAGCCGGGGACGCTCTATCTGGTGGACAGTGGCGCGCAGTATCTGGACGGCACCACCGACATCACACGGACGGTCGCGGTCGGCACCCCGACGGCGGAGATGAGCCAGCGCTTCACGCTGGTGCTCAAGGGCCACATCGCGCTCTCCACCGCCCGTTTCCCGAAGGGCACGACCGGGTCGCAGCTCGACACGCTGGCCCGGCTTCCGCTTTGGCAGGCCGGGCTGGACTTCGACCATGGCACCGGGCACGGGGTGGGGAGCTACCTGTCGGTGCACGAAGGGCCTCAGCGAATCGCCAAGATCCCGAATTCCATAGCGCTCCAGCCCGGCATGATCCTGTCCAACGAGCCGGGCTACTACAAGACGGGCGCCTTCGGCATCCGCATCGAGAATCTGGTGGTCGTGCAGCCGGCGCCGGATCCGGTGGGCGCGGAGCGCCCGATGATGGGGTTCGAGGTGCTGACGCTGGCGCCGATCGATCGCGCTCTGATCGATGTGACCTTGCTTTCTCCTGTCGAGGTTGCATGGATCGACGCCTACCACGCGCGGGTCCGGGATGAGCTGACACCGCTCGTCGATGGCGATACCGCGGCGTGGCTGGGGCGGGTCACGGCACCGCTGGACCAGGCTCGACGCGGCGGATGAAGGCGCGTGCGTCGGTGGCGGGTTTCTGGCAATCTTGGATCGGCTTTGCTATCCGTTCGTGGTGGAGCCGGCGTGCCGGCGGGTGACCATTCGGTGACAGGGCGGAACGCCGTGCCAGGATAACGCGATCTTCACGGACTCGCGTCGAAACTCTCTAATGGATGACTTTTGTTAAGAGTTGAGGCATCACAATCCGGTCGATTTCCATGCGGCATCGCTCTCGCGCCCGGGCCGCCGCAAGCGGGGATGGGCCATAGCAACCGATGAATGCGGAGACGTTTCTATGAAGATCCTGGTCGTCGACGACTACGCCACCATGCGGCGCATCGTCCGCAACCTTCTGACCCAGATCGGCTACACCGACATCGACGAGGCAGGCGACGGCGTCACCGCGCTCACGAAGCTTCGCGAGAGCAAGTTCGGGCTGGTGATCTCCGACTGGAACATGGAGCCGATGACCGGCCTCCAGCTCCTCAAGGAAATCCGGGCGGATGCCAAGCTCGCCCCGACCCCGTTCATCATGGTCACCGCCGAAAGCAAGACCGAGAACGTGATCGCCGCCAAGCAGGCGGGCGTCAACAACTACATTGTCAAGCCGTTCAACGCCGATACCCTGAAGCAGAAGATCCAGTCCGTGATCGGCGGCTGATATTGGGAGTTCTCGGTATTGGACGCGCTGCCGCAGCTCACGGACGAAGAGTTTGAGCAGATCGAGGAAGCGATAGCCCGGACCGCCAAGGGTCGCGCCTTTCTGAGGCGCTACCACAGGCGGTCTCTCGGTGCCGCCGCTGAAGAGGTCCGCACCATGCTCGTCGAGTTCCGTCAGTCCTGGAAGGTCCAGACGGAGACGGTGGAAGCGGCCAAGCATGTGGATGTGCTGCGGCGCGAACTCTTGGAAATGGCGGCCTCCATCGAGCAGGCGCGGCGCGAGGTTGCCGCGTTGCGCCCGCCGGACGGCGCGTCCAACAAGATCCTGTCGGCCACCAACGAGCTCGACGCGATCGTCATCTCGACGGAACGAGCGTCGTTCGAGATCCTGAACGCCGCTGAGGCGTTGATGGATTTGGCCGGGCGCCTGCGGGCGGACGGTGCCGCGAACGAGTTGTGCGCGGACATCGAGTCGGAGGTGACGAACATCTTCACCGCCTGCTCCTTCCAGGATCTGACCGGTCAGCGGACGAGCAAGGTGGTGAACGCGCTGCGCTACATCGAGCAGCGCGTCAACGCGATGATCGGGATCTGGGGTGACGACGGCCTGCGTCACCTCGATATCCAGCACGAGCCGACCGACACGCGGCCGGATGCGCACCTCCTCAACGGTCCGCAGCTCGAGGGGCATGGCGTCAGTCAGGCGGATGTCGACAGCATGTTCGACGATCCGACCCCGGCACCGCCCCCGGCGCCCGCTCCGGAACCGGTGAAGGAGATGCAGTCGCAGGCCGATATCGACAGCCTGTTCGATTCGCCGCCACCGCCGCCGCCGCCGCCCCCACCGCCACCCAAACCGGCGGCCAAGCCGCCGACTCCGGCAAAGGCGGCGCCAAAGCCGCCGCCGAAAACTCCCCCCAAGGCATCGCCACCGGCCCCCGCAGCGGCGGAGCCGGCTGGCGGCGGAGCGCAGCCGGCTCTGGACCAGGCCGCGATCGACGCGTTGTTCGGCTGATCCAACCGCGGCCGTGCGCCCACCCGACAGACCAGTGGAACCAGAAGCGTCGCGTTTTCGTATCGAGCACACATCGGACCACCAGTCGAAGCGGACCAGGAAGGCAGGAGCGGGATGCAGCAGATCAGCAAGCCCTTCATGGCCGAGATCCAGAAGGCCAAGCGCAACGGCAAGGCGTTGCCGGGTGCCGCCGATGGCGCGCCGGTTCCGGCGGCCTTGGCATCGGGACCGCTCAGCGTCGACAACCGCGAGGTCATGAAGGCCATCGGCGAGCTCGGTGAGAAGCTCGACCGCTTCCTGACCATGGACGCCCAGCAGATCGACCATATCCAGACCGAGATCGCCGACATCTCCGGCCGGATCAAGGCGACCAAGGTGGAGATGGCGGCCCTGCGCCACCCGCTGGCCGGCGAGGACAAGTTCGAGCAGGCGTCGCAGGAGCTGACCGCCGTCGTCTCCGCCACCGAGGTGGCGACCAACACCATCATGGCCTGTGCGGAGGAGCTCGAGGAGATCGTCCAGGAGCTGAAGTCCTCCATGCCGGAGGGCTATCAGGCCGACCGCGTGCACGACATGACGGAAGTCATCGTGCGCATCTACGAGGCCTGCAACTTCCAGGACCTGACCGGCCAGCGCATCACCAAGGTCGTCCGCGCCCTGTCCTTCATCGAGGAGCGGGTGGACGCCATGATGGGCGTTTGGAACCGCCGCGAGTTCGAAGCAATGCCGCTGCCGCCGTCCGTGACCAAGAAGGATGGCGACCTCGACCTGCACGGCCCGGCTCCCTCCACGGATGCCGGCAACATCAGCCAGGCCGACATCGACGCCCTCTTCGGCTAAAGCGGTACGGGCAGGAACGCGGGATCCGGATCGCCGGTTGGTTGTCCAATACTCCGGACAGTCAATGGGAGATCCAAGCCATGTGGTGGCGAAACGTCACGCTCATCTTCGCAATCGCGTTCCTGGCCATCGGCATCGCGGGCTTCATCGACGGACTCGTCGCCCCGCCGACCGCCGATGGCGTGGCGATGGACGGCATGCACGGCCGTCTCTTCGGCCTGTTTCCCGTCAACTGGCTCCACAACGTCGTCCACCTCGCATTCGGGCTGTGGGGTTTCTTCGCCTATTTCAGCGGTCGCCTGCCGTCGCGTGTGTATCTCCGCTCGGTCGCGGTTGTCTATGCGGTGTTCACCGTCATGGGGATCATTCCCGGCCTCAACACCACCTTCGGTCTTGTTCCGCTCTACGGCCACGATGTGTGGCTGCACGCCCTGCTGGCGGTGGTTGCTGGCATCGTCGGGTTCGGTGTGACCGAACGGGAATCCGACGTCACCACGGCGCGGACCGGCGAGCGCGGCCGTATCTGACCGGATAAGGGCGGGCGCCGGACATTACCGGTCGCCACGGCGACAAGACTCTTGCGCCCGCCTCCTTCGGCAGCCATTCTGCAGTCCAGGCTTGGGGTGCCGCACTGTCCGTGCGGCTG
Organism: Azospirillum oleiclasticum; assembly: GCF_013423485.1. GTDB lineage: Bacteria > Pseudomonadota > Alphaproteobacteria > Azospirillales > Azospirillaceae > Azospirillum > Azospirillum oleiclasticum. The sequence goes on from NZ_JABFFR010000001.1 coordinate 505,600, forward strand.
AGATCACACCCATCGAACCTGTCTGGGTAATGCCAGCGAAGGGAGCCGGGTCGCATGACACCCGTATCACGTGTTTCCCCCGTTCATGACCGCATCGCCATCGTCGGCGGCGGAATCATAGGTCTTGCGGTCGGCTGGCGGCTTGCCCAGGCGGGCCGGAGCGTCGATCTGTTCGAAAAGGAGCGGGTGGGGCAGGGCGCCACCCGTGCCGCTGGCGGCATGCTCGCCGCATCGGCCGAGGCCGAGCCCGGCGAGCATGCCCTGACCGCCCTCAACCGCCAAAGTCAGGCCTTGTGGCCGGACTTCGCGCGGGAACTGGTCGCCACCTCCGGCATCGACATCGGCATGCGGCAGGATGGAATCCTGAACGTCGCCCTCACCGGCGACGACCTGCGCCGCCTGCGGGCCGAGTTCGGGCACCAGCAGCGGCATGGCCTTCCCACGCGCTGGCTGTCCGCGGCCGAACTGCGGGAGCGGGAGCCCTGCCTCAATCCAGGGGCGAGCGGCGCGATCCACAGTCCCGGCGACCATCAGGTGGAAAACCGGCTGGCGGCCGAGGCGCTGCGGGTCGCCTTCACACAGGCCGGTGGCCGCATCCATGAGGGTGCCGCGGTCGAGCGTGTGCTGGTGGAGAATGGCGCCGTGCGCGGCCTGCACGTTGCCGGTACCGAGCATGAAGCCGGCACGGTGCTGCTCGCGGCCGGTGCCTGGTCCGGCGGCATCGAAGGGCTGCCCGAGGCGGCCCGCCCGCCGGTGCGGCCGGTGAAGGGCCAGATGCTGTCCGTCCGCATGGCGACGGAGGAACCGCTGCTGCGCCATGTGGTGTGGGCGCCGGGCGTCTATCTGATCCCGCGGCTCGACGGCCGGCTGCTCGTCGGTGCCACGGTGGAGGAGCGCGGCTTCGACACCCGCATCACCGCCGGTGGTCTGCTCTCGTTGCTGCACAGCGCGTGGCGCGCCCTTCCCGGCATCGAGGAATTGCCGGTCGAGGAGACCTGGGTCGGCTTCCGGCCGGGATCCAGGGATGACGCGCCCATCCTCGGCCCCGGACCGGTGCGCGGCCTCGTCTACGCCACGGGGCATCATCGCAATGGCATCCTGCTGACTCCGATCACGGCGGACCTCGTATCCCGTTTCATCCTGACGGGTGTGGTGGAACCGGCTCTGCGGTCCTTCGGCGTCGGCCGTTTCGTGCGGAGGGCGGCATGAGCGCCGTGACAACCATCCGCGTCAACGGGGCGGAGGAGGCGCTGGGCTGGGGCTGCGTCGGTGACCTGCTGGCCGCCCGCGGGATCCCGCCCGGAACGCGCGGCGTGGCGGTGGCGCTGAACGGCGCCGTTCTGCGCGCCGCCGATTGGACCGGCACGCCACTGGCGGCCGGCGACACGGTCGAGATCGTCCGCCCGTTCCAGGGCGGCTGAAGGAGCATTCCTCTCATGGACGATGTTTTCACGCTCGCCGGGCGCAGGCTCGGCTCGCGGCTGCTCATCGGCAGCTCAGGATACCCGAACCGCCAGGTGATGCTGGACGCGATCGAGGCCAGCGGGGCGGAGGTGGTCACCGTCTCCATCCGCCGCATCAGCCTGGAAGGCTATGCCGAGAGCATGGTCGATCTGCTCGGTGGCCGTTGGACCGTGCTACCCAACACCGCCGGCTGCCAGACCGCGAAGGAGGCGGTGCTGACCGCCCGCCTCGCGCGCGAGGCGCTGGACATCGATTGGGTCAAGCTGGAGGTGATCGGCGACCGGGAGACGCTGCACCCCGATTCCGAGGAGTTGCTGCGTGCAACGGCGGAATTGGTCGGTGACGGGTTCCAGGTGTTGCCCTACTGCGGTGACGATCCCGTCGTCTGCCGCAAGCTGGCGGATGCCGGCGCTGCGGCGGTCATGCCGCTGGGTGCACCCATCGGCTCCGGCCTGGGGGTGAGCAACCCGCGGGCGATCGAGCGAATTTGCGCGCGCAGCCCGGTGCCGGTGATCCTCGACGCGGGCATCGGCACGGCATCGGACGCGGCACTCGCCATGGAACTCGGCTGCGCGGCGGTGCTGCTGAACACAGCGGTGGCAAAAGCCGAGGATCCCGTGAGGATGGCGGCGGCCATGAAACACGGCGTAGAAGCCGGCCGTCTCGCCCGCTCGGCAGGCCGCATCCCGATCCTGACCCACGCCGAACCGTCAAGCCCGCAGCTCGGGCTCGTGGGGAGCTGAGGGGCGTAGGCGCCCCGCGGCGTCACGCCGCCGCGGGCGCCGCTTCCACCAAGCGATAATGCGCCGCATCGATGAGCACGGTGCAGCTCAGCGTCTTCACGTCGCCTTCATCCTCGGTGCTGACGATCCGGGCGTGCGGGATGCCGAAAAGATCGACGGTGGCCTTGACCCGCCACGTGCGCCCGACGCTCGATCCCACGGTCTGGTAGACCTGACCGACCTGAACGCGCTTCTTGCTCATTCCATCCCCGCCAATAGCGCCTGTCCCGCCGCATGACGCGACGCCGACCCGATGCCCGTGTTACGGATTTTAGTAAACAACCGCAAGCGGCCGAAGGCAAGCGACCTTAACAACGCGCGCGTATGCGTTGCACATCAGCCGCAGCGGCGGGCATCAGTCGCCGAGGAACAGGTGCTTCTGGCGGCCGTCCTTCGGAAGCGCGTCGGTCAGCCATTGCAGGCTGGCGTTCGGGTCGGGAACGGGTTCGATCACCTGCGCGTTGGTTTGCGCCATCTCGGCCATGCTCTTCGCGGCCGAACGGGCGGCCGGCTGCACGACGAAGGCGCTCACCGTGTACCAGACCACCAGGACGGCGATATCGTCGGCGACGACCACGGCCCCTCCTCAACATCCCGATTTCGGCAGCGGCTCCAGCTTCTCCAGAACCGCATCCACAGCGAAATCACCATAATCGATCTGCATGGATTCCACGACGCCATTTCGCAGCAGACGGATGGACATTTCATATTCCGGCGTCGCCGCATCGCTGGCGAGCGGGAAGAAGGCCATGCGCACCGGCCAGCCCGTCTGGTTGCGCAACAGCGGGTCGTTGGTGTCCTTTCGCGCGGGTGCCGCCTTGCCGATCACGGCGCTGACATCGGTTGCCCCGTCCGCGTCGGCCCCGTCGAAGATGGTGCGGCTGAAGAAGGGCTTCTGGTCGCGCGCGTGCTCCAGGATCGCCAGCGTGTGGGCGGTGGGGAACATGGTGCCGGGCGGCAACTCCATCTGCGACTCCTCCGGCTTGGAGAAACGGGCTTCGCCAGCCCCGCCGCCGGGCTTCAGCACCGCCTCGCCGCGCAGATCCTCGTCCACCTCGCCATTGACCAGCTTGCGGACGTTGAAGCGGTAGCGCTGCCCGTTCTTCGCCTCCCAGGTCGTGTAGTTGGTGGTCATGTTCATCTCGTCGCCCTCGGCGTAGACGAAACGGAGCTGGAATCGCTGCTCCGTCGTCCAGCCGTCGCAGGCGTCCGCCCATTCGAACATCATGCGGCCGCGCACGTCCGTCACCTTCGAGCTGTTGCGCGCGGAGAGCAACGACATGCGGTAGATGGCACGGTGCGGGGCGATGTCGGCGGCGACGGCGGATTGCGGCTGGGCTGCCGGCCGCCGCTCCGCGGCACCGGGGGAGGACAGGGGGGCCAGGGACACGAGGACAGCGGCGGCCGTCGCCACACAGGCGAGGCGGATCGGGGAACGGCGATTCGGCAAGACGATGTCCACAGGTGATTGAGGCCTCGGGTTTGAAGTATGGGTGTTTTCCGTGCGGTTCGAAAGACCCGCCTGGACGAATCCGCCATTCAAGGGAAGGACGGGACATGCCCGCAACGCTCGCACATCGCCCCATACTGCTGGTCACCCGCCGTCTGCCCGACGCGGTGGAGGAGCGCGCGGCCCGCGATTACGACGCCAAGCTCAACCCCGACGACTCGAGCCGGTCGGGGGATGCGCTGGTGTCGCTTGCGACGGATGCCGATGGGATCCTCTGCTGCCCGGCGGAAAAGCTGACCGTCGACGTCATCCGCGCCTTGCCGGACAGCGTGCGCATCCTGGCAACCTTCTCCGTCGGCACCGACCACATCGACCTGACGGCGGCGCGGGAACGCGGCATCGTCGTGACCAACACGCCGGATGTGCTGACCGACGCCACGGCGGACGTGGCGCTGCTGCTGATGCTGGGCGCCGCCCGCCGAGCGTCGGAAGGGGAGCGGATGGTTCGGACGGGCGGCTGGCCGGGCTGGAATCCCACCCAGCTCCTTGGCACCCATCTCGGTGGCAAGCGGCTGGGCATCGTGGGCATGGGACGGATCGGCCAAGCGGTGGCCGCGCGGGCGCGGGCGTTCGGCATGGCGATCCACTACTCCAACCGCCGCCGCCTGCCGCCCGACCAGGAGCTGGGTGCGATCTACCACGCGGATGCCGACGCCATGCTGGCAGAGGCCGACGTCCTGTCGCTGCATTTCCCGGCGACCCCCGAGACCCGGCACTGGCTGAACGCGGAGCGGATCGCGCGGCTTCCGAAGGGTGCCGTGGTCGTCAACACCGCCCGCGGCACCGCGGTGGAAGACGAGGCGCTGATCGCGGCGGTGAAGGCGGGCCATGTGGCCGCCATCGGGCTCGACGTGTTCGAGAACGAGCCGAACCTGCATTCCGGCTACCGCGCGCTCGACCGCGCCTTCCTGCTGCCGCATCTGGGCAGCGCCACGGTGGAGACGCGCAACGCCATGGGATTCAAGGCGCTCGACAATCTCGACGCCTTCTTCGCGGGTCGCGAGCCGCCCGACCGCGTGGTGTGACGGCGGACGGGTGCGCTGCGGAAACTTCCCACCGACTCGGCCGCCGCCGGGAAAAACCTGCCGGGGGCGGGCTGGGGCGGCAGAATCGACCGGGTGGCAATCTTGAGGAATTCCAAGGGTTTGAGCTCTGGCACGCCGGTTGCTGATGGAGAGGCACAGCGATCCGCCAGACCTTGGGAGCCGCCGTCATGAACGCCATCGCCACCCGCACCCAGCACGCCCTGAACCGCAGCGACAGCTTCGAAGGGACCATGATCCCGTCGATGCGCCGCGGGACCGCCGGCGTCGTCATCGGGTTCCCGGTGGTCGAGGACCGTCCGGCCCATCTGCTGGACGACATGCTGGCCAAGCTGGCCGAGGCGGAGGAGATGATCGCCCAGCAGCAGGAGCGCATCGCCTATCTGGAAAGCCTGACGATGACCGACGAGCTGACCGGTCTGGTGAACCGCCGCGGCTTCTACGCCCACTTCCGGCGTGAGCTGGCGGCGACCCGGCGGAACGAGGCGGCGTGCGGCGTGCTGGTGATGATCGATCTGGACGGCTTCAAGGGCATCAACGACACGCACGGTCATCTGGCCGGCGATGCCTATCTGCGGCAGGTGGCACGGCTGCTTTCCTCGCAGGTGCGCGAGACGGACGTGGTGGCCCGCCTGGGCGGCGACGAGTTCGCGGTGCTGCTGACCGGCGTGGACGCTGAGACGGGTGCCGCGCGTGCCGGCCAGCTTGCCGACGCCGCACGGGCGCAGAGCGCTTCCTGGAACGGTCAGGAACTGCCGATCCGCTTCTCCATCGGCGTGCAGGCCTATGGCGCCGGCGACCATGAGGAAGAGGTGGTGCGTCAGGCCGATGTGAAGATGTACGGCAACAAGGGTGAGCGCCGCCGCGCCCGCCGGGGCGCCTGACGGGCTACCGCCGCTCCTTGTCGTCCGGGGCCAGGGCGCGCCCCTTGAGGATCGCCTTGTCGCCCAGCTTGCTCCGCACCGCGTCGATCGCCCGCTCCACGCTCGCCCGCCGTTGCCGGCCGGGGTCGAGCAGATCGGGCGCGTCGGCGCCGGTGGCGTTGCAGAGGTCCGATACGCCGATACCGATCAGACGGTAGCGCGTGCCGTCGGCCAGCGGGGTCACCATCGCCATCCCCTCGCGGAACATGCGGTCGGCGAGCTGGGTCGGGCCGTCCAGCTTGTGGCTGCGCGTGAACTGGCGGAAATCCGAGGTCTTCAACTTCAGCACGACGGTGCCGCCGGCAAGATCCGCGCTCTTCAGGCGCCGTGCGACGGTCTCGCACAGCGGCCACAGCCGACGTTCCAGCGCCGCGGCATCGGCGATGTCGGTGGAGAAGGTGGTTTCCGCGGACACGCTCTTGGCCGGGGAGTCTGGCTCCACCGTCCGGTCGTCCTGGCCCTTGGAGAAGCGGGCGAGGCGGCGGCCGATGCTGCCGTAGCGGCGCACCAGAACGAACTCGTCCATGGCCGCGAGGTCGCCGATGGTGCGCAAGCCGTCCGCCTCCAGCTTCGCCTGCAGCGCCTTGCCGACACCCCACAGCAGCCCGACCGGTTTGGGTGCCAGAAAGGCCTGCGCCTCGGCCCGGCCGATCACCGAGAAGCCGCGGGGCTTGTCCAGGTCGGACGCGACCTTGGCCAGGAACTTGTTGGGCGCCAGCCCGACCGAGGCGGTGACGCCGACCTCCCGCTCGATGCGCGCGATCAGCCGGGCGACGGTCTGGGCCGGGCTTCCGCCATGCAGACGGTCGGTGCCGGACAGATCCAGGAAGGCCTCGTCGATGGACAGCGGCTCGACCAGCGGCGTCGCCTCCCGCATCATCTGGCGGATGGCGTGGCCGACCGTCTGGTACTTGCGCATATCCGGCGGGATCACGACCGCGTCCGGGCAGAGGGCCAGCGCCTTGAACATCGGCATCGCCGACCGCACCCCGTAGAGGCGGGCGACGTAGCAGCAGGCGGACACGACGCCCCGGTGCCCGCCGCCGACGATAACCGGGCGGTCGGCCAGGGCCGGGTCGTCGCGTTTCTCCACACTCGCGTAGAAGGCGTCACAGTCGATGTGGGCGATGGGCAGCGCGTGCAGCTCGCGGTGGATGACGCAGCGCCGCGAACCGCAGGCCGGACAGCGGCCGGCCGGGGCAATCAGTCGCGCGCCGCAGTCCCGGCAAAGCCCGGAAGCATCGGTGATCAAACGATTTTCTCCGATCGGACGCGGCCACCTCTATTCATACACCGATACACGGTAACGAGAAATTAACGAACGCGGCCTATCAGAGAGAGGGTTATACCGTCCGGCGAGAAACGTGCGGTACGGATCGCCGCCGGAGCGGCGGGTTGGCCAGCCCGGGGAGCAGCGCGATGAATGCCGAAGCCGTTGCCGACCTGCCCCATGGCGATCGAGCCAAGAGCGTGCTGATCGTGGAAGACAACGAGCTGAACATGAAGCTCTTCCGCGATCTGCTCCAAGCCTACGGTTATCGCACGCTGCAGACCCAGAATGGCCTGGAGGCCATGGAGATGGTGCGTGCCCACCGGCCCGATCTCGTTCTGATGGACATCCAGCTCCCGGAAGTGTCCGGTCTCGACGTCACCCGCTGGATCAAGCAGGATGCGGAGCTGAAGGCAATCCCGGTGATCGCCGTAACCGCTTTCGCCATGAAAGGTGACGAGGAGAAGATCCGCGAGGGCGGATGTGAGGATTACATCGCGAAACCGATTTCCGTCGCCAAGTTCCTTGATGTCGTGAAACGTTATCTGAGCTGATCGGTCCTCCTCCACAATCGGGTTGCACAGCCACATGTCCGCGCGTGTTCTCGTCGTCGATGATGTCCTGCCGAACGTCAAACTCCTGGCGGCCAAGCTGACGCGGGAATACTTCGATGTGATCACCGCCTACAACGGGCCGGAGGCGCTGGAGCTGGTCCACCGCGAATCACCGGACATCGTTCTGCTCGACGTGATGATGCCCGGCATGGATGGTTTCGAGGTCTGTGAAAAGATCCGTTCCAACCCTGCGACCATGCACATTCCGGTGGTGATGGTCACGGCTCTGTCGGACGTCACCGACCGTGTGCGCGGTCTGGAGGCCGGGGCCGACGATTTCCTGACCAAACCGGTGAACGACATCGCGCTCTTTGCGCGCGTCCGGTCGCTGGTGCGTCTGAAGATGATGATGGACGAGTGGCGGCTGCGGGAAAGCACCTCCGGCCAATTCGGCGTCATCGAGCGGACGGCGACCCTGCACAGCGAGTCCCACGAGCGGGCGCGCGTGCTCGTTCTGGAGGACAGCGTCCTCGACTTCGAGAAGATTGCCGACACGTTGCGACGCGACAGCGACGAGGTGGTCTGCGCCGACACCGGAGCGCGTGCTCTGGAACGGGCGATGACGGAGGAGTTCGAACTGGTCGTCGTCAGCCTGACCCTGCTGAACGAGGATGGCCTGCGCTTCTGCTCGCAGCTCCGCTCGCATGAGCGCACGCGGCAGGTGCCCATCCTGCTGGTGGTCGATGAGGGCGACCTGAACCGGGTCGCCAAGGGCCTGGAACTGGGCGCCAACGACTATGTGATCAAGCCGATCGACCGGAACGAGTTGCTCGCCCGCGTGCGCACGCAGATCCGGCGGAAGCGGTACCAGGAGCGGTTGCGGTCGAACTACGAACAGAGCCTGTCGATGGCGTTGACCGACAGCCTGACGGGCGTGTTCAACCGCCGCTACGTCAACGCGCACCTGCCGCGGCTGCTGGAGAGGGCCCTCGACAGCCACAAGCCGGTGTCGGTTCTGATGTTCGACATCGACCATTTCAAGGTCGTCAACGACACGCACGGCCACGACGTCGGCGACGTCGTGCTGAAGGAGGTCGCCAACCGCGCCAGCCGCAATTTGCGCACCTTCGACCTCGTCGCCCGGCTCGGTGGCGAGGAGTTCGTCGTGATCCTGCCGGACACCGACGGTGACGCGGCGATGATCGTGGCCGAGCGGTTGCGCAGCCGCATCAGCGATTCCGTGTTTCCGGTGCCGAACAGCAACGATGAGCTGCGGGTGACGGTGTCCATCGGCGTGTCGGTCGGCGGTCAACTCGGCGACACCGCGGACACGCTGATCAAGCGTGCGGACGAGGCGCTCTATCAGGCCAAACGGCAAGGCCGCAATTGCGTGGTGAGCGACGATCGCACCGAAGACATGCGCGTCGCCGCCGCCCCGACGCGCTGAACGCCGACCGTTCCCGGCGACGTTTCCCGCACAAACACGAAAGGCCGCCCCATAGGGCGGCCTTTTTTGCCGGACACGCGGTCGCGGAACCCTTACTTGATCTTGGATTCCTTGAACGCGACGTGCTTGCGGGCCACCGGGTCGTACTTGTTGAATTCCAGCTTCTCGGTGGTCTTCTTCGGGTTCTTCTTCTTCACGTAGAAGAACCCAGTATCGGCCGTGCTCACCAGCTTGATGAGGACGGTGTTCTGCTTTGCCATGATCGTGATCCCGACGATAATAACCTGCACCCGCCGGCCCGGCGGGGCGGCGTCGTTGCGCGGAAACATACGCGCATCCGACGCCGTGTCAAGGGGTTGCGGAGGTCTGGCGGGCCGCCACGGTCCGTCCGGCCGACAGGGTCACAGCGCGCGCGTAGAGGGCAGGGTCGGCCAGCAACAGCTTCGCCACAGTCAGGTCGAGCTCCGGTTCATGCTCGCGCCAGGGGCAGGCGTCGCGCAGCTGGTGGAGTGCTGCGTCATCGTCGGGCGCCTTGCTCCGCCAATCCGCAAGCTGCACGGCGCTCGGCAGTCGGCCGTCGCGCAGGTCGCCCAGCAGTTCGGCTGCGTTGCTCCCGCCGCGACTGGTGCAGACGGTGGGCTGGACGCCCTGCCGGTGCAGGGTGTAGCCCGCGGGTGTGTAGATGCGGCTCCAGGTCAGGAACAACTCGCCGTCGTTCGGCAGGCGGGTCACCGTCTGCACGCTTCCTTTGCCGAAGGAGCTGGCGCCGATGATCACGGCACGCCCGGAGTCCTGGAGCGCGGCTGCAACGACTTCGGCGGAGGAGGCGGAGCGCCCATCGACCAGCACAGCCAGCGGCAGCCCTTCCGCCGCGTCGTCGTCCGCCGCATCCCAGCGCTGGCGGCTGTCGGGGTGCCGGCCCTCGGTGGTGATGATGCGACCGCTGGTGATGAACAGATCGGCGACCGCGACGGCTTGATCCAGCAGCCCGCCGGGGTTGCCGCGCAGGTCGAGCACCACGCCCGTCACCGATCCGGCCGGTGCGCGGGTGACCACGCCCAGCGCATCGCGCAGATTGGTGGCCGTTGCGGCATTGAAACGGTCCAGCTTCAGCACGGCGACACCGTCCGAGATGCTGACGGTCACCGTGTTGGGGACCACCCGCTCGCGACGCACCGACAAGCGGCGTTGGGTTCCGCCGTCGCGATCGACCGTCAGCGACACCAGCGTCCCGGTGGGGCCGCGCAGCCGGTCGCGCACATCGGTCTCCGGCATGGCCGCGACCGGTTCGCCATCGACCGCCAGCAGCCGGTCACCGGCCTTGAGGCCGGCGCGCTCCGCCGGTCCGCGGCCGATCAGGTCGCGCACGACGGGGCGCCCATTGACGAAATCGAGCGTGATTCCAACGCCGCCGTAGCCGTCGCGTTGCGCCCGCTCGCTGGTCGCGCGCTGCACGCCGGTGTAACGGGAGTAGCCGTCGAGGTCGGCGGTGACGGAGTCGAAGACCGCCTGGTAGATGCGCTCGGGCGACGCATCCCGAAGCTGGACGGAGAAGCTGCGCGCGCGTTCCACCGCCTTCGTCGTCAGCGCGGCCCAACCCCCAGGATCGATCGGCGCGCTGTACTCCCCCGTCAGTGTGCCCGCGGCGTACACGCGTACGACCTTGCCGTTCAGCTCCGTGTCGATGTCGGAATCGATGCCGGCCAAACCCTTCAGCCCATCGATCCCCAGTCTCACGAAGTCGACCGGGCCAAGGTACGCCTCGGCGATGCGGCCGTAGCCCATCGCGAAGACCTGCTCATTGATCCGATTTCGTTCGGCGGCCCCGGTTCCCGATGACCAGAAGGCCCCGGCGACGAAGGCTATGGCGGCGACAGACGCGACGACATGCCGCCGGAATGAAGAACCACGATGCCGATTGCCCATGGAGTGCCGAAACTGCCTCCCGCCCGACGATACGGACCGAAACACTGTACGCTCGGCCCGCCGGTTGGAGAAGTATCACCTCCGTCGGGTCAGGGGATGGGGCAAATGCGAGTTGCGAATGGGCGCGTGATGGGAATTCAACGCGATGTGGCCGCGCGGCCACGTCCGCGTTTGGGCCCGCCTCCGCTGTGCCGGCTCGCCGGTGTCCGCCCGCCGATCCCGGTGATCTCCGCACCCTCGGCGGTGAGGAGGCGGAACAGGGTGCTGCCGGTCAGCGGGTCTGCCTCGGCCAATTCCACCTTGACCGGAGCGGCCAGCCGGAAGACGCGGCCCTCCCGCCGGCCGACCAGCGCGTGCCCGGCCTCGTCATGCTCGTACTGGTCGTCGGGTAGCGTGCTCGCGGGCACCAGACCGTCAGCCCCGGACTCGTCCAGTCGCACGAACAGGCCGAAACGCGACACCCCGGAGATCCGGCCGCTGAAGGTGGCACCGACCCGGTCGGCCAGAAAAGCGGCGGTGTAGCGATCGACGGCATCCCGCTCGGCGGCGGCGGACCGTCGTTCCGTTTTCGAAACATGCTCGCCGGTATCGTTCAGCCGCGCCGCCTCTGCATCATCCAGACCGCCCTCGCCGAGGCCGCAGGCCCGGATCAGCGAACGGTGTACCACAAGGTCGGCGTAACGCCGGATGGGGGAGGTGAAATGGGCGTAGCGTGCGAGCGCCAGACCGAAATGACCGATGTTGTCGGGCGCATAGGCCGCCTGCGCCTGGCTGCGCAGGATGATCTCGCTGACCAGGGCCGACTCCGGACGACCCTCGGCCATTGTCAGTATGCGCGTGAACTGGTCGGGCTTCAGCGCCTGCCCCTTGGGGAGCGGATAGCCCAGGCCGTGCAGGAAATCCCGCAACGCTTCCATCTTGTCCATGGAAGGCTGGTCATGGACGCGGTAGAGGCAGGGGGCGCCTTTGGCCTCCAGGGTCTCCGCCGCGGCGACGTTGGCGGCGATCATGAACTCCTCGATCAGTTTATGGCTGTCGAGGCGCTGGCGCGGGGCGATCTCCGCCACCCGGCCAGCCTCGTCGAGACGGATTTTCCGTTCGGGGATGTCCAGGTCGAGCGTGCCGCGGCGCTGCCGGGCCTGCCAAAGGCTGCGGAACGCGCCGTACAGCGGGGCGATCACCGGTTCGGTCAGGGAAGCGGTCGTTTCGTCCGGGAAACCATCCTGCGCGGCTTGAAGCTGTTCGTAGGTCAGCCGTGCCGCCGACCGCATCAGGCCGCGGAAGACCGCGTGGCGGCGCGGCCTTCCGTCCCGCCCGACCCACAGATGGAACCCCAGGCAGGCGCGGTCCTCGCCCGGTCGCAACGAGCACAGCCCGTTGGACAGCGCCTCCGGCAGCATGGGGACGACGCGGTCCGGAAAATAGACCGAGTTGCCGCGCCCGCGGGCCGCCAGATCCAGGGCGGATCCCGCCCGGACGTACCAGGCCACGTCCGCAATGGCGACGATCAGGTGCCAGCCGCCGGGGTTGGTGGGATCGGTGTCCGGCTCCGCCCACACGGCGTCGTCGAAGTCGCGCGCATCCGCCCCGTCGATGGTGACCAGCGGGATGGGCCGGAGATCAATCCGGTCCTGCAACGGTGGAATGGTTGCGCGCTCCGCCTGTCTCAGGGCAGCGGGATCGAAGACCGTGGGCAGGCCTTGGCCGTGGATGGCGATCAAGCTGACGGCGCGTGGTTCCGCCGTTGAACCGAGCCGCTCGACCACCCGCGCCTGCGGCAGTCCCAGTCGCGTGGCGGGAAGCACGTCGGCCAGCACCAGCTCTCCCGGTTCGGCATCGCCATCGTTGGCCGGCAGGACGACGAACTCCGTGCGGTTGCGCCGGTCGGTCGGAACGATGCGCCCGCCTTCCGCCGATACGCGGTACACACCGAGAATACGGCCGACGGACCCTTCGATGCGCCGGATGAAGCGTGCCTCGTAAAGCCGGTCGTTGATCCGGGACAGCCGGGCCAACAGCCGGTCGCCGATCCCCAGCGCCGACAGTCCCGACCGTTCCGGCACCAGAAAGATGCGCGGTGGTTCACCGTCGCCGGTCCAGACGAGCGGGCGGGCGGACAACTCCCCATCAAGGTCGATGGCCGACACCTCCAGCGCCGCGACCTCCGGCAGGGCGGCGGGCGGTGCGACGCGGCGGCCGTGGCCTCGTTCGACGGTTCCCTCGGCCTCCAGCTCCTTCATGAGCAGCTTCAAGCGCTCGCGGTCGGCCGACCCGCTCAGCTTGAAGGCACGGGCGACCTCCCGCTTGCCGACGGGAACGGGGCTGTTGCGGATGAACGCGAGCACCGCCTCCTTCGTGGGGAAGGGGGCGGGAAGGCGAGGGGCCATACGGGTGCTCAGGCCGTCTTGGCGCGGCGGCGCGGCGGCGCGGCCTCGTCATCAGCGGCCTTCGGCTTCGCGGCGGTCTTGGCCTTGGCCGGAGCCTTGGCCGTCGTCTTCGTCGCCGTCTTGGCCGGAGCCTTGGCGGCGGCCGGCTTGGCAGCAACCTTCGTCGTTTTCGCCTTGGGCTTGGCCGCGGGCTCGGCGGTCTCGCCATCGGTGGCGGCCTTGGCGGGCGCCTTCTTGCCGGCGTCCTTGACGGCCTTGGCGTCCAGCCACTCCAGCGCTTGGGCGAGCGTCACGCTGTCCGGCTCGACACCCTTGGGGATCGACGCGTAGAGCGACGCGTGCTTGACGTAGGGCCCAAAACGGCCGGCGCCGAGCGTCACCGGCTTGCCGGTCTTGGGGTGGGCCCCCAACTCGCGCCCCGGAGTCGACGCCTTCTTCGCCGCCTCGCCCAGCAGCACAACGGCGCGGTTGAGCCCGATGGTCAGCACGTCGTCGTCGGGTGGCAGCGATTTGTAGACCGATCCGTGCTTCAGGTATGGGCCGAAGCGGCCAATGCCGGCCTGGATCTCCTGCTGCGTCTCTGGATGGGGGCCGACCGTGCGGGGCAGGGCCAGCAGCTTCAGCGCGGTGTCGAGATCGACGTCGGCCGGTGCCATCCCCTTGGGCAGCGACACCCGCTTGGGCTTGGGTGGGGCTTCCGCCTTGGCGGTCTTCTTGCCCTTCTTGGGCTTTTCGTCCGTCCTTGCGGCCGGTTCCTCGTCCTTCTCGCCACCAGGAGCCGGGCCGAGCTGGATGTAGGCGCCATACGGACCGCGCCGCACGGTGACCGGCAGCCCGGTCTCCGGATCGTCGCCCAGCAGGCGCGGACCTTCCTGCACCTCCTGCCCGTCGTCATTGGCCACGGCCAGCGGGCGGGTGTATCGGCACTCCGGATAGTTGGAGCAGCCGATGAAGGCGCCCATCTTGCCCAGCTTCAGGCCCAGCCGACCCTGGTGGCAGGACGGGCAGACGCGCGGGTCGGCCCCCGACACCTCCGGCCCGCCGGGGAAGAAGTGGGCGCCGAGCTCCTCGTCCAGCGCGTTCAGAACCTGGGTGATGGTCAGGTCCTTGGTGTCTCCGACCGCCGCGAAGAAGGCGTGCCAGAAGTCGCGCAGCACCGTCTTCCAGTCCATCCGCCCGTCGGACACGTCGTCGAGCTTGTTCTCTAGGTCGGCGGTGAAGTTGTACTCGACGTAGCGCTGGAAGAAGTTCTTGAGGAAGGCGGTGACCAGCCGGCCACGGTCCTCAGGAATGAAGCGCCGCTTGTCCAGCCGCACATACTCACGGTCCTGCAGCACCTGCAGGATCGAGGCGTAGGTGGAGGGGCGGCCGATGCCGAGCTCCTCCAGCTTCTTCACCAGGCTCGCCTCGGTGTAGCGGGGCGGCGGCTGGGTGAAGTGCTGGGCCGGGTTGATGGCGCCGCGCTTCAGCGCGTCGCCCTCCGCCATCGCGGGCAGGCGGCGTTCCTGTTCGTCCGCCTCGTCGTCGCGGTCCTCCTGATAGACGCGCATGTAGCCGTCGAAGACCACGATGGAGCCGGTGGCGCGCAGCACCACCTTGCGGTCGGGCGACGCGACGTCCACCGACACCTGATCGAGCACTGCGCTTTCCATCTGGGAGGCGACGGTGCGCTTCCAGATCAGTTCGTAGAGGCGCAACTCGTCCTTGTCGAGATAGGCGGCGATGGCGGGCGGCTTGCGGAACAGGTCCGTGGGGCGGATCGCCTCGTGCGCCTCCTGGGCGTTCTTGGCGGCCGTCTTGTAGATGCGCGGGTTCTTCGGGACGTAGTTGTCGCCGTAGAGCTGGCCGATCAGCGACCGGGAGGACTCGATGGCCTCCTGCGACAGCGACACGCCATCGGTTCGCATGTAGGTGATCAGGCCGACCGTCTCGCCGCCGATGTCGACGCCCTCGTACAGCTTCTGCGCGATGCGCATGGTGCGGGTGGCGCCGAAGCCCAGCTTGCGCGACGCCTCCTGCTGCAGGGTCGAGGTGGTGAAGGGTGCGTAGGGGTTGCGGCGGACCTGCCGGCGTTCCACCGACGAGACGGAGAAATCGCGCGGCTCGATGGCGGCGACAGCCGCGTCGGCGGCGGCCTTGTTGGGCAGGCCGAACTTGTCGAGCTTCTTGCCGTCCAGATGGGTCAGCGACGCGGTGAAGGGCGCGCCGCCGGGGGTGGTGAAGCCCACATCGACGGTCCAGTATTCCTGCGGCTTGAAGACCTCGATCTCGGCCTCGCGCTCGCAGATCAGCCGCAGTGCCACGGACTGCACCCGGCCAGCCGAACGCGAGCCCGGCAGTTTGCGCCAAAGCACCGGCGACAGCGTGAAGCCGACGAGGTAATCGAGCGCACGCCGCGCCAGATAGGCGTCCACCAGATCGCGGCTGACCGCGCGCGGGCTGGCGATGGCCGCCTGCACCGCGCTCTTGGTGATCTCGTTGAAGGTGATGCGCTGCACATCGACCTTGTCGAGCAGCCGCTTTTCCCGCAGCACCTCCGTCAGGTGCCAAGCGATGGCCTCCCCCTCGCGATCCGGGTCGGTGGCGAGGTAGACGCGCTTGGCACCGCGCACGGCGCGGGCGATCTCGTCGATGTGGCGTTTGGAGCGGTCACCCAGCTCCCACTCCATCGCGAAGTCCTCGTCCGGACGCACCGACCCGTCGCGCGCGGGAAGGTCGCGCACGTGGCCGAAGCTGGCGACGACGGTGTAGTCGGAGCCGAGATACTTGTTGATGGTCTTCGCCTTGGCGGGCGACTCCACGATGACGACGTTGCTACCCGACAAGTGACCCTCGTCCCGGTGTTTCGTGTGCTCTGACAACCGGGACGCATCAGTAGGAGAGTGCGATCCGATTGCCCGGGTGGCGCTGGGCACGACCGGCCAGTTCCAGTTCCAGGACGACGGCCACCACCACGGAGGGTGACAATTGGCACCCGCGGACGAGTTCGTCAATGGCGACGGGGGAGGGGCCCAGCGCTTCGAGCACCAGCGGGCGGGCGCGTTCAAGCTCCGCCTCGTCGGGAACGGCCGGGCGGGCTGCGGCAAAAAGATCCGGCTGGTGCTCGCCGGCGGCGGGCGGATGCGCATCCCGGAGCGTCGTCAGGACATCCTCCGCCGACTGCACGAGGGTGGCCCCATCGCGAATCAGGGCGTTGCAACCCTGGCAGCGCGGGTCGAGGGGGGAGCCGGGCACCGCCATCACCTCACGCCCCTGTTCCAAAGCCATGCGGGCCGTGATGAGGCTGCCCGACTTTGGCGCCGCCTCCACCACGACGACGCCGAGCGACAGGCCGGAGATGATGCGGTTGCGGCGTGGGAAGTGGCGGGCCTGCGGCTGGGTGCTGAACGCGCACTCCGCCACCACCGCGCCCTGAGCGGCCAACTGTTCGTAAAGGCCGCGGTTCTCCTCGGGATAGACCACGTCGATGCCACCGGCGACCACCGCGACGGTCCCGGTGTCCAGCGCCCCGCGGTGGGCCGCGGTGTCGATGCCGCGGGCGAGGCCGGAGACGACGGAGTAATCGGCCTTGCCGATGTCGCGGGCCAGCATCTCGGCGAATTTGCGGCCGTTCATGGAGGCGTTTCGCGCGCCCACCATGGCCACGCTGCGCTTCGCCAGAAGATGGATGTGGCCGAGGACCGCCAACACCGGCGGCGCGTCGTCGATGGCGGCAAGCCCGGCCGGGTACTCGGGCTCGCACGCGCACAGCAGGCGGGCACCCAGCTTGCGGACAGCGCCCACCTCCCGTTCCGCCTCCGACTTGCTGAACAGCTTCAGCGGCGCCACCCGCCCACCGCGGCGCGCCAGTTCCGGCAGCACGGCGATGGCGGCTTTGGCGCTGCCGTACTGTTCGACCAGCCGGTGGAAGGTCACGGGCCCGACATTCTCCGTCCGGATCAGACGGAGCCAGTCGAGCCGTTCGGAATCGGTGAGGGTGCGGCGCGGGTGGAGCATGCCGCCCTGTTGTACAACTTGACTGGCGAGGTCTGCAACATGCGTTCGTGTGTCGGGGCGCTCCGCGCTCCCTTCATGCGCGTTAGAAGGGTGGCAACGCGTCAGCGCCCTGCCGCGTCCTTCTTCTTCGCCCCGATCTTCGGCTCCTCACCCTTGAGCAGGCGGCGGATGTTGGATTCGTGGCGGATGAAGACCAGCACGGCGATGAACAGGGCCAGGAGCGCCACGGAAGGGCCGGCCAGGAACCAGGACCAGACCGGGGCGGTGCCGATGGCGATCAGGGCGGAGAGGGAGGAGATGCGGAAGACCGCGGCGGTGGTCAGCCAGGTCAGACAGGCGATGAGACCCACCGGCCACGCCACCGCCAGCAGCACCCCGAGCGCCGTGGCGACGCCCTTGCCGCCCTTGAAGCCCAACCAGACGGGGAAACTGTGGCCGAGCATGGCGCCGCCGCCGGCCCACAAGGCGGCGGTCGGCCCCGCAACGACCAGGGCCAGCAGCGCCGCCAGCGCGCCCTTCCCGCTGTCGAGCAGCAGCGTGGCGGCGGCCAGCGGCTTGTTGCCGGTGCGCAGCACGTTGGTGGCGCCGATGTTGCCGGAGCCGATCTTGCGGATGTCGCCATAGCCGGCAAGCCGGGTCAGCACCAGCCCGAAGGGGATGGAGCCGAGCAGATAACCCAGAAGGGCGGCACCGATCGGTTCGATCACGGAACGGTGTCCTCGTGCGTCCAGACGGTGCGGCCGTCCACAACGGTGCGCAAGGGCCGTCCCTGCACCGGCCGGTCCTCGAAGGGGGAGTTCTTGGATTTGGAGCGGAACCGGTCCACGTCGATGGTCCAGGGCACCTCCGGATCGAACACCACGAGGTCGGCCGCGGCACCACGCGCAATGCGGCCGAGCGGCAGGCCCAGGATCTCCGCCGGCTTCACAGTCACACAGGCGAGCGCCTGGAGCAGCGTCATCTTGCGGTCGTGCACCAGTTCGAGAGTCAGGGGCAGCAGCGTCTCCAGCCCGATCACGCCAAATCCGGCCTGTGCGAAGGGCACGCGCTTCGCGTCCTGATCCTGCGGCACATGGTCGGACGCGATGCAGTCGATGGTGCCGTCGGCCAGCCCCTCCACGATCGCACGGCGGTCCATCTCGCCGCGCAGTGGCGGCGAGACCTTGGCGAAGGTGCGATAATCGCCGACGTCGGTCTCGGTCAGCGCCATGTAATGCGGGGCGGTGTCGCAGGTGACCTTCAGCCCGCGCCGCTTGGCGCGGCGGATCAGGTCCACCGACTCGGAGGTCGAGACATGGGCGACGTGGTAGCGGCCGCCGGTGAGCTCGACCAGCCGCAGGTCCCGCTCGATCATGATGATCTCGGCTTCCCGCGGGATGCCGGAAAGACCGAGGCGGGTGGCGATCTCGCCGCCGTTCATCATGCCGCCTTCGGCGAGCGAGGGATCCTCCGGGTGCTGGATGACCACCTTGCCGAAGGTGCGGGCGTAGCTGAGCGCCCGGCGCATCACCTTGGCGCTGCCGATCGCCTTGGTTCCGTCCGTGAAGCCGACCGCACCGGCGCGGGCGAGCAGGCCCATCTCCGTGATCTCGGCTCCGGCGGTGTCGCGGGTGGCGGCGGCATAGGCGAAGATCTTGACCAAGCGTACGTCGCGCGCGCGGCGCGCCACGAACTCCAACCCCGCCACATCGTCGATGACGGGATCGGTGTTGGGCAGGCAGACCAGGGCGGTGATCCCGCCGGCCGCCGCGGCGCGGGACGCGCTCTTCACCGTCTCCTTCTGCTCCGAGCCCGGCTCGCCGATCAGCACGCGCATGTCGACGAGGCCGGGGGCGAGGCAGTGGCCGTCGAGGTCGATGACCTCCACGTCCTCCGGCACGGCGTCGGCCAGCAGCGCGGGACCGAAATCGGCGATCCGCGTGCCGTCGGTGAGCAGCGAGCCGTGGGTGTCGAGCCCGGTGGCGGGGTCCAGCAGGCGGGCGTTGCGATAGAGGACCCGGGCGTTCATGCCACGCCCTCCGCGCCGATGTTCCCCAGCCGACGGTCGCGGGTCAGCAGGTCGAGCACCGCCATGCGGACGGCGACACCGAGCTCCACCTGGTCCAGAATCAGCGAGCGCTTGATGTCGTCCGCCACCTCGCTGTCGATCTCCACACCGCGGTTCATCGGGCCAGGGTGCATGATCAGCGCGTTGGGCTTCGCCACCTCCAGCTTCTCGTAGTCGAGGCCGTAGAAGTAGAAGTACTCGCGCGTGGAGGGGATGTACTGGCCGGCCATGCGCTCGGTCTGGAGCCGCAGCATCATCACGATGTCCGCATCCTTGAGGCCCGTCTTCATGTGGTGGTGGACCTCAACGCCGAGCCGCTCGATCTGAGAGGGCAGCAGCGTGGGTGGTGCGACGACGCGCACATGGGCGCCCATCGCGTTCAACAGATGGATGTTGGAGCGGGCGACGCGGCTGTGCAGCACGTCGCCGCAGATGGCGACCACCAGACCCTCCAGTCGGCCGAGCCGGCGCCGGATGGTCAGGGCGTCGAGCAGCGCCTGGGTCGGGTGCTCGTGGTTGCCGTCGCCGGCGTTGATGACCGCGCAATTCACCTTGTCGGACAGCAGCTTGACCGCACCGCTGTCGGAGTGGCGCACCACCAGCGCGTCGAGATGCATGGCGTTCAGCGTCATCGCCGTGTCGATGAGCGTCTCGCCCTTTTTCACAGAACTGGCGTCCACCGCCATGTTGATGACGTCGGCCCCCAGCCGCTTGCCCGCCAGTTCGAAGGAGGTGCGGGTGCGCGTCGAGTTCTCGAAGAACAGGTTGACCAGCGTGCGCCCGGTCAGCAGCGCCGACTTGGTCATCGGGCGTCGACTCTGCTCGACGTAGCCGTCGGCGAGGTCGAGGATGAGGGAAATCTCGTGCGCCCGCAGCCCCTCGATTCCGAGCAGGTGGCGGTACGGAAGTCGCAGCGACTGGTCGGGCTGGTCGGT
This sequence comes from Azospirillum oleiclasticum, assembly GCF_013423485.1. Classification (GTDB taxonomy): domain Bacteria; phylum Pseudomonadota; class Alphaproteobacteria; order Azospirillales; family Azospirillaceae; genus Azospirillum; species Azospirillum oleiclasticum. The sequence goes on from NZ_JABFFR010000001.1 coordinate 525,884, forward strand.
CATGGCGCGCGATCATAGGGACCGCACCCCCGCCCGGCAAGCGCCCGCCCATGCGCTGGGCGGAACCGACGGATGCGCCTACAGGTAGGCGATCAGACGCCCGCAGATCAGCACGCCGATCCAGGCGATCAGCGATAGCGCGCCGGCGACTCGGGCTGCGGGGGGAGGGCGCAGGTCGGCCCAGGATTCCATGCGCCGGCCGATGCCGTTGTGGAACACGACGATGTTGACCAGCCCCACCGCCAGCAACCCCATCTTGGCCCAGAACATCGGGTTTTCGGCGAAGGCCGTGGCTTCGGAGGTGAAGAGGAGCAGGCCCGCCGGCACCGCGATCAGGAAGCCGGTGACGGAGACCGGTAGCAGCAGCCGGCCCAGATGGTCGGCCGGAACCAGAGGCCTCGCCGCCAGGAGCCGCAGGTCGTAGACCACGATGGACCCGACCAGCAGCGCGAAGCCGATGATGTGCAGGGTCTCCACCGCCGGGAACAGCCAGAGGGACGAGCGCATCGCCTCCCCGACCGGGGAGCGCTCGACCGCCTCCAGCAGGCCCATGGCGCCGCCGGCGGAGTGCTGGTGCTCCATCAGCGCAGCGGGACGGACTTGCCGTCCACCGTGATGGTTTCCGCCCGCAGTTCCGCCGGTTCCGAGCGGCTGACATAGCCCTCGACCGTAACGGTCTGGCCCGCCTTCACCGCGCCGTCGGGCAGGCCGCGGCTCGACATGCGGGTGATGGGGGCGAGCACAATGTCCCAAACCTTGCCGCCCGCCTCCAGCTTCAACGCCGCATGCGGGTTGCTGTAGGCGATGGACTGGACCGTGCCGGTCAGTGACACGGTCTTGCTGCTGTCATAGCCGCCCCAGCCGTGGTGGGCGAGTGCGGGTCCCGAGGCGAGGCCAAGAGCCAGGGCCGTGGCGAGTGTCGTGCGTCGGAGCATGAACTGATTTCCTCCCCGTCGTTACCTGCAGGGAAATGGACGCGCGGAACGTGTGTGGCAAGGGCAGAGCGCGCGTCACATCTTCGTGGGTGACTGGGAGATGGTTTCAACAGCGTATCGTTCCGCTTCGGAAAAAATCCAGTCGCGGAAAGCCTTTACCTTGGGCCGGGCGAAATAGTGATGGGGAGCTACGACGTAATAGGCGTAGTCGCCCGGCAGCGTCACCGTGAACAGCCGCACCAGCCGTCCGGCGGCAAGGTCGTCGGCCACCAGCACCTCGCGCGCGAGCGCGATCCCCTGGCCGTCCGTCGCCGCCTGGATGAGCAGGGCGGAGTCGGTGTAGCGCGGGCCGCGCGTGACATCGATGCCGGTCACCCCCGCCGCCTCGAACCAGTTGGTCCAGTTGATCATGTAATCGTCGTGCAGCAGCGTGTGGTGGCGCAGGTCGTCGGGTGTGCGGAGCGGCTTCGGGCCCTTGAGCATGTACGGGGCGCAGACGGGAAAGATGTCCTCCTTCATCAGCCGTTCCGCCCGCACCCCGGGCCAGCGTCCGAGCCCGAAGCGGATGGCTACGTCCACGTCCTGCTGCGCGAAATCGGTGATCTGCGGGTTGGACTGGAGCAGCACATCGATGTCGGGGTGCAGGGCCTGGAACCGCCCCAGCCGCATCACCAGCCATTTCGCCGCGAGCGACGGCATGGTCGAGACGGTCAGCGACCCCGCTTGATCCCGCCGGAACAGCCGTTCGGTGGCGTGGGCCAGCGTGTCGAGCGCGTCCTTCACGGACGGCAGATAGGCCTGCCCAGCTTCGGTCAGGATCAGCGCGCGGTTCATGCGCCGGAACAGCGGCATCGCCAGCCACTCCTCCAGCCCCTTGATCTGATGGCTGATGGCGGCCTGGGTGACGTGCAACTCCTCCGCCGCCTTGGTGAAGGACAGATGGCGCGCCGCCGCCTCGAAGGCGCGCAGGGCGTTGAGGGGGGGCAGGCGGCGGGACATCGGGCGTCGCTTCGGATTAGTTTTGCTAATCCAGCTTATGAGAAAGCGTCGTTTGTCCGCAAGAAGCGGGTGGCTCATTCTCCTGGTCAGCGAGAGAGTTCGCAGCACGCGGCCGGGGGCCGCAACACCCGAGGACGAGGGGAACGACCATGAGCCAGAGCAATCACAGCGTCACGGCCCCGGTGGCCCAGTCCGACACCGGCATCGTCGCCCGCGCGGTGGGCCGCGGCATCTTCGCCGCCTTCGAAGTGGCCGGGATTTGGATGGAGCGCTACCGCGAGCGCCGTGCCCTGCAGGCCCTTCCCGACCACCTGCTGCATGACATCGGCGTCTCCCGTGCCGACGCGAACCAGGAGAGCGACAAGCCCTTCTGGCAGGGGTGAGACGGCGGTTCGGCGGACAGCGCTTGAACGCGGCCCCCGGCGGGCGTATTTTCGAGGGGAGAACCGGGGAGCGGTCCTTTCGCCCCCCCGCCTCTCCTAGGGCCTCATTATGATCAGGACGAGTCGCAGTCGCCTGATCACCATGTGGAACACTAGAAGACGTGCAGGCTTGGCCATACACACCCCCGTTGTGATACCGGCGTGGGATCCCATGCCCCGCCGGTATCACACGCCTTAACACCGCCATCCGTATGTGTGAAGCGCGGCATTTTCCCGTGCCGCGGGTCTCTGCCGGTCAGCGGTAGAGGGCCAACACCAGCGGGATGGTCAGCGCGGCCAGCAGGGTCTGCACGGTGATGATGCCGGCGATCAGCGTGTGGTCGCCGCCCATCTGGCGCGCCAGCGCGTAGGCGCTGGCCGAGCAGGGCAGGGCGTTGAACAGCACGGCGATGGTCAGCGTCAACCCCTGCACGCCGATCAGCATGCCCAGCAACGCCGTGATTCCCGGCATCAGCACCAGCTTCGTCACGGTGGCGATGGCGACCCCCATGCCGGCCGCCCGCGCCGCCGCGAGGTCGAGGCCTGCCCCCACCGACAGCAGCCCGATGGGCAGGGCGGCGCGGCCGAGGATCTCGATGAAGGGGCCGGCCACCGGTGGCTTGCCGACGCCGGACAGGTTGAGCCAGGTGCCGGCCGCCGCCGCCAGGATGATCGGGTTGCGGATCAGCCCACCCAGCACCGAGCCGAGGCTGACCCCCTTCGCGTCCCGCCCGAACCGGGCGTGGATGACGACGCAGAGGATGTTGACCAGCGGGATCACCACCGCGATCCCGACCGCCGCCAGCGTGACGCCCGGGGTGGCGTAGAGCGCCTTCGCCCCGGCCAGCCCGACATAGGTGTTGACCCGCATCGACCCCTGGAACACCGAGGCGTAGGCCGGCCCGTCCATGGTCAGGAATCGGCGCGCCGCCAGCATGATCACCGTGGCCGCCGCCACCCCGCCGATCATCGCCGCCGACATCGGCCAGACCGCGAGGTCGCCCAGCGACGCCTTCGCCAGCTCGTCGATGATCAGGCAGGGGAAGAACAGGAAATAGGTCAGCCGGTCGGCCGGCGCCCAGAAGCTGTCCGGCACAATCTCCTGCCGCCGGATCGCATGGCCGAACAGGATCAGCAGGAAGATGGGTGCGAGCGCACCGAAGACGGGGAGCATGGAGGTAGGGCGGCGTCCTGGAGAGGGTCACCCCCCGGCGGACGACCGCATGTGCGACAGGGCGTCGAGGGCGCCTTGAAGGATATACGCCGCCGCCATCTTGTCCACGACCTCGCCGCGGCGTTTGCGGGTCATGTCGGCCTCGCCGATCATGAACCTCTCGACCGCCATGGTGGACATGCGCTCGTCCCAGAAGGCGATCTCAGGTTCGCCACCCAGCAGGTCGGCGCGTTCCACCAGGTTGCGGGCGAATTGCCGCACGGACTGGGCGCGCGGCCCCTCGCTGCCGTCCATGTTCAGCGGCATGCCGACGATCAGCCCGCCGACTCCGTAATCCTTGATCACCTTCGCCAACGCGGCGCAGTCCGCCGCCAGCTTCTTGCCGCGCTGGATGGTGCCGATGGGCGACGCGACGACGAGGCGCGGATCGGAAATCGCCATGCCGATGGTGGTCTCGCCCACATCGAGGCCGAGCAGGCGCTGATCACGGCCGATGCGGCCGGCGAGGTCTTGCAGAGTGCGGATCATGGCGCGGACACTACGCGCCGGCACCGCGCCGCGTCCAGCCGTCGTTGCAGCGGGCGGACGGGGATGCTAGCGTGCCGCCGCTTCGTTATACCGATTTCGTCCGCGCTGGAGAGAGTAAAGGCATGTCGCTCGACAAGGCCACGGTGGCCAGGATCGCGCATCTGGCCCGCATCAAGGTGCCCGAGGAAGAGCTGGACCATCTGGCCGGGGAGCTGAGCCAGATCCTGAGCTTCGTCGAACAACTGAACGAGGTCGACACCGGCAACGTGCCGCCGATGACCAGCGTCGCCGCGCAGAAGCTGCGCCGCCGCAAGGACGAGGTGACGGACGGCGGCATCCAGGACGCCGTCCTGAAGAACGGGCCGGAGACGGCCGAGGGATTCTACGTGGTGCCGAAGGTGGTGGAGTGATGGGCGCGTTGAACCGTCTGACCATGGCGGAGGCCATCGACGGCCTCGCCCGCAAGGAGTTCACCGCGGTCGAGCTGACCGAGGCCCACATCAAGGCCACCGAGGCCCTGCGGCCCTTCAACGCCTACATCACCGAGACGCCGGAGGTGGCGCTCGCCATGGCGAAGGCGTCGGACGAGCGCCGCGCGAAGGGCGGGGCCGGACCGATGGAGGGTATCCCCATCGCGGTGAAGGACCTGTTCTGCACCAAGGACGTCCAGACGACCGCCGCCAGCCACATCCTGGGCGGCTTCAAGCCACCCTACGAATCGACCGTCACCAGCAACCTGTGGCGCGACGGCGCGGTCATGCTGGGCAAGGTGAACCTGGACGAGTTCGCCATGGGCTCGGCCAACATCACCTCTCATCACGGCGACGTGGTGAGCCCGTGGAGTCCCGGCGAGCCGGGCAACTGGTCGCGGCGCATCGTGCCCGGCGGCAGCTCCGGCGGCTCGGCCGCGACGGTGGCGGCGCGGGCGGCGCTGGGGGCGACCGGTACCGATACGGGCGGATCGATCCGCCAGCCCGCCGGCTTCACCGGCATCGTCGGGGTGAAGCCCACCTACGGCCGCTGCTCGCGCTGGGGCATCGTCGCCTTCGCGTCCTCGCTGGACCAGGCCGGGCCGATGGCGCGCACGGTGAAGGACACGGCGATCATGCTGCGCTCCATGTGCGGCTTCGATCCCAAGGACTCGACCAGCGTCGACATGCCGGTGCCGGACTTCGCCGCCGCACTGACCGGCGACATCCGCGGCCTGCGCGTGGGCATCCCTAAGGAATACCGTGTCGACGGCATGCCGGCGGAGATCGAGGCGCTGTGGCAGAAGGGCGTGGAGTGGCTGAAGGCCGCGGGCGCGGTGCCCGTCGACATCAGCCTGCCGCACACCAAGTACGCTCTGCCCGCCTATTACATCGTGGCCCCGGCGGAGGCGTCGTCCAACCTCGCCCGCTACGACGGCGTGCGCTTCGGCCTGCGGGTCGAGGGCGGCAACCTGAAGGAGCTGTACGAGAACACCCGCGGCGCCGGCTTCGGCAAGGAGGTGCGGCGGCGCATCCTGATCGGCACCTACGTGCTGTCGGCCGGCTATTACGACGCCTACTACCTGCAGGCGCAAAAGGTGCGGACCCGCATCAAGTGGGACTTCGACCAGGCGTTCCAGCTCTGCGACGTCATCCTCACGCCCACCGCGCCCAGCACGGCCTTCGGCATCGGTGAGAAGATGGACGACCCGATCCAGATGTACCTGAACGACGTCTTCACCGTGCCGGTCAACCTCGCCGGCCTGCCGGGCATGAGCGTGCCCGCCGGCGTGGGCGCCGACGGTCTGCCGCTGGGCCTGCAACTCATCGGCCGCCCCTTCGACGAGGAGACGATGCTGAAGGTCGGCGCGGTGTTGGAGCAGGCGGCGGGCTTCAAGACGGAACCGCCGTTCGTGGCGTAAGTGTCCCGTGCGTCCCGGCGCGTTGCGGCGCCGGGACGAGAAGGCGTCGTCGGTGCCGATCGCACCGTCGTGGAGCGGGTCAATCCCCGGCGCAGGCGCCCTGGACCGCCATTCAGCCCTCCGGTGAAAAATACCGGGCGATCTCCGTTCCGGCGAAGCGCTCGACCAAACTGTCGTAGTTCTGGATTGTCTCCCGCCGCGTCAATCGCCTTTGCCGGCGGAACGGGCTGTTCAGCGGACAGTGGGAGAGCCCGAGAAAGTCGAGGCACACAGTGTGGCCGTTCGGCTTCGTCAACTCCTCGTAGGACAGTTGGATTTGCGGGAAGCCCGCCAGCCCCTTCTCCAGAATAAGATCGTTTTCTCGGAACAGTGTGATTTCCGATTCCAGGTCGTCAGGATCAATAGACAGCGTATGGACTGTGTATTCCCCGAAATCGGACCGCCATGACGAGTTTATCTGCGCCAGGCGCATTGAGATGTATTGATCAAGCTTGTTGTCCCGATACAGCCTGATGACCTTGTAGCCATGGATTTTCATGAATTCGACGATCTCGGGATACGCCGTGATGTGTTGGAGCGCGAGTTTGAAGCCCGACGCCGATTTGCCACTGGTGTGCACATGGCTTTCGACGTGCTCGAACAGCCGGTCACCGATCCCCGAATAAGCCAGAAGCTCTCCGTGACATTGGGCATCGGGATGCGAGTGGAGGAGGCCTTCAAGATAGCTCGATCCTTGCCGCCCGATGAAGGCGATGACGAATTTCAAGTCCATGCTCGCGATTCCGCTAGAATGCTGTAGATTTTGGAATATTTGAACGCCAATCATTCCTTTTTATTGCCACGCAAGTCAATAAAATGGGCATGGAGCACCCGAAAAGTTGTATGCTTCACGACCGAAGATGTATGGAATTCGGCCTGTATCGATGAAGCGGTCGGGCGCGCGGTGTGCCACCGCCAGGGCAACGTCTTGAGACATTGCAACCGATGATCGATTCCGGACCGGCGGCTTTTTTTGCGTCGACTGCGCAGGAATCCGCCGGCTCGACCGTAGTCGTCACGGAACCGCCACGGAACCGTCCGCAGGCGGTAGCACAAGTGAGGCATGCAGGGCGCCGGTCCCATCCCTGACAAGGCGATTCCCCATGCCCGACACAACCCCGCCGCGGCTGCGCCGTGCGCTGCTGTCCGCGTGCAGCCCGGCCGTACTGCTGGCCGCCGTTTCCCTGACCGTCGCCGCCGGCGGTGCGTCGGCCCAGGTCAACAGCCTGACGGTCAGCGGCGGCACTCTGGTGAACCAGGGCCTTGTCGGTGTCGGGCGGATCTCCGCCAGTCAGCGCGACAAGTTCGGCGAGACCTTCGGCTCCATGTCCGGTCTGGCTTTTGACGCGAAGGCGTGGCGCCGCAACGGCGACAGCTACACCGGCGTGCTCTTCTCCTTGCCCGACCGCGGCTACAACGTCGTCGGCACGACCGATTACCGCACACGATTCAACACCCTGGCGCTGAGCTTCACGCCCTACACCGGGAGTACCGCGACCACCCAGCAGAATCAGGTGGCCGCCAGCCTCACAGACACCACCCTGTTCACCGAATCGAACGGCACCAGCCTGACCGGCCTCGACCCACAGCCGCGCACCGGTCTGCGTGCGGCGACGTCAACCCTGCCGGTGCTGCCGCAAGCCTACAACGGGAAGATCAGCCTGGACCCGGAGGGCATCGTCCGCCTGTCGGACGGCAGCTTCTTCGTCAGCGACGAGTATGGGCCTTACATCTACCGCTTCTCGTCCACCGGTACGCTGATGTCGGCCATCCAGCCGCCGCGGGCGCTGCTGCCGTTCCGCAACGGATCACTGGATTTCTCCTCCAACAACCCGGCCACCGGACAGCCGACGCCGAGCCCGGCCGATCCCACCACCGGCCGCCAGAACAACCAGGGCCTGGAAGGGCTGGCGATCACGCCGGACCAGAAGCAGCTCGTCGCCCTTCTGCAGAGCGCGACCCGCCAGGACGGCGGCACCGGCGGTTCCTCGGCCACGCGCTACAACACACGCATGCTGGTCTACAACATCGAGAACCCGTCGAGCCCGGTGCTGGCCGGTCATTACGTCGTCCAGCTCCCGCGCTTCACCACCGGCTCCGGCGCCACCAACGTGGCGGCGCAGAGCGAGATGCTGGCGCTGAACGGCTCGCAGTTCCTGGTGCTGTCGCGCGACAGCAACAACGGTCAGGGCCTGTCCGGGACCACATCGCGCTACCGCAGCATTGATTTCGTGGACATCTCCAACGCCACCAACCTCGTCGGCACGGCGTATGAGGGCACCACCCCGGTGGCCCCGGGCGGCGCGCTGGTCGCCTCGGTCACGCCGGTGAGCTACACGCAGTTCGTGGACATGAACAACAACGCGCAGCTCGGCCGTTTCGGCCTGCGCAACGGCGCCCCCAACGACCGGAACAACCTGTCGGAGAAGTGGGAGGCGATGGGGCTGCTGCCGGCGCTGGATCCGGGCGCCCCCGACGACTTCTTCCTGTTCGTCGGCAACGACAACGATTTCCTGACCACCAACGGCTATCAGGTGGGCGCGTCCTACAACGCCGGTGCCGACGTCGACACGATGCTGCTGGTCTACCGGCTGACGTTGCCGACCTATGTGGACCCGGTGGCCGTGGAGTCGCTGTACCAGACCGCGCTGCCACTGGCGCGCGGCATCCACAGCGCCGCCATCGACGTCGCCACCGCCGGCGCCCGCATCCTGGACGACCATCTGGCGTCGCTGCAGCTCGCGAAGCTGCGCGGTGGCGGACTGTCGGCGGGGGAGGGGACCGGGATGCCGCTCAGCCTCTACGTCACCGGTGACCTGAACTTCAGCAACCCCGACAGCGCCAAGGGGACGGCCAGCGGCGACTCGAACGCGCGCGCGGTGGTGGTCGGAGCCGATCTGCGCCTGTCGGAGACGGTCACCGCCGGTCTGGCGATCGGGTTCGGCAGCGCCGACGCGTCGGTCAGCGGTGCCGGCAGCGCCGACCTGCGGTCGATCTCGGTCAGCCCGTACATCGCCGCGTCGATGGGCCGCCTCTACGGCGGGCTGTCCTTCACCTACGCGTGGAACGACTACGACAAGATCACCCGCGACACCGGCGCTTACGGGCTGGTCGCCCACGGCGACACCCGCGGCAGCACGCTCAGCGCCGGGGTGAACGCCGGTTACGAGCTGGGCGGGGGCGATTGGTCCTATGGTCCGGTGGCGGGCGTCCGCTACACCCGGATCGAGGTGGACGGCTACACCGAGCGCGACGCCATCCACATGAACGCGACCCTGCCGAGCGAGACCATCGATGGCTGGAGCGCCAACATCGGCGGCCAGCTCGCCAAGCGGTTCCGCACCGACAGCATGGATATCATCCCGCAGCTCCGGCTGGGCTACGAGTGGAGTCGCTTCGACGGGGCCGACACGTTGTCGGCGTCGCTGGCGAACCGGTCTTCCATGTCCATCGCGCGGGTGAGCCGCAACATGGGCGACCTCGACCGCGACGGCGCGCGGGTGGGTGTCGGCGTCACGCTGGCGCAGGGTGCGCTGTCGTGGACGGTCGGCTATGACGGCAAGTACGGCGCCGACATCGTCAGCCACAACGTTCTGACGACGCTCCAATACGCGTTCTGACGGGGCCACCGGCCGCCGCGGGGCGATCCCCGTGGCGGCCGGCGCGATAAAGCGTGCGGTGGGCGGGAAAGGGCGGTAAAAACATCCCCAGTTCTCAGCACGTCCATCGAGCGGAATAATGACGTACATTCAGGGCGAAACCGGCGATTGGGAGATGGTGATCGGGCTGGAGGTCCATGCCCAGGTCATCTCGAACGCGAAGCTGTTCTCGGGGGCCGCGACCGATTTCGGCGCCGAGCCGAACAGCCAAGTGAGCTTCGTGGACGCCGCGTTCCCCGGCATGCTGCCCGTCATCAACGAGCGCTGCGTCGAGCAGGCGGTGCGCACCGGCCTGGGGCTGAAGGCGCAGATCAACCTGTTCTCGGTGTTCGACCGCAAGAACTACTTCTACGCCGACCTGCCCGCCGGCTACCAGATCAGCCAGTACACCCAGCCGATCGTCGGCAAGGGTGAGATCGTGCTGGACCTGCCCGACGGAGGCTCGCGGACCGTGGGCATCACCCGCCTGCATCTGGAACAGGACGCCGGCAAGTCGCTGCACGACCAGCACCCGTCCAAGAGCTACATCGACCTGAACCGGGCCGGCGTGGCGCTGATGGAGATCGTGTCGGAGCCCGACCTGCGCACGGCGGAGGAGGCGGGCGCCTATCTGCGCAAGCTGCGCTCGATTCTGCGCTACCTCGGCACCTGCGACGGCAACATGGAGGAGGGCTCCATGCGCTGCGACGTCAATGTGTCGGTGCGCAAGCCGGGCGCTCCCTTCGGCACGCGGTGCGAGATCAAGAACGTCAACTCCATCCGTTTCGTCCAGCAGGCGATCGAGTACGAGGCCCGCCGCCAGATCGAGATCCTGGAGGAGGGCGGCAGCATCGCCCAGGAGACCCGGCTCTGGGACACCTCCAAGTTCGTGACGCGCTCCATGCGTTCGAAGGAGGAGGCGCACGACTACCGCTACTTCCCCGACCCCGACCTGCTGCCGCTGGAGCTGGATGAGGGCTGGGTCGAGGACATCCGCCTCACCCTTCCCGAGCTGCCCGACGACAAGAAGGCCCGCTTCATCGCCGACTACAAGCTGTCCGCCTACGACGCCGGCGTGCTGGTGGCCGAAAAGGCGAAGGCCGAGTATTTCGAGGCCGTCGCCAAGGGGCGGGATCCGAAGCTGGCCGCCAACTGGGTCACCGGCGACCTGTTCGGCGCCCTGAACAAGGCGGGGCTGGAGATCGAGCAGAGCCCGGTCACCGCCGGCAATCTCGGTGGCCTGATCGATCTGATCGCCGACAACACCATCTCCGGCCGCATCGCCAAGGAGGTGTTCGAGGCGATGTTCGAGACCGGCGAGAAGCCGGGCGACATCGTAGAGAAGAAGGGCCTGCGGCAGGTTACCGACACCGGCGCCATCGAGACGGCCATCGACGGCGTGCTCGCCGCCAATCCGGACAAAGTAGCCGAATACCGCAGCGGCAAAGAGAAGCTGTTTGGGTTCTTTGTCGGGCAGGTGATGAAGCAGACCCAGGGCAAGGCGAACCCGGCTCTGGTCAATGAGATCCTTGGACGGAAACTCAAGGGCTGATCATTGGAGTGCTGACTGATCCCTTGCATTTCCGCTTTCTCCGGCTCCATAGAAGGCCGTGGATGGGGGAGTGGAATTGGAAACTCTGATCGGGATCGGTCTGGCACTGGTGGTCGGGGCGGCGGCCGGCTTCGCGGTGGGCCGCCGTTTCCCGTCCGCCGCTGTCGCGGAACGGCGTCTCTGTGCGGTTCTCGACACCGCCGACGCCGGCGTGATGATCAACACCCGCGACGGCCGCAACCTCTACCGCAACGACCACGCGCTGGCTTTCTTCCGCGTCCCGGCGGACGAGTTCGCCAAGCACGCCATGACGGCCCGCTACGCCGACCCGGACGATCGCGCGCGCCACATCGCGGAGCTCTACCGTGACGGCGCGGTGACCGAGGAGGAGGTGACTTTCCTGCGCGGTGATGGCGAGCGGTTCGTGGGCCGCATGTCGTCGGCGCTGATCGATTTCGGCGGGCGGCGCTGTCACATCTCCTGGTTCATGGACGTGTCCGCCGAAAAGGCCGCGGCCGCCGCCCGCCGTCTGCTGGCCGAGCGTCTGGCCATGGCGCTGGAGGCGACGCGCGCCGCCGCCTGGGACGCCGATCTCGTGGCCGGCCGCTTCTGGTGGTCCGACACCTTTCCGCGGATGCTGGGGTTCGACCGCGTGCCCGAGATGCCGCCGGATTTCTGGGAGTCGCGGCTGCATCCGGATGACCGGGACCGCGTGCTGGCGACCATCGAGTCGCACCTGCGGGGGGAGAGCGCCGTCTATGATTACGCCTACCGCCTGCGCACCGAGAGCGGCGGATGGCTGTGGATCGAGGCCAAGGGCCGATGCCTGCGCGACGCAGACGGAAGGGCGGTGCGCTACGTCGGCATCATGACCGACATCAGCGAGCGCCGGGTGCAGGAGGAGCGGGTGCGCGCCAGCGAGGCGCGTCTGATCCGCATCCTGGAGACGGCCCCGGTGGCGGTGAACATCACCACCCCCGGCGGCGACTGGCTGTTCTGCAACGCCCAGTCCTGCGCCATCATGGGGGTGTCGCGGCAAGAGCTGACCAGCGTCTCAACACCGACCTTCTACGCCGATCGAGCCGACCGCAAGGCGCTTTTGGAGCGCTTCCAGCGGGAGGGACCCTTCCGGGATGCGGAGATCCGATTCCGCCGGCCCGACGGCAGCTTGGTGTGGGTGCTGTCGTCGTGGGACGAGATCGTGTTCGACGGGCAGCGGGCGCTCGTCACCTGGCTCTACGACATCACCGGCCGCAAGCAGGAGGAGGCGGAGTTCAAGCGGGCCAAGGAGGCGGCGGAGCGGGCGCTCGGCGAACTGCGCGTCGCCCAGGAAAGCCTGATCCAGGCGGAGACCATGGCGTCGCTGGGGGCGCTGGTCGCCGGAGTCGCTCATGAAGTGAACACTCCCATCGGCATCGGGCTGACGGCCGCCACCCACATCGCCGAGCAGGCCCGCGCGCTGCACGACCGGTTCAGGCAGGGTTCGCTGCGCCGGTCGGAGATGGCGGAGTATCTGGAGACCATCATCGAGGGCAGCGGGCTGATGGTCAGCAACATCTCCCGCGCGGCCGAGCTGATCCAGAGCTTCAAGCAGGTGGCGGTGGACCAGAGCTCGGGAGAGCGGCGCGGCTTCGATCTGGCGACCTACATCGGGGAGGTCCTGTTCAGCCTGCGCCCGCGGCTGAAGCGCACCACGCTGACGGTCGAGGTCGATTGCCCCGAGGGGATCACCATGGACAGCTACCCCGGCGCGCTCTCGCAGGTGCTGACGAATCTCGTCATCAACGCCATCGTGCACGCTTATGCGGACGGGGCGGGATCGGGAACGATCCGCATCGGCGTTGTCCCGAAAGGTGGCGACGCTGTGGTCCTGACCTTTGCCGACGATGGGGTCGGCATGGCTCCGGAGGTGCGGTCGCACATCTTCGAGCCGTTCTTCACCACCCGTCGGGGGCGGGGCGGGTCCGGGCTGGGGCTGCACATCCTCTTCAATACCGTGACCCAGATGCTGGGCGGGTCGGTGGAGGTCGAGTCCGCGCCGGGGCAGGGCACACGCTTCATCCTGTCCTTTCCCCGCGTGTCGCCGCCGGCCAAGGCACCGCCGCAGGCGGCGGTTCTGGCCGGAGACTGACCGGACGGGGCAGGGGACAGGGCACGCCGGCCGGACGTGTCAGGCGACGTGAAGCTCGTGATACTGCAGGTGCTTGGGTCGCCGGCCCCGCCGCTTGGGCGCCTGGAAGGCGGTCAGCCTCCCATCCTCGCCCATCGATTCCGCGTTCAGCTCCTGCAGGCAGCGGACAAGAAGCTCCTTCTCGCGCAGGTCCTCGCGGTCGGTGATCTCCAGGCAGCTCAGCTTGATCTCGACGAGGTCGAGCAGCGTCTCGATGCAGCGCTTGGACAAGGCCATGGTACCCCCCATCGTCAACGTTCCCACCCTAACGAAGACAGATTACCACAAAAGCCGATAAAGCAAAGCTAAAATTTTATCTTAATTTATCATTAGCCGTATGGGAGTGGCGTGGGATGCCGGTGCCACAGGTTGGCGTTGACAAGCACCCCCCACCCGGCTAGAACCCACCGACCCCCGGCGTCGCACCTCGAGCGCGCCGCCGGTGCGGAGGGGTGGCCGAGTGGCTGAAGGCGGCGGTTTGCTAAACCGTTATAGGGTCTAAAGCCCTATCGTGGGTTCGAATCCCATCCCCTCCGCCACCTTGTCCTTGTGACAGGGCTGTTTCCCGGCCGCCGGGCTGAATGCCGCGGCTTCCCGGCGGTTCACGCCGGGGTTTCGGACCGGAGACGCCCTCTCCAGCCTCATTTCAGCGCCGTTCCCACCCGGAATTCTACGCCGGCCACTCGGCCGGTTCGGGGCATGGCGTGCCCGTCCGAACGAGCGCGGCCCGGGTGAAGGCCTGGGCCGGTGGGGTGATCCGTGACGGGAGGCGTGGACAGGTGAAGCCAAGAGCTTCCCTCTGCCGGTCCCAATCCAATGGCAGGTCGGTGCGCTTGATCAGGGACTCCGCTGTGAGGCCCGGCGGCTGGCGGCCGGCGACGATCGCCTCCACGATGTCCGGGGCCAAGAAGGCCAGCGGCAGCAGGTGCCCGACGTAGCGGTCGCTGACGCCCTCGCGCACCGCGCCGCGTCACCTCAAGGGGAACCACGTGCCGGATCGCCGGCAGGTCGGTCCCGGCGAGCCTGCCCAGCGACAGGGTCAGCCCGAGACCCTCCGGCCCCAGCTCAATCCGCTCAGCAAGGTCCAACGGATCGCCGGCGAAGGCGCCGGCAGCCTCCAGCAGGAGGGGCAGCCGGTCCGCGGCGATGCCCGCTTCCCGCGCGGCGCCGGCCAGGGTGTGGCGGTCGCCGAGCAGCGCCCGTACCGCGTCGGCGGCCGCCATGGCCGCGCGGATCTGGTCCGGCGCGACGGCGGGCTTGGTCTGTAAGACCACGTCGTCGGGAATGCCGGCCCGCGCCCGGCGCTCGGCATCGGCGGCCCACCGGTCGGAAAGGTACAGCCGGTATGCGATGGGCAAGCTGGGGTGGTTGGTCGCGATCCAGGGCCGGCCATTCACGGCCGAAGTGATCCTGTGGGCGGTGGGTGGGCTGGCATCTGCAGTTCCCGATCGGCGACCGCGATCTTGAACGCCGGTCCGGGTGCGCAGTGACGCAACAGAACCGGTCTGCCGCCGTTGCCTGCCAGAAGGCATCGCACAAGGAGGTTTCCCCGTGCCGGCGATAGCAACGGGCATCCTGTTCATCCTCATCGGCCTGGCCCTCGGCATCGGCGGGGTCTGGCTCGTCGCGCTCGGCGGGTCCTGGTACTACGCCGCAGCCGCCGTCGGCTTCCTGGCGACCGGCGCGCTGCTCGCGGCGCGGCGCAGCGCGTCCTTGTGGGTCTACGCGCTGCTGGTGGCCGGCACGCTGGTGTGGGCGTTTGCCGAGGTCGGTGTCGACTGGTGGCAGCTCGCCCCGCGCGGTGACGTGATCGTCGTCCTGGGCCTGTGGCTGCTGACGCCGTGGATCACCCGGCGGCTCGACCGCCCGGCCGCCGACCGGCCGCCGGCGGCGTGGCGCGGCGCCGGGGTGCCGCTCGCCCTGTCGCTGGCGGTGTCCGCGGCGGTGGCGCTCTATGCCTTCGCCTCACCGCCGTCGCGTGACATCACCGGGCGGCTGCCCAGCGCGGCGGTCACGCCGGTGCCGGGCGATTACGGCGGCGTGCCGGCCGGGGAGTGGCACGCCTATGGGCGCAGCAACCTCGCCAACCGCTACTCGCCGCTCGACCAGATCGACAGCGGCAACGTGGACCGCCTGCAGGTCGCCTGGCACTACCACACCGGCGACGTCCGACGCCCAAGCGACCCGAACGAGACGACCTACGAGGTCACGCCCCTCATGGTCCGCGACACGCTCTACCTCTGCACCCCGCACAACTTCGTCATCGCGCTGGACGCGGAGACGGGTCGGGAGCGCTGGCGCTTCGATCCCAAGGTGCCCGACGACAGCAACCGCCAGCACCTCACCTGCCGCGGTGTCTCCTACCATGAGGCACAGGGGGCGGCGGCGGCCGAGTCCTGTGGCCGGCGCGTCTTCATGCCGACCGCCGACGCCCGGCTGATCGCGCTGGACGCCGGCACGGGGCGGGTCTGCCCCGGATTTGGCGAAAACGGGGCGGTGAACCTGTGGGCCGGCATGCCGCACAAGAAGCCGGGCTTCTACTACTCCACCTCGCCGCCGGTGGTGACGCGCGATCTGATCGTCATCGGCGGGGCCGTCAACGACAACGTGTCGGTGAACGAGCCATCGGGCGTGATCCGCGCCTATGACGTGCGCACGGGGGCCCTGGTCTGGAACTGGGATTCCGGCAACCCGGACGAGACGGCCCCGATCGCGCCCGGCGAGACCTACACCGAGAACTCCCCCAACGCCTGGACGACGATGAGCGCCGACGAGGATCTCGGTCTCGTGTACGTGCCGCTCGGCAACGCCCCGCCCGACCAGTTCGGCGGCAACCGCGGCCCCACCGTCGAGCGCTTCTCGTCGTCGGTCGTGGCGCTGGATCTCGCCACCGGGCAACTCCGCTGGGTGTTCCAGACCGTGCACCACGACCTGTGGGACATGGACGTGCCGGCCCAGCCCAGCCTGCTGGACGTGACCACCGACCGGGGCGTGGTGCCGGCCATCGTCGCGCCCACCAAGCAGGGCGACGTCTATGTGCTGGACCGCCGCACCGGCGAACCCATCCTGCCGGTGACGGAGCAGCCGGCCCCGCAGGGTGCCGTGCCGGGCGACCACACCGCGCCGACGCAGCCGACCTCCGCCCTCACCTTCAAACCGCCCCGCCCGCTGGAAGGGCGCGACATGTGGGGCGGCACGATGTTCGACCAGCTCGTCTGCCGCATCCGGTTCCGCCAGCTCCGCTACGACGGGCGCTACACGCCGCCCTCCGTCCAGGGATCGCTGATCCACCCCGGCAATTTCGGTGTCTTCAACTGGGGCGGCGTGGCGGTGGACCCGGTGCGGCAGGTGATGTTCGGAACGCCGGCCTATCTCGCCTTCGTCTCCCGCATGATCCCGCGCGAGAATCCCACCGAACGCTACGTGACCGACGGCGGGCTCGGGCTGAACGAGAATTTCGGCGCCCCCTACGCGGTGGAGCTGAAGCCCTTCGTCTCGCCGCTGGGGCTGCCCTGCCAGGCACCGCCCTGGGGCTACGTCGCCGGGGCCGACCTGCGCACGGGCGAGGTCGCGTGGATGCGCCACAACGGCACGGTGCGCGACCGGTCGCCCGTTCCCCTGCCATTCGAAATGGGCGTGCCGGATCTCGGCGGGCCGGTGATCACCGCCGGCGGGGTGGCCTTCATCAGCGGCACCATCGATTACTACGTCCGCGCCTACGACGTCACCACCGGCGAGCGGCTGTGGGAGGACCGGCTGCCGGCCGGCGGGCAGGCGACGCCCATGACCTACCGCGGCCCCAGCGGGCGCCAATACCTCGTGGTGGTGGCGGGCGGCCACGGCTCGCTGGGCACCAAGGCCGGTGACAGCGTCATCGCCTATGCACTTCCAGCCAACTGATCCGGGAGCCAGCGCATGCTGAAATGGGCCCTGATCTTCTTCGTCGTCTCCGTCGTGGCCGGTGCGCTCGGCTTTACCGGGATCTCCTCGGCCAGCCGGGGCATCGCCAAGGTGCTGTTCGGGATCGCGCTCGTCGTCTTCCTGATCTTCCTGGTGCTGGCGCTGCTGGCCGGTGAGCTCGTCTTCTGACGCCCGGCCGGGTCCGGGGACCGTGGACCGGCCACGCGGATGGGGTGGGTGGCACCACCAATGTCCACCGAACCCATCCCCGGTCGGGGAGTTGGACCGGATGCGGCCGCCATGCGGCCACGCCTTCCATCCTCCACCAACGGAGACCGGCCATGAGAGCCATCGCAGCCATCCTGTGCCTGACCGCACCGGCCATCGCCTTCGCCCAACAGGGCCAGCCCCAACCAACGAACCGGACGGCACCGGCGGCCCAGACCACCGGGTCCGGGCAGGCCACCCAGCAGAACCAGCGGCCCCAGGTCGCCCAGCAATGCCTCGACCGGCTTCAGCAAGCTGACCAGCAGCTCGTCGAAACCGGCTACGGGGCGGCCGGACCGACCGGCTATTGGAGCCCCTACGGCGCCTACGGCATGGCGGCCGCACCGGCCACGAGCCCGACGGCACCCGGGGCCGGCTACGGAACGCTGAGTCCGCGCGGCGAGATGCGCTCGCTGATGAACGCCGGCTACATCCTGGCGATGAACGGCTACCGCGACGCCTGCGGCTCCGTCGTCTCGGCGGTCCAGGACATCCAGAAACGCTTCCAGACCGCCAGCGCATCGGGCGACCGGGACGCGACGCGGGCCTGGCGTGAGCGTTACCTCACCAGCTCGGTCCCGGTGACCGACGCCAAGGCGCCGGTGGCGATCGACCAGATCGTCGGCGCCGACATCCGCAACATGCGCGACGAGGATCTGGGCGACATCGAGGACGTCGTCCTGGGGCAGAACGGCAACATCACCCACGTCCTGGTCGGGCGCGGCGGCTTCCTCGGCATCGGGGAGCAGCTGGTGCCGGTGCGCTGGAAGGACCTGCGGATGACCACCGCCCCTTACCAGGACACCTTCGTCCTGAACGTTTCGGAGAACGCGTTCGACGACGCGCCCGCCGTGGACGCCAACGCCGCCCGGCAGCTCGCCCAGGGCGACCTGTCCACGCAGGTGGACCGGTTCTGGAACCAGAGGCTGGCCCAGGGCGGAACGCAGAGCCAGGGAGCGGCCGGCACCAGCGGCGGCGCGCCCGCCGGGTCCGCAGCTGGACAAAGCCAATGACGGGTCACCGGTGACGACCGGCCCGACCGAACGATTCGGGAGGAAACCATGGAACGCATCGTCCTGACCACCGTGGCCGCCGTGGCGCTGATCGGCGCCGGCGCGGCCGGCGCCCAGCAGCCCCCGTCCCTCGGCTGGGGCGGTGCCGGCCCCACCCCGGGGCCGGCACCCACCAGCGGCGCCGCCGGCGAGGAGTTCGGCTACGCCCCACGCGATTACAACGGCAGCATCGATCCGAACCGCCGAGACGTCCCGGCCGGTTCCTCCGGCCGCACGATGACATCGCCGAGCGCGGGCCCGGGGGGCCAAGGCTTCTCCGGCAGCGGCGGCGCGACCGGTGGCGACCGGGTGATCGCGCGCCTGGACGGCGTGTCCGGCCTCGACCGGCGGGCGGGCCCGTCACGGACCCAGCTCGAACTCCGGCAGACGGCGCTGCTCAACACGCTGGCCTCGCTCGACCGCGTCGAAGCGGTCCGCAACCTGCGCCGCGACGGTGAACGCTATTACGCCGACGCCCTGACGAGAGGCGGCGGCTGGCAGACGGTCGAGATGGACCCCTATGCCGGCACCATCTCGACCGTGCGCTGACGCGGCCGATCCCGGCGGCGGGAGCATCGCCGCCGGTTCCCCGTTGTCCGGACAGGGCTCGACAGCCGGGGGTGCACCATGATCGTCGGGTGGGCGGTTCTGGCCGTTTCGCTGTCCTACATCGGCGTCCTGTTCGCCATCGCGCACCACGGCGACCGGGCCGCGCGGCGCCGCGGGCGGCCGGCCGTCCGGCCCGTGGTGTACGCCCTGTCGCTCGCCGTCTACTGCACGACCTGGACCTTCTACGGCAGCGTCGGCCTGGCTGCCACCACCGGCTATGGATTCCTGCCGGTTTATGTCGGCCCGATCCTGCTGTTCACGCTGGGCTGGCCGCTGCTCCACCGGATCGTGCGGATCTCCAAGGCGCAGAACATCACCTCCGTCGCCGACTTCATCGCCGCGCGCTATGGCAAGAGCCACCGGGTGGCGGCGGCCGTCGCCATCGTCGCCGTCGTCGGCACGGTGCCCTACATCGCCTTGCAACTGAAGGCCGTGTCCGCGAGCTACGCGGTGCTCCTGCAATACCCGGAGGTCGTGCCGCTCCCCAAAGGACCCGCTGACGTGCCCTGGCGCGACACCGCGCTGGTCGCCGCGATTGTCTTCGCGCTCTTCGCGATCCTGTTCGGCACGCGGCGCGTCGACGCCACCGAGCATCACGAGGGCATGATCCTCGCCATCGCGGCGGAGGCGGTGATGAAACTGGTGGCCTTCCTGGCCGTCGGGACCTTCGTCACCTGGGGACTGTTCGATGGCCCCGCCGACCTGGCGAACCTTGTCACGGCCGAGGCCGGTCTGAGGCAGCTCTTCGGCCGCGGGATCGACGGCGGGCAGTGGCTGACCGTCAGCATGCTTTCGGCACTGGCGATCCTCGGCCTGCCGCGCATGTTCCACGTCGCCATCGTGGAGAACGACAACGAGGCGAACATCCGCGTCGCCACCTGGCTGTTTCCCGCCTATCTGCTCGCCATCAACCTGTTCGTGATCCCCATCGCCGCCGCCGGCCTCCTGCTGTTCCCGGAGGGGACGGTGGACCCGGATGTCTTCGTGCTCGCCCTGCCCATGGCGGGGCAGCAGCAGCTGCTCACCATCATCGCCTTCATCGGCGGTTTGTCGGCGGCCACCGGCATGGTGATCGTGTCGTCGGTCGCGGTCAGCATCATGGTCAGCAACGACCTGATCATGCCGGTGCTGCTGCGCCGCGTGCGGCGGGGGGCGCCCGACCGGGCGGACATGCGCAACCTGATCCTGTGGATCCGGCGGGCGACCATTGTGGCAATGCTGCTGCTCGCCTACCTGTATTTCCGCGTGGCCGGCAACGCCTTCCCACTCGCCTCCATCGGCCTCATCAGCCTCGCCGCGGTCGCCCAGTTCGCGCCGGCGCTGATCGGCGGGTTGGTGTGGCGCGGCGCCACCAGCGCCGGCGCCTTCTGGGGCGTGGCGACGGGCGTCCTGGTGTGGGCCTACACGCTGCTCCTGCCGTCATTCGCCGAGGCCGGCTGGGTCCCGCGCTCGATGATGGAGGTTGGACTGGGCTACGGCCTGCTGATGCCTCAACAGCTCTTCGGGGTGCGGTTCGACCCGCTGGTGCACGGGGTGGTGTGGAGCCTGATGGTGAACACCGTCACCTTCGTCGCGGTGTCGCTGCGCACCGTCCCGCGACCCATCGAACGGCTGCAGGCCAGCGCCTTCATGGATCCCGCACCCGATTGGGGCCGGACGGTCGCGACGCCGCGCAACGGCTCGGTCACCATGGCGGAGTTGCAGGCCGTCGCCATCCGCTACCTCGGCGCTGAGCGGGCCGGCCACGCCTTCGGGGAGTTCGCCGGTCCGCCGTCGGACACCGCGGCCGACCTGTCTCTGGTCCGCCGCACCGAACGGCTGCTGGCGAGCGCCATCGGCGCCTCGTCGGCACGGCTGGTGTTGGCCCTGGTGCTGGAGCGGCGCAACCTCGACCAAGGCAACGCCCTACGCCTGCTGGACGACGCCTCGGCGGCCATCCAGTACAACCGCGACCTGCTGCAGACGACCATCGAGAACGTGGCGCAGGGCATCGCCGTGTTCGACAAGGATCTGGGCCTCGTCTGCTGGAACCAGCAATTCCGGCGCCTGCTCGACCTTCCGGGCGATCGGGTGGGCATCGGCGCCGGGCTGACGGACCTGCTGCGCGTCGGCGCGTCGCGCGGCGACTTCGGCCCCGGCGACGCGGAGGATCTCGTCGCCCGTGAAACGGACCGCTTCCTGGCGAGCATCACCGTGGCCGTCGAGCACCGCCGGCCGGACGGCGCGGTGCTGGAGATGCGGACCAGCCGGATGCCGGGCGGCGGCTATGTGACGACCTGGTCCGACATCACCGAACGCGTGCGCGCGGCCGCCACGCTGGCGTCCGCCAACGCCGAGCTGGAGCGCCGCGTGCGCGAGCGCACGGCCGAGCTGGCCGGGGCCAAGACGGTGGCCGAAACCGCCAACCGCGACAAGACCCGCTTCCTCGCCGCGGCCAGCCACGACCTGCTGCAACCGCTGAACGCGGCGCGGCTCTACGCTTCCAGCCTGCTCGAACGACAGGGCGGCGGCCCCGACGCGACGCTTGCGGGCAAGCTGGACACCGCCCTGGCCGCCGTGGAGGAACTGTTGGGCGAGCTGCTGGACATCTCCAAGCTGGACGCCGGCGCCGTGATGCCGGAGCGGAGCGGCATCCGGCTGGACGCCCTTTTCTCCGCCCTGTCGGTGGGGTTCGCACCGCTGGCGGAGCGCAGGGGGCTGCGTCTGCGCGTCGTGCCGAGCGGACTGACGGTGGAGAGCGACTGGCGACTGCTGCACCGGATGCTCCAGAACCTGCTGTCGAACGCCATCCGCTACACGCCGGAGGGGCGGGTTCTGATGGGGGCCCGCCGCAGCGGCGACCGGGTGCGGATCCAGGTCTGGGACACCGGCGTCGGCATCCCGCCGGATCGGCAGGCCCTCGTCTTCAAGGAATTCCAGCGCTACGCCGATGCGCCCGGCGTGCAGCATGGGTTGGGGCTTGGCCTGTCCATCGTGGAGCGCATTGCTCGCATGCTCGACCACCCCGTGTCCCTGCGATCCCGGCTGGGACGGGGGACGCTGTTCGAGGTCCGGGTGCCCCTCGGCACCCCCGCCGCCATACCGTCGGATGCGGCGGCCCCCGCACGCAGTCCGGCGACGGTGGAGCAGGGCACCGTGCTGTGCCTGGACAACGACGCCAGCATCCTCGATGCCATGCGGACCCTGCACGGCGGCTGGGGCTACCGGATCGTCACCGCGGCCAACCTGTCGGAGGCCAAGGCGGCCATCGGGAGGGAAGCGCCGTCCCTGATCATCGTCGATGTCCATCTCGGCGGCGGCAAGGACGGCATCGCCAGCCTCGCCGAGTTGCGGCGGCGCCTGGACCCGGTCCCACCGGCCATCGTGGTGACGGCCGATCGCGGTGACGACGTCAAGGCGCGGGCCCGGACGGCGGGCGTGCCGCTGCTGAACAAGCCGCTCCGCCCCGCGGCGCTGCGCACGCTGATGCGCCGGCTACTGACCGCGCGGCGCGCTGCCGAGTGAGCCGGCCGCTACACCTCGGAGGCGGCGCGGCGGATCGCCTCCTGCGGGGCGTTCACCTCGTCGGCGAGCTGCCGGGCGAGGATGACGGCCTGGGTGCGGCTGGTCACGCCGAGCTTCTGGAGGATCGCCGAGACATGGGCTTTCACAGTCCCTTCGGAGACGCCGAGCTCGTAGGCGATCTGCTTGTTCAGCTTCCCGTCGTGCAGCATCATCAGAACCCGCAGTTGCTGCGGCGTCAGTGTCGCGACACAGGCGCCGACCGCGGCGTCCTCACCGGGCCGGACGGTGTCGAGGTCGATGCCGGGCGGGAGCCAGGTCTCTCCCGCCAGCAGAGCCCGCAGCGCCATGCGCATCTCCTCCGACCGGGTCGATTTCGGGATGTAGCCGGAGGCGCCCGCCTCCATCGCCCGGCGCATCACGCCCGGCTCCTCGTTCGCGGAGATCACCGCGACCGGCAACTCGGGGTGGTTCTGGCAGAGATGGATGAGGCCTGCGAATCCCTGCATCCCCGGCATGTTCAGATCGAGCAGGACAAGGTCCGTCTCGCGCTCCGCCGCAAGGGCGTCGGTGACGCCCTCCAACGTGCTCGCCTCCACGATCTCCGCATCCGGCTCGACGCCCGCGATCGCCAGCCGCAGCGCGTCGCGGAACATCGGATGGTCGTCGGCGACGACGATGCGCTTGTCCATACCCTCGACCCTCGCCGGCGACCGGAAAGGTTCCATTCCAGCCGCGTAAACCATAGTCAAATGGTCGGCCCCGCCATAGGGCGTTAGCTTTCTCATCGGAGAGAACAGTCCCGGCCCCGCAAACCGCAGCACGCCATAGCGCTACTGCGAACGGGCAGGCCTTGGCCCGGCAGGCGGGACGGCACGCAAGGACAAGCGATGGAACGGCGCGAATTCCTGACGGCCGCCGGCCTCGGGCTGGGCGGGAGCATGCTCGCGGCACCGCTGCCGGCGGCGGGCGGGACGGCCCGCTGGGACATGGTCATGGGTTTTCCCGACAGCATGGACATCCTCCACGCCGGGGCCGGGCGGCTGGCCGGCCGCGTCGCCGCCCTCACCCGCGGCGCCCTGCGCATCGACGTCCGGCCGGCCGGGACGCTGGTTCCGGAAACCGCTGTCCTCGACGCGGTGTCCAGGGGTGACGCCGCGATGGGGTTCACCGCCAGCCACCAGTTCCTCGACCGCTCACCGGCGCTCGCCTTCGACACCGGCGTTCCCTTCGGGCTCAACGCCCGCCAGCAGAACGCCTGGATGCAGCACGGCGGCGGGCTCGACCTGATCCGCGAGACGCTGGCCGACCACGGTGTGGTGCCGTTCCCGGCCGGGCACACGGGCACCCAGATGGGCGGCTGGTTCCGGCGCGAGATCCAGACGATGGAGGATTTCAACGGCCTGCAATTCCGCGTGGCCGGTATCGCCAGGGACATCCTGGTCCGGCTGCGGGCCGTGCCCCAGACCCTCGGCGACCGCGATCTCGGTCCCGCCCTGGCAGCCGGCACGATCGATGCGGGGGAGTGGGGCGGCCCGCACGACGACCTGCGCCTCGGTCTGCACCGGGCGGCGCGCTTCTACTATTACCCCAGCTTCTGGGGGGGGAACGCCCAGCTCTCCTGCTACGTGAACCGTCGGACCTGGGAGAACCTGCCGACAGACCAGCGGGCGGCGCTGAAGGCGGCCTGCGCCGAGACCAGCCTGTGGATCACCAGCCGTTACGATGCCTGGAACCCGCCGGCGCTGAAACGACTGCTGGCCGAGGGCGCCCTGCTGCGCCCCTTCGGCCTCGACATCCTGCGTGCCGCCTATCAGGCGACCGAGGACCATCTGGCATCGCTCGCCGCCGGCGACCCGCAATTCCGCAAGGTCCACGATTCCTGGAAGCCGTTCCGCGACGACCAGCAGCTCTGGTTCCGCATCGCCGAGAACAGCTTCGACCGCTTCGTTTCCATGGTCTCCGCCGAGCGGAACCGGAACTAGGGAGGAGGCGGCACGCCACCCGCTCACGCGGCGGCGTCCACCGGACAAGGAGCGCATCATGACCTTCGATTTCACCCGAGAGCTCGTGGAGAGCATGCCGGACCTGGCGCGCTTCGCCCGTCGGCTGACCCGCAACGCCCCGGAGGCCGAGGATCTCGTGCAGGACTGCGTGGAGCGCGCCCTGCGCCACCGCGACAAGTTCCAAACCGGCACCAACCTCCAGGCGTGGCTGACCACCATCCTGAAGAACCTGCACTTTTCCCGCCACAAACGGGAGCGGCGCGTCGAACGGACCGAACTGACGGACGAGGCGATCACCACCGCACCAGTCCAGGAGGCGCACGTCATGCTCCAGGAGGTGGGCGAGGCGTTGGCGCGCATTCCTCCCGCAAACCGGCGGCTGATCGAGGCGGTCGCCGTCGACGGGTGCAGCTATCACGAGGTGGCCGGTGCGCTGGACGTGTCCGTCGGCACCATCCGCTCCCGCCTGTTCCGAGCGCGCGCGCAACTCCGCTCGGTGCGCAGGGTGCGCCGCGCCGTTCCGGTCACCATCCGTCGTCCGTCGCCGCCCGTCCGCAAGGCCGAGCCGGCGTCGGAGCCCGTGGCGCAGGCATCGGCTGCGTGCCCCGCGGCCCCGCCCGCGCCATCCCCCCACCCGGCGCCCGGGTGTGCGGGCCCGGCACGGGCGGCGCGCCTGCCCGTCCAGCCTGCGGAAGCCGGGCACTCCGACACCGCACCACGCCGGCCGGTCCGGGCGCGGACGCCACGGGCGGAATGCGAAACGTCATCCCTGTTGCCGGGTTCGTCCGTGACAGGTCCCGCAACAGGCACCCGCGCATGGCGCTTCTTGAAACCCTCTGCATCGCCGGGTTCGCAGCCGTGCATCTGTTCATCGGCCGGATTCGCTGGCTCGACACCGTTCCGCGCAGCCGCTGGCTGTCCGTCGCTGGAGGCGTCGCGGCTGCATACATCGTCCTCCACGTCCTTCCCGAACTTACCGAGCATCACCGCAACTTGTCCGAAACGGCTGGTCGGCCGGGTGTGCGGGCGCCGCGGGGAGCCAACCCGGCACCCATGCGTTGGTTTCACGTGGCTCCATGATTGGCAGCGCCCCCAACCCGGCAGGATGCAGGATGAACCGGCTTCGACACACCTGGATGTTCGTGCGGACGAGCCTCTGGTTCGTTCCCGTCCTCATGGGGGCGGTGGCCGTCATGTTCGCCGTGTTGATGGTCGACAGCGACTTCGGGCTGCCGGACGGGGTGACGGAGTTCTGGCTGATCTATTCCGGCGACGCGGACAGCGCCCGCGAACTGATGTCGGCGCTGCTGTCCGGCATGATCACCATGACGTCGCTGGTGGTCTCGATCACCATGGTGGTTCTGACCCTGGCGGCGGGACAGATCGGCCCACGCCTGATCCGCACCTTCATCCAGGACCGGGTGACCCAGGGCGTGCTGGGCCTGTTCCTGGCCGACATCCTCTACCTGCTGGTCGTCTTCCGGACCATCGACGGCACCCAGGCCACCGGCGTTCCGCATCTGGCGGTCACCATCGGCACGGCGCTGACGATGCTCTGTCTGTTCGTGCTGCTGTTCTTCATCCACAAGCTGGCTCGCTCGATCATCTACGACAACGTCGTCCAGGTGGTTGCGGCCGAGTTGGACCACTGCGTCCGACGGCTGCTTCCCGAGCGGCCCGGCGTTTGCCCGACCCCGCCGCCGGAGCGGGACCCGGGTTGGGTGGCGCTGGCACAGGACGGCTATGTGCAGGAGATCGACACCGATGCGCTGGTCGATGCGGCACGCCGCGCCGGCGCCATCCTGCGTCTCCACGCGCGGCCCGGCCATTACGTGCTGAGCCGCGGTGAGCACGTCGCCGTCGAACCCGCCTCCACCCGTAGCCCCGATCTGGTGACGGCGGTCCGCGGGGCCTTCATCATCGGGTCGGAGCGCACACCCACCCAGGACCTCGAATTCGGCATCCGCCAGCTCGTGGAGATGTCCACCCGCGCGCTGTCCCCCGGCATCAACGACGTGTTCACCGCACTCGCCGTGATCGACAGCCTCTCCTCCTCGCTCGGCCACATCTTCGAACGCGGGCTGGAGCCATCGGTCCTGTGCGACGCCGACGGGCGCATCCGTGTCGTCCGCAGTGTGTCGGACTACGACGGCATGGTGGGAGCGGCCTTCGACCAGATCCGGCAGACGGGCGCCGGCAAGCCGGCCGTCCTGATCCGTCTGGCGGATTCCATCGCACGCCTCGCCCCCTACGTGCGCAACGACGGGCAGCGCCGTCCACTCCTGGAGCAGCTGGATATGATCGCCATCGCAGCCGAGCAGACGGTGTCCATACCCCGCGACCACGGTGCGTTGAAGCTCCGCTGCGCCGAGGCGCGCCGCCGCCTGGAGGTGCCACGCCCTGTATCGGCAACAGAGCTGCCAAAACAGGGAAAATAGAAAACCGCCATCGCAACCGGCAGCGCCAATCGGGCTAACAATCCCCCATTTTGCCGAAAAAAATCCGCGAGCACCATTCCGGCGGTGAGTTGGCCCGAACGCAGGCCGATCCTGCCAACCACCACGGAATGGAGAGAAACGATGCGATCCCTGATCCTTCCCGCCTTCGCCATCGCGGCGCTCGCCACCGGTCCGGCGCTGGCGCAATCGGGCCAGTCCGGCGGCAGCCAGTCCGGCAACAAGCAGGCCACCAGCCAGAACCACGCGGCCGCCATGTCGCAGGACACGCTGCGCAAGCAGCTTCAGCAGGCCGGCTTCAAGAACATCCAGGTGATCGATGCCGCCTACCTCGTCCAGGCGCAGACGCAGGATGGCAACACCGTCTTCATGACGATCAACCCGCCGTCCATGTCGGGCAGCTCCGGAGCCAGCGGGTCGCAGGCCGGTGCGGGTTCGGGCTCGGCGTCGGGCTCCGCCGGGAAAAGCGACGCCTCCAAGCAGTAGCGGCATCCAATGAACCCGAGGGCGCGAGGGGAGTTTTCCTCCCCTCGTCCGCCGCGACCCGGAGAGGTTGCCATGTTCACCACGGTCGGATCAGCCCCGCGCCTCCTCCGCACGCTCGCCCGCGCGACCGTGTTGGCCGGCTTCCTGGCCGCCGGCTCTGCGGTGCCGGCCATGGCGCAGAGCCGAGCTTCGCCGACCTCGTCCAGGAGGAGCTTCCGGCCGTCGTGACGATCACGGCGTCGCGTGCGGCCCTTCCGGAGCAGCGGACGGCGACCGGTCAGGAGCAAGCCCCCGGCTCGTCCTCCTTCCTGCCGGAATCGCCGATGCGCGACTTCCTGGAGGACCTGTTCAAGCGGCAGGTCCCGCGGGGAGCCATGCCGGACAGGCAAGAGCCGCCGGTCGGCTGAGCCGGCCACAGCCGGGCGGGGTGCAACCAGAACGAGGAGAATCGATCATGAACCGTCTTCTGATCGCCACGATGGTGACGGCGGGCCTCGCGTCCCCGGTCGCTTTCGGCCAATCGCCGTCGCCCTCCAAGCCGAACCAGCCCGCGGCCTCGGCCGGCCAGCCCGCCGCCCAGCCCGCCGCCCGGACGTCAGCGAAGGCGCCGAGCCGCATCCAGCTCACATCGGCGGCGGCGATCGCCGGGCGCAACGTGCTCGACCGCATGGGCCAGGAGGTCGGCGAGATCGAGTATCTGATGATCGACGTCCAGACCGGCACCGTCCGCTACGCGCTGATCGGCTCCGGCGGCGTCTTCGACATCGGCGAGGACTTGACGCCCGTGCCCTGGTCGAACCTGACGGTCGTCCCCGGTGACGAATATGGCGCCGTCACCATCGACACCGATCTCGACCGGCTCCGCCAGGGCCAGCGCTTCTCGCGCGAGGACATCCAGCGTCTGACCGAGCCGGCGCTGGTTTCCCAGATCGTCGAGTACTACGCCACGCACGACACCAACCGGTCGGCCGGCTCCTCCTCCAGCCCGCCGGCGTCCGCCAGCGGCTCAGGCGGCGGCCAACCGAAGGCGCAGGCCGACCAGAGCCAGGCGGGCGGCAACCGGACGGCCAACAACCAAACGGCCAACAACCAGGGCAGCCAGCCCCAGGATCAGACCGTCCAGGGCCGGAACGCACAGCAGGCACAGAGCCAACAAGCCCAGAGCCAGCAGGGCCAGGGCCAGCAGGGCCAGGGCCATCCGGCGATCCTGGTCGGGCGCGAGTACATCACCTTGCTGGCCCCACCGGCCCTGATGTCCCCGGACGAAATCCGCGGCGCCACCGTTGCGGGCCGCAACGGCGACGACATCGGCGACATCGATCGCGTCATGGTCGATACCCGGCGCGGCCGGATCCCCTACGTGCTGGTCGGGCGCGGGGGCTTCCTCGGCATGGGCGAGGAGTGGATTCCCGTCCCGTTCCAGGCGCTCTCCTGGTCGGCCGGCGACGAAGGCTTCGTGCTGAACGCCAACGAGGAGCAGCTCAAGCGGATGCAGTCCCTGCCCAAGCAGGACCTGCCGGCCCAGGTCCGCACCAGCGACCTGAAGAAGCTCTACGACAACTTCGGCGTCACTCCCTACTGGCAGCGGAACCAGGGCTGACTGTCCGCCACGGCCGGGGGGGCGCTCAGGAACGGGCGTCCTCCGGCACACGGACGCCGGCGAGCGCGGCCGTCCCCGTGCCGCTCGCCGCGCCGTCCGGCACGATGCTGATGGACCCGTCCGTCTCCAGGACCACCGCCGCCACCTGAGCGACGTCGGCGGTCCCGTTCGCGCGCAGGGCGGCCATCACCTCCTCCCGCGTGATCCGCTGCGCCGTCATGGCGCCCTCCAGGAATTGGCCGCGGTGGACGATCAGCTTCGGTTCCGCCTTGATGATGGCCTGGAAGCGCGGCGAGCGCACCGACAGCCACGTGATCGCGAACTGCAGGAAGATCAGCAGCGCCAAGGCCAGCACGCCCTCGACCAGGGCGACCGACTTGCTCAGCAGCACGGTGGCGAGCGTCGAACCCAGCGCCACCGTCACCACGAGGTCGAAGGCGTTGAGCTTGGTCAGGGTCCGGTTCCCCGACAGCCGCAGGAGCACCACCAGCGCGGCATAGGCCAGCACCCCGACGATCAGAACCCGGCCCAACCCCTGCCAGCTGTCGAAGAACATTCCCGCCTCCCGATCCTGTTTCCCGTTGATCCGTCAGAGCTCTCGGTCGGCCCGGCCCCGCGGGCCGGGCAACATGTCCAGATCGTCGAGCCCGCCGTCGTAGAGACCCGGCTCGTACAACCCGCCTTCGTCGTAGATCGGTTCGTCGTACGGCTCCTCCCTGGCAAAACCGGTCTGATCGGGGTCGGGCGAGGAGCAGGCCGACAGCGTCAATGCCGCGGCGGCCATCCATATCGGAATCCATCGCCGCATCGTTCGTCTCGTCCGTCTTATGCCGGCGTCATTCGTCATCGACCGGCACGCTGGTGCGCCAGGGCACGATCTCGCCCCCAAAGTGGCGACCCTTGAAATCCGTCACGGCCCGGCTCCCAATCTCGTTCGGGTATTCCGCCGGATGCGGACCGGCTTTGCAACAGAGCCCTCCGGGATGCGTTCCACCGCCCGCCCGTCAGCTTCCTGAAGCGCTCTTCCGTGCCTTTGAGCCCCTGTTCTGCCCGGCTGTGAGCGTGGCGCGCATCTCATGGTCGAATGGCTGGCAGTCCTTATCCCTCCTGCCGACCATGCGACCGAAGACGCGGGTGAGCAGCTGCGAGAGGTCGTCCATGATCAGGAAGAAGGAAGGAACGACGACGAGGCTCAGCACCGTCGAGACGATGATGCCGCCGATGACGGCGATCGCCATCGGGGCGCGAAAGGAGCCGCCCTCGCCGACGCCCAGGGCGGACGGCAGCATGCCCGCCGACATGGCGATCGAGGTCATGACGATCGGGCGGGTGCGCTTGCGCCCGGCCTCGATGATCGCCGCCTTGCGGTCCATGCCGCGACGCATCGTCTCGATGCCGCAGTCGACGAGCAGGATCGCGTTCTTGCTGACGACTCCCATCAGCATGAGGATACCGATCAGCACCGGCATGGAAAGCGCGTTCCCGGTCAGGATCAGGCCGGCCGCCACGCCCCCCATGGCGAGCGGCAGCGAGAACAGAATGGTGAAGGGCTGGATCACGTCTTTGAAGAGCAGGATCAGAACGACCAGCACCATCATCAAGCCCAGGAGCATTGCGTCGCCGAAGCCCCGCTGCACCTCTTCCTGGATCTCGGCATCGCCGCTTTCGACGACGGTGACAGTGGCCGGAAGCTTCGCCTCGGCCACGATCGCCCGGACGCGGTCGGTCGCCGTGTCGAGCGCGACCCCGGCTGGCAGGTCCGCGCCGAGCGCCACGACGCGATGGCGGTCGTGGCGCCGGATCGAACCCGGCCCTTCCGCATGGTCGATGTCCGCGACGCTCGACAGCGGAACCATCGCCCCGGACGCGGTCTGGACCTTCAGGTCGCGGATCGCGGCGAGGTCGGTGCGGATGTCGCGGTCGAGCTGGACGCGGATCGGGATCAGCCGCCCGTCGAGCGCGATCCTGGTCAGTTGCGTGTCGTTGTCGCCGATGGTGGCGATGCGGACGAGTTGGGCAATCTGCTCCGTCGTGACGCCAAGGCGGGACATGCGGTCGTCACGCGGGCGGATCCGCAACTCCGGCCGCGGCAGCGCACCGTCGGTGCCGACGTTGGCGACCAGCGGTTCGCCGCGCAGCCCCGCCTCCAGGCGCGCGACCGCCCGATCGAGATCCGCCGCGCTGTCGGACAGCAGGTTGAAGGACAGGTCGCGCTCCCCCTCCTCGTTCATCCTGACGATGCGGACGTCGGGGATCGATCGCAGCCGGCCGAGGATCTCCGCTTCGACGCGTGACTGCGGGATCCTGCGGCCGGCCGGCGTGCGCTTGGGCAGATGCGGCCCGATCAGCGGAATCCGACCGATCACGTGGTTGACCAGCGTGGTGGTGAGCGAATGGTCGAGCGGTTCGAGACGCACGGTGACCGTGGCGAGGCGCGGCTCCAAATCGCCGGTCGGCGAGACGCCGCCGAGCACGAAGACCGTCGCGACGCCGTCGATGCCTCTCATCCGGTCATGGATCGCCGCCGTCGTCCGTTCGGTATCGTCCAGCGTTGCGCCCGGCGGCAGCTCGACCGACAGGCTGACCCGCGCGTTGTCTTCCGGCGGCATGAAACTGCCTGGTATCTGGGCCAGGATGTGCACCGAGATGCCCAGGGTGCCGATCGCGGCGAGCAACGTGGCGTAGCGCCGGCGGGTCGTCACGGCGATGAGGGCCGTGTAGAGCCGCATGATGGCGCTGTCCCCGCCGTCGGGATGGCGGCCCGCCTCCGCCGGGTGCAGCAGATGGGCCGCCATGACCGGGATGATCAGACGGGCGACCAGAAGGGAGAAGAAGACGGCGACCGCGACCGTCAGGCCGAACTGGATGAAGTACTGCCCCGCGACGCCCGGCATGAACGACACAGGCAGGAACACGGCGATGATGGCGAAGGTGGTGGCGATCACCGCCAGGCCGATCTCGTCCGTCGCGTCGATGGCGGCGCGGTAGGGTGGCTTGCCGCTCCGGATGTGCCGCTCGACGGTCTCGATCTCGACGATCGCGTCATCGACGAGGATGCCGGTCGACAGCGTCATCGCCAGCAAACTGACGAGGTTCAGCGAAAAGCCGAGAAGATCCATGACCCAGAAGGTCGGAATTGCCGAAAGTGGCAGGGCGACCGCTCCGATCAGGGTGGAGCGCCAGTTGCGCAGGAACACCATCACGATGAGGATGGCGAGGAGCCCGCCCTCGGCCAGCGTGTGAAGCGCCGCCTCATAGGTGCCGAGGGTGATGGCGACCGCATCGTCGATCAGGACGATGGTGACGTCCGGGCGTTGCGCGCGGATGCCGTCGAGCGTTCGGGCCACGGTGTCGGCGACGCTCACCTCGCTGGCGCCCTTGGCGCGGAACACCGCGACGGTGACGACCGGAAGCCCGTCGATGCGGGCGAACGCCCGCGGCTCCTGGTAGGCATCGGTTATCCGCCCCAAATCCGACAGGCGGACGAAGCGGCCGTTGGGCAGTCCGATCATCGTGCCGGTGAGCTCCGCCACGTCGCGGGCGTCACCCAGCAGGCGGATCGCCTGCTCGCCACCGCCAACTCGCCCGCGGCCGGAGCCGACGTCCAGGTTCATGCGGCGGAGCTGGCCGTTGACGTCGGCCACGGTGATCCCGAGGGAGTTCAGGCGGTCGGCATCGAGCTCGATCCGGACCTCGCGGTCGGAGCCGCCATGGCGCTCGACGCGGCCGACGCCGCGCTGGCCCTGGATGGCGCGGGTGATCGTATTGTCGACGAACCACGACAGCTCTTCCAGCGTCATGCCGGGCGAGGAGACGGCGAAGGTCTGGATCGCCTGACCCTCGACATCGACCCGCGAGACGATCGGAGCATCGATCGAGGCCGGAAGATCGCCGCGAATTCGATCGACCGCGTCCCTGACGTCCTGCAAGGCCTGACTGGTGGGCACCTCCAGGCGGAAGACGACGACGGTCGTGGAACGGCCGTCGGTGATCGTCGATGTGATGTGATGGACGCCGGTGATGCCGGCGACCTCGTCCTCGAGCGGCTTGGCGACCTGGGGCTCAAGCTCGGCGGGGGTGGCACCGTCCTGCGTGACGGCGATCGAGACGATCGGCACGTCGATGTTGGGGAACCGCGTGATCGGCAGGGCGTCGAAGGATCGCCAGCCGAGCACGACCAGCACGCAGAACGCCAGGATCGGGGCGACCGGATTGCGGATGGACCATGCGGAGACGTTCATGGCCCGGACTCCGCTTTGACCGCGACGATCCGGTCGCCGTCGCGCACGAAGGCGCCGGCCTTCGCCACCGCCTGCTCGCCCGCCGCCAGGCCGGACAGGATCTCGACGAAGGCCCCGTCCTGGATGCCGGCCGTCACCGGCACCAGACGGACGACGCCGTTGTCGATCTTGCGGACGACGGCTCCGCCATCGGTCGCACCGACCGAGGTCCGGGGCAGGACGACCGCCCGCTTCTCCGCGGCAACGATGACGGCGCTCGCGTACATGCCGACCCGGGCCTCCGTCGCATCGGCCAGGGCGATCCGGACGGTGCCGAGGCGCGTCTGCGCATCGACCGTGGGCATGATCAGGCGGATCGTCCCGGTGACAAAAATGCGGCTGCCGGCAAGCCGGACCGTTGCGGGCTGACCGACCGCGAGCTTGAGGAGATCGGCCTCGGCGACGTCGGCCTTCATCTCGACCGCGCCGTTGCGGATGATGGTGTACAGCGGCAGGACGTTGGCGCTGCCGCTGGCGATGGCGCCGACCTTGGCGTTCCTGGCCGAGATCACACCGCCGACCGGTGCGGTGACGGCGGTGCGGGCGAGGCGCAGGTCGACGTCGGCGAGGCGCGCGCCAGCCAGCTTGATGTCCGCCGCCGCGATGCCCAGGGCCTGCTCCGCCGAACGGAGACGCGCCTGCGCGGCGGCGGCGAGTGCCTTCAGCCGGTCGGCCTCGGCCGTCGACACCGTTTTGTTCGCCGAAAGCCGCTCGGCGCGGCCGGCGACGCGGGCCGCCTCGTCGGCGTTCGCCTTGGCCTCGGCGCGCTGCGCCTGCCATTGCGCGAGTGCCGCCTCCGTCTTGGCGAGCGTGGCCGCGAGTTGGCTTTTCTCCAGCAGCAACGCGTCGTCGTCGAGAACGGCCAGCGTGCTGCCCGGCTCGACCCGGTCGCCGCGTTCGGCGGTCAAGGCGCGGATGGAGAGCCCGTCCACCAGGGGGGACACATGGATCTCCTCCACCGCCTCGATTGAACCGGTTGCCAGGACGCGATCGCGGATCCTGCGTTCCACCGCCTCGACGACGACGATCGAGGGCAGGATCGGCTGAGGGTCCGGCTTTGCCTCCTCCTCTGCCAGGGCACCCGAATTGGTGAGGAGCGACAACGCCGCGCGGGCGCCCAGCACAAGAAATCTCCGCAGCATCGTCGCCCACCCGCTACCAGCGATAGCTCAGGCCGACGAGGGCGGAGACTTGGCCCGCGCTGCCCTCGCGCTTGACCAGGGGGCTGTCGGCGGCGTCACCGAGCAACCGGGTGTAGTCGAGCCGCCCCATCGCCATGATCGAGTCGGTCACCCGATATCCGAGGCCGGCGGTGATGCCCACATCCTTGAATCCGGCTGCGGCGTCGTAGCGGGCGTAGCGGCGGGCGGAACGCGCGGCCTGGGCCGCGGTGATGCCGAAGCTGTTGTCCATGTACTTGTCGTCGACCCAGGTGACGTGCGGGGTCACGCTGAACCGGCCCCGGCCGGCGAACAGACCGATTTCATACTCCGCCTCGGCGGTGGCCTGGAGGCCCTCGCGGTCGCCGGACAGGTCGCGGGCGACCTCCAGGCCAAGGGTCACGGGACCGGCCTCGTAGCCGAGCCGTACGACCGCCACCGCGCCGCCCTCCAGATCCCCCAGACCTTTCAAGGCGTCGTTGTCGCCCTCTTCGCGGCCGAAGTCGTAGCGGACGCCGAAGTCGAGCCTCAGGCGGTCGGTTTTCAACGGGGTTCCAAAGATCCCCATGCCGCCCCGGGTGGTGAGCCATATCCGGTCCCGCCAGGACAGCTCCACCACCGGCACCGGCAGCACCTCGTAGTCGTTGGAGCCCTCGTAGTCCGGCATGTACAGGGCGCCGGCACCGAGCGTGAACGACCAGTCAGCCGTGGGGCGTTCCTGGGCAACCGCGGTCCCTCCGGCCACCGCCACGCAGAAGGATACCGCCAGAAACATGTGTCTCATCGTGATTGCGCCTTATGTCGGGGTCAGGTTCGGCGCGGACCCTGACACCGCTGCCTGAACCGGACCTGAACGTGGCCATTGCGTGCGGCGGTTGCGTGCGCGGGCGTCGCGGCAGGGCATCGACTCAGCTTCGCTTCAGGTTTCCCTGCTATCCCTGCCTTCCGACCAACCGCCCCAACCCCGTGAGTGAGGCATGCGCATTCTGCTCATCGAGGATGACCCGCTGATCGGCGACGCCATCCGTACCCGCCTGACCCGGGCCGGGATGACCGTCGATTGGCTGGAGGACGGCGCCAGCCTCGACGGTGTCACCGAGCTCGACGCCTTCGATCTGATGGTCCTCGATCTCGGCCTGCCCGACTGTGACGGCCTCGACATCCTGCACCGGCAGCGGGCGGACGGCCACGGCCTGCCGATCCTGATCCTCAGCGCGCGCTACGAGCTGGACAGCCGGGTGCGCGGCCTCGACCTCGGTGCCGACGACTATCTGGTCAAGCCGTTCGCCATGGAGGAACTGATGGCGCGCTGCCGCGCGCTCGCCCGCCGCCGCGGCGACGGCCGGCCGGGAATCCTGCACTACCGCGACCTTCGGATCGACCCCGCGTCCCTCGCCGTGCTGCGCGGCGCCGACAGCATCGCGCTGACCCCGAAGGTGTTCGCGCTGCTGCTGCTGTTCGTCGAGAACCAGGGCCGGGTCCTCACCCGCAACGCCCTCGAAAACCATCTCTATGGCTGGAGCGGCGAGGCGGAGAGCAACACGCTGGAGGTGTTCGTATCGCAAATCCGCCGCAAGCTGGGCGCCGACCTGATCCAGACGATCCGCGGCGTCGGCTACATGCTGCCGAAGGAGTGAGCATGCCGTCGATCCATGCGCGCCTGCGGCGCCGGCTGGCTTGGCTGATCGCTGCGGCCTGGGTGCCGGCTTCACTCCTGATCGTCGGCGCGGTGGCGCTGGAGTACAAGGAATCGTTCCACAGCCGGACCGCCCACACGGCGCAGCTGATGCTGGCCTTCGCCGCGACGCAGCCGGCGTCACCCACCGTGATGCCTCTCTTCCAGGAGCAGCACGACCCCGCCTTCGAACTCGACGACTATCTGGTGGTGATCAGCCGGGACGGGCAGCTGCTCTATGCTTCGGAGGCGCTGCCGCCGGAGCGGCTGCTGGCCCTGCCCATGGATGGCAAGGCCGACATCGGCGACGGCCTGCGCATCCTCCATGGCTTCGAGGACGAGCGCACCGGCACACGGGTGGTGATCGGCATCGACGCGTGGGAGCCGCTGCTGTCCTCGCTCCAGGTGGCCGGGGTGGTGGCGGGCTATGTCCTGTGCGCGTCCGTGCTGGCGGGGGGCGCCCTGACGGTCGGGATCCGCTCCGGCCTGGCACCGCTCGACGCCTTCGCCAATCAGGTCGGGAATCGCAGCGAGGAGAACCTCGCGCCGCTGGACGAGGTGGAGGTGCCGAGCGAGCTGCGGGTGGTCGCCCACGCGCTGAACGATCTGATGGCACGGCTGCGGCTGGTGCTGGACCGCGACCGCGACTTCGTGTCGAACGCGGCCCACGAGTTGCGCACGCCGCTCACCGCGATCCGTGCCCAGGTGGAAGCCCTCGACGACGATCTGCCCGAGCGCGCCCGGCCACGTTTCACCAAGATCCTGGAGGCCGTGGACCGGGCCGGCCGGCTGATCGCGCAGCTCCTGGACGTCACACGGTCGCAGTCGCTCGACCTGACGCGGCACCCCGGCAGCCGGATCGACCTTGTCGAGCTCACACAGTCCGTCGTCGCCGAGCTGGTGCCGGCGGCCAATCGGCGTGACGTGGAAATCACGCTGGAATCGTCCCGATCGGCCGCCGTCATCGGCCACCCGGAGCTGCTGGCGATCGTGCTGCGCAACATCGTCGAGAATGCGGTGAAGTACGCCGCCTCGCCGGGCCGGGTGACGGTCACGGTTGCCGCCGACGGGCCGGCCGGTACCAGACTGGTGGTGGAGGACGATGGCGCCGGCCTGTCGGCGGATGCGTTCGAACGCGCGTTCGAGCGGTTCCAACGGCTCGGGCGCACCGGCGGCGACGGGGTCGGCCTCGGCCTCTCGATTGTCGCCGAGCTCTGCCGACGCATGCATGTGCCGGTGGAGCGGCTGGAACCGGGGGCCCTCGGTGGGCTGCATGTCCGCATGCGGCTACCAAGCGCGCCGCCGTTGCTGCCCCCGGATCACCGGACCACCTTCTATGGTTGATCGTGACCGATCAACCGCCCTTGCATATTGATTGACGCGCGACCCGAATGGTCACCATATCGTCGGGGTGAATGCGCCATATGATCGGCTGCCGCTGGCCTCAAAGCGGACGCGCCGCTTCGACAGCATGATGTTCATGGCGGCATCCTGTGCCCGGCATGCACGCTGTTATGCTCGACGCCGTAACTTTCACGCGATGTACGAGCGCCCTCTGCCCAGAAGAACGCGGCGGCGTAGCTCTGCCAACACGCACTCCCGGGCATACACACAGCCGGACGTGGCCCGCCTCCTGATCGGTGCGGACCGTTGTCGGCCCCTGCGATCAGCGTTTGGCGGCGGGACGGTCCTCGGTCTTCCCGACCTTCACGTCGGTGCGCCGGGCCACGGCCTCGACGGTCTGGTCGCGTTCCGTCGCGTTCTTGGACAGCACGACCTCCTCGACCACGCGGGCCTCCTTGGTCACCTCCGGCGTCTCGGAGGTCGCCGTCATCTCGACGGTCCGCTCCTCGAAGGCGGCCTGCGCCTCCTGTTGGCCGAGAGAGCGGTCGGTCTTGCGGCGCTCGACGTCCACCTGCTCCTCGTGAAGCCGGACGGTTTCGCTGACCGGTGTCTCGGTGACCTCGGTCGTTACCCGCAGGCCGCCCTTGCTCACCCGCCGCTTGCCGATCGCGACGGACTCCTCGACCACCGGAACGGTCTCCTCCTCGACGGCCTTGCCGTCGGCCGCCTTCTGTGGCCGCTTCCCGGATTCCGGCAGTTCGACCGCGCCGGCCTCGTCGAAGATGGCCTCGGCCGCATCGGCATCCTTATCGGCGATGTCGGCCGCGACCAGGGTATGGCCCTGCTTCACGGCCGCGCCGTAACGCTCCGCGACGTCCCTGGCGAAGCCGTGGGCCACAAGCTGTTCGGCCGCCTTGTCGGCGTTGCCCGTTCCGTCGAAGGTTTCGAGATCCTTCTCCTGGCAACCGGCGGCGACGAGGGCCTGGAAGGCCTTCTTGGCGGCGCGGGGCTCCTTGTACAGTCCGACGACGATGGTGCTCATGATGCTCTCCATTGGAATTGGTTGGTGGTGCGGGCCTATGAGGCCTCCGCATCGGACGGGGAATCCCCCCGTTCGACGATGACGTCCTGGCGCCGGAGCGTGACCCGCTCCGTTGCCTTGCGGGTCGAGGTGTGGCGGGTGATCCGCACCTCCTCGACCAGTTTCAACCGCACCGTCAGGACGGCGACCTCCTCGATGACCGAGATGATGGTCGTGTCCCCCTCCTGGCGGTCGGGGATGGGGTGGTCGACGAACCGGTCCATGGGCACTCTCCGGACATCGAGCGTCTCGACGGACAGGTCGGCGTCGATCGCCTGCTCGTGCTCATGGGTGACCGTGCGCGCCCGAAGGGTGCCGGTGATGCGTGCGCGCGTCCGGACGGTCGCCCGCTCCTCGACCACCGGAATGGTCTCGCGCTCGGTCTGCGGTTCGTTCACTGGGCTTCTCCTGCCGCTGTGCCGGGGCCGCCGCCACAGGGCGGCGGCCCTCCGTCGAGGCGGGCCGCGTCAGGCGGCGTGCCGGTCCCGTCGCTGGTGCGACTCCTCCGCCCGGTGCGACGCCGCCTGGGCGATGCGGACGCTGCCCTCGAAGAAGGCCTGCAGCCCGCCGACCAGATAGCGGTTGCCGGCGGCCATGACATCGACCGGGCTGCGCGCTTGCAGCATGTCGTTCATGAACTCGCCCTGGCGCCGGGCCGCTCCCTGCATCTGCGACATCAACTCGGAACAGGCCGCTCCGTAGTTCGACGCCAGCATGCCGCCGACCTCGCCGGCCCGCTCCACGGTCTGGGTGGCGGCGGCATGGATGGGCTGCGCGTACCGTCCGTTCGCCGCAGCGCCGGGCCTGTGTGCCGTGTCCGGACGATCCCCCGGCCCACTGGCCGCCGTCCCCCTGGCGGCGTCGCGGCTGCCTTGCGGCGCGTTGCCGGCGGTGGGGCCGGGGAAAGGCTCATGGGTCCGCGTCAGGGCGTTACGCTCGGGCTTCGGCGTCCTTTCGTCGCTGGCGCTGGTGATGGTGTGGGGCTTGTGGCTCTCCGGCTTCGGCGTCGCCTCGTCACTGGCGCTGCGGATCGCGCGCACCGGGGGCATCCCGTTGGCCATGGTGGTCTCCTTCGTGGGGTGAGGTGGCCGGGGGTTGGATGGTGGCGCTGCCCGGCTCGTCTTATGCCTATATTATGCTGCGCCGCAATATATCAACCACCGCTGCAAAATAAAACTTCGAAATCCAGTGTGAGGTGTCAGAAAAACCTTCGAATTTCATTGAGTTCTGAAAAGTTACAAACACCTAGCCGGAATTGACAGATCACCTGATCGTATGGATTTATTTTTCTATACGATGACTGCGAAAACGAATTGGATGCACCAGGGAAGCGGTTCAGTTCTTATTGGCGGGATGACGCACACCCACGCAACTGAAGAAGGCGGCCGAGAGTTCCGCCTCCGCAAAGGACAAGCCGCGTCGCAATGCCTCCTGGACGGGTTGGCCGTCGCGCAGG
Source organism: Azospirillum oleiclasticum (assembly GCF_013423485.1). GTDB lineage: Bacteria > Pseudomonadota > Alphaproteobacteria > Azospirillales > Azospirillaceae > Azospirillum > Azospirillum oleiclasticum. The sequence goes on from NZ_JABFFR010000001.1 coordinate 566,105, forward strand.
GCGGCGTCGATGACCATCCAGCCATCGAAATCGTACCGGGCCACATAGCTGGGCATCGCACCCGTCCCGTCGTGCCTCATGACGGTCCACCCCGTGCGGCCGATGGCACGAACGTCCGGCGCACATCCATGTCAGACCACGGGGCCGTGGATCAGGGCGAACAGCCCCACCACGATCGCGATCGCCGCGGGAATCAGCAGGGGCGGCACCAGATACCCCGTGACGGCCGTCTTCCAGGTGGTGGGCGGGACCGGCGTTGCGGTGTCGAACACGTTCATGGCTTCGCTCCTGGTGTCTGGTTGGAAAGGCTGGACGGTGCGACCGCCTCGTCCAATTCGTCGGGATCGACGAGGGCCGTTTGCGCGAGCCCCGGACTGCCCGGATGTCGCGGCAGGCGGATCCAGGTCGCGGTGCGCCGGTACACCGGGAAGGACAGGGATTCGATCAGTTCCTCGTCGGTCTCCACGACGTAGGTTCCCGGCGGTTGCTTCTCTTCCAGGCCCTGCACCGTGAAGGGGCGGGTCATGGTGACCGTCCTGACGGTCGTTCGCTTGGTCATCGGGGTGCCTTCCGTATGCGTTCGCCGCGGGCCGCGTCGCGGCTGGGCGCGACCTGAAAAAGGAACGGGAAAGCCGCTTCAGGACATCACATGGTGCATCGCCCGACATTGTCCCCGGAAAGCCCCGGCTCATGATCCGATGAGCCCCGGGACCTCCCGGAATAGTTCCCGCACGATGGCGCACCGGTCATCGCAGTCCCCAGAACACCGGGATGAGGACCGAACCGACCACCACCACGAGCACCGACAACGGCAGGCCGAGCCGCCAATAATCGCCAAAACGGTACCCGCCGGGTCCCATCACCAGCGTGTTGCACTGGTGCCCGATGGGGGTCAGGAAGTCGCAGGCGGACCCGACAGCCACCGCCATCAGGAGCGGGTCCGCGTTCATACCGAGCTTCTGCGCCAGGTTCGCCGCGATCGGGGCCATGATCAGCGCCGTGGCCGCGTTGTTGAGGAAGGGGGTCAACGCCATGGCGGTCACCAGAACCAGCGTGACGGTCCCTACGGGTGGCAGGGCGCCGGCGGCGGCTGCAAGACCTCCGGCAATCAGGGCGGCCATCCCGGTGCTGGTAATGGCGTCGCTGATGGGGATCAGGCAGGCGAGCAGCACCAGGATCGGCAATTCGAGAGCGTCGTAGGCTTCCCTCAACGTCAGGATGCCGAACAGCACCATGAGAACCGCGGCGCCGAAGAAGGCGGCGGCCACCGGCACGAGGTCGAGCGCCACCGCTCCCATTGCCAGCGCCAGGAGGATGAGCGGCAGATGATCGCGGCGCCCGCGCCCCAGCCCCGTCGCCCGGTCCACCAGCGGCAGGCAGCCGAGATCGCGCAGGGTGTCGGTCATGGCCGCGGCACTCCCCCGCAGGACGAGGACATCACCGGATCGGAAGCGGACATTGCGGATCCGCGCCATGGTTCGTTCGCCATGGCGGCTGATCCCGATCAGGGTCAGGCCGAAGCGCTGGCGCAGACGGAGCTCCGACGCGGAGCGGCCGAGAAGCGTGGAGCGGGGCGTCACGACGGCCTCGACCACCTCCATGTCGCCGGCCGCCAAGCCCTGCTTCACCGTCCTGCCGGTATCGCCGAGCTGTAGCCTCGCCTCGGTCACGATCGCCCGCAAGGCGTGGGGATCGCTGAGAAGAACGAGGATGTCGTCGGCGAACAGCGTCCAATCGCCGGCCGGGGTGTAACGCCTTTCCTTCTCGCGGACGATCGCGGCCACCGTCACGCTGCCGTCTCCGATGGCTTCGAGATCGGCGACCGTCTTTCCGACGAGGGGAGAGGTTGCGGGCAGCCGGGCCTCCGACAGGTACGGCTCGATGTCGAACGCGGCCGCCGCGGATGCGGGCGTGCGGCGTCCGGCCGGCAGCAGCCGCCAGCCGACCGAGAGAAAGGCGAAGCCGACCGCGACGATGCCGAGCCCGACCGGTGCGAAGTCGAACATCGCGAAGGGCTCGCCGACCAGCTCGGTGCGGACGCGCGAGACGAGGATGTTCGGCGAGGTGCCGACCAGGGTCACCAGCCCCCCGATCAGGGATCCGAACGCCATCGGCATCAGCAGTTCCGAAGCCGGCGAACCGCCGCGCCGGGCGACCTGAACGGCGATCGGGAGGAAGATGGCCAGGGCGCCGATGTTCTTCATGAAGGCGGACAGGACCATCACGCTGCCGGTGAGCGCGGCGACGCGCCGTCCGCTCGTGCGCAGACGCGGCTCCATCCGTCGGATGATGCGCCCGATCACCCCCGACTTGCTCACCCCCGCGCTGACGACCAGCGCCGATGCGATGATGATCACCACCGGGTCGGCAAAGCCGGCGAAGGCACGGGCGGAAGGGACGATCCCCGTCGCCATGGCTGCGAGCAGCCCCAGCAGCGCCACCAGATCGTAGCGCAGACGGTTCCAAACGAAGAGCACCACGATGCCGATGATGATCGCGGTGGCAATGGATTGGTCGACGGTCAGGCGCCTCACTCCGCGGGGACGGACGGCGGACAGGACCGGTGATCGGCCCGGCCGCCCGTGACCCATTCCTATCGGTCGATTGCGCCGTCGCGACGTCGCCGATGCGAGCGAAGTTGCTTCTGCCGTTCCTCGACGACCGTTTCGAGACGGTGAATGGCGGGCTCCAACCCCCGGGCCCGATGCGTCATGGCCCGGTCACCGGATGGGGCGTCCGGTCCTGCCCTCGTGTTGGAAAGGCCCAGGAGGGTGGATGCGCGGACCATCAGATCTTTCAGTCCACCGTGGAACATTGCCGGTCTCCTCCATGCCGCACACCGCGGGTCGGCTCCGTCAGCCGGAGAAATGAGAGATCGCCAATCCCGCAATCAAACCCACGGCCATTCCCAAAAGGACATGCGCCATCCGCTGCCATTTCGGTGCGGACAGAACCCAGGCTGCGCGCTCGGATTCTACCCAATTCGAAATTGGCGAAAAGCCGTTGTCCATCGTGATATCCTTTTCAGGTCTATATTAGGATATGGGCATCTTCTTTGACGTTTACTATCACTGAAGCGTCGATGACCGCCCGGCCGTCGAGCGGATACCCGAAATGCCGGTCTTCGGCCTTGGCGACCATCCCCAAGCGCCGATGCCGCCACGTCGCGCGGCAGCGCCGCCGAACGGGCCGCCTCCGCCCATGGATCGACGTCGAGCCGCGCCAGCGCCGAGAGCGCGCTGGGCGCGCGTCCGTTCGTCTCCTCCCCCACCGGGGCGGCCAGGAACTCGCCCAGATCGGACTGGTGCAGGGTGTATTCGGCCCGCAGCGCCATGACGCCGTCCCAATTTCGTCCTGATCAATCACATAATGACAAGTTCCGAGGAAAATAGATCGCGCTCCTGGTGAAATCTCGAATCTTCAGAAGATAGATTTCACCAAATTTGCTGCCTGGAATGTCGAGTTTGTTTTTGCATCTCTGCGCCCGCGGGTCTCCTCCGGTCCCGCACCGGCGAATTCGGTCATACGGACGGCGGCGTCACGTCGCGATGCTGGCGAAGCTCGGGCGCACCGCGCGCGGGTTCGCTGTGCCGCCGCTCGTAGACTCCTCCGGCGCCGCCGACCCGCAGAGCCTGGATCACCCGTTGCGCCTGTTCGTCGGGGGTGCCGAGGCTGCGCAGGGCATGGTCCATCAGCCCGTAGGCGAGTTCGCGCTCGCCCATGATCGCCACGCCAACTCCCTGCCGTTCGAGGTGGGCGAGTTCGGATTCGCTGTGGGTGCGCACCGCCGTGTCGATCCCGGGGTTCATCCGGCGGGCGAGCTCCAGAATCCTGCGCGTCTGGTCGCCTTCGGGCGTGGCGACGACGATCACCCGCGCCCGCCCGACGCCGGCGGCTTCCAGGATGCCCGGCGTCGTCGCGTCGCCGTAGACGGCCGGCACGCCGCGTTCACGCAACGCTTCGATCCGGCGGCGGTTCTGGTCGATGACGACGATCGGCAGACACTGGCTCTTCAGGCCCTTGCCGACGACACTCCCGACCCGGCCATAGCCGACGATGATCGCGTGGTCGCACGGACCGTCGGCCACCGGCAGCGTCGACAGCCCGTCGTTGCCCCGGCGCTCGAGCCCGCCCAGCATGCCCGGCCGTGTGCCCAGCCAACCGGAAAGGCGGTCGAAGCCGGCGAACAGCAACGGATTGAGGGTGATCGACAGCAGGGCCCCGGCGAGGATCAGATCGCGCCCCTCCGGCGGCAGAAGGCCGAGCGCCGTCCCCAGCCCCGCCAGAATGAAGGAGAACTCGCCGATCTGCGCCAAGCTCGCCGACACGCTGAGCGCCGTCGAGGCCGGATAACCGAAAGCCATCACGATCGCGAAGGCCGCCAGCGACTTGCCGACGACGACGACGAGAACGACCGCGAGCACGGCGAGCGGCTCGCGGAGCAGGACCGCCGGGTCGAAGAGCATGCCGACCGAGACGAAGAACAGCACCGCGAAGGCGTCCTTCAATGGCAGCGAGTCCGCCGCGGCCTGGTGGCTGAAGTCGCTTTCGCTGAGGACGACCCCGGCGAAGAAGGCACCGAGCGCGAAGGAGACGCCGAACAGCTCGGCCGAGCCGAAGGCGATGCCGAGCGCGGTCGCGAGCACCGACAGCGTGAACAGCTCGCGCGAGCCGGTGCGGGCCACCCACGCCAGGAGCCACGGGATCGCCCGCGTGCCGATCACCGTCACCAGCACCAGGAACAGCCCGACCTTGCCGAGCGTCAGCGCCAGCGCCACGGCGAGATCGCCGCCCGCGGGCTCCGGCCGGCCGGGGGCGCCACCGCCGAGCACCCCGGCCAACGCCGGCAACAGCACCAGCGCAAGGACCATCGCGAGATCCTCGACGATGAGCCAGCCGACGGCGATGCGGCCGTTGGGCGAGTCCAGGCCGCCCCGGTCCTCCAGCGCACGCAGCAGCACCACCGTGCTGGCCACCGACAGCGCCAGCCCGAACACCAGCCCGGCGCCGAACGGCCAGCCCCAGAGATGCGCGACACCGGCGCCCAGCGCCGTTGCCACGACGATCTGGCCGAGGGCGCCGGGGATCGCGATGTTGCGAACGGCAAGAAGATCGCGGATCGAGAAATGCAGGCCGACACCGAACATCAGCAGGATGATCCCGATCTCGGCGAGTTGGCCGGCCAGTCCCTCGTCCGCCACGAAGCCGGGGGTGAACGGCCCGACCGCGACGCCGGCCAGCAGATAGCCCACCAGCGGCGGCAGTTTGAGCTTGCTGGCGAGGAGGCCGCCCACGAAGGCGAGGACCAGCCCCATGACGATGGTGGCGACGAGGGTGGTGTCGTGCGGCATGGGTATCGCGGCCGGTGTCCGGTCAGCGGCCGATCAGGCCATGGACGAAGCGCAGCTTGCCCATGACGGTCGGCGCCAGGACGAAGGCATAGAGGTCGGGCAGGCCCATGCTGTGATTGAGGCTGTTGACCGCATAGGTCAACGGCAGCCACGTGCGGATGAGCAGGTCGAAGTCGGCCTGCCGGTAGGGATCGAAGTCGATCGCCGTCATGCTCGGCCGGGAGTGGCTTCCGGCTTGGGGATGAACCTGGAGCCCGAACGCGTGCGCCGTCTCCAGCGTGTCCACGATGTGCAGGTAATGCGCCCAGGTCTCGGCGAAATCCTCCCAGGGATGCGCGCTGGCGTAACCGCTGATGTAGCGCTGCCGCCAGTCGGCGGGCGGACCCGTCTCGTAATGCATGGTGACGCTGGCGGCGTAGTCCCGGCGCTCGTCGCCGAACAGCGTGCGGAACGCCTCCAGCCACAGCCCGTCGCGGACCAGGCGGTCCCAATAGTAATGTCCGACCTCGTGTCGGAAATGCCCGAGCAGGGTGCGGTAGGTTTCGGCCATGTCCAGGCGGTGGCGCTCCCGCTCGGCGTCGTCGGCCTCGGCGATGTCGATGGTGATCACCCCGGCCCGGTGGCCGGTCGTCACCGGCACCCGCGCATCGGCGAGAAAGTCGAAGGCGAGCCCGGCCCGCGGATCGTCGAACCGGCTCGTCAGCGGCAGACCCAGCCGCAGCAGGCCATAGACGAGCCGGTGCTTGGCGGTTTCCAGACGCTGCCAGCGCTGGTGGTTCTGCGGCCGGTCGAGGTCGGGGATCGTCCGGTTGAGCCGGCAGGCCCGGCAGAACCGCTCGGGACCGTCGGCGGGAACCAGCCAGTTGCAGGCGTCGTGCCCGGCGTTGACGCAGAACCGGTGCGGGCGGCCGGCATCCGCCAGCGGGCGCCAGCGGTCCCCGTCCAGCGGCACCAGGGCGCTCAGCACCGTCCGGTCGGGCAGATATCCCAGACGGAGGCCGCAACGTTCGCACGATGTGTTCGCGAAGAACAGCATCTGGCCGCAACGCTGGCAATGGAAGATCCTCATGGCCGTCCTCCGTGTCCTGCAGCGACGTCGTGCACCACGGTGCGCAGGCCGAAACGCCTGCGTCGGAATGACCATCCGGACATGGGGCAGGCACACGGCGATGCCAGCCCACCATTCGGCATGCGCCGCGGATCAAGCGGACAAAGCCGGCTCGGGGATCGCTCCGACCGCCGATCCGAACAGGAAATCCTGCGCCAGATCGATGACCGGCCCGGCCTGCACCACCTCGTGATGGTTGACGGCGACCGCGTGGTAGTCCGGTCCGACGAGGCAGGTCTGGGACGCGACGGTGACCACCCCGTCGTTGTCCTCCCGCATCATGGGGCTTCCGCCCGCGGTCGATACGATCGACCGGATGGGGAAGCGGATTTCGCCGTCGAGGACGCTCCGGATCGTGGGGCCGTAGGGATCGATGTCGGCGAACACCGGCGTCAGCGCGAAGACGAGGCTGAAGAGGGATGCCGCCCGGCTGCCGCCGAAGGGGGCCGACATCGTGAACATGCGCTCGACGGGCGCCCCACCGGCCGCAAGGCGCAACCCGACGACGCCCCCCAGGGAATGGGCGACGATGCTGTAGGGCTCGTCCGCGAACCGTTCGGCCGTGGTCACTTTCAGACGTCTGACGGTGGCATCGACGGAGCTGGTCCGGCAGTCGTAGTCGGCGAACACCGCCCGGTGCGCCGGGAGGCGCCCGACCATGTGGCTGAAGCTGGCCGCCGAGGCATAGGCCCCGTGGATGTAGAGGATGTTCCGCATCATTCCATTGGTTCCTGACCGAGGGGCCGTCATGTTGCAATGCAGCATGATCAAAGCGTCAACGGCGCTGGACCTCGGATGTTCCTGGAAATCGGCTCAACGCTGCTTTCGTCTATTCCGAAGTGCCGAGACCGATCTATGCCTGAAGGAAAAAGAAGCATGGACCTGATGGAGAGTACCGGGCGTCCTGCCGCCCGGAATCTTTGCACAGTCGGCGGAAACCTGACATGATGTCGGCGTGAATACCATGCGGCGACGTCCGCTACTTCCGCAATAGGCAGTTCGGGATGCCCTTGACAAGCTTGGAAACGGCATCATGGCCGTCGCGGCGGTAAATCACCATTCCCCGGCGGAGGCCCATGATGGTATCGACACTCTGCGCGCCCCCATCCCCGGTACGGCAGGATGGGGAGGTGGCGGAGGGCTATTTCGGGCAGACGGACGGGCCGTTCGTCGCCGCGGTGGAGGCCACCCGCATGCCCATGGTCATCACCGACGCGTGCATCGCCGGCAATCCGATCGTCTATGCCAACGCCGCCTTCCTGACCCTGTGCGGCTACGGGCGGGAGGAGGTGCTGGGGCGGACCTATCATTTCCTGAGTGGTCCTGACACCGATCCGGAGACGGCGCGGGCGATCGACACGGCGATCAACATCCGTCACGACATCACGCTCGAAATCCAGTTCTACCGGAAGGACGGCCGATCCTTCTGGGCGAGCCAGTTCGTCAGCCCGGTGATGGACGGGAGCGGGCGGGTCGTCCAGCATTTCGCCTCGTTCCTCGACATCAGCGAACGCAAGCGGATGGAAGTCGAACTCCGGACCGCGCATGCGGAACTCGATCGCCGTGTAAGGCTTCGGACCAGGGAACTGGAGGATGCCAACCGCCGGCTCCGGCGGGAGGTGGACCGACGGCAAGCGGCCGAGATCGTCCTGCGCGACGCCCTGTCGGAAAAGGAGTTCCTGGTCCGGGAGGTCAATCACCGCGTCAAGAACACGCTGCAAAGGGCCTGCGCGCTGCTCGCGGTCCAGGCAACGAGCTGCGGCGACCAGCGGGTGCGGGACGCGCTCGACGACGCCGGACAGCGGCTGGTCCGGATGGCGGAGATTCACGAGCTGCTGCACGGTGCCGGCGGCTATCAGAGCATCGACGTCGCCCGCTACCTGAAGTCCCTGGGGGCCTCGCTGGTCGAGTCCTGGCAGGAGGACACCAGCCGGGTGACGCTCTCGGTCGACGCGGACGAGGTGATGTGGGGGCCGGACCTCGTGCTGCCGCTCGGCCTGATCGTCAACGAAGCCGTCAGCAACGCCTTGAAGCACGCGTTTCCCGCAGGCCGGCACGGCGCCGTGACCATCGCCCTGCGCCGCCGGTCGGAGCGGTCCTATCGGCTCGCGATCCGGGACGACGGTGTGGGCATCGGCCCGATGCGCCGGAACGGATCGATCGGGCTGGAACTGATCCATGCGCTCGCCGGACAGATCGACGGTTCGGTCGCGATCGAAGCGGATGGGGGCACCCTCGTCGCCGTCACCTTCACGCCCGAACCACGGGTCGGTGCCCATTGATCCGACGCGGCCCCGGCACGCGGCGGCCCGATCCCCGACGGTTTCCGGCCTACACGTCCCATGAGCGTTTCATCGATCTGATCGTCCATGCGCTCTGCGTCCTGGGCGTCATGATCGGAACCGCCTGGCTGGTGTGGGGCAGCTCCTGCTGCACCGACGAAACCGGGCGCCTGTCGCTGTTCGCCTACATGGTGGCGCTCGGCGGCATGGTGTTCGCATCCTCCGCCTACAACGCCGTCCGGATCGGACGGGCCAAGGAGGTTCTCCGCCGCATCGATCATGCGATGATCTATGCGCTGATCGCCGGCACCTACACGCCCTTCGCGGTCCACCACATGGACCACGCGGAGGGCATCGGCACCAGCCTGTGGATCGTGTGGGGCGTGGCCCTGGCCGGCGTAGGTCTGAAGCTCGCCTTCCCGCGGAGGCTCGAACGGTTGGGGCTGGCGCTCTATCTGGGGCTGGGCTGGGCCCTGCTCGTGCTGGGCATGCCGATGTGGGGTGCGGTTGGAACCCTGCCCATGGTCCTGCTGGCCGTCGGGGGCGTGCTCTACACGCTGGGTACGGTGGTGCATCTGGCGCACAGGCTCGCCTACCACAACGCCGCCTGGCACGTCTTCGTCCTGGTGGCGGCGGGCTGCCATTTCGCGGCGGTCGTTCTGGAAACGGCCAGCTGACGATCGGGACCTCCGTTCACCCCTCGCGTCCGGCCGGGCGGGGCGGGGGCGATCACGATCCGCCCTTCGGTTCGGCGTCCGTTGAGACGGGGCTTGGTGTTACGGGGAGCGTGCGGCGTGCATATCGGCGAAGCGGGTGAGCTGGGCCCCATCCTGCAAAGCCCCCCGGCAAGCGGACGGGGCCGGGTCGGCGCGCCAGGGCATCGCCGCCGGGTGCTGCCAGCGCCGCTCGGCCGCCGCCCGGCGTGCCCGCTCCGTGAGGATGTCGACGCCGACGGGGGTGGCTCCGTCGAAGGCCGTGAATGGGGTGGCCATGATCCATGCTCCCTGTTGCTGGACGCGACCGTCCGGCGCGGCTGCCGGTTCTCCGGCGCGGCGCGGCGGGGAGTCCCCGTCCCTTCCCAGGGAGTGCCGCCTTCGAAAGGTGGGGTGGCGGCGAAGCATTGCCGCACGGGGACAATGGGTAATCGGCGCTTCATGTGGCGATGGCGGCCATCTTCCGCTTGCGCGGGCCGCTGTTGGCACCCATAGCCAAGCGGCCGATGTGGCGAGGGGACGTGTGTCTTCGATGCCTGTTCCTCAAGGGCCGGAGTCTTTCCCCGGCTTTATTCGATGCCGCGGCTCCTGTCGTGCCAGCATTTCGCGGTTCCGGCGGGTGCGATCAACCGTAATGGACGGCATCACCACAATCGGAAATCGAGGCGATGGGGAGCGGTTTGTTTTCATCGGGCTCGATAATGATGGCAGACTGCGGAACGGCCCAGTTCGCGAGCCGCAAAAACCGCTGCCGACGCCTTGGTGTGGAAGACGGTCGGCGGATTCGGGGGCACAATGATCGACGACGACGGTTCCGCCGGCCTGGATGGCGCGCGGCCGGATCCGGCACGACCCTTCCCTTCACGGCATCCGGGCGGACCGGTCGCCGTGGTCGGGATCGGTGCGTCGGCCGGCGGGTTCAAGGCCATCATCGCCCTGCTCGAATCCATGCCGGAGCGGAGCGGACTCGCGATCGTGGTCATACAGCACCGCACGCCCAACAACGAAACGCTGATGGTGGATCTGCTGGCCAAGGTCACCGACCTGCCGGTCCACACCGCCGCGGACGGCATGGCGGTCGAGGCGGACCACATCTACATCGCCCCGGGGGGCAAGGTGCTGCTGATGTCGGGGGATCGCTTCACCGTCACCGGGCCGGCCGAGAACCGCGTGTCCCTGCCGATCGACCTCTTCTTCCGGTCCCTGGCCGCCGAACGCAGGCAGAGCGCCATCTGCGTCGTGCTGTCCGGTGCGGGTGCCGACGGCACGCTCGGGCTGAAGGCGATCAAGGAGGCCGGCGGTCTGGTCGTCGTCCAGGACCCGGCGACGGCCGGGTTCGACAGCATGCCGCAAAGCGCGATCGCGACCGGGATGGCCGATTACGTGCTGCGCCCGGAACGCATGACCGATGCGCTGGTGGCCTACATCCGGCAGCCCTATCTGCGCGCGGAGGCGTCTGGGAACGAGCCGTTGCCCGACGGCGAGGATCTCGACCACATCCTGCGGCTGATGCAGGCCCGCAACCATCACGACTACCGGGCCTACAAGACGCGCACCCTGGTCCGCCGCATCGAACGGCGCATGGGCATCCATCACATCGACAGCATGCGCGGCTACCGCGATTTCCTGGGAACGCATCCGGGCGAGGTCGAGCAACTCGCCCGCGACATCCTGATCAGCGTCACCCGCTTCTTCCGGGATCCGGAGGCGTTCGCCATTCTGGACGAGGCCATCGTCGGTCCCATGCTGCGCGGTCGCGGGGCGGATCGGCCGATCCGTGTCTGGGTCCCCGGCTGCGCCACCGGGGAGGAGGTCTATTCGATCGCGATCCTGCTGATGGAGGCCCGCGCGGCGGCGAAGAGCCAATGCGACATCAAGGTGTTCGGCAGCGACATCGACACCCACGCGCTGGACGTCGCGCGGGCCGGCGTCTACCCCGAAACCATCGCCGTCGACGTGCCGGAACCCCTGCTGGCCCGCTACTTCGTCCCGGTGGCCACCGGCTACAAGGTGAGCCGGCCATTGCGCGAGGCGGTCACCTTCGCCGCGCAGAACATGATCAGCGACCCGCCCTTCTCCAACCTCGACCTGATCAGTTGCCGCAACGTCCTGATCTACATCGACACGGCGGTGCAGCGGTCAATCCTGGACTTGTTCCATTTCAGCCTGGCCGATGGCGGTCACCTGTTTCTGGGATCGGCGGAGACCACGGGGTCGCGTTCCGACCTGTTCATGCCGGTGTCGAAGAAGTGGCGGCTGTATCTCAAGCTGGGCACCGGCCGCCGGCGCATCCCGCCCTTGCCGGGCTCGGCCGCCGTCGCCGCCGGGGTCGCCCAGAGGGCGCCGGTCATTGCGCGCGCCAGCCCGGCGGAGATCACGCGGCAGGCGCTGCTGGTCGCCTTCGCTCCCGCCGCCGTGCTGATCGACGCGCAGCACCGGTTGCTGTACCTGCACGGCCCGACCGGCGATTTCCTCGACCTGCCGACCGGGGAAATGCCGCATGACCTGACCTCCATGATGCGCGGCGATCTTCGGCTGAAGGTTCGCGCGGCGGTGAAGGAGGCCCTGTCGTCCGACCACCGGGTGACCGTCACCGGGGTGCGGCAGCGCCGGGCCGGGGTCCTGTCGTCCGTCACCGTCACGGTGGTCCCGGTACGGCCGCCGCTGGCGACCGACCGGCTGGTGCTGGTCACCTTCCAGCGCGAGGAGCGGGCGGAGGCGGCGCGGGCGGACGGCGACGATCCCGCGGACGACGCGCAGGCCACCGCCGAAACGTCCGTCATCGAGCAGTTGGAGCAGGAACTGCGGGTGACGCGCGACGACCTGAGCGCCACCATCCAGGAGCTGGAGGCGTCCAACGAGGCCCTGCGCGCCGCCAACGAGGAAATCCTGTCGATCAACGAGGAGCTGCAATCCTCGGGCGAGGAGATGGAGACCTCGAAGGAGGAGCTGCAATCCCTGAACGAGGAGCTCGGCACGGTCAACAGCCAGCTTCACGAGAAGGTCGAAGAGCTGGAGGTGACGACCAACGACCTCACCAACCTGCTGACCAGCACCGACATCGCCACGCTCTTCCTGTCGCCCGACCTGCGGATCAAGCGCTTCACGGCACCGGCGACGCGCCTGTTCTCCCTGATACCGACGGATGTCGGGCGGCCGATCACCGACGTGTCCCGCCATTTCAGCGACCCCGACTTCATCGCGGACATACGGTCCGTCCTCGACACGCTGTCGCCCATGGAGCGGGAGGTGCAGGCGGACGGCGGCGTCACGCTGCTGCGCCGCATCCACCCCTACCGCACACAGGACAACCGGATCGAGGGCACCGTCGTCACCCTCAGCGACGTCACCGCGCTCAAACGCACGGCCGGCGTCCTGGCGGAGCGGGCGCGGCAGCAGAAGCTGGTCGCCGATCTCGGCCGCGAGGCGCTGGGGGACGGGGGGGCGGAGGTCCTGCTGAGCACGGTGCCGGCCCTCGTCGCCACGGCGTTCGGAGCCGACGCCGTCGGGATCTTCACGGCGTCCGACGAGGCCATGGAAATGAGGCTGCTGGAAGGCTTCGGCTGGGATCGGCCCGACGGTGCCGACCGGCCCGTGCCCGGCGACCCCTCGTCGCATGTCGGACAGGTCTTCTGGTCCCGGCAGCCCCTGGTCGTCGGCGATTTCGCGGCGGACCGTCGCGTTCCCGGCGGCCCGCCGTTGCCCGGCGTCGCCAGCGGGATCGGGGTCGCCTTCGGCGGGGACGACGCGAACCGGCCGTCGGTCCTGGCGCTGTACAGCCGGCAACCGGGCCGCTTCAGCGACGACGATCTGGAATTCGTGCAGGCGGTCGCGAACATCCTGGGGCTTGCCGTGGAGCGGGCGGCGATCCAGGACAAGGTGCGCGCCGCCCGGGATTTCGCGGAAGCGATCGTCGATACCGTGCGCGAACCGCTTCTGGTGCTCGACGCCGCGCTGACGGTGGCCTCCGCCAGCCAAGCCTACTACAGCATGTTCGCGGCCACGCCGGAGACGACGATCGGGCATTCCCTGGCCGGCCTGGCGGGCGGGCTGTTCCGAACCGCCGGCCTTGACCGGCATCTGATGGCGATGATCGAGCAGGGCTCCACCATCGAGGCGCTGGAGATCGACGCCGGGCATGACGAGGAGGGGCCGCGCACGCTGCAGATCAACGCGCGCCCCCTGAACCGGTCGGAGCGGCTGATCCTGGTCGGCATCGAGGATGTCACCGGCCACCTCCGCGCCCGGCGCGCGCTGGCCGCGGCCAAGGCGGTCGCGGAGCAGGCGAGCGCCGGCAAGACGCGGTTCCTGGCGGCGGCCAGCCATGACCTGCGCCAGCCGGTGCAGGCGGCCGTCCTGTTCCATCACCTGCTCTCCACGCAGGAGCTGCCGCCGGACGCGGCGCGGCTGCTGACCAGTCTCGGCAACACCCTGACCGCGCTGCACACCATGCTGGATGAAATCCTGCACGTGTCGCGCCTGGACGCGGGCGTGGTGGACGTGCAGCCGAGGTCGTTCCGGCTGGGTATGCTCATCGGCCGGCTGGTGGAGGAGTTCCAGCCGCTGGCCCGCGCCGCCGGGCTCACGCTGCGCTGCGTCGATACCTCGATCAGCGTGCGCAGCGACCCCAAGCTGCTGGGCCGCATCCTGCAAAATCTCCTGGCGAACGCGGTGAAATACACCGATCGCGGGCGCGTCCTGATCGGGTGCCGCCGCAGCGGCGGCACCGTCCGCATCCAGGTCTGGGACACCGGCCGCGGCATTCCCGCGGGGCAGCTCACGGCGATCTTCGAGGAGTTTCATCAGGTCGGCAATCTCGGGCGCGACCGGCGGCAGGGCCTCGGGCTCGGCCTGTCGATCGTGGACCGGCTCGCCACCCTGCTCGACCACCCGATCAGCGTGCGCTCCACACCCGACCGCGGTTCCGTCTTCGAGGTGGCCGTTCCCATAACGGACCGCATCGACACGATCGACGAACCGTCCCCGGAGGTGCCGGTCGATGGTCGGGGCCGGCGGGTGCTGGTGATCGACGACGATCCCGTCGTGCTCGACAGCGTCCGGCGTTACCTCGAACAGTTGGGATTCGATGTGGATGTCGCCACGGATCGGGACACCGCGCTGAATATTCACACCCGCGGGGCACCTCCGGATCTGGTCATCGCCGACTACCGCCTGGGGGGCGAGGAGAACGGAGCGGACGCCATACGGCAATTGCGGAGCGCGTTCGGGATGGACCTGCCCGGAATCATCCTGACCGGCGACACCTCCCCCCAACGGATCCGGGACGCCAGCCGCAGCGGATTCTCGCTGTTGCACAAACCTGTGGCACCGCCGGAACTCTCCGCGGCCGTGCGTAGCGCTCTGGCGGTGTTGGCTGGGGCGACCGATGCGGACGCCGGCTGAAAAGGCTGTCCATGGAAGGCCGGCAGGCCATGCATCCCGCCCTTCGCGGCGCCGGACGACGGCCTCGACCATTCCTGGAAACCTATGGAGTCGCTGTCTCGATCGAACGCAGGCGCCGAATGACCCGCCCAATATGGCAAGATGTTCTCTAATGAGTGAGTCGCCGCCCCACCTCTTTGACAATAGGATATTTCGGTTCATTCACCTCCCGGAGCATCCAACCATGTCATCCGTT
Organism: Azospirillum oleiclasticum; assembly: GCF_013423485.1. Classification (GTDB taxonomy): domain Bacteria; phylum Pseudomonadota; class Alphaproteobacteria; order Azospirillales; family Azospirillaceae; genus Azospirillum; species Azospirillum oleiclasticum. The sequence continues at coordinate 581,197 of NZ_JABFFR010000001.1, forward strand.
TCGGTGGCTTTGATAGACACGAACAATCTTTTTCGTCAGGGCCTGAAGGCGCTGTTCCTGGAACAGGGCTTCCACATCGTCAAGGAGGCCTCGTCCCTCAAGGCGGCCCTCCAGGTCGGCTTGGAGGCCGACGCGCCGCAGATCATTCTGATCGACCCCGTCGGCATCAGCGACTCCACGGACCTGGTCCGATCATTGAAGGCCGCATGCCCGGACGCGCGCGTCGTGCTGCTCACCGGCACGATGGACGCCGGTATGATGACGACGGCCATCAGGGCCGGTGCGGACGGCTTTCTGATGAAGGACATATCGCTGGAGGCGCTGGCGCAATCGCTGCGGCTCGTGATGATGGGGGAGACGGTATTCCCCAGCCCGTTGGCCGCGCTGCTGATCAACGGAAAGATGAACGGTGCCGCCGCCGACCTGCCGACCTCGCGCAAAGGGGTGTCGCAGCGCGAAGCGCAGATCCTGCGTTGTCTGCAGAACGGCAATTCCAACAAGGTGATCGCCAACCACCTCAGGATCACCGAGGCGACGGTGAAGGTCCATCTCAAGAGCCTGCTGCGCAAGATCGACGCGTCGAACCGCACGCAGGCCGCCATATGGGGCCTCAACAACGGCTTTGCGGACGCCGAGGGCCAAGGACGTCGCGCGGCGGTGGTGTAGGGTGGTGGGGTCCATCGAAGTCGGCGCCGACACCATGAACCGGTCATAGGTCGATCGTGTTCGCTCCGGGACTCCGGACAATGCGCCGCGGGGGAAAATCTCGAAAATGAGCGCCTGCCGATGGTGATGGAACCGGGCCCTGTCGCCGGGTATCGGGCCAAGCGGACGAAGGGTGATCCGCCAGAAGTCCTTCGCCAACTTTCAAAGCGGCTGGCGGGGAGTTCGCGGTCAGCAACCAGCGCTTACAACGATTGCGAGGTGATGCGCGCCGCCATGATCCGGGTCGAGGATCCGTCTCCGGAGCAGCGGCGCCGGGTGGTGCCGAATAACCCACGTCCCGATGGCTGCTACCTCGATCATGTCGACGATCCCAACACCTTCGACCCTCGCTGCGGCGACCTCACAGATAGCGTCGGCGGAGGGCGGTATTTGCCGTCATCGGCGGCGGGTTCGGCACAGCGCCGGCGTCCGGATCACGGCTCCTCCGGCGGTTCGCCGAACCAGCCGTCGTAGGTGTCCGCGGCCCAGGGTGGGACGGTGGCGATGGCCCAGGGGACGGCGCGGGACATCACCGTCACCATGACGGCCGGGGTGCCGAAGGTGAGGGCGACCGGGGCGTAGGCGGGCGCCACCACCGCGTTGATGCCGAGGCCGATGGCGCCCACCGCGGTCACCGCCATGCCGTAGAGCGTTCCATAGAACACCGTGTTGACGAACGTCGTCTTGGGTGACGGCCACTCCATCGCAACCCCCGGCCGGGAGGCGAGCGTCACCGCGAGCAGGACAAGGGCCGCCGCGCAGCGGCGTCGCGTTCCGTCACCCATCGGCATCGTCTCCCGCCCGCATCGCGAGAACCCCTCGTTCTCGCACCCGCGAAAGAGATAGGGGCGGGGACGGCTGCGGCCAATCCCCGCTTGCCGCGGATCGTCAGCACTCCGGCAGGAACACCCCGCGTTCCCGCCGCACCACCTCGGCGATGAACTCGGCCGTCGTGGTGATGCGGGCGAGAGGGTGCAGATCCTCGTGGACGATCAGCCAGAAGGAGCGGGTGAGGGTGATCTCGTCGGGCAGGACGGGGACCAGGGTCGGCTCCGTCGCAGCGATGAAGCTGGGCAGGATGCACAGGCCGGTGCCGGCGACGGTGGCGCGGAGCTGGGCGATCAGGTTGCTGCTCTTGACCTGGGGGGCGATGGGGCCGACCGCCTCCAGATAATCCAGCTCCGGCGTGTAGATCAGGTCGTCGATGTAGCCGATGAAGGCGTGGCGCAGCAGATCGTCCCGCCGCTCGATGGGCGGGTGGCTCTCCAGATAGGCGGCAGCGGCATAGACTCGCAGGTGGTAGTCGGTCAGCCGCCGGGCCACCAGCCGCCCCTCCTGCGGGCGGGTCAGGCTGATGGCGATGTCCGCCTCGCGCTTGGACAGGCTGAAGCGGGTGGGCATGGCGACGAGCTGCACCTCCAGTTCCGGGTGGCGGCGGCACAGCTCGCCGATGCGCGGCGCCAGGAAATAGCTGCCGAACCCCTCCGTCGCGCCGATGCGCACCGCACCCGACACCGACAGGCCGGTGTTGGCGATGTCGTTCTGGGCGGCGATGGCGATGCTCTCCATCGCCTCCGCCGCTCGCAGCAGCCGCTCGCCCTGGGTGGTCAGGCTGTAGCCGGCGGGGCGCCGTTCGAACAGGCGGGCGCGCAACGCCTCCTCCAGCCGGGCGATGCGGCGGCTGACCGTGGTGTGGTCCGCACCCAGCCGCAGGGCGGCGGCGGTCAACCGGCCGGTGCGCGCCACCGCCAGAAAAGCGCGCAGGTCGCTCCAATCGAAGTTCACGGGGCCGGGGATCGACGCCATATTGTTGTTCCTGCACAGCGGGTGCGAGAAACTTCGCATCGCTGTGCGCCGGGAACAATGGCATTGTCCCGCAAAATTACCGAGGGGAGACGCCCTATGGCGACCGAACTGTATCATTTCATTGGCGGCGAACGGGTTCAGGGCCGCTCCGGCCGTTTCGGCGACGTGCTGACGCCGATGACCGGCGAAGTGTCGTCCCGCGTGCCGCTGGCCGGCGTGGACGAGGTGCGCGCCGCGGTCGAGAACGCCAAGGCGGCGCAGCCGGCCTGGGCGGCGACCAACCCGCAGCGCCGCGCCCGCGTGATCAAGCGCTTCATCGATCTGGTCGAGCGCGACTACGACGAGCTCGCCACCATGCTGGCGACCGAGCACGGCAAGACGGTTCCCGACGCCCGCGGCGATATCCAGCGCGGCGTCGAGGTGGCGGAGTTCGCCGTCGGCATCCCGCACCTGTTGAAGGGCGAGTTCACCGAGGGGGCCGGCCCCGGCATCGACATCTACTCCATGCGCCAGCCGTTGGGTGTGGTGGCCGGCATCACGCCGTTCAACTTCCCGGCCATGATCCCGATGTGGAAGTTCGCGCCGGCCATCGCCTGCGGCAACGCCTTCATCCTGAAGCCGTCGGAGCGCAACCCCTCGGTGCCGCTGAAGCTGGCCGAGCTGATGCTGGAAGCCGGCCTGCCGCCGGGCATCCTGAACGTGGTCAACGGCGACAAGACCGCGGTCGACGCCATCCTCGACGATCCCGACATCCAGGCCATCGGCTTCGTCGGCTCGACCCCGATCGCCGAGTACATCTACACCCGCGGCTGCGCCTCGGGTAAGCGGGTGCAGTGCTTCGGCGGCGCCAAGAACCACATGATCATCATGCCCGACGCCGACCTCGACCAGACGGTCGATGCGCTGATCGGCGCCGGCTACGGTTCGGCCGGCGAGCGCTGCATGGCGATCTCGGTCGCGGTGCCGGTGGGCAAGGCCACCGCCGATCGGCTGATGGAGCGGCTGGTGCCGCGGGTCGAGTCGCTGCGCGTCGGCCTGTCCACCGACCCGACGGCCGATTACGGCCCCGTGGTGTCGAAGGCCGCTCTGGAAAAGGTGCGCGGCTACATCGACCTGGGCATCCAGGAGGGTGCCAAGCTCGTGGTCGATGGCCGCGACTTCAAGATGCAGGGCTACGAGAACGGCTTCTACCTCGGCCCGTGCCTGTTCGACGACGTGACGCCGGACATGCGCATCTACAAGGAGGAGATCTTCGGTCCGGTCCTCTCCGTCGTCCGCGCCGACACCTACGAGGACGCGATCCGTCTGCCCAACGAGCACGAGTACGGCAACGGCGTCGCCATCTTCACCCGCGACGGCGACGCCGCGCGCGACTTCGTCAGCCGCGTCAAGGTGGGCATGGTCGGCGTGAACGTGCCGATCCCGGTGCCGCTCGCCTACTACACCTTCGGCGGCTGGAAGCGCTCGGGCTTCGGCGACCTGAACCAGCACGGTCCCGACTCGGTGCGCTTCTACACCAAGACCAAGACGGTCACCTCGCGCTGGCCGTCGGGCATCAAGGAAGGGGCGAGCTTCGTCATCCCCACCATGGGCTGACAAGGACGCCGCGGCGGGGTCGGGCATGTCCCGGCCCCGCAATCAAAACAAGACCAAGAAACACGGGAGAATCGCATGGCGACGGTCGCGTTCATCGGCTTGGGCAACATGGGCGGCCCGATGGCCGCCAACCTCGTGAAGGCCGGCCACACGGTGCGGGGCTTCGACCTGTCGGTGGCGGCGCTGGATGCCGCGCGGACGGCCGGGGCGTCGGTGGCGGGAACTCCGTCCGAGGCGGCGGCCGGGGCGGACGTCGTCATCACCATGCTGCCGAGCGGCAAGCATCTGCTCGACGTCTACGGCTCGGGCGTGCTGGGTGCGGCCGCCACCGGGGCGCTGTTCATCGACTGCTCGACCTGCGACGTGGAATCGGCCCGCAAGGCGCACGCCCTGGCGTCTGACGCGGGCATGCTGTCGCTGGACGCCCCGGTGTCCGGCGGCGTCGGCGGCGCCACCGCGGCCACCCTGACCTTCATGGTCGGTGGCAGTGCGGACGCATTCGAGCGCGGGCGGCCGGTTCTGGAAGCGATGGGCAAGCGGGTGATCCATTGCGGCGACGCCGGCAACGGGCAGGCCGCCAAGATCTGCAACAACATGATCCTCGGCATCTCGATGATCGGGGTGTGCGAGGCCTTCGCGCTGGCCGAGAAGCTGGGGCTGTCCACCCAGTCGTTGTACGACGTGGCCTCCACCTCGTCCGGCCAGTGCTGGTCGATCACCAGCTATTGCCCGGTGCCCGGCCCGGTGCCGGCCAGCCCGGCCAACAACGGCTACAAGCCCGGCTTCGCTGCGGCCCTGATGCTGAAGGATCTGCGGCTGGCCCAGGCGGCGGCACAGCAGGTGGCGGCGGCCACGCCGCTCGGCGCCCACGCCGCCCAGATCTACGCCCTGTTCGACGCGGCCGGCCACGGCGGCGACGATTTCTCCGGCGTGATCAACTTCCTGAAGGGGCAGGCGGGCTGACCGCCGGCGCGTAGCCGCGGGTGAAGAGGCCGACCGCCCCGTTCACGAACCGGGCGATCTCGGCCTCGTCCGGCACCTGCTCCATGCCCAGCAGCAGGCGCAGGTGCAGGTGCGACTTCAGCATGCCCAGGAATTGCTCGGCCGCCAGTTCGGAGTCGGGAACGGTCAACCGTCCCCGGCGGTCGGCGTCCGCCAGAAAGGCCGACAGGCGGCCGATCGCCACCGCCGGCCCCGATTCGTAGAAGGCCCGGGCCAACTCCGGGAAGCGGTGGGATTCCGCCAGCACCACCCGGTGGACCGCCAACGTCTTGGGCGACAGCAGCAGCGTGAAGAAGCGGCGGGCGATCACGGTGAGTGCCTCGGCGACCGGCATGCCGCACAGAGCCTCGCACCCCATGCCGTCCATCAGCCCGTCGCAGCGCTGCGCCATCATCGCCGCGAACAGCTCGTCCTTGCTGCGGAAATGGGCGTAGAGCGTGGCCTTGGACACGCCGGCCGCGCGCGCCACCATATCCATGCTGACATTGCCGAAGCCACTGTCGAGGAACAGCCGCACCGCCGCGTCCAGGATCACGGCGGGTTTGCTGCCCGGTTGCGCGTTGGGGGCCATCAGCCCGGTCATGAAGCCACGTCCTCGTCGTTTCCGGAATGTCCGCCATGCTACGGACTGAACCGTACAGTTCAATGTTGACCGAACATGGTCCATGCGGCATGCTGATGCAACGTTGAACCGTACGGTTCAGTCCGAATTTCCGTTCCCCCTATGCGGATATCCGGATCGGCCCCGGTTCCAGCTTCCCGGCCGTTTCGCCGCCCCCCATCGGCGGGCGGCCGGGGTGTGATCCCGGTCCCCCGCCGGGTTCGCTGCGACTGTCTGCCGCACTTCGGTCCCTTCCCCCGCTCAGTACCGGGACCGGGGTGCGGTGGGCATTGCGTCCGCACCGGGTCGCGGGCATGACTTCGCGGTCGATACTGTGGTATCAGGACGAGAACCAATCGCCTCGTGGACCGCAGGTATGAGCAACGGAAAGCGCAAATACACCCGCGGCGAAGTCAAGGAACTGCTCGGAGCCCTCGAGCGGCAGTGCCGTGAGGCCGCCAAACTCGCCAAAATGGCGGAAGTGGAGGCCACCAAGCACAGCTTTCACGCCTATCGGGAGTTCCGCGACAAGGTCGGCGAATTCCAAGCCCTGGTCATCCTCATCGAGCAGCGGCTGCGCAATCTGGCCGACGCAAGGTCCGACGATTTGCGCGACCAGTTCGAGCGGCTGGACATGGTGATGCTGGCGCTGCTGGTGCGCGCGAGTATGCGGTTCTTCTTCGTGCTGTCGGCCAACCCGATCCTGCCCATGGGCGCCCGCGAGATCTTCCTGCAGGAACTGCGCAGCCTGCACGACGCGAGCGAAAGGCTGCGTCGTCCGAACTATGCCGGCAAGATGGGGGCCGATCTCGACCGCGATCTGGAAACCGCGTCGCTGATCCTCGAGGAGATCATCGACAAGGCGCCCAGCCTGCTGAATTTCCGCGCGGCGACGACGGGGTAGGGCACTCACGACTCCGACGGGCGGCACGGCACCAGCAGGTTGGCGGTGAAGCGCTGCACCACCGCCCCCGCCTGGTTGAAGGTGGTCGTGCGCATGCGGACAATGCCACGGGTCGGGTTGGTGGCGGAGGGGCGCACCGCAAGGATCTCGCTCTCGATGCGCAGCGTGTCGCCCGGGCGGACGGCCGTGGGCCAGGACATCTCCTCGATCCCGAGTCCGACATAGCCGGTGGCTAGGTCGGCTCCGCCATCCACGATCATCCGCATGGTCATGGCCGCGGTGTGCCAGCCGCTGGCGGCCAGACCGCGGAACAGGCTTGCCTCGGCCGCGGTCTCATCGAGATGGAAGGGTTGCGGATCGAAGGAGGATGCGAAGGCCTTGATCGACTCCGTCGTCACGGTCACCGGTCCACCGGTGAAGACATCGCCGACCGAAAGGTCATCCAGATATCGCATGCTCCACTCCCGTCCATCGCCGCGTCGCCATGCCGCTTCCTATCACGGAAGGGGGTGGCGTGACGGCTGTCGGGGAAGCGGGGGAGGAATGCGCCGGACGGCGGGCCTACTCGGCGGCGCGGTTGTCGCCGGCGTGGAGCAGGCTGGCCCCGCGGTAATCCTGGAGACGCGTGGCGCGCAGGCCTCGGACGCCGTGGCTGTCGATGAGCCGCTGCCAGGACAGGAACTCCTCCACCGACAGCGTGTAGCGGCGGCAGGCCTCCTCCAGGCTGATCAGGCCCGAGCGCACGCCGGCGACCACCTCCGCCTTGCGGCGCATCACCCAGCGCTTGGTGTCCGGCGGCGGAAGATCGTGCTCGGTCATGGGTCGTCCCGTCGGGCTGATGACCAACGCTCCGTCTGAGCCATCGGCGTCGAAATCTGTCTCGCGCGACGACATTCCCTGCCGCTCCACCTTCTTTTCAGGCTCCCCAAATGCACGCAAACTTTAGGGGTAGCGGCTTAACAAAACCCTAAACGCCTGGGGTAATGCTTTGGGTGCAAAGCGTTATGCCCGCTACACGGGCGCGCCCTGGGTGGCGCCTCAGCTCACCGACACGACGTCGGGAATCTCGACGTTCACGCCGTTGTTGGTCTTCAGCACCGTCTCGCCGGTCTTGCTGTAATCGATGCCGGTGACCAGACCCTTGGTGTAGGTGGTGGTCTTGATGGTCTCGTCCTTGTTCTCGCTGGTGGGAGCGATGTTGATGCGGTAGCTGCCGGGCTGCACGGCGCGTCCCTGATCGTCCTTGAAGTCCCAGACGAAGGCGTGCTTCGAGCCGGTCTTCGTGTCGCCCTTGGTCGAGCTGACGAGGCGGCCCTGCGAATCCAGGATATCGACGCGCACGGACTTGGCGCTCTTGTCCAGCTCGTAGCCGAGCTCGATCGACGTCATCCCCTCGGTGTACTGGAAGGTGTCGCCTTTGTATTCGACGGCGCGGTTGAGATAGAAGAGGTTGCCGCTGGTCGTGTAGTTCTCCTGCAGCTTGACCAGCTTGTCGAGGCGGGAGTTGGTGGCGATGTTCTGCTCGACGTTGGCGAACTGAACGAGCTGGTTGGTCATCTCGTTCGTATCCATTGGCTTCAGCGGGTCCTGGTTCTGCATCTGGGTGGTCAGCAGCTTCAGGAACTGATCGAAGTTGTCGCCGAGGCCCTGCAGAGCGGTCTGCGTCTTGCCCGAGTCGGACGTGTCGGTGGTGGCCTTCTTGACGTTGTCGGTGTTCGCGGTCTGCTTCACCGTGCCGTACTGGTTCAGCAGCGTGTTTGTGCCGGAAATCGTGTCGGTCGCCATCGTCGTGTTCCTTGTCGGAGCGCGCCGACGTCACACACGGACATCGACGCGGCCGGGGGCCAGGGTCATCGTGTAGGCGGCGAGGTCGGCGGCCTCGTCCGGTTCGGCCGCACCGCCTCCACGCCGCCCCCGGCCGGCGTTTCGGGCGCCCTGGCCGTGGGATTCGAAGGGATTGCCTTCCCCGCGCAGGCTGAAGCTCAGGCTGTCGGAGTCGGCGTTCAGTCCAGCTTCTTGCAAGGCCCGTTCCAACCCGCGGGAATCACGCTGCAGCATCTCCAGAGTCTGCGGACGCTCCACCGCCACCGAGGCGCTGACCTTGCCGTCCTGGCCGAATTCCAGCCGGATGTCGATGCGACCCAGCTCGTCCGGGCGGAGCTGGATGGTGAACTGGTCGTTGCCATCCTTGACGTTCTTCTGGATGTGCACGGCGATCTGATCGTGCACGCCCATCGGCGCCTGCGGCCCGCGTCCGGCGCGCAGCGTCATGATCGGGGATGCCGCATCGGTCGCGGCCGGCCCGCGGGCGGCTTCCAGGATGGCGATGGGGGTGGTGCTGTGATCGAACGACGACGCACCGTCCAGCGCGGCGACGGGGTGTGCGGTCGGAGCCGGCGCGACCGTGGCGGGATCGATGGACGGCTTCGATGCCGTGGCGTCTGTCGGGGTGGCGGCCGGGGCGGTGGGCTGTGGCTGGGTGCTCTGGGCGCCGTCGGCCGGCACCGCTGTGGCGGTGGGTTTGGCGGCCCCGTCCCTGGGCCGCTCCTCGCCGTTGCCGTGGCCGCGGCGGCCCGCCGCGTCGTTGGCGGCGACGTCCTGGAAGCGCGGGATGTCGGCGGCGTCGGCCGGCGGCGCTGCGGCGTCGTCGGTCTTCGGCTCAGCCGCTTCGGCATTGGCTGCCGCCTTGTCGGCAGGAATTGCCGCGGCGGCGGCAAGCTTTTCCGTGGAGCTGTCGGACGCCTGGGCCTGGGCTTGGGCTGCCGCCGGGGCCGCCACGGCAGCGGCGACCGCCTCCTCCGGCACCGCGTCGGCGGCGTCGGTGGTCACGGCGGCCGGCGCTGCCGGCACCGCGGCTTCGTCGTCGGTGGCCGGCGTGTCCGCCGTGGCCTCCGCCGCCTCTGTGGGCGCGGCGGTCAGGGCCGGGTCGGCGGCCAACGGCGGGGTGGGCATCATCACGCCGGAATCCGGGGCATTCGCGTCCGGCAGCGCATCCTCACCGGGGCCGCCCTGCAGCGGCAGGGTCGGATCGCCAGCGTCCGCCGACAGCAGCGGGGCCGTTCCGTCGGCCGGCTCGACGCCGTCCTCCACCGTGACGTCGACCTCCAGGTCCGAATGCAGGCTGGACAGCTCGATCGTCTGGCCGGGGCCGATCAGGGTGATCACGGTTTCGGTCACCGTCACGGTCGCTTCGATCGTCACCTCGGTGGCCTGGGCGCCATCGGCGCCCACAAGCTCGTCCGGTGCGTCGTCGAGCGCAGCCGCTTCGTCATCGGGGCCCGCTTCGGCGATGGCGGAGGCGTCCTGTGGCGCTTCGGCGGCATCCGCGGCGGCCGGCCCGGGGCGTGCCGCGGTGTCGGTGCCGGCCGCCGGCCCCGATCGGTCGGCCGCGGGCGCTGCCGGTTGCGTGGCTGTCTTCGCCTCCGGCCGTGGCGGCTGCCGGTCGACCGGAGCGGCGGTTTCACGCGGCTGCGGGGCGCGGGCATCGGTCGTGTTCCGGGGGGCGTTCTCCTCCCACGCCCGCTCACGGTCGGCGCGGCGCTCGTCGGCGCGTGCCTGGGCATCCGCGCGGAGTTGCGCCTCGGTCCGCGCCTGGGCGTCGGCCCGGGATTGGGCGTCGGCATCGGCCATGGCCCGGTTGCGGTCGCGCATGGAGGGTCGCACCGGCTCCCGCTCGGACGTGGCAGCCCTGACCGGCTCCTCCCGCGGGCGGGTCAGCCGGTCCAGCATGCGGGCGAAGGCGTCGTCCTTGTCGCCGGTCGTCTGGCCGGAGGTCAGCGCGTCGAAAAGCGACTGGGAGGAGATCGACCGGACGTCCATCGGGGAGTTTCCTTGGCAGAAGGCGGGCGGGAGCGGGCTACAGAGTGGTGTTCAGCGCGGCCGAGGCGATCGAGCCGTGCGCGGCCAGCCCCGACCCGTAGGTCGTGCGGCGGTAGCCGGCAGCGGCCGGGCCGTAGGCCGGCTTCAGACACTGCTGCGCCTGTCGGACCGCGGTGACGACCGTATCGACCAGCAGCTTCTGCCCTTCGGTCATCCGCTGGAGCGCCAGTGCGTTCTCGTGCACGGCGGCGTTGAGGGCGTCGTTGGCCGCCTTCAGCCGCGTCTTCAGCGGGGCCGGCAGGGCGGCCATGCCGTCGCGGTCGATGCGCAGCATGCGCGACACCTCCTCGCACACCAGCACCATCGGCTGCTTGGCCTTGACCAGTTCCGCCAGTTCCTGGTGCCGGCGGCCGTGGATGGCGGCGGTCTCGCGGGTCAGATGGGCGGACAGCCGCTCCATCAGGTCGGTCAGCGCCACCGCCCGTTCCTCCGCGTTCTTCGGCAGGTTGGCGGCGGGCTTGGGCTTCTGCGGGAAGCGGACATCGACCTTATCCATTGGCGGCCTCCTGTGCCCTCAACAGTTCCTGATAGACCGGGCCGGCAAGGCCGAAGCCGCCGCGCTGGGTCACCGACTTGCCGTATTCCTGCACCAGCAGGGACCGGAACATCTCCTCGCCATGGCCGCCGCCGAAGGTCTCATCGACTTCCAGCCCCTCGAACATGGTGCTGACCATCTGGCTGACGAAGGTCGCCTCGAACTCGTTCGCCGCCTTGTGCAGCTTGGCGCGGGTGGCGGGGTCCACCTTGCTCTCGTCCATGTCGCGGCGCAGGGCCGGACGGTCCAGCCCGGCGCGTTCGACCAGCGGGTGGACGCGCGGGGTGGGGAGGGTGGGAAGGGAGAGGGCGGCGTCCATCAGATCACCTCGATTTCGGCTTGCAGGGCACCGGCGGCCTTGATCGATTGCAGGATGCTGATCATGTCGCGCGGGCCCACTCCCAGCGCATTCAAACTTTGTACCAACTCCTGCAGGGTGACGCCGGAGGGCATCACGGTCATGCGGCGGTCGGACTGTTCGTCCACCTGGATGTCGGTGCGCGGCACCACGGCGGTCTGTCCCTGGCTGAAGGGGCCGGGCTGGCTGACCTGCGGGGTCTCGGTGATGCGGATGGTCAGGTTGCCCTGGGCGATGGCGACGGTGGAGATCCGGACATTCTCGCCCATCACGATCACGCCGGACTTCTCGTCGATGACGACGCGCGCCACCTGGTCCGGCGTGATGCGGAGCTGCTCGATCTCGGTGACGAGGCCCACCACGTCGCCGCGTCGCGGCTCCGGCACGGTCAGCAGCACCGATGCGGGGTCGGTGGCCTGGGCGGCGTTGCGGCGGAGCTGGGTGTTGATGGCGGTCGCCACCCGCTGGGCGGTGGTGAAATCGGGGTTGCGCAGCGACAACCGGATGACCGGCAGTTCGGCCAGCGAGAACTCGATCTCACGTTCCACAATGGCGCCGGACGCGATGCGGCCGGCGGTGGGCACGCCGCGGGTGACGCTGGCCCCCTGTCCCTGGGCGGAGAAGCCGGACACCGCGATCGGCCCCTGCGCCACCGCATAGACCTCGCCGTCCGCGCCCATCAGCGGCGTGACGAGAAGCGTGCCGCCCAGCAGGCTCTTGGCGTCGCCCATGGCGCTGACGTTGACGTCGATGCGGGTGCCCTGGGCGGCGTAGGCCGGCAGGTTGGACGTCACCATCACGGCGGCGACGTTCTTGGTGCGCAGGTTGGCCCCGCGGGTGTTGACGCCCATCCGCTCCAGCATGCCGATCAGGCTCTGCTGGGTGAAGGGCGAGTTGTTGAGGCTGTCGCCGGTGCCGTTGAGACCGACCACCAGCCCGTATCCGACCAGCATGTTGTCGCGCACCCCCTCCACATCGACCACATCCTTGATACGGGCGGAGTTGGCGAACACCGTTCCCGGCAATACGGCGGCGGCGAGGCCGGCCAGCAGGGCCAGGGCGAGCAACAGGCGGGTGACGGGGGCGGCGTTCATGCGGCGATACTCCAGGCGACGGTCCTTTGACCGGGGCTGCGCCAACCATGCAGAGGCCGTGCCAACCGTTGGAACGCCGATCAATGCCCGTTCCGGGAGAACAGCCGGCAATCCCTTCCAGACGGCGAGCCCGAATGTCCAGTTTTCGCCACAGGAGGGCGGCAAATTTTGCCCGATTGCGGCATGCCTTGACCGGATGTTAAGCTTGTTCCATCTGTTATGAGCCAGTTCCTCCAACACCGGTTGCGCGAACATGAAAGTCGAAGGACCCGGAAAACTTCGCGGCAATGCGTCGGTTCGTCGAACCGGCAAGGCCGAAGGCGGTTCGGGCGCCAGCTTCGCGAAGCAGCTTTCCGCCGATGCCCCGGCGGCGGCCGGTGTCAACGCGGCCTCGCCGCTGAACGCGTTGTCCGGTGTTCTGGCGATGCAGGAGGTGGACGACGCCACCGCGCGCGCCTCCCGTGGAAAGATGCGCGCGCAGGAGATGCTCGACAAGCTGGAGGAGATCCGCCACGGCCTGCTGGCCGGGGTGCTGCCGGGTGCCAAGCTGGTGGAACTGGCCCGCGTCGTCCAGTCGCGCCGGGTGCAGGTGGACGATCCCCGGCTTGCCGAAATCCTCGACGAGATCGACCTGCGCGCCCAGGTGGAACTGGCAAAACTCACCTCCTGACGCAAGCGCCCGCGGCGGCGTGTGTTCCCTCCCATTCTCCAAGGGCTTGTCCGGCTTTGCGGGATCATCCGCAGGGTTGCGGGCGGCCCTGCGCCTACCTATACTCCGCGCCGCCCGGCTACCCCCACCGCGTTTGGATGACCGCGCATGACAGTGAAGCTGCCGCCCGACTATCAGCCGTCCGACGACGAGCCCTTCATGAACGACCTGATGAAGGAGTATTTCCGGCAGAAGCTGCTGAAGTGGAGAGCCGAACTCCTCGCCGAGTCGGAGGAAACCCTTCAGAGCCTCCAGGAAGGTGGCATCCAGGAAGCCGACATCGCCGACCGTGCGTCGGCCGAGACCGACCGTGCGCTGGAGCTGCGCACCCGCGACCGCGAGCGCAAGCTGATCGCCAAGATCGACGCGGCCGTGGAACGCATCCGCGACGGCAGCTACGGCTACTGTGAGGAGACGGGGGAGCCGATCGCTGTGCGCCGGCTCGACGCCCGCCCCATCGCCACGCTCAGTCTCGAGGCGCAGGAACGCCATGAGCGCATGGAGCGCACCCAGCGCGACGACTGAACCCTCTCCCGTGCCTCGGGAAAGGGTCCAGTCGTCGCGGAGTGCTCAGGGCGCGCAGAACGCCTCCGGCGTGACGATGGCGGCCACCGTGACGGTGCTGCCGGCGGGGATCACGTATTCCTGCGCGCCGCGCGGATCGGCTGCGTCCGGCGCCCAGTTGTAGGTGTAGCCCAGCCGCGTCCAGGGGAAGCCTGTGGACTTCATGTCGGACCCCACGGCGTAGGACGACACCATAGTGCCGGCGAACCACTGCGTGTAGGCGGGCGTGCCGATCAGGCTGTTGCCGCAGCTGGTCGCGGTGGGGTCGGGGTCGGCGCAGGGGCGGAAGATACCCTGGCCGGTGGGGCCGACCGGCTGCCGCTGATCGATGCTCAGGCGCACGAACATGCGCTTGCGGTCGTTGTCGTTCGCCGGTTGCAGGCCGAGGAACTGGTTCAGGCGCGGAATCAGCTCCGCTTTGGGGAAGTTGCGGCAGGCGTCCGCCAGCTCCGGCTCGATGGTCACCCAGGTGTCGCGACTCAGCGTGACGGCCTGACCGACGCGCCCGTCCGCCCACTGCGTGTAGGTGGTGTAGGTCGCGGCCTTCACCGGGTAGGTGAGAGGCTTCAGCGGCCTGACCGCCGACGGTGTGAAGACCGCCGCCTGATGGATGGACTGGTCATAGGCGGAGCGCTCGTTGACCGGCGCCGTCGCGCACGCCGTAAGAACGAGGGTGAAGGCGGAAAGAATTAAGGTGGAAGCGCGCATCGCGGGTTCCCTCCGGCGGAGTTTCCCGTGATGCTAGATTCGATCGGGGGGTCTTGCCAAGTCGTACGTGTGCCGGATCAGGCGGTGGCGCTTCCCTCGCCCTGCACGAACTGGCGGAACATCGGCTCGATCACCGGCTGCCCGACGTCGCGGGTGATGAAGACCAGCTTGGAGCGGTGGTCGTCGTCCGGCCACGCCTCCAGCCGCACCGGCGGGTGGAACATGTGCTGCACGCCGTGCACCACCACCGGCATCTCGCTTTCCACCACGTTCAGGATGCCCTTGATGCGCAGGATGTCGGCCCCGCGCAGCGTGATCAGCGCCTCCATGAAATCGACGAAGCCGTTCCAGCGGATGGGCTCGTCCACCACCATGCAGAAGGCGCGGATGTGGTCGTCGTGGCGGTTCGCGTCGTGGTGATGGTGCTCGTGCCCGCAATCCGGGCCGCAATGCTCACCGTATTCGTGATCATGGTCATGATCGTGATCGTGATCGTGACCGTGCTCATGGCCATGCTCGTGCCCATGGTCATGATCATGGTGGTGATGGTCGTGCCCGTGCCCGTGCTGCTGCTCGTCGCGGTAGGCCTCCTCCTTCAGCCAGCGGGCGACGTCAGGGCTTTTGGTGGCGGGGTTGTAGAGGCCGGCGTTGAACAGCGCGTCCGGATCGACCTGCCCATGCGCCGCCGGGATCACCGGGGCGGCGGGGTTGATGGCCTCCAGCCGCTTCATCAGCGCCAGCGTCGCCGTCGGCACCGCCACGTCGGTCTTGGTCAGCACGATGCGGTCGGCCACCGCGGCCTGCTTCACGCTTTCCGGATGCTGGTCGAGCTGCGACATGCCGTGCGCGGCGTCCACCGTACTGACCACCCCGTCCAGCCGGAAGCGGGCGGCCAGCAGCGGGTCGGCGATCATGGTGTGGATGATCGGCGCCGGGTCGGCCAGTCCGGTGGTCTCCACGATCACCCGGTCGAATTCCGGCACCTCGCCGCGCACCCGCTTCAGGAACAGGTCGCGCAGTGTGTTCACCAGATCGCCGCGCATGGTGCAGCAGACACAGCCGCTGTCCATCACCACCATGTTCTCGGATGCCTTGGCGACCAGCAGATGGTCCAGCCCGACCTCGCCGAACTCGTTGATCACCACCGCGGTGCGCGCCATGCCGGGATGGCGCAGCAGCGCCTGGAGCAGGGTGGTCTTGCCGCTGCCCAGGAAACCGGTGAGGACGGAGACGGGCAGGCGGATGGCGGGGGCGTGTTCGCTCAACGGTCGGTCTCCGGTTGGCAATGGGGGCAGATCCCGCGCACCTCCACCGTGGGGCGGATCACGCGGAACCCGTGCTCCGCGGCCGACGCGGCGATGGCCGCGCGGATGCGGGGATCGTCGATCTCGATGGCGTCGCCGCAGCGCTCGCACACCATGAACTGCCCGGAATGGGCGGCCCCCGGCTCGGGACAGCCGATGTAGGCGTTCAGGGACTCGATGCGGTGCACCAGCCCCTGCTCGACCAGGAACTCCAGCGCGCGGTAGACGGTCAGCGGGGCGGTGGCCTTGCCCTCCGCCCGGCTCAGATCCTCGAGGATCGCGTAGGCGCCGCGCGGCTTGTGGCCGGTCCACACCAGCTCCAGCACCCGGCGGCGCAGGATCGTCAGTTTCGCCCCGCGCTTGGCGCACAGCGCCTCCGCGCGCGTCAGCGCGTCGTGGATGCAGTGGTCGTGGTCGTGCGTGGCGGCGTCGGACGGCGGAACCATGCCTGTGCATATACGACCGCCGGGAGCGGATGGGAAGCGGGGAGGGGGGCCGAAAAAGACGGGGCGGCCCCAATGGAGCCGCCCCGGTCTTCCCAGCGCCAGAAAAAGTCCGTTTACGACCCGATCACGCCGCCGCCCTTCTTGGTGATGGCGACGACCGACGGGCGCGGCGGCATGCCGGGCTTGAAGTCGGGCCAGCGGGTGGCCGGCTCCTCGAAGGTGGAGAGCTTGCCGAACGGCTTGTACAGATCCGTGCCGTCGGTGGCGGGGTGCTGCACGGCGACGAACAGGGTCTGATCGTCGGGCGCGAAGCAGGGGCCGCACATCTCGGCACCCACCGGCACGCGGTAGAACATCATCGACTTGCCGCGCAGCGGGCCCGCGGTCTCCATCGCGTAGACGCCGTCCGCCTTGCCGGACGCCTTGGCCCAACCCTCGCCCTGGTCGGTGGTGATCCACAGCCGGCCCTGGTTGTCCACCGCGCAATTGTCGGGGCAGGAGAACCAGCCGTTCTTGGAGGTGTCGGCGTGGAACATGGCGCCGACCTCGGCGAGCTGCGGGTTTCCGCCCTTCACCAGGATGTTCCAGGTGAACTTCGTCGCGGTGTGGTCGCCGTCCGGCGGCAGCATCTCCACCACCTGGCCCCACAGGTTCTCGGCGCGCGGGTTGGCGGCGTCGAGCTGGTCGGCCTTGCGGCGGGAGTTGTTGGTCAGCATCACGTAGACCGCGTTGGTCTTCGGATTGACCTCGATGTCTTCCGGGCGGTCCATCTTGGTGGCGCCCACCGCGTCGCCGGCCAGACGCGCCTTGATCAGCAGCTCCGCCTGATCGCGGAAGCCGTTCTCGGCGGTCAGCTTGCCCTGGCCGTGCACCAGCGGCAGCCACTCCAGCGAGCCGTCGGTGTTGAACTTGCCGACGTAGAGCGTGCCCTCGTCGAGCAGGGTCATGTTGTGGGCGCGGTCGCCCGCCACGTATTTCTTGGCGGAGACGAACTTGTAGACATAGTCGAAGCGCTCGTCGTCACCGGAATAGGCGACGACCGAGTTGTCCTTGGTGATGGCGACCGAGCAGGCCTCGTGCTTGAAGCGGCCCAGCGCGGTGCGCTTGCGCGGGGTCGAGGTCGGATCGTAGGGGTCGATTTCGACGATCCAGCCGAAGCGGTTGGCCTCGTTCGGCTCCTTGGTCACGTCGAAGCGGTCGTGATAGGCGCCCCAGTTGTACCAGCGGCCGGGCACGCCGTAGCGGTCGCCCTTGGCCTTCTCGTCCGGATGCCAGAAATAGCCGTTGAAGTTCTCCTCGGCCGACAGCCAGGTGCCCCAGGGCGTCATGCCGCCGGCGCAGTTGTTCAGCATGCCGCGCACCTTGGTGCCGGTCGGGTCGTAGGAGGTCTTCATCAGCGCGTGCCCGGCCGCCGGGCCGGTGATGATACACTCCGTCTCGCCGGTGATCCGGCGGTTCATGCTGGACTTCGGGTCGTAGGTCCACTTGCCGGCGACCTTGCGGATCTCGATCACGCTGCCGCCGTGGGCGGCGATCTCGATGTCCGCCAGATCCTTGGTCATGGCGGCGAACTTGGCCTTCTGCTGCTCCCCGTTCAGGCCGGGGAACATGACCTCCTCGTCCGTGTACTCGTGGTTCACGCAGAGCAGGCCGTGGTCCGGGGTGTTGGAGCCGAGCGGCAGCGGCGCGAAGCCGACGAAGTCGTTGTTGTAGCCGAACTGTTTCCCCTGCGCCGCGGCCGACTGCTTCATCGGGTCGAAGGCGGGGGCGTCGGCCAGCACCGGGTCGCCCCAGCGGATGAGGATGTCCGCGTCGTAGCCCGCGGCCACATGGTGGGTCTCATCGACTCCGAACTCCACCTCGGTGAAGGCGAAGCTGGGCTTGCCCTCGGCGGCCGCGGCGGCGGCCGGCTTCAGACCGGCGAGCGCCGCCGGGCCGAGCGTGGCGGTGATCGCGGACACCGCCAGCGCACCGCGCAGCATGTCGCGGCGGCCGAAGCGGGCGGCGATGATGTCGCCCATCGTCGGGTTGGCGCTGGTGTTGCGGCCGATATCCTCGTCGGCCTCGAACTGCGCCGAGCGCAGCATCCGCGGGTCGCGGGTGTCCATGGCTGTTGCCTCCGCCTCTTCGGGAATCGCCGGGGTCGCGATCTTGGGGGTCTTTGATTCCGCCGGGTCCGGAGCGGACCCTGCGGGCGGCACGATAGCCGGGCCGTATGACGCTTTCTTTGCGCCCGCGTGACGGCGCGGTGAATTCCCCGGCCGCGACGCCGGTCCTGCCCGCTACGACCGAAGCCCATCCCTCTATTTCGTACACCCACAAGTGGGGAGCGAGCGGCTATGGTCACGTCAAGGAACGATCGGCTGAGGAGAACCGCCATGCTCCGGCTCGGCACACCGGTGAAGATCAACGGGCGCGAGGCGCTGGTCGTCGCGCGCACGCTGGCCGGCGACCCCCGCTACGATGTGCGGTTCGCGGACGGGACCGTGGAGAAGTATGTGAAGGAGCAGGATCTGGAGCCGGTGACCGGACGGGCGGGCGGCGATCCGGTGCGCTGACGCGCTCAGCCTTCGGCGCACACCTGGTTGCGGCCGGTGTTCTTGGCGCGGTAGAGGGCCGAGTCGGCGCGGCGGACCAGCTCGGGCAACGGCTCGCCCGGCCGGTACTCGGCGGCGCCGATGGACAGGGTGACGGTGCCGTAATTCACGCTGCGGCTGCGGTTGACGATCTGGCGGGAGCCGACGGTGGTGCGGACCTGCTCCGCCACCTTGACGGCGTTCCGGAGCGACGTCTGCGGCAGCACGATCGCGAACTCCTCCCCGCCATAGCGGGCCGCGGTGTCGCGGCCCTTGATGCACTCCGTCAAGGCACGGGCGACCAGCCGCAGCACATGGTCGCCCACCAGATGGCCGTGGGTGTCGTTGAACAGCTTGAAGCGGTCGATGTCGATGAGCAGCAGGCACAGCGGCAGCCCCTCCTGCTGCGCGGTCTGCATCGCCTCGACCATGGTGTGGTCGAACGCCTTGCGGTTGGCGATGCCGGTGAGGCCGTCGGTCATCGCCTCGCGCCGCGCGGTGTCCAGGCTCACCCGCATCTCGGCGAGCTGCTGGCTGGAATCGAGAAGCTGCGTCTGCAGCCGCGATTGCCGGTCGATGATGGCCGAGGTTTCCGCGGCGATGGCCGCCACGACGGCGCGCAGATCCTCCATGCCCAGCGGCTGGTCCAACTCGCCCTGGAGCCCGGCGAGCGCCGTGCCGTAGCGGTTCGTCTCGGTGCCGACGGAATCCAGCATCTCCATGATCTTCGCCAGCGAGGCCCGCGCCCGTTCCGAAGTCTCGCGGATCGCCTGGGATTCGGCGTCCAGGGTGAAGAAGCGCTTGTACAGCTCGTCGCACAGGAGCTGGGTCAACCGCCCCCCGTCGCGCTGGGCCATCTCGATCGCGCGGGAAAGGTCCGGGAAATGGCCGCTGTAATGGGCGTACCAGAGCGTGAAGTTCTCGGGATTTGGCGGAAGCTGCTCCGCGTGGAGCCGCTGTATGGCCTTGTCGGCCAACGCACCCGCGCGCTCGATGTCCTCGTCGTACGCCACGGCGTGCGGCCCCCCCTTATGGTTCCTTGAAATACGGTAGCGCGTCGATACCGAATCCCGCAAGGGGGACTATGACCTTTGTAAAGATACTTCTCAGTTGCACTGGCCGATGGAATTTTCGCCGCAGACGCGTTTGCCGTCCACCCAGGTGGCCCCGGTCATGTCGGAATGGCGCAGATCGGTGCCCGCCAGCCGCGCGCCCGTGAAGTCGGCGTTCACCAGCGTCGCGTTCACCAGCTTGGCGTTGCGCAGGTCGGCTTCCCGAAAGGAGGCGCCGGTCAGATCGGCGCGGGTCATGTCCGCTTCGATCAGCCTGGCACCGTCCAGCACGGTGCCCTTCATGGTAGCGCTCACGAATCTGGCGCGATAGGCGTCCGCGCCCGCGAGCTTGGCGCCATTGAGCGTCGCACGCCCGAAGGCGGCGTCGCGCAGCATGGCATCGCTCAGGTCGGCACCGGACAAGTCCTGCCCATCGAAGAAGCAGCGGCGCCAGTTGACCTTGGGCTGCGCCGCGTCGGAGCAATCGGCCCAGGCCGGCAGGGGTGCGAGCGTGGAGGCGGATAGGATGAATGCGATGAAAAATACTCTCATGGTGCCCCGTTAAATAGGAGGACATTCGGCGAGCGCCAGCCCATGCCCGTCAATCCGGCGGACGGCGCACGGACCTGACTGCCCGTCCGGCCTGAAGCGGCGGCGGATGGGTGCCGTGGCGTACCGCCGTTTCGGCCAGGCGTGCCGCCACGTCGGGCGGGAAGGGGGTGGCCCGGCGCTGATCCATGTCCACATGCACCAGCATGAACTCGGCGGTGGCGGCGAGGAAGCCGCCGCCGTCGTGGCGCATCTCGTGGAACAGGTGCAGCCGTTTGCCATCGGCGCCGAGAATGCGGGAGACGAAGCGCAGCCCATCGCCCGCCGTGACCTCGCGGACATAGGACAGATGCGCCTCGACCACGAACAGCGACCGGTGGGCCGCCTCCACATAGGATTTGCCGATGCCGAAATGGTCGAACACCGCGTCGGTGGCGTGATCGAACGCCAGCAGATGGTAGGCCACATTCATGTGGCCGTTGTAGTCGATCCACTCCGGCCGGACGGTCTCGCGGTGGAGCTGCAGGAAGGGGCTGGCATCCATCCCCGGACGATACGCGAAGCCTGAGCTTGTGAAAACTTTCTTCGACCCTGGCCGGTCAGGCACCCCACACTGCCAGCGCCTCGTCGCGGCCGATCTCGGCCGGTGACCCGCCGGCGGCGGCCGGAGTGCGCGACAGGCGGGGGGCCGCCTGCGGCTGCAGGATGCCGCCACGCTCCACAAAGCCGCCGCGGTCATGGGCCTGGGGGTGGGCGGGGGCTTCCTCCATGGTCAGCACCGGAGCGACGCAGGCGTCGCTGCCGGCGAAATGCTCCGCCCACGCGTCGCGCGTCCGGCTGCGGAAGATGGCGGCAAGCCGCCCGCGCATGCCGGGCCAGGTGCCGCGGTCGTACTGCGCCTGGAAATCCGGATCGTCGGCCAGTCCGAGCCGGTCGAGCAGGGCGGCGAAGAAGGGCGGCTCCAGCGGGCAGACCGACAGGTGGCCTCCATCGGCGGTCTGGTAGCAGGCGTAGAAGGGCGCACCGCCGTCCAGCAGGTTGTCGTCCCGCCGCTCCGACCAGCCGCCGACCGCGCGCAGCCCGTGGAACATGGTCATCAGCAGGGACGTGCCGTCCACCATGGCCGCGTCCACCACCTGCCCGCGGCCGGACGTGCGCGCCTCCAGCAACGCCGCCAGCATGCCGAAAGCCAGCATCATCGCGCCGCCGCCGAAATCGGCGACGAGGTTCAGCGGCGGCGGCGGCGGACGATCGGCCGGACCCATGGCGGCGATGGCCCCGGTCAGGCCGGCGTAGTTGAGGTCATGCCCGGCCGTGCGGGCCAGCGGCCCGTCCTGCCCCCAGCCGGTCATGCGGCCGTAGACGAGGCGCGGGTTGCGGGCCAGCAGCGCGTCGGGGCCGAAGCCCAGCTTCTCCATGACCCCCGGCCGGAACCCCTCGATTAGCGCGTCGGCGCGGTCGATGAGGCGGAGGAGCGCGTCGCGGTCGGCGTCGGTCCGCAGGTCGAGCGTCACCACGGCGCGCCCGCGGTTCAGCGGGTCGATGCGGGGGCCGATGGGCAAGGGCCAGCTCTGCCCCGGCCGTTCGACGCGCAGCACATCGGCGCCATGGTCCGCCAGCATCATGGCGCAGAAGGGCCCCGGCCCGATCCCCGCCATCTCCACCACCCGCAATCCCGTCAGCGCCCCCTGTCCCATGCGCGTTCCTCCCCGGTTTGGTTGGCCGGGAGTCTACGGGCGGGCGCAGGAAAACGCGACACACGATGCGGCACCGCTGCGACGCGGTCTCGGCGTGCCTACTTCTTCTTGTCCGACTTGCTGGCGAAGGGATCGCGGGTGCCGTAGTAGGAGCGCGCGTCCCAGCCCAGCTCGGCCTCCGCGGCCAGGATGGTCCAGGTGAACAGGAGTTGGGTCGCCAGAACGACGAAGGCCGGTTCGCGCTTGCCGCTCGTGCTGACCTGGAAATGGTCGTAGACGCCCTTGAGCACAGCCATGTAGGCGGTCAGCTTCTCCGGGTAATTGTTGTCCCAGGTCAGCCGGTGGTACTTCTCCAGGGCGCTGTCGATGCTGCGCAGGATCAGGCCGCGGGTCTTCAAGGCGACGTAGCTGTCGCGTTTCCAGTCGGCGGCGGTGTAGAGCTCGCTCGGGTCGCGGGTGGCGTGGACGCCTCCGAGCAGGTTGAACTTGCGATCGACGACGCCGTTCAGATAGGCCATCATCTGATTGGCACGGCGGATGCCTTCCATCACCGCATCGCCGATCTGGATACAGTCCTTCGGTGTCGCGTAGAGGGTCATGTTCGGCGCACCGCCGACGACCGAGGCGAAGGCCTCGCCGCCGCCGGCGCGCAGCGCGCGGATCGCCACACCGGCGCAGTTGTTGCTCTTGCTGACGAACTCGTAGTTGAAGTCCTTGCTGGTGCGGAAGTTCAGCGCCCACGTGACGATGCGGTTGAGGTCGATGCCCCAGCGGTACCGGTCGGACAGCGACATGGCCGGCATCGGCAGGATGCCATCGGCCATCTGTCCATAGATTTCGACAGGGTCGTCCTGTGACAGATCGTGCTGGATGAGGTACTGGCCGCGGCGGCGTTGCAGGGTCTTGGCGCGCAGTCCCTCCTGCGCGCGGTCGGACATCTCGAACTTCATGTCCCAGAAATAATGCGCGGAGAACTGCGCCGGGCGCGCCATGGAGCTCTTTTCCCGGCCGCCGCCGGGGAAGAAGCTGACGTAGCGCACCCGCGTCGGGTCCCAGTTCCCATTCAGCGTGGTGAAGTTGAAGCGGCGCAGGAGCAGGGCCGCGTGCCCCGGATGCTTCATCGCCCGGATGCCGTCGCGATTCTCCCAGATCACCAGCGTGGCTTCCGGTGTGTATCTCTGCGGGATGTCGATGATGTCGATGGGCATGATCGTCCTGTCTGGCGGTGTCGCGGCGGACGGGCGGCGCCCTTTGGTTTAAGTACGGGCAATGTGGGTAAGTCAAACGATTACGGGCGTATTCGGTCAATTGGCGTTCCTTCGCGGCAAGCTCGCGAATGAGAATGATTTGCAAAAAGTGACGGATCCCACTAGGGTTGGTGCGACCCCACGAGGAGGAGCCCGTCATGAACGCGCAATCGCCGTCCGGCATCTATGCGGCTGAACGCCCACTGGACGAACTGCGCACGCCTGAACTCCTGGTCGTGGCGGTGCTCCGCCTCTGGGCGGCGCCCCTGCGTGAGCCTGACCGGCTGCACCCCCACTGGCACAACGGCCTTCTCGCGGCCGATGTGGGGGAGGACGGCCTGATGGCCTTCGACCGGCTGATGAGGGTGGTGCTCGGGACGGCGCGGCAGCCGCTGGATGTGCGTTGCCCGCGCTGCCCCCGGCTGGGCGAGGACGAGGCCCGGCTCCTCGGCACCGTCAGCCTTCTCCAGCAGGGGCGTCACGCGGAGGCGGGCGTGATCCTGGATGGTTGGTTGCCGCCGACGGCGGTGCGTCTGGCCCTGCCGCCGGCTGTCGGGCTGGCGATGGCGCTCGCGGAGGCCGGGCTGACGCTCACCGGTCACCCGCCGGCGACGCTGTCGCCGGCGCCGGGTGTGGTGGTGCCGCAGGCCGACCGCGGCATGCGGCTGACTCATTAATCGGCCGTCATGGAACCGACACGCGCGGCGTTGCCGGATGACCGGAGTGGTGCCGGGTGCACGGGGTCGGCCGCCGTTGCCCGGCGTTTCGATGCGCTCGGCCCTGGCGACCGGCTGCTGGTCTGGAGTTTCCGGTATGCCCGTGCCTGCTGCGGCGCGGGGCGCGATCCGCTGCCCATGCTGCTGGACGTGCACCGCAGGAACGGCTCGGAGTCGACCGCGATCGATGTGCTGCGGCTCGTTGCCGGGCATGGGGCGGGGCAGGGAGTGGGGGGCTGCGAGATCCGGTGCACGGCCTGTCCCTACCTGTCCTGCGACGAATGCGATCTGCTCCGTACGTTCCGGGAAAGGGCGGGTGGCGGCTGCGACGCCCGCGCACGATCATCCGGTGCGCAGTCTGGTCCGGGCTGATCGCAAGATTGTCCGCAAGGCAATTTAACAACGACAACCTTGAAATGAAGTTTCCCTATGTAATACCGTGCCGTTGGATTGCCGCCATGCGTCCAACGCGGTGGGTTTGTGTTTGAACGGATCCGTGGATTTGGTCAGGATCGCGCGGTTTGGCAATCGCCGTTGTCGACTCCGTCTGTTCCTGCCTGGTGATACCATGGATTTCCTGAACATCGTGTCCATCCGAGCGAAGGTCCTGATCGTCGCCGCCATGGTCTTTCTGGCCGCCTTCGGCACCTGGACGTTCGCGAACCAGAACCTCGACGCGCAGTCGCGGCGTGTGGACGAGCTGGCGGCAAGCACCGAGACGATGATCGGCCGCGACCTTCCGCTGCTGATCGCGGTGGATGACATCCGGTATTCGACCGCCCAGGTGCAGCAGTGGCTCACCGACATCTCCGCCACACGCGGCCTCGACGGGCTGGACGACGGCCCGGAGAAGGCGGCCGAATTCGCCAAGCGGTTCGAGGAGCGGATCAAGGAGGCGACCGGCATCGCGCGGGAGCTCGGGCTTGCCGACGCGGTCGCCGCACTCGATGCGGTCCAGCGGGAGTTCGTTCCCTTCTACGAGATCGGCCGCGGCATGGCGCAGGCGTATATCGACGGTGGGCCTGAGCGGGGCAATCTGCTCATGGGGCGTTTCGACGGCGCCGCCGAATCGCTCACCGAGAGCCTCGAGCAACTGACCGAGGTGGTCGCCGGCGAGATGCGCGGGCGCACCGACGGCCTCACGGCTGCGGTGACGTCGATCCGGATGGCGAACGCGGAGGTCGGCTGGTCGGTGGTCGCCTCGTCGATCATCATGGTCGTGATCGCATCGGCCTGCGTCGTCTATTTCCAGACCCAGGTGGTCGGACCCATGCGCGAACTGCGCGGGATCATGGGCGAGCTGGCGGGGGGCGACCTGTCGGTGCGGGTGAAGTTCACCGCCCGCCGTGACGAGATGGGCGACATGGCACGCTCGGTCGTCGTCTTCCAGCAGGCGGGGCAGGAGAACCAGCATCTGCGCGACGCGCAGGAGCGCGCGCGGCTGGAGGCGGAGGAGGCGCGCCGCGCCGCCCTGCTCCACATGGCCGACCGGGTGGAGGTGGAGACCCGCACCGCCGTCGACCGCATCGCCGAGCGCACCGACCGCATGAGCGCCAACGCCCGCAACATGGCCGACTCCGCCATCAAGGTCAGCGATGATTCGCAGAATGTGGCCGCCGCGGCGGAGCAGGCCCTGAGCAACGCCCAGACGGTGGCGTCGGCCGCGGAGGAGCTGGCCGCCAGCATCCGCGAGATCGGGCAGCAGGTCGGCACCGCCGGGGCCATCACCGAGCGGGCGGTGCAGAAGGCCGGCGACGCCCGGGCCACCATCCAGGAGCTCGCCGGAGCCGTCAGCCGCATCGGCGAGGTGGTGGAACTCATCAAGTCGATCGCCAGCCAGACCAACCTGCTCGCTCTCAACGCGACCATCGAGGCGGCGCGGGCGGGAGAGGCGGGCAAGGGCTTCGCCGTGGTGGCCGGGGAGGTCAAGAACCTCGCCAACCAGACGGCGCGCTCGACGGAGGAGATCACGCGGCTGATCGGTCAGGTGCAGGGCGTGACCAGTGCGGTCGTCGGCACCGTCTCCGATGTGGCCGAGACGATCCACGAGGTGGACAGCATTTCGGCCTCCATCGCGTCGGCGGTGGAGCAGCAGCAGGCGGCGACCGCCGAGATCGCGCGCAACGTGATGCAGACCACCAGCGCCGCCCAGGAGGTGTCGTCGCGCATCTCCAAGGTGTCGAACGAGGCCACCCTGACCCGGTCCGGCGCGTCGGAGGTGGAAACCGTGGCGGTCGACGTGGCGCAGGGTGTCGAGGCGCTGCGGGAGACACTGGTGCGCGTCGTGCGCACCGCCACCACGGAGGTGGACCGCCGTCAGAAACCCCGTTTCCACGTGGACCTGCCGGGAACCGTGACGGCAGGAGGAGCGGCCACCACGGCCGTCGTCCGCAATCTGTCGGCTGGCGGCGCCCTGCTGGAGACGGCCGCGGCGCTGGCGCCCGGTGCGCGCTGCGTCATCGAGGTCCGCGGTTTCGCGCGTCCGATCCCCTGCGTGATCAAATCCTCGGCCGGCGGCAGTCTGCACGTCAAGTTCGAGCCGGACGCCGCCACGGCCGCCGACTACGACGATTTCTTCGCCCGGACGACCAGGGGCATGACGGCGCTGGAAGCCGCCTGACTGGTCAGACGCGCACCACCACCACGATCAGACGTTTCGGCCCGTGCACGCCATAGGCCAGCGTCTGCTCGATGTCGGCGGTCTTCGATGGGCCGGAGACCAGCAGGGCGTTGGTCGGCATGCCCTGTGACCAGCGGTTCTCCGTCATCGCCTGCCAGAAGGTGTCGTACAGCCGGTCGGCGCGCAGCAGGGCCACATGCACCGGTGGCACCAGCGACATTAGTCGCGGCTCCTCCGGCGTCGGCCACAGGATCAGGCTGCCGGTGTGGGCGATGCCGCCGAGTGTGGTGGTGATGCCGGC
The DNA here is from genome assembly GCF_013423485.1 of Azospirillum oleiclasticum. Classification (GTDB taxonomy): domain Bacteria; phylum Pseudomonadota; class Alphaproteobacteria; order Azospirillales; family Azospirillaceae; genus Azospirillum; species Azospirillum oleiclasticum. Next base: position 608,166 of record NZ_JABFFR010000001.1, read on the forward strand.
GTCGATGCCGGTGAACAGCCGCTCCTTGAAGCCTTCCACCGGCTGGTCGTAAGCGATCCGCTCCGGCGCGCCGGGCGTCCAGGCGGCGGCCAGCGCCGCGGCGATCGGCGTGCCGTGCAGCAGGGTCTTCACCCCTTCGGCGCGCAGGAAGTCCCGGACGACCGCGGGCCAGTCCGCCTCCGTCGCGTCCAGGAACTCGGTGTGGACGGCCTCCATCATGGTGCGGAGGCGGTCCAGCCGTTCCTCCGGCGACCAGCGCATGCCGGCGAGCACGCCGAAATCGGATGGCGGCACCGTGACCGGGTGGGCGTCGCGGCTGGCGCGCAGACGGGTGAGGATCGAAGTGCGTGCGTCAGACATCGGCGATCCCCTTCTCGCGGGCCATCTCGTGCAGCGTGCGTCCGGCGAAGCGCGGCTTCGTGCGCACGTTCGTCCAGTCCTTGAGGAGCGGCAGGGAGGATGGAGCCATGTTGCCCAGCCGTGCCGCCAGCCCGCTGGCGATGCGGTAGGCGAGCGGCGACGCGTTGGCCGCGGCCCATCCCTTCCACACCAGCGCCTCGGTGCGGCTGGCGCGGGCACCGGCGTCCTTCACGGCGCTGGACGGGTGCACGGCCTCGGCCCGCAGGCGGCCCATGATGCCGACGATGGGGATTTTCACCGGGCAGATCTCGACGCAGGCGTTGCACATGGTGCAGGCGTGCGGCATCTCCCCCCGACGGTCGAGCCCCTCGATCTGCGGCACCAGGATCTTGCCGATCGGGCCGGGATAGGGCGCCTCGTAGGCGTGGCCGCCGACCTTGGTGTAGACCGGACAGTGGTTCATGCAGGCGCCGCAGCGGATGCATCGCAGCGTGTCGCGCAGCTCGGCGTCGGCGTAGACGTTGGAGCGGCCGTTGTCGAGGATCACCAGATGAACCTCGCGCGGGCCGTCCCGCTCCCCGTCTTTGCGGGGCGACGTGATCATGTTGACGTAGGTGGTGATCGGCTGGCCGGTGGCGGAGCGCGTCAGCAGGCTGATCACCGGCGGCACGTCCTCCAGCCTCTCCACCACCTTCTCCAGCCCCATCACCGCGATGTGGACCGGCGGCACGGTGGTGCACATGCGCCCGTTGCCTTCGTTCTCCACCAGGCAGAGCGTGCCGGTTTCCGCCACCGCGGCGTTGACGCCGGAAACGCCGACCTCCGCGGCGGCGAACTTGGCGCGCAGCACCCGGCGGGCGAGGTCGGTCAGGCGGGCCACGTCCTCGGTGTACTCGGCGTCCTTGATCTTCTGCCGGAACAGATGCGCGATCTGCTTCGTGTTCATGTGGATCGCCGGCATGATGATGTGCGACGGCGTCGCCTCATCAAGCTGGACGATGTATTCGCCGAGGTCGCTTTCCAGGATCTCGATGCCGTGCTCTTCCAGGAAGGCGTTGAGGTGCATCTCCTCCGACACCATCGACTTGCCCTTGACCACCAGCCGGGTGTCCACCCGCTGCATGATGGACAGGACGATGGCGTTGGCCTCGGCCGTGGTGGAGGCCCAGTGCACGCGGATGCCGTTGCGCGTGCAGTTCTCTTCCAGCTTTTCCAGAAGCTCCGGCAGCTTCGACAGGGCGCGCAGTCGCACCGACGCGCCCAGCGCCCGCATCGCGTGCCATTCGCGGCTATCCGCGAACTGCACGGCGCGCTTGCTCATCAACCCGTCCATGGCGCGGCGGAAGTTGCCGCGGAGCTGCTGGTCGGCCAGCGCCGTGCGCGACGCCTTGGCGAAATCAATGGTCGTATGAGCCGCCGCGTCAACCATGGGTCCGCTCCTTCAGGAACTGGGCGATGTGCTGGCCGCGCACCGGGCGCTTGCCGGCCTCCAGGGCGCCGGTGATGTTCAGCAGGCAGCCGCAGTCGCCGGAGACGACGGCCTTCGCCCCGGTGTTCTCGATGTCGGCGATCTTGTCGCCGACCATGGCGGCGGAAATCTCGGGATGGCGCACGGCGAAGGTGCCGCCGAAACCGCAGCACTCCTTCTCGCGCGCGAGTTCCACCAGCTCCACGTTGCGGAGCTGGCGCAGCAGCGCCTTGGGCTCGTCCACCACCCCCATCTCGCGCTGCGCGTGGCAGGAGGCGTGCCAGGTGATCCGCAACGGCTCGCCCTTGTCCTCCAGCCGGATGTCGAGGACGTTGACGAGGAACTGGGTCAGCTCCCACACGCGGCCCGCCACCGCCTCGGCCCGCGCCTGATCGGGCGTGCCGTGGAACAGCTCGGGCCAGTGCTTCTTCATCATACCGGCGCAGGAACCGGACGGCACCACCACCGGCCAGTCCTCGGTGAACAGGGCGAGCTGGGCGCGCGCGACCTTGCGCGCCTCGTCGCGATAGCCGGAGTTGTACGCCGGCTGGCCGCAGCAGCTCTGCCCCTGCGGGAAGACGACGCGCACGCCCTGGCCCTGGAGCAGCTCGATGCCGGCCATGCCGGCCTCGGGGTAGAAGAGGTCGATCAGGCAGGTGCCGAAGTAATAGACGGTGCTCGGGCGTTCTTGGCTCATGACGCGCGCGTTTCCTCCCCGCTGCGATCCGGGCGGGCTGCCCCGCCCGAACCGTCTGTCACACCAACGATATAGGCATTCAGTTGCCGACCACCATGGCGGTGAAGGGCCACACATAGGCTTGCAGCATCACCAGACCGCCGATCAGGCAGGCCAGCGCGATGGAGTGCCAGAAGACGTAGCGCAGGATCGTGCCCTCATGGCCGTGCCACTTGGTGGCGACGGCAGCCACCACGATGCTCTGCGCGTCGATCATCTTGCCCATCACACCGCCCGAGCTGTTGGCCGCGGCCATCAGCGTCGGGTTCAGGCCGAGCTGCTCCGCCGACACCCGCTGCAGGCTGCCGAACAGCACGTTCGACGCGGTGTCCGACCCGGTCAGCGCCACGCCCAGCCAGCCCAGCAGGGTGCCGAAGAACGGGTAGAGGAAACCGGTGTTGGCGAAGGCGAGACCGAGCGTGGTGTCCAGCCCCGAGTAGCGGGTGGTGAAGCCCAGCGCCAGCATGGCGGCGATGGTCAGCAGCGAGTAACGGATGACGTACAGCGTGCGGCCATAGGTCTTCAGCATGCCCAGCGGCGTGTAGCCCATCAGGAAGCCGGAGATGATGGCGGCGATGAAGATGCCGGTGCCGGTCGCCGACAGCAGGTTCAGCGTGTAGACGGCGGCTTCGGCGTGCGGCTTCGGCACCACCGGCGGCACGCGCTGGATCATCTGGTGCAGGCCGTCGATGGGGTACTTGAAGATCCAGATCCCGTCGAGGAAGGTCTTCACCTGCGGGATGCCCCAGATGAAGACGAGCACGCTGAGGATCACCCACGGCATCCAGGCGCGCCGCACCTCGGCGGCGGTGTAGCCGTGCGCCCCCTTGGCCTCCGGCGGGCTGACCGCGGCGCCGACGCTGCCGCCGGACACCGCCATGGTGCCGTCGACCGACGTCCAGATGGTGGCGGGGCTCCAGGTCTTGAGGAACAGGGTCAGCGCACCGAGCGACACGATGGCGGCGATCACGTCCACCAGCCAGGGGCCGTGGAAGTTCGACACCAGGAACTGCGGGACCGCGAAGGTGACGCCGGCCACCAGGATCGCCGGCCAGATCTGCAGCGCGCCGCGGAAGCCGACGAAGGCCACGATCAGCCAGAACGGCACGACGATGGAGAAGAGCGGAAGCTGGCGCCCGATCATCGCCGACAGGTCGAGCAGCGGCAGCCCGGTCACCGCGGCCAGCGCGATCACCGGCGTGCCCAGCGCGCCGTAGGCGACGGGTGCCGTGTTGGCGATCAGCGACAGGCCGGACGCCGCCAGCGGCGAGAAGCCCAGCCCGATCAGCATGGCGCCGGTCACCGCCACCGGCGTGCCGAAGCCCGCCGCACCCTCGAAGAAGGCGCCGAAGCAGAAGGCGATGAGCAGCAGCTGGAGGCGCCGGTCGTTGGTGATGCCGGTGATGCTTTCCTGCAGGATCTTGAACTGACCCTTCTGCTCGGTCAGGTGATACAGGAAGATGATGTTGAGGACGATCCAGCCGATCGGCAGGAGGCCGTAGGCGGCGCCGTACAGCGCCGTCTTGCTGGCCATCGCCAGCGGCATGCCGAAGGCGGCGACCGCGGCGGTGAGCGCCACGGCAAGGCCCAGCAGGGCCGCCAGATGCGCCTTCATGTGGAAGATGCCGAGCCCGCCCAGCATCACCAGCACCGGCAGTGCGGCGATGAAGGTCGACAGCCACATGTTGTTGAACGGGTCGTAAATCTGCGACCAGACCATGCAATCTCCTCCGTCCGCCCGGTCGCCGACACACCCCCGCCAGCCCCCCTTGCGGGAGGTTGGGCATCCCGCGTCGGCGCGGGCGATGTTCATTGGATGGCGGTTGGATAAATTATTTTACCAAGACTGGCAACGGGAAAAATATTTCACACGGACAGTCTGTGGACGAACCCGTGCTCCACGGTTATGGTTGCGCTGTGGGGATGGATCTGACGGGCCATGACAGGAACGATACGACCGGCCAAGCTCTCCGACGCGATCGCGGAGCATCTGGAAGCGCTGATCCTCGACGGCGTGCTGCGCCCGGGCGAGAAGCTGCTGCCCGAGCGCGACTTGGCGCTGAAGCTCGACGTCTCCCGCCCGTCGCTGCGCGATGCGCTGGCCAAGCTGGAGGAGCGGGGGCTTCTGGTGACCGGGCGTGGTGGCACCCACGTCGCCCGCTTCCTGTCCGGCATCACCGACCCTCTGGCCGCCATCCTGCACGCCCGGCCCGAAACCACCTTCGACTATTTCGAGTTCCGGACGGCGCTGGAGGGGCTGGCCGCCGGCCTCGCCGCCGAACGGGCCAACGACCTCGACCGGGACGCGATCCGCGCCATCGCCGCCCGCATGCGGGCCGCCCACGCCAAGGGCGACCCGACGGAGGAGGCCGACTGCGACGCCGACCTGCACCTCGCCCTGTACGAGGCGGCGCACAACGTGGTGATCCTGCACGTGATGCGGGCGATGTCCGACATGCTGCGGCAGGACGTGTTCTTCAACCGGACGGAGCTGTTCGTGCGGCCGGGCGTGCGCGACCTGCTGCTCGACCAGCACCTCGCCATCGCCGATGCCGTCCTGGCTGGTGACGCCGCGGCGGCGCGCACCCATTCGGAAGCCCACATCACCTTCACCGCCGGCACCCTGCGCGATATCCGCGCGGAGGAGGCGCGGCGCGAGGTGTCGCTGCGCCGGATCGGGCGGGCGGAGCTGGTGGACGAGGGGACGTCGAAATAGGCGTGGCGGACCCCATGTTCCTGCGACAACGAACATCGCAGGGAGCGACGCCATGCCGACCAGCCCCACGACGTTGACACGCCGCGCCGCGATCGGCATTGCGCTCGCCACGCCGCTGGCCGCGCGGACGGCACTGGCGCAGTCGCACCAGCACCATGGTGCTCCGTTCCAGACGCTCCAGGGGAACAGGGTGGACGCGCTGACCGAGCAGCAGCTTGGGCAGCGGGTGGTGGAGAGCCCCGCCCCGAAAGGTCCGCCGGGCCGCTGGGAGGAACGGGCACGCCTTCCGCTTCCCCGCAGCGAGATGGCCTGGGCGACAGCGTGGCAGGACCGCATGCATGTGGTCGGCGGCTATGGCGATGGGCGGGTGAACCGCGCCTATCACCATCTCTACGATCCCAAGGACGACCGCTGGCACGAGGCGGCGCCCCTGCCGCGCGGGGCCAACCATGTGGCAGTGGTGGCGGAGGCCGGGCGGCTCTACGCGTTGGGCGGGTTCACCGAGCAGAACCGCACGCCCGACGCCAACGCCTATGTCTACGAGATCGGGGAGGACCGCTGGCGTGCCATCGCCCCGCTGCCGCGGGAACGGGGCGCGGCGTCGGCGGTGGCGCTCGGCGGGCGCATCCATCTGATCGGCGGCGCCTCCGGCCCGACCGACGAGCGGGCGAGCGTCGGATGGCACGAAGCCTACGACATCGCCGGTGACCGGTGGGAGCGTCGCAAGCCCCTTCCGGCCGCCCGCGATCACGCCGGCGCCGTTGCCTGGGACGGGCGCATCCATGTGATCGGTGGACGCTTCAACACCTTCGAGTACAACACGGGCCTGCACCATGTGTATCTGCCCGGCCGCGACACATGGGAGCTGCGCGCGCCGCTGCCGACACCGCGCTCCGGTCACGGGCTGGTGGTGCTGAAGGGGCGCTTCTACGCCATGGGCGGGGAGCAGCGCGATTATGTGGACGGCCGTGCCGCCGACCGTGTCTTCGGCGTGATGGAAAGCTACGACCCCGGTGCCGACACCTGGCAGAGCCACGCCCCCATGTCCACCCCGCGGCACGGGCTGGGCGCGGCGCTGCTGGGCGACTGGATCCACGTGGCGGGCGGCGGTCCGATCGTCGGCGGCAGCACGCAATCGGCGATCCATGAGGCGTTCACGCTGGGTTGAACCGGGCGCGCAGGTTCGCCGATGGACGAAACCCGGCGCCTGCGCTAAGCAGCGGCATCATGACCGACCATGCCCTGACCCGCCCGCCCGCCGAGATCCGCCGCGCCACCGCCGTGGGCGGTATCGCCATCGTCCTGTGGTCCACGCTGGCGCTGTTCGCGACGCTGGCGGCGGCGATTCCGCCGTTCCAGCTCGTCGCCATGTCCTTCGGCATCGCCTTCGTCGTCGGCACCGCGGCCGGGGCGGCGCTGGGCCGCGATGTGGTCGGGGCGCTGCGGCAGCCGCCGGCGGTGTGGCTGCTGGGGGTGGGCGGGCTGTTCGGCTACCACTTCTTCTATTTCCTGGCCTTCCAGCTCGCCCCTGGCGCGGCGGTCGAGGTCAATCTGCTGAACTACCTGTGGCCGCTGCTGATCGTGCTGTTCTCGGCGCTGCTGCCGGGGGAGCGGCTGCGGCGCGGCCATGTGCTGGGGGCGCTGGCCGGGCTCGCCGGCACGGCGCTGATCGTTCTGGGCCGCGGAACCGGTGGCGTCAGCGTGGAGGCGGCGAACCTGCCGGGCTACCTGTCGGCGGCCACCTGCGCCGTCACCTGGGCCGCCTATTCCGTGCTGTCGCGGCGCTTCGGCGACGTGCCGACCGAGGCGGTGGGCGGTTTCTGCCTTGCCACCTCCATCCTCTCGGGCCTCTGCCATCTGCTGTTCGAGACGACGGCGGTGCCGACGGGGACGGAGTGGCTGATCGTCATTCTGATGGGAATCGGCCCGGTGGGGGCCGCCTTCTTCGTGTGGGACCATGGGGTCAAGCGCGGCGACATCCGGGCGCTGGGCGCGCTGTCCTACGCCACGCCGCTGCTGTCCACCTTCCTGCTGATCCTGTTCGGTGACCGCGCCGGGGGGTGGAGCGTGTGGGTGGCCTGCGCGCTGATCATTGGTGGTGCCGTGCTGGCCAGCCGGGACGTGTTGCGGCGCTGAACGCGGAGGTTCATAACTCCTTCGTCGTAAGCCGGAATCCGGAGCGCGCCGCATGAGCCGCATCGCCACCACCAGAGCGTTCTTCCGGGATCTGTGGACGCTGACCCGTCCCTACTGGTCGTCGGAGGAGCGCTGGGCCGCCCGCGGCCTGCTTGCCGTGATCATCCTGCTGAATCTCGGGCAGGTCTATCTGAACGTCCTGTTCAACGCCTGGAACAACGACTTCTACAACGCCTTGCAGGAAAAGAACGAGGCGGAGTATTCCAGTCAGCTTCTCTACTTCACGGTTCTGGCGACGATCTTCATCGCGGTCGCGGTGTACAACCTCTATCTCAACCAGATGCTCCAGATCCGCTGGCGGCGTTGGCTGACCGACCGCTATCTGAAGGACTGGCTGGCCGGGCAGACCTACTATCGGCTCCAATTCGCCGGGCAGACGACCGACAACCCCGACCAGCGCATCGCCGACGACCTGCGCCTTTTCGTGGCCTACACGCTGACGCTGACGCTGGGCTTCCTGTCCAACACGGTCAACCTCGTCTCCTTCCTCGGCATCCTGTGGGCGCTGTCGGGGCCGCTGGCGGTGCCGCTGTTCGGGCACGAGGTCGAGATCCCCGGCTACATGGTCTGGGTCGCCGTCATCTACGCGCTGGCCGGCAGCGTGCTGACGCACCTGATCGGAAGGCCGCTGGCGCGGCTGAACTTCGACCAGCAGCGCTACGAGGCGGATTTCCGCTTCTCCCTGATCCGCCTGCGCGAGAACGCGGAGGGCGTGGCGCTGCATGGCGGCGAGGCGCAGGAACAGCGCGGCTTCGCGGAGCGCTTCGGCCATGTGGTCGCCAACTGGTGGTCGATCATGCGCACGCAGAAGCGGCTGACCTGGTTCACCAGCGGCTATGGGCAGGTGGCGATCATCTTCCCCTTCGTCGTCGGTGCGCCGCGCTATTTCGCGGGGCAAATCCAGCTTGGCGGGCTGATGCAGATCTCGTCGACCTTCGGGCAGGTGCAGGAAAGCCTGTCGTGGTTCATCTCCGCCTATGTCAGCCTGACCGAGTGGAAGGCGACGGTGGACCGGCTGATCGGCTTCCACCGGGCCGTCGCCGCGGTGCAGGCGGCCAGCCGCTTCGACGCTGGCGTGGCGCGGGTGCGCGGCGAGCGGCCGGAGCTGGAACTGAAGGGACTGACGCTGACGCTGCCGCTCGACCGCCGGCCGCTGGTGCACGCCGATCTGACGGTCGCGCCCGGCGAGCGGGTGCTGGTGACGGGCGCGTCGGGGTCGGGCAAGAGCACGCTGTTCCGCGCCATCGCCGGCATCTGGCCCTTCGGCGCCGGCACGGTGCGGCTGCCGGCGTCCGGTGCGGCGATGTTCCTGCCGCAGAAGCCCTACATGCCCATCGGCAGCCTGGCCGCCGCCGTCACCTACCCCGACTCCGCCGACGCCGTTCCGGCCGAGACGGTGCGCGCGGCACTGGACGCGGTTGGGATGGGCGCCATGGCCGACCGGCTCGACGAGCAGGACCATTGGGGGCAGCGCCTGTCCGGCGGCGAGCAGCAGCGCATCGCCTTCGCCCGCGTGCTGCTGCACCGCCCCGCCTGGCTGTTCATGGACGAGGCCACCTCGGCCTGCGACCCGGAGACGGAGGCGCGCCTCTACGGCCTGCTGCGCGAGCGGCTGCCCGGCACGACCGTCGTCAGCATCGGCCACCGCACCAGCCTGACCGCCTTCCACGACCGCCTGCTGACCGTCCGCCGCGACGCGGGCGGGGTGGGGGAGCTGGTGCCGGCGGCGACCGCGGCGTAAGCGTCAGGTCCCCGGCTCCCACCCTTCGGGCGCCAGGGTGAAGCCGGCGAACTCGAAGGCCGGAGCCACCGTGCAGCCGACCAGCGTCCAGTCCCCCAGCGAGCGGGCGGACTGCCAGGCGTTGGCGGGAACCGTGGCCTGGGGGCGCTGGCCGGCGGCGAAGTCGGTGCCGAGGACGTGACGCTCGATCGTCGCCGCGTCCTCCGAGATCGCCAGCTCCAGCGGAGCGCCGGCGTGCCAGTGCCAGCTCTCCACCGCGTCCACGCTGTGCCAGTGCGACCGTTCGCCGGCCCGGAGCAGGAAGAAGATCGCCGTCTTCGCCCCGCGGCCGCCGGAGGCCGGCATGTCCCGGAAGGTTTCCACATAGTGGCCGCCTTCCGGGTGGGGCTTCATGCCAAGCGTCGCGATGATGCCTTCGGGCGTCAGCGGTTCCGTCATGCCGTGCGCTCCCTTGTCAGGTCGGGGGTGCGGTGCGGCGGTAGCTGTCACGGGCCGAGACCGGCTCGAACCAGTGCGCCAGCGCCGGCCGCGTCTCCCGCCAGCCGAGATCGGCGAAGCGGAAATCGATGTAGCCGAGCGCCGCCGCCACCGCGATGGTGCCGATGGTCGGCGTTTCGCCGAGGCTGCCGGCTTCCGCTTCCAGCGCGTCGAGCGAGCGGAGCACGGCGGCGCGCTGGCGGTTCATCCACTTCTCCGACCGCTCACCGTCCGGACGCACGCTTTCCAGCCGCAGCGCGACCGCCGCGTCGTTCAGCCCGTCGGCCAGCGCCTGGAGCCGCAGCGCCTTCCAGCGGTCGGGGCCCACCGCCGGGAACAGCCGCGCGCCGTCGTGCAGGGTGTCCAGATACTCGCAGATGACCGGGCTGTCGAACAGGGTGGTGCCGTCGGCCAGGATCAGCGTCGGCACCTTGCTCAGCGGGTTGTCCTTGGGCAGGTCGGTCTCCGGCGACCAGGCGTCGGTCGGCTGCTTATCGATGGCCGACTCCAGCCCGCACTCGATCGCCACCATCATCACCTTGCGCACATAGGGTGACGTTGCGCTGTAGCGAAGTTTCATCGGTCCCTGTCTCCTACCTCTCCGTGCCGCCCCCAAGCGGGCCGCGGCAGTGTAGCGGATGGGCGGCGGCGGGCAACCCGTTCGCGGGACGCACCATCCTCCCGCCTCCATCGCCGTCAGCGGAATCCGTCCTTGCGGCGGCGCAGTTCGGCGAAAACCCGCCCAGGATCGGCGCCGGCCATGTCGATGGCCGCCTGCACTTGCGCGTCGTCGGCGCGCAGGAAGGGATTGGTGCGCCGTTCCTCGGCGATGGTGGAGGGAATGGTCGGCTCGCCACGTTCGCGCATCGCCTTGATCGCCGCGAAGCGCCGCTGCAGTTCGTCGTTTTCAGGGTCCACCGTCACCGCGAAACGGGCGTTGGACAGGGTGTATTCGTGCCCGCAATAGACGCGCGTGGCCTCGGGCAGGGCGCGCAAGGCGCGCAGCGAGCCCCACATCTGGGCCGCGGTGCCCTCGAACAGCCGGCCGCAGCCCAGCGCGAACAGCGTGTCGCCGCAGAACAGCGCCTCGGCGCCCTCGAACCAGAAGGCGATGTGCCCGACCGTGTGGCCGGGGGTGTCGATCACCCGCGCGGTCTGGCCGCCGAACGCTGCCGTGTCGCCGTCGCCCAGCGTCACGTCCAGCTCCGGGATGCGGTGCGCGTCGGCGGCGGCGCCGATCACCGTCGCGGCGTAGCGTGCCTTCAGCGCGGCGTTGCCGCCGATGTGGTCGTTGTGATGGTGGGTGTTGAGGATGTGGGTGAGGCGCCAGCCCCGCCGCTCCAGCGCCTCGACCACGGGTGCCGCGTCGCCGGGATCGACCACGCCCACGGCATCCGATTCCGGATCGCGCAGGAGGTAGACGTAATTGTCACTGAAGGCCGGAATCAGGTGGATCTCCATGGCACGGGTCCCTTTCCGAGAATTTCATGCTAGTCTGCGACGATCATGCACACGGACATCGTCGATCTGAGGGAATTTTACCAGTCGAGCCTTGGGCAGGTCGCCCGCCGGATGATCCGCCGGCGGTTGCGCCTTCTCTGGCCCGATGTGCGTGGACAGATCGTGCTGGGCGTTGGTTACGCCACCCCCTTCCTGCGGCCCTTCCGCGCCGAGGCGGACCGCGTGCTGGCGGTGATGCCGGCCGGGCAGGGGGTTACCTTCTGGCCGAAGGAGGGGCCGGGGCTGGTGGCGCTGGCCGAGGAGGGCGATCTTCCCTTCGCCGACATGTCGGTCGATCGTGTTCTCCTGGTGCACGGGCTGGAAGGGACGGAGCAGCTCCGTCCGATGATGCGGGAGATCTGGCGGGTGCTGGCCGGCGGCGGCCGGCTGCTGGTGGTGGTGCCCAACCGCCGCGGGCTGTGGGCGCGCGCGGACTGGACACCTTTCGGTCACGGCTTTCCCTATTCCTCCTCCCAGCTCAAGCAGGTGCTGCGCGACACCATGTTCGTGCCGGAGCGATCTGCGCACGCGCTGTTCATCCCGCCGCTGCGCTCGCGCTTCCTGCTGACGACAGCCCCGGCGTGGGAGGAAGTGGGGGAGCGCTGGTTCAAGGCCTTCGCCGGCGTCACCATGATCGAGGCGTCGAAGCAGATCTTCGCCGGGGTCACGCGGCGGACGGTCCAGCCGGTCAAGCGCCGGCTGATCGTGCCGTTGCCGGGCGGTGCCGCCCCCGCCGCACGGCGCATCGCACCGCGCACCGCCCCGCGCACCGAATGACGACTCGCATCCGGCGTCATCGTCACTTGCGGCTGCTCAGCGTCGCCTCGTTCGGGGTGTAGGAGAAGCCGGGCGCCAGGGCGAGCTCGTCGGCGCTGAGTTGCAGGGTGACCGCGGTCGGCGGGGCCGTAATCGGGCTGCGGAACTGGCTCGCCGCATCCACCGTCAGCCGGTCCACCGGCACCGAGACCATGGTGGAGCCGATGCCGAACAGCCCGCCGGATGACAGCACCACCCGCTCCACCGGCCCGTTCGGCGTGGCGAGCACGAAATCGTGAATGGTGCCCGCGGGCTTGCCGTCGGTGGTGCGGGCGGAAAGCCCGATCATCGCCTGCGCCTCCGCCCTGCCCAGCGGGCGGAGTTCGTGCGGCGCCACCCGCTCCACGACGGCTTCCTGCACCGGCGGCGGATCCGCGGCATGCGCCGGCACCGCGACCGCGACGGACAGAAGAATGACGAACCGGATCATGATGAGCCTCCCCGCGTGTCTTGCTTGAGGCAGGAACACGCGGAAGCCGCGCGGGTTACGACCGCCGCCGCGACCCGGCGGTGGCAATCCCTCCGTACAGGTGCCTCCACCCTACGGGACCGGCAAGATACGGAACCGACGCGGTTTTCTTTGATTTCGGCGCGGTTGCGGACTACTACTAACCGTCATCGGTCCCCGGATTAACCCCAAGATGTCCTCGACACCCTCACTCGACGAATTGCGGCGCGAGATCGATCAGATCGATGACGCCATCCACGATCTTCTGATGCGGCGCACCCGGATCGTGGAGCAGGTTGGGCACGTGAAGGGGATCGAGGGCGGGATCAACCTGCGCCCGGCCCGCGAGGCGGTGATCCTCCGCCGGCTGATGGCGCGCCATGCCGGGTCCTTCCCGCCACAGGTGATGGTGCGGATGTGGCGCGAGATGATCTCGGCGCTGACCCGCCTCCAGGGGCCCTTCGCCATCGCCGTCTTCGCGCCGGAGGACCGGCGCGGCTATTGGGACATTGCGCGCGACCATTTCGGCAGCGCCGTGCCGATGACCGCCGTGAACTCGCCCGCCGCCGCCCTGCGCGCCGTGGCGGAGGGGAACGCCACCGTCGGCATCGTCCCCTATCCGGCGGAGGATGACGCCGACCCCTGGTGGCGTTTCCTGGTCAACGCCGACGGGCGTACGCCGCGTGTGGTGGCGCGGCTTCCCTTTTGTGGGCGCGGCAACGCGCGGGGGGAGGATCGCGACGCGCTTGCCATTGGTCCCATCCCGCACGAGCCGACCGGCGACGACCGCACGCTGCTGGGCATCGAGCTTGGCGCCGATCTCAGCCGCGGCCGGCTGAAGGACGCGCTGGAGGCGAACCGCCTGCCGCCCACCAGCTTCTGCACCTGGCATTCGCGCGACCCGCAGGGCCCGTCGGTGCATCTGGTGGAGATCGCCGATTTCGTGGCTCCCGACGACCCGCGCGTGGCGGCGCTGATCGCCCGGCTCAGCGATATGCCGGTGCGGGTCATCACGCTGGGCGGCTACGCTGTGCCGCTGTCCTTCCCGCAGGACGGCCGCAAGGGCTGAGCACCCCTTCCGTTCCTTCCGTCTTCCAAGGTTCAGGCCATGTCATCCCCGACCGCTCCGGTGCCCCGGCCCGGCATTCTCGACATCGCTCCCTACATCGGCGGCGAGGCCGCCGGCTCCATCCGCCTTGCGTCCAACGAGGGCGCGCTGGGGCCGAGCCCGAAGGCGATGGAGGCCTACGCCCGCCTCGCCGGCCAGATCCACCGCTACCCCGACGGCGGCTCGACCGAGCTGCGCCATGCGCTGGCCCGCCGCTTCGGTCTCGACGCCGAGCGGATCGTCTGCGGGGCCGGCTCGGACGAGCTGATCGGGCTGCTGTGCCGCGCCTACGCCGGGCCGGGTGACGAGGTGCTGTACAGCGCCCACGGCTTCCTGATGTACCCGATCGCCGCCAAGTCGGTGGGCGCCACACCGGTGGCGGCGCCGGAGACCAACCTGACCACCGATGTCGACGCGCTGCTGGCGCGGGTGACGCCGCGCACCAAGATCGTCTTCGTCGCCAACCCCAACAACCCGACCGGCAGCTTCCTCACCACCGAGGAGATGGCGCGCCTGCACGCCGGCCTGCCGGCCAACGTCCTGCTGGTGATCGATGCGGCCTACGCCGAATATGTCACCCGCAACGACTACGGCGCCGGCGCGGAGCTGGTGGACCGCTTCCCCAATGTGGTGATGACGCGGACCTTCTCGAAGATCTTCGCGCTCGGCTCCATGCGGCTGGGCTGGGCCTACTGCCCGGCCGGGGTGGCCGACATCCTTAACCGCGTGCGCGGCCCCTTCAACGTGTCGGGTGCGGCGCAGGCGGCCGGCGTCGCGGCGCTCGAGGATCCGGAATTCCTGGACCGCAGCCGCGCCCACAATGAGGAGTGGCGGGGCTGGTTCGTGGAGAAGGCGCAGGCGCTCGGCCTGACCGTGCACCCGAGCATCGCCAACTTCGTGCTCGTCTCCTTCAAGGGCCAGCCGGGCGGCAAGGACGACGCCGAGGCGGCCCGCCAGTTCCTCAAGGGCCGCGGCATCCTGGTGCGGCAGATGAACGCCTACGGGCTGCCCGACTGCCTGCGCATCACCATCGGCACCGGCGAGGAGATGACAGCCGTTGTGGATGCGCTGGACGCGTTTCTGAAGGGGTGACGGGGCCGATACTCCGGTCAGTCGGGAAACACGAAAACCAGCGACTTGCGAGCCAGGGCGGCGAGCGCCGTTTCCAATGCCGCCGGGGCGAGGCCCGGCAAGCACTGCGCAATGTCCGCGGGTGAGAGGCCGCCGCGCTCCATCAGCAGGCCTAGCACCGTCCGCTCGTCCGCGGACATTTGGAGACGAATGGAACCCGCGTGAACCACCGCGTGGTCCCCGTCCGGCAGCGCGACCGGCCGGAGCAGCGCCGGCGACACCTGGACGTCCTGCCCCTGAAGGGGGAACACGCCGAGGGTCAGAGGGCGGGCCGGCTCGCGTCTACGGTTCTCATAGGTGAGGAATCGATCCAGATCGAGGCTGTCGAGCAGCCGGTGCAGGGTTGCGCGCAGGCTGGCCTCCTGCTCCCGAAGTGCCTCGGCGCCAGCCAGTGGTGTGATGTCGCGGCGCAATATCTCCTCGGTGTCCATGGCCTGCGTGAGCAGCCAGCGAACGGCGTCGTCGCCGCGTGGGGGCATGACGGTGACGGTGAGATGGAGGGAATCCGGACCCGCAGCTTCGGCCCGATGCACCTCGCCACGGGGGATGTACAGGATGTCCCCCGGCTCCATCACCCGGTCCAATGCCGGCTCATCGGCCGCCACCGGCCCCGGACTCGGGAAGGCGTGGCTGTCCTTCGAGGGCAGCCGATGCGGTTGGCCGAACAGCGACCATCGCTTGCGCCCCCGGACCTGGAGGATCAGGACATTCTGGTCGTCCCAGTGTATCGGGAACGCGCTTTGTCGCTCGAAGCTCGCATAGGCGTTGGTGATCACCGGCGCCTGGAGATGGCGTTCCACCACCGCGTTCATGGCGGCGATGCGCGGCAGCCGTTGTTCGATGCGGTTGACGACCAGGCTGACGCCCTGCCGGCACAGGTCGTGAAAGCGTTCCGCCGCCAGCCTGCGGCCGTTGGCCGTTGTCGGGGTGTCGGTGAATGTCGGGGGGTGGGTGAACATCTCCACGGGCAGGTCGCGGCCCTGTCGGACCACGCGGACCCGATGGGTCTGGAGATGGTCGATGGTGAGCAGGCCGGCGATCTCCTCCCAGGACACCAGGGCTTGGAACTCCTGTGTGCGGTCCCCCCGCAGGAACAGGGGGCGATGCTCCAAAATGGCACGCTCGAGTTCGGCCGGGCTGTGGGGATGGAGAAGGTCCGCGAGAGTTCCGATCATGGCGGCGTGCACCTCTTAACGATACGTCACGATAGTCGCGTTCTCCCGGGCAAGACAACCGTAGCGGCTTTGCCGGTTTGTCGCATGATGTGGCATGTCCCGAAACTTCCGCTTGGCGGTTGGCGCGGCTTGGTGCTTTAAAGCGGGCGACGAGTAACCCGGCTCCGGGATCCATCATGACCGCCACCGCACCGCTCTTCGACCGCATCGCCATCATCGGCATCGGACTCATCGGGTCGTCGCTCGCCCGCGCGGTGCCGGCCTATGGGCTGGCGCGTACGGTGGTGTGCGGCGACCGCAGCGAGGCCGCCTGCGCCAAGGCGCTGGAACTCGGCATCGTGGCGGAGGCGACGACCGACCTGGAGGCCGCCGTCGATGGGGCCGACCTCGTCATCCTCTGCACGCCCATGGGCAGCTTCGCCGAGATGGGGGAGCGGCTGGCGCCGCGCCTGAAGCCGGGCACCATCCTGACCGACGTCGGCTCGGTGAAGCAGGCGGTGCTGCGCGACATCGGCCCGCATGTGCCCGACGGCGTGCACCTGATCCCCGGCCACCCGGTGGCCGGCACCGAGCATTCCGGGCCGGAGGCCGGCTTCGCGTCGCTGTTCAACGGGCGCTGGTGCATCCTCACCCCGCCGACGGGTGCCAACGCGGACGCGGTGGAGAAGGTGGCCGGGCTGTGGCGCCGCTGCGGCTCCAACGTCGAGACGATGGACGCAGCCCATCACGACCGGGTGTTGGCCATCACCTCGCACCTGCCGCACCTCATCGCCTACACCATCGTTGGAACGGCGTCGGACCTGGAGGAGACCACCAAGTCGGAGGTGATCAAATTCTCCGCCGGCGGTTTCCGCGACTTCACCCGCATCGCCGCCAGCGACCCGGTGATGTGGCGCGACGTGTTCCTGAACAACCGCGAGGCGGTGCTGGAAACGCTCCAGCTCTTCACCGAGGACCTGACCGCGCTCCAGCGCGCCATCCGCTGGGGCGAGGGCGACCGGTTGCAGGAGCTGTTCACCCGCACCCGCGCCATCCGCCGCGGCATCATCGACGCCAAGCAGGCCTGAGGAAACGCCGCTCGGGGAGCCGATAACTCCCCGAGACCGCTGCGCGGGATCCGCAGCTCGCGGTGCACGGAAACGCTGAGCAGCAGGCCGACGCCGATCATCAGCGTCATCATCGCCGTGCCGCCGTAGGACACCAGCGGCAGGGGGATGCCGACCACCGGGATCAGGCCCATCACCATGGCGACGTTCACGAACATGTAGAGCGAGAAGGAGGTGGTGAGCCCAACGCCGACCAGCCGGCCGAACTGGTTCCGGCAGGACAGCGTGATCACCACTCCATAGATCAGCAGCAGCATGTAGAGGAACAGCAGCAGCACGGCCCCCGCCATCCCGAACTCCTCCGCCAGCACGACGAAGATGAAGTCGGTGTGTTTTTCTGGCAGGAACATGAGCTGGCTCTGCGAGCCCATCATGAAACCCTTGCCGAACAGGCCGCCGGAGCCGAGCGCGATCTTGGACTGAAGGATGTTGTAGCCGGCCCCGAGCGGGTCGGTCTCCGGGTCGAGGAAGGTGTAGACGCGCTGACGCTGATAGTCGTGCAGGAACTCCCACCCGATGGGGATGGCGCCCAGCCCGGCGCCGATCGCCACGATGAACTTCCACAGCCGCACGCCGGCCGCGAAGAAGATGGCGCCGCTGCCCAGGATCAGCAGCAGCGCCGTGCCAAGGTTCGGTTGCAGCAGAACCAGCCCGACCGGCAGCACGATCAGCGTCAGGGGTGGGATCAGCAGAAGCGGCCGGCCGATCTGGTCCAGCGTCAGCCCGTGGAAATAGCGCGCCAGCGCCAGGGTCAGCGCCGGCTTCATCAGCTCCGACGGCTGCAGCACGAAGAAGCCCAGGTTGATCCAGCGCTGGGCGCCCATGCCGATGTGGCCCATGATCTCCACCGCCACCAGCAGAGCCAGCACCGCGCAATAGATGAAATAGGCGGACTTCAGCCACAGCCGCACGTCGACCAGCGCGATCACCAGCATCACCACGAAACCGGGGATGAAGCGGATGAGCTGCGCCTTGGCCCAGGGGTCCCATTGCCCGCCAGCCGCCGAATAGAGCAGCGCCACGCCGAAGGCGGAGATGAGGCAGACCAGGAGCACGAGCCCCCAGTTGATCATACGGATCTTGGCCCCGAGCGTGAGCTGCGGGCTCTGCGGCGACAGACCGCCGCCATGACTTTGAAGCAGTGCTACCATCGGCTTTCCCAAGGCGCGCGGCGGGCGGGCCGCGCCGGGCGAATAGAGCCACAAGCCTCCACCGCGATGAAAGGGCGATTCGAAGGCCGGCGCTTCATCGTGCGATGCAGTTTGCGATGCATTCTGCGCATGCCCGCTCCATCGCGCGGCGCGTGCCTTCGCGGTTCGGGCTGAAGCACGGTTTCCCAACGTGATTTGACATATGGCACAAGGCCTGCATGGTCAATAGGCGCTTTGGATGTCAATAGGCACCAAAGTATGAGTTCGGGGATGGACGTGTCACGCGGCCCCCGGATCGGACCATGCAATCGGGGGACGCGATGCGACTTTTCCAAACCGCCAAGCTGGTGACCGATCAGGTGCCGGCCAACATCATCCTTTGCGATCCGAAGACCTTTGAGATCACGTACGTCAACAAAGCGACGGTCGAGACGCTGAAGACGATCCAGGATGTCCTGCCCGTGCCAGCCGACAAGCTGGTCGGCCAGTCGATCGACATCTTCCACCGGACCCCGATGCGCCAGCGCACGATGCTGGCCGATCCGGGGCGGCTGCCGCACAAGGCCCGCATAAGCCTGGGCGGGCAGGTGATGGATCTGCACATCAGCGCCGTGCGCTCCGGCGACCGTGTGGTGTCGCTGATGCTGTCCTGGCAGCTCGTCACCCGCGAGGTCGAGGCGGAGCGCCGGACCCGGCACCTGCTGCGCATGCTGGACGAGATGCCGGTCGCGGTGCTGGTGGCCGATCCCGCGACCGGGACGATCACCTACGCCAACCAGTCGAGCAAGGACACGCTCCAGGGTCTGCGCCACCTGCTGCCCATCGACCCGGCGAACATCGTCGGCACCTCGATCGACGTGTTCCACCGCCACCCCGCCCATCAGCGGGCGATTCTCGCCGACCCGTCCCGGCTTCCCTGGCGCACCCGCATCCGCCTGGGCGGTGAAACCCTCGACCTCAAGGTCTCGGCGATCCGCGAAGAGGACGGCACCTATATCGCGGCCATGCTCACCTGGTCCGTGGTCAGCCGTCAGGCGAAGCTGGCCGATGATTTCGAATCCAACGTCGGCGGTGCCGTCGGCACCCTGACGGAGGAGGCGCGCCGGCTGGAGGCCACCGCCGACGAGATGGCCTCGCTGGCGGAATCCACCAACACCCAGGCCTCCGTCATCTCCTCGGCCAGCGAGCAGCTCAGCGCGTCGATCCGGGAAATCTCCGGCCGCATCGCCGACGCCGCGCAGGCCACCCGGTCGAGCGTGTCGCGCGCCCAGGAGTCGCTGGTCCATATCAACGGGCTGACCGAGATCGCCCAGCGCATCGAGAAGGTCTTCCGTCTGGTCGTCGCCGTGGCGTCCCAGACCAAGCTGCTGGCGCTGAACGCCACCATCGAGGCGGCGCGGGCCGGCGAGGCGGGCAAGGGATTCGCCGTGGTCGCCGGTGAGGTCAAGGCGCTGGCGGCGCAGACCGAGCGGGCGACGGGAGAGATCGAGGAACTCGTGCGTGCGATGCATGGTGCCACGGGCGCGGCTGTCGGCGCCATCCAGAGCATCGAGACCGACGTCCAGCGCATCGACGGCGTCACCGCCGCGGTGGCGGCGGCTGTCGAGCAGCAGGCGACCGCGACGCAGGAGGTCGCCAACACCATCGACGGCGTGCTGCGGTCGTCCAACGCGTCGGAGCAGGCGGCGTCGGCGGTGCACGACACGGCGCGCATGCTGACGGAACGGTCGCTCGCGATGTCCAGCGCGGTCACCCAGTTCCTGACGGAGGTGCGCAGCGCCTGATCTGGAAGTGGTGCCGGCCGCATAAGGGGTGTCCCGGCCCGATCCCCCGCGCTATAAACGTTGGCACGCCAACGGGCGTGCCGACGAACACGAACGAACAATCAGGGGAACGGGTATGGACGTGAAAGCCGCGGTCGCCTTCGAGGCCGGCAAGCCGCTCAGCATCGAGACCGTCACTCTGGACGGCCCGCGCGCCGGCGAGGTGCTGGTCGAGCTGAAGGCCACCGGTATCTGCCACACCGACGCCTATACCCTGTCCGGCCTGGACAGCGAGGGGCGTTTCCCCTGCATCCTCGGGCACGAGGGCGCCGGCATCGTGGTGGACGTCGGTCCCGGCGTGACCAGCGTTCGCAAGGGCGACCACGTCATCCCGCTCTACACGCCGGAATGCCGGCAGTGCGAATACTGCCTCAGCCGCAAGACCAACCTGTGCCAGTCGATCCGCACGACCCAGGGCATCGGCGTGATGCCGGACGGGCAGAGCCGGTTCAGCATCAACGGCGAGCCGGTCTGGCACTACATGGGCACCTCCACCTTCGCCCAGTACACGGTGCTGCCGGAGATCGCGGTGGCGAAGATCCGCGAGGACGCGCCCTTCGACAAGGTCTGCTACATCGGCTGCGGCGTCACCACCGGCGTCGGCGCCGTGGTCTACACGGCCCAGGTGGAGCCGGGCTCGCGCGTGGTGGTGTTCGGGCTGGGCGGCATCGGGCTGAACGTGGTGCAGGCCGCGCGCATGGTCGGCTGCGCCCAGATCGTCGGCGTCGATCTCAACCCCGCGCGTCGCGAACTGGCCGAGAAATTCGGCATGACCGACTTCGTGAACCCCAAGGAGGTCGAGGGCGACCTCGTCCCCTATCTGGTCAACCTGACCAAGGGCGGCGCCGACTACAGCTTCGAATGCATCGGCAACACCACCACCATGCGCCAGGCGCTGGAATGCTGCCACAAGGGCTGGGGCCAGTCGGTCATCATCGGGGTGGCGCCGTCGGGGGCGGAAATCTCCACCCGGCCGTTCCAGCTCGTGACGGGGCGCGTGTGGAAGGGCAGCGCCTTCGGCGGTGCCCGCGGCCGCACCGACGTGCCGAAGATCGTCGATTGGTACATGGACGGCAAGCTGAACATCGACGACCTGATCACCCACACCATGCCGCTGGAGCGAATCAACGAGGGCTTCGACCTGATGCACGAGGGCAAGTCGATCCGCTCGGTGGTGCTCTACTGATGGCGGGTGAACAGGGACTGGAACGGCTGAAGCGGCACGTCTGCTTCGGCGGCGTCCAGGAGGTGCACCGGCACCGCTCCGCGGTGCTCGGCTGCGCCATGGAGTTCGCGCTCTACCTGCCGCCGCAGGCGGCTCGGGGGCCGGTGCCGCTGGTCACCTACCTGTCGGGCCTGACCTGCACGTGGGAGAACGCCACCACCAAGGCCGGCGCCCAGCGCTACGCGGCGGAGCATGGTCTGGCGCTGCTGTTCCCCGACACCAGCCCGCGCGGGCTGGATCTGCCGGGCGAGCACGAGCGTTACGACTTCGGCTCGGGGGCCGGCTTCTACGTCGATGCCACGGCCGAGCCGTGGTCGGCCAACTACCGCATGTTCAGCTACGTGACGGAGGAGCTGCCGGCGCTGGTCGGCGGCGCCTTCCCGCTGGACATGGCGCGGCAGGGGATCATGGGCCATTCCATGGGCGGCCACGGGGCGCTGGTCTCGGCCTTCCGCCACCCCGACCGCTACCGGTCGGTGTCCGCCTTCTCGCCCATCGTGGCGCCGTCGCAGGTGCCATGGGGGCGGAATGCCTTCACCGGCTACCTCGGACCGGACGAGGCGGCCTGGGCGGCCTACGACGCCACCGCGCTGGCGGCGTCCACCGCATGGCGGAAGCCGGTGCTGGTGGACCAGGGCACCGGCGACGAGTTCCTCGCCGGCCAGCTCCGTCCCGAGCTTCTGGAAGCGGCCTGCGCCACCGCCGGCATCCCGCTGACGGTGCGCCGCCAGGATGGCTACGACCACAGCTACTACTTCATCGCGTCCTTCATGGGCGACCACCTCGCCCACCACGCGGCGGCGCTGCGGGGGTAGGGGACGGGTCTCGCCGTGACCGACGGTATCGGCCCCCTTGTCGGGATCATCACGGGAGATTCCGACGAGGGGCCTTACCGGTCCGTTCCGCCTGTTCGGGCGATCTCCGGTTCTGTCTCCGGACGGGTCAGAACTGCCAGTTGGCGGGAACCCAGGCGTAGCCGCCGTCGGTCTTGAGCATCCTGCCGAGGCCGGGGAACGGGAAGTGGAAGCCGAGCACCGGAACGCGATCAGCGGCGGCCCTGTCGAAGATGCGCCGGCGGGACGCGAGGGCGGTGTCCTTGTCGCGGTCGGGGCCTGGACGCCAGGGATTGTCGATATTGACAACCGGGTGATAGGCGAGGTCGGCGGTCAGCAGCAACTGGTCGTTTCCGGAGTGGACGAGGAATGTCGCCATGCCCGGCGTATGGCCGGCGGCGGCGAGCGTCGTGAGGCCGGGCACGATCTCGGCGCCGGCTTCATAGAGTTCGACATCCTTCATGACCGGCCCGAGGCTGCTCTTGATCGCGGCCGCGAATCTCCGGCGGAAATCCTCCGGCACAGGCATGTAGGAGAGGTCCGGATCGGTGCGGACGAAGAAATCCCAGTCCGCCCTCGGCACGAAAACCGTGGCGCGGGGGAAGGCCTTGCCGCCGTCCGCGGTCCTGAGGTTGCCGACATGATCGGGATGGGTGTGTGAAATCACGATCGTGTCGATGTCTGCCGGACCGAGGCCGATCGCGGCCAGGTTCGCGAAGATGCGGCCGCCGTTCGGACCCATCGTCGCGCCCGCGCCCGCCTCGATGAGAATCCGCCGTTCACCGGTTTCGATCAGCAGCGTGTTCAAGTTGAGCGTCAGGTGGTCGGTGGGAAGAAATGCTTGCCGCAGCACCTCCTGCAACGCGGCCTCGGGCGCGTCGCTCGCGTAGATCCGCGGTGGACCGCCGATGACGCCATCGCTCAGGACCGTCGCGTGGATCGCGCCGACACGGAAGCGGTAGTGACCGGCGTTGCCGCCCGCCGAGGAAACGGCTTGGGCGTTCGCGCTGCCGGAGCCACCCAGGCCTGGGACGACCATGCCCGCGGCACCCGTCACAGCGGACAGCATGATGGCGCGTCGGTTCAGCGTGAAGGCACTCATCGCTCATCCCTTCCTGGTTGGGCGTTCTCTCGCGCCGTTTGGTCGCGAGCGGCCGGATTCGGCCGGTGAAAAGCCGCCGGCGGAGGCGGCGGTTGACGCCGGGCCAACCATGACATGGGAGGATTGCGCTGATAATATGTACAAAGCCGATCACCCTGATCAGGATTTCCAATCAATGAATCCGGTTCGTCTGGACAGCTTCGATGTGTTCGTCTCGATCGTTCGCTGTGGCGGTTTCCGCGCGGCGGCGCTCGAGCGCGGCGTCTCCTCATCGACCTTGAGCCAGACGATGAGCACCTTGGAAAACGCGCTCGGCATCAGGCTCCTCAATCGTACAACGCGCAGCATCGCCCCGACGGAAGCCGGACAACGCCTTCTTGAACGTCTGGCGCCGGCGCTGAGCGATATACGGCACGCGATCGCGGAGATCGACGAGTTGAGGGATAGCCCATCCGGGACATTGCGGATCAATGCGCCGGCGCCGGCCGTCGATCATCTTCTCTGCCCGCTGGCCTTCGACTTCATGGATCGGTTTCGTGACGTGAATCTCGAAATCATCAGCGATGCGGCTGTAATAGACATCGTCGAGCAGGGTTTCGATGCCGGGGTCAGGTTCGGCAAACAGTTGGCGCAGGACATGATCGCGGTCCCGCTCGGGCCCGCCCTCAAATATGCGATCGTGGCTTCCCCGGATTACATCGAACGGCGCGGGATGCCGCGGGTCCCGCAAGATCTCGTCAATCATGATTGTATAAAGCGTCGATTCCCTGGCGGCACCCTCGTGACGTGGCGGTTTGCCGATGGGAACGATGAGATCGACGTGACCCCCACGGGGCGGCTGACCGTCAGCTCGGTGCACAACGAACTGCAAGCGGCGCTGGCCGGCCGGGGCATCGCGCATGTGTTTGATGACTATGCCAAGCCCCATATCCGGACCGGTCGGTTGTCGGAGCTTCTCGCGGATTGGAGCCCGACGTTGCCGCACTGGTTCCTGTATTACCCCAACCGCCGTCTGCCGAGCGCGGCGATGCGCGCTTTTCTCGACTTCATGAAAGGCTACAACTGGCCGTCCGGGACGTAGCGGCGCGCCGATGCGCCGCCACCTCCCGCCGCTCCGGCACCGGCTCCGGTCGGTCACCGGGGCCGGCGCGCCGCGCCTCAGAACAGGTGCACCTGCCCCAGCGACACCCGGCAGCGGTCCCCCGTGCGCAGCGCCAGCGTTTCCAGCCCGGTGCGGGGCAGGGCGACCTCCAGGGCGGTGCCGTCCAGGTCCACGTCGATACGGGCGGTCGGGCCGATGGCGTGGATGGCGGTGATGCGGGCGGGGCCGTCCGGCGCGTGGGCGAGCGTGATGTCGTCCGGCCGGATGAAGGCCAGGGCGCGGCCGGGCTTGCGGCCCCGCACGGCGACGGACAGGTTGCCGGGAAGCCGGGCGACGCCGTCCTCCACCACCCCCTCCAGCTTGTTGGCGTTGCCGAGGAAGTCGAAGACGAAGGCGCTGGCCGGCCGGTCGTAGACCTCGGTCGGGGTGCCGATCTGCTCGATGCGGCCATGACCCATGACGGCCACGCGGTCGGCGAGCTCCAGCGCCTCCTCCTGGTCGTGGGTGACGAAGACGCTGGTGACGTGGATCTCGTCGTGCAGGCCGCGCAGCCAGCGGCGCAGATCCTTGCGCACCTTGGCGTCGAGCGCGCCGAAGGGCTCGTCGAGCAGCAGCACCTTCGGCTCAATGGCGAGCGCGCGGGCGAGCGCCACGCGCTGGCGCTGGCCACCGGAGAGCTGCGTCGGGTAGCGGCCGGCGAACTGTTCGAGTTGAACGAGGCTCAGAAGCTGCTCGACCTTGGCGCGGATCGCGGTGGCGGACGGGCGCTCGCCGCGCGGGCGCACCTTCAGCCCGAAGGCGATGTTGTCGAACACCGTCATGTGGCGGAACAGCGCGTAGTGCTGGAACACGAAGCCCACCTGCCGGTCGCGCGGCTTGCGGTCGGTGGCGTCCTCGCCGTCCATGCGCAGGGTCCCGGCATCGGGAAACTCCAGCCCCGCCATGATGCGCAGCAGGGTCGTCTTGCCGGAACCGGACGGCCCCAGCAGGGCCAGCAGCTCACCCGCCCGCACTTCCAGATCCACAGTGTCGAGGGCAAGGAAGTTGCCGAAGCGCTTGGTGATGCCGTTCAGGACGATGGACATGGTCTCGATGCTCCCGTTCACCGCCGCGTGGCCGCCAGCTCCGCCCCGAAGCGCCATTCCAGCAGCGTCTTGGCCACCAGCGTGACCAGGGCGAGGAAGGCGAGCAGCGAGGCGACCGCGAAGGCCGCGACGAAATTGTATTCGTTGTAGAGGATTTCGACATGGAGCGGCATGGTGTTCGTCTCGCCCCGGATGTGGCCGGACACCACCGACACCGCCCCGAACTCGCCCATCGCGCGGGCGTTGCACAGCAGGACCCCGTAGAGCAGGCCCCATTTGATGTTGGGCAGGGTCACCCGCCGGAAGGTCTGCCAGCCGCCGGCGCCCAGCACCAGCGCCGCCTCCTCCTCCTCCGTGCCCTGCTCCTGCATCAGCGGGATCAGCTCCCGCGCCACGAAGGGGAAGGTGACGAAGATGGTGGCGAGCACAAGGCCGGGCAGGGCGAAGATGATCTGGATGCCCTGCTCGCGCAGGACGGGGCCGAGCAGCCCGTTCAGGCCGAAGAGCAGCACATAGACCAGACCCGAGATCACCGGCGACACCGAGAAGGGAATGTCGATCAGGGTGATCAGCAGGTTCTTGCCGCGGAAGTCGAACTTGGCGATGCACCAGGAGGCGGCGATGCCGAAAATCAGGTTGGCCGGCACCGCGATGACCGCCACCAGCAGCGTCAGCCGGATCGCCGCCGCCGCGTCCGGCTCGGTGATCGCCTTCCAATAGGCGTCGAAGCCCCGCCGGAACGCCTCCACGAAGACGCTCGCCAAAGGCAGCACCAGGAACAGCGCCAGGAACAGCAGCGCCGTGGCGGTCAGCGCCACGCGGACCCAGGCCGGGTCGGTGAGGGCGGAGCGGTCAACGCGCATGGCGCACCCTCATCCAGTGTTGCAGGGCGTTCAGGACCAGCAGCAGGATGAAGGACACGGCCAGCATCATCGTGCCGACTGCCGCCGCCCCGGCATAGTCGTACTGCTCCAGCTTGGTGACGATGATCAGGGGCACGATCTCCGACACGCCCGGCATGTTGCCGGCGATGAAGATGATCGAGCCGTATTCCCCCACCCCGCGGGCGAAGGCGAGCGCGAATCCCGTCACCAGAGCCGGCAGCAGCGCCGGAAGGACCACCCGGCCGATGGTCTGGGCCCGGCTGGCGCCCAGGCAGGCCGAGGCCTCCTCCTCCTCCGGCGGCAGTTCCTGCAGCACCGGCTGCACCGTGCGCACCACGAAGGGCAGGCCGATGAAGGTCATCGCCACCAGGATGCCGAGCGGCGTGAAAGCCACCTTCAGCCCGAACCACTGCATCAGCAGGCTGCCGATCCAGCCATTGGGCGCGTAAAGCGCGGTCAGCGCGATGCCGGCCACGGCGGTCGGCAGGGCGAAGGGCAGGTCCACCAGCGCGTCCACCAGCCCCTTGCCGGGGAAGCGGTAGCGCACCAGCACCCAGGCGACCAGCATGCCGAACACCGCGTTGATGGCGGCGGCGGCCAGCGCGATGCCGAAGGACACCCGGAAGGCCGCCAGCACGCGCGGCGAGCTCAGCGTGCTCCAGAAGCCGGAGAGCCCGATCCCGGAGGACTTGAGGATCAGCGCCGCCAGCGGGATCAGCACGATCAGGCCGAGATAGGCCAGGGTGAAGCCCAGGGTGATGCCGAAGCCGGGGATGATCCGCCGCGGCTTCGCGGGGGATGCACCCATTCCAACGCGGGGCCGGTCCAGGGTCGCCTCCACCGCCACGGTTCACCGCGCTCCCGGCAGGATGCGGTCGAACACGCCGCCGTCGTTGAAATGACGCGCCTGCGCCGCCCGCCAGCCGCCGAAGGTGTCGTCGATCGTCACCAGCCTCACATTGGCGAATCGGTCGGCGTACTGCCGCGCGAGGTCGGGGTTGCGCGGGCGGTAGAAATGCTTGGCCGCCAGCTCCTGCCCCTCGCGGGTGTAGAGGAACTGGAGATAGGCTTCGGCCAGCTTGCGGGTGCCCTTGCGGTCGACCACCGAATCCACCACCGCCACCGGCGGCTCGGCCAGGATCGACAGGGAGGGGATGACGATCTCCAGCTTGTCCTGGCCGAACTCCTTCAGCGACAGGTGGGCCTCGTTCTCCCAGGCCAGCAGCACGTCGCCGATGCCGCGCTGGGTGAAGGTCACGGTGGAGCCCCGCGCCCCGCTGTCCAGCACCGGCACGTTCCTGAACAGGTCCTTCACGAAGGCCTCGGCCTTCGCGTCATCGCCGCCGTTCTTCTCCTTGGCGTAGGCCCAGGCGGCCAGATAGTTCCAGCGGGCGCCGCCCGAGGTCTTCGGGTTGGGGGTGATCACCTGCACGCCCGGCTTCACCAGATCGTCCCAGTCCTTGATGCCCTTGGGGTTGCCCTTGCGGACCAGGAACACGATGGTCGAGGTGTAGGGGGAGCTGTTCTGCGGCAGCCGCGTCTGCCAGTTCCTGGCCAGCAGTCCGGCGTCGGCGATGGCGTCGATGTCGTAGGCGAGCGCCAGCGTCACCACGTCGGCGTCCAGCCCGTCGATCACCGAGCGCGCCTGCTTGCCGGAGCCGCCGTGCGACTGCCGCACGCGGACCGTCTGCCCGGTCTCCGCCTGCCACGTCTTCGCGAAGGCGGTGTTGTATTCCACGTAGAACTCGCGCGTCGGGTCGTAGGAGACGTTGAGGAGCGTGTCCTGCGACGAGGCGGAACCGACGCCCATCGTGGCGAGCACCGCCACGAACGCCAGACCGGACAGACGTTTGTTGAGGAACGTCATGGATTTCTCCCGAACGAATCTGGGGGTGGTAATTGCGCGATTTTGTTTGCGTATTGGAAACCGTGGCAGCATTTTTCCCGCGCGAAAAGAGGGATTTTTGAATCAATACAGCAAATTCAATCTGTTATATATGACCGGACGGGTGTCGGTGGCCTGCGCGACCACCGACGCCCGCGCGTTCTCAGATCGCGAAGTCTTCGCGCGAAACAGCGCCGTTCCCGAACGCACCCACAGCGTAGGCGAGCAGCCGGTCCAGTGCTTCGACCTGCGACAGGGTGCCCGTGTCCACGGAGAGTTCCGGCGCTTCCGGCTCCTCGTAAGGGGCGGAGACACCGGTGAAGGCGGGGATCTCACCGGCCCTCGCCTTGCTGTACAGGCCCTTGGGGTCGCGCGCCTCGCAGATCGCAAGGTCGGCGGCCACATGCACCTCGTGGAAGGCCGCTCCTCCGATGATCCGCGCCCGCTCGCGGTCGGTACGGGCGGGAGACACGAGGGAGGCGATCACCACCATGCCGGCGTCGGCGAACAGCTTCGCGGTCTCGGCCACCCGCCGGATGTTCTCCGCGCGGTCGTCGGGGGAGAAGCCGAGCCCGGCGCCCAGCCCCTTGCGGATGCCGTCGCCGTCCAGCACGAAGACCTGCCAGCCGCGCTTGAACAGCGTCCGCTCCAGCCCGAGCGCCAGGGTGGATTTGCCGGACCCGGACAGGCCGGTCAGCCACAGTATGCCGCCGGCGTGGCCGTTGACCGCGGCCCGCTCCGCCGGGGCCACCGCGTGCCCCACCGCGTGCAGGTTGGCACCCGTGTCCTCGTAATCGAGAACGATGCAGCCGCCGACCACGTCATGGCCGTCCACCAGCACGCCGCGTCCGGTGCGCGGCAGCACGTCCGCCCGGTCGAGCACCACCGGCGAGCGGCTGCGCAGCACCACCTCCGCCACCTCGTTGCGGCGGACGGCCTTGGCGGGGGCGGTGGACAGATCCTCGATGTCGACCACGGACTCGATGGCCTCGACGGTCACCCGGTGCTCGGCCGTGGCGAGCTTGAGGGTGAGCGTACGCCCCACCGCGAGCGTGCCAGGCGCCAGCCAGAACAGGCGTACAGTCAGCCGGTACGCCGTACCCACGGGCGTGCCGTCGAGCACGGCGACATGGCCGCGTTCCACGAACACACGCTTGTCGAGCGTGATGCCGATCGACTGGCCGGCGGCGGCGGCGATGGCGGGTGCCGCACTCCAGCCCTCGATGGAGACGACGCGCGCCGTGGTGTTGTCGGGGGCGAAGCGCAGCGTGTCACCGACGCGCAGCCGCCCGCTCTCGATACGGCCGGCGATGATGCGGCGGTCGTCGGGCTTGTACACGTCCTGCACCGGGAAACGCAGGGGCTGGTCCACCGGCGCCCGCGCGGGCTCGAAGGCGTCCACCGCCTCAACCACCGTGGGTCCCTTGTACCAGTCCACCTCCTCCGTCCGGCTGACGATGAAGTCGCCGTGCCGGGCGGACACCGGGATGACCGCGGTCGGGCGGATGCCCAGCTCCTCCAGGTAGCGGGTGATCTGCCCGGCCACCCCGTCGAAACGGAAGGCGTTGAAGCCGACCTGGTCCATCTTGTTGACGACCACCGCCACCTGCCGCACCCCCAGCAGGTGCAGCAGGTAGGCGTGCCGGCGCGACTGCTCCAGGGCACCTTCGCGCACGTCGATGACCAGCAGCGCCGCGTCGGCCCCGGCGGCCCCGGTGACCATGTTGCGCAGGAACTCAGCGTGGCCCGGCGCGTCGATGATGACGTAGGGGCGTTGCGCCGTCTTGAAGTGGATTTGCGTGGTGTCGATGGTGATGCCCTGGTCGCGTTCGGCCTGGAGCGCGTCCATGACGAAGGACCATTCGAAGGGCATGCCGCGCTTGCGGCTCATCTCGTGGACCTGGGCCACCTTGCCGTCGGGCAGGGAGCCGGTGTCGTGCAGCAGACGGCCGATCAGGGTGGACTTGCCGTGGTCCACATGGCCGACGATGACGATGCGGAGCTGCCCCTTGCTCGTGTTGTGCGTGTCCATCTCACATGTACCCCGCGCTGCGCAGCCGCTCGAAGCTGTCTTCTGATTCGTTGTCCATGGCGCGGCCGGCGCGCTCGGGCACGCGGGTCACGGCCAGTTCGGCGATGATGTCGTCGATGGTCGCGGCATGGCTGGCGACCGGGAAGGTGATGTTCTTCTCTCCCAGCGAACGGTAACGCTGGCCGTCGCGCGCGAAATACAGCGGCACGATCGGGATTTCCTCGCGCTTGGAATAGCGCCATATGTCGATCTCGGTCCAGTGCAGCAACGGGTGGATGCGCACGTGGGTGCCCTCGGCGAAGCGGGTCTTGTAATGGTCCCAGAACTCCGCCGGCTGGTCCTTCACGTCCCAGGCACCGTCGAGTGTGCGCGGGCTGAAGATGCGTTCCTTGGCGCGGGTCGCCTGCTCGTCGCGGCGGATGCCGACGAATACCCCCTGGTAGCCGCCGTCGCGCAGCAGGTTGCGCAGGCCTTCGGTCTTGCGGGCGGCGGCGCGGGTCAGCGGAGGCAGGGTGGGGTCCATCGCCTCTTCCGGCGGGCATTGCTCGACCTTCAGGTCCAACTCCCATTCCCGCGCGATGCGGTCGCGGAAGGCGTAGACCTCCGGCAGTTCCATGGCGGTGTCGAGCTGCACGACGGGGAAGGGCACCCGGCCGAAGAAGGCCTTGCGGCACAGCCAGAGCAGGACGTTGCTGTCCTTGCCGATCGACCAGAGCAGGGCGAGCTTGTCGATGCGGTTGTAGGCTTCGCGCAGGATGTAGACGCTCTGGCTTTCGAGCTGGTCGAGATCGGTCATGGGATGATTCCGGTTCCGGCGGTGTGGATTCCGCATTCGGTCTTGGCGGTTCCGGCCCACCGGCCGGAACGCGGGTCGGCGCCGGAGGCGACACGATCGGTGCAGGTGTAGCAACCGACCGACGGGAAGCCGTCTGCCTCCAGCGGATGGCGCGGCAGGCCGCGCCGGGTGAACTCGTCCTCGATGCGCTGGCGCGTCCAACTGGCCAGCGGGTTGACCTTGATGCGGCCGTTCTGCGCCTCGAACAGGGGCAGGGAGGCGCGGGTGGTCGACTGGAAGCGCTTGCGCCCGGTGATCCAGGCGTCGAACCCGTGCAGCGCGCGCTCCAGCGGCAGGGTCTTGCGGATGTGGCAGCAGCCGTCGGCGTCGCGGGTGAACATCAGCCCGTCGGCATCCCGCTCCGCCACGGCCGCAGCGTCCGGCCGCACCACCCGCAGGTCGGTCAGACCCAGCCGGTGCGCCAGATCGTCGCGGTAGCGGTGCGTTTCCCCGAACAGCTTGCCGGTGTCGATGGCGATCACCGGGATGGACGGGTCCACCTCCGCCACCAGGGCCAGCAGCACCGCCGATTCCGTGCCGAAGGACGACACCACCGCCAGCCGGCCGGGACAGTCCCGCTGGATGGCGTCGATGACCGCGACCCCGGCGAGATGGGCGAAACGCCGGTTGAGCTGGGCGGCGCGCTGGTCGAGCGCAACCGGTGCCGGATCGTGGGAGGAGGCCAACATGTCTATTGTATCCACACAAATGAACTGTGCTTCATCACGATTCCACATATTCAACTTCGCGACAAGGGCCTAATTTTTAGCATGCGAGATATGTGCAATAGGAACCGGCGGCGCGTGAAATGTGTTGATTGCTTGACCGGCGCGGCGGTAAAACACATATGTTGAAACCACAGCGCCGCTGGAAAATTCAACGGCACGTACAGTGTGAAAGCCCGAGCATGATCCCGCTGATCATCGATCCCGCAAAGCTGCGCATCGCGCTCGTCGGCACAGGGCCGCTGGCCCTGCGCCGTCTGGAGCTGCTGCGTGCCGGCGGGGCCGGCCCGGCGGTTTTCGCGCCCGGTGGCGACGGCGCGCTGGAAGCGCTGGCGGGGGAGACCTATCAGCCGCGCATGCCCGACGCCGCCGATCTGGCCGGCGTGCATGTGCTGTTCGTGGCAGGTCTGGCCGACGACGCGGGGGAGACGCTGGCGGCCGAGGCGCGCGCGCTCGGCATTCTCGTGAACGTCGAGGACGTGATCCCGCTGTGTGATTTCCATGTCCCGTCGATCGTGCGGCGGGGCGACCTGCTGCTGACCGTGTCCACCCGCGGGCGCAGCCCCGGCCTCTCGCGCCTCCTGCGGCTGGCGCTGGAGCGGCTGTTCCCCGCCGTCTGGGCCAAGCGGCTCGATCGCGCCGCGGATCTGCGCGACCGGATGCGGGCCGAAGGTGCCGACGGTGCGGCGATCAACCGCGCGGTCGAATTGCTCGCCACCGAGGAGGGTTGGCTGCCGTGACCCCCTTTGCGAAGCTCCGCCTTCCCGCCTTCGATCCGGGCAGCGTCTGGCTGGCCGGTGCCGGCCCCGGCGATCCGGGTCTGCTGACCCTGCTTGCCGCCAAGGCGCTGGACGAGGCGGACGTGGTCGTGCACGACGCGCTCGTCTCGGCCGACATCCTCGACCTCGCCGGGCCGCAGGCCGAGCTGGTCGATCTCGGCAAGCGGGGCGGCCGTCCGTCGCCCAAGCAGGCGGAGATCAACGAGCGGCTCGTATCCTTGGCCCGGCAGGGCCACCGCGTGCTGCGGCTGAAGGGCGGCGATCCCTTCGTCTTCGGCCGCGGCGGGGAGGAGTGCCTGGCGCTGGCCGAGGCCGGCATCCGCTTCCGCGTGGTGCCGGGGGTGACCGCGGGCATCGGTGGGCTGGCCTACGCCGGCATTCCGCTGACGCATCGCGGCCTTGCCACCACCGCGACCTTCGTCACCGGTCACGACAAGTCCGGCGCGCTGCCGGAGGCCGTGGAATGGGCGACGCTCGCCCGGCTGCCGGGTGCGCTCGTCTTCTACATGGCGCTCGGCACCATCGCGGAGATTTCCCGCCGGCTGATCGAGGCGGGCAAGCCGCCGATGACGCCCGTCGCCATCGTGTCCAGCGCCACCACCGCGACCCAGACCGTCGTCGAGACCTGCCTCGCCCACGCCGGCCGCGACGCCGTGCGCTTCCAGGCCAAGGCCCCGGCCATCATCGCCGTCGGCGAGGTGGTGCGGGTGCGCGGCTGGCTCGGCGCCTGGCAGCAATCCACCGAATCCACCCCCATCCCATCCGGCCGCGCCGCCGCTGCGCTGAGCGCGTGACCGCCCAAGCCCACCTGAAGGAAGAAGAAGCCATGAGCACGAAGGCCATCACCGCGAACCGCCTGCGCGACGGCTCGGTTGTCTGGTATGGAAAGGACGGTCTGTGGGTCGATACGGTCGACCGGGCCGCGGTGTACGAGGCCGGCGCCATCGACGGCGCTTTGGCCCTTGCGAAGCAGGGTCTGCTTGATCAGATCGTGGTCGACGTGTACGCCATCGATGTCAAGCTGTCCGAGGGCCGGCCGGTGCCCCTGCGCTACCGCGAGTGGCTGCGGGCGAACGGCCCCAGCGTGCGGACGGATCTCGGCAAGCAGGCGTCGGCGCTCGCCTACGCGTTCTGACCCACAGCGTTTCTGAACGGATCCCAGTCATGACCTCCAGCACCGGGCCGGTCGGCCTCTACCAGTACGACGCCGTCGATCGCGAGTTCGTACACGAACGGGTCGAGCAGTTCCGCGGCCAGGTCGAACGGCGGCTGGCGGGTGACCTGACGGAGGACGAGTTCAAGCCGCTGCGGCTGATGAACGGGCTGTACCTCCAGCTCCACGCGTACATGCTGCGCATCGCCGTGCCGTACGGCGTGCTCAGCTCCACCCAGATGCGCCGGCTGGCGCACATCGGGCGCGTGCACGACAAGGGCTACGGCCACTTCACCACCCGCCAGAACCTGCAGTTCAACTGGATCAAGCTGGCCGAGACGCCGGACATCCTGGGCGAGCTGGCGGACGTGAACATGCACGCCATCCAGACCAGCGGGAACTGCATCCGCAACGTCACCACCGACCAGTTCTGCGGTGCGGCGGCGGACGAGGTGATCGACCCGCGGGTGTACGCGGAGATCCTGCGGCAGTGGTCGACCAACCACCCGGAATTCTCCTTCCTGCCGCGCAAGTTCAAGATCGCCATCTCCGGCAGCCCGGCTGACCGGGCGGCGGTGAAGGTGCACGACATCGGCCTGCTGGCGAAGCGGAACGCCGAGGACGAGGTGGGCTTCGAGGTGTGGGTCGGCGGCGGGCTCGGCCGCTCCCCCTTCGTCGCCAAGAAGGCGCGCGACTGGGTGCCGGAGGCGGACGGGCTGGCCTATCTGGAAGCCATCCTGCGCGTCTACAACCAGTTCGGCCGCCGCGACAACATGTACAAGGCGCGCATCAAGATCCTGGTGCACGAGCTGGGGATCGAGAAGTTCCTGACCCATGTGGACGCCGAGTTCGCGCGCATCCGCGGGCCAAAGTTCGCGCTCGATCCGGAGCTCGTGGCGGCCATCCAGGCGCGCTTCGCGCCGCCCCCGCTGGCCGACCTGCCCGGGCACTGTCCGGAGTTCGAAGCGGCGAAGGCCAGCGACCCGGCCTTCGCCCGCTGGGTGGCGACCAACACAGTCGCCCACAAGGCGCCGGGCTACATCTGCGCCACCCTCTCGCTGAAGCCCATCGGCGGCATCCCCGGCGACGCCACGTCGGAGCAGATGGAGGCGGTGGCCGACCTCGCCGACCGATACAGCTTCGGCGAGATCCGCGTGGCGCACGAGCAGAACCTGGTGCTGGCCCATGTCCGCAAGGACGCGCTGCACGCCCTGTGGACGGAGCTGAAGGCGCATGACCTCGCCACCCCCAACATCGGGCTGGTCAGCGACATCATCGCCTGCCCCGGCCTGGACTACTGCGCGCTTGCCAACGCGCGGGCCATCCCGATCGCGCAGGGGATTTCCGAGCGCTTCGCCGACCTCGACCGCCAGCTCGCCATCGGCGACCTGAGCATCAACATCAGCGGCTGCATCAACGCCTGCGGCCATCACCATGTGGCCAACATCGGCATCCTGGGCGTGGACAAGAAGGGCGTGGAGTTCTACCAGATCACCGTCGGTGGCAACGCCGGCATCGACGCCGCCATCGGCGACATCGTCGGCCCGGCCCTGCCGGCGGAGGAGGTGCCCGCCGCCATCGAGGCGCTGGTGAACGTCTACCTCCACTACCGCAAGGATGGCGAGCGCTTCATCGACACGCTCGGCCGCATCGGCATCCAGCCCTTCAAGGAGACCCTCTATGCCGCTGCTGCGTGAGACCGGTGAGGCCGTCGCCGACGCCTGGACCATCCTGCCCGACGACCGGCCGGTGCCCGCCGGGGGCGCCGTGGTGGTCAGCCTGAAACGCTGGCGGGAGGAGCGCGAGACGCTCGCCGGCCGCGACGCGCCGCTGGGCGTGCTGCTGCCGTCCGGCGCGCTGGCGTCGGACGTCGCCCCGGATCTCCAGCGCCTCGGCCTGATCGCCCTGGACTTCCCGAAGTTCCGCGACGGCCGCGGCTTCACCGTCGCCCGCGAGCTGCGCGAGCGCTTCGGCTACACTGGCGAGATCCGCGCCACCGGCCACGTCATCGCCGACCAGTTCCCGCTGCTGGTCCGCTGCGGCGTCAGCACCGTGCAGGTGCCGGACACCGCCAAGCTGGACCAGTGGCAGGCGGCGCTCGGCACGCTGACCATCGCCTACCAGAAGGCGGTGGCCGGCGAGGAACTGCCGCTGTCGCTGCGGCGGTTCAAGGTGGCGTGAGGGCGCGCATCGCCCCCCGTCACCCCCCGGTCAACGCCCGCGCCTGCTCGCGCAGCACGAACTTCTGGATCTTTCCCGTCGACGTCTTCGGCAGGGTGGTGAAGACCACCGTGCGCGGGGCCTTGAAGTGGGCGAGGTGGGTACGGCACCAGGCGATGATGTCGGCCTCGGTGGCGTCCGCCCCGTCGCGCAGCGTCACGAAGGCGCAGGGGGTCTCGCCCCATTTTTCGTCGGGGCGGGCGACGACGGCGGCCTCCAGCACCGCGGGGTGGCGATAGAGCACCGACTCCACCTCGATGGTCGAGATGTTCTCGCCACCGGAGATGATGATGTCCTTGGAGCGGTCCTTCAGCTCGATGTAGCCGTCGGGGTGCTGGACGCCGAGATCCCCGGTGTGGAACCAGCCGCCCTGGAACGCCTCCTCGGTCGCCCGCGGGTTCTTCAGGTAGCCCTTCATCACTGTGTTGCCGCGCATGAAGATCTCGCCCATCGTCTGCCCGTCCCAGGGGACGGGGGCGAGGGTGACGGGATCGGCCACCATCACGCCCTCCAGCGTCACGTAATTGACGCCCTGGCGGGCCTTCAGCCGGGCGCGCTCTTCCAGCGACAGCACGTCCCACTGCTCGTGCCAGGCGCAGATGGTGACGGGACCGTACACCTCGGTCAGGCCGTAGACATGGGCGATCTCGAAGCCCTGGCGCTCCATGGCCTCGATCACCGCGGCGGGCGGGGCGGCCCCGGCGGTCATCATGCGGATGCCGCGCGGCAGCTCGCGCCGCTGGTCGGCCGGCGCGTTGCAGATCAGCCCCATGATGATCGGCGCGCCGCAGAAATGGGTGACGCCATGGTCGGCCATGGAGTCGTAGATGGCCTTGGCGGTGATGGTGCGCAGGCACACGTTGGTGCCGGCCATGGCGGCGATGGTCCAGGGGAAGCACCAGCCGTTGCAGTGGAACATCGGCAGCGTCCACAGATAGACCGGGTGGTGCGGCATCGCCCAGGTCATCACGTTGCCCATGGCGTTCAGCGTGGCGCCGCGGTGGTGATAGACCACGCCCTTGGGGTTGCCCGTGGTGCCGGAGGTGTAGTTGAGGGCGATGGCCTGCCACTCGTCGGCCGGCATCGGCCAGTCCCAGCCTGGATCGCCGGTCTCCAGAAACGCCTCGTAGGTCATGGCCCCGATCAGGGTGCCGCCCTTGGCCAGCGGGTCGTCGATGTCGATCACCAGCGGGCGGCGCTCCGGCGGCATCATCCGCACGGCCCGATCGATCACGCCGGAGAATTCCCGGTCGGTCAGCAGAACCTTCGCCTCGCCATGCTCCAGAATGAAGGCGAGCGCCTCGGCGTCGAGCCGGATGTTCAGCGCGTTCAGCACGGCCCCGCACATCGGCACGCCGAAATGCGCCTCGAACGCTTCGGGCGTGTTGGGCGCCATCACCGCCACCGTGTCGCCGATTCCGATGTCACGGCGGTGTAGGGCTGAAGCCAGGCGCACACAGCGCTGATAGGTCTCCTTCCAACTGCGGTGGATTGACCCGTGGATCACCGCAACCCTTTCGGGATAGACTGAGGCCGTTCGGCGCAGAAAGGACAGGGGGGTCAGCGGGACGTTGTTGGCCGCGTTGCGGTCCAGATCCGTTTCGTATGGATTGCGACGGCTCTCGCTCATGGCGGTTCTCCCCGTTCCCCGATCGTCGGCATGGCACCAGTGGGGACGAGTCTTGCCACGGGTGCCGGCGAAGGGAAAGGGCCGGTGCGCGGCCCGATGTCAAGGAGCGCGAGCGGTGACGCCTCGGGTGGTCTGGATACTCCTCGCACTGCTGACCGCGGCACCCACATGGGCGCAGACGGTGGAGCCGGAATTCCGTGTCGTGACCACCAGCTTCCCGCCCTTCAGCGTGGAGGTGGACGGCCGGGTGCGCGGTGTCGCGGCCGACCTCGTGCAGGCCGTTCTGGACGACCTCGGCGTGCGCACGCCGATCGAGGTCTTTCCCTGGGCCAGGGCCTACGAGACGGCGCGGCGCGGGCCCCAGGTCCTGATCTTCCAGATCGCCCGGACGGCGGAGCGGGAGACACAGTTCAAGTGGGTGGGCGAGGTCGCCTCTTACGACGTCCATCTCTACCGCCGGGCGGACCGTACGGAGATCGCTCCGGCCGGGTTGGCGGATGCGGCGCGCTGGAAGATCGGCGGCCTGCTGCGGGATGTGAAGACCACCCATCTCCAGGAGCAGGGCGTGGCGGTCACCACATACTCCGACGAGGCGAATGGGCTGGCCATGCTGCTCGGCGGACGGATCGACCTGATGCCCTCCGACCGCCAGGCCATGCTGCAGCGCCTGAAGCTCGCCGGGCTGCCGCCCGACCGGGTGGTGCCGGTGCTGCGCCTCGACGCCATTTCCGGCCCGCTCTACATGGCCTTCAGCCCCGACACACCGGACGCGCTGGTCCAGCGGGTTCGCGCCTCGCTCGACCGGGTGCGCGCCGGGCACAAGGACGGCGGCCGCTCCTGACGGTCAGCCGAGCGCGCCGTCGTAGATCTCCGCCAGCGGCAGGGCGGCCCCGACCGTGGACAGCTCGACCACCGCGTTCAGCCCGGTGAAGACCTGGAACCGCCAGCCGGCCCCGTCGCGCGTGAACAGCTCGACCCGCGCCTCGTTCTGCACGACCAGCAGGTAGTGGGCCAAGGACGGCAGCGTCTGGTACGCCGCCCATTTGCCGCCGCGGTCCTCGCCCTCGGTGCTGGGGGACAGGACCTCGATGATGACGGTCGGCTCGTCCAGCGTCGTGCGATCGGGCTCGACCGGTTGGCAGACGATGGCGACGTCCGGGTAGAGGCTGGCGAAGGCGGTCACCACCTTGGGCGTGTCCACGAGAGGGCGGCAGGGGCCATTGCGCATGGCCGATCTCAAGGCGACGACAAGGTTGGTGATGATCGTCGAATGGGCCGCTGTCCCGCCGGTCATCATCCGCACGATCCCGTCCACGAACTCGTAGCGTTCGACCTGCCGCTCTTCCCAGGCGACGAACTCCGCGACCGTCCAGGGCTTCCGCAATGCCTTGCCCATCCTGCTCTCCGCCGTTCGTCGGTACGTTGTTCGACTATACCCGATCAAGCCCAGCCGTTCCACCACACCCCTGCGGCAGCCCGCCGCACCCCCGCTTCTTCTTTGCATCGGCGCACGCGTGGATGCACAGTAGCCATGCGCCGCGCGCGATCCATCATTGCGCGTGGTACGGAGGAATGCGCAGTTAACGAACTATATGGGACGCCCCCGATGACCCAATCTTCCGCGGAGCTCTACAACCAGATGCACGCCCGTTCCCTCAGCGATCCCGCGGGATTCTGGGGCGAGGCGGCCGAGGAAATCTCCTGGATCAAGCGTTGGGACACGGTGCTCGACGATTCCAAGGCGCCCTTCTATCGCTGGTTCAAGGGCGGCGTGATGAACACCGCCTACAACTGCATCGACCGCCATGTCGAGGCGGGGCGCGGCGACCAGCCGGCGATCATCTATGACAGCCCGGTCACCGGCACGGTCGAGACCATCACCTACCGGGAGTTCCGCGACCAGGTGGCGCTGTTCGCCGGCGCCATGAAACGGCTGGGGGTGGAGAAAGGCGACCGCGTCATCCTCTACATGCCGATGATCCCCCAGGCGGTGGTGGCGATGCTCGCCTGCGCGCGGCTGGGCGCCGTGCATTCCGTGGTGTTCGGCGGCTTCGCCCCGCATGAGCTGGCGACCCGCCTGAACGACGCCAAGCCGCGCCTGATCGTGTCCGCCTCCTGCGGCATCGAGCCGAACCGCATCGTGAAGTACAAGCCGATGCTGGACGCCGCCATCGAGCAGGCGGAGCACAAGCCGGAACGCTGCATCGTCTATCAGCGCCCGCAGGAGACGGCGGAACTGGTCGCCGGCCGCGACGTGGACTGGAACGACGCGCTGAAGGGCGCGGTGCCCGCCGACTGCGTGCCGGTGGAGGCGACCGATCCGCTCTACATCCTCTACACCTCCGGCACCACCGGCCAGCCCAAGGGCGTGATCCGCGACAACGGCGGCCACGCGGTGGCGCTGAAGTGGACCATGAAGCACATCTACAACGTGAAGCCCGGCGAGGTGTACTGGGCGGCGTCGGACGTGGGCTGGGTGGTCGGCCACTCCTACATCGTCTACGCGCCCCTGCTGAACGGTAACACCACCATCGTGTTCGAGGGCAAGCCGGTCGGCACGCCCGACCCCGGCACCTTCTGGCGCACCATCGAGCGGCACAAGGTCACGACCCTCTTCACCGCCCCCACCGCCTTCCGCGCCATCAAGCGCGAGGACCCGAACGGCGAGTGGATCGGCAAGTTCGACCTGACCGGCTTCCGCGCCCTGTTCCTGGCCGGCGAGAGGTCGGACCCCGACACGCTGCAGTGGGCGGAGGAGCATCTGAAGGTGCCCGTCATCGACCATTGGTGGCAGACGGAGACGGGCTGGGCGATCAGCGGGAATCCACTGGGCGTGCATCTCTTCCCCATCAAGTACGGCTCGGCCACGCGGCCGATGGCCGGGTGGGACGTGCGGGTGCTGGCGCCCGACCTTAGTGAGATGCCGCGCGGGGACATCGGCGCCATCTGCGTGAAGCTGCCGCTGCCGCCGGGCACGCTGCCCAGCCTGTGGGGTGCAGACGAGCGCTTCCTGAAGTCCTACCTGACCGACTATCCCGGCTACTACCAGACGGGGGACGCGGGTTTCATCGATGACGACGGCTACGTCTACATCATGTCCCGCACCGACGACATCATCAACGTCGCCGGCCACCGCCTGTCCACCGGGGCCATGGAGGAGGTGCTGTCCTCCCACAAGGACGTGGCGGAATGCGCGGTCATCGGTGTCGCCGACGACCTGAAGGGGCAGGTGCCGCTCGGCTTCGTCGTGCTGAAGATGGGCGTCAACAGGCCCGACGCGGAGATCGTGAAGGAGGTCGTCCAGCTCGTGCGTGACCAGATCGGCCCGGTCGCCGACTTCAAGCGCGCGGTGGTCGTGGAGCGCCTGCCGAAGACGCGGTCCGGCAAGATCCTGCGCGGCACCATGCAGAAGATCGCCGACTGCCAGGACTACAAGATGCCGGCCACCATCGACGATCCGGCAATCCTGCCGGAAATCGCCGACGCCCTGAAGACGCTGGGCTATGCCAAGAGCCACGAGGGCGCCGCGGCGTAATCACTGCCACCCACGTCCGTTCGATGCCGCCGCCGCGTTCCGAAGGGACGCGGCGGTGTCATTTTGGGGGTGCCCGGTCGGGCCACGCCATCTTGCCGCCGATTTTCTGATGCACGGCTGACAAGGATTGGAATAAACGATAGGGGGCACGCGTTCGCTCCAGTGATACCGGATCCTCCGGTCGCTCTGGGAACGGACGCCGTGCATTCCTACCTGATGGTGGGGCCATTCCAACCATGGCTCCCCCGGAAATCGAGGGTGCGCGGTTGAGCAAGTTCGGGGTCGAACTGGAAGTTCACATAGCGTCGCTTCGGCGCTACGCGCGCTCGTTGCTCCGCAACAGTGCGGACGCCGAGGATCTGGTTCAGGAGGCGTTGACCCGTGCCGTTTCGCGGGCCGACAGCTTCAAGGCGGGGACGAACCTGCGGGCATGGCTCTTCACCATCCTGCACAACGTCCACGTCAATCAGGTCCGCTCCCGCGCCTCCCGGCCCGACGAGGTGCCCGTGGAGGCGGTGGAGTCCAGGCTGGTCACACCGGCCCGGCAGGAGGAACGGATCGAATTGCGCGACATGTCGCGCGCGCTCGACGACCTGCCGGTCGAGCAGCGGCAGGTGCTGCTGCTGGTGGCGCTGGAGGGCATGAAGTACGAGGAGGTCGCCGAGACGCTCGGCGTCCCCATCGGTACGGTGATGTCGCGCCTCTCACGGGCGCGGGAGGCCGTCCGGACGAAGCTGAGCAACGAGGGTGGCGTCACCCTCCGACGGGTGAAGTGATGGAAGCTCATCGGGTACGAGACGAAGACCTGCACGCCTATGTGGACGGACACCTGCATGGTGAGCGCCGGGTCGCGGTCGAGCGATGTCTCGCCGAGGATGCGGAACTGGCCAGGCGGGTCGAGGACTACCGGGCGCAGGCCGCGCTTCTGCACGAGCTGTTCGATCCGGTCCTGCGCGAGCAGCCGAGCCAGGAGGTGGTGGATCTGACCCACCGCCTCAACGGCCGGCTGGCTGGCAACGACAACGCGCCACCCTGGCACGCGCGTGCCTGGGTGCGCATGGCCGCGGCCATCGTGTTGGTGGTCGGTGGTGCCACCGGCGGCTGGTTCGGGCGTGGCAGCGTGGCACCGCCGCCGGCGCAGGTCGTCCAGCAGCAGCGCCCGGCGCTCCAGACCTTCGCGGCGGAGGCGGCACAGGCCCATCGTTTCTACACCTCCGACGAGCGCTTCCAGGTGGAGATGGGGGCCGACGACCCCTACGCGCTGGACAGCTTCCTGTCGCAGCGCGTCGGCCGCGACGTGTTCGGGCCCGACCTGTCGAAGGTCGGTTACCGCCTGATCGGTGGCCGTTCCCTGCCCATCGACCAGGGCGCCGGCGCGCAGTACATGTATGCAAACGAGCAGGGGAAGCGGATCACGCTGTTCGCCGGCTCGGCGCAGCCGGCGCAGGAGGGGTCCTTCAGCTTCGCCCAGCAGGGCGACGTGGCGACCTTCTATTGGGTCGAGGGCACCCTCGCCTATGCGCTGATCGGCCGGTTGTCGCGCGAAGAACTGATGGACATCACCAAGGCCGTGTACAGCGACCTGAAGGCCGGGTCGAAGCAGCGCGAGCAGCGTGAACAGCGCCGGCAGGAGCAGCAGCCCCCGGCCGCCCAGCAGCCGACGCAGGAACAGCAACAGCAGCAGCCGCAGCCGCAGCCGCAACAGAACCCGGTGCA
Source organism: Azospirillum oleiclasticum (assembly GCF_013423485.1). Taxonomy (GTDB): domain Bacteria; phylum Pseudomonadota; class Alphaproteobacteria; order Azospirillales; family Azospirillaceae; genus Azospirillum; species Azospirillum oleiclasticum. The sequence continues at coordinate 650,859 of NZ_JABFFR010000001.1, forward strand.
GCCGGTCAGCGACAAGCACAACAGCAAGCCGAGCTGAGCGGGACGTGCGGAACCGCCGTCACCCCTCGGGCATCTCGAAGTCCGCCACGACCGGTGCGTGGTAGCTCTCCGGCGAGGCTGCGGACATGGCCTGGGCGACCAGTTCGTCGCTCAGGGCCTCGTTGTGGATTTCCGCCCCGCGGAACCAGCCGAGCAGGGCGCGCGAGACCAGCAGATGGTCCAGCATCACCGCCATCCCGCCGTGAAGCACGGAATAGCGGCGTTCCTCCGGCAGTGACCGCTCCACCGGCACCAGCGTCCGGGCGGCGAGGCGGCCGTTGCCGGTCTCCTCCACATCGGCGCGGATGATGCGCACCGGGGTCTGTTCCATGTCGGCGTTGCAGTCGCCGGCCACCACGATCAGCGCACCCGGATCGGCGTCGAACACCCGCTCCACCGCCAGCCGCGTCTCCAGCGCCTGACCCGCGCGCTTCATCGACGCCAGATAGAAGCCTTCCGCCCAGCCTCCGACGCTATGCCATGTGAATGGCCCGTCCTTCTGACCGGGAACCGGTGACGCGATGGGGGCCCGCAGATGCAGGTCGAACACGTGCAGCCGGTGACCGCCGGGCAGCTCCACCTCCGCATGCAGCACCGGACGATCCCAGGGAACCGGTTCCGGAGCGGTGCGCGGCGGGTCGGAGGTCGCGAGCCGGACCAGGGGCGCCGGCACCAGATCATGTCGGTAGAGCCGCGCCGCGGCGATGGGCCAGCGGCTGACGACGACGAGGTTGTGCCGTTCCGCCAGCTTCGGCGGGTTGCCCGCGGTGCGGTGGAAGCCGGCGTAGGGCGTGTCCTCCAGCAGCCGGTCGAGCGCCGCCAGCCGTCGCGGCTCGCCCTTGGCGGCACGCTGGGCGTTCACCTCCTGCAGACAGAGGATGTCGGCATTCAGCCGCAGCAATTGCGGGCGGAGGATCGCGGCGCGCTCGACGATGGGCGGCGCGCCCTCCCGATCGTCCAGATTCTCCAGGTTGAACGTGGCGATGCGGAAGGATCGGCCCATCGGTCAGCTCCGCCGGCGGCACAGGAACAGGTGGTTGCGGTTGACACGGTGCCGCCGCCGCCGGTGGGGCGACAACAGGCGGCGGGAGTCGACCGTCACGCTCTCCAGCCCGGCCGCCGCCAGCCGCACCGGCGTGTCGGTGCCGTAGATGCGGTAATGGTAGGGGTGGCCGTAGGCGGCCAGCCGCTTGGCCGGCGTGTCCATGGCCGGGTCCTCCCGCGTGGTCCCGCGCGGGTCGTAGGGGAACAGCAGCACGGCGACGCCGCCCGGCTTCAGCACCCGCGCCAGCTCGCGCAACGCCGCCCGGTCGTCCGGCACATGCTCCAGCACATGGCTGGACAGCACGGCATCGAAGGACGCGTCGGGGAAGGGCAGGTCGGTCAGGTCCGCCTGCACGTCGGCGTGCGGGTTGAAGCGGTCCACCGTCACGTAGCCGCGCCCGTATCGCGCCCGGAGCGGGGCCTCCAGGCAGGGTTCCGGGGCCGTGTGAAGCAGCCGCAGCCTGCGGCGCAGCAGCGGTGTGCGGTCGTCCAGGAACAGCCAGAGGAAGCGGTGCCGTTCCAGCGAGCCGCAATCGGGACAGCGCGCGTTGGGCCTCCCGCCGAGCCCGAAGGGGAGGAACCGGCTGGCCCGCCGCCCGCAGACCGGGCAGTGCAGCATGCCCCGCGCCGGCACCAGCGCCCGCGGCGCGGTGTACAGGCCCGGCCGCCGGTAGACCGCCGCCTCGTCAAGGCCGCGGCCGGTGATGTCGGAGAGCAGACGTGACAGGCCGTGCAGCATCGCCGCCGTTGTAGACCAGCCCGGCCCGTCAGAACAGTTCGATGTCGCCGTCGATCGGGTTGGTGCGCAGGCGTTCCATGAAGCGCGCCTCCGTCCGCGCGATGTGGTCCAACGGCTCGTCCCCGATCAGGCGGCGCTGCGAGCGGCCGGTCGTGGGGTAGAAGCGGACGGCGCGGGCCGAGGCGCCGCCGACGTCCCAGCTCATGGTCGGGATGCCCTCGTGCGCCAGATAGCTCATCACGAACTCGACGTTCCGCTCGCCGATGGAGCTTTGCAGGCTGTTCACCCTGGCCCCGCCGAACACCTTCGCCCGCAGGCGGTCGCGCCGCCCGGTGGCGGCCAGCAGCCGGTTGATCAGCTGCTCCATGGCGGCACTGCCGTAACGGGCGGAAGCCGAGAGCCGGTCGTCCCCGGAATCGGGAAGCAGGAAATGGTTCATGCCGCCTATGCCAGCCACCGGGTCGAACAGGCAGGCCGCCACGCAGGACCCCAGCGTGGTGGTGATCACCACCCGCGGGTCGTCGCTGACCACGCAGCCGCCGACCACGATCGACACCACCTCGGCGCCGAGCGCGGTGTCGTGGTAGCGGTTGGCCGCGGTGTCCGGCTCCCCATGCGGACGAGGACGTCTCTGCATCATGGGCGGCATGCTGGTTCGAACGCTCCGTCCGGTGGTCAGTGGCATTTTACTTAACTTGCGCGGGATATACAACGATGTCGATACTACCTCGCGTTCAGTAGTGCCTGATCCAGTCGCTGATCAAGGCGGATTCCAGCGCCCGTGCACGATTCAACCAGTCACGCGCGGCCGGGGGGATCGCGTTGCTGCCGCGGTCCATCGTCGCGTCCAGCGCCTGCCGGGCGGCGGGGTCGCCGACGAAGACGACGAAGCCCAGAGAGCGACCGGATGCCGCACGCAGGACGCCGGCCAAGCCGCGCGCGTAGGCCATGGTCCCGGATTTGGCGTGGATCGCGGCCGGCCCCGAGGAATCATCGCCCTTGGGGGGCAGCAGTGCCCAGAGCGCCGGGCCTCCCAGCCGCAGCACGGCGGCGATCTGCCGCGGGGTCACCCGCGACTCCGACGACAGGCCGGAGTGGTTCGCCAGGCGGAAGCCGCTCCAATCCACGTCGGGCGCCAAGGCGCGCAGCCGCGTGTCCACCATCGCGGAGGATTCCGCCATGGTTGCGACGGACGGGGCCAGCCACCGGGCGGTCGCCAGCCCGACCAACTCCGCCGTGGGGTTGTTGGACCAGCGCAACAGGCCGGCCACCAGCTCGGGCAGGGGTGGGCTCTGGTGAACGACGAGCGGGGTGGCGCCAGCCGGTAGGCGTCCGGCCGCCGGGCGGAGCAGGCGGATCCCCGACTCCTCCGCGACGCGGCGGAACAGGGCGGCGGTGGCCGCACCGGGCTTTGTCACCGGCAAAAAGCTGCGAGCCGGAGGAGCCAGAGCGGGCACCAGCCGCCAACGCTCCCCCGTCTTGTCCGGCTCGGGGTAGAGCGCGCGCGGTCCGGCGGCCTGCACGTCCACCCGCACGCTGTCCAGCCGGTGGCGCCCGGCGTCCGACACCGCCCAGGCGGCGGCGTCCGTCGTGCCGTCCGGCCGGCGTTCCCAGGCCAGCAGGAAGCGGTTGAAGTTCACCGACAGGGCGCCGATCCCGGCGTTGTAACCGGCCACCCATGGCTGGGTGGAATCGATCTCCGGAAACTCCGGAAGCGCCGTCGCGTCGTACAGGAAGCGCCCGGCCACCCGCCGCACCCCCCTTGCCGCCAAACCGTGCGCGAGATCCGCCAGATCCTCGGTGGCGAGCGCCGGGTCGCCGCCGCCGTGCAGGATCAGGTCGCCCTCCAGCACGCCCGCGCGCACCGGACCGGTGGCGTGCAGCGCGGTGGCGAAGCGGTGGTCCGGACCGAGAACGGCCAGCGCCGCTGTGGCCGTGGCCAGCTTGGCGACCGACGCCGGGGCGAAGGTGAAGTCGGCGCGGTACTGTTCCAGCGCCCGCCCGCTGTCCAGCTCGAACAGCAAGGCGCCGACGGCCTCGGGCGGGAACCCATGCTCGACCGTCTGAGGCGCGGCGGCAGTCGCCGCACAGCCGGACAGGGAAAGCACAAGGGCGACGGTGACGATGAGAAGGCGGATAGGCATGCCGACACCATACATGTCGAATGCCCCTTCTTCCGTGTCTTTGCGCAGACCGGGGTGTGCCGGCGCTTGCGGGGGCGCTGATGCTGTGGTTTGATTCAAAATGGTGAAGTCCCCAAGGGTACAACCAGCGCGATGATTTCCCGTCACCGCCCCATGAAATACGAGGTGGTGGTCGAGCTCAAGGGCCGGCCGAGCATCGACGGTGTGTTCGATGACGAGGCGCTGGCGATGGACCGCGCCAAGTTCCTGCTGGCCCAGGCGCGCTTCACGGCCGTCCGCGTGGTCCGCACGAACCAGGCGGGGAAAGAGGAAACGGTCTTCGAGAAGGCCTACTCCGGTGGCGGCAAGGTCACGACCATATCCCACATCGAAGAGGCCGCACCCTGCCGCGACGTGCTCCAGGTCTACGGCTTCAACAGCCGGATGACTCTGCTTCGGCTGCTGCGCGCTTATTGGGACGACCAGCAGGTGATCCCGGCGGAACAGCTTCACCGTTATATGCAGCTCCGCTACCTCGAGCGTGAGGCGACGCTGTTCAACCCGGCCCTGTCGCGCCTCGCCACCCTCCAGTCGGAAGCGCTTGGCGTGAAGCTGTTCGACCGGCAGGACGAGCTGGCACGCTGGTTCGTCCGGCTGAAGGAGCTGGCGCAGGAGGGTGCGGCCGACCTCGCCGGCTTCGACCGCGCCCTGGCCACCGGCGGCACGGCCGGATTGCTGGCGGCGGCGGCCTCGCGGCCGGCGGAGGAGCGGGACCGCATCGTCACCCACGCCTTCTCCACCCACCTGGAGCCGTACCGCGAATGGGGACCCAAGCTGCGGGCGGTGCTTCGCTTCCATGACGAGGACGACGGCGAGTCCGTGCGGGTCGTGGACGAGTTCGTGGCCGAGATCATGGACGGGCGCGAGCCGGTGCGCGCGCTCATCGGCTATGCCCCCGATCTCGCCTCCGCCCTGCTCAGCCTGATCGCGGTGGTGCATGGCGATCTGGACGACCGGCTGCCGCACACCGAGGATCTGCTCGCGCTGTCCCGGGCTTCGGCCGGCGGCGGCTTCGACAAGCTGGAGCAGGCGATTCTGAACCGGATCGCGGGGGCGCTCGACGCCCGTCACCCGCTCTCCAAGCAGGGACCGGCCGCGGAGTCCAAGGCGTTCCACATGATCGCCGACCGTCTGGCGACGGCGGACGGATTCCGCGGCGGGGCGGACATGGCGTCCGCATTGACGCGGCGGGCGAAGCTGGCCCTGGCGGTGAACGGGAACGACCTGCCGTTCGAGGAGACGGTCAGCCGCTTGTCCGGGCGGTTCAGCACCCCGGCGGCCCGGTTGGGCTATCTGCTCGATCTCGGCGCGTCGCCGGTCGGGCGCCGCCGGATCAGCTACGTGATCGGGCTGGTCGCCGGCATCTTCGAGCAGGCTCAGACCGCGTCGGAACTCGCCCCGATCGGGGTCGAGGCGGAGGAGGCGCGGCGCCGCATGGGCGAACGCCTGCGCAAGGCCGGCGTCCCGCGGGCACTGGCCGACGCCCTGGTCGCACGCATGTCCATGATGAACAGCCATCCGCCGCTGCCGAAGCAGGGTGTGCTGACCGCGGACACGGTGGACATCGGCGGGCCGAGGGTGCCGGCGCGTCTCGCCCTGTCCTACCACGGCCATCGCTGCGTGATCCCCGACGCAGGCACCGAGATCGTCATCGGGCGCAGCCACGACTGCCACATCCTGCTCGACCTTGCATCGGCGTCGCGCCATCACGCGGTGGTGCGGGTGGAGCGGGAGGGCTTTGTCCTGGAGGACCTCAGCCGCAACGGCACGGAACTGATCACCGCACAGCAGAAGCCGCGCGTCCTCAACAAGGGGGACAAGATACAGCTCGGACGGACGGGGGAGATCGTGATCGGCTCCCGCAGTACCGGTGAGGAGCCGGCCCGCATCACCTGGGAGGTTCTGAGCTGACCGCTTCCCCTCCGACCGGATCGGAGAGGGCCGCCATGATCCCCGGCACCTCCGCCAGCAGCTCGCGGGCCAGGAAGCCGAGCGGCCCGTGACGGCGGGTGAGCCGGTTGCCCGCCTCCCCGTGCAGGTGGACCGCCCATACGGCGGCCTGGAGCGGCGTCGCCCCGCGCGCCAGCAACCCGGCGACCAGCCCCGCCAGCGTGTCGCCGGAACCGGAGGTCGCCAGCCCGACCGTGCCGCCGCTGTAGCGCCACGCCTCCCCCTGCGGGGTGACGATCTCCGTGCAGGGGCCCTTCATGACCACGACGACCTGGAGCAGGGCCGCGGCGCGGCGCGCGGTCCCGCGGGGATCGGCGGCCACCGCCTCGCGCTCGATCCCCAGCAGTGAGGCCATCTCGCCCGCATGCGGCGTGATCACCGCGCGGCCGGCGTGGCGGTGCAGCCGCTCCCGACTGTCCGTCAGGCCTCTCAGCGCGGCGGCGTCGAGCACCAGGGCGGGCCCATCCAGCCTGTCGAGAAGGACCCCGGTGAGGGCGGCGCTCTCCGCTCCGTTGGTCATGCCGGGGCCGACCAGCACCGCGCCGCAGCGCCGCGCGCGCCGCGCCAGCTCCGCCCCGGCTTCCGGGGCGATGCCGCCATCGGGCGTCTCTGGCAGCCCGATCACCAGAGCTTCCGGCACCGCGAGGCCGAGCGGCACGGCGACGCTGCGCGCCGTCGCCATCTGGAGCTTGCCGGCCCCGGCGCGAAGTGCGGCGATGCCGGCGAGCAGGGCGGCACCAGGCACCTCGACGCTGCCGGCCACCACCATCACCTGCCCGCGCCGGTCCTTGTCGCCGTCCTCGTCGGGCCGCGGCAGGGGCATGCCGCGCAGCAGCGCCTCGGTGATGTCCATGGCACCGCTCATCGGGCGGCCACATTGGCGTCGGGTTCGGAGGTGACCGGCGCCCCGGCGCGCTCCAGCGGCGCCACCATGTTGTAGCGGCGCAGCACCAGCCCGCCCTGCTTGCCGGCCTCCGGATCAAAGGCGTACTCGGTGACCGAGCAGTTCGCCACGTCCCCCTCCGCGTCGATCGCCAGGATCTCCGGCTCGGTCAGCCCTTCCAGCAGGTAGCGCAGGCAGAGCACCACCACCTGATGCCCGATGATCAGCACGCGGCGACCGCCGTGATGCAGGCTGACGGTGTCGAGAGCGCTGCGCAGCCGCAGGATCACGTCGCACCAGCTCTCCCCGCCCGGCGGGCGGTGGTAGAACTTGCCGAGCAGGCGGCGGAACTCCGCCTGGTCCGGATGCAGCTCCACGATGCCGGAGCGGGTCAGGCGGTCGAGCACACCGAACTCCTTCTCCCGCAGGCGTTCGTCCACCACGAAGTCCGGCTGCTCCACCGGCAGCCGGCCGGCACCCACCACCAGTTCTGCGGTGCGCAAGGCCCGGCGGTAGGGGGAGGTCAGCACCACCTCCGGCCGCTCCCCCTCCGGCAAGGCGGCGAACCAGCGCCCCAGCGCGTCCGACTGCCGTTCGCCCAGCGGGCTCAGCGGCACATCCACGTCGCGTTCGCCGATGTCGATGCGGGCAAGACCGGCGGCGTGCGCGGCGTCGCGCGCGACGTTGCCGGCGCTTTCACCGTGGCGCACGATCCACAGCCGTTCCGGCCAGCGCTGCTGCATGGCGTCCGCTCCTCCCGCTTCACGATCCGTCTTCCGATAACCCGCGGGAGGCCGCGAAGTTCACCGGGCACCTCCGCCGCCACGGATCGTCGGCTCTGCCGCAAAGTGGTAGGGGAGGCTATGCCCTACGACGCCGGAGGGTTGAATCCTGTCACCGAAGGAACACTCCCTAAGATGCGCTGGCGGCGTGGCGGAAACGCCCCCAACTTCGTGGCATGCGATACCGTAGCCTCATCCTCGCCCTCGCCGCCATCATCGGCTTCTCCGCTCCGGCCTGCGCCGGGGACCGGAGGTTGGACAATCTTTTCGACCAGTTGCGGACGGCGCCCAGCGACGGGGCGGCCGACGCGGTGGAGACGGAGATCTGGACGATCTGGCTGGATCACCCCGGCCGCGAGGTGCTGACGTTGATGCGCCAGGGGGTCGAGCTCCTCCAGGCCGACGCGCTGGACGAGGCTCTGGACTGTTTCGACCGGGTGGTCGAGGCCGATCCCGCCTATGCCGAGGGTTGGAACAAGCGGGCCAACACCCACTATCTGCGCGGCGAGTACGACGAGGCGGTCGCCGACATCCGCCGCACCTTGTCTCTGGAACCGCGCCATTTCGCGGCTCTGGCCGGGCTCGGCCTCGTCTATGTCGCCATTGGCCAGCCACAGGGTGCCATCCGCGCCTTCGAGGCGGCGCTGGCCATCAACCCCCACCTGTCAAGCATCCGCGATCAGGTGAGCCAGCTCCGCCGCCAGACGGCCGGCGTGCCGATGTAGGAGCGTCGGCGTCGGGTCCGGACGTTGGACCCGACGCCGAGGCGCGCGGTTACGGCGCCTCCACCCAGGCGATGCGCAGGATGTTGGTGTTGCCGGGAGTGCCGAAGGGCACACCGGCGGTGATGACGAGGCGCTGGCCGTCCTCGGCGATGCCGTCGTCGTGCGCGATGCGGGTCGCCTTCTGCACCATCTCAGAGAAGTTGGAGACGTCCGACGTGTTCACCGCGTGCACGCCGAAGGCGAGCTGAAGCCGGCGCGCCGTGAAGATGCTGGAGGTCAGGCAGAGGATCGGCACCGCCGGCCGTTCCCGCGCCGCGCGCAGCGTGGTGGAGCCGGACGTGGTGTAAGTGACGATGGCCGCGGCCTGGATGGTGTCCGCCACCTGATGGGCGGCGGCGGTGATCGCGTCGGCCGCCGTCGCTTCCGGGTTCGGGTGCTGGGCGTCCATGATGGTGCGGTAGAGCGGGTCGTGCTCCACGCGCCGCGCGATGCGGTCCATCATCGACACCGCCTCGACCGGGTATTCGCCGGCGGCGGTCTCGGCCGACAGCATGACGGCGTCGGCCCCGTCATAGACGGCGGTCGCCACGTCCGACGCCTCGGCGCGGGTGGGGGCGGGGGCACCGACCATCGACTCGAGCATCTGGGTGGCGACGATCACCGGCTTGCCCTCGATCCGCGCCTCGCGGATGATCCGCTTCTGGATCGGAGGCACGTCCTCGGCCGGCATCTCGACGCCCAGGTCGCCGCGGGCGACCATGATGCCGTCCGACAGCTCGACGATGCGCTCCAGGTGCTCGATGGCGGACGGCTTCTCCAGCTTGCTGAGCAGGGCGGCGCGTCCGGCGATCAGGCGCCGCGCCTCCGCCACGTCCTCCGGCCGCTGCACGAAGCTGAGCGCCACCCAGTCCACCCCCTCGTCCAGCGCGAAGGCGAGATCCTCGCGGTCCTTGGGCGTCAGCGGCGACAGCGGCAGCACCACACCCGGCACGTTCACGCCCTTGCGGTCCGACAGCTTGGTGCCGCTGACCACCACCGTGTCGGCGTGCTCGGCGCTGCAGGATTCGACGCGCAGACGGACCCGGCCGTCATCGACCAGAAGGTCGGTGCCGGCGTTGATGGCCGCGAAGATTTCCGGGTGGGGCAGGCCGACGCGCGTCTCGGTGCCGGGCTCCGTCGACAGGTCGAGCCGGATGCGGTGGCCGGGGCCGACCTTGATCGGGCCGTCGGCGAAGCGGCCGATGCGCAGCTTCGGCCCCTGGAGATCGGCCATCACCGCGATGGGGCGGCCCTCCTCCTCCTCGAGCTGGCGGACGAAGCGCAGGCGTTCGCCATGGTCGGCGTGGCTGCCGTGGGAGAAGTTGAAGCGGAAGACATCAACCCCCGCCTCGAACAGCGCCCGGATCATCTCGGGGGAATTCGAGGCCGGCCCGAGCGTGGCGACGATCTTCGTCAGGCGGAAGCGGCGGATCGAGCTGCCTTTGCGTTTCATCGGGGGGCCTTCATGGTGCCGTTGAACAGGGCGGTCACAGGGACGGGGCCGAGATTGGCCTGACCATCATACCGCCATTGGTGATACCGGATGATGACACGCCCGCCAACAGTGGATGACGGCTTTCGGTCACGCCGGCGTGCGGCTGCGTATTTTCTGGTACCAGCCGAGCACCCAGGACAGATGGGCGGACACCGCGGCGGCGGCCCCGTCGGGGTCGCGTCGCTCGATCGCCCGGAAGATGGCGCGGTGGTGGTCCAGCATCAGCGCCTCCTGCCCGTGGGCGAAGGGCTCGTTGTGGTGGAACTCCACCATCTGGTCGAGGATGTCGCGGATGGTCGCCAGGATGTGCAGGTAGACCGGGCTGCCGGCGGCGCGCGCGATCTCCAGATGGAAGTCCATGTCGTCGGCGGCGCGCTGCCGCGGGTCGGCCGGTTCGGCCATGCCAGCCAGCACCTTGCCCATGGCGGCGACCTGCTCGGGCGTGGCGCGCTCCGCGGCGCGGCGCGCGGCCCAGGTTTCCAGAGCGATGCGGATTTCCACCAGATCGAGCAGATTGTCGAGCTGCGAGCGCACCATGGCGGTCAGTGCCGCGTCCATGGCCCCGGCCGACGACACCACCCGCGTACCGCCGCCCTGGACCGCGGTCAGGAAGCCCTGGGTCTTCAGCCGCTGCAGTGCGGCGCGCACCGACACCCGGCTGACGTGAAGCTGCTCGGCCAACTGGCGCTCGCCCGGCAGCCGTTCGCCCGGCACCATCTCGCCGCGGGCGATCTTCCCCAGTAGCTGTTCCGCCACCCAATCGGAGATGCGCCGGGTCGGATCCGGGCCGGGGGCCGGTGGGATGTCGGACACGGGCGGTTCCTCCGGGTTGGCGGGCGGTGTTTCGGGACAGTCCCCTGCCGCCGCCGTGATGGTCGATGTCGTGGTGATCGGCGTCGCCCGCTCCGATGGCATCGAAGCGGGTGAGTGCGCAATGCTAGCGCGACCCGCGTCGCGCGAAAAGGATGCCCGCGAGCATGACGGTGGCGCCCGCCGCCTGCCAGGGGCCCAGCGGCTCTCCCAGCAGCACCCAGGCGATCACCGCGGCGGCAGCCGGCTGCACCAGCAGGCTGACCGACGAGAAGGCCGGCGGCAGATGCGCCAGGGCGTAGGCGATCAGGCTCTGCCCGCCGACGTGGCTGAACAGAGCCAGCCCGAGCAGGATGCCCCAGCCGTAGGCGCTGGCGGGGATCAGGCTCTCGCCGGAGACCAGCACGGCCGGCAGCACGGCGACCGCGGTCGTCAGGCTCGACCAGGTCATGATGGTGGCGGTGGAGAATTCCGCGCGCAGCCGACCCACCGACAGGATGTAGCCGGCGTAGAAGACGGCGGTGAGCATGCCCAGCCCGTCGCCGAACAGGTGGTTCATGCCGAGATTGACGCTCTGTCCCATCAGCACCACGGCACCCAGGAGGGCGAGTGCCAACCCCAGCACGAAGGTGCGGCTGAAGGTCTCCTTGAACAGCAGCCAGCAGGCGAGCGTGACGAAGATCGGCGCGAAGTTCGCCAGCAGTGTGGAATTGGCGACCGAGGTGAAGGCGATGGACCAGTGCCAGGCCACCAGATCGCCGGCGAAGAACAGCCCGGCCGTGCACAGCCGCACCGCATCGCGCAGCCCCTGCGGCTTGCGGGCACGGCCCTGCGGCTGCCCCGGTGACTGCATGGACATCCACACCCACAGCGCCGGCACCGCGAAGGCCACCCGCCAGAAGGCGGTGGCGGTCGGCCCGACCTCCGACAGCCGCACGAAGATGGGGGAGAAGGCGATGCCGATGGCGCCGGCGATCAGCGCGGCGAGCGCGATCTTCTGCGTGCGGTCGGCGAGCGCGGCGGCGGTGGCGGCGGGGGCGACGGTCATGATGACCGCGGTTATACCGTCATGCGGGTGCGCCGACCACCGGTGTCAACGCATGGCGGCACCGTCGCAGAAGGCGACGCAGACCCGCCGCTCCTCCACCAGCCCGCCACAGCCGGCGAAGCAGTTGCGGAACTGCCCGCCGCAGTCCGACTCGCAGGCGGAGGCGTTGCAGCTCCAGCCCCTGTCGAAGGACTCCGGCGAGCGCTTGATCTCCCGCCCCTTGCGCGTCCTCTCGCGCACATAGTCGTGGTAGTCCTCGATGGCGTCGTGCCGCGCCTCGATCCGGCACAGCCGCTCCTCCATCCGGCAGCTCCGCCCGCAGGCGTGGCGCGCCGTCTCGCACTGCGCCGCACAGCCCCGCCCCTCCACCGAGGTCGGTGGGGTCAGGTCGTAACTGGTGCTGTAGAGCGGCCCGCAGCCGGCCGTCAGCAGCAGGACGAGCGCGAGGAGGGGGCGCGTTGGGGCGTGCATGGGAAATCCGCTCGCGTCGGCAAGGGAAAGGCGGGACAGCGATTGCCGACATGAACGGTCGTTTCCGCCGGGTATTCCAGCACGCTGAACACGTCAAGCGATCAGCGCGAACGGGCAATGTGGCTTTTGCGGCGTGGTGTTGGCAATATACGTCCTTTCCCGGCGGAATGATGGAGCGAGCTGGAAGCCATGGTGGATGCGGTTCCGATTTTTGCAGCCCTTGGTTTGACGATGTTCGCGCTCGGCTATTTGTGCTTGGCGGTGGATGCGGCGACAGCCTTCCTCTATCTCGCCATCGCTGCGGTGGCCGCCGTTTCGGGAGGCTACGTCACCTCATGGCTGCATGCCGATTTTTTCGTCGCCTGGGCTTTCCTGCCCTTTTTCGCGTTTGGAGTCGGAGCCGTACTGGCGCGGTTCTATGAGATGAAAACCGCGCGGGAATTCCTCCGCGTGCTGCCGCGGGCCAAATATTCGCTGCTGGGCCGCTGGCAGGTGCTCCTCATCGTGCTGGCCATTCTTTTCGGTTGCGGGCTGACATATTTCTTTGCGCAGAAGGTGGCCGTCGGGACGGCGACAGGAGAAGGCGCGTCATTCTGGTATGGATTTTACCAGTCATGGACAGCGGGTCTAGCCGCATTTTTTATATTTGGGATCGTCGGATTGGTGATTTCGATTCATAATCCGTCGAAGGAGCATTTCAAGCAACGCGTTGCCCACTTGTTTGGTGTCGATAACCCCGATGCCATCGAATATCTAGCTAGGGAAATTCAAAAGACAGGATATTACTGTCAGGAGACATTGCGGAAATACACAGTAAATTCTTATGACCCGGTGCGGAAATGCTACGACGTGATCATCACTCATGAATCGATCAATCGTAATTTCATTCAAGACGTGAGTGTTCCGGACAAGCTGAAACTGATGATCGAGTTCGAGCCGGACGATCTGCTCGATCCCCCTATGGACGCCATGGGATGGCTGGAAGCTGTCGACATCGGTGGCGTCAACAAACTGGAGGAGCGGGGCCGCGTACGCATCGATGAAAAGGGCATCAACGAAGCCTGGAGCATCAGTATTCCAAAAGGTGGAAATGTAAAAGTTAAAATAAAACAAAGCCTTATGGTCAAGGCTGGCAGCAGTCAGCAGTATCGTCCTGCCCACTTCTCAGAAAAGATAAAAATTGTATTGCAATACAATTGCACCACTCACTGTCTGCCGGAGCTCCTCTGGAGCAGCAAGGCCGGCTCGCATCGGCAAGCGGTTCTTCTGAATGAGGAAATGGTGTTGGCGCAGCTCAGCGACTGTACGCCCAGCGATGACGCCATCGAGATAATACTGATGCCGCCGGTCTCATCGCGGATGGAGCGTGACGCGGCGCCTCAGCAATCGGTGCCGGTGTGCTGAGCGACGTTAAGTGTTTATTCTAACATATCCGCTATTCTTCTTTGCAGGAGCCGGACGACAGGACCGACGGCCGCTTTGGGCTTGAAACCGGGGTGGTTCCGGTCCAATATCCTGGCTTGTGAGGCATAAAGCTTTGGTCGAACACAGGCGCCGGACAGACGTTGCTGCTGTTCGTCAGACAGGAGCGTAAGAATGTCGATACGGGAAACAGGAGTGTGATGCCAGGAGGCGTCTCCACCAAATCACAGTCCACCAGCAAAACACCGGGGCCGGGTCGGGAAACCGATCCGGCCCCGGCCGTGAGATGGGTCGCGTCGTCGGCGCCCTGTGGCGCAACCAGCCGATCGACCACGTGTTCATGATGGCATGATGTCGTCCCGATCCCCCTGCCGCCCGGCCGAACACGAACGTCCTGTCACCGCACCGATGCCGAGCCGCTCGGCGCCGCCGCCACCGTTGCTCGGCCCCGGCGACCCGCCGCCCGTGACGGTCCTGAACCCGGAGGGGCGGTCGCCGGTCCTGCTCGTCTGCGACCATGCCTCGGCGGCGGTGCCGCGATCGCTCGGCCGGCTCGGGCTCGAGGAGGCGCAGTTCCGGCGCCACATCGCCTACGACATCGGCGCCGCCGACCTGACGCACCGGCTGTCGGAGCGGTTCGACGCGATGGCGGTGCTGTCCGGCTATTCGCGGCTGATCCTCGACCCCAACCGCGACCTGGAGGATCCGACGGCGATCCCCGTGGTCAGCGACGATGTGGTGATCCCGGCCAACCGCGCCATCGACCGGGCCGAAGCGCAGCGCCGGATCGACGCGCTGTTCACCCCCTACCAGGACGCAGTTGCCGCGGCGATCGCCCGCAAGCGGGAGGCCGGCGTGGTGCCGGCGGTGGTGTCCGTCCACAGCTTCACACCGGTGATGCGCGGCGTGGCGCGGCCCTGGCACATCGGCGTGCTGTGGGACCGCGACCCGCGCATCCCCGTGCCGCTGATCGACCGGCTGCGCAGCGACGGGCGCTGGGTGGTCGGCGACAACGAACCCTATTCCGGCCGCACCACCACGGGCGGAACCGTGGAGACCCACGCGACCCCGGCCGGCCTGCCGAACGTGCTGCTGGAGGTCCGGCAGGATCTGATCGCCACGGCGGAGGGTGTGGAGCGCTGGGCCGGGGTGATCGCCGACGCGCTGGAGCCCATCCTGGCCGAACCCACGCTCTACCGGATCGAACGCTTCCCGCGCGTGTGACGCCCGCGCCATCCCGGACGGACACCATGGAACCATCCTTCACGCTGGGCATCGAGGAAGAATATCTGCTGGTCGACCGGAACACGCGCGACATCGTGCGCGATCCGCCCGACGCCATGCTGGAGACCTGCCAGACCCGCGCCCCCGGCCAGATCCACCCGGAGTTCCTGCGCTGCCAGATCGAGGTGGGCACCCGCGTGTGCGCCACGCTGGCCGAGGCGCGCGACGAGCTGGCGCGCCTGCGCGGCACCGTGGCAGGGGTGGCCAGGGATTACGGGCTGGCGCCGATCGCCGCCTCCACACATCCCTTCGCGGCGTGGGAACCGCAGCGCCACACCAACCGCGATCGCTACAACATGCTGGCGCGCGACCTGGGGGCGCCGGCGCGCCGGCTGATGATCTGCGGCATGCACGTGCATGTGGGGATCGAGGACGACGATCTGCGCATCGACCTGATGAACCAGGTCCGCTACTTCCTGCCGCATCTGCTGGCGCTCACGACGTCCTCGCCCTTCTGGCGGGGGCGCGACATGGAGCGCAAGAGCTACCGCCTGTCCGTGTGGCACGAGTTGCCGCGCACCGGCATGCCCGACGCCTTCCAGAGCTTCGGTGAGTACCAGCAGCATGTGGACATCCTCGTGCGCGCCGGGATCATCGAGGATGCCAGCAAACTGTGGTGGGACATCCGCCCGTCCCAGCGGTTCCCCACGCTGGAGATGCGGATCACCGACATCTGCACGCGGCTGGACGACGCCATCACCGTGGCGGCGCTGTTCCGCTGTTTGCTGCGCATGCTGTGGCGGTTGCGCATCCGAAACATCGCGTGGCGGCCCTACCGCAACCTGCTGATCGAGGAAAACCGCTGGCGGGCGCAGCGCTACGGGCTGGACAGCGGGCTGGTGGATTTCGGGCGCGGGGTCGTCGTGCCCTGCGCGGATCTGCTGGAGGAGATCCTGGACCTCACGGCCGAGGACGCGGAGCATTTCGGCTGTGTGGAGGAGGTGACGCGGGTGCGGGAGATCCTTGCCCGCGGCACCAGCGCCCACCGTCAGGTCGCGATCCACCGCGACTCGCTGGAAGCCGGGGCCGACGGGTGGGAGGCGCTGCACCGTGTGGTGGACTGGCTGGTCGAGGAGACGGTGCTGGGCGTTCCGGTGTGACCGGCTGCGTCACAGCTCGCCGCGACGGGCGAGCACGAGGTCGGCGCCACGCCCCTGGCGACGCACAACCGAGTCGGCCTGCACCACGATCTCGCCGCGGTCGAAGATGCGCTGGAACAGGCTGCGGATGCTCGCCCGCGCGCTGACCGTCAGCAGGCCGTTGGGGGGATCGGCGGAAATCGACAGCGGACCTGGCCGGGCGCCGAGATAACCGGCGGGGAAGGCCGCCTCGAAGAAGCGGCGCATGTGGGCGTCGCGCTGCTCGTCGAAGAGGACGCGACCACCGGCTAGCGCGGCGGAGTCCACCGCGTGCGCCAGCTTGGCCCGGACGATGCTGCTGCGCAGTGTGTCGAAAGCGAAGGCACCGGCCATCGCCACCGCGATCAGCACCGCACCGGCCACCAGCCGACCGGCGAGCCGGCCGGACCGCGGCGGATCACGCGTGACCATGGGAGCGGGCTGGTACAACATCACCATCGCGGTGCTCTCTTATTGCGTCGCTGTGGATGGATTCAATTATCTCCACAAATATTAAAGGAGGGTTTCATAAACGGCGCGGCCTTGTGACAAAACGTGCAATCCGCCCGAATTCGTCGAAAATCATTTTGGATTGTCGATGATTTCTCGGAAAATCCAAATGGTTACAGACATGGAGGTGCCGTAGGCTTTGCCGGGCGACGGATCGGAAGATGATCCCCGAGCTCTACAGTGCCAGCGACAGGATCAGGCTGAGCACCCACAGGCCACCGGCGAGAACGCCAACGGCGCGCGCGTATCGCAGGTAGGTTTCCTGCAGCGTCCTCATCAGGATGCGCTGCGCCAGCCCGGGCGGCGGCCGGTGCCGTTCATCGAGGATGGTCCAGAGTTCGGTCCGGCGGTAGGGGCGGTGCGGGGCCTCCCAGGCCTTGAGGAACAGGACGGCCACCATCAGCGACGACAGGATGGCCCCGGCCTGGGTTGCCATCGCCGGGTCGAAGCTCAACCCGATCATCATCGAAAAAATGCCGAACGCCGCGAATCCGCAGGCCCGGCGGACCGTCTCCTCGGCGCGCGCCTCGATCTCCTGCATGCTCTCGACCGCCTCCCGCTCGTTCTCCGGTCAGCAACCGCAACAACCCCGATGGGCAATCCGTCTCACAGGATGCCGGCGAGTGTCCAGGCCGCCGGCAGACTCAACAGCACCGCCGTGCCGAGCCAGATGGACAGGCTCCGCATCCCGGTATCCGCGGCTCCCGTCGCCCGCTCGTAGAGGGCGGCGGGCACGCCGCTCACCAGCATCGTCAGCAACGCCAGCACCAGCGGGCTGACGAAGAACAGCATGCCCGGAACCACCAACAGAAAGTCCGGCATCCACAGGGGCGCCGTCTGCCACATCAGCCACACCGCGGGCGAGAACAGCCCGTTGAGCAGGCACACAAGCCCAAGGGCGGCGAACAGTCCGCGCGGCGTCATGTCAGCCGACCCCGCCCGCGACGGGGGCCACGGTCGGCACCATACCGGCAGCAAACATCGCCACCGACACCACGCCGCGAATCAGGAAGACCCACAGCGCAGTGACCGGGACCAGCAGGGCGCCGGGCACCGCCCGAGGCGTGATCACGGCGACCGCCGCCACCGCCCAATCCGTCAAGGTCCGGAAGGCCCGCCAGATGTAATTGGGCGAGTCGGGCGGCACGAAGATGGACAGCAGCCACCGTCCGACGCAACTCCACGCCACCACCGACAAGGCGTAGGTGACGATCCAGAAGGGAAGGTGGCCGAGAAGGAAATCGGGTTGCTGCATGGTCGGGTCCGGCGTCGGCCAGGAATTCGGCCAGGAAAAGGGCGGGGCCGCCTTCGCAACCCCGCCTCTGTCTAGCGCATTGCCGCGCCTCAGTCAGTCTTGGCGTGCGCGTCGGCCAGCTTCACCGACCCGCGGGGAACGCGGATGGAGTCGATGAAGTCCTGCATCGCCTGCGACGGCTGGCGGGTGAACTGGCTCACCACATAGGTCACCAGGAAAGCCAGCGGGACACCGAAGATGCCGCCGGAGATGTTGTTGATCCCCCACAGCCGCGCAACGTCGCGGCCGCGTGCCTTCACGATGTCCGCGCTGCCGTCGCCCAGCAGGCCGTTCCAGAAGGAGGCGAAGCCGGGGCCCCAGAACTCCGTCCAGATCAGGTAGCCCATGGTCACGCTGAAGCCCACGATCATGCCGGCGCAGGCACCGGCGTTGCTCGTCCGCTTGTACCAGACACCCATGACCAGCGGGGCGAAGAGACCCGCCGCGGCAATGGAGAAGGCCCACGCCACGAGGAACAGGATGTTGCCGCCGATGGTGCTGGCGACCCAGGCGGCGATCAATGCCACGCCGATCAGAAGCACGCGGGCGGTGACCAGGCGCCGCTTGGTGTCCGCCTTCTGATTGATCATGCGGAAGTAGACGTCGTGGCTGAGGGCGTTGGCGATGGCGAGCAGCAGCCCGTCCGCGGTGGACAGCGCCGCGGCGAGACCACCCGCCGCCACCAGCCCGGCGATCACATAGGGCAGGCCGGCGATCTCCGGTGTGGCCAGCACGATGGCGTCGGGATGGATGCTGAACTCGGCGAGCTGCAGGATGCCGTCGGTGTTGAGGTCCTTGATGGTGACGAGGCCGATCTGGCCCCAGGCCTGGACCCAGGCCGGCAGGGTGGCGATCGATTGGCCGATGACGTTCTGGTAGACCTCCAGCTTGGCAAAGGCGGCGTAGGCCGGGGCCGTGAAATACAGCAGGAAGATGAAGAACAGGCTCCAGGCCACCGACTGGCGCGCGTCGCGCACCGACGGGGTCGTGAAGTAGCGCATGAGGATGTGCGGTAGCGAGGCCGTGCCGATCATCAGGCAGAAGATCAAGGCGAAGTAGTTTACCGCCGAGTTCCAGGAGAAATTGCCCCTGGCGTCGGCGAAGGCGGTGGCGTGGCCCTTGGCGATGCCGAGCTGCTGCTCCAGGACCTGGATTTTTTCCAGTGCTTGGCCATACATGATCTGCGGGATGGGAACGCCCGTGACCTTGGCCGAGAGCATGACCACCGGAATCAGATAGGCGATGATCAGGATGATGTACTGCGCCACCTGCGTCCAGGTCACCGCCCGCATGCCGCCCAGCATGGAGCAGACGAGGATGCCGGCCAGACCCACGAACACCGCGATCTCGAAGGAGATGCCGAGGAAGCGCGACGCGATGATGCCGACGCCGACGATCTGCGCCACCACATAGACGAAGGATGCGGTGATCAGCACGACGACGCCCAGCAACCGCGGGAAGTTGCCGCCGTAGCGCGCGCCCAGGAAGTCCGGCACCGTGTACTGACCGAACTTGCGCAGGTAGGGCGCCAGCAGGATCGCCACCAGCACATAGCCGCCGGTCCAGCCGAGCACGAAGGCCAGACCGTCGTAACCCAGCGCGTAGAGCGAGCCGGCCATACCGATGAAGGACGCGGCGCTCATCCAGTCCGAACCGGTGGCCATGCCGTTGTACAGCGCTGGCACGCGTCGCCCGGCCACATAATATTCGGAAAGCTGCGCCGTCCGCGAAATGATGCCGATGTAGGCGTAGACGCCGATCGTCAGGAAGACGAAGAGATAGCCGATGATGCGGTTCGGCACACCCATCTGCTCGAGGATGGCCAGCAGCACCACGAAGGTGGCGAAACCGCCGGTGTAGATGCCGTAGATCTTGCCAAGATTGTTGATGAAATCGCCTTTCTCGGACATATCCGTTTCCCCTTCATTCTTCGGCGACGTCGAAATCCTCGTCGATCTGGTTCTGCTTGCGGGCAAACCAGAACAGCGCGACGACGAAGACGATGAGGGAACCCTGGGCCGCCATGTAGAAACCAAGGGGGAAGCCGAGGACGTGTATGGTGTTCAGCGACGGCGCGAATACGTGGACCAGGAAGCTGAAGGCAAACCAGATACCCAGCATCGTCCACATCAGCGCCGAGGTCTTGGCCCAATAGGCTTGTGCCTTCTCGGGTGTGATTTCGGCATTTTTCATGATGACCTCCCAATGATCGCAGTCTTGCCTCACACAGTTGCAGACGGCGCGGCATTGCCGTGCCGGAGCGAGCGCCGGACTCCTTTTCGGGCATCGGTTGGTCCGATGCTCCAATTTCCTTACCGCTCGTGCGGTTGATTGTTTAGGTTCTCAATAAATATCATTCTGCTAAGCTGGGTGCAAGAACTCGCACGCATCGCTTGTGAAGAGAGCGAAGGGGGATGGATCGGTGTTGAGCGCCCTGAAATCACTGTGGACCTCCGCACCGCGCGCGGCGACCGTGGACGATCTGCGCACGTTCCTGTCCCGCCGGGCGGCCTTT
Organism: Azospirillum oleiclasticum; assembly: GCF_013423485.1. Taxonomy (GTDB): domain Bacteria; phylum Pseudomonadota; class Alphaproteobacteria; order Azospirillales; family Azospirillaceae; genus Azospirillum; species Azospirillum oleiclasticum. The sequence goes on from NZ_JABFFR010000001.1 coordinate 671,210, forward strand.
GCCGCGCAGAAGGCGGTGACGGATTATTGCGAGGTCAAGGCCGGGCTGAACCGGGACGCGCTGTTTGCCGAGGCGAGCTTCCGCGACGCGCTCACCGCCTGTCGGTGGGAGAGTTTCGCGGCGGTCCTTTCCGATCTGCTGGTGCTCGCCCATACCCACCTCGCTCCGCATGTCGCCGGGCACGAGACCGTGCTGGCGGAGCGGCTGGCGGGGGTCGGGCGGGCGATCCTCGCGGCCGAGCCCCCGCCGGCCCACCGGCCGGAGGGGTGGGACGATGTGACGGTCGCGATCGCGTCGCGGCTGGCCGAAACCGCCGGTCATCCGCCCCGCCCCCCGGCGGAGGTTGCGCGCGCCGCCGCCCGGCGGGTGCTGGCGACCCTGCCGATCCACGAGAACCATCGGCGCACCGATCGGGAGGCGATCGTCGGCGCCGTCCGCTTCCACATCGTCTCGGCGTGGGACGCGATGCTGATCGAGGTGGACGCCGCCGCGACGGCCGCCGACCTGCTGTCCGATCGCAGGACCGGGCTGGCGGGTTAGCTGCCTTCTATCCGGACCCGCCGGGCGTTAAGATCACTGCGGATGTGCGGCAGGCGGGGGCGCGCCCATGGCGGGCGGCATGTGGATCGGGGTGATGCTGGGGCTGGCGGGGGCGGGTGCCGCCTTGGCGTGGCTGGGGCTGGAGGCGGCGCGCCTGGTTGGCGACGATCCGCTGGCCTACGCGCTGGATATGGGGGCGCTCGCCGTCGGCGTCATCGCTTTGTGGGTGGTGTTCGCCCGCCTCTCCCGCCACGTCCGGGACCTCGGCCGGCTTCGTGACGCGATCGGAACGATCCGCCACCGAAATGAACGCCTTGAGGAGTGGGAGCAGGGACGAACCGACGAGTTGGGTGCCATCGGGCGCGCCGTCGCCGACCTTCTCCGGCGCGAGCGGCGCAGCGGCGGTGCCGGCGGTGGCAATCTCGCCGCTGTGGCGGCGCTGCTTGCGGAGCCGGTCCTGGTGCTGGCCGAGACCGGGCGCATCGCCACCATCAACGGCCCCGCTGCCCGCATCCTGGGCACCGGGGCGGAGCCGGGGCGCAATGTGTACGACCTTCTGCACCGGCCGGAGCTGTTCCGCGCCATCGAACGGGCACGGGAAAGCGGGGAGGCGGTGGTGGCGACGCTGCGGCGTGGCGACGGTGCGGAGGTGACGGCGCGCGTTGCCGATCTTGGCCTGCACAACGGCGCGCTGGTTCTTTTCCAGACCGGAACGGTCGACGCGCGCGCGCTGGCGGGGCCGGCCGGACGTGGTGTGCAGGCGCACACCGGTGATGACGAGCCGCTGGTCACCTTGCCGATGACCGCCCTCTGGGTGGCCACGGCGTCGACCGCAGCGGGGGGCGAGCGGGTCGTCTCGGTGGGAACCGTCCGGCTGTCGGGGCTGCGCGTGTTCCCGACCGTATCGCTGGAACTGTCCATCGATCCTGGCGAACCGGTCCTCGCCGAAGGCTCCGCCGCGGTGGCTCCGGGTGCTCGTGGATTTGCCGGTGCGTGGCCGGTCATCCAGCAGGCGCTGCGTGGCACCGTCGTTGTTGCTGTGGCGGCGACCGACACCGTCGCGGCGCTGGCGCGGGAGGCGGAGTTGGCGGGGCTGGAAGCCTGGGAGCCGCCGCCGGCTCTGGATGTCGGACGACTCGCCGCGGCGGTCGATCCGGCCCTGGCCGGCCTTGGCGCCGACGCCCTGGCCGACGCACTCGGAATTCCGGAGGACCGGCGGCACGGCGCCTTCGCGCCCGCCTATCGGCTGGCGGAGCTGGCGTCGACCGTGATCGGGCGCTTGGTGGAGCAGGGTGTGGACACCCACGCCGCCGCCCGCGCGGCCGAAGGTGATTGACCGCCTGGAGGGGAGGATCGCATGCAGATGCCGGTGCTCGCGCGAATCGACGCCTATCCCTACCGCCATCGCCTTGCGGAGGTGATGACCGCTCCCGTCGTCACCGCCCCCGGTGACCAGTCCTTGGGGGAGGCCGCCGGACTGATGGACCGGCTGGCGATCAGTTCCTTACTGGTGACCGACCCCGTGTCCGGTGCGGTTGCCGGCATCGTCACCGAACGCGACGTGTTGCGCGCCGTCGCCCGCCGGGGTGCCGCGGCGCTGGCGGAGCCCTTGTCGGCGTTCATGAGTGGTCCCGTTCAGGGACTGCCGGGTGACCGCTTCGTCTATCAGGCGCTCGGCCGGATGGACCGGCTGGGGGTGCGGCATCTGGCGGTGACGGACGGGCGCGGTCGCCCGGTCGGCATCGTCACCGCCCGCAGTTTCCTGCGCCAGCGGGCGGGGGAGGCACTGGCGCTCGGCGACCGCATCCAGGTGGCGGAGGACGCCGCCGGCATCGCCGCGGTGCGCAACCGCCTGCCCGACCTCGCCGCCGCCCTGGCAGCCGAGGGGGTCCCGGCGCTCGACACCGCCGCGGTGATCGCCGAACTGCTGCGCGACATGACCGCCCGCGCCGCCGAATTGGCGGAACGGGAGGTCACCGCGGCCCGCGGCCCGGCTCCGGCGCCATGGTGCGTGCTGGTCCTCGGGTCCGCCGGGCGGGGCGAGACTCTGCTGGCCTTCGATCAGGACAACGCCCTGATCCACGCCGGCGACGATGCCGACGATGCCTGGTACGCGGACATGGCGGAGCGGATGGTCGCCCTGCTGGACGCGGGCGGCGTGCCGCGCTGCCGTGGCGGAGTTATGGCGTCCAACCCGGCGTGGCGCCATTCCGCGGCGGGGTGGCGCGGGATCGTGGAGCATTGGGTCAATGCGGCCAGGCCCCAGGATTTGCTGGAGGTGGATGTCTTTTTCGACCTGCACCCGGTGCACGGCGACCGGGACTTTGCGGAATCGCTGCGACGCGACGCGCTCACCCATGCGCGGGACGTGGGATTCCTGAAGAATCTGGGGGCCCAGCTCGATGCCGCCAGCCCGCCGCTGACCATCCTGGGCCGGCTGCGGACGGAGGAAGGGCGGGTTGACCTGAAGCTCGGCGCGCTTTGGCCGGTGGCCGCGGCGGCGCGGGTGCTGGCGCTGCGTCACGGCGTGACGGCCACCGGCACCATGGCGCGGCTGGAACGGCTTGCCTGTCTGGGCGTGCTGGCGGAGGGCGACCGCGCCGACCTCCAGGGTCTCTACGCCATGGCCGCCCGGTTGGTGCTCGACCAGCAGGTCGCCGACGCGCGGGTCGGTGTGGTGCCCAGCCCGCGCATCGACCCGACCCGTCTCGACCGCGCCACCCGCCGCCGGCTGTGCGATGCGTTGCGCATCGTCGGCCGGCTGGCGGATGTGGTGCGCGACGGGCTGGTCGCGGTCAGGATGTCCGACGCGGTGCCGGTCGCGCCGCGGCCATGATGCAGGCGATGGCGCTCGCGCGCTCATCGTCCGCCAAGGCCTCCAGTGGTTGCGACAGCTTGCGGCGCCAGTTGGGATACTGGTCCACGGTGCCGGGCAGGTTGACCTGCGCCACCTCGTCCGTCAGCTCGTCGAGCTGGACCATGGCGACCGCCGACTCGGTGCGCGCCAGAAAGGCGTGCATCGCGAAGGCGAGCGCCGGGCCGTAGGGGGAGTCGGCACCGAATCCCGCGGGCAATGGCAGGCCGGCGTTGCGCAGGGCCTCGACCAGCCGCTCCTTCTCCGCATCGCGGCGCTCGCGCTGCCGACCGTACTCGCCCTTGGCCGGGTAGAGCCCGTGCTCCTGCTTGAGGTGCAGGTCGTGCCCCTCCCACCAGCCGTGCAGCGTGGCGAGGTCATGGCTGCCGACGGTCGCCAGCGCGGGAGCGGGATAGTCCTCCGGGCCGATGAAGCCGCCGTCCGCCGTCCATTCGAAGAACACGACCCGGTAGCTGAGGATCGCCGCCTCGGCCATCCGCTCACGGAAGCCGGGTGGCACCGTGCCCAGATCCTCGCCCACCACGAGGCAACGGTTGCGCCGGCTTTCCAGGGCCAGGATGCCGATCAGATCCTCCATGGGATAGCCGACATAGGCACCCTCGCTCGCCGGGCGACCCCGCGGGATCCAGTAGACATGCTGGAGCGCCATGGCGTGGTCGATGCGGATGGCACCGGCGTGCCGCATGTTGGCGCGCACCAGCTCGATGAAGGGGGCGTAGGCGGCCTCGCGCAACGCCTCCGGGTTCAGGGGCGGCAGGCCCCAGTCCTGGCCGGCCGGGTTGAACAGGTCGGGCGGTGCGCCGACCTGGGCGCCGGACACCACGACGTCCGGCGCCGACCATGTTTCGGCACCGGAACTATCAGCGCCAACCGCCAGATCGCGGTAGAAGCCGACAGCCATGCCGCGCTGCTCCGCCCGCTCCGCCGCGGCGCCGAGCTGCTCGTCGGCCACCCATTGCAGCCACGCGAAGAAATCGATCCGCTCGGCTTTCTCCTGCCGGAAGGCGGCAGCGTCCGCACCGTCGGGGCTGCGCAGCCCCTCCGGCCAGTTGCGCCAATCGGGGCCATGCAGTTCGCGCAGAGCCTGGAACAGGCACAGCCGCTCCAGCGAATGACCCATACGGTGCCGGAACATTGCGAAGGCGGAACGACGCACTTCGGTGGCCGAGTGCCGGAATGTCCCGAACAGGCGCTCCAGAAGCGGCAGCTTCAGGCGCGCCACCGCGGCGTAGTCCACATGGGTCGCGGCGCGAGCGGTCTCGAGCGCGCGGCGGAAGGCGTCGTCGGCCAGCCGCTCCAGCACCGCCGCGCAGTCCGGCAGCTCCGGTATCGCGGTGACATCGATGTAGAGCGGGTTGAGGAACAGACGGCTGAGGGGGGAGTAGGGGCTGGCTTGGTCCGGGTGGTCGAGGAACAGCGTGTGCAGCGGGTTCAGCCCGATGACCGACGCTCCATGCCCCGCGGCGACCTCCGCAAGGCTGGCCAGGTCGCCGAAATCGCCGATGCCCCAGTCGGTCGCGCTGCGCACCGCGTAGAGCTGGGCCGCCAAGCCCCAGATCCGTTCCCCCATCGCCAGCGGGGCCGGCAGGTGGCAGCGGTCGGGAACGGCGATCACCGGGCACTCCGCCGTTGTTCCTCCGGCGTCGATCCGCAGCCGGTGGTACCCCTCCGCCGGTGCGTCGCCAAGGTCGAGCCGGCGCACCTCCACGGCCGCGCCGTCGAGCGTGGCACGGCGGAGCAGGGGAAGGGCGGCGAAGTCCATCTCGCCACTCCGTTCACCACCGTCCTCCTCCGTCAGGGTCCAGGCGACGGCACCGGTTCCGACGGGCAGGGAGAGCGCGACACCGAAGGGCGGCTGGTCCACGCGCAGCACGGCGACCGGCGGCAGCGGCCGTTCCAGATCCCGCCGCTCCATGGCCGACAGGGACCGTTCCGCCGCCGCACCATCCGCCGCATCGACGGCCATGGCGGTCAGCAGGGCGCAGGTCACGGCGGCGGGGGTGCGCACCGTCTGGCCGGCGGCGTTGATGTAATCCGCCTCGATCCCCATACGGCGCGCCAGACGGTCGAGCGGCCCAGCCTCCTCCAGCGACCACAGCACGCTCCAGGGGGCAAGCGTGCCGGCCGACAGCCCTTCGCCCTCGGTCCAGAGGATGCGGCCGGGGGCCTGCTCGTAACCGGTGACGGGTTCGGCCGACAGGTTGGCGTGCAGGTGCAGGATGCTGCCGTCACCCAGGGTCCAGCAGGCCACGACACCGGCCGTTCCGACGACATGGTGGCGGGAGGCACCGCCCGGCGCCCCCTCCAGCCGCGGCGCGATCTCCCGCGCCCGCACCGCGAGAGCGCGGCTGTACCAGTCCAGCCACTCCGCGTGCTCCGCGTCCGTCAGGGCGTCCCAGTCCAGCTTGGCCGAGTCCACCGTTGAGGCGGCGATGGGATCGGGGATGCGCTCGCGCGCCTCCGGGTCCTGGAACTCGGGGAAGGAGGCGAACTCCTCCCGCCGGCCGTTGCGCACGGCATCGGCAAGCTCCCCGTGGAAGTCGCAGAAGAAGGGGAAGGGGCGCTTTGACGCCCATTCCTCCCCCATGAACAGCATCGGGATCTGTGGCCCGAGGAGGTAGAGGCACGCCGCCGCACGCACCGCCGCCGGGTCGGTGAAGGCGGTGATCCGCTCCCCGAAGGCGCGGTTGCCGATCTGGTCATGGTTCTGCAGGAAGGACACGAAGGCCGTCGGCGGCAGGTGGGCCGACGGCTCGCCGCGCCGCTCGCCGTTGCGGAAGGGCGACGGGTCACCCTGGTAGGCGAAGCCCTCCGCCAGCGAGCGCGCCAGCTTGGCGGCATCGCCGGCGTAATCGGTGTAATAGCCGCCCGACTCGCCACTGGCCCCGGCGTGCAGCGCGTGGTGCAAATCGTCGTTCCACTGCGCGGTGTGGAAGCGCGGCAGCCCGTGCCGGTCGCGGGTAAGGAAGCGTGCCTGGTTGGCGTCGTTCTCCAGCACCAGATGCACGTGCCGCCCACCGGCGACCGCGCGCACGCGCCAGCCCAGCTCCTCCAGGAAATGGCGGTCGCTGTCGTCGAGGATGGCGTGCACCGCGTCGAAGCGCAGGCCGTCCAGATGGAACTCCTCAATCCAATAGAGTGTGTTGTGGATGAAGAAATCGCGGACCGGGCCGCTGTCCGCCCCGTCCATGTTGATCGCCGAGCCCCAGGGGGTGTGGTGGCGGTCGGTGAAGACGGAGGCGGCGTAGGCGTTGAGGTAGTTCCCCTCCGGTCCGAAGTGGTTGTAGACCACATCGAGGAACACCATCAACCCGCGGGCGTGCGCCGCCTCCACCAGTGCCCGCAGATCATCGGGCCGGCCATAGGCGCTGTCGGGCGCGTAGGGCAGCACACCGTCGTAGCCCCAGTTCCAGCGGCCGGGAAAATCGGCGATGGGAAGCAGCTCGACGGCCGTCACGCCCAGATCGACCAGATGATCCAGCCGGTCGATGGCGGCGCGGAACGTCCCCTCGGGCGTGAAGGTGCCGACATGCAGCTCGTACAGCACCGTCTCGTGCCACGGCCGGCCGGTCCAGGCCCCGTCGGTCCAGCGGTGCAGCGTGGGGTCGATGACCTCGCTGGGGCCGGCCACGTCCTCAGGCTGGAAGCGCGAGGCGGGGTCGGGCACCGCCAGCCCGTCGGGCAGCACGAAGCGGTAGCGGCTGCCGGCCTGGGCGTGGGCGGTGGTCAGCTCATGCCAGCCGCCGCCGCGGTTCTCCATGGCGAGCGTCGCACCGTCCTCCTCCAGCCGCAGGTCGATGCGGTCATGCATCGGCGCCCACAGACGGAAGCGCACGGCACCGTCGGGCAGCACCTGCGCACCGAAGGGCATGTCGTGGGCGCGCGCCTCGCCCGTGGCGACCGCGCCGGGCCCGGCGGTGCCGATGCGCCCCGGCATGCGGTCGGCCACGTCGTCGCCGGCATCGGCGCCGAGGATGCCGAGCACGCCGGTCACCGGGATCGCCAGCCAGTCCGGCCGGTTCGCCAGCTCGTACCCGACCTCGTACAGCGCCTTCTCCAGCAGGAAAAGCTTCAGCAGCGCGGTGCGCGCATGGGGATCGGCGGGGATGGAGGGGCAGTCGGCGATGGCGCCCAGATAGCCGTCGAGGAAGGCGCCGGCCGCTTCCCCTTCCCACCAGGCAAGCCAGGAGGACCGTTCGGGGTCGAGATCGGGGTGTGCCTGCCGGACGCTGGCGGCTGCGTAGGCGACCGAGCGCAGCATGCCGGCCACGTCGCGAAGCGGGCAGTGCTTGCCGCGCCGCTCGGCCAGCGGGCGCATGGGCTCGCCCTCGAAGTCGATGATGTACACCGCACCGTCGGCCACCAGCACCTGACCCAGATGGAAGTCGCCATGCAGGCGGGTGCGCTGGATGTCGGCGGCGGTGGGGGTCAGCGCGTCGATCTGCGCCAGGATCGCCGGCTCGCAGGCGAGCAACGATCGCGCCTGCGCGGCCACGTCGGCCGGCAGGCCATCGACCGCGGATCCCAACGAATCCAGCGTGCGGCGGGCCAAAGCGCGCACGCTCTCCTTCCAACTGTCGAGCACCCCGCGGTCCACCGTTTCCGGCCGGAAGGCTTCCTGGTCGCAGGGGATGGCGAAGGCGCGGTGCAACTCCGCGGTGCGGGCACCCAGCCGGCGCAGCAGGTCGAGCGAGGCCCGATCGCCGGCCGCGTCCTCATCGCGGAAACGCTCCACACGGTCTACAAGGTGGCCGGTGACATGCGCCCAGCCGTCCACGCAGCCCGGTATCTGCGTCTGGAGCACCGCCAGCGCGGTCGGCTCCCCCTCGCCGGTCCGGTGCTCCAGCCAGCCGAGGAGCGGCGGCGTGCCCGCGAAATGCGCGACCTCGGTCAGGAAGCGGCCGACCTCCAGCTCCGGGTGGACGCCCGCCTCCAGCTTGCGGAACCCCTTGAGGATGGCGGTGTCGCCGATGCGGATGGAGGTGTTGGACTGCTCCGCCGAGGAGCGCCGGATCGGCGGATCGTCCACCAGCGCCGCCTCGACCTCGGCGAAGGCGGAGCTGTGCCCGAAGCTCAGGCCGTGGCTGTCGCGCCCGTCGCGCATGCCGGCGACCAGCGCGCGCACGAAGCCGTCGTCGCCGAAGCCATCGCGCAGTGGCCCGGCCCATGGCACCGACTCCGCCGCGGCGATGCGGAAGGCATCGGCGCCGTCGCCATCGCCGTGACGACCGAGGATCAGGGGCAGCAGATAGAGCTGGGGCGTCCGCCCCGGCGGCTCCACCCGCAGCAGGCAGAGCTGCGCCCCGCCGTCGGGCAGCGCCACCGGAATCGCATCCAGCACCTGGACGCGCGGGGTGCCGGCGTCCTTGGCGGCGTACCAGCGGCGGCCGGCGATATAGCCGGGGAGGATCGACTCCTCAAGGAGACGCAGGGCGTCGCCTTCCATCGGGGCGGGAAGGGCGGGACGGCTGAAGGCGCTGGACACGGCGGTCTTCCCATCGAAGCGGGTTCCGAGGAGCGGACAACACCGCCAGGGCGGTAACGTCACGCGCTCCGGAAACGGGCGCATCCGGAATTCGGGGCCATGCGAAAACGGGATACCCCAGCCGTATGGGGAGCCGTATGGGGAGCCGTATGGGCGGCGGCCCGGTCAGCCCCGGCAGCGGTCGTAGAGGGCGAGATAGCCGCCCACGGCTACGCCGAGCCCGAGCAGGGTGGACAGCCCGCGCAGCTCCGGCATCAGCAGCGCCAGGAACGCCACCACCCCGCCGGCCAGCAGGCAGAGCCACGCCAGCGTGCTGCAGGTCAGGAAAGGCTGCCGCCGGCGCGGCGGCGGGCGGAGGTGGTGAAGCTGGGCCATGATGTGCCTTTGCGCGGGGGCTTGGTGACGCCCCACACTATGGGGCTCCGGCTTGGCCGCGGCAAGGCGCGGGGGTGGTGGCCGCCGAGAGGCGGGTGTCAGCGCCCCGCCGGCCGGAACCCCCGCGCCACCCAGCCGACACCGAACAGCAGCAGGCCGAGCGCCACCGGCGGACCCAGCACCAGCGCCGCCGTCTCGCCCAGGCGCGAAGCCGCCAGAGACTGGCGCTCGGCCATCCGGCGCTCCGCCTCCGCCTCGCCCAGCCGCTGAACGCTGCGGATGAAGTCGGTCATCTCGGGACTCGGGGTGAAACGGCCGAAGGGGGTGTCGATGGTGGGCGTTCCCGGTTCGCGGAAGGCGCGCTCCAGCCTGGACTGAAGCACCGCCGCATCCTCCCGGATGGTGATCCAGTTCAGGCCGCCGGCGATCACGATCCAGGCGAAGGACGCCGCCGCCCACAGCCGCCAGAAGCCGCGCACGATGTTCAAGGAAGGGACTCCGTCGCTACTTCGTGCCAGCCCCGGCATCAATGCGAGCGGACAGGTGGACATGGGCGGGCACCTCTCGCGCGGGAGGATAGCGCCGCGGGTCAGTCCGCCGCCAGAGGCTCATAGAATTCCGGACCGAAGCCGGCGCGCAGGCGGCCGTCGATGTTGAAGGGCCGCTTCACCTGCCCGCGGAAATAGCGGCGGACGAGCTCTTGCCACAGGGCAACGGGTTCGGCCCCGCGCTCGCCGCAGACATGCTCGAACCAGCGCCGGCCGGCGGCGACATGGACGATCTCGTCGTCGTGGATGAGCCGCAGGATACCGGCGCTCTCCGCGTCGCCGAATCCGCGCAGGCGGGCGACGGTGTCGGGCGTCACGTCTAGCCCGCGCGCCTCCAGCACCATCGGCACCACGGCCAGCCGGGCGGCGAGGTCGTGGGCGGTGGCCTGCGCCGACTGCCAGAGACCGTCATGGGCCGGCAGGTCGCCATAGGCCGCTCCCAGCGCATTCATGCGCCGCTCCAGCAGGTCGAAATGCCGCGCCTCGTCGTCGGCCACGCGCACCCAGTCGTCGAAGAAACCGCGCGGCAGCGCGGCCCCGGCGAAGCGGGCGCACAGGTCCCAGGCGAGGTCGATGGCGTTCAGCTCGATGTGGGCCAGCGCGTGCAGCAGGGCGATGCGGTTCTGCGCGCTGCCGCCGCGCCCGCGCTTGGGCATGTCGCGGGGCAGCCGCAGTTCCGGTCGCTCCGGCCGTGCCGGCCGGTCGGGTGGTGCCGTGTCCCCCAGCGCCGTGATCCGCCCCGCCGACCAGTCGGCGGCGAAGCGCCGGGTCAACGCCACCTTGTCGGTCGGCGCGGCGGTGGTCAGCACAGCCACCGCCGCGGCGCTCAGCGTTCCGGGCATCGTGTGGGATTCCGTGTCAGCGGGCATGGGCGATGAAGAAGGAGTTGCGGAAATCCGCCTTGCCATAGAGCAGGGGTGCCCCCTCCGGCGTTTCCACCCGGCCGCCGGCGGCGGACAGCACGGCGTGGCCGGCGGCCGTGTCCCACTCCATGGTCGGTCCGAAGCGCGGGTAGAGGTCGGCGCGGCCGCAGGCGAGCGCGCAGAACTTCAACGAGCTGCCGCAACTGATGCGCTCGGCCACGGTAAAGCCCGCGAGGAACGCGTCGGTGAGTTCCGGCGAGCCATGGCTGCGGCTGGCGACCACCGTCAACCCGGCCTCGGGCGGGGTGCGCGTGCGGATGGCGTGGTCGTGGCGCCCCTCCTGCCAGTGGACGGCGGTGCCGGGACCGCTGGCGGCGTAGAGGTCGCCGGTGACCGGGGCGTAGACCACGCCCAGCACCGGTGCGCCGTTCTCGATCAGCGCGATGTTGACCGTGAACTCCCCGTTCCGACTGATGAACTCCTTGGTGCCGTCGAGCGGGTCGACCAGCCAGAAGCGCGGGCCGGACAGTTCCGGAAAGCCGTGCGTGGCGCAGGATTCCTCCGCCACGATCGGCAGATCCGGCGTCAGGTGGCGCAGCGCCGGCAGGATCACGGACTCCGCGGCATGATCGGCCTGGCTGACCGGGCTGCCGTCGGCCTTGGTGGATACGTCGCAGCGATCGTTGTAGAAGCGCAGGATCACCTGACCGGCCTCATGCGCGATGGTGCGGACATGGGGCAGAAGGGCCGCGGGCGAACTGTCGGTCAGGGGGCGGGTCATGGTGTCCTTGGGGCATGCGGCCAAAAAGCCAGGATAGCGCGTGGCGGTGCGGGCCGGAAGCCTGCCCGGCGGTGGCATACGGGAGCGAATGGGAGGATGACGATGGGATGGCGGCCGATGGCGGCGGGCGACCTTGATGCGGTGATGGGGATCGCCGCGGTGGTCCACCCCTCCTACCCCGAGCGGCGGGAGGTGTTCGCGGAGCGTCAGGCCCTGTTCCCGGCCGGCTGCCTGGTCGCGGTGGCCGACGACGCCGTGGTCGGCTACGCCGTGACCCACCCGGCGGTGACCGGCGAGCCGCCGGGGCTCGACACGCTGCTGGGGGCGCTGCCGGCGGGGGCGGACTGCCTGTACCTCCACGATGTGGCGATCCTCCCCGCCGTGCAGGGACGGCGCCTGGGCGAGGCGGCGTTCGAACGGATCCGCGCCGTGGCGGTGGGCAACGGATTGGCCGTGCTGGCGCTCATCGCCACGCCGTCGGCGCGCCCCTATTGGCTGCGGCATGGCTTCGCACCGGTTGCGTACGACCGGGATCTGGAGGTAAAGCTTGCCACCTATGGCGATGGTCTGGCCTACATGACCCGCCCGTCGCGCGAAATCATCCCGCCGGAATAAACCATGCCGCGTCACTGTGGCGCATGAACGGGGGCATGGATTCCGCCGTAGAACGCCCTACCGGGCCATCGATGGCGCGGGGCGATGCGGGGATCGGGCGGAGACGGTGAGCGGTCGCGCGGCCCTGACCCGGTCGCGCTGTCGTCGAAGGCGTCGTGCATGGTCCGTCCTTTTCTTCGCGGTCTGATCCCGCTGCTGCTGGCGGCCGTGGTCTCGTGCCCAGCGCTCGCCGCGGCGACTCCGACGGTGCTGGCGCTCGCCTCGTACAGCGAGGACGATCGCTGGACGGAGGCGCAGATCCGCGGCCTGCGCGGCGCGCTCGGCGACCGGGTGGACGTGATCGTCGAGTTCATGGACATGCGCCGGCTGCCGGACGGGCGGCATCTCGACGCGCTCGCCCTGATGATGGAGCGCAAATACGCGGCCCGCCCGCCCCAGGTCGTGGTCGCCATGGACGAGGACGCCGTGCGCTTCCTGGTGGCGCAGCACGACCGGCTGTTCCCACGGGCGAACGCCGTGTTCCAGGGTGCCACCTTCTTCGACCCCGCCGTTCACGGTGGCCAGGGCTGGCTGACCGGGGTGGTCGCCGATGTGGACATCCGCGGCACGGTGGAGGCGGCCCGACTGCTCCAACCGGGCCTGCGACGGGTCGTGGTGGTCAACGAAGAGCCGCACATCGGCATCGGCCGGGGCCTTGGCCGCGCCTTCGCCGTTGCCGAGGGAACCGGCGCGTTCGAGGGGTTGGCGGTGGAGGCCTGGGAGGCGTTGGGCCACCCCGATCTGCTGCGCCGCCTGTCCAATCTGACGGCCACTGACGCGGTGCTGTTGCTGTCCCTCGGCCACGACGAGGCGGGGCTGGTCCCGGGCGATGCGGAAAGCACGCGGGCTGTGGCGCGGGCCAGCGGTGCGCCGGTCTATGGCCTGTGGGCCTACCAGCTTGGCGCCGGGCTGCTGGGTGGCCGGGTTCTGCTGGGGCATGAACAGGGAAAGGTGGCGGCGGAACTGGTGTCCCGGCTGCTCGGCGGCGAACGCCCGGACGCCGTGGGCCCGGTGCTGGACGGGCCCAAGGCGTACATGTTCGACCATGGGCAGCTCGCCCGCTTCGGCCTGGACGGGGCGCGGCTGCCCGATGGCAGCCGGCTGATCAACACGCCGCCACCGCTGCTGCCGTCCTACCGCGACTTTCCCGCGCTCTACCTGACCAGCGGGCTGGCCGCCGCGGGCGTGGCCGCGGCGCTCGCCGCGCTGGTGCTGCGGCTGCAGACCAACGACCGCGTCCGCCGTGGGGCGGAGGCGATGGTCGCCCAGCAGACCGAGGCGCTGCGCCGCGAGATCGAGCAGCGCCGGCGTGCGGACGAGCGTGTGCGCGCCAACGAGAAACGCTTCCGCGATCTGGTCGCCACCGTCCCCGGCATGGTTTACCAGTGGGCGGAGCTGGAGGATGACATCTACGGCTTCACCTGGGTCAGTCCCCAGGCGCGGGAGATGTTCGGGCTGGAACCCACCGATCTCGAACGCGACTGCGACTATTTCACCATCCACCCCGACGACCGCGAGCTGTGGCGCCGGTCCCTGCGGATCGCCACGGAGCACGGCATCGACTGGGAGTTCGAGGGCCGTCTGCTGCTGAAGGACGGCTCGATGCGCTGGTGGAAGGGCCTCGCCAAGCCGATGCCGACCAACGGCGGCATGCTGTTCAACGGCATCATCCTGGACATCACCAACGAGCGCCTGCTGCGCGAGGAGACCGACCGGCTGCGGACCCGGCTGGACTTCCTGCTGAACGCCAGCCCCTCCGTCATCTACGCCGCCGAGCCGTGCCCGCCCTACACGACCACCTTCATCAGCGCCGGTCTCCGGGAGATGGGCTACACGCCGGAGGAGGCGACGGCCAATCCCGACTGGTGGGCCGACCGCATCCACCCCGACGACCGTCCCGGCGCGATGACGGCGCTGGCCTTGCTCGACCGGAAGGACGCGCTGGAGCATTCCTACCGGTTCCGCACCGCGCGCGGCGACTGGATCTGGGTGATTGACAAGGTCTTCCTGGTGCGGGACGAGGCCGGGCATCCCACGGAACTGATCGGCTCGATGGCCGACATAACGCCGCTCCGCACGGCGGAGGAGGCGCTGCGCACCTCGATGGCGCGGCAGCAGGCGATCCTCGCCAGCACCCCGATGGGCATCGCCATCCTCGACTGCGAACGCCGGTTCGAGCAGGTGAACGAGCGCTTCTGCTCGCTCTTCGGGCTGGCGCCCAGCACCTTCCTCGGCCACTCCGCCCGCCTGATCTACCGCAACGAGGCGGAGTTCCAGGAGCTGGGCGCCGCCGCCTATCCGGTGATCCAGGAGGGCGGCGTCTTCCATGGCGAACGCCAGCTCCGCCGTAGCGACGGGGCGAGCTTCTGGTGCGCGCTCACCGGCTGCATGGTCGATCGTGGGCGGCCGGAGCTGGGCTGCGTGTGGATCGTCGATGACATCACCACCCGCAAGGCCGCCGAACTCACCCTGCGCAGCAAGACGGCGGAGCTGGAACGCTCGAACGGCGAGCTGGAGGCCTTCGCCTACGTCGCCTCCCACGATCTGCGCCAGCCGCTGCGGGTGGTCAACTCCTACCTCGGTCTGCTGGAACGCCGCCTAGGGCCGACGCTGGACGCGGAGGGGCGGGAGTTCATCGGCTTCGCGCGCGACGGTGCCCAGCGCATGGACCGGCTGATCGTCGACCTGCTGGAGTATTCCCGCGTCGGGCGGCGCTCGGCGCCGTCGCGCCCGGTGGCGCTCGGCGAGATCGCCCGGCGCGCCGTCGGCAACCTGGAGATCGCGATCGCCGAATCCGGAGCGGAGGTGACGATCGGCTCCGGTCTTCCCACGGTCGATGGCGACGAGAACGAACTGGTCCGGCTGCTCCAGAACCTGATCGGCAACGCGGTCAAGTACCACGCCCCGGACCGGCCGCCGCGGGTGACCCTGACCGTCGCGGAGACCGACGGCGCCTGGACCTTCGCCGTCACCGACAACGGCATCGGCATCGCGCCGGAACACCGCGAGCGGGTGTTCGGCATCTTCCAGCGCCTCCATTCGCGCGAGGCCTTCGACGGGACGGGGATCGGGCTGGCGGTCTGCCGCAAGATCGTCGAGCGTCACGGCGGGCGCATCTGGGTCGATGCGGCACCCGAGGCGGGCAGCCGCTTCGTCTTCACGCTGCCGCGCCGGGACGTGATCGCCGCATGACCGGCCCGGCCGACGCAGGTCCCTGGTCCGGCCGGTGGTGCCGCCACCGCCGGACACTCACCACGATGGCCGTGGTGACGCTGCTGCTGGCCGGACTGTCCGTGTGGGGCCACGGCGTCTACATGCGCCAGGCGCTTGCGGAACGGCGTGCGGCGGTGGCGGTGACGGCGGCATCCTCCGCCAGCGCGCTGTCGAACGCGCTGAACGAACGGATCGCCCTGGTGCGCGGGCTGACCGCCTTCGTCTCCGTGCAGATCGGCAGGGCCGACGGTACGGTCGCCCCGGACGAGTTCGCCGCCTTCGCCACGCTGCTCAACGAAGCCACGTCCGGAATCCGCAACATCTCGGTGTCGCCGGACTTCGTGGTGCGGATGGTCTACCCGGTCGCCGGCAACGAACGGGCGCTGGGCAATGATCTGCTGAAGGACCCGCGCCCGGGCTTCGCGGAGACGGTGCAGCGGGCGATCCGCACGGGCGACGTCACGGTGCACGCGCCGATCGGACTGCTCCAGGGCGGGGTGGGGGTGATCGCCCGCGACATCGTGTTCCAGCGCGGCGAGCCCTGGGGTGCCGTCGGCATGGTCTTCGACCTCGAACGGCTGTTCGACGAGGCGCGGCTGGGCGCCTCCGACACCCTGCAATACGCGTTGCGTGACCACGAGGGCCGGCTGGTGGCGGGGAATCCCGCGCTGTTCGCCGCCGAACCGATCATCGACCGCATCCGCATGCCGGACGGCGAATGGCAGATCGCCGCGATTCCCAGGGGCGGTTGGCCGGCCGCCGTGACCGGCAGCGACGACTATCCGCGTTTCGTCATGATCCTCGCGGCCTTCGCGCTGCTGGTCGAGCTGGTGGCCTTCCTGCTGGTGGAGCGGCGCGGTGCTCTGGAGCGGCTGGTGGAGCAGCGCACCGCGGAACTGACCGACGCCCGGCTTCTGGCCGACCGCCGCGCCGACGAGCTGGAGCGTTTCGCCTATGTGGCGGCGCACGACCTGCAGGAGCCGCTGCGCGCCGTCTCCAGCTTCACCCAGCTTCTGGCGAAGCGGCTGGGCGACCAGCTCGATGAGGAGGCGCGCTCCTACGTGCAGCATTCCGTTGACGCGGCGCGCCGTCTGAAGGCGCTGCTGCGCGACGTCCAGCTCTTCCTGTCGGAGGAGAAGATCCCGCTGCCCGCAGGACCGATCGCCGCCGACGAGGTGATGGCCGAGGTGCGCGAAGGACTGGGCGAGCTCGAGCGGCGCATGCGGGCCACGGTCGTGGTCGAACCGCTGCCGGCGGTGCTGGCCGACAAGCGCCGTCTCAAGGAGATGCTGACCGTGCTGCTGTCGAACGCCCTTCAGTACGGCCATCCCGACCGGCCGCCGGAGGTGCGGGTGACCGGGCGGGTGGAGGGCGACGAGGCACTGATCGGCGTCACCGACAACGGTGTCGGCATCGATCCGCGCTTCGCCGATCAGATCTTCGATGTGTTCAAGCGGCTGCAGCCGCGCGACGGGGATTCGGGCACCGGCATGGGGCTTGCCATCGCCCGCAAGATGGCGGAAAGGCTGGGTGGGCGGATTGCTCTCAGCTCCGAGCCCGGTGTCGGCAGCACCTTCACCCTTCACCTTCCGAGATCCCAAGGCCGAGGTTCCGCATGAACGCCGCAACGTCCGCCTTCCAGATCCTTCTGATCGAGGACGATCCCGCTGACGCGCGGCTGGCCCAGATCGCGCTCCGGGAGGCGGCGGTGGTTTCGGTCGTCCACCACGTGCGCGACGGGGTCGAGGCGCTGGATTTCCTGCGCCGCAAGGCGCCGGAATTCACCACCGCGCCGCGTCCCGACCTGGTGCTGCTGGACCTCAACATGCCGCGCATGGACGGGCGGCAGGTGCTGCGGTCCATGAAGGGCGACCCCGATCTGAAGACCATACCGGTGGTCGTGCTGACCACGTCGGATGTCGACCGCGACATCGCCGCCAGCTATGCGCTCGGTGCCAACAGCTTCGTGACCAAGCCCATGGACGTGGATGAATTCTGCGCCGTGATCCGCGGGATCGAAAGCTATTGGTTCTCGGTCGTGCGGCTGCCGCGCGGGTGAGGGGGAGGAAAGGGTATCCTCGCCATGAACAGGGCCTCTCCGCTGTCTATCCTTTTGGTTGAAGATGATCCGGCCGATGCGCGTCTGGTCGATCTGGAACTGCGCCCTTACTGGGAGCGGTGCCGGCTGCGCCGCTGCGCCTCCATGGCGGAGGCGCAGGCGTGGTTGAAGGAGAATGCCTGCGACGTCGTGCTGCTCGATTTGTCGCTGCCCGACAGCTTCGGCTTCGACACCATCCGCAAGATCCACGAGGCGGCGCCGGACATCGCGGTGATCGTCCTGACCGGCTTCGACGACGAGGACTTCGCCATGCGCGCGGTGGAGGCCGGCACCCAGGATTATCTGGTCAAGGGCAACGCCGACGGCGCCCTGATGTGGCGCTCCATCCAGCACGCCGTCGCCCGCAAGCGCATGGAGGAGGAGCTGCGGCTGGCCAAGCAGCGGCTCCAGGCCATCATCGACCTCGCCCATGACGCGATCATCGTCATGGACGAGGACAGCCGGATGACGCTGTTCAACCCGGCCGCCGAACGCACCTTCGGCTACCGGGCGGAGGAGGTGCTGGGCCGGCCTGTGGAGATGCTGATGCCCGAACGGCTGCGCGGCATGCACGCCGACATGGTGCGTGGCTTCGGCCAAGCCTCCGACCCCGCGCGCATGATGGGCAACCGGCCGGAGCTTCTGGCGCGCCGCAGCGATGGCACCGAGTTCCCGGCGGAGGTCGCCATCTCCAAGGTCGATCATCCCGGCGGCCGTCTCTTCACCGCGGTGCTGCGCGACATTTCCGAGCGCAAGCGCACGGAGGAGGAGCTGCGCCGGCTCGCCACCACCGATCCGCTCACCGGCGTCGCCAACCGCCGCCATTTCCTGGAGGCGGCGGCGGTCGAGCTCCAACGCCTGCGCCGTTACCACCGGCCGGCGGCGCTGCTGATGCTCGACATCGATTTCTTCAAGGTGATCAACGACGGGCTCGGCCACGCGGCGGGCGACCTGGTGCTGGTCGCCTTCGCTTTGATCTGCCGCGACAGCCTGCGCTCCGCCGACCTGATCGGTCGGCTGGGTGGCGAGGAGTTCGCGGTGCTGCTGCCGGAAACCGAGATGCAGGGCGGGGTCGAGGTGGCCGAGCGGCTGCGCCAGCGTCTGGCCGACAGCCCGGTGGACGTGGGCAGCGGCGTGGCCCGCTTCACCGTCAGCATCGGCGTGGCGGAATGCCGGCCGACCGACGAGTCGATCGAGGCGACGCTGATGCGCGCCGACCGTGCGCTCTACGACGCCAAGCGCTCCGGCCGCAACCGCGTGCGTGTGGGAACGGAGGAGGCCACGGGGTGACGCGGCGCGTCTACTCCGCGTCCGGCTGCTTCTCCGGTGCAGCGTCGGCAAAGGCCGGGATCCGACGAGCCGCTTCCGCGATGCGGCGGATGGTGGGGTAGGGGGAGAGGTCGCAGGCGAAGCGCTCGGCGTTGTAGACCTGCGGCACGAGGCAGAGGTCGGCCAGCGTCGGCTTGTCGCCATGGCACAGGTGCCCGGTCGCGGGGTGGCCGGCCAGCATCGCCTCCAGCGCCGCGAACCCCTCCGCGATCCAGTGCCGGTACCAGCCGTTGCGCGCTGCCTCGTCCAGCCCCAGCGCCGTGCCGAGATGGCGCAGGACGCGCAGGTTGTTCAGCGGGTGGATGTCGCAGGCGATGACCTGGGCCAGGGCCCGCACCCGCGCCCGACCCGCCGCATCTCCCGGCAGCAGCGGCGGCGCGGGGTGGGTTTCCTCCAGATACTCCAGGATGGCGACCGACTGGGTCAGCCGGTGGGCGCCGTCCTCCAACGTGGGCACGAACTTCTGCGGATTGACGGCGGCGTAGGCGGGCTGCGTGTGCTCGCCATGCCGGAGGTGCACGAAGGCCCGCTCCGCCGCGATCCCCTTCAGGTTCAGCGCGATGCGCACGCGGTAGGCGGCGGAGGACCGGTAATAATCGTAGAGCTTCATGGCACCCGCCTCACATCAGGGACGGCAGCAACAGGGAAACGGACGGGAACAGGATCAGCAGCGCCAGCCGGATCACGTCCGAGATCAGGAACGGCGTCACGCCACGGAAGATGGTGGAGAGCGGCACGTCGCGCAGCACCCCGCGCAGCACGAACACGTTCATCCCCACCGGCGGAGTGATCAGGCTGATCTCGGTCACGACCACCACGATGACCGCGAACCAGATCAGCACCATCTCCGGGTCCATGCCGAAATCCAGGTCGGTGACGATGGGGTAGAAGATCGGCACTGTCAGCAGGATCATCGACAGGCTTTCCAGAACGCAGCCGAGCAGGATGTAGATGGCGATGATCGCCAGCAGCACCGCCATCGGCGGCAGTGCCAGCCCCTGCACCCAGTCCTTCAGCGCGTCGGCGAAGCCGGCGAAGGTGACGAAGTTGGCGAAGAGCAGGGCGCCGATGATCACCAGGAACAGCATCGCCGTGGTGCGCGCGCTGTCCACCAGCAGCTCCAGCAGCACCGGCCCGGTGAGCCGCCCGCGCAGCCACGCCATCAGGAAGGCCACGAAGGCGCCGATGCCCGCGGCCTCGGTCGGGGTGAAGATGCCACCGTAGATGCCGCCCATGATCACCGCGAAAAGGACCAGCATGCCTGACACGCCCTTCAGCGCGCGCAGCCGCTCGCCCCACGGCATGGGCTCGGCCGGCGGGCCCAGCTCCGGTTTCAGCCAGGTCGCGACGGCCACCGCGGCGATGTAGAGCGCGATCCCCAGGACGCCCGGCAGGATGCCGGCGATGAACAGCTTGCCGATGTCGGCCTGCGTCAGCAGCCCGTAGATCACCATGATCACCGACGGCGGGATCAGGATGCCCAGCGTTCCACCCGCGGCGATGGACCCGGCGGCGAGGCTGTCGGCGTAACCGTAGCGCCGCATCGGCGGCATGGCGACCTTGGACATGGTGGCCGCCGTCGCCAGCGACGAGCCGCAGACCGCCGAGAAGCCGCCGCAGGCCGCCACCGACGCCATCGCCAGCCCGCCGCGCCGGTGCCCCAGGAAGGCGTGCGCGGCCTGGAACAGCTCGCCGGAGATGCCGGCGCGGGTGACGAGATTGCCCATCACGATGAACAGCGGAAGCACCGACAGGGTGTAGGAGAAGCCGGCGTCGAAGGTGTTCTGCCCCAGCATGGCAAGGGCCGGGCCCCAGTCCACCAGCAGCGCGAAGCCGACGACACCCACCAGGCCCATGGCCACGCCGATGGGCATGCGCATCAGGATCAGCGTGAACAGCGCGCCGACGCCGATCAGGGATTCGGTCATGACAGGGTCCTCTTTCCCTTCAGCGCCGCGCCACGCGCGCCAACAGCGCCAGAGCGGACAGCAGGCTGGCGCCGCTCATCAGGAAGGCCACGGGGGCCAGCGGCAGGCGGAGCTGGCTGGTGGTGCCGCCGGCGGCGAGCTGGTCCATCCCCTGCCGCGCCATCGCCCAGGCGAGGCCGGCCAAAGCCACGGCCGACAGCAGCGTCACCACCAGCCCCAGCCCACGCAACACCACGCGCGGCAGCAGGTGGTCGACCAGGTCGACCACCACGTGCTCGTCGCGCTCCGTCGCCAGCGGCAGCCCGATGAAGATCAGGGAGGCCAGCATCATCGACATCAGCTCGTAGGTGCCGGGGATCGGCAGCCCGAACAGGGTCCGGCCCACCACGTCGCCGGTGATCACCAGCACCATGCCGCCAAGCAGGGCCGCTGCGGCCAGCCCCAGCGCCCGCCCGACGATGCGGCCGATCATGGGGCCGGGGGCGGGCAGGGGGGCCGGCGGGGCGACGCGGCGTTCTTCGTCCGGGTGGACCTGCACGGTCATGACGGCAGTGCAATGCCGGTCGCGGCGCGGATTTCCTTCAGCGCGGCACGGCCGTCCACGCCGCGCCCGTCGGCCAGCTTCGCCCAATCCTCCTCCAGAGCGGAGGTCTGGACGACGAGATCCTTCACGAAGGCCGGATCGGCCTGGATGACCTCGATCCCGGCGGCCTTGATCTTCTCCAGCGCGGCGTTGTCGGCGTCGATCCACGCCTTGCCGACGCGCCGGGCGAAGGCCTCGCCGGACAGGTCGGCGATGGCCTGCTTGTCGCGGTCCTCCAGCGCGTTCCACTTGCCCTGGTTCATCACGAAGAACCAGGAGGTGTTGTAGATGCCGCCGGGGACGGTGGTGGTGTGCTTCAGATGGTCGGTCAGCTTGAAAGCGGTGACCGCCTCCAGCGTGAAGGTCACGCCGTCGATCACCTTCTTGGACAGGATCTCGTACACCTCCGGCGACGGGGCCAGCAGGGGGGAGGCGCCGAGCTTGTTCATCAGGTCGCTGACATAGCCGCCGGGCACCCGCAGCCGCAGCCCCTTCAAATCCGCCGCCGTGCGGATCGGACGAAGGTTGTTGTGGATGACGCCGGGGCCATGGGTGAAGACGCCCAGCGTGTGCACCCCCTCGTGCAGCTTGGCCTTGTCGAGCTTCGCCTGGAACTGCTTCCAGTAGGCCACCGACAGGTCGGCGGCGTCGTTGCCGAGGAAGGAGAATTCAGCCAGCCGGCTCAGCAGGAAGCGGTCGCCGGGGGTGAAGCTGTGCAGGCCGTAGGTGATGTCGGCCACCCCGTCGCGCGCCATGTCGAAATGCGCCGGCGCCCCGCCCAGCGGCTTGGGGAAGATGCGGATGGAGACGCGCCCGTCGGTCGCCTTCTTGACGTCCTCGGCCCACGGCTCGAAGGCGTTGACGACGACCGGGTGCCGCGGCGGCAGCCAGGAGGAGAAGGTCAGCGTGGTCGCCGCCGCGGCGCGGCGCGGCCACGCGGTGCCGGCCGCCCCGATGGCGACGCCGGCACCGGCGGCGCGGATCAGCGTGCGCCGCGACAGGGTCGTGGTCATGGTCGTCTCTCTCCCCTCATGCCCCGGTTCGGGATGTCCTTCGCGTCCACTCCCATTCGGCGTGACCGCGGACCAATCGTATCGTTTCAGACGAAACGATTGTCAAGCCGGTTTGTTCGTGGAGCGGACCATGGGTGTGCGGCACTCTCCCCGCCGCAACCCCGTCAATCCGGCGCGTCCCCACCCTCGCCGGGTGCGAGGGTGGCGGCGCGGGCGTGCAGCTTGGTGAGGAGCTGGTCGAGCTGTGCCACCTCCTCGGCGTTCAGGCCCTCCAGCACCTCGCGCTCTGTGGCGAAAGCCAGCGGCACGATCTGGCGGTAGATGCGGCGCCCATCGCGCGTCAGCCCAAGCACGTTCTGGCGCTGGTCGATGGGGTTGTCCTTGCGGGTGACATAACCGGCGGCGACCAGCCGGGTGACGGCGCGGCTGACCTTGGCCTTGTCCATGGCTGTGCGCTGGCAGATGTCGGCGGAGGAGGCGGGGGCATAACGGCCGAGCACTGCCATCACACGCCATTCCGGGATGCTCAGCCCGAACGCCGTCTCGTAGCGCCGGGCGAAGGCCCGCGATACCAGGTTGCTGACCACCGACAGGCGGTAGGGCAGGAAGCGGGAAAGCTCCAGCTCCGATGGTTCGTCGTTCCGGTCGTCGGTGTTGTTGATCGTCATGCCGTCACTCATCACGCTTGCAAATAGTTTCGTTTGAAACGATACTGGGTGTCAACGGATATGCGCGGCGCCGTGGCTCCCGGTGTTGCCACGCCATGGGCCGCCGCGCCGAAGGGAGGAGAGGGTGAAGCAATACATCGCGTTCCCCAGGGTGGAAGGCCAGGCGACGCGCCAGGCGCATGCCGACCTGCCCGCCAACACCTATGAGCGGGAAATGGGCAAGGAGGGCTTCTTCGGCCCGGCCAGCCACATGTACCACCGCCACCCGCCCACCGGCTGGACCGACTGGGACGGCCCTCTGAAGCCGCGCGC
Source organism: Azospirillum oleiclasticum (assembly GCF_013423485.1). Taxonomy (GTDB): domain Bacteria; phylum Pseudomonadota; class Alphaproteobacteria; order Azospirillales; family Azospirillaceae; genus Azospirillum; species Azospirillum oleiclasticum. The sequence continues at coordinate 694,475 of NZ_JABFFR010000001.1, forward strand.
CTTCGACCTGACGCGGCTCGCCGGGGAGCAGGACTCGCCGTGGGACGCGCCGGACGTGCTGCACAACGCCCATGTGCGGATGCGGCTGTGGCGTGCGCCGAAGCGGATGGAGCGGCTGGCGCGCAACGGCGACGGCGACGAGCTGCTGTTCGTCCACACCGGCCGCGGCCACCTGTTCTGCGATTACGGGCATCTCGAGTTCCGCGCCGGCGACTACATCGTCCTGCCGCGCTCCACCATGTGGCGGGTGGAGTGCGACGAGCCGGTGATGGCGCTGTTGATCGAGGCGACCGGCTCCACCTACCGTTTGCCGGACAAGGGCATGCTGGGTCCGCACGCGATCTTCGACCCGGCGGTGCTGGACGTGCCCGCCATCGACGACGCCTTCCGCGCCCAGCAGGACGAGCGGGAGTGGCGGCTGGAGATTAAGCGCCGCAACGCCATCAGCACGGTGACCTACCCGTTCAACCCGCTGGACGCGGTGGGGTGGAAGGGCGACCTTGCCCCCGTACGCCTCAATGTGGAGGACATACGGCCACTGATGAGCCACCGTTACCACCTGCCGCCCAGCGCGCACACCACCTTCGTCGCCGACCGCTTCGTCATCTGCACCTTCTGCCCGCGCCCGTTCGAGAGCGATCCGGGGGCGTTGAAGGTGCCCTTCTACCACAACAACGACGACTACGACGAAGTGCTGTTCTACCACGCCGGCGACTTCTTCAGCCGCGACAACATCCATCCGGGGATGATGACCTTCCACCCCTGCGGCTTCACGCATGGGCCGCACCCGAAGGCTTTGCAGGCCGCCTTCACGCCGCGCAAGCCGGCCACCGACGAGTACGCGGTGATGGTCGATACACGCGACGCGCTTGAGGTCGGCGCCGGTGCGGCATCCGTCGAATGGGGTGGCTACGTCGATAGCTGGAAGACGCCGGTGGCGAAAGCGGCCGAGTGACCAAGGAAACAGGGGTTCGGAGACGGCAATGAAACTGGCGACCTTGAAGGAGGGCGGGCGCGACGGGACCTTGTGCGTGGTCTCCCGCGACCTGTCCCGCGCCGTACGCGCCACCGGAATCGCGCGTACGTTCCAGGCCGCGCTGGACGACTGGGAGACGGTGGCGCCGCGGCTGCGCGACCTTTCGGCCGATCTGGAGATGGGACGGACCGAGGGAGCCTTCGCCTTCGACCCGGCGGCCTGCGCCGCACCGCTGCCGCGAGCCTACCAGTGGGCGGACGGTTCGGCCTACGTCAACCATGTGGAGCTGGTGCGGCGCGCGCGGGGGGCGGAGATGCCGCCCTCCTTCTGGACCGACCCGCTGATGTACCAGGGCGGCTCCGACGCCTTCCTGGGGCCGTGCGATCCCATCGAGGCCATCTCGGAGGCGCACGGCATCGACCTGGAGGCGGAGGTCGCGGTGATCACCGGCGACGTCCCGATGGCCGTCACGCCGGAGCGGGCGGGGGCGCACATACGGCTGCTGATGCTGGTCAACGACGTGTCCTTGCGGGGGCTGATCCCCAACGAGCTGGCGAAGGGCTTCGGCTTCTTCCAGTCCAAGCCCGCGACCGCCTTCTCCCCCGTCGCGGTCACGCCGGACGAGTTGGGGGACGCGTGGGACGGCGGGCGGGTGCACCGGCCGCTGGTGTCGCACATCAACGGCCGGCTGTTCGGAAAGCCGGACGCCGGCACCGACATGACCTTCGATTTCCCGACGCTGATCGCCCACGCGGCGAAGACCCGGCATCTGGGCGCCGGGGCGATCATCGGCTCCGGCACCGTGTCCAACAAGCTGGACGGCGGGCCCGGCCGCCCGATTGACGAGGGCGGGGTCGGCTATTCCTGCCTCGCCGAGCTGCGCACGGTGGAGACGATCCTGAAGGGCGCGCCCGCCACGCCCTTCCTGCGCTACGGTGACCGGGTGCGGATCGAGATGTTCGGGACGGATGGCGCCAGCGTTTTCGGCGCCATCGAGCAGACGGTCGTCCCGTACGCGGGCGCCTGAATCCATACGAAGAGGGAGTGAGACATGGCCAAGGCGTTCGCCTCCCAGGCCGATCTGGACGAGAAGACCGAGACCTTCACCGAGCTGGCCGACGGCGTCTATTGCCTGACCGCACAAGGCGATCCGAATTCGGGCGTCATCGTCGGCGACGACGGGGTGATGGTGATCGACGCGCGCGCCACCCCGGCCATGGCCGGGGACCTGATGCGCCACGTGCGCACGGTGACCGACAAACCCGTCCGCCACGTCGTGCTGACCCACTACCACGCCGTGCGCGTGCTGGGGGCTTCGGGCTATGGCGCCGACGAGGTGATCGCCAGCGACGAGACCTACGACCTGATCAAGGAGCGCGGCGCCCAGGACATGGCGTCGGAGATCCAGCGCTTTCCGCGCCTGTTCAAGGACGTCTCCAGCATCCCCGGCCTCACCTGGCCCAGCATCGTGTTCCACGACCGCATGGTCGTGTGGATGGGCAAACGGGAGGTGCACATCGTGCACGCCGGCCGTGGCCACACCAAGGGCGACAGCGTCGTCTGGCTGCCCAAGGAGAAGGTGCTGTTCTCCGGCGACCTGGTGGAGTACGGCGCCACTCCCTATTGCGGCGACGCCTACTTCACCGACTGGCCGTCCACGCTCGACCGGCTGCTGCCCTTCGGCGCCGACAAGATGGTGCCCGGCCGTGGCGAGGCGTTGACCAGCGCCGCCCAGATCGGCGAGGGGGTGGCGCAGACCCGCGCCTTCCTGACCGACCTCACCGCCGTGGTGAAGGAGGGGGTGGCCGCCGGGCACGACCTGAAACGGGTGTACGCCATGGCGATGGAGCGGCTGTCGCCGGCCTACGGGCACTGGGTGATCTTCCAGCACTGCATGCCCTTCAACGTCAGCCGCTGCTTCGACGAGATGAGCGGCATCACCCACCCCCGCATCTGGACCGCCGAGCGCGACGTGGAGATGTGGGCGGCGCTGAACGACTGACGACGTTTGCGCGTCCGGACCCCCACCCCGACGACCCAACCAAGAAACCACCGGAGGACCCGCCATGACCGACGCCCCGCGCGTGACCCTGCCGTACCGCCGCCCGCCGGAGCTGGACGGGACGGGCACGCGGCGCCCGGTGGTGGTGGTCGGCGCGGGGCCGGTGGGGCTGGCGGCTGCCATCGACCTCGGGCAGCGCGGGATTCCCGTGCTGCTGCTGGACGACGACGACACGGTGTCGGTGGGCAGCCGGGCCATCTGCTGGTCGAAGCGCACGCTCGAGATCCTCGACCGGCTCGGCGTCGCCGCACCGATGGAGGCGAAGGGCATCACCTGGAAGGTCGGCAAGGTCTTCCACCAGGACCGGCTGGTCTATGGCTTCGACCTGTTGCCGGAGGAGGGGCACAAGCACCCGGCCTTCATCAACCTCCAGCAATATTACGTCGAGGAGTATCTGATCGATCGCATCGCCTCGATGCCGTCGGTGGAGCTGCGCTGGCGCCACAAGGTGGTGGGGATCGCGCCGGCTGCGGACGGGGTGACGCTGACGGTGGAGACTCCGGACGGCACCTGCCGCATCGACGCCGACTGGGTGCTCGCCTGCGATGGCGCGCGCAGCCCGGTGCGCCGGATGATGGGCCTGTCTTTCGAGGGTCAGGTGTTCGAGGACCGATTCCTGATCGCCGACGTGCGGATGAAGGCCGGTTTCCCGACCGAGCGCTGGTTCTGGTTCGACCCGCCCTTCCACCCCGGGCAGAGCGCGCTCTTGCACCGGCAGGCGGACGATGTCTGGCGCATCGACCTGCAACTGGGCTGGAGCGCCGATCCGGAGGCGGAGAAGCAGCCCGAGCGTGTCATCCCGCGCCTGAAAGCCATGCTGGGGGAGGACGCGCGGTTCGAGCTTGAGTGGGTCAGCGTCTACACGTTCCAGTGCCGGCGGCTGGCGCGGTTCCGGCACGGCCGGGTGATCTTCGTCGGCGACAGCGCGCATCAGGTCTCTCCCTTCGGCGCGCGCGGCGGCAACGGCGGCATCCAGGATGCCGACAACCTCGTCTGGAAGCTCGCGATGGTGGTGCGTGGCGAGGCGCCCGAACGGCTGCTGGACTCGTACGACGAGGAGCGCATCCACGGGGCGGACGAGAACATCCGCAACTCCACCCGCTCCACTGACTTCATCACGCCGAAGGGGCCGGGGGCGAAGGCGCTGCGCGACGCGGTGCTGTCGCTGGCCGGCACCGACCCGGAGGTGCGGCGCTTCGTCAATTCCGGCCGGCTGTCGCTGCCCTGCTCGCTGGCCGGCTTCGCGCTCCAGACCGCCGACGCCGAACCGTGGGTGGGAGGGGCGCCGCCCGGCAGCGTCTGCCCGGACGCGCCCGTCTGCACCGCCGACGACCGCCCGGCCTGGCTTCTCGACCGGCTCGGCGGCGATTTCGCGCTGCTGGTCTTCGCCGAGGGGTCGGCTGATGTGCCGCGCCTTCCGGGTGTGCGCACGCTGGTGGTGGCGCCCGACGCCGCGGGTTTCGCCGCGGAGGTGGAGCTTCTGGTCGATACGGACGGGCTGGCGGTCCGTCGCTACGCCGCGACGCCCGGCTGCGTCCACCTGATCCGCCCCGACCAGCACGTCGCGGCGCGCTGGCGGCGCTTCGACGCTGCCGTCGTGGCCGCGGCACTCGACCGCGCCTGCGCTCGTGGCGAGCGCGTGGCCGATACTCTCGCGCAGGGAGCCGCCGCATGACCCACGACGACCTGTACGAGGCGCTGGTCGCCATGCACCGCGGGCTGGATGCCGAACAGAGCCTGCTGGTGAACAGCCGCCTGATCCTGCTGCTGTCCCGCCATGTGTCGGACGAGTCCGTGTGGCGTCGCTGCATCGCCGAGGCGCGGGCCGGGGTTGCGGAAACGACGTCCGTCGCGTGACGGCCCTGGTCTTGCCGGAACCGGGGCATGCCCCGTACCATCCCCGGAAGACCGAGGGGAAGGAACCGCCGTGGACGAGACCGCACTCGACAAACGCGCCGCCAACCATGTGCCGCTGACGCCGGTGGACTTCCTGCGCCGAGCCGGTGCCGTCTATCCCGGGAAGATCGCGGTGGTGCACGGGGACCGCCGTGTCACCTATGGCGAGCTGTGGCGCCGCGCGCGGGCGTTGGCCGCGGCGCTGACCGCGATGGGGATCGGACGCGGCGACGTGGTGTCGATCCTGGCGCCGAACACCCCGGCGATGCTGGAGGCGCATTACGGCGTGCCGCTGGCCGGGGCCGTGCTCAACGCCATCAACATGCGCCTGGACGCGCCGGCGGTGGCCTTCATCCTGCAGCACGCGGAAAGCAGGCTGCTGCTGGTCGACCGCGGCTTCGCGTCGCTGGCTGCCAAGGCGCTGGCGGGCATGACGCACAAGCCGGCCGTCGTCTGGATCGACGATCCCGCCGCTATCGGCGAGCCGCCGGACGCGTTGGACTACGAATCCTTCCTGGCCGCCGCCGACCTCTCGCTGCCGGTCGCCGGCGTGGCCGACGAGTGGGACTCGCTGTCGCTGAACTACACGTCGGGCACCACCGGCAACCCCAAGGGCGTCGTCTACCATCACCGCGGCGCCTTCCTGAACGCGGTGGGCAACGCGCTGACCTTCGGCCTGAACCCGGAGAGCGTCTATCTGTGGACGCTGCCGATGTTCCACTGCAACGGCTGGACCTACCCCTGGGCGGTGACGTCGGTGGGCGGGCGGCATGTCTGCCTGCGCCAGTTCGACGCCGCCACCGTGTTCCGCGCGATCGCCGAGCACAAGGTCACCCACCTCTGCGCCGCCCCCGTGGTGCTGACCATGCTGATCCACGCCCCGGCGGAGGCCAGGATCGCCTTCGACCATGGCCCGGTGCAGGTGGCCACGGGCGGGGCGGCACCGCCGAGCGCGGTGATCGAGGGCATGGAGCGGATGGGCTTCCGCCTCACCCACCTCTACGGCATGACCGAGTGCTACGGCCCCTCGGCCATCTGCGCGTGGCAGGAGGAGTGGGGGGCGCTGCCGCTGGAGGAGCGTGCGGTGCTGATGGCCCGCCAGGGCGTCAACCACGTGACCGTGGCCGCCCAGACCGTGCTCGACACAGCCACCGGCGAACCTGTGCCCGCCGACGGCTCCACCATCGGCGAGCTCGCCCTGCGCAGCAACACGGTGATGAAGGGCTATCTGAAGAACCCGAAGGCGACGGAGGAGACGCTGCGCGACGGCTGGCTGCACACCGGCGACCTCGCCGTGATGCATCCGGACGGCTATGTGGAGATCAAGGACCGGGCCAAGGACATCATCATCACCGGCGGCGAGAATGTGGCCAGTCTGGAGGTGGAGGAGGTGCTGTACCGCCATCCCCACGTGATGGAGGCCGCCGTGGTCGCCCGTCCCGACGAGAAGTGGGGCGAGACGCCCTGCGCCTTCGTCACCCTGAAGCCGGGGTCGGAGGAGGCGGTGACGGAGGCCGACATCATCGCCTTCTGCCGCGCCAACATGGCCCACTTCAAGGCCCCCCGCACGGTGGTCTTCGGCCCCCTGCCGAAGACCTCGACGGGTAAGATCCAGAAGTTCGTGCTGCGGGAGGAGGCGGGGAAGCTCACCTGACTCCCTCCCTGGCTGGGCGGGGGAGGGGCTTTATGTGTCCGACCGCAACGCCGCCGCCAGATCGCCCCGGTCGCCGATGGCGACGCGTTCCAGCCCCAGCCAGCCGGCCAGCCGCCGCAACTCCTCCGCCAGGGGCGGCGCCACGACGGCGGGGTCCATCCCCGCCTCCCCATGGGCGGCGTGGACCAGAAGGGCACCGCCGGCGCGGTCGGACTTCAGGTCGACGCGGGCGACGAGGCGGTCGCCCAGCAGGAAGGGCAGCACGTAATAGCCGTGCTCCCGCTTGTGGGCGGGGGTGTAGATCTCCAGCCGGTAGCGGAAGCCGAAGATGCGCTCCGTCCGGTCGCGCTCCCACACCAGCGAGTCGAAGGGGGAGAGCAGGGCGGCGGCCTCCACCCGGCGCGGGCAACGGGCGTCGGGGTGCAGATAGGCCGGCCGGTCCCAGCCCTTGACCGTCACCGGCAGCAACTCCCCGGCCTCGACCAGCGCCGCGACGGCGCGCTTGCTGTCGGCCGGGTCGAGCCGGAAATAGTCGCGCAGGTCGCGTTCGGTGGCGATGCCCAGCGCGCGGGCGGCGCTGCGGGTCAGGGCGCGGTGCGCCTCCTCCTCCGGTGGGGTCGGGCTGTCGAGCACGGCGCGCGGCAGCACGCGTTCGGGAAGGTCGTACAGCCGCTCGAAGCCGCGGCGCCCGGCGGTCGTCACCCGGCCGCACCAGAACAGGTATTCCAGCGCGATCTTGCCGTCGCTCCATCCCCACCAGCCGCCGCTCGACGCGCCGGCAAGGCTGAATTCCGACGCGCCCATGGGGCCGCGGTCCGACACTTCGGCGAGGGCCGCGGCGATGTAGTCGGCGCGTTCCCGCGCGAACCGGGCAATGCCGCCGTAGATGCCCTCGCCGCGCTCGGCGCGCGCCATGCGCCAGCGGAACAGCGGCTGCATGGCGATCGGGATCAGCGACGCCTCGTGCCCCCAATATTCGAACAGGTCGCGCTTGCCGGTACCCCAGGCGGACTCCTCCAGCAGGGTCGGGGCGTAGGTGCCCAGCCGCGAAAAGGCCGGGAGATAGTGCGAGCGCACCAGAACGTTGACCGAATCGATCTGCAACAACCCGATGCGCGCCAGCAGCCGGCGCAGGTGACGCCGCTCGCACGGGCTGTCCGGCCGAGGCTCGGTGAAGCCCTGCGCGGCGAGCGCGATGCGGCGGGCTTCGGCGGGGGAGAGGGTGTCGCGGATTCGCATGCGGATGTCTGCCTAACATCCCGGCCGGGCGGGGGCAACGGCAAACGTGATCAAATGCGGAACATCAGATCCCGAAGAACGGCTGCATGAGGCGGGGGATCAGGTCGCGGAATCGCAGCGGCGCTTCGGTGGCGATCAGGCACACGCACTCCGCACCCGCATCGGCAACCGGCTGGTGGTGCGTGTCTCCGTCGGTCTCGGCGAAATCACCGCGGTCGAAAGTCCCGAGCTCGTCCGTGTAGGAGCCGGACAGCACCAGCGTCAGCTCGATACCGCGATGGCCGTGGTGGGGCATCACGCTGCCGGGCGCGATGCGGAACAGGCGCACCGAACCGCCACGGCGGTCGCGCGGCACCACCTCGATCTGCCGGATGCCGGGGGCGAGCCGGCGCCATGATCCGTCGGTGATCGGCCCGGTGACGTCCAGGAGGGGGGTCGGCAACACCAGCCCGTCACGGCGTGCCGGCGGACGGGGGCGGGGCGGCGGTGCCGGCTCGTCGAGCCTGGCCATCATGCGTTCCAGCGCGTCGGGGGCAAGCTCGTCCGCCGCCAGGGAATCGAGCAGCGCACCACCCATCGCCTCCGCCGTCGCCACACGTCCGCGGCAGTCCGGGCACAGGGTCAGATGGGATGCGACGACCATGGACATCCCTGCTCCCAAACTCCCGGAGGCGTAGGATATCAACAAGGCATCGCTCGGGTGGTGGGTCGGGGTCATCCGTGTCTCGATGTTCCGGCGCTGTCGGCACTTCACGATGCCGGTCTCTACGATGGCGAACCGTTGCCGGATCACTCACACCGGAGGTGATCCGCTCCGGTTCGGCGCACGTAACAGGGGTGCTTCGAAATTGCCCAAAAGATCATCCATGCCCGACTCCCTCTCCCGACCACCCGGTGTTCTCGACATCGCCGTGATCGGGTCCGGCATTTCCGGCCTGTCGGCGGCGTGGCTGCTCGGGCGGACGCATCGGGTCACCCTGTTCGAGAAGGACGACCGGTTCGGCGGTCACTCCAACACCGTCTCCAGTCCGGCGGGACCGGTTGATACCGGATTCATCGTCTACAATGAACGAAATTACCCCAACCTCGTCGCTTTGTTCCAGCATTTGGATGTCGTCACACGACCGACGGTGATGTCCTTCGCGGCGTCCATCGACGACGGCCGGCTGGAATACTCCGGCAGCGGGCTCGCCGGGCTGTTCGCGCAGAGGCGCAACCTGCTGCGGCCGCGGTTCTGGAGGATGGTGGCCGGCATTCTGCGTTTCTACCGGGAGGCGCCGCGGACGGTGGCGGCGGCCGGCTCCGATCCGATGACGCTGGGCGAATTGCTGGATCACGGCGGCTATTCCGACGCCTTCGTGCGCGACCATCTGCTGCCCATGGCCGCAGCCATCTGGTCCGGCCCGGCCGAGTCGATGCGGCTGCAGTCGGCTCGGGCTTTCGTCCGCTTCTGCACCAATCACGGGTTGCTGCAATTGCGTGACCGGCCGGCGTGGCGCACGGTCGAGGGTGGCAGCCGGGAGTATGTGCGCCTTTTGACCGGCACCCTCGGCGATCGGCGCTTGCGCCGCGGCAGCGGGGTGCGGGCGATCCGACGCGACGCCGGCCGCGTGCTGGTGGAGGACCGGGCCGGTGGCGTGCGCAGCTTCGACCATGCTGTGATCGCGACGCACGCCGATCAGGCGCTGTCTCTGCTGGTCGATCCTTCCGGAGAGGAGCGCCGGCTGCTCGGCGCCTTCCGCTACCAGCGCAATCTGGCGGTCCTGCACAGCGATCCCGATCTGATGCCGCGGCGGCGGGCGGCGTGGTCCGCCTGGAACTATCTGGCCCGAAGGGGGCAGGCAGCGGCGGAGGATGCGGTCTGCGTCACCTATTGGATGAACCGGCTGCAACCCCACCTCGATCCATCCCACGACCTGTTCGTGACCCTCAACCCGCACCGGCCGCCGCGCGAGGGCGCTGTCCTGCGTAGCGAGGTCTACGACCATCCCGTCTTCGACCTCGGCACGGACATGGCGCAGGGGGAGCTGTGGCGTCTCCAGGGCGTGCGCAACACCTGGTTCTGCGGCGCGTGGTTCGGTTCCGGCTTTCACGAGGACGGGTTGCAGGCCGGCCTCGCCGTGGCGGAGGCGCTGGGCGGGGTGCGGCGGCCGTGGACGGTCGCGGACGAGAGCGGGCGCATCCAGCTCGGCCCCGGCTTCGGCACCGCCGCACGGCCGAAGGTGGCGGCGTGATGGACGGTGCTGTGTCGGCCCTCTACCGCGGTCTGGTGGTGCACCGCCGGCTGCGCCCGGTGCGCCACCGGCTGGCCTACCGGGTGTTCAGCCTTCTCCTCGACCTGGACGAGCTGCCCGAGCTCGACCGGCGGCTCCGGCTGTTCGGCCACAACCGCGCGGCTCCCATCTCCTTCCACGACCGCGACCATGGGCCGGGCGACGGCCGGCCGCTCAAGCCGTGGGTGGAGGGGCAGCTTGCCGCCGCCGGGATCGCCGCTGGCGGACCGGTGCGGGTTCTGGCCTTTCCGCGGCTGTGGGGCTTCGTCTTCAACCCGCTGACCGTCTATTTCTGCCACCGCCCCGACGGCACGCTGGCGGCGACCCTGTACGAGGTGAACAACACCTTCGGCCAGCGCCACAGCTATCTGATCCCCGCCGCGACGGGAGAGGACGGGGTGGTGAGGCAGAGCTGCGGCAAGGGCTTCTACGTCTCCCCCTTCATGGGCATGGACACCCGCTACCATTTCCGCATCCGGCCGCCGGGCGAGCGCCTGTCGGTCGGCATCCACCAGACCGGTGCCGAAGGCGACCTGCTGCACGCCTCGCTGACCGCGGAGCGCGAGCCTCTGACCGACTCCACGCTGCTCGCCGCGGTGCTGCGCCACCCGCTGATGACGCTGAAGGTCGTCGCCGGCATCCACTGGGAAGCGCTGCGGCTCTGGCGCAAGGGCCTGCGCCTGCGCCCACGCCCGCCGGCGCCCGCCGTTCCCGTCACCATCGTCCCATCGTCGGCCGAAGGAGCCGCCCCATGACCGAGACCGCCGCCGTCGCAACGCTGGACCGGGCCACCCGCCCGCCCTGGTGGCGGCGCTTCGGCATCAGCGGCGACCTGTGGGTCGGCGGCTTCCTGGCCCTGGCGGCCGAGGCCCGTTCCGGCCGGCTGACGGTCACCACGCCGGATGGTCGGCGCTTCGCCTTCCGCGGCACGGATGGGGAGGCGGGGCATGAGGCCGACATCGCGCTGGCCGATCCGGCGGCGGCGCGGCGCCTGTTCCTCGGCGGCCCGGTGGCCTTCGGCGAGGCGTATGTGGACGGTCACTGGACCAGCCGGGACCTGCCGGCGCTGCTGGAGTTCGCGGCGCGGAACCTGGCGCTGGTGGGCACGCGCGCCGGCGGCATGGCGCCGCCGCGCTGGCTGCGGTGGCTCCATCACCGGGCGCACGCCAACACCCGCGCCGGCAGCCGCCGCAACATCGCCTTCCACTACGACCTCGGCAACGCCTTCTATCGGCTGTGGCTCGATCCCGGCATGTCCTACTCGTCGGCCCTCTACGCGCGCGACGGGATGACGCTGGAGGCGGCGCAGGACGCGAAGCTTGCGCGTGTGGCCGAGCTCATGGATGTGGCACCCGGCCATAGGGTGCTGGAGATCGGCTGCGGCTGGGGCGGCTTGGCGGCGCATCTGGCTGCCCGCGGCGCCTGGGTGACCGGCATCACCCTGTCGCGCGAGCAGCTCGCGTGGGCGAGCGAACGGCTGGCCGGGCGGGCGGAGCTGCGGTTGCAGGACTACCGCGACGTGGACGGCCGTTACGACCGTGTCGTCTCCATCGAGATGATCGAGGCGGTCGGCCGGGAGCACTGGCCGCGCTACTTCGCCACCCTGTGCGACCGGCTGCTGCCGGGTGGGAGCGCGGTGGTGCAGGCCATCACCATCGACGACCGGCTGTTCGACCGATACCGCCGCAACCCGGACTTCATCCAGCGCCATGTCTTCCCCGGTGGCATGTTGCCTTCGCCAGCCATCCTGCGGGAGCAGGCCATGGCGGCGGGGCTGGTGCTGGAGCGGGAGGAGACCTTCGGGGCGTCCTACGCACAGACCTGCGCGGAGTGGCGCCGCCGCTTCCACGCCGCCTGGCCGGAGATCGCCCGGCTCGGCTTCGACGAGCGGTTCCGCCGGATGTGGGACTATTACCTCGCCTACTGCGAGGGCGGGTTCCGGGCCGGCACCATCGACGTCGGCCTTTACCGTTTCGTTCGCCCATGAGGGAGGCCGCCATGACCCCGGCCCTGCGCCTGGAGGAGTTCTTCGCCGGCCGGACCCGCTGCTGGGGTCTGTTCGAGGACCGGTTCGGCACCTTGCGCCGCCAGTTCGTCATCGACCTCGACGGCCGGTGGGACGGGCGTGTGCTGTCGCTGGCTGAGAGTTTCCGCTACGACGACGGGGAGACCGGGCGCCGCGACTGGACCATCCTGCCCCTGGCCGACGGCGTTTACGAGGGGCGGGCGACCGACGTGGTCGGCGTCGCCCGCGGCCGTGTGATGGGCAACCATTTCCGGTGGCGCTATGCCATGGACCTGAAGGTTCGCTCCTCGGTCTGGCGTGTCCGCTTCGACGACCACCTGATCCTGCTGCCCGACGGGGTGCTGCTCAACCGGGCGCACATGAGCCGCTGGGGCGTGACGCTGGGCAGTGTCAGCGCCGCCTTCCGGCGTGTCGAGGGGGAGACACAGGCGATCGCGGCGTGAACCGGTCGTCCCCGCGTCACCCGCCCCGTGAGTGGGCGCGCGTTCCTTGCAGATAGGTCGCCGCGACCGCGCGGTCGTCGCCGAGGGTGAGGAGGACGAACAGCTCGTCCTCCAGCCGGTCGCCGATGGTCTCCATGCGGTGTGCCATGGCCGGGGTGGCGCGGGCGTCCAGCACCACGAGGTCGGCGTAGCGGCCGGGGGCCAAACTGCCGATCTCGTCCGCCAGCCCCAGTGCCTCGGCGTTGCCCAGCGTCAGCCAGTGCAGGGCGCGCAGCGCCGGCAGGTTGCGGCCGCGGAGCTGAATCACCTTGTAGGCCTCCGCCGCCGTGCGCAGCATGGAGTAGCTGGTGCCGCCACCGACGTCGGTGGCGAGCGCCGTGCGCACCGGACGCGCCGGGTCCTCCAGCCGCTCCAGGTCGAACAGGCCGCTGCCCATGAACAGGTTGGAGGTCGGGCAGAGGGAGGCGACCGAGCCTGACTCCGACAAGAGCCGCATTTCCGCCTCGTCGAGGTGGATGCAGTGACCGAACAACGATCGCGGACCCAGCAGGCCGAACCGGTCGTAGACCGCGGTGTAGCTGGCGTCATCCGGGAACAGCCGGCGCACCGTGGCGATCTCGTCCGGGTTCTCGGACAGGTGGGTCTGCATGTGGACGCCGGGATGCTCGCGCAGCAGCGCGCCGGCCGCCTCCAACTGCGCCTCGGTCGAGGTGATGGCAAAGCGCGGGGTGACGGCGTAGCGCTGCCGCCCGCGCCCGTGCCAGCGTTCGATCAGCGCCTTGCTGTCGGCATAGGCGGTGTCCGCCCGGTCGCGCAGGGCGTCGGGCGCGTGGCGGTCCATCATCACCTTGCCGGCGATCATGCCGGCCCCGCGTCGCTCGGCCTCCGCGAACAGCGCGTCGGCGGAGCCGGGGTGGACGGAGCCGTAGACGACCGCCGTCGTGGTGCCATTGCGCAGCAGCTCGTCCAGGAAGAAGCGCGCGGTGCGGGCGGCGTGGCCGGCGTCGGCGAAGCGTTGCTCCTCCACAAAGGTGTAGCGCTCCAGCCAGTCGAGAAGCTGCGTGCCGTAGGACGCGATCACCTGCGTCTGCGGGAAATGGATGTGGGTGTCGATGAAGCCGGCGGTGACGATGGCGTCCGGGTGATGATCGATCACGGCGCCCGGCGGCAGGGTCGGGAGGATCGTCGAAGCCTCGCCCACCGCGGCGATGCGGCCGTCGACGATGCGCACAGCGCCGTCCTGGATGTGCAGCAGGCCGGCGTGGTCTCCCGGCCCCTCCGGCCTGCGGGTGAAGGACAGGATGCGCCCGCGAACCGCGTCCACGCGGGACCCACCCACAGCGGCCGTCCGGTCGATGGCGTCCATAATCTCTCCCCGATCCTGGTGCATGGTGAGGGCGGCAGGCTTGCCGCCCGCCCGTGCCGCCGACTACATGCTGCCATCGGCCCGGTTCCACAAACAGGGATTATCCATGAGCCAAGCGATTTTCCGAGCGGCCTGCGCGGCGCTTCTGTCGGCGGGGCTGCTGTCCGCCATGCCGCCCGCCGCAACGCCCGCCCATGCCCAGGCCCAGGCGACCCAGGACCGTGGCGACGGCCCACGGGCGGAGCGGCCGGAACCTTTCGACGCCCAGCGCACGACCACCAGCCACCGGCTCGACCTGCCGTCCGGCGCGCTCGCCTACACCGCCACGGCGGAGTTCCTGCCGCTGCGCGAGGGGGCAAAGGAGGAGGTGGCGGCCCGCGTCTTCACCATCGCCTACACGCAGGACGGGGCCGAGCCGGCCCGCCGGCCTGTGGCCTTCGTGTTCAACGGCGGCCCCGGTGCCTCCTCGGCCTACCTGCATCTGGGCGCGCTGGGGCCGAAGGTGGTGGCCTTCAACGAGGACGGATCGCTGCCGCGCCCGCCGTCGCCGGTGGTGGACAACCCCGACAGCTGGCTGGCCTTCACCGACCTCGTCTTCATCGACCCGGTCGGCACCGGCTACAGCCGCGCGGTCAAGGGGGAGGAGGAGGCGGAGAAGCGCTTCTGGAACCCCGACGCGGACGCCCGCTCCATGGCGGAGATCGTCCGCCTCTGGCTGGTGCGCAACGGCCGGTGGGACTCGCTGAAGTTCCTCGTCGGGGAAAGCTACGGCGGCTACCGCATCGCCCGGATGGCGGACGCGCTGTTCGACGGACCGGGGGTGTCGGTCAACGGGCTGATCATGGTGTCGCCGGTGGTGGACTTCGCCACCATCCGCGACAGCGACGCCATGCTGCTGCCCTGGGCTTTCCGCCTGCCGTCCTTCGCCGCCGCCGCCGCCGCACTCGGCAAGGCGCCGGGCACGCCGGCGGAAGCCGCGGCTGCTGCGGAACGCTTTGCGCTCGGCCCCTTCCTGCCGGGGCTGGCCGGGATCGATCCGGGGAACATCGCGGCGTCGCGGGACCTGTTCGGCGCGCTCGCCGGCATGACCGGTCTGCCGGCGGAGCTGGTGGAACGCCATCGCGGCCGCATTTCCGCCGGTGTCTTCGCGCGCGAGATCCTGCGCGGCGCCGGTCGGATCGTCAGCGTCTACGACGCCACCTTCACCGGCATCGATCCCGATCCCTCGGCCGCGCGGGTGCAGTCCGATCCTTTTCTCGACGGGACCAAGCCCACCTACGCCACCGCCTATGCGGGCTATGTGCAGCGGGAGCTGGGGGTGAAGACGGATGTGCCCTTCCGCCTGCTCAGCGAGCGGGTCAACCGTGGCTGGGAATGGCCGCGCATGACGCTGCCGAGCGCGCGGGACGAGCTGCAGCGGGTGCTGGCGCTGGCGCCGGGGATGCGGGTGCTGATCGCGCACGGGCGCACCGATCTGGTCACGCCCTACATGGCGTCGCGCTGGCTCGCCACCAACCTGGAGCTTGCCCCCGGCACCCGCGACCGCGTGCGGGTGACGGTGCAGGACGGCGGCCACATGATGTACACGCGGGCACCCGAGCGTAAACTGTTGTTTGATCACGCCCGGACGCTGGTCGAAGAAGCAACTCATTGATTTAGGATGGTCTTTCGCATCGGCAGTACCGGGCTGTGATCAGAACCAACTGTCGGATTTAGCCACAACGCCGTACAGCCAGGATCTGTGATCCGGCCCTCGGCCCATCGGCTGACTTGCCTAACCGGCTGATCTATCTGATGCTTTTCTATGAAATCACAGATCAGGCTGTGAGAGGTTGTGATGAGCGATGAGATCGAGATCCGGACTCGGCGGGAGTATGGACCGGGGTACGTGCGGGTCCTGGCGAGGTTCGGTTACTACGAGGAACTGGTTTCCCTGGAGGGGATACAGGCCCGCCTAGTCAAAAGGAGGGATAGTAAAAATTATTACATTGAGCTAATGCTCGAAGGTGTGGAGTGCCCTCGGCCCACCTCGCTAAAGACTTCTGATCTCCAGAAGGCCATTGAATTGGCTCGAGAAAAGTACCGGGATGCTATCAGGCGGGTCATCCGGGAGGAACCCTTGGGGGAGCCACTGATGAAAGACTTGCTAGATGCTTTCATCCGTTGGCAACGGGAGCGGGTGATCAAGAAGGAGTTCGAGCACAACCGCATCCGCCGGCACCGCAGCATCTCGGTCAACCACATCTTGCCGCTGCTGGGGCATCGGCACCTGTCCAGTTTGACGACTGAGGACGCGGCGAAGTTCCAGCGGGAGCGTCTCAAATCGGGGGCAAAGCCGTCCACGGTCGCCACCGACGTGGCGACCCTCAGGGACTGGGCAAGGTTCGGGATGGAAAGGGGCTACCGGAAGATCCCTCTGGTTGCTCCGGTCAAGCACGCTGATCCTGTGACGGTCGAGAGTAGCTGGTTCGAACCGGAAGAAATGCGAAGGTTGCGGAATGCCCTCCGGCACGAAGACCCGGTACTTCGCAATCTGGTTCTGTTCCTTTACCATACCGGTTGCCGACCGACCGAGGCCGGTAACTTGCGGTTTGAAGACGTGATCCCTCACAAGCCCCGCGGCGGGGCTCCGAGCGTGAGGCTTCGTCTCCGGGGTAAGGGGAAGAACCGCGTCATTCCGGTGCTGCCGGTGGTCCGAACCATTGTGGAACGGATGGCGGCACACCACGGCCGGCGTACTGGCCAGATATTTCCGGATGTCAAACGGCTCTCGGAGCGGTTCCGGTACTTCCTCCTGAAGGAAGGACTGTATTATGACGCAGAAGGGAACCGGCGGCGATTGTATTCGCTCCGGCACACCAGAGCGACGCAAGAACTCCTGAGGGGACAGGTCCCGGCTGTACTGGCCGGTTGGATGGGGCACACGATTGAGATCCAGCAGCGGGTCTATTCAAAGGTGCTGAAGGTCGTGGAACAGGAGGGATTGATGCGGCGGGGCAGAGGGCGTTGATCTCAGTGTCCGTCCGGGAAGGGTATGAATCGGATCAAGGGGATGGGAAATGGGTTGAAGTCATTGACACGGCTGTGATTCCCTCTGCGAGGTCACCGTTTGGACCACCGCGATGTGGACACCCGAGAACCGCCCCCTGTACAACCGCGATCACCTTCGTTACCCGAGCGACCTGACGGACGCGGAATGGGCGTTGGTCGAATCGCTGCTCCCGCCGGCATGGTCCACCCGGCTGACGCTGGCCGAACCGATCAGCCGCCGCGAGGATTTCGAGGTGGCGACCTGCCGGCTGCTCGCTGATCTGACCGAGAGCTTGTTGACAAGCGGTTGTGGGGAACGCCGTTCGGACAGCCGAAAGTGGTCGGAGATGGTCAAAGATTCGTGAGCTATTGAGGGCCAACTGCTTGGCAAACAGTGGGGCGACAGCCCAGCATCACTGAGCCAGACGGTTGCGACAGTAAACATCATGAACTTGGCGACGAGGAAGCAACAAAGTATGCTCCGGATGGGAGAAACAACTCGGGTTGGAGGGGAAGCCAGATGCCTGAACAAGATCCTCCGCCGCTGGGAGAGGCACGATCAGATGTCGTTGCTCGCACGCTCACCACGCTTGCTGGAGCCGTGCCGTGCGTCGGTCCGCTCATTCAAGTGGCTTTGAGCGAGACCATTCCGAACGTTCGTCTGGAACGTATCGAAGCGTACCTGATCCATCTTCAAAGCCGTCTGGACGAACAAACGCTCAACGACTCGCTCAGAACCGCTGATGGGCTCGACGTGTTCGAAGAGGGAATGTGGCAATCAGCTAGAGCATATTCAGACGAAAGGAAGCAATACATTGCGGAGTTGGTCTCCAAAGGAATGGATTCGAATGGGACTGAAAGGCAGGAATCTCGCCATGGCCTCCGAATACTAAATCAATTGGATGATGCACAAATTATCATTCTAAGCAGCTATCAGTTGAAATACCGCCTAATTGGTGAAGAATCGACTGTCGCATTCTACAAAAAGCACAGAGATGTACTGGGGCCATTCAGTCGAGAGATCGGTCCCAACAACAAGGATAGGGGGAAGGCAGAACTCAAGGATGCCTTTGAGCGGCATCTCAGTTCGTTTGGTTTGCTCGACGTTAAGAGCGAAGATTACAACACGGGGCGTGTTTCTTACGAACTCACGGCTCAGGGTAGACGGTTCCTTGAATATCTCGGGATTGCCGAACGCTAGAGGCTAAATTGGAACCGAAGATAAAGATCTGGCGTCTCCATCCCCGGACCTTTGAGCGATTCGTCCCGCACCAGCACCGTGACGGATATTTCCGTGTAGCCGATCCCACACTCGGCAAGGTCAAGCACCACGCCGAACACCAGATCCCTGTGGTAAGCGAGGAGGACCTCGTCGCCTACATCAGGCGGGGTTATCTCTGCCGCATGCGTGGCGAAGAAACCGGGCAGGTCAACCTTATCGCCGCGAGCGAGATCATGACCGACGCCCCCGGTGCGGTATCTGCCGAACCCAAGGCATCACGAACTTCGCCAACGAGTGGGGTGAAGACGACCTCGTCGATGGCCATGTCACTGCCCCCCGACCTCAAGCCGCCGGCCTCCGGCCTGTTGCCGTCCCATGGCCGCGTTGCCTGTACCGATTGCTTTCCCGGCGGCACCGCAGAATGGGGTGTCTCAGTGGTGGAAGGCTCGGGCTGGCGGCTGACCAACAATCCCATGGCCTGGGGTGGCCAGAACCCTCGTGTGCTCGTGCTCGGCTTCAGCAAGGGCGGCACGCAGAACGACGGTATCCTGAACCGCCCCCATGCCGAAGTGGCCTTCCGAGGCGGCCGGCACGCCGTCGCCAGCGTCCTGGGCACGCTCGGCCTGATGCCGAGCGACCGGTCTATCGACGAACTGATTGCCGACCGCGACGGCGACATCGCTTTCGGGTCTTTGGTGCGGTGTTCGGTGTCGAAACTGGATCGCAGGAGTGGTCGTTGGGTGATGTCGGGGAGCGACATCATGGGCTCCTGCCTTCGCGAAGGTGCCATCGGCCACGTTATCTCCAACTGCACCCGGCGGTACCTTGCTTGCCTTCCGCCGAGGCTGAAGATGGTCGTCATATACGGCAACGACGTGGACTACGTGGACGGCTGCCTTCGAGCCATTGCCGGTGTCCGACCAGGGGTTCGGAAGCTCAACGCCGTCTCCTACACCGACGGAACTGTGGCGTTCATTCACGTCGTGCACTTCAAGGCACAGGGGGGCATCGTACCCAACTGGTGCCATGGCGAACCGGGACGGGCATCCCACGCCGAACATGACCAGCCGCTCAAACGGGAATTGGCCCTCCAAGCGATCCGCTTGGCCCTTGCTCCTTGATTGACAGATCTTCGAACCGTGGGATGTTCAACTTCAGCGAACGACGGTTCAAAGAGTTGTAACATGCGATTTGTGGCGTATTACCGGGTGAGCACGCGGGACCAAGGTCGCAGCGGTCTGTGCCTGGACGCTCAACGGGCTGCCGTTCTGCGGTTCCTCCGTGACGATGACATCGGGGAGGTGGGCTTGACGGTGCAGCGGACACCGATGGTGATGCCGGTGGATGTCCGGTTCGGTCATCGGGCCGTCGTGATGGTACCGCTCGACCGACCCTGATGGCGACGCCCGACATTGTCCAGCCCGTCGGTTGTCTGTAAAATCAAGATTTGAAGGCAACCGGAGTGGAGGGGCTTGTGCGGGAACTCGGGCTGGCCATGCAGACCATGTTCGCCGACCTGGAGCAGCGGTGCCTGGACGCCGAGTTCGACGCGGCATTTCCCGCCACCGGCAGCTTCTCCAAGAAGGAGCGGAAGGGGCGGGGATACTGGTACTTCCAGGGGTATGAGGACGGCCACAGATACAGCCGCTACGTCGGCCCCGCCGAGGACCCGGAGATCGCCGCCCGCATCGAGCGGTTCCGTGACCTGAAGGCGGACTTCACCGAACGGCGGCGGATGGTGTCGGCTCTGAAAGCCGCCGGGCTGCCGTCGCCGGACGCCTTCACCGGCGACCTTGCCGAGGCCCTGTGGCAGGCTGGCGTGTTCCGGCTGCGTGGCGTGCTGGTCGGCACGCTGGCGTTCCAGTGCTACGCCGGGCTGTTGGGGGTCCGGCTGCCCGCAGCCCATCTCCGCACCGGCGACATGGACATCGCCCAGTTCCACTCGGTGTCCATTTCCGTCGAGGACAGCCTGCCGCCCATTCTCGACGTGCTCCGGAAGGTGGATGCGAGCTTCCAGGAGGTGCCGCATCAGGCCGACACCCGGCAGGCCACGGCGTTCCGGAACCGCAAAGGCTTCCTGGTGGAATTCCTGGTGCCCAACACCAGCAAGGATGAGTATCAGGGCAAGCCCGCCGCCATGCCGGCCCTGGGCGGGGCCGCCGCCCAGCCCCTGCGGTTCCTCGACTTTCTGATCCACACCCCGGTCCGGTCGGTTCTGCTTCACGCTGGCGGTGTGCCGGTCCGGGTGCCGGCACCGGAGCGGTATGCCGTGCATAAGCTGATCGTCTCGGCACGGCGGCGAGCCGACCCGAACGGCCGGTTGAAAGCCGACAAGGACGTGGCCCAAGCCGGGATTCTGATCGAAGCCATGGCCCGCAGGCATCACCATGATCTTGCCGACGCCTGGATCGAGGCGTGGTCGAGGGGGCCGAAGTGGCGGGAAGCCTTGACCGACGGCTTGTCCCGGCTGCCGGACTCCCAATGGGAAATGCTGGCCAACGCCATCCGGCGAGCCGGTGGGAGCCAGAAGCAGAAACCCGACGACGTTGGCTTCGGAAAAGGCAGAGAACCCCGCGTAACGCAAGAAGACGGCGGCCCTTAGCCGCCTGATCGAGCCGGTTACTGCCCGGCGACCCGCTGAGCGGCCTGGAGTTTTTCGGCGATGCGGCTGGCCAGCAGGTCCAGGTCGATGTGGATAGCTGGGCCAGTGGGATCGGGCAGGACGGTGTTGGCCGTCACCGAGGGGGCGGGGGGCGGTCGGCAGGCCCTGTCGCACGCGGCGTGGGCCGGATCTCTTCCGATGCCCCCGCGGGCCGCCTCGAACATGTCCTCGATCTCGACGCTCACCCTCCGGGCCACCCGGATGGCGTCGGGGTAGCTGCTGGTCCTGAGGGAGCGATTGACGTGCGTCCGACCCAGAACCGCCTGGAGGTCGGCCGGGACGCGGGTTCGGAACTGCCACACGGCTCCCCGCAGCCACAGCCCCATGGGACGCCGCTTGGGTGACAGGGAAGTGCGACACCCCGGACGGGCTGAAACGGCGGATTTTGAAGGGGATGAAGGCGATTCGGCCGACGTCGTGTGCGACAGGGCTGTGGCACACACCGGGTCCGACGCCCTGTTCGGGGCGGATTTCCCAGCCGAATCAATGGGAACACAAGTAATGGTGGAGCCGAGGAGGATCATGTGGATACCGGGTCAGGTCTGTCCGGTGACATTGTCTGCCACCGGACAGCAGGCGTCGAGAGCACGCAGCGAACACGCCTGTGGGCCTGCCTGAATACCGGTGCCCCGGACATGGTACCGGGCTCGTGGACACCAAGTCAAAAATCCAAATTTCAGGGAAAATCGCTATTTTGACGCTGGGCGTGAAATTTTTTCAGAATGCTTCCAACGCGGCCGCCCGGCCGTCCGAAGACAAGGAAGCACAATGGATAAGATGATTAATGGCAATGACCGGACAAACGTTCCGGCTATTTTAGAAGAGGCCCGACTGGATATGACCCAGCGGGATCGAAAGGACCCTCATAGCTTCGCTGAAACGGTCCTGCGGCGACTGCCAGTCCAAGACCTCGGCCCCGACGATATCGACGCCGTTGCGGATTTCCTGCGGCAGGAGGTCGGCCTCAACGTTGCACTGGTGAAGCGGAAGATCACTCGGGCGAAGGTCACTGAAGCCCTCGGGACCTATCCGACCAACCTGATGGAGTTCATCCGAGCCTATGCGGAGCGGTTTGGTTTGAAGCCCACCCTGCGGAACAGTGTGAAAATTACGAAGCGGTCCTCCTATACGGACGACGACGGCCGTGTGATGCCAATCCAAGAGTTTAGTGAGGAAGAGGAGTACATGAACCGGTTTGCCGAGATCTGGAGCCCGAAGGAAATTGATGAGCACCGCGTTCTGGCCCGGATGAAGATGTTCCGTGAGGATCACGGCCTGTCATTCACCGATGCTGGTATCGACCGAGCCTGGAGCGAATGGCTCACCCGGCATCGAAGCGAGATCTTGTTCTGGCTCTGCGATGCGGTTGGCTGCGGCCTTGCTGACGTGGAAAGGCAGGAAGCTGCCGAGCAGGAATGGGATCGGTTCCTTCGAGCCATTCTGTTGGACTATGAGAAGGACCACATCCTTGCTGGAGCAGTGCTGAGCCATTTGATCTGGCTGGTTGGGCGGAAGATCCGGACCCTGCCGGTGGGCGGCCACATGATGCCCGTCTTGATTGGGCGTCAGGGGGGCGGCAAAACCGAGATGGTGAAACGGTTCCTTTCCCCCTTGGGCGACGCCTGGATCGACAGCGACTTCGCTAAGCTGGCCGACGACCGCCACAGTGAGGTTCTGGCCAATATCCCAGTGCACTTCCTTGATGAGATGTCCTACGCATCTCGCACCGACATTGAGGTCACCAAACGGAAGATCACCGCCGAGTCGATCACTTATCGCCCGCTGCATACGAACGTGACGAAGACCGTGAGGAATTTGGCATCGTTCATTGGTTGCTCCAACCAGCCACTCGGGCACTCGATCCAAGACACGACGGGAACACGGCGTTTCTACGCGATCACTGTCAAGGACCGGCTGGACTGGGAGGTGGTGAACGACATCCAGTGGGGGCTGCTCTGGGCATCGGTTGACGCCTATGGCCCGAGTCCGCTGGACGCGATGCGGGACGCCATCGCGGCCGAGCAGGAAAGCCACCGGGTTATGAGTTCGGTGGAGGAGTGGCTGGTCGCTGTTGACCGGCAGTTCCATCCGAACAAGCAGATCGGTGAGTGGCAGGCGGCCGATGAAATGTTCCGAGTGTTCACCGAGTTCGACCGGGAGGTCAATCCAGGCCGGCCGACCAACCTGCGGAACTTCGGCATTGAAATGTCGCGGCTGGCGGCCTTAGCCGGGACGCGGGTCGAGCGGGTGCGGGACAAGCGAGGGGTGAAGTATCGGATCTTGCCGGCTGAGGCAGATTGAAAACGCGGGTGGTGTAGGATGCAGGAAGTGTAGGAGCCAAACCAGAAGTCCGGCTTCAGGTTGGCCTGGAAGAAGTCTAAGGCTCAGACTTCTTCCTGCATTCCTACATTCCTACACCAAACAGGAAAAAATAAGGAGATATAAGGGATTCAGCGGTGTAGGGTCAGGTG
Source organism: Azospirillum oleiclasticum (assembly GCF_013423485.1). GTDB lineage: Bacteria > Pseudomonadota > Alphaproteobacteria > Azospirillales > Azospirillaceae > Azospirillum > Azospirillum oleiclasticum. The sequence goes on from NZ_JABFFR010000001.1 coordinate 717,795, forward strand.
TAGGAACTGGACTCCGTCTAGGGCAAGGCGTGTATTAGACGTGGAGGCTCCCGTGTCCTCACGCGACGACACGCCTCCTGCCCCTCGCCTCAGCCCCAGGCGTCCTCCAGCCGGCGGGCGACCTCGGCCGACCGGCAGCCGACCTGGACGGCGACCCGGTCGGCATCCAGGTTGGCGTTGAGGATCACCACGTCGGCGTGGCCCTCGGCGAAGGACCGGAACCGAGCCCAATCCAGGCTGTCCAGCATCAGGGCGACGGTGTGGGCGTGGTGCCGGTTGGACCGCCGGCTGCGGTTCCAGAACAGATCGGTCATCTTCATCAGGGGTTCCTTGCTGCCATGACGCCCAGGTGGCGTCCCGGTATTTACCGCCTGGGCAGCCCCGACTGCCCCTCGCCGGGCTCAGCCGGCGGCGACCGGCTGCTCGGGCAGCATGTCCTGCCGGATCCGGGACACCGTTGTGGGACTGGCCCCGGTCTGCCGGGCGACCGCCCGGACGCCGGTGCCGGCGGCCAGGGCCTCCTGGATCTGCCGGACCAGCTTCGGCTCCATCGGCGGCCGGCCGATCCGGATGCCCTTCGCCCGAGCCCGGTTGAGGCCGGCCATGACCCGCTCCCGGATCATGCTCCGCTCGAACTCCGCGAACACCCCGAGCATCTGGAACATCATCCTCCCGCTCGGCGTCGAGGTATCGATGCCCTGCTGGTGCAGGTAGATGTCGATCCCGCGGGCCTGGATGTCGCCGAGGAAGCCGACGAGGTCCTGGAGGGAGCGGCCCAGCCGGTCCACCGACCACGCCGCCACCATGTCGAACTCCCGGCGAGCGATGCCCCGCAGGAGGGCATCGAAGCCGGGTCTCGCGTCCCGCCCCTTGGCCCCTGAAATGCCGGCGTCGGTGTGGACCGCGACCACCACCCAGCCCAGCCGCTCGCCGACCGCCTGGAGTTGGCGAAGCTGGTTCTCGACCGTCTGGTGCCGGTCGGTGGACACGCGGGCGTAGATCGCGACCTTCTTCATGCCGTCCACGATCTCACGGATCGCAAAGCTGTCAAGACCACCCGGTCCCAAAATCGATCTATTTCGCGATGATGGCAGGAGATCTTTCTCATCCGGCCCTAATCAGACTCAAGACTTTGCGAGCCAGCCCGATCTCGCCTCCGGGATCTAGAAATCCCCACTGGCCGTTGGCGTTGAATTCCAGAAACGACAAGCCGGTTTCCCCCATCAGGAAATCATAGCGGCCGAACCGGACACCCAGTTCCCGAGAAAGGCCCAGGAGTGCCTCGGAATCGGCCCCCGACAAATCGAACCGCACCCACGGCACGGCATCGTTGAAGACCTCCACACGCCAGTCCAGGCCTTGGAGATGCCGCCGGGACCGCCGGAATGCGAATAGCTCGACCCCGCACAAGAACACGGTCACGTCGAATTCGGCATCGACCCGCTCCTGAAGGGTCCAAGGGAACTGGAGGTCGAGCCGATCTGCCTGAACGGCCTGGGCATACATGACCCGGCCGGCCTCCGTTGGCGTCGATGACAGGGATTTCGCCACCGGGCTGGCCAACGCCAACTCCGCGAGATTCCATCCCGAGACAGTCTGTGGGACTGGGAAATACCTCGACGCCACCTGGAGGATGTTCAGCTTGCCCATGCGGTTGTGGAAGTCCGGCGGGTTTCCTGCGGTCAGCCCCCGAACCAAACACCACCCATAAACCTCCCTGAGGTGGTACTTGATCTCATCGACGACGTATTGGTCGGTCCCCGACAACAGGTCATGGAACGCCTTCCACCAGAAACAACCCGTGACGGTTTCTGATGTGATCGAGCGTCCCACGGGATCACAAGCCCGCCACCCCCGAGCCGTAAATTCCAAGCTGTAGTCCTGCCACAGGTCGTAGTTGAGCCGGAACCCCTGGCCGTCTTCCAGGTGGTCGATCAGGAGATCGACTGTGGCGTCGTATGATGTGGTGATGAAGAGAATCATCGAACACCTCGGAAGAATGGGGCCGCTCGGCGGCCCCAGCCGCGTCAGTCGCTATCGCGGTCCTTGGGTTTGCCCTTTGTGTCAAAGGTCTGGGTGGCATTGAAGGTCTTCTGGGCCGCCGTCTGGAACTCCCCGGAGTTCCAGACATTCTGCTGGGTCTGATGGGAATACCGGGGCTCCCCGAGATCGAGCCGAACCGGCTCGGCAGCGAGCAACAGCGGGGTCAGGAGAAACGCTTCGAGCATCGGGAACTCCATTGGGGTGGGACGATGCTCGGTACCCCGAGGGAACCACCGGGCATCATCTAAACTTTATGAATTGCGATTGTGATATCATGCAAGCATTAAGTTTCAGGATGGATCGGTTCCGACAGATTGTTGCTCTGGGTTGTGTCACCCCTCTCGGGGTTGCCGATTCCTGGCCAATCGCTCGGAGTGTTCGACCAGGGTTGCCGTGGAGGCCAAAGCCACGATGTTCTTGGCATTCTCGATGGCCAATACGCTCTGGAGGCTCTGGCCGAATCGATCCGCCAGTTCCTCCAGGGTCATCCCCGATTGATCCGACTCCTCCTGATCCACCCGGACGGCCTTGGTCCTGGGTCATTCATCCCTGGCCGACTTTCTCGGAGAGCCCGCCACTCCAGTTGCCTTCAAATCCGGATTTTGTAGGCAATCGATGGGCTGGACAGCGTTGGGCATCTCCATCAGGTTCAGTCGGGCGGACGTTTCCAGCTACCGGACAGGCGAAGTTCCTATGGCACAAGCAGGTTCGGCGATGGCCATTCTGGCCGCGGTGCTCTTCGGCATCAGCACGCCGCTGGCGAAGCTCTTGGTCCACGACCTGTCGCCCTGGATGCTGGCGGGCCTGCTGTATCTCGGCTCCGGGATCGGCCTGGGGTTGGTTCGGCTGGCCCGTGGGCTGTCGGCCTCGCAGGAGCGGAACGAGCGGAGCATCCACGGCATCGAGTGGTTCTGGTTGCTGGCCGCTGTATTTGCCGGTGGTGTCGCCGGGCCGGTGCTGCTGATGTTCGGCCTGACGGCGACATCGGCATCGACCACCTCGCTCCTGCTCAATCTGGAAGGGGTGTTTACCGCTTTGCTGGCGTGGTTCGTCTTCCAGGAAGGCTTCGACCGGCGGCTCGTTGCCGGAATGGTCGCCATCGTGGCGGGAGCAGTGGTGCTGTCCTGGGGCGGAACGGTGGACATTGTCGGTGGTTGGGGGCCGGCCGCGGTCGTCGCCGCCTGCCTGATGTGGGCGGTGGACAACAACCTGACCCGCAAGGTCTCGCTGGCAGATCCTGTGGACATCGCCACCATCAAGGGGTTGGTTGCCGGCAGCGTCAATGTCGGCATCGCCTCAGCCCTTGGCGATGGCCTGCCCGCCGTGCCAACCGCAGCGGCGGCGATGCTGGTCGGGCTGCTGGGCTACGGCGTCAGCCTCGTGCTGTTCGTGATCGCCCTGCGGCACATTGGCACCGCCCGCACCGGGGCCTATTTCTCGACGGCTCCCTTCGTCGGAGGCATCGCCTCCCTGGCGATCTTCGGAGAGCCTGTAACGGTCGGGCTGGCCGCGGCGGCGGTTCTGATGGGGCTTGGCGTCTGGCTCCACCTGACCGAGGACCACGACCATGAGCATGTCCACGACGAGATCGAACACGATCACCCGCACGTCCATGACGAGCACCACCGGCACCATTACGACGGCCCGGTAACCGAGCCGCACACCCACAAGCATCGTCACGGACGACTACGGCACCGGCACGCCCACTTCCCCGACGCCCACCACGTCCACACGCACTGAGGCGTGGGCCAAACCCACAGCAGGAGCCCAGATGGGAAGCGTCGCCGACAAGATCGCCCGGAAGGTGGCGACCCAGATCCGGTCGAACGTCATCGACCTGTCCGCGTTTCGGGCGAGCCGGGAGCGTGCCGTTGAGGCGGGCCTTGACGGCAGCCGCTTCAAGGACCTTGTCGAGCAGGGTTACGACCCCGCCTTCGCCTTCTACGCCCAGGGGCTGACGCTGGCGTCGATGTTCGCCGAGGCGATCTCCGCCATGCCCGAGGCGAAGGGGTACGCCAAGGCGGTGGCGAAGGCGGAGGATGAGTACGTGCCGGACGGGCCGCCGATCAGCCCGCTGACGGCGAGCTATTTCAACATGTGGGCCTTCTTCGACCTCCAGTTCGGGGCCAGCCGGGAAACCATGGGGACCTGCATCCTGCGGGTGGCGGAGACCACCGGCATGCCGGCGTGGATCGCCGACATCGTCCAGCCGATGCAGGAGTCCCGCATGGGGTTCTACGTCCACATGGGCCTGGACGGCCCGCTGGTACTGTTGAAGGACATCGTGACCGGGCAGATCCTGCGATGCCATTCGGCGACGGGGTATGCGGGAGAAGCCGGCCAACTCTGGTACACCCGCCTGCTGCCGCCGCCGGTCCCGAACATCGGCCACCATGTGGTCATCACCACGCCTTACGTGGTGCTGGACGGGAAGGAGCAGCGGTTCCTGGACTACATCGGCCGCGAGGTCGCCCGAATGACCGCGGCCGGCGGCCGGAAGGCCGTGGACGCCGACACCCTACTGAAATTCGGCCCGACCGCCAATCACTGGAACGAGTACATCTTCCTCGCCTACGTCAATCACCAGCCCGACGCCATCTTCCTGGCCGGCGTTCCCGACATCCGGGAGAGTCTGCCGCAGGCGTGACGCGGCGGGCCGCCGCACCGACAGGAGAGCAACGTCATGGCCGAAGCCGCCATCCACATCGTCCGGGCCGCTCTTCGGCCCAAGCTCTACCGGGACATCGAGATCCCGAGCGACCGCTCCCTCTACGACCTCGCCGAGGCCATCGTCCGGGCCTACGCCTTCGACCTGGACCACGCCTTCGGGTTCTTCCCCAAGCTCACCGGCCACATCTACGACGCCAAGCCCCGCTACGAACTCTTCGCCGATATGGGGGCCGACATGGGCGAGGGCGGCGACTCCCTCAGCGTCAAGAAGACGACGGTGGCCCAGGCGTTCCCGAAGGTCGGGAAGGCGATGACGTTCGTGTTCGACTATGGGGACGAGTGGCGGTTCCGGGTCGAGGTTCTGGCCCTCGGCGAGCGGGAGCCACGCAAACGCTATCCCAGGGTGGTCGCGTCGGTCGGCAAGGCCCCGCCCCAGTACCCGGACCTCGACGAGGATTTCGACGAGGAGGAGTGAGCCGACCGCCCTGCCGCAGCCCCGCCTCCGGTCAACGCCGTTGCCTGCCGCACCCGGTCTGATAGAGTGCCGCCGCGTTGCACACTTTTGAAGAGACGTTGGGCTTGCGATGGCCGTTCTGACCCTGGACCAGCTTGAATCCCATCTGTGGAAGGCCGCCGATATTCTCCGGGGTTCCATCGATTCGTCGGACTACAAGCACTACATCTTTGGGTTGCTGTTCTACAAGCGGCTCTGCGACGTGTGGGAGGAGGAGTACGAAGAGCGGCTGGCCAAATACGGCGACGCCGCTCTGGCCGCCGACCCGGACGAGCACCGCTTCCACATCCCCGAGGGACGGTTCTGGAAGGATGTGCGGACGCACACGACCAACATCGGCGAACAACTGAACGCCGCGTTCCACGCCGTCGAAGACGCCAATCACCGCCTGCGAGGCGTCTTCCAGGACGTGGACTTCAACAACAAGGAACGGTTCCCCGACGCATCGCTTGAGAAGCTGCTCCAGCATTTCGAGAAGCATCGCCTCCGCAACGCCGACGTGGAGCCGGACGTTTTGGGGCAGGCGTACGAATACCTGATCGAGCGGTTCGCCGACGATTCCGGCAAGAAGGGCGGCGAATTCTACACGCCGAAGATGGTGGTGCGGCTGCTGGTGGAGTGCCTGCGACCCGAGGAGGGCATGTCGATCTACGACCCGACCTGCGGATCGGGCGGCATGCTGCTGGAAGCCTTCCACCATCTGGAGCGGCAGGGCAAAAACGCCCGCAGCCTGACCCTGTGCGGGCAGGAGAAGAACCTGAACACCTGGGCCATCGCCCAGATGAACCTGTTCCTGCACGACATCGACGACGCTGACATCGCTCGCGGCGACACGCTGCTCGACCCGAAACATCTGACCGGCGGCAGCACCAAGGCCATCCGCACCTTCGACCGGGTGTTGGCGAACCCGCCCTTCTCCCTGAAAGCCTGGGGTCATGAGGTCTGGAGCACGGGGGACAAGTTCGGCCGCGACCGCTACGGCTGCCCGCCCAGATCCTACGCCGACCTCGCCTTCGTCCAGCACATGGTCGCCAGTCTGAAGCAGGACGGCATGCTGGGTGTGGTCCTGCCCCACGGCATCCTGTTCCGCGGCGGGTCCGAGGGCCGCATCCGCGAGGGCCTGTTGAAGGACGACATGATCGAGGCGGTCATCGGCCTCGCCCCCAACCTGTTCTACGGGGCCGGGATTCCCGCTTGCATCCTGATCGTCCGCAAATCCAAGCCGAAGGACCGCCGGGGAAAGGTGCTGTTCGTCAACGGGGCCGAGCAGTTCATCGAGGGCAAGGCCCAGAATCACCTGTCCGACGCCAACGTCGCCACACTCGCTGAAGCGTATCACGACTACGCCGACGTGGACCGGTTGGCCCGCGTGGTGCCGATGGCGGAGATCGCCGGCAACGACCACAACCTTAACATCAGCCGCTATGTCCACCTGACCGAGGAGGAGGAGGACCTGGACGTTGCCGAGGAGGTCCAGAAGCTTCTGGACCTGCGGGAGCAGCGGGACGCCGCCGAGGCAAAAATGCTCAAGCTTTTGAAGGGTCTTGGGTATGTCCCGTGAGCTTCCTGAAGGCTGGACAGAAGCCAAGCTAGGTGAACTATGTCGGAACGACAATGATCAGGTCCCGGTTATCCCTAGTACCGTCTATAGTTTGATGGGAGTTCGGTGGTATGGAAACGGAACACATCTCCACGCCGAGATGGAGGGAAAAAAACTCGCCACCAGCAGCCTGAATCAAGTGAAGGCAGGGCAGATTACCTACAATAAAATGTGGGTTTCGAAATCTGCTTTTGCGGTTGTGCCGAAGGAGCATGACGGACTTTACGCAACGAGCGAATATCCGACGTTTACAATAAAAAGTAGAACTATTATATCGGAGTACGCTCGGTATTACATGAAAATTGACGAATTTCGAGAAAAGGCTGTTCAGCTTTGTCGAGGAACGACGTCTCGAGCACGTCTCAGTCCGAAAGATTTTCTCAAGCTGTCCATTGCCATCCCTCCACTCTTGGAGCAACACCGCATTGTCGAGATCCTGTCCAGTGTGGATGAGGCAATCGCGTCCGCAAAGTTGTTCGTTGAACAGGCCCGCAAGGTCAAGAAGAGCACCGTAGAAAGTCTTCTGTCCAATGGGATCGGGCACACTCAGTTCAAAAGCACAAAAATTGGGAGCGTTCCAAAGTCGTGGAAATTGAAGTCGATAAAGGATTTGTGCAGACTCACAAATGGAAATGGATTTCGCCCATCAGATTGGACGGACCGCGGTCTGCCAATTATCCGAATACAAAACTTGAACGGATCTCGTGATTTCAACTACTTCTCAGGAAATCCAAAGGACAAATGGATAGTTGAACCCGGCGATCTCCTTTTTTCTTGGGCAGGAGTCCGTGGAGTATCTTTTGGTCCTCGTCTTTGGGACGGCCCTCGTGGCGTCCTCAATCAGCATATCTTCAAGGTGCACCCCCATTCTGAAGTTAACAAATTTTGGCTGTATTTTGCAATGATGCTCGTCACTGCTCGCATTGAAGCAAAGGCTCATGGCTTCAAAGCGAGCCTGCTTCATGTTCATAAATCAGAAATCACGGAGCAGATGGTTGCTGTACCTCCGCAAGCAGAGCAGGAGGAGATTGTGCGTCACCTTGACGCTATGTTCGAAACGGAACGCTTGTCTATGGACTACTTGATCCGCCTGGAAGCAATGAGGGCCGCTCTTATGCCTGACCTCCTAACTGGTCGGAAGCGGGTGTTCATCAACAAATTAGCCGCCGAGTAGGACACCAGAGCAAGGAGACGCAGCGTGGCCCAGGGCATGGAATGGCACCTCGCCGAGCAACCCGCCATCGCCTGCCTTGAGGCCATGGGCTACCGCTTCGTCCCGCCGGAGGAGCACGCCGCCCTGCGGGACGGCGAGAATCAGGTGCTGTTCCGCCCCCGCCTTGTCGAGGCCATCCAGCGGATCAACGGCGTCTCCCTGGCCGACGCCCAGGCCGCCTACGCCGACCTCCTGTCGGTCACCGACAACGAACGGTGGCTGGCGATCCTCCGCGGCGACTTCAGCCGGCCGGTGCAGGGGGAGGCGACGCGGCGGACCCTGCGGGTGGTCGATTTCGCCGACCCGGCCAACAACCGGCTGACCGTCACCCACCAGTTCCGCGTCAAGGCCGAACGGACCCGGATTCCCGACGTGGTGGTCCACCTGAACGGCATCCCGGTGGTGGTGATCGAGTGCAAGAGCCCGATCAACCACAAGGACAAGACCGGCGAGGCGTTCGACCAGATCCGGCAGTATGAGCGGGACATCCCCCGGCTGTTCCTGTCCAACGTCTTCAACATCGTCACCGACGGCACCAACTGCCTCTACGGCTCCACCGGCAGCCCCTCGAAGTTCTTCGCGGCGTGGCGGGACCCGTGGCCCCGTTTGGCGTCCGACTTCACCGACGAATTGTCCAAGGGGCTGTGGTGCCTGCTGGAACCGCCCCGCCTGCTCGACCTGATCGCCCACTTCGTGGTGTTCGAGAAGACCGAGGAGGGCGTCGTCAAAAAGATGTGCCGTTACCAGCAGTTCCGGGCGGTCAACAAGATCGTCGAGAGGGTGGTGGAGAACCGGCACCGCCAGGGGCTGGTCTGGCACACCCAGGGGTCGGGCAAGTCGCTGACCATGGCCTTCGCCGCCCTGAAGCTGAAGACCCACCGGACGGTGGAGTCGCCCGAACTGACCAACCCCAACATCCTGGTGCTGACCGACCGGGTGGACCTTCACACCCAGATCAGCGGCACCTTCACCGCCTGCGGCCTGCCGAACCCGACGCCGGTCGAGAGCATCCGCGATCTGCGGACGTTGATGGACGGCCGTACCGACGGGTTGATGGCTCTCTCGACCATCTTCAAGTTCCAGGGGGCTGACGAGCCGGTTACGAACTCCGCCAATTGGATCGTCATGGTGGACGAGGCCCACCGCACCCAGGAAAAGGGCCTCGGGGTGTTCCTGCGGAAGACTCTGCCCGACGCCCGCTTCTTCGGCTTCACCGGCACGCCGATCAAGAAAGATGCGGACAAGCGGGATACCTACGCCAACTTCGGCGTGGTCGGGGAAGGCTATCTCGACAAGTACGGCATCGACGACGCTGTGGCCGACGGGGCGACGGTGCCGATCTACTACACCGGCCGCAAGACCGACTGGCACATCGACGAGGCCAAGATCGACATCCTGTTCGACCAGTGGTTCGCCGACCTGCCGGACGACAAGCTGGCCGAACTGAAGAAGCGGGGCGTGACGGTCGCCGATCTGGTCAAGCACCCGAAGCGGATCGCCCTGATCGCCTACGACATCTGGGCCCACTTCAAGGAATACGCCCGCCCCGACGGCTTCAAGGCCCAGGTCGTCGCTTTCGACCGCGAGGCGGTCATCCTCTACAAACGGGCCTTGGATGCCGTCATCGCCGCTGATTTGGCCGATGAAGATCTGGCGGCCGGGGGCATGTCCGCCGCGGAGGCCCAGGCGATGGCGGCGGACATGTCCGCCTGCGTCTACTCGTCATCGCAGGAGGACGGGAAGCCGAGCGAGGACGCATACACCCAATCGATCCGCGACGACCTTGTGGCCCACTATCTGGACGACAAGGCCGAGATCGCTGTGAAGAAGGCGTTCGGCAGGAAGGGCGTCCGGCCGGACTTCCTGATCGTCTGCGACAAGCTGCTGACCGGGTTCGACGCCCCCGCCGAATCCGTCATGTATCTCGACAAGCCGCTGAAGGAGCACGGCTTGCTCCAGGCCATCGCCCGCACCAACCGGGTCGCCGATGCCCGCAAACGGAACGGGCTGATCGTCGATTATATCGGCGTGTCGGCCCATCTGGACAGGGCTCTGGCCTCCTACCGGGCCGACGATGTCCGCAACGCCATGCGGGACCTGGACGACCTCCGCAACCAGCTTCGAGCCGCCCACGCCGCCGTGCTCCACATGATGAAGGGGGTGAAGCGGGCCGGTGGGCGGCCGGGCAAGGACAGCCTGAAGGCCGAGTTCGACCAGCTTGTCGCCCGGCTGAAACCCGACGAGACCCAGTGGATTGAGTTCCGCAACAAGGCCCGCGAGTTCATCGGCCTGTACGAGGCCGTTAGCCCGGACCCTTGCGTGCTGGAGTTCACCGCCGACCTGAAATGGGTGGCCCTGTTCCTCCAGTACGCCACCCAGGTCATCGAGAAGCGGGAGGCGTTCGACCAGCGGTCATACAGTCGCAAGATCCGCGACATGCTGGAACGCCACCTCGACGCCACCGGGCTGAGCGTGACGGTGAAGCTCCGCCACATCACCGACCCGGAGTTCTGGGAGGATTTCAAGGTCGAGGGCAAGACCGAGGACGACCTCAAGACCGCGGCGATCCGCAAGACCACCGAACTCCGCAAGGTCGTCTACGAGCGGCTGGGCCAGAACGCCCACCAGTACGGCAAATTCTCCGACCGGCTTCGGGAGTTGCTGGAGAAGTTGGAGGGTGCCCAGCTTTCCTGGGCCGACACCCTGAAGATGGCGGAGGACCTCGCCAAGGACCTGGAGGCCGAGGCGACCGCCCATGAGGACGCCGGGATGTCGCAGGGGGCCTACGGCATCCTCCAGGTCCTCCTGGCCTTCGACGCCGGTGAAGGAGCGGACGGGCTGGCGGAGCGGATCGCCACCCTCTACGAGGATGATGCGACCGCCCCGCGGCTGTGGCAGGAGAAGGAGGGGCTGCGGCGGTCGCTGCGGCAGCAGGTCCGCGGTTTGGCCCACGAATTCGGCCTGGGGAACCTCAAGGAGGTCTCCGAGCAGGTCGAGGAGTTCGCCCTCAAGCAGTTCGCCAAGGTCTGATCCCATGCCCATGCTGACGGTCGGCAGCGTCGAGATCCCCTATGTCCTGCGTCGCTCCGACGCGGCGACGCGGGCACGCATCACCGTCACGCCGGACAGCGTCGAGGTGGTCGTGCCCTCCGCCGCCACCGAGGATGAGATTGCCGGCGTGCTCCATCGCCGCCGGGCATGGCTGTACGAGCAGACCCGCCACATGGCCGAGCGGATGGCCCGCTCCAACGCCGTCCGGAGGTTCGTCAGTGGGGCCAAGATCCCCTACCGCGGCCGGCTCATGCGGCTGCGGGTGGAGCCGAGCGACGACACGCTGGTGAGTGTCGCCTACCGCAACGGTTTCCTGGTGGGTTGCCCGCGGTCCCTGGCTCCCGCCTCTCACGACGACCTGATCGAGTCGGCCTTGCGGCTGTGGCTGAGGAAGCGGCTCCGCCAGGATGTCGCCGACCTCGTCCGCCGGCACGGCGAGCCGAACGGGCTGACGCCCAGGGATGTCCGGGTCAAGGACCAGAAGCATGTCTGGGGAAGCTGCGGGATCGACCGTGTCGTGAACCTGAACTGGCAGTTGGTCTTCGCCCCCCGGACGGTGCTGGAATACGCGGTGGTCCATGAACTCTGCCACCTGCGGCACCGCACCCATGACCGGTCCTTCTGGGGGCTGGTCGGAACCATCCTGCCGGACTGGGAGGCCAGGAAGGCATGGCTGGACCAGAACGAGCATTTCCTAACGCTGCGACGTGTGGAGCCGACGTGATGACCAAACGGCGACTCCTACTCCAAATTTTGCTGTTCTGAAAACCGTCGTCGTTTAATTTTATTCCCCCAGAAGTACAGAAAAGAATGCTTGATTTCGCTTCTTAGCGTTCTCGATCAGTGTGTCATAACCAAAAGCTTGTATCATGATCTCTTCATGGTCACGGTACCGGAAGAAAATTTTCGGGTTCCAATCATTCTTGAAATCATACATGCGTAGCACTTTAACCAAAGTCGGTGTGTGGTCAGCGATGATAAACGCGAAACGTCTCACTGCACCTACAAAAGAAAAATGCGATCCATCGGTTTTGCATATGCCGCCACTCTCCGTGGCTTTCTCCAGGGTTTGTATTACCTGAAGAACGGGATCATTCTTCGTATTGCCAAATTGGTAGTCGTCTCGCCTTGGCTTTTTAAATTCTACAATCGTGATTGTCGTGCCATCATTATCTCCCAAGACCAAGCTATCGTCGAAGAATGCAATGTCAGTGATCTTATCGCCCTTCCTCCTTCCGCCGCCATGCATTGTGCGGTCGCTCGAAATATACGGTAGAAACGCAATCGCGTCGTCAATCATCCACAAATTATGCTGGAAATAATTGGTCGTTAGGCTATCATTGAATCTCCTGAATATAAGTTCGTGTATCACGTCCTCCGGTGCTCTTTCACCGTTCGTTCCAAATTTTCGAGCGGCTTCTACAAGCTCAATGACGCTTTTTCGATGAATTACATATTCGGCCAGAGCTTCTTTTTTGTTGCATCAAGCTTCCCAGCAAGTTCCTGAATTCTCTCTTTGTAGTTCTCAGGGCTGTTGGCAGCCAGTGCGATTTCTTTGGATAGGTCGACGGACGCACGATATCGTTCGATTGCCAGATCAGACACGAATTGCTCCGCCTTCCAATTGTTTGGCTTCGATGCGACGTAATCTTTTATGGATTTTCCTTTAAGTCCAAGCCGTAGTATCGGATTTTCACGCAAAGCTACGTCGAGATCTGTCGACTGGCCATACTTTATCTTGAGAATCTGCTCACTTTCTGTGTTCTGAATAATATTACTGATCTCAGTAACGATGCTCTCTATCGTCTTTGGAGAAAGATTCAAGCCGGTGCGGGAATCATTCAGCCTTGCTTCGAAAGCAGGACTGCTTACCACAGCCACAACAATGTATTTTTGATTTCCTTCATCAATGAAGTGAGGCTCGCCGAGCTTATTTGTCAAGTCCCGCGGATAACCAACGATTCGATCTGCCGCCGAAAACAAAAGACAATGATTCTTAAACGATCTAGTTTTTGTTATATTGGACAAAGAATATCGGAGAATCTCAGCGGTTCCATCAATATCGCAACCCACTTCTCCAGCACTCGACTGAACGAAAACCGATTTGAAGTGTCCCGTTACGCTTGTTGGCTCCTCATCATCAAACTGTATGGTGATATTTGGCAGCCACCCGTAAAGAAAATTTGGGAGAAAATGACTGCCAATCGCGTCGGCTACGTTGTCTACGCGGAGTTCTCTGACCAAGTCATGCCAATTCAGCAAAGGATAGTCATATTCAACGCGAACCCCAGTGTGAGAAAATTCCGGCTCCACTGCTATATGATGAAACTCTTTGGCTCGTGAAATGTCAAACCGAAAGCACCTTATTTTTTCATCAACGAAAAATTTGTATCGGCTGCTATAAATGGACCGTGCAAACACTTTGAAAGCAATGAAACGGCCAAAACCTCTTCCGTGTTGGCTCAGCTTGTACCCAGAAAATGGTGTCTTGAATGACCGGTAATTTTCGTCATCAAGGCCGATGCCATTGTCCGTGACGGTGATCTTCAGCTTTGAAGGATCATTCGGGCTGGTGAAACGAATTCGAATCTCACCTAGGCGGGCCGCCTCTCCATCGTACAAGGCTTTAATACCGTGCATTGCGTTTGAGACGGCCTCAAACACCGGCAAAAGAAAATTTTCGAGGTTAGTTGACAGGTGAGTCCGCGACAGGACGGCTTGCATATCTGGTTTTACTAGTTCATCAGCAGCCTCCATGGCGTTGGCTTCGCTCGGGCTCACAACATACTCCAATATGCGGTCGTCTTATGCTCCAGGCATTATCGTCCATATGTCATGTCGGCAGTCAACCTCCACGTATCGAAGGGGCTATATAAATCCATTGGGGTCGTCGCGTGAAGTTGACATCAGGTTTCGGCAGGGTTTCGTGGGGGTGTTTAGTCCCCATCGCGTATAGCGGGCGGTGTCACATGGCCCTACTCATGTGGAACTCGCAGCCAAAGTTCCTCTAGGGTCCAGTTGACAATTATGGAACTCGTGGTTCACTGACTTAAGGAACCATGTGGAACTGAGGCCGGAAATGTTGGTCGGATACGCCCGAACCTCGACCGTTGATCAGATCGCCGGATTTGAGGATCAGGTAGAGCAACTCAAGCGGCTCGGGGCCGAGCGGATTTTCTTCGAGCAGGTCTCCGCAGTGGGAGCACGGCCGCAGTTGGAGGCTGCCCTGGATTTCGTCCGGGATGGTGACGTCATGATCGTTACCCGGTTGGATCGGCTCGCACGATCCACAAAGCATTTTTGTGAAATATTTGAGCGTCTGGAACATAAGGGTGTGAAGCTGCGGGTTCTCGACCTGGGTATCGACACGGCCACGGCGACCGGCAGGATGGTCGCCGAGGTAGTCGCAGCAGTGGCCGGCTTCGAGCGGCGGCTCCTGTTGGAGCGGCAGCGGGTCGGCATTGCCGCAGCCAAGGGCCAGGGCAAGTACCAGGGCAAGTACCAGGGCCGACCCCCGACGGCCCGGCGGCGATTCCCGGAGGTCATCGAACTCCGCCGCACTGGCATGCTGCCTTCCGAGATCGCCACCCGGCTCGGGATTAGCCGGTCGTCGGTGTTCAGGGCTCTGCGGGAAGCCAAGGTGACAGCCTGATTGTCCCGGCAGGTAAATACCTCGGATGCCGTTACTGGCGACAGCAATAACGAGGAGAGGACATGAAGGTCATAGATATTGCCAGGACGCGACCCACACAGGATCATTGCCACCTCATCAACCTGCGACTCGACCTGCTGGATTGGCATCGGTTCCGGACATTCTCCGATGGCAATGAGGAAATCGTTATCCTCAAAGCCGATCAGCACGGTGAGCAGGTCGCTGTCCAGTGCGGATGTCGTTCGGCTGAGATATCGAAACAGCTTGAGGACGCATGGAGTTAAGAGCACGGATCTAAACCTGCCTATGGGTGAGGCACATCAACAGCTTAAGAGAACTGTAAGCGGCCGGGAAACGCCCCTGAAGCTACGCGGGGCTATTGTCCTTGTGTAATTTCCTGTTACTGGATTTTGGCTTTGACGGATCAGGCTCGGGGACTTTGGCCTGTTGGATCGCTTCCTGTGCGGCGACACGGGCCAGCAGCCTAACTATCTGGAACAGCTTTTCCTGCACACGCGTAGGCAGTTCGCTGGCGGTCATGGGATTCCCCTTCAGAGACGATTGGGCTCCAGCGGCATGCTCCAGGGCAATAGGGCATTGTAGTAGGTGAGGTCGCGATTGCAGCCTATGGTGTTCAGGACGCAGTCAGCCAGAGACGCGGGTTACGGTCGTTGCTCTTGGCGGTCTCGAAGAGCGTGTAGAAGACCGCCGTGGCCTCGCCGACGCCGTTCCTTACCGGTGATGACCTCGACCCTCTGAATCAAGCGGGTCTCCTTATGGACTCCATTGGAGCCGCCGTAGACCCGCTCTTCCTCTACTTCTTCACGACCGGCAAGGCGGCGTTCCGTAGCCGCTTAGAGAACTGGCCCGCATGTCACCTGATATGTGCCGGTAGTTGATGTACCGCTGATGGAAGGCTTTTGCTTCGGCCGCCTCGGGGAGGACAACGGCTTCCCCTCCGAGGCGGCCTGGAACCCACCGGTACTCTACGCGGTTCATGAATAGCAGTTGTTAAGCGAAACAGGTAGCCTGACCGCTGCCTCAGACTGGTGGCAGACTCGCAGCAAGTTCGAAATGGCGGCTCCACGGCCCAGTCAGCATCTGTCGAACACGATTCCTAATTCGTTCGTGATGGTCTGGTACAGCCACAATGAAGTACGCCCGACATGTACCTCGGCGAAACACCAACGCAGACACGTCAGTTGATCCCGGCATTCGACGTCGGAATTCAGTGGCAAGCGTTGCAACCTGTACCTTTACCGCCGCGGTCCTGTTAAGGTGATGATAGACGACGACCGACTGGCCGCGAGAGGAAAAAGCTTTAACTTCATCCCAGAAGGTGTACTTCGTCCCATTGTTATTGGTTCGCCTCGCAGAGGAACACTCGACACCATTGTCGGGATCAAGGAAGACAACTTCGTATCCTGCAGTTGCGGATAGTGCTCGCTGCACCCAGGCATTGCGGGCGGCAAGTCGAAAGGCGGGAGTTGTATTATTAGAGAAGGAAAGCGGCTCACCATAGAACGCTGTGCCGGAGGGGAGAATGGACGACTGTTCCACAGTCGCTACCCTGCGACGTTCTGGAACAGGCCCGCCGTCCTCACTGATCAACAGTCGACGCATCTCGTAATATAGCCCTGGGTCGCAAAGGCTGTACTCGGGCTTTTCGACCAGAAGATAGCTTAGGTGCTTGCCGTCAGCATTGTGTTGCTCGTCCGGCGTAAGATACCACACTACGCCAAGGGACAGATTTGGTGTAATCGGCTTGCTGCCGCAGATGGCTCGCAAGAGTCCATATTTCCCAAAATCACCAACGTCAAAGGTGTACCTATCCTGCATACGCTTCTCCTTTAAGTGCTGTGGAGCCGCTTGGTGCGATGTCCGCACGTAATGACGCAGAAGTTGTCTGATACTGCGACGTAGGTATTGAGCTTCCTCTCTACAAACCTGTAATCCTCCTTTCCAAGTATTGAAAGAACATGATGACGTTCTTTCCTGCCCAGAAAATAGATCCAAGCTCCATTTCGGCGGATCTTTCGGCCGTATCTCAGCAGTAGGTGTATCACATCGCTGGAGATCGACCGTTGTTGCTGACGCTCTAAGGCATGGGCGGTGACGCCGTAGGCTGGCACATTTTCCTCACAGTCCTTGCGATCACGAGGACTACGGTGACATCATTCGTGATGGCCTGCCTCCGGCTGACCGAAAGTTTCTTGCGTTTGGTGTGAGACATGGAAGTCCAGTGGTGCAAGGATGACGCCGCCTTTCAGCAGAAGGTCCGCAAATGGGAAATACGCAAGCGGCTGGAGTTCATTGAGTTCCTCCTCTTCTGGGAAGAGCGGCTGGCCCTCGACGATATCCGCCGATATTTCTCAGTCTCCGCACCACAGGCGGCTAACGATGTGAGGCTATACGAGGAGGTCACCGCACGGTTCGACTCCGGCAGGGTGGTGGGCAATGTACAGCCGAGAAAGAAGGGAGATTGGGTTCAGGCTACTGCGGACTTTGTCCCGAGGCTAATCGAGCCGGATTTCGACGATTACATGAGCTTCTACGACGGCCGCTGGCGAGCTACATGGAAACCCCGAACTGTTGCAGATCCAGGTGGCGACAGCGGATTTGACCGGCGGCCGGTCAGCAGGATCGTTCGCGTCACGACAATAGAGCGACGGGGCGTAGACGCTGAGGTGGTACGAAAGCTCCTGAGTGCGATTAAGGAGAAGACGAGCCTAGAAGTCGAGTATCTATCACCGGACTACGATCGGCCCAAGTTGATTACGATTACTCCTCGTTTTCTTGGCCATGATGGATTTAGATGGCACGTGCGAGCCTTTCGCCATCAGGAAGGTGGATGGCGGGACATCGTGCTGGAACGGATATGTAAGGCAGGCAAACCCCATCGCGAAAAGAAGGCAAGCGGCGTGACAGAAGACCAAGAGGATAGAACGGTATCCATCGCCGTGACTCCACACGCTGGCCTTGCCGAGCACCAGAAGCAGAACATTGCCGCACAGTACCCTGGCATGGCAGACGGCATCTGGGTCGGGCAAATGAAGCGGAGCTTCGTATCATACTTCCTTAAACGCTACCAGATCGAGGAGGATAGTATTCGGAAGAGTGCCCACCAACAACCACTTGCACTGGTGGATCGGGAATTGGTTACCAAGCAGATTAATCCAGACTGGCGTGTGCCACCCGGAGATCGCTTGGACCCGCTAACGCCCTTGCTCAGGCAGGCTAGGAAGAGAATGGCCGTCCCTGATTCTGTCCAGGATTTGGAAATTGTCGTCAATGCCCTACATCGGTTCGTGAGTGATGGTGAACATTAAAGTTGTAAAAGTTCGTGTCAAATTCACGGACCTCGTCTGGCACTCCCTCTGACCAGCGTTCGACAGCACCGGTCCAGGTTCTGCAAATCTGTGTCTCTACTGTTTTGATACTTTAGGTACCGGTTTGGCTAGGTTGTCGTAGTGGAGGTCGTTAAGGAGGACGCGGGATCGAATCGCAACCTCCACCGGCGGGTAAATCCGTCGGGCCACAGGGCGAACAGGGCCAGCAAGGCTTCGGTTGTCTTCCGGCATCGCTCGGCAGTCGGGAACAGCTTTCGCCCGAACTCAACCAGCGTCGTCTTCGCACGAAGGCATGTCAGCACGTTCTGGAGCGGAGCCCGGCGGCTTGCCAACCCGCGGATCTGCGGCATGACCGAGGTGATCGTCGCGGTGACCGCAGTGGCGTCCATCACCATGGTGGCGTCCTGCTGGTCCTCGGCCGCCTGACGAAAGCGGGTCATGAGCAAGGGGGTCGCGATCTACGGCAGAGTCGGCACCGACGGGCAGACGTCGAGAACCGACTCCCCGAACTCCAGGCGGTTGCTGACGGGCTTGGCTGGGCGGTGGTCGATATCATCACCGACGACCGAATCTCCGGCATCACCGGACGGGACCGCCGCCCCATTGGCAAAAAAGTGGCATCGCAGCGTCCGAACGGAGATTACAATAGCTGCCTGCGGTGCAAGGATCGAGGCGGCATGGAGTTCATCACGACCAATGAAGCCTCCAACGGCAGGCCCGTCCACGCCGGTACCGCCTCGGCCGCCACCGACATCCAAGAGATCATGCGGCGTCTGGCGACCAGCCGGCCGGTGTTCCATTCGGAAGCCGACTTCCAGCACGCCTTCGCCTGGACCGTCCGGGAACTCCACCCGGCCGCTGGGGTGCGGTTGGAGTACAAGCCGGCAATCGCCGGGCCGCGGCCGGAGATAGACATTTGGCTTCGACTGGGGGAGCGGATCGTGGCCGTCGAACTGAAGTACCTCACGTCGAAGCTGGAGGCGGTCATGGACGGCGAGACGTTCCGGCTCGCCAACCAGAATGCTCTGCCCATTCGCCGCTACGATTGTGTCGCAGACATCGAACGGTTGGAACGCGTTGTGGAAGCCTTTGGGGGGCAAAGCCTGATCGAGGGGTACGCCGTGGTGCTGACAAACACTCGGTCGTGCTGGCTTGGCGGGTCCGATGCCGGGACCATCGACGCCGCGTTTCGCCTTCCAGAGGGGCGGCGGCTGTCCGGTTCCTTGGCTTGGGGCGAACGGGCAGCGGCGGGAACGAGGCGGAACCGCGAGCACGCGGTTGTGCTGAAGGGCTCCTATGTCGCGGCATGGCGTGACTACTCGGTGGTGCCCGGCACCAACGGCACGTTCCGCTACCTGCTGAACAGTGTCACGGGGGACGCGTGGGGAGCCCGTCGCCAATGAAGCCGGAAGCCTTTGTCGAACGGGCACTGTCCGGTGTCGACGACGCCTGGATTCCGATCCTGACAGCCGCGTGGGAGGAGATACCCCTAGAGTATCGACGCGAGGTCGCCACGGCCAAAAGCCTCGTGCCGAAAGTCGAGCAGATCTTCGAACCGTTTCGAAAGGTGAAGCCGTCAGCCGTAACGGTCATCTTTGTAGCCGAAAGCCCCTATCCACAGGCAGGCGTAGCCAACGGCCAGGTGTTCCATCCTGGCCAGGAGCAACTCTGGTCGAAGAAGGGGTTTTCGGCCCACGTGAACCGGTACGGGTCGCTGGCGACGTTGCTCCGGATGCTGTTGCGTGCCGAAGGCATCATCCAACAAGGCCACCGTAGGGGCCGCGACATCGCCCGTGGACTGAAGGTAGAGACGAATCTCCGGAAGGTGGATACAGTCAATGACCTTTTTGCTCGCCTCTACACCAATGGCGTTCTACTGCTGAACGCGACGCCGATTCTCCGCTGCAACGTGGCCAAGGATGCCAAGGCGTGGCAACCCTTCAACCTTGCCATTATCCGGAGCGTCACGGACCTGGCTGCGGCTCCGCCGAATGTCGTGCTTGCCGGCGAGCTTGCGGGCTGGTTGAAAACGGAATTGACTGAACAGGGGATGAGCGTTGTCCTCGCTGCCCACCCTGCGAGTCGTCGTCACCGCATCGAACGCTTCGTCGAGTACAGTGATCTCCACGCTGTATTCTCCCGCCTGGAGATCATCTTTCACACGACGGGCGACTCGAGATGAGGGTCTGCATCCATCGTGGGGCCAAACAGATCGGCGGCACCTGCATCGAGATCGAAGCCGGCAGCCGGCGGATCGCTTTTGATATCTGCCTGCCGCTGGATGCCGCCGACGACACCGCGTCGATGCTGCCCGCAGTGCCGGGTTTTCGCGACCCAGACGACAGCCTGCTGGCAGTCGTGATCTCCCATCCTCACCAGGACCATTACGGTCTTGCCCGGCACCTCCGCCCCGACCTGCCAATCATGATCGGCGGGGCGGCCGACCGAATCCTCAAGGCGGCAGCATGCTTTATTCGATCAGGGGTTTCGTTCCAGAACTTGATCCCGTTGCGTGACCGACGGGTGGTTGAGATCGGCCCGTTTCGTGTCCTGCCTCTGCTGGTCGATCACTCGGCGTACGACGCCTATTCGCTCCTTGCTGAGGCTGACGGAAAGCGGCTCTTCTACACTGGCGATTTCCGGGTACACGGTCGGAAGGCGGCCCTGGTTGAGCGGCTCATCGAGCACCCGCCTGCCGGAGTCGATGTCCTCCTGATGGAAGGCTCCTCTATCGGCCGCCTCGACGAGGACGACAGCTTTCCCACCGAGGACGACCTGGAGCACGAGTTCGTGGACGCGATGCACGCCACGAAGGGCACGGTGCTGGTGTACGCCTCCGGCCAGAACATCGACCGTTTGGTGACGGTGTTCCGGGCGTGCCGGAAGACCGGCCGCCAACTGGTGATCGACCTCTACACCGCCGAGGTGCTGCGGGCCACCGGCAATGACCGAATACCCCAAGGCTGGTGGAGTGGCGTTCGGGTTTTCCTCCCACACCGCCAGCGTGTGTGGGCGAAGCGGAACGAACTCTTCGACCTCGTCCCTCGGTACCGGGCCAACCGCATCGACCCGGAAGAACTTGCGTCGGCGGCCTCGACGACCACCGCCCTGTTCCGCCCGTCGCTGTGTGAGGACCTGGATCGAGCAAACTGCCTTGCAGGGGCGTCGGTCATCTACTCGATGTGGAGCGGGTACCTCCGGGACGAACGCTCGGAACCATTTCTGAAGTGGCTCGACCGGCATTGCCTTCCGATGGTGAAGGTGCACACCTCCGGACATGCGTCGGTAAGGGGCCTGAAGCGACTGGCCGACGCCATTCGGCCTCGGCGTCTGGTTCCGGTGCACAGCTTCAGCCCCGACCGTTACTCTGACTATTTCGACAACGTGGACATTCGGGGAGATGGGGAATGGTGGGAGGTATGACGCTGGATGGCACGACCACGCCGGCGGTGTTCGACCGTGGCATCGACGAGGCGTTCGTCTCCGCGTTGAATGTGGCGTACGACGAGGGCGGTTGGTGGAGGAGGCTGGCCGACGACACAGATCTCGTCGTCGCCATCCGGTCGAACTACCTGAACGTCTATTGGCGTGGGAACAGCCTGCTGCGGGTAGCCCACGAGAAAGGGCGGCTCGTTGGGCGGGTCCACTACAAGTACCTTCTTAGGCCAGATCGGACTCCTGAGTACGTTGGCGTCAAGGATGGCCGTGCCGTCATTCCAGACCCGGCGTCCTTCCTCACCCAGGACATTGGTGACGTGCAATCACTGAAGGCAGCCGCCAAGCCGTACGCCGGAGCCGAGAAGATCGGCGTCCACAACATCGTGATGAGCAATCCGAACATCGTGGATGTGGAGGTGGCATTCGCGGTCGCGGGGATGAAGGGCGACGCCGGCAATCCCCGAGTCGATTTTGCTGCCGTCCACGAGATGGCAAACGAGGTCCGGCTCGTGTTCTACGAAGCGAAGCTGTTCTCAAACGCAGAAGCCAGGGCTGGCGGGGACGCTCCGCCAAGAGTGGTGGAGCAGATCGGCCGGTACGCCAGCCTCCTGCGGCAGCATGACGGGCAGGTCGAGCGATCCTACAACCGGGTGTTTACGAACCTGCTGACGGTGAAGGGCGTCGTCGGCCGGCACCCTGAGCGGGATGCGGTGCTGCGGAAGGTGCTCTCGGGGGAGAAGCCCGTGGTGATCTGCGACCGCCCCCGGCTGGTCCTGTTCGGATTCGACGACGATCAGAAGCGGGGAGCGGTTTGGGCCAAGCACCGGGGCAAGCTTGTGGATCTGCTGGGAGCAGACCGGGTTCTGCTCCGTGGCAGCAGCGTTGGGTTCACCACCGGCATCTCGGCACCTTAAGGGACGAGGACACCACCTACTCCTTCTGCATGGCTTCGAGGATCTGGAGGACGCGGAAGAATGGATTCACCGCGTCCTGGGTTTCGACCTTTGCCCGGAGCCGCAATCTCTCGACGCATTCGCGATACTGGCCGTTGATCACCAACTCCAGTCCATCGATCCGGGACAGCCGCTCAGTCAGGTAACCCTTGGGGACCCGTGGCGACCAGAACTGGAAACGGATCTCGTCGAACCGCTGGAGGTGACTGGCCGCGTACGCCCGCTGCCGGGCGTGCTTCTCAGTGATCTTCCTCACCGTCGATTCGTACGTGCCGATCTGAAGGCCCTTGATGTGCGTGGTGACCTCGCAGAGGAAGGCTCGACCGTTTCGGAAGTCGTAGCCGACCACATCAAGTTCGCCGAGCCCCTCCAGGCCGCCGCCCGGTGGTCGGACGTTGTAGTCCACCACATCGCACCCTTCCTCCGGCTTGAGGTATGCTCCCAAAACATACTCACGTATGTCGGTCTCCACTGAGAAATCGCCTCAACCGCCTTTATATTCTTGGTAGCAATCGGTGTATCGCGAACATCAAACCAGTTCGCAACAGTCCAAATCTGAAGTTTGACGATACCCAAGGGTCAATTTTGGTATTCCCTTACTAGCTTGATCTGCCGTACCATGGCAACATGGGACTGCACGCTGCACTGGGATAATGTTAGTTTTTGAGGAAGGGTTAGGGCAATGCCAGCGTCGACCCTTGAATTTCGTTTTCCAAAGGGAGCGTGCTGTCACAACAACATGCTCAATATTACAGAGATAGACGAGCAGGAGATTGATGATGTTGCTATATTCTCTAGGGCGAAATGTAATAAAAAATCCGATATTGGAAACATGCGTGTGGTGGTGGTTAGGCATAATACGTCAGAGGTGGAGAAGAAATTTAAGCCGGCATGCGGGTATGACGCTTAGGGATATCTCAGCAAATCGTGACATTGTGTAAGTCAGGGTATGTTTTTAGCATCGGAGGGTGTTTATGGAACAGAACTTCGAAACTGATGAAGATCGCATGATTGCACGGCTTGAGATGCACAGGGATACTGTAACATACATTTGCGATATCCTTGCCAGAGAAGATATCCTTTACAAGCGAACAATAGGAAATAGTCCCAAGGGTGATGTGCTGGTAGTTAACCGCGGAGACATCGAAAGAGTGCAGACCGTTTTGATGACCCACGACATTGGGGGGGGGAATGGCTAAGGACGGTAATGAGGGTAGCAATTCAACGCCCTCGATAGAGGTAAAAACAACACTAGTCAATATGACAACTGTTAAGGAAATTAATAGGGTAAGATCTAGTAGCGGCTCAGAAACTATTGCTGTTGTTACCACAGATAGGTTCACCGAGCAAGCAAGGAAAAGCCTTGAGCAGCAGGGCGTTGCGTGCGTTACGATATCAAAGGATGCCATAAAAGAGCATATGGAAAAACGAAAAGGTAGAGGAGAGTAAAATGGAAATCATTTTTTACAATCCCAGCTTTACAGATGACATTGATTCCGAAGTTGAGGATATCGTTGTCTCCGAAAAACTGTTCGAGCGTCTCGCAAAAACGGAATTTTCAAAAATCGGCGTCTCTGAACCATTGTCGATTAACATAGACGGGGAAATGATTGAAGTTGTTGTTGTGAAAGTTACGCCGATTATCAGAAGATCCATCCTTTTGTATTTCGGAGAACTGCTGTTTAATGTTGTCTCTGAAAGAATCGGTGAGGGCGAAGACATTGCTAGGGAGAAATATAAGGATTATTTGCGTGACGAGGTATCTATTGTTGAGCTAATTCGGATGTTCGGCAATGAGAGATTCACATTGGTCCAAAGGTGATGGCTGGGATGTTTGCTTCCTAGGCCGAGCTTGCTTCCTGGGGCATGCCACCGCAACACTTCGGTGGTGTGGTATCCTATATCGTACCCTATCCCACTTTTAGGGGGGCGACCGAGGGCACGACGCAGATCCAAGCCCGACTCGGCGGCAAGATGGAGTCGGTGGACGTAGATCGGCGTCCGATTGCCCCCCTCGATGACCGCGGCAAGGCCCGGCACCGGAACGCCTTCTCCAGCATCCTCAGCCCCTCATTGGTCCGCCGCGTTCGACTCAGCACAATCCGGTGCCGATGCAGACCGAACTGGTCGAGGCCAAGTCCGTCCAGGGCTCGGCCATCGGCCGCTGACCCTGAACGCAGCCAGAAGACGGGACCGGTGCCGTGCCGCCCAGCCAATCCAGCGACGAAGCCGATGCGGGCAGCGTCATCATCCTCACCCAGGAGTTCGTGGACGGCTCCCGATCGCAAACCGCAATCCGGCAGGTGACTGCCGATGGCGGGGACACCAACGCTCAGCGGCGGACGACGTTCGGTCAAACCCAGGCATTCCAAGGCTCGGATGCGGTCCCGGAGGGCCGCGATGTTCTCACGTTGATCCATCGTGATGCCCTTCGGAAAAATTCCTGTTTCGTTCTGATATGCTCCGTGGGACGGGGGTGTCAAGAACGTGGCGATTCAACCAAAGTCGTTACCCGCAATGGCGAGTCGTGCGGGTTCGCCGGCCTCTCAGCATCTTTAGTAACTCCTATGGACCCAAGGGCAAAGCGTCCTTGAAGGTATTGTTAAGTGCAAGCTTATGCTGTGCATAATCGTCAAGCATCGGCTTTCCCCGCCGTCACTTCACGGAGTTCAGCGTCATGTCTCCGGGTTCTATCCGAACAAGGACAGGATTGCCTGCTGGCTCTGGTTGGCGATGCTCAGAGTGGTTGTGGCCAACTGCTGCCGTGTTTGAAGGGCCAGCATCTCGGAGCCAACTTCATTCTGATCAATGAGCGTGAGCTTGTTCGCACCTTCCTCAAGAATATTCGAGAATCCCTTTGTAAAATCCTCCCGCGTGGTGATGATGGCCAAGCCATTGGTCAGAACCTGAGACGCTGTCCGAACCCGCTGCTCGGCGGTATCCAGACCCGCGATGGCGTTTTCTATGTCCGCCCGGTCCATCCAGCCATTCTGGCTATAATCGACATGCAGGCCCTTGCCTTCTACCTGGAGATTTTGACTCTCCATTATGATACCATTTCGATATGACGGGTCAAAGGCTGCAAACAGATCATTCGATCGGCTTGCCTCCTGCGTCATAGTTGTCTTGAGTGACGCTGAATACCTCGTTCCATCCGGCCACCTTATGGTCAGATCCTGCCAAAATGGGATGAGCGTCTGATCAGGATCAGTCCCGAGGCGAGATACCACGCCAACTCGCATTGATGACGCAGGAACTTCATTCGTCTCTGGAAAATTAACACTCAGGTACGTATAACCAGCATTCGGTACGACCGATGCAAACGTACGCCCGAAATCGTCCGTAAACGAAATTGTTGCCTCCCCAGGACCAGCACTGTCTATGGGACCTTCCTGGACGCGAATGTTAGTGGAACGGCCGGGTATAAACCCTTGGATGCTCTCCGGGTTAAGGTTGTAAACACCTTGATACACTTTATAAGGGCCAATGTTGTTGTCAAATACCCAGGGAAATTTCGGCAGACCATCAAGGATTGGCGAGTTCGTGGCAATTCCGAACCAACCGTCAGCATGTGGCTGATCATCGGTGATGCCATACCATCCAGGAGACCCTTGGCTTACCGGCTCAGAAAGGCCAATGTCCTCCTCATAAGGATTCAGAAGATCGAGGGCCTCAACGTTCAAGTATATCGTGGCACCTGAGTTTGGATTATTTCCACCCAGGACGATGGGAAATTTAGTCAGCTTTTCATTTGGAATTACAGAATGCGTTACGGAATCATATCTTGCATCCCATATATATAGATCACGGAATCCTGGGGAGTTCCCATCTGGTAGTCCCAGAGAATAACTAAAGTATGTTGATTGTGGGACCTGAAGATATTCACTTGCTTGATCTGGAGGAACGCCGACAGGTTGATAGAAGGAGGTCCCGCGTTCTGCGGAAAAGCCCATCTGGAACACGGAATTGGTTCCGGGAGCGAACGGGTCTGTTCTGGAGCAGAGCCGCTGCCCATCGACCTCGATCCTGACTGTTCCGGTCGGAAAAACGAAATCATTGACACCGTTGGCGAGCTTTCCTTGCCCAAGGGGGCTCATGAGGTCGCGGGTTACTGTAATCCCCTGCCTGTTGGTAACCTGCACGGCCAAGGCAGCGTGCTTCTCGATCTCAACCGAGCGGGTGCTGCCGTTCCCGGCAGTCGCGTCCATAAGGTCGAAATCCACGTCAAATCGGACGCGGGAGCCGCTCTCGAAAGCGTGGTCCAACGATAGGGGAAGGCCGGCGGCATCTGCCACCTTCCATTCGTCAACGGTGAACTTCCGAGTATACGCTTCGGGCGGATTCGAGACGGTGATGGTCTTGTCCCGGCCGGGACTCCCAGTGACCGTGATCTGGATGTTGTTGAAGTTGCCCTGGGTTGAACTCATCAGTCCGCTGACCGAGAGGCCCTTAAGGCCGAGTTGCCGCTCCGCGTCAGCGATACCCTCGGCAGCCCCCGAGATCTCGCCGTTGCCGACCACCTGGATGTCATAGGTGTCGGGGGACGTGATGTCGGTCACGCGAGCGTTCGTGACACCGACGATCCGCCGCACGTCGAGTTTGCTCTCGGTGGTCGCCCCCATCTTCGAGCCGTCACCGACCAGGAGGTTCTTGCCGCCGTAGCCGCTGTCGCGGGCAACCCCATTGATCTGGTCCAGGATGCCGTCGAACTGGCCGGCGAGGCTCTGGCGGGTCCGGATGGACGCCGGGTCGGTTCCGAGGCTGGACAACGCTGCGGTCGTGAGCCCACGGGCTTGTGCCAGCAGATCCCCGATGTGCTTTGTCCCTTTGTCCCCGGCTCTGGCCGTGGAGATCGCCTGCCCGATGGCATCCTTCATGGCCGTCAGATCCCCGGCCCGCTGCGTCAGGGCCTTGGCGGAGAAGTAGACCGGTGGGTTGTCCAGAGCGGTATTGACCTTCAATCCGGTGGCGAATCGCTGCTGGGCAGCCGACAGCCCTTGCTGCGTCACCTGGGGGGTCAGCACGTTCGCCCGCACTGCGGCGGAAAGCTGGACGTCGGATGAAGCCATTGCGTCAATATCATGTTTGCATGATGTCAGTGTCTATTATATCAAGCAAACTTGATGCCATCATGCAAAACCTTCCACTGCGATGGCGTTTGCCACGCGGAGGTGCGTGCAGGGCAGTATGAAGGGTGGCTACCGGGCAGCTTGTTCCTGGTCGCGGAAGTTTTTACCGGGGTGCGTGGGGGGATGGGGTAGCGAGATCAATGGGGCCGTGGTGCTCATCACGCTCACATCGTCGGAATGATCCGCGGCCCAGGCCATGCCCGAAGGAATAAACTGAGATGTATATGACTCCGCACCGGCTCCATGCGGCACGCATGGCCTGCTCCAGAATGGGCGTCGCTTCGTTGGCCAACTCCCGAGTCGCCAAGGCTATGCCTCAGTTCAGATAAAGCTCCGAGGGCGAGCATTATTATACAGATCTTGAGCCTGTCAAGCATTTGGCAAATGCAAATTGGCCACGACCTATATCTGCTTTCATATTTTCAAAGCAGAAAAGTCTCGTTATGTTCATCCCACGAACACGACGGCAATGTAAGTAACAGCGAGACAATAGGCGAACTCAGGGTGCTAATTGCCCCGGAGCGGTAACGGATTCATCAATAAATCCCCGATCAGTTCCGCAGAATTACGACACGTATACTGTAGGGACTGGAGCAAGAGGTGCTCCGTTTTTACAGACGTGGGCGTGAACCAATCCGTAAAGTGACTGCCAGTCAGATCGCTCCCCCTCGGGATTCGATCCGGTGAAGTTGTCCAGCGGGGCAGTGGTCTCAAACGGCAGAAGATCGCCTTGCCCGAGCCCAATGCTCGTAATCCACAGTTTTCGGAAAGTTTTAAATCTTTCGAAGGAGAGAACGACAATGTCTAGCATCGAATGGACTGAAAGAACCTGGAACGCCTTTGTTGGCTGCTCCATTGTGTCGCCTGGGTGCAAGAACTGCTATGCCATGAGAATGGCGGCCCGATGTGCGGCTTTCGGCCAGGAACAATACATCGGCACCACGCAGAAAGTTAACGGCCATACCGTGTGGAACGGCCGGATCAACCGGGCTCCTGACCACAAGTTTCGTGAACCTCTGTCGGTGCGACGGCCGACCGTGTGGTTTGTGAACTCGATGTCCGACCTGTTTCATGAAAATGCCCCCCCTGAGTGGGTGCGAGAGGTGATCGAAATCATGTGCCGGACGCCCCATCACACCTATCAGGTTCTTACGAAGCGACCTGTCGAGGCGGAGCAGTTTTTTCGGAGCAACACTGATATTGTTTGGCCTGACAATGCATGGATTGGTGTGTCGGTTGAAGACACTAAGCGGTTGTTTCGGATCGATGTTCTGAGGCGTCTTCCCGGAAGAATCAAGTTCGTCTCCGCCGAACCCCTCCTTGGACCCCTTGGGTCGATTGACCTCTCCGGTATCGATTGGGTTATCGGCGGCGGCGAATCTGGCCCCGGTGCTCGTCCGTGTGAGCCTGAATGGGTTCGGAACCTTCGCGACGAGTGCCTGCGTCAGGGGGCCGCGTTTTTCATGAAGCAGTGGGGAAAGCCGGCGAACAACCCTCTTGCCAGCCAGTGTCCGGCCGACGCGAAGTTGGCCGATTTCATCAAAACGATGGACCCGCACGGGAAGGGCGGGGCACTCCTGGATGGGCGGTTGTGGCGGGAGTACCCGGCCGACGCCAACTTGCCCGTCCGTTGAACGCGAATCATCGTTGATCCACAGGTCTCATTGGCATCCAGTCAGCGAGTGATCACCGAACCGGCATCAAACGACTTCAGCGTATATCTCCAGAATGCACGATGTCGGAATTGAATCACGTCTTCTTTCGTGACTTGCCGGTTCGTTCGGCATGCTCGACCAGGGCTTCAAGCTGGCGAACAGCCACCAACAGAAGATCGTCGTCAAGGCGGTGAAAGAGCAACTTCGCTTTGGTTTCCTGGATAAGGCGATGCTCAGGGACGTGAGACGTCGATATTACATCGGCAATATCAAGGCCGAGTATCTCAACAAGATTCACGAGAGTGTCGAGGGCTGGCAAGTACTTGGCATTCTCCAGTGCGGAGATTGACTGCACACTGAGGTTCGCCCGGTCAGCAAGGTCTTCCTGCGTCAGGCCACGTCCCGTGCGGCTCGCCCGAATCAATGCTGCCACCTGAGTCTTGAGGTCCCCAGCCATTCCTTGCCCCCATAATATGCCGGGGCAGGTTCAGGTTTCCTTGATGTAGACGCCATGAGGGTAGCATGATGTCAGTTGCCCACGTGAACAAGGAAACTAGAATGCAGGAGTGCCTGTTCGACCAACATTCCAGTCCATCGGGCAGCCGCAGGGGCTCTCTCCCGGTAGCGGTCATGCTTTGCCGCTGCGGCGACGGTCGAGCAGAGTCAGCACCAGTTCCTCGGCAAACTCCAGCGTGTTGTCCAGGTGGTTGACCATCGGGCGGCCCGCTGCGGAGTCCCAGATGACGGGTTGCGGCCAATCTTCGTTCGGCAGAGAAAGAAAAATAACGTAGACGACGAAACGTTTGACCTCACAGATATCCGCCTCCGTAAACCGTCCCCTGAACGCCGATGCCCTTTCCGCCATCTCCTGATCCAGGACGATATTCAGAAACGCGGTCAGGAGGCAGACGATCTCTTCGCGGTATTGAGCCTCCTGCTCAGGGTTCCATCGTGCCGGGAGGCTCTCCGAGATCGAAATGAGTCTGGCAATCGAGTGCGGCTTGTTGATGTACCTGTCGAACAACCGGTCGAGGTGGAGGGAGGTGGACATATAGGGATCTCCTACTGTGACTCCAGTCCCGTACCACGGAATCGAAATCTGTCAACTTTGCCGAAGGGTAGATCGGCATCCGAACCGCTTCTGGAAGCAGTTTCGACTAGGGTGACGGAAGAATCGGCGAGTCGGTCATCCGCCCTTTGTCCGGTTGTCCGCACCGTCCTGTTCCCTTTTCCTATCCGTAGTCGGCTGTCCCGAAACCCCCTCGGGAATCCGCCCCGCCGAACCCTTGGAAACTCAGGCTTGGGCGATCTGTCCAGCGGTGTCCCGGAACCACCAGATTTTGGTGCAGCACGGCATGCTCCAGGTGTACCAGCGGCTTCAGGCCAAGGGTCATGATCACACCTTACGGCTAAAACCCGGTGAGCGGATTTCGTTCAGGTCCTTGTCCGCTATCCCTTCGTTCCTGAATTGCTCCTCGGCCTTAGCCCAGGCCCTGGCCTCCAGCATAGCCCGAACATTAACTTCGCCCTCCGGCAGGTACTCCGCGAACTCCAGAGTGGTATCCTCGCCCAGGATCTCGTTGATCTCGCGAAGCTTCCTAACCAGGGCGTGCCACATCAGAGCGTCCATGTTGTCGGCCAGGGGGAGCCCCAAGCCGGCGATGCAGGTCAAGATGTGGTATCCGTTCGCCGTCTGGCCGACACGGTGGCCGCGATCCTCCGCCTGGAGGAGTTCGGCCGGGACCCAGGCGAGTTCGGCGAACAGGCAGGTGTCGGCCCTGGTGAGCGTGATGGATTCGCCCGCCGCCGTGACGCCGCCGAGGAACACATCGACCTCTCCGGCCTGGAAGGCCCGCTCAGCCTCGGCCCGCTCGGCCGCGGAGGTGCCGCCGTGCACCACCGCGACGGTGAGCCCCAGCGTGTCCAGTTGTTCTTCCAGCAGGGCCAGCACATCCCGGTGGTGGGCGAAGGCGATGCAGCAGCCCCGCTCGTCCACCACGTCGCAGATCAGGTCGGCCACCACGCCGTCCACCACCTTGGCGATGCCGAGCAGCCGGCGGGCCTTACTCCACAGCCCCATGGCGGCTTCGGCGGCCTTCTGGCGGTCGCGGCTCAGCAGGAGTTCCTTCGTGTAGACCTCCTGGGCGTACGCCATTGTGTCCAGGTAATCCTGGAGGACCTCAGCAGCCCTCGACCCGCCCTCGATGTCGAGCCGCTGCCGGATCTTCTGCGGCAGTTCGGGATTTACCTCCTTTTTTGTCCTGCGGATCATGTACTTGCCCAGAAGGGCCTGGGCAAGGTCCACCTGCCGCACCCCGTGCTTCGACGCCATCCACCGGTACTCCTGAAGTGGCACCAGGGCTTCAAGCAGGTCCAGGCCTTCCTCCGCCCGGTTCCGCAACGGCGTACCAGTCAGCAGCACCGCGGCCCTCTGGGGGTCCTGGACGATCATCCGCACCGTGCGGGTGCGGTTCGCCCTCGGGTTTTTGATCCGGTGGGCCTCGTCGATGGCGGCGGCGTCGGGAGTCCAGTCCAGCAGGGCCTGCCGCAGCACCCCGCGGGCTCGCTGAAGGGCATCGGCGATTCGTTGGCCATGATTGAACCCTGTGGGTGGGTTCAGGTGCTCGACCGCGTCCAGGAGATCTTCGTGGTCGGGGTCGAGGCGAACCTTGAGCCCCTTGACCTCTTCCTTGGTCGTCATGTTGTCCCAGGTGACCTCCAGGGCGTCCTCCGCTCCGGCGGCCACGAAGGCCAACCAGATGTCCTTCATCTGCTCGGCTGAATACCCGGTGAGCGGGATTGTCTCGGTCCGCGGCGTCAGCGTGTCGTACGTGACGATGACCCAACCGGCCTGCGGCAGCACCGGCACCTCAGTCGAGCCCTGGACCACCACGATCTCCTGGTAATCGGGCATCCAGGTCCGGATCTCCCGCATCCAAACGCCCACCGCGTTCTTCGGGGCGATCACCAAGAACCGCCGGGCTCCTG
The DNA here is from genome assembly GCF_013423485.1 of Azospirillum oleiclasticum. Classification (GTDB taxonomy): domain Bacteria; phylum Pseudomonadota; class Alphaproteobacteria; order Azospirillales; family Azospirillaceae; genus Azospirillum; species Azospirillum oleiclasticum. The sequence continues at coordinate 750,051 of NZ_JABFFR010000001.1, forward strand.
TTGCCCGCAGGGCGACGATCACCTGAGCGGTTTTGCCGGTGCCCATTTCGTCACCGACCACCGCCCGGCCTTGGTGCCTCAGGACGAACTCCACCCCGGCCCTCTGGTAGTCGCGGAGCCGCCGGCCGTTCACCGGCTGATCGCCGCCGGGGATCTGGCTCCAGTCCAGTCGGGGAAACTCGCGGGCGTCCCATCCGCGTTCTTCCAGGCCGAATCCCTGCCGCAGAATGAGATCTCGGTTGTGGGGCCACAGGTTGGCGGAGAACGCCCGGCGGCCATCCCAGTCGGTGGCGGTATCATGGTCCGTCAGAGCAAAGGAGCGGCGGTCTCGGGGATCGACCCGGATGTTCACCAGGAGGCCGAGTTCGTCCCGCTCGGCCACCACCGGCTCGGCGGTGATCCCACAGGGCGGCCCGTCGATCACCTCGACGTTGTGCGACGCCAGTTCGGTGCGGATGGCGGTCACGGTCGCGGCCGACAGCGGCCCGGTAACCACCCGTGCGGTCGTCCGAAAGCCGTCCATCACGGTGGCCCATTTGGCCCCACCGTCACCCCAGTATCCGCGGACGAACGCCGCCAGGACTCGCGGGGGCACCGACTCCTGGAGGTAGTCAAAGTCGATCTCCGCCGTCCAGAACTGGGGCTGCTCGTCCGTCAGCCTGATCAGCGGCCGGATCTCCACCGCTATACCTGTCCAGTCAGTAGGGGGATCGATCGGTACAATCTCCGCCCCCGCCGCCTGGGCCTTCTCGCACAGGCGGTCGGCGGAGGCCCTGGGAACCTGCCAATACAGCCCGGTCCATTGTCTACCCTTAATGTTCTTCACCGCTTTGTAGGGGTCGAAGTCGCCGAAGGTCGCACTGTACGTCCAACGGAGTTCAGTCAGGTCGTCATCCCTGTCCCGTCGCCCGATGCAGCCACGGAGATCGTCGCCGGAGCGGTATCGGGCGGTGATGTCCCACCAGGAGGTCATGCGGAACCGCAGGTCCTCCATCGGCACCGGAGCGGACTGGACGTTTCGGGTCCGCGGGCGACCAGGGCGGCGATGGAGGTCGGTGGGCTCCAGCCCCACGACCTGGAAGGCGGCCCGGACGAGCCATTGGCTCCGGGGTATCTCACCCCGCTGGCCGTCCATAATCTGGACTAGCGACGGCGGCACAATGGCCTTCACCTCGACGTAGCCTGCGTCTTTACGGTTCGCTCTGGTCTTCCGATCTTCCCGGCGTTTTTGGTCGCTCACCATGCCCTCCATAACCCGCTCACCGGGTTTAGACGACCTCCATAGGGCACGGCGGATTGCTCAACAATATTCCCAAAAGGATTACCACGCGGATCTGCGGTATCGCCTAGCCAAGGAGGGTTAATGAGGAGGATGGCTTGCGGAAAGCCGCCGGAAGGCTCCAGCGTTGGCGGTTATGGGTGGACCCCGGTGGTCAGGCTTATGGGAACCACTCAATGTAGAATTCGTGGGAGGCCCCCAGCCCTTCGAGTCAGCTAACCCTTGTAAAGAGAAATGTACTGAAACATGCCCCCTCGGGGAGCATGTTCTCACTGGAATTTCAGGCTGGTTCCTTCGATGCAAACCGAAACATTTCGGCCAAGAAACGGCAAAGGAACCAGTACCTATAAGGAACTGGGTCATCCATACGCTACCGAAAATTTATTATAAGGAATTTTCCCAGTGTCAGCGTTCCTTGTTGACTCCGTTTGACTTATACTATATTAGACCGGCCTCGCTCCTATTTGGGAATGGCTAATGAAGTTCCTAGATGCGTAGGTGGCCGCGAAGTGCTTTCGGCCACCACCGAGGCTCTCTACTGCCCGGTATTCCCGACTCGCCCAATCCAAATCTCAAAATACTCGGCGTAGACCCGGTCGAGATCCCTAAAGGTAACGTCATGGATATCCCTCTGCATGACAGCATTAAAGATCCGACCGGTAAGACCGTTCTGCCGAAGCCGGCGGTACTTTTCAATCATGACTGTCTTAATTTCACGTTCGAACTCTCGGATATTCGTCCTTTGTCAGACAGAGGGGGGCGGCCAGCCGGACAGCGAAGTCCTGATTTGACCTATTCAAGAACCACTACAACCATGTCGGCTTTGTACCACAATTGTGGTGATTGGCGTCGGCAAAGGTAACGCGTATGGCTTGCCATCATACCCCTGCGGGGTCTCCTGGTCCGGGATCTACATGTTCACAGAAACGCTTCGTTCAATTAGATCACCTTCGAATTCCGCCACACACGTACCGTCCTGCGTCACGAAAATCGCTTCGAAGTGATCGGCGTAATCAGACCAGTCAACATGGCCGACAAAATTGTCCTCCAGACTTGCAACGTACATTTTGATTTTTTCCCAAACCTGTGTCCCCTTCCAAATCGTCCAAAGCTCTTCCAGTTCAGAGAGAACTACTTCGCTAGAGGTTGCGTTGGCAAGGGAGTCCAATGCGGCCCAGTCGATCTCCTCCTCCAGAAAAATCCCACCGCAGGAGCTTCCGAAGGCTTCAGAGTTAAAGAACTCGCGAACGATGTTTTCGGAGTTCACATCTGGGGTGAAAAACGCCTTTTCCTTGCCGCTCATCCAGACTACAGCCACCTTCTTATGAGCATCAAGGATGTCTTCGGCATTCTGGCTCTCCACCCACCAGTCGACGCCAAATTCTTCAATTAGCCGACTCTCCTCGTAATGGTCAACGCGAGGGAACCCGCCATGCTGGGACTGGACATTGTCAAGCACTTCGTCCCAGTCTTCACCGGTATAAGTTCTATCATGCAGCTTCTTCCCCCAAGAACCCTCAACATTCCAGTTGCGAAAAGCTCTGATCACGACAACCTCCTGGATCCTGTTTGGAGGGAGTGGACCATTTCTGGCCGCCCCCCGCTCCGCTGGGCTGAGGCCGTCACGCATCTCCAGCGGGATTTGGCAAAGAAACTCTATCCTCAGACCGAAATGGTCCAGAAATTGAGTGACATCCTGCTGCGTGACACGACGATGATGTCAAATTTAGCAGGTGATGTCGAGTTCTCCTTAGTGGTACCTCGCTATCCTCTTTCTTAGTATTGTATAATCTCATAAAAGAACTTGAGAATGAGATAATTTATATTACTGCCAAGAAAAAATTTCTTATCTGATTTCATCAGGAATGGCCACGAAGGTCGAAATGAAGGCAGGACGTTCATTAATTTTGATTAAAAATAGTATCCATGTCAATAAAGCCCAATCCTGATCCCTGCCTTGGAAGCGTTTGCAATCCAAAACAGTCATGGGAACTTCAAAATCATTGCACTACAGCCAAATTCGGCCCTCGGTTATCCGGAAAACACCCCGGATGTACTTTTAATAGAGCCTGATCTGTTCCTCATAGACCTGGATGTTCCAGTTCATGCCGACTATCTCAGATCCGAAACACAGGTATATGCCGTCCCGATCCGGCTCGCTCTGTTTCGCAAGCTGGTGGACCAGTTGGCCCACCTGATCCAGTTCTGCGGCTTTGCCAGGAAGGCCGCGAGATTCATAATGTGATGCATGGTGCTACTCCTCACCAATTGAGTTTTCCTTCGGCCCGGAGCCGCATGATTCTCCTCACCAGCCGGTGCATCGTGCCGGGATCTGAAATCCTGAGGTACTGGTGCAGAACCGTATACAGCTTCCGGTAATGAAACTCCTTCCATTCCGGTCCTTTGTACAGGGCGTCTAGGTAAACACAGATGAATTGAGCAGCGTAGCACGCGTAATCCTCCGCCTGCCAAATATTTCCCAACGCCGCGTCACCGTCATCGGCCTGTCGTGGGAATGCCTTCTCCCGCAAGGGATTTCCGAATTCCGCGATATTCTTCCAGGACCTCGTGATCACATACCCATTCTTTTTATTTTACTAATTAATCTTGTACATTGCGTGGCTGATCTTTAGCTCCCGCTTAGTTGAGAGTTCCAGCGGGGACTAGGGCGAGTACCTTTTGTGCTTGGCAATCTGGCGTCCGTTGCAGTTTACCAAGGACGTGCGAAGGTAGCGTTGCAGTTCGTCAAGGATCGTTCAGCGTTGGCGAACTGCAACCGTAATCTCGCGAAACCTTGACGAACTGCAACGCCGGTTCAGCGTCGCAGGAGGGATCGTTCGACGCCGGTGGCCGAACTGACGCGGGAGTTACCCTCCCGCGGCCCGAGAATTGCCTGGGGATCGTAGAGCGGGAAAGTCCGGTCAGTTTGTTGACCCAGAAGGGCCGCCTGGGCAATGCCCAACTGGGCAATGAAGCTGACCCGGCGGGAGATATCCGGAACCAGCGGCGAAGATATCATGAACATTGTCATGCCCTTACCGCGGTATATCGCTTTGGTCACGGGGTCGAATGTAAGCACAAGATCCGGAGACCAGCCGAGTATCAGCGTGGCATCTTCCGGGTGCAACGTGAATCCTACCGATATCTTGCCAATACTCTTATCAGAAACCGGATCGGCGAACACGGCGATTTCACCAATGCCCTCGATTTCCAGGACGGTTTCTTTGCCCGGCGTGAGCTTCCCTCGCGAGATGGCGGCGAAGGCCAGTAGGCCGACCTGATCCTTTTGGGACAGCACGGTATTCAGGTTGATCATGTCTATGTGTTCGTTGCAGTTCACCAATTATCGAGACGATGCTGCGTCTTGATCAGATCAGCAACGATTCTTTTGTCATAGGTCTCGGCGGATACCACGACGTATCTGTCTCACATCTGGCTGAAGTATCCCGCGGAGCTACCGTGATCTCGCTCCAGGTCTTACTGCCGTGATCTCATTACCGTGAGATGCGGTGTGATTTGAGATCGTCTCATGGATTTCGAGTTTGTCAAGCGGATAGCCTCACTTATTTTGTGGGTATTCGGGCATGGAGAAGGCCACTGAGTGTGCCAGCGGCCTGGGTCGGGCGAGGATGATCAGCAGGAGGAGGGCTGGTGCCACGAGCGTAGCACCGTGGCGGCCACGTACGTAGCGGTCATGCTGGTGGTACGCTCGTGGCATCATATTCCTTTAGATCCTTTAGACCAGAATCCGGGCCATGGCCGGCACCCCCGCGGGCTGATCCGGAAGGAAGCGGACGTGCTAAGCGGTTGGAGCACCTCGATGGAGGGCACCAAAAAAAAACTTGCGTGGGTTCTCGACGGGAGGGCAGGCTCGACGGTCAGGAAGCCCGATGGGCGGGATTCCGCTATGGCCTGTGGCCAAAACGACAAAGGGATCCGCAGGCCGAAGTTCACGAACCCGCTCCCTTACAAACCTGAGATACTGTTCAAGATTGGCGTCTGCCCGAATCCCAAGCTGAGGCGGTTTTTGTCAACAGTGACCTGCGGCAACGGGTGGAGGTTTGCGACCCTCAAAAGAGGGATCGATGTCTCATACCGGATATATTTTAAGGTCGGCCGGCCGTGATCGTTGGCTGGAACTCGTCCACTCGACCGATAAAGTCCGCACCGTCCCTTCCGCTCTGACTGTGGCTCTGCACCTTTGGAAGCTCTAAAGTGGCAAGATGGGGGAGCTATTCCCCTCTGTAAAGACCTTGAGAGGAAACTGGGCTTTACAATGCGGCTGTGAGAAAAGGTCTTACCCTGTTGCGGAAGAACGGCCTTCGTGAGGTACTCCGCTCGACGCGTTGGACCCGGAAGTATGCACTGATCCTGCCCAAGCACCTCCTGACGAACAAATACTGCCGAAAGGTCCAGCCGCGGAAAGCTCCCGCCGATTCGCAACCGCCGGAGCCTGCTGGTCCGAAAGCCCAGGATGAGTTTGCCGCGGATGAGGCGGTGGAGGAGCCCACTGTGGAAGCCCAGCAGGACCCGCTCGAGCCCCTCAGGACTGGCCCGAAGCCGGTGTGCCCGGTACATCGCCCTAGAGGCCGTCATGGTCCTCAGGGACCGGCTGGAGCGACATGAGAACCGGGTGTCCCGGCTCAGCACGCTGTCCGCCTCTATGATACTGGCGGATCTCTCACCCCAGCCCTGGGCCACCCCTGAACAGTGGGTGGCCCAGCTTACCGAACTGATCCGACTTAATCGCTTGAAGCTTCAGCAGGACCTCACAATCCGTGTGCGGCTGGAATGACCCGACCCCGACACCGTTGACGTAAACCCCACATTTCCAAAAAACTGCCGGTACCGTCAGCGGCGGCGAATCGGATCGCCCCGCGGGCTTCCACGGCTGCCCAAACCGGATCTCAATCCGGCCGGGTAACTGGCGAGATATGTCCGTGACCCCGCGGGGTCAACGATTTCATCGGGAATACTGAACGCCGGATGATCCAGCACTATGGCTGTACTGATCCACAGGTCGATCACAAAATAAAAAAATTCTCTAAAAAACAATGGCTTGCGGGAAAATCGGTCCACATGATGTACACCCGCGCGCCGGAGCGCGCCCGACTGGCCGCCGACGCGCGCGCCCTGGTGGAGGCGGCGTCGCGGTAGGAAAAGGAAGGCCGACGGCCGAAGGGGCGCCCCGGATGGGGCGCCCCTTGGAGTGACGGACCCTGCTGCCAGGCGGATCGATCAGAACAGCCGGAGGATGGCCTGCTGCGACTGGTTGGCCAGCGACAGCGCGATGGTGCCGAGCTGCTGGCGGGTCTGCAGCATGAGGAGGTTGGCGCCTTCCTCGTTCTGGTCGGCCAGCGTCAGCTTGTTCGAACCTTCGACCAGCACGTCGGAGAATTCCTTGGTGAAGGTCTCGCGGGTCGTGACGATGTTCAGGTTCGTGGACAGGTTCTGCGATGCGGAGCGTAGCGACTGCTTCGCGAAGTCGATGGCTTCCACCGCCTTGTCGATGTCGGCACGGTCCGACCAGTCGTTCTGCGCGTAGTCGAGCCGCAGGCCCTGGCCGCTGGTCGATATGTTCACCGACTTGACGGTGATGGAGTTGGTGTTGCGCTCGTTGAACTGGACGGTCAGGTCGTTCTGCGTGTTGGCGTCGGTGACCTGCGTGGTGACGATGTTCGCCGCAGCGCTGGTCGAGGCCGCAGCCTTGATCGACTCCTGATCGACCTTGAAGCGCACCGTGCCGGTGTCGAACGCGAAGGCGTTCTCGCCGTCCGTCAGCTTGCCCTCGCCGCGCTTGTTCATACCGTCGCGGGTGACCGACGTGCCGGTGAGGTTCGTCACCTCGATCTCGATATCGACCATCTTCTCGATGGTGGACACCCCCGAACCGGCGTTGGCCGCCTGCTCCATCAGCTTGCGATCGACCACGAAGGACACCACGGTGCCCGACGCGAAGCTCTCGGAGATGGTCTTGCTCAGCGCGTTCTCGGATTCGGCCGACAGGCTGAACTCGCGCTTGGTGGTCGTATCGGTCTTGCCGGTCAGCGTGATCTGGCTTCCGGTGCCACCGGCGCTCGCCACGTCGAAGCTCGCGGCGCTCAGGCGGCCCGAGGTGATGGCGTTGCTGATCGAGGTGCGCAGCGCCGCGGCGACGTTGGTCTTGGCGTCCTGGCCGATCGAGACGTCGCCGTCGGTCGCGGTGTACTTGAAGACCTGGCCTTCCACCTTGATCGTGAAGCTGTCGCCGGCCTCGACGGTGCCCTTGATGTCCACCGTGCTGGCCTGCGGGACGCCGGTGGTGGCGGCGGTCGTCAGGTTGGCTTCCACCGCCTGCGTGTTGTCGAAGTACTTGACGGTGCGCGACTCGTTGCCGTCCGTCACGATGAAGGTGCGTTCACGGCCGGCGGCGCCACGGACCTCGATCTGGATGTCGTTGAAGCTGCCGAGCGAAGAGGAGACGGTGCCGGACATTTTCAGCGAGGTCAGGCCGTGGGCCAGTTCGGCGTCCGCGATGTTGCTGCTGTCGCCCTCGATCGAGCCGTCACCCGACACGCGCACCGTGTAGGCGTCCGTCGCGACGACGTTGGTGACGCGGGCGTTCTCGATGCCGGTGATGGAGTTGACCTTGGTGCGGCTTTCGCTGGTGCTGTCCAGGCGCAGGCCGTTGCCGACCAGCAGGTTCTTGCCGGCGTAGCCGCTGTCACCGGCCAGCTTGTCGATCTGTTCCTTCAGCGAGTTGAACTGCGCGGCGAGCGACTTGCGGGTCGCGATCGAGCCGGCGTCGTTGCCCAGCGCGCTGTAGGCGGCGGTCGTCAGACCGCGGGCCTGCTCGACCATGCTCTCGATGCTGGTCAGGCCCTTGTCGGCGGCCTTGATGGTGGAGATCGCCTGGCCCATGGCGTCCTTCAGCGAGGACAGGTCGCCGGCGCGCTGGTTCAGCCCCTTGGCGGCAAAGAACGAGGTCGGACCGTCGAGGGCGGAATTGATCTTGTTGCCCGTGGACAGGATCGTCTGCTTCTGGGCAATCTTCGCGTCGGTGCTCTGCAGCTGCAACAGGTTCGACCGCATGGCGGCGGTGAGTTGCACATCGTTGACGGCCATGGCTCCAGTCTCCTTCTGAGTCCCGGCCTCGCGGCCGGTTTACCGGGCGAGGCAACGTTTTGATGCGTTCGGACCTCTCTTTTCAAACGCCGTGCCAAGTCGCCTAAAATGCCGATTATCGTGTGATCCGGTGCCATGGACGGGCGAATCCCTGGGTTCGCGGGGACAAGCTGAACGATTCTGCCGGGGTTTCTGGAAAACTTTGCCGGGTGTGGATCCGGAGTCCCGGCAGATTTGTTCCTGCGCCATGCGGCTGCGGCGGTTTGACCCGGCCTTGCCCCGCGGCTATCGTCCGTCCAACGCAATCGGGACAGGGGAGGGCCGGCATGTCCGGACGCATCGAACGCCGTCTTCAGGAACTGGGCATCGAACTTCCGCAGGCCGCGGCCCCGCTGGCCGCCTATGTGCCCTTCACCCAGTCTGGAAACACGCTCTACGTCTCCGGCCAGATCACGGTGTGGAACGGCGAGAAGCGCTTCATCGGCAAGGTCGGGCAGGAATTCTCCATCGACGAGGGCCGGCAGGCGGCGCGGCTGTGCGCGCTCAATCTTCTGGGGCAGGCGCGTGCGGCCTGCGGCGGCGACCTCGACCGCATCGCGCGGGTGCTGAAGCTGGGCGGCTTCGTCAACGCCGGCCCCGAATTCCACGACCATCCCGCGGTGATCAACGGCGCGTCGGAGCTGATGCTGGAGGTGTTCGGCGATGCCGGCCGCCACGCCCGTTTCGCGGTCGGGGCGTCGTCGCTGCCGTTCAATGTGGCGGTCGAGGTCGAAGGCGTCTTCGAACTTGCCTGACCCGCGGTGCCTTGCCGCGGCGCGGCACCGGTCCTAAGTCCCTTCGATGCGGGATAGCGGAGACACGGGCATGCCGGACGCCGGCGGGGCGATCAGCGTCAAGGTTCTTACGGGCATCGCTGAGGTGGAGCCGGCGGCGTGGGACGCCTGCGCCGGCGGGGACAACCCGTTCCTGTGTCATGCCTTCCTGCTGGCTCTGGAAGAGTCCGGATCGGTCGGAGGCCGCAGCGGCTGGCAGCCGGCCCATCTTGTGGCGGAGACGCCGGATGGCCGCGTGGTGGGCGCCGTGCCCCTGTACGCCAAGGGCCATTCCTATGGCGAATACGTCTTCGACCATTCCTGGGCCAACGCCTATGAGCGGGCCGGCGGTCGCTACTACCCCAAGCTCCAGGTCGCCGTTCCCTTCACCCCCGTGCCCGGACCGCGCCTGCTGGTGCCGCCCGGAGACGGGGCGGTGCCGGTGCGGCACGCGCTGGTCCGCGCCATGGAGGAGGTGGCCCGGCGTTTCGACGTGTCGTCCGTCCACGTGACCTTTCCCACCGAGCCCGAATGGCGGTTGCTGGGGGAGGAGGGGTGGCTGCAGCGCACCGGTGTCCAGTACCATTGGGACAACCACGGCTACGCGACCTTCGACGACTTCCTCGGCGCCCTCAACGCCCGCAAGCGCAAAGCGATCCGCAAGGAGCGCCGCGAGGTGGCGGAGAGTGGTGTACGGCTGCACACCCTGACCGGCGACGAGCTCAAGCAGGAGCATTGGGACGCCTTCCACCGCTTCTACATGGACACCGCCGACCGCAAATGGGGTGGGGGGTACCTGAAGCGGTCCTTCTTCCATCGGATCGGCGCCACCATGGCCGACCGGGTCGTGCTGGTGATGTGCGAGGATGGCGGGGAGTGGGTGGCCGGCGCCCTGAACCTGCTGGGAACCGACACTCTCTATGGCCGCAACTGGGGATCGGACGGGCGCTACCGGTTCCTGCATTTCGAGGCCTGCTATTACCGGGCGCTCGACTTCGCCATCGCGCATGGGCTGAAGCGGGTGGAGGCCGGGGCGCAGGGCGAGCACAAGATCCAGCGCGGCTATCTGCCCGTCCGCACCTACAGCGCCCATTGGGTCCGTGATCCGGGCTTCCGGGAGGTGCTCGACCGCCATTTGGCCGGAGAACGGTTGGCAGTCGAGGATGAGTTGTGCGCCATTGCCGACATGTCCCCGTACCGCCAGGGCGATGATTCGAGCCAATGATGCAAGTTCACGTTGCGCTCTTCATATCGCCGCAATTCGTCGATTGACAATGAACCGGTTTGCCACGGGAATCCTTGGCGGCGCGTTTGTTCTGGAGGAGTGCATCGGTGGCCGAATCTCCAAAGGAATTCCTCAGCAAGGTCCGGCAGCATCTCCTCTTCATAAAGTCGCAACCGGGAGGCGCAAGATTGCAGATGCGCGATGCGGATCTGGCAAGGATCCGCATCAAGGGCTTTGTTCTGCAATCGGCGGTTCTGATCCGGTGCGATTGCAGCGACGCGTATCTTGAAGAGGTGAACTTCGCGATGGCCGACCTGTTCGGCTCGAACTTCACCCGCTCGGTGCTGAGCGGATCGTCCTTCGTGCGGGCGGACGTGCGCGGCGCCAACTTCATGAAGGCCAACCTGCAGCGGACCGACTTCGATCAGGCCGACCTGCGGCCCGGCCAGATACTCCGTGTCGGCGACACCGAGGAGGTCCGTGAACGCACCCTGTTGACCGACGCCGCGATGGACGGGGTCAGCTTCCGGTGCGCCGATCTCAGCCATGCCGACCTGATCCGGGCGACGGCCCGCCGTGGAAATTTTTCCGAGGCCAATCTGTTCGCGGCCAACCTCTCGGGGGCCGACCTCACCAACGCCAATTTCCAGAAGGCGAAGCTGCAACGCGCCATCCTCAGCGGGGCCGATCTGACCGGAACCTGTCTGATCCACGCCGACCTGCGGGAAGCGATCCTGCGCAACGTGGATCTGTCACGCGCCAACACCGCCGGGGCCAATCTGCAGGGCGCCGTGTACAACCGGGGGCGGGCTACCCTGCCGTCGGACATCAATGCGGCCCTCGATGCGCACGCGCTTTGGATCAACACCGGCGGGAAGAGCGGATCACGTGCCGATTTCACCGACGCCGACCTGAGCGGCATGGATCTGTCGGCCTGCGATTTCAGCGGTGCCGTGTTCCGCTCCGCGAAGTTGGGGCGGACGAACCTGGTCAGCAGCTGCCTCGCCATGGCCGATCTTCGCGGGGCCGATCTGACACGCGCCCGGCTGGACCATGCGGTCCTCGCCGGGGCCAACCTGGCGGAGGCCGACCTTACCGGTGCGGTCGCTGTGGAGTGCGACTTCGGCCCGATGGAATTGCGCAGCGCCGAAGGCACCCTGACGGGCCGCGACTGGCCGACCGATCTGTCGGGCGCGACCCTGAACAACGCCGACCTGCGCGGTGCCCGGCTGACCAGCGCGCGGGTGGAAGGAGCCGCGTTCCGGCACGCCAACCTCGCTTCGGCCGACCTGCGGGGATGCGCCGAGTCGACAGCCGATTTCACGGTCGCGGTGTTGACCGGGGCTCGTCGTGGAGCGCTGCCGCCCAGGGCGTAGGAGAGCGAGCCCGACCATCGTCAACGCTGTTGGTCACGCTGCGCCGCCTTCTGTCGTGGTGCGCCGTGAACATGACTGGTGTTGTCCGGGATGCACCAATGACAAAAGGGGCTCCGTGAGGAGCCCCCTTCGATCATCGTGCGGTGCCCTGTGGTGCGGCGTCACTCAGCCAGTTCGTGCACCATCTCGTCCTCGTCCGTGCCGTCGGACCCGCCGCGCTTGGGCCGGTTGCCCTCGACATACTCGAACTTCGGCTTGTCGTTCTCCACGGTGACGCGGACCAGACCGCCTTTGCTGAGCTTGCCGAACAGCAGTTCCTCGGCGAGCGGCTTCTTGATGTGCTCCTGGATCACGCGGCCCAGCGGACGGGCGCCGTAGAGCGGGTCGTAGCCCTTCTTGCCCAGCCATTCGCGCGCACCCTCAGTCAGCTCGATCGACACGCCGCGGTCGTCGAGCTGGGCCTCGAGCTGCATCACGAACTTGTCCACCACGCGGCCGATCACCTCCGGCGTCAGCGCCGAGAAGGGGATGATGCTGTCCAGCCGGTTGCGGAACTCCGGGGTGAACAGCCGCTCGATGGCCTCGGTGTCCTCGCCCATCCGCTTTTCGCGCTCGAAGCCCATGGCGGGCTTTGCGAGGTCCGAAGCGCCGGCGTTGGTGGTCATGATCAGGATCACGTTGCGGAAATCGACCGTCTTGCCGTTGTGATCGGTCAGCTTCCCGTGGTCCATCACCTGCAGCAGGATGTTGAACAGGTCCGGGTGCGCCTTCTCGATCTCGTCCAGCAGCAGCACGCAGTGCGGATGCTGGTCGATGGCGTCGGTCAGCAGGCCGCCCTGGTCGAAGCCGACATAGCCCGGCGGGGCGCCGATCAGCCGCGACACGGTGTGGCGCTCCATGTACTCCGACATGTCGAAGCGGGTCAGCTCGATCCCCAGCGTGTGGGCGAGCTGGCGGGCCACCTCGGTCTTGCCGACGCCGGTCGGGCCGGAGAACAGGTAGTTGCCGATGGGCTTCTCCGGCTCGCGCAGGCCGGCACGGGCCAGCTTGATGGCGGAGACGAGCGCGTCGATCGCCTTGTCCTGGCCGAAGACCATGGTCTTCAGGTCGCGCTCCAGGTTCAGCAGCACCTCCTTGTCGTCGCGGCTGACCGATTTCGGCGGGATGCGGGCGATCTTGGCCACCACGGCCTCGACGTCCTTGACCTGGATGGTCTTCTTGCGCCGGTTCTCGGGCAGCAGCATCTGCGCCGCACCGACCTCGTCGATGATGTCGATCGCTTTGTCCGGCAGCTTGCGGTCGCCGATGTACTTGGCCGACAGGTCCACCGCCGCGCGGATGGCGTCGTTGGTGTAGCGGACGCGGTGGTGCTTCTCGTAATAGGGCTTCAGGCCCTGGAGGATCTTGATCGCGTCCTCGACCGACGGCTCGTTCACGTCGATCTTCTGGAAGCGCCGGACGAGCGCCCGGTCCTTCTCGAAATAGTTCCGGTATTCCTTGTAGGTGGTGGACCCGATGCAGCGCAGCGAGCCCGAGGCGAGCGCCGGCTTCAGCAGGTTGGACGCGTCCATCGCCCCGCCGGAGGTGGCACCGGCACCGATCACCGTGTGGATCTCGTCGATGAACAGGATGGCGCCCTCATGCGCCTCCAGCTCCGACAGCACGGCCTTCAGCCGTTCCTCGAAGTCGCCGCGGTAGCGCGTGCCGGCCAGCAGCGAGCCCATGTCGAGCGCGTGGATCGTCGCGTTCTTCAGGACTTCCGGGACTTCGCCGTGAACGATGCGGCGGGCCAGCCCCTCGGCGATGGCGGTCTTGCCGACACCGGGGTCGCCGACGTAGAGCGGGTTGTTCTTCGACCGCCGGCACAGGATCTGGATGGTCCGTTCGACCTCCGATTCCCGGCCGATGAGCGGGTCGATCTTACCGCTCGCCGCCTTCTTGTTGAGGTTGACGCAATAGGCTTCAAGAGCCTCGCTGCCTTTCTTCACGACCTTCTCCGCCGCAGCGTCGTCGTCGGCACCGGACACCCGCTTGTTGTCGGAGCGGCCGGGGGCCTTCGCGATCCCGTGAGAAATGTAGTTCACCGCATCGAACCTGGTCATCTCCTGCTCCTGCAGGAAGTAGACCGCGTGGCTCTCGCGTTCAGAGAACAACGCAACGAGGACGTTTGCTCCCGTAACCTCCTCACGTCCGGACGACTGGACATGAATGGCCGCACGCTGCAAAACCCGCTGAAATCCAGCCGTGGGCTTGGCATCATCCGGTCTGTTGGTGATGAGGTTCGCAAGCTCGTTGTCGAGGTAATCCGACAGCTCCGTTCGCAGGCGGTCAAGGTCGACCCCGCAGGCGCGGAGAACCGCCAGAGCATCCGGATCCTCGGTCAGCGCGAGCAGGAGATGCTCCAGCGTCGCGTATTCGTGCCGGCGCTCGTTGGCGTGGGCCAGGGCGCGGTGCAGCGTCTGTTCCAAGTTGCGCGACAGCATGGTGAGGGTCTAATCCTTCTCTAGCGTGCATTGCAGCGGGTGCTGGTGCTGGCGCGCGAAGTCCATCACCTGCGTTACCTTGGTCTCCGCCACCTCGTAGGTAAAAACACCGCACACCCCGACTCCACGTCGATGCACGTGAAGCATGATGCGCGTCGCTTCCTCCCGCGACTTGCTGAAAAAGCGTTCGAGAACATGGACGACGAACTCCATCGGCGTGTAGTCGTCGTTCAACATCAGCACCTTGTACATGGAGGGCTTTTTCGTCTTGGGCTTGGTCTTTATGACCACGCCCGTATTCGTGCCCTCATCCCCATTGCGGTCGGAGTCGGCCATGGCCCCATCGGCTGGTGATCGCTATGCACTTCCATAGCGATGATATGAGATGTTCCGTGGCGGTGGGAAGTGCCCGCTTGATGCCCCGCCGCGATTTGCCGGCTCCCGTCCGCCCGGCCGAACTCCCGCTCCGATCGAATTGGAGAGCGACGCCAATGGTTTAGCGCGGATACTGCCGTTTGGCGCGCGATTGTACTTTTTTTGGGGTATCAATTTCGGCTTCCGTTGCGGGGGTGGGGTGGGTGGCGTCGACTCTGCAGGGAAAGCAAAACGGCCCGGCGCCGTGGGGCGCCGGGCCTTTTCCGGGAACGGGGACCGTCAGGCGGCGCGCACCTGCTGGATGAACCGGTCCACCTCCTGCGACAGCCTCTCGGAGTCATGGAAGAGCTCCCGCGCGGTCCCCAGGACCTCCTCGGCGGCCTTGCCGGTTCCCTCCGCGGCGCGTTGCACGTTCGCGATGTTGGACGAGATCTCTTCGGTGCCGCGCGCCGCCTGCTGGACGTTGCGGGCGATTTCCCGCGTGGCGGCGTCCTGTTCCTCGATGGCGGCGGCGATGGCGGTGGCGATCTGGTTGATGTCGCCGATGGTCGTCGTGATCTCGGAAATCGCGCCAACCGCGCTGCCGGTTGCCTGCTGCATGGCGGAAATCTGCGCCGAAATCTCCTCTGTGGCCTTGCCGGTCTGGGTGGCGAGATTCTTCACCTCGCTGGCGACGACGGCGAAGCCCTTGCCCGCCTCCCCGGCGCGTGCCGCCTCGATGGTGGCGTTCAGTGCCAGCAGATTGGTCTGGCTGGCGATGGAGTTGATGAGCTGGACCACGTCGCCGATGCTCTTCGCCTGCTCGGCCAACGACTGGATGGTTGTGTTCGTCGCCTGGGCATGGTCGGCGGCGCGCCGGGCGATGGTCGCCGATTCGTTCACCTGCCGGGTGATCTCGCCGATCGAACTGGCCATCTCCTCGGCCGAGGAGGCCACCGTCTGGACATTGGCGGAGGTCTGTTCCGTGGCGGCCGCCACGGCGGTGGCCTGGGCGCGCCCCTCCTCAGCCATCGAAGAGAGCGTTTGCGAACTGCCCTGCATCTGGTCGGCCGCGGCGGACACCTGGGAGACCACACCCTTCACCGTCGCTTCGAATTGAGTGGCCAGGTCATGCATGAGCCGCTTGCGTTCGGCCTCGGCACGGATCTCGGCTGCTTTCGCCTCCTGCTCCATCTGGCGGTTGTGGAGGAGGTTCTCCTTGAAGACCTCCACCGTCCGGGCCATCGAACCGATCTCGTCGCCACGGTCCCGCCCCGCGATCTCCACTGTGGCGTCGCCCTGCGCGAGGCGCTCCATCACGGCCCCCAGCGCGGTGAGGGGGCGGCGGATTCCGACCACCGCGATCACGACCGACAGGCCGGCGCCCAGCCCCAACATGATGGCGACGACCACGAACGATCGGAACTCCGCCTGCCTCGTCGCTTCCGACACGTCCTTCGACGCTGTCTCGACGTCGGCATTCACCTCGTCGGACAGTTTGGCGGCAATGTCGAAAACCCCGACCACCAAGGGGCGGCCGTCCTCTCTGTAGATCGCGGCAGCCTCGTCATGGTTGCCCCGCTCCTTTGCGGCGTAGACACGTGGCATGACCTCCCTGATCTTCGCGAACATGTCGCTCATACGGGTGATCGTGGTCCTGTGCTCCGGCATGGCCAAGCGGCCGACCGCCTTTTCGGTCACGGCGATGCTGGACTGGATGTCGGAGATCGCCTTGACCAGCGCCGGCAACCCGGCCGGATCGGCCAGGAGCAGGACGTTGTTCACCTGACGGCCGAGATTGGCGGTATCGCCCCGCATCCGCTCCAACTTGATGGAAAACTGCACGTCTTGATCGATCAGTGCGGAGTATTTCGTATCGACCGAGCTCAGCACCCCGTTCATGTACCACAGCATTCCGACCGTGACCGCGCCGAGCAGAACCACGACGGAGTAGATCTTGGCACCTATTCCAAAGCGCGCAAGAACGTTCATTTGTTTCTCCATACGGATGCGTGGTCAAGCCGAGCAGCGCTCGTTGGCCGTGGTTGTGGGAGAAATTCCTCCTATGCGGGAAAATTGCGATCCATGACACCGCTCTGTCAAGCGATGCATAGAAAACAATCTTAGATAATTGTGTGCGACCGGTTCCGGAAACGGCAAAGGGCCCGGCGGGATATCCCGCCGGGCCCTTCGGGTCCGTCAGCGCTGCGGCGCCGGTCAGGCGGCCAGCGGCTTCGACAGCGCGCTGACGGTCGCGTTGACGCGGGCGTTGATCGGGGCGATCGCGTCGGTCGTGATCTTCAGCGACAGCTCCTGGAGCTTGGTGCTCTCGGCGACGATGGTGTCGAGCGTCTGCTTGGCGTAGGCGCTCTGCAGCTCGATCAGCTCGTTGAGCGACTTCACCGCGAACAGCGCCTTGCTGCTGGCGACGCTCTTCTCGAAGGACGACTGGGTGAAGGCGGCAACCTGCTTGCCGGCCTGTTCGGCGCCCTTGGCGACGATGGTGCCGGACTGGACCACGGCGTCGACATTCTCCTTCGCCAGCGCGGTCATCTCGTCGTAGCTCTTCAGCACCTGGGCCGAGGCCTTCTCGAACTGCTCCTGCTGGGCCTTCACCAAGCCCTCGATCTGGGTCTTGGCCTGGGCGACGGCGTCTTCCATGGACTTGGCGGCGGCGGCGAACTTGTCGGACATGTCGGGATCCTCGCGTTTCCGGTCTTCGGGGACGGCGCGCCGATCCCGTTCCAGTGGCGATCGGTCGCGGCGCTTGCGCCTCGCGGCATTCAGCGGAACCTTTCCGATCGGAACCGGTCCAGCCATGCTGCGGTGCAACATGAGCATTTATAGGCATTGCGCCGGGCGTCGTCAACAGGCTTTTTGTGCAGTGCACAATAAGGCGTGCATCGATCACCCGCTGCCCGGAACAGCAACGGCCCGGCCCCCCATGGCGGAGGGACCGGGCCGTGTGCGGCACACCGGAACGGAGTGGCCGCTCAGGCGGCGATCGGCTTCGACAGCTTATCGACGGCCACGTTCACGCGGGCGCTCAGCGGGGCGAACGCCTCGTTGGCGACCTTCACGGACATCTCCGACAGGCGGTTCGCCTCGGCGACGAAGGCGTCGAAGCAGGACTTGGCGTAGTCGTTCTGCAGGTCCACCACCTCGCGCAGGCTCTTGGCCGACAGCAGCGCCTTGCCGGTGGCGACCGACTTGTCGAAGGACGCCTGGCTGTAGGCGACCACTTCCTTGCCGATCTCCTCGACGCCCTTGGCAACGATGGTGCCGGACTGGACCACGGCGTCGACGTTCTCCTTCGCCAGCGCGGTCATCTCGTCATAGCCCTTCAGCACCTGGGCCGAGGTCTTCTCCACCTGGTCCTTGGTGGCGGCCATGGTCTGCTCGAAGTGCTTCTTGGCCTGCTCCTGGCTGGCCTGGACGATGCTCTCGATGTTGGCCTTCGCCTGCACGGTGGCGTCCTCGATCACCTTGGCGGCGGCGAGTTTCGGCTTCGCGGTGGTGGTGGTCATGTCTTCGCGTCCCATCCTCGTTGGCGGGCTGCCGGACGGCAGCCGCATGCACAGATTTCATGGGCCTCGGCCGGGCTCGCCAGCGAAGCCGTTGTTGCATTGCAACATGAGCAAATTATGAGCAAGGAGACCTGGAGTCAAGCGAACTTCGCTGCGCTGCACACAATCGATGCGCGTCAATCAGGTCCGGCCTTAACGGAAGCTTTACCGCGGATCTGGCCAAGTCACGCGCGACCGGCTCGCCCGCCTCCCCGGGGGTGCGGCAAAATGCCGCGTCTGCGGCGGCATCATCTTCAGGAACCATTGCGCTCATGACCTACTGCCTCGGTATCAAGATCCGCGACGGGCTCATCGGCCTGTCGGACGGTCGCATCACCAGCGGCTCGCAGCTTTCGTCGGCGCGCAAGGTGACCATGATGGGGACCGGCGGGGACCGCTTCTTCATCATGAACTCCGGCCTGCGCAGCGTCCGCGACAAGACGCTGGCGTACCTGCGCCGCGACATGGCCCGCCGCCGCGGCGAGGTCTACAGCACGATGCTGGACGCGGTGACGGCCTTCACCGCGTGCCTGCGTCAGGTCGCCACCGAGGACCGGGAGTCGCTGGAGGCGTCCAAGCTGCACTTCAACCTGCACGCCATCATCGGCGGCCAGCTCGCCGAGGATCCGGAACCCTACATGTTCCTGGTCTATCCGGAGGGGAACTGGATCGAGGTGGACGAGCGCACGCCCTACCTGTCGATCGGGGCCACCGCCTATGGCAAGCCGATCCTCGACCGGGCGCTGAAGTTCGACACCGACATGCAGACGGCGGCCAAGATCGCCTATCTGTCCTTCGACAGCACGCGTTTCTCGTCCACCGACGTCGGCTATCCCATCGACATGGTGTCCTACTACCCGGTCGGCCGCACCTGGCGCATGGCGAACTTCGACTATGACGATCTGGTCGAGCAGCGCCAGTGGTGGAACCGCAACATCACGGAACTCGCCCGGCGCATGCCGGACGGGCCGTGGGTCGATCCGCTGATCGAGAACCCAATCCCCGCGCGCGACCTTAAGGGTTCCGCGGTGTGAACCAGCCGGCGAAGGGCCAGGGGCCGAGCGTGAGGTGCGGTCCCACCAGCCCCTTGCCGGACACCTCGATCTCGAAGAACACGCCGCCGTCCTGCTGGCGGCTGCCGGGCGGCAGGCTCCGCGGCGCGTCGGCGGGGGATGGCAGGCGCGGCGGAGCGACGCCTGTCGGGTCCATCGCGCCGAGCGGCTCCGCGAAGCGGATATCGGCGAAGCGGTCGGACGGGTAGGGGTAGGCGGTGAAGAACCACTGCCCGTCGCGGCACCCGCTGACCAGCCAGTAGAAGCTGTTGGATGGCAGGCGCAGCCGCTCCGGAAGCATCTGGAACGCCCCGCTCTCGTACAGCCGGATCACCAGCATGGCGTACTGGGTGGGCGAGAGCCGGGTCTGTGCCTCGTCCCCCTTCCAGGCGCCGACGGGGTCGGCCAGATCGACGCGGGCGAGGTCCGGAGCCTTGATCACCCGCGCCGCCACGCTGGCCCCGCCGTCCGGATCGCCGGTCACGTCGTAGGTGCGGACGTGCTCGTTGTAGTCCGCATTGAACACCATGCGGAAGCGGTCCGGCCCATCCTGCGCGCAGGCGACCCTCAGGTCGTCGCCATTCAGATAGCTGAACCAGGTCAGCTTGCGCTCCACCGGGTTGCCCGCAGGCCCCGCGGATGCACACGCCGCGAGCGCGGCACACGCCATCAGCGCCCACCCGTACCGAACGATCGACATCCGGCGCTCCGTCCTGTCCCGAGGCCTGCCACAGTCCCGCTTTCCCACAGGATGTGGCGCTTCTTGTCAACGCCGCAAGCGCGGGGAGGGCAGGGGGGTAGCCCAATTTCGTCACAGCCTGCGGGCCGGAACGGAAGCAAGAAATTAACGAATTCCCGGTAGACACTGATTCGATTGGTATTTACCATCGACCTCATTGAGCGCACGTCGTCTTTTCCGGGGGCATCATGACCGTTACGCCGCGGGTCGCGTTCGTACGTCTGTTGGGCTACGCCTTTTCGGCATGGGCCGGCAGCTCCTCCACCGCCCCGCGGAAGGTGGCGGCGGCCCTGTTCGCCGGTATGCTGACCCTGGGCGCCGTGCCCGCGCTGGCGGAGAAGTACGCCGCCTTCGTGATGGACGCGCGAACGGGCGAGGTCCTGCACCAGGACAACGCCGACGATATCCGCCATCCGGCGTCGCTCACCAAGATGATGACGCTCTACCTCACCTTCGAGGCGCTGGACAGCGGCAAGCTGACCCTGGACCAGCGGTTGCCGGTCTCCTCCTTCGCGGAGAGCATGGCCCCCACCAAGCTCGGTGTGCGCGTCGGCCAGACGCTCGCCGTCGAGCATGCGATCCTCGGGCTGGTCACCAAGTCCGCCAACGACGCCGCCGTGGTGCTGGCGGAGGCGATCGGCGGCACCGAGTCGCAGTTCGCCGAGATGATGACGCGGCGGGCGCGCCAGCTCGGCATGCGCAGCACCGTCTTCCGCAACGCGTCGGGCCTGCCCAACGACGAACAGGTCACCACCGCCCGCGATTTTGCCATGCTGGGCCGGGCGCTGGTGCAGGATCATCCGAAATACTACCCCTACTTCAGCCGCCGCTCCTTCGCCTACGGCGGCCGCAACCTGCCCAACCACAACCGTCTGATGAGCCGCTACGACGGCATGGACGGGATCAAGACCGGCTACATCAACGCCTCCGGCTTCAATCTGGTGGGATCGGCGGTGCGCGACGGGCGGCGGCTGGTCGCCGTGGTCATGGGCGGCAAGTCGGCGGTGGCCCGCGACAACCGGATGGCCGCCCTGCTCGACGACGCCTTCTCGCGCGGTCGCCGCAGCGATCCGGATGCTCCGGTCGTGGCGCGTGCCGAGCCGACCGAACGGCCGGTCACCGTCGCGGCGGTCTCGAAGAGCATTCCAGCGGCGCAGCCCGACCGTAAGCCGGCCCCGGCGCGGGGGATCGGCCAGCTCGCCGCCGCGGTCGTGCCGCCGCCGGCCGACGATGCGGAGTGGGGCATCCAGGTCGGCGCCTTCTCCAGCAAGGCCTCCGGCCAGAAGGCGTTGAGCGACGCGTCGCGCAAAGTGCCGCGCGGCGTGAAGAGCGAAATCACCCAGGTGCCGACCCGCAAGGGCACCGTCTACCGCGCCCGCTTCGTCGGGATGGAGGAGAAGGTGGCGCGGTCGCTCTGCGATCGGCTGCGCCGCGCCGGCCTTCGCTGCGTGCCGGTGTCACCCAGCGAAGGTTTGTGAGCCGAAAGCCGGCCGGGGGCGGTCAACCGCGTTCCGGGCCACCGGGGAGCAACGAGCGGAGATAGGCGAGGGCGGGACCGGTCTTCCCGTCCACCGTCCGGATGAGGTCGGAAGGGTCTTCGATTCCCCGGTCGATGGCCTGTTCCACCGCTTGCGCCGCGGCGCGCAAGGCGGTGCAGCCATAGACACCCGCCACGCCCGCGATGCGGTGCGCCAGCGCCGACACCTCCTCCCGGTTGCCGGATGTCCAGGCGGCCATCAGCGCCGCATGGTGTGCCGCCAGCGCGGCTTCCGTCGTTCCGATCAGGGCGTTCACCCGCTCCGCCGGCAGCATCTCCCGCATCTGGCGGATGGCGGTCTCGTCGACGTCGGTCGCCCCGGCGGGGGCTGCGACCGGCTCGTGCGCAGGCTCCGGCGGTGAGGCGTCGTTGGTGAACAGCCGGCGGAGCAGCGGCTCCAGAGTGTCCCAGCGCAGCGGCTTCGGCAGCACCGCGTCGGCCCCGGCCGCCTCGGCGTCCCGCGCGTCATCGGGAATGGCGCTTGCCGTCAGCACGACGATACGCGTGCCAGCGCGCCGCGGGTCCGGCAGCGCGCGGATCGCGCGCGTCGCGCCGATCCCGTCCAGCCTCGGCATGCGCAGATCCATGATCACAAGGTCGGCCGGCTCGCGCACCACGCTCTCGACGGCCGCCGCCCCATCCTCGGCCAGTGTGACGCTGTGGCCGTTCCGGCCGAGCAGCGCCGCGGCCACCATCCGGTTCAGCGGCTCGTCGTCCGCCACCACGATGCGCAGCGGCGGCAGCGTTCCGGCCGGCACTGGAGCGTTGCCGCCCTCCGATGCTGCCGTGGGTGGCCTGGGCGGCCGGGCGCCGGTCGATTGCAGAGACGCGGCGAGGGCCAAGGCGGTCACCAGCCCGGACGCCAGCGCCGCCGCGACGAGCGCGGGGGCGACCGGCCGAAAGCCCGGCGTATCTCCGTTCGACGTGGCCCGGGCCAGCGCACCCAACGCGTCCGCGCGGTCTCGGGCGCCGTGCGCGGCGGCCAGGGCCGCGGCCGCCAGGTCGGCCAGGGCCTCCCGGCGCTCGAAAACGTTGTCCGTGTCCACCCCCAGGGCCGCGAGCCGTCGGGCGGCGTCCATCCGCCGCACCGTCGTTTCATCGACGCGCTCGGACTCCAGCGTCCGACGCAGTCGATCGGCCAGTCTGCCGGCCTCCGAGCGGTGCTTGGCCAGATCGGCTGCATCGCCGGTCGCAAGCGCCGCGTAGAGATGGGAGGCCAACTCGTCCCCGGTTTCGTCCAGATCGTTCCGCGCCTCGTGCCGGCGGGTGCCGTCCGCGTCATCACCGGGCAGTGTGGCTCGTGCCGCATCACCCGGCAGGGCAAGGCTCCGTTCGAACAGCCGATGACGTTCCCGCACCTGACGGGCAATCGCGTCCAGGGCCCGGACCTCCTCGTCGTGGCGGGCGACGAGCCGGCGCAAATCCTCGATCTCCGCGCCGATTCCCGCCAGCAGCCGGCGCATGGTGGCGGCCGTCGTGCTGTCGGAACCGTCCGGTGGCAACCGTGACAGAAGCGCGGCGATACGGGCCGCGTCCAGTTCCAGACGCGCGCGGGCCGGGTCCCGTCCGGATGGACCGGCGGCGGCGTAAAGCGCGATGCTGGTGGCAAGCTGTCCGGAGACGTCCGCGAGTTCGCCCGTCGTGCTGTGGATGGGCTCGGTCCCGCCATTCCCGTCCGCGATGGCCCAACCGGCCACCCCGGCCAGTCCGGTGGCACCGCCCGCCAGAAGGCCGGCGACGAGCGCGGCCCCCACGACCGCGGTCAACCGTCGCCCCGGCGGCCAGGGCGACCCGACGTCTCCCCCCTCTCCGGTCATGTCCGTGTGGTCGGTCGCGGTCATCGGGCGTGGCGGTTCGTTGCGTGGCGGCACTGCTTACCGCGTCAACGCCGTCCGGTTCCAGGGGTGCCGCAGGCGCATATGGATATGCTCGATGCCGCCGTCGTCGTAGGGAGCGCCTTCCGGCGTGAAACCGAAGCGGCCGTAGAAGTCCCGCAGATGCGCCTGGGCGCCGATCACCACCTCGGCCGCCGGGTGCTCCCGCTCCAGACGGTCGAGCGCCGCGGCCACCAGCGTCGCCCCGAGACCGCGGCCGCGCGCCTCCGCCGCCACCACGATGCGGCCGAAGGACGCGGGCCCGCCGGCTTCGGCCGGTGCCATGGTCCGCAGATAGCCGACCAGCCGTCCTTCGGGACTGTCGGTCACCAGCAGGTGCAGCGCCCGCAGATCCACGAAGTCGAGATCGGGATAGGCCGACGCCTGCTCCACCACCAGAATCCCCTGCCGGAAAGCCAGGATCTCATAGAGCGCTGCGGCGGTGAGTTCGTCGAAACGGTACCAGCGGCTGTGCACGGCGCTGTCCTCGGCGGTTCAGGAGTTCGGCACGGAGGCGGTGAACAGCGGGTCCTCGATCCGGTGCAGCCGGCCGGCGGCGACCAGGGCCGCGCGCTGGATCAGGCTCTTGCGGCGGGCCGCGGCCAGCCGTTCGACCGGCGCCTCGCGCAGCACCGCGGCTCCGAAGGCATCGGCAACCATCAGGCCGCAGTCGTCGGGGATCAGCTCCGTCGGGAATCGGTCGTCAACCGCGAAATAGAAGGCATCGCACCAGTCCCGGTATTCCGGCCATTTGCGGTCGGTGCGGAAATCGGTGACGGAGCTCTTCACCTCGACGATGATCAGGGTTCCCGCCGGATCGAAGGCGAGCACGTCGGCGCGCCGGCTGCACGGCAGGCTGAATTCCATCAGGCTGGCGAACCCGCGTTCGGCCAACCCGCGCCGCACACCGCGGGTGATTACCGGCGCGCCGGCTGGCGGCGGCTGGTCGTCTGCACCGATCGCCGCATCGGCGGTCCGGTCCGTGTCGATTTCGGTCATCGCAGCGTCGTTCATGGGCAGCGTCGTTCACGGGGCAGCGTCGTTCATGGTTTGATCCTACGACAATGGACCGCCGTCGCAAGCCTGCCAAGTGGAATCGCGTTCTCCGATGCCGCCCGCCGTCCCATCCCCGCCCGGCGGGCTCTGCCCGAAAGCCGAATTGATTCGATGGCGGAACGGCATACCCTTGTCGCGACCTGGTGCCCGCCGATCTGGGGATGGCGTTGACTGCGAACGATGACGTGGGGTGGGGGGCTGTGCTGGTCTTCGATCGGGACGGGACCCTGCTGTCCTGGTCGGCCGAGGTGCCGCGGCTCGAGGGGGCGCCCGCCGGACTGGTCCGCGGCATGCCGCGGGCGGCGTTTGCCACCCTGTTCGATCGGCATGTGGTCGCCGAGACGGCACTCGCCGACGGCGGCTCCGTATGCGCGTTCCAGTCCGGACGGCCGGCGCCGGTGCCGTCGGGCCGGTTGTTCGCCGCCGCGAGCCACGACCTGAGGCAACCGCTGGCGGCGCTGTCGCTCCTTATGGGCGTGCTCGACGACCGGGTGCGCGACCGCGATGCCCGCGACCTGCTGACATCCGCGACGGCGGCGTTGCAATCGATGCGCGCGAAGATCGACGGCCATCTGGACCTGGCCCGTCTTCAAGCCGGTCTGCTGGAGACGGAGGTCGGGCTGCACGCGGTCAACGGCGTGCTCATGCGGCTGGCGCTCGATTTCTCCCCGCGGTTCCAGTCGCGGGGGCTGCGCTTTTCCGTGCTGCCGAGCTCGACCCTGGTCCGCACCGATCCGACGCTGCTCGAGCGCATCCTCTCGGCGTTGCTGGAGAACGCCCTGCGTCACACGGGAGAGGGGCGCGTCATCCTCGGCTGCCGACGGTCGGCCGGAACCCTCCGGATCGAGGTCTGGGACACCGCCGGCGGGCTCGACCCCGAGCGGCTGACCGCGCTTCGCCAAGCGCTGTCACAGCCGGTCCCCATGTTCGGCGACGGGCTGGGGCTCGGCCTGATCCTGGCGGCCGGCCTGTCGCGCCGTCTGGGGCACAGGCTGGATGTGCGGTCTGTGACCGGGCAGGGCACCGTTTTCTCGATCACGCTTCCCGGCGTCGCCGACACCGGATCATCGACGCAGATCGCGCCGGAGTCCGGCGGTGCCGACCTGTATGTCGGGCGGGCGAATGTCCTGATCATCGAAGACGACCGGCTGGTCCTCGAAGCTCTCGACACGCTCCTGCGGCAATGGGGGTGCGTCACGACCGGCGCGGACTCCTTCGATCAGGCGACGGAACGGTTGAACGGCGCCGAAGCCGCACCGGACCTCATCATCGCCGATCTCCGGCTGAAGGGGGCGGCGAACGGCATCGTTGCCATCCGGCAGATATCCCGCAGCCTGGGCACGGACGTACCCGGCCTGATCCTGACGGGGGAAACGGACCCGATCCGGCTGCGCGAGGCGCGCCTGTCCGGCTACCCGATCCTGCACAAGCCCTTCCCGCCGCTGGCCTTGCGGGCCTTGGTGGCGCGCCTGCTCGGGCGGACCACGCTGTCTGTGTAGATCCCGCGTGCCACGCCAGGACTGGCGCTCCCATCCTTGTTTCAAAATTGTAGGAAATTGAAATTTTTAAATCAATCCGTTAAAGATCGCGAGTTCTAGTCTTTGTCGTTGGATTGACGAGCGATCGTCAAACTTTAGTGGCATTGTTAAAATATTTCAAAGTCGCCTGTGGAATCTTGAATGGTGCCTGTGTACCCTGCCGTACGTGCCATGGATCATGTCGACAATGGACAGAGGCGCAGTGAATGGCGATGCGGGTGCTCAGCGGGGTCACCGACCGTTTCGCGACTGCCGTGCTTGTGGGAACGGGCGCGGCCTTGTCCATCCTGATGGCTGCGGTGCTGTTCAATGTCACGGACACCGCAACGGATGTGAGGCTCGAGCAGACCGCCGCCGGCTATGCTCGCGAGATCCGCCATGAGCTCGACCGCTACGAGATGGTGTTGGACGCGGTGCGCCTGCATCTGGCCACCCGGCCGCGCATCGGTGCCGTGGAGACGTTCGAACATGCCGGTCCCCTGCTGCAGCGGCTGGCCGGATTGCGCGGCATGGACTGGCTCGACCGGGAGGACGCGCAGCACCTGCTCGCCTCGGCACCGCCCGCCGAACCGCATGCCGATGAGCGACCTCTGTCCGGCATCATAAGCCATGATGTTCAAGCGGCGCAGGGAGGCCTGCCCCGGTGGGCGGCATTGTCCGGCCCGTCGCTGCGTGTCCCTGAACTTCCCAAGCTGGTCGAGCGTGCCTGCCGGACCGGCCGGATCGTCACCGGGGAACTGGTGGAGGTCCCCGCGGGTCCGTCCGAACCACCGGCCGACCGCCGCAGCGTCGTCCTTCTGGCGCCGGTCCATGCGGCCATGGAGGAGCGCGCCGACATCCAGACGACCTTGATGAGCGGTGCATCGTCGGAGCGTTCAGCCTGCGACGGTGTGCGCGGCATCATGGTTCTGGCCGCGTGGCCGGATCGGATCGCCGCGGCGGCGTTCGGGCGGATCCCGTGGAATGTCGGCACGCTGGGCCTGCTCGACATGTCCGCTCCGCCAGGACGCAGGCTTCTGGCCGTTCACGGCGCGGCGGACGTGGCGGACGAGGCGGTGATCCTGGGGGCGGAGCGGTGGCTGCACTCGATCGAGGTCGGCGATCGGCAATGGGGTGTCTTCGTGCAGCGCTCCATGGGCACGCGGCTGTCCGCGTCCGTCGCGCCGCCGTCCGCGGTGCTGGCGATCGGTCTCACCTTCACCAGCCTGATGGCGGGCCATCTCTGGCGTGAGCGGCGGGACAAGGCCCGTTACCGGACCGAGGCATCGACACGCGCCGCCATGGCGCGTGCGCTCCGCACCAGCGAGGAGCGCATCCATCTGGCGCTTCGTCACGCGCGCGTCGTGCTGGCCAGTCTGGATCGCGATCTGCGCTACACTTGGCACTACGATCCACCGGCGATGCGATGGAGCGACGATGTGGTGGGCCGCGGCAACGGCGACCTGTTTCCGCCGCAGGACGCCGCCGTTCTGGACCGCATCATGCGGCGGGTGATAGAGACGGGTCTGGGCAGCCGGCAACAGGTGCGGCTCAGTGTCCTCGGCACCGAGCGGGCCTTCGACGTCGTCATCGAACCCTTGCGCCAGGACAATGGCGAGATCGTCGGCGTCACCTGCGCGGCGATGGACATCACGGAGCTCTGGCGGACCCGGGAGGCGCTGGCCGATGCCCGCGCCGCGGCGGAACGCGCCAGTTTCGCCAAGTCCCGCTTCCTGGCGGCGGCCAGCCATGACCTGCGCCAGCCCTTCCAGGCGATGAGCCTGTTCCACCACATCCTTACCGAGACCCTGAGCGATCCGAAACAGCGGGAGATCGCCGGCAAGCTGGGGGAAGCGCTGACCGCCGGCAACGCGCTGCTGGCCACGCTCCTGGACATCTCGACGCTGGAGATCGGCAGCGTCCAGCCGAAGCCGGCGGCTTTTCCCATCCAGAACCTGATCGACCGGCTCGGCAATGAATTCGGGGCCCAGGCGAACAGCCGCGGCCTGTCCTTCCGGCTGGCCGTCACTTCCGCAACGGTGCGCAGCGATCCGGTGCTGCTGGAGCGGATGATCCGCAATCTGCTGGTCAACGCGCTGCGTTACACCCGCGCCGGGGGAATCCTGCTGGGCTGCCGGCGGCGCGCGGGGCGACTGCGCATCGAGGTGATCGACACCGGGCCGGGCATCGCGACGGAGCAGCTGGAGCGCATCTTCGAGGAATTCTATCGCGGCGAGACGGACCGCCGCGACAGCGGTGTCGGGCTGGGCCTGGGGCTGGCCATCGTCCGCCGCATGTCGGAGATCCTGGACCACCCGGTGGTCGTCCGTTCGCGGGTCGGGCGCGGAACGATGTTCGCCATCTCCGTTCCCTTCGCCGACCCGGACGAGGAGACATAGCGCCGCCTCGCCCGGTTCCGGTCCTTGGTCAGGCGACCAGCGCGCTGTCGAGCGCCGGATAATCGGTGTAGCCGACCTCCGTGCCGCCGTAGAAGCTCGCCCGGTCGCCGACCGCCAGCGGCGCGCCCTGGCGGAAGCGGGCAGGGAGGTCGGGGTTGGCGATGAAGGGTGCGCCGTAGGAGACGAGGTCGGCCGCCCTCTCGGCCAGCGCCGCGTCGCCGGTGGCCCGGTCGTAGCCGCCGTTGATCATGAACAGCCCGTTGAACAGGCGGCGCAAGGCTGGCGCCACCGCCGGCGCATCCTCCGGCTTCGCCATGGCGGAGCCGGGCAGCCCCTCGATGATGTGCAGGTAGGCGAGCCCGAAGCGGTTCAGCCCCTCCGTCGCGTGGCTGAAGGTGGCGAGCGGGTCGCTGTCGCTCATGCTGTTGAAGGTGCCCGTGGGCGACAGGCGGACGCCGACGCGGTCGGCGCCGATGGCGGCCGCCACCGCCTCCGTCACCTCGAACAGGAAGCGCGCGCGGTTGGCGATCGAACCGCCATAGCCGTCGGTGCGCTGGTTGGTGCCGTCGCGCAGGAACTGGTCGATCAGGTAGCCGTTGGCGCCGTGGATCTCCACCCCGTCCAGCCCGGCGTCGAACACCGCGCGGCGGGCCGCCTCGGCGAAGGCGCGGACGATGCCGGGAATCTCCTCCGCGTCGAGGGCGCGGGGGACGACGTAATCCTTCATGCCCTCGTGCGTGTAGACCTGCCCGGCCAGCGGGATCGCGGAAGGGGCCACCGGCAGCCCGCCGTCCGGCTGGAACAGCGGGTGGGAGACGCGGCCGGTGTGCCAGATCTGAGTGAAGATGCGCCCGCCGCGCTCGTGCACCGCGTCGGCGACCCGGCGCCAGCCGGCGGCCTGCTCGTTGGTGTGGATGCCCGGGGTGTCGGGGTAGCCCTGCGCGTCGGCGCGGACCTGCGTCGCCTCGGTGATGATCAGCCCGGCCGTCGCGCGCTGGCCGTAATAGGTCGCCATCAGCGGCGTCGGCACATTGCCGGCACCGGCGCGGCTGCGCGTCATCGGCGCCATGACGATGCGGTTCGGCAGGTCGAAACGGCCGAGCCGGACGGGGGTGAAGAGGTCGGGAGTGCTCACCGTGTGCTCCATTGCCGTGGTGTGGCGGACCATGTATGTATGTGGGTACATACTTACGAAGCCACGCCCACTTGTCAAGAGGCAGTCCGCGTCCTTATCTTCGAAGCACGCGGGGCACGCCGGACCGCCGCCCCCGCGCCAGAGAGGAAGTCCAGTGTCGGAGCCGCTCCACATCGAACCGCAGGCCCGCCGGCGCGACCGCGCCGCGACCGAGACCGCCCTGTTGGACGCCGCCAAGATGGTGTTCGCCGAGCGTGGCTTCGACGCGGCCACGACGCGCGACGTGGCGGCGCGGGCGGGCGTGAACGAGCAGCTCATCCAGCGCTATTTCGGCGGCAAGAGCGGGCTTCTGCTGGCGGTCGTGGAACGGTTCGGCTGCGAGGAGACGGCGCACGGCTGCACGCTGCCGCCGACCACCGGCAATCTGGAGGCCGATCTCGATGCCTTCCTGCACCACCAGCTCAAGCACACCTGGAAATGCCGCGACTTCACCAAGGTGATGCTGGGCCGCGCGCTGCTTGACGCCGACATCGCGGCGGAGATGGCGCGCACGTTGCAGGAAAGCCGCATCCCCTGCCTGCTCGGCCGGCTGGAGGCGCTGCGCGACCAGGGCGCCATCGACCCCGGCGCCGACCTGCCCAACGTCGCCGCCGGCATCGCCACGCTGGGCTTCGGGCTGGGGTTCGTCGATCAGGTGGTGTTCGGCAAGGACCCGGAAAAGCTGTGCCCCATCGTGCGCAGCCTCGTCCGCACGCTGGTTCGCGGGCTGGCGCCGCGCGGGTAGGGTGTTGGCCGATCCGGTTTGGTCCATCGGCAACCGGGATCGGCGGCCACCGCACGGCATGGTGGATTTCTTCGACGGTATAGCGTCATTTTTATCAGGTTACGGAATAAACGCAGTGCGATCGCCGTTAGCAGCGGTTGAGCCGTGCGCATCGCCCTTGATTGCAAGGGCGTGCAGACGGTCGTGATGCGACGGAGGATTGCAGTGAAAAAGGCAATTATCGCGCTTTGCGCAAGCCTTGCGTTGGCCGGATGCGTGACGCCGCCCAAACAGGGTTACGTGCTGGGATCGCGTTGGGGCGGCGCTCCCACAGTCGCCAGTGTTAAAGTCATCGACGATCCGTTTCAAAATCATCTGACGTTTGAGGGTCCGAAATTCCTTTATGAAGACTATGATGCTATACTTGATGATAATGCTGCCATGATTAGAAGCTGGATTAACAGAAGCGGAGGTAGCCCGACGCATCAGATCTATGTTTTCAATGAATATAGGGGATGTTCGCTGCGCAATTGGTTTCAAGCGGTTGACGAAGATAGAAACAATCTTCAATTCGTCAAAATCTTTCAGTCTGAAAGAAAGTGCGATTCGTCATCAAATACTGTGTATCAATATGAAGTATTTGGAGCTGAAGTAAAGGACTCAGTTCTGAGAGATAGGCAAAATTCCGGATATGCTGTAAGATTTTATTCCCGTAAAGGTAATTTCACGACAGTCATTATTCCGAAAGACGTGATTCGGATACAATTGGAGGCTGTTGATGGGCGTCTGGCGCTCTTGACGACGAACCAAAATTCACGCCCGACGAATCCGACCTCCACGACAAGCAGAAATCCGGATTCAACAAAGCCAAACGTCACTGTCAAACAGGGTCAGAATCCGACGAAGCCAAACGTCACGGTCACACAAAGCGGAGACCCGGCGAACCCGTCGGTCAGGATCACCATCACAACGCCGTAGTGCACCGCCGTCAGATTGCGGGCTGATGGTCGCTGACGATCGCTACTCGCTGGCCGTCTCCGCCACGCGCCGCCGGCGCTGGTCGGCCCGGTGCAGCGACAGCGTGTCGGCGCTGTACAGCACCAGCGCCACCCAGATGCAGGCGAAGGCGATGGCATGCCCCGTGGTGAAGCTCTCGCCGAACAGCAGAACCCCCATCAGGAGCTGGCCGGTCGGGCCGATGTATTGGAGCAAGCCCACGGTCGACAGGTTCAGCCGCTGCGCGCTGTAGACGAACAGCACCATGGGAACCCCGGTGATCGGGCCGGACAGCATCAGCAGCAGATCGGTGCCGAGCCCGCCGGTCGCGAAAATTCCATCCGACCCCAGCCACAGCAGATAGCCCAGACACACCGGGAAGATCAGCGCCGTCTCCACCAGCAGCCCGATCACCGGATCGATCGTGGCTTTCTTGCGAATCAGCCCGTAGAGCCCGAAGGACAGGGGCAGGATCAGGCTGATCCAGGGCAGCGAGCCATGCAGCACGATCAGGCTCAGCACGCCGACGGCCGCCAGCGCCACCGCGGCCGATTGCCGCCGGCTCAGCCGTTCGCCGAGGAAGGCCACCCCCAGCACGACGTTCAAAAGCGGGTTGATGTAGTAGCCGAGGCTCGATGCGACGAGCTGGTTGTTCACCACGGCGTAGATGAAGACGCTCCAGTTGATGGTGATCAGGACCGTCGTCACGGCCAGGATGCCGAGCCGGCGCCAACTGCCGACCGCGCGCACAATTGCCCCGAAGCCCTGCGTCACCAGCACGATCCCGCCGAGCAGGACCACCGTCCACACGATCCGGTGGGCCATGATCTCGACCGGGTCCACAAAGGACACGGCCTTGAAGTAGAGCGGATTGACGACACCCCAGACGAGGAAAGCGCCCAGCGCCGCGATGAAGCCGGCGACCTGGGGGCTGCGTGGGGAGGTGGCGGTGGCTGAGGTCATGCACGCCGTCTAACACGGCGCCGCGGACGCCGCGAGCATCCGCGGGGCATGCCCGCAGTGCGCGCGGCGAATGGCCGTTCTTCACCCGCGACCGTTCACTCGCGCGGCGGGACGCGATGCGGCTCCGGCTCGACCGGCGTCGCATGGGGACGCGGTGCCGGCTCCACATTGGCCTGCCGCATGGCGGTGGCGGCGCCCGACAGGCCCGTGCCGACCATGGCGTCGTCGAGAGGCCGACCATTGCGCAGCAGGTTCGCCGCGCGCTCCACCGACGCGCTGTCGGTGAAGGAGGCGACGAGCAGCGCGCCGCCCTGCTGCACCGCAGCGGCGTAGGCATCGGCGTCCGCCTGCGGAACACCCCAGCCGATCAGGTTGGGTTGCAGGTCGCCGTGCCCGCTGGCGGCGCCATAGCCGCCGGACGTGATGACCTCCAGGTTGCTGTCGCTGACCGCATCGTCCCGCAGAGCCTGCCAGGCGGCTTCCGCCTGCGCCTGCGTGTCGTAGAGCGCCACGATGGTCTTGCGCGCCATGGTTTCCTCCCTTCTGTGCGATGGGGCCTCAGATGACCAGGACCGCGATCAGCGCGACCACGATGACCGCCGCGACCACCCCGATCACCGTGGTGGACTGCGACCGCATGGTGCCGCCGCCCTCGTAGACGCCCATCCGGCGCGGTGCGAAATGCTGGACCGCCATGCCTTCCTCCATCCCTCCGGTTGATGACTTCGGCCTTTCGAACAGGAGGGCAGGGGAAGGGGTTCCCCCCCAACGGAAAAGGGGGCGCCCCCATCGCGGAGGCGCCCCCTTTTCGCTGGCCGGACCCTTGCGGGCGGCCGTTCAAGCCGCGTTCTGCACGCCCTTGTCCTGGAAGAGCTGCTGCAGTTCGCCGGACTCGTACATCTCGCGCACGATGTCGCAGCCGCCGATGAACTCACCCTTCACGTAGAGCTGCGGGATGGTCGGCCACTGCGAGAAGTCCTTGATGCCCTGGCGGATGCCCGGGTCGGCCAGCACGTCCACCCCCTTGAACTTCACGCCCAGGTGGCTCAGCACCTGGACGACGGCGGCGGAGAAGCCGCACTGCGGGAAGACGGGCGTGCCCTTCATGTAGAGCACGACGTCGTTCTGGCCGATGTCCTGCTTGATGCGCTCGGCGACGTTCTGATCCATGTCTCGTCCAACCTTCTCGTCTGATGTGGTCTTGGTTCAGGCGGTCTTGGGCGCCGCGGTGGTCAGCGCCAGCGCGTGCAGTTCGCCGCCCATCTTACCCTGGAGTGCGGCGTACACCATCTGGTGCTGCTGCACCCGCGACTTGCCCGCGAAGGCCGGGGATTCGACATAGGCCGCGTAGTGGTCGCCATCCCCCCGCAGATCCTCGATCCGCACCACCGCTTCGGGGATGCCCTCCCTGATCAGCTTCTCGATGACCGCCGCATCCATCGCCATGCCGGAATCCCCCACGCTTCACAGACCTCGTTCGCCATAACTTAGGGGGGCGGGGTCGGTTTGTCACGAGGGGTGGTGGGGGTCGGGGCGCAGGAACCTTGATCGTAATCTGCTCGTGCCTTTGCCTTCTATGGCCATATCTCGTCGGTGGCCGACATATGGGCACGAAGAGGCGCGCTGACCCAAGGTAAGGGGCTTCGGCTATCCCTTGTGGTTTACCAAAATTTCGACCCAAAATCTTGACAAGCCTATCTGGCGCCGCTATCTTCAACCGAGCGTTAGGAGGCCGGCATGGGTGATTCGGTATCTGATCTCGTATCTTGGTCTGAGCTTGTTAGCTCTGCACCGCTCAGCGATCGGCAGATGATAGCAGCCGCTCACAAGCGATTTTCCCGTTCAGTTTTTAGGGCAAGTCAAACGCAAGCAAAAAGAAGCTTCATTCAGCGTCTAATTGAACTCGCATTCGATCCCAATGTGTCTTTGCTGGATACAGCAGAGCAACTGTTTGCAATTGTTCGCAGTCATGGAGAGGCGGGGGCTCTGAAAAATTGCTCGAATTACATGATAAAACTCAGCGAGTGTGGCTGGTATAAGCGAGAGTATGCTGCTTCAGATTTTATAATTTCTACTAA
Organism: Azospirillum oleiclasticum; assembly: GCF_013423485.1. Taxonomy (GTDB): domain Bacteria; phylum Pseudomonadota; class Alphaproteobacteria; order Azospirillales; family Azospirillaceae; genus Azospirillum; species Azospirillum oleiclasticum. Next base: position 784,359 of record NZ_JABFFR010000001.1, read on the forward strand.
TGGGATCAACGTAAAAGTCGTTCCTCATGCGCTACTTGCGAAAGACAATGAAGAGATATTGCTCTATGCCTATTTTCGCAAGTCTCCGCCGCTTTGCACCAACGCAGTGAGAGTATTGCTTTGCTTCTTGAAGCATTTTGTCAGATCAGATATTATTGAGAATAGAAAAATTCTCGTGCTGGATTGCTATAAGGATCGCGCTTATTCATCGGATGATTTTTCAGCAGAAGAGCGCTGGATTAAGCTTCAACTCGGTAAAGCGCTTCAATTTTACTCGGACGCTTACTTGCATCAGGTTGATTCGGGCGATGACTTTGGTTCGTCCGCAGGAAACAACTCTGAGAAAAGACTTGCGCTTGCACGCAAAGATGCGCCGCAGCTTGAAACTAATCAACTTATTTTGGTGTGAAGCTGAGTCATCTGGACCGATGACCGTCAAAACGTCCGTGGCAGAGCGGTGGTAGGCGCCGCCGTTGTCCAGCCATCCGCGTCACGCCGAAACAGCCCCCGCATCAGACGCACGTTGCCTGAATTGCTGTGATCGGCATTCACGGGGTAGCGCAGCGCGCTCTGCGAGGGAGACGATCGCATGGCCGGACTATAGCAAATTCATTTTCCCTGGAGAAAATGAATTTGCTATGCCGCGGTACCCGGTCACTTCCCGCTCATATACCCCGGCAGCCATGCCTCGTTCGCCCGGCGCAGCCCCTCCACGGAGATGGCACCCGGCCCGTCGGCGGTCAGCGCGGTGTCCCGCGTCGTGCCCAGCGGCGTCACCGGCACGCCGGCCTCGGCGGCGCGGCTCTGGACCGTCGCGGCGTTTTCCGGCTTCAGCACCAGCACATAGCGGCCCTGGTCCTCGCCGAAGAGGAAGCCGGCGTCGCGGCCGTCCAGGCCCGGCAGGTGGGCGCCGATGCCGCCGGCCATCGCCATGTCGGCGAGCGCCACCAGCAGCCCGCCGTCGGAGACGTCGTGGCAGGCGGTGAGCAGGCCGTCCTTGATCAGGCCGCGCACGAAGTCGCCATTGCGCCGCTCCACCGCCAGATCGACGGGCGGCGGCGGACCCTCCTCGCGGCCGAGGATTTCGCGCAGGAACAGGGACTGGCCGAGATGCCCGGCGGTGTCGCCCACCAAGAGGATCGACTCGCCCTCCGCCCGGAAGGCCAGTCCCACGGCGGTCATCACATCGTCCAGCAGCCCGACCGCGCCGATGGCGGGGGTGGGCAGGATGGCCTCGCCGTTGGTCTCGTTGTAGAGCGAGACGTTGCCGGACACGACGGGGAAGTCGAGTGCGGTGCAGGCTTCCGCCATGCCCTGGATGGCGCCGACGAACTGGCCCATGATCCGCGGCTTCTCGGGGTTGCCGAAGTTCATGTTGTCGGTCACGGCGATGGGCAGGGCGCCGACGGCGGTCAGGTTGCGCCACGCCTCCGCCACCGCCTGGGCACCGCCGCGCACGGGGTCGGCGAGGCAGTAGCGCGGGGTGCAGTCGGTGGTGACCGCCACGCCCTTCCGGCCCTGGCCGGGAAGCCGCACCACGCCGGCGTCGGCCTGACCCGACATGAAGCGGGTGTCGCCGCCGACGAGGCTGTCATACTGCTCCCACAGCCAGCGCTTGGACGCCTGGTCGGGGCAGGAGACGAGCTTGGTCAGCGCCGCCGCCACGTCGCCGTCCCAGCCGGCCAGCACATCGGCCGGCAGCTCGGCCCGCGGCGGGGTCGGCTCCCACGGGCGCTCGTAGACGGGGGACGCGCTGGAGACCGGGGCGATGGGCATGTCGCACCAGGTCTGCCCGTGCATGGTGATGGTCAGCTTGCCATCGTCGGTCAGCCGGCCGATGACGGCGAAGTCCAGCTCCCACTTCTCGAAGATCGCGCGCGCCTCGTCCTCGTGGCCGGGCTTCAGCACGATCAGCATGCGCTCCTGGCTTTCGGACAGCATGACCTCGTAGGGGGTCATGCCGGTCTCGCGCATCGGCACGTCGTCCAGCTCCAGCAGGATGCCGAGCCCGCCCTTGCCCGCCATCTCCACCGAGGAGGAGGTGAGGCCGGCCGCACCCATGTCCTGGATCGCCACGATGGCCTCGGTCGCCATCAGCTCCAGGCACGCCTCGATCAGCAGCTTCTCGGTGAAGGGGTCGCCGACCTGCACGGTCGGGCGCTTCTCCTCGCTGTCCTCGGAGAACTCGGCGGATGCCATGGTGGCGCCATGGATGCCGTCGCGCCCGGTCTTGGAGCCGACATAGACCACCGGGTTGCCGACGCCGGCCGCCGCCGAATAGAAGATGCGGTCGGCCTTCGCCACGCCCACGGTCATGGCGTTGACCAGGATGTTGCCGTTGTAGGCGGGGTGGAAGTTGGTCTCCCCGCCCACCGTCGGCACGCCGACGCAGTTGCCGTAACCGCCGATGCCCGCCACCACGCCGGCCACCAGATGCCGGGTCTTCGGGTGCGACGGGTCGCCGAAGCGCAGCGCGTTCATGTTGGCGATGGGCCGGGCGCCCATGGTGAACACGTCGCGCAGGATGCCGCCCACCCCCGTCGCCGCACCCTGGTAGGGCTCGATGAAGGAGGGGTGGTTGTGGCTTTCCATCTTGAAGATGATGGCGTCGCCGTCGCCGAAATCGACCACGCCGGCGTTCTCGCCGGGGCCGCAGATGACGCGCGGACCCTTGGTCGGCAGCTTCGACAGCCAGACCTTGGACGACTTGTAGGAGCAGTGCTCCGACCACATGACGGAGACGATGCCCAGCTCCGTGAAGGTCGGGGTGCGGCCGAGGATCTCCAGCACCCGCTGGTATTCGGCGGGCGACAGGCCGTGCTCGGCGGCCATTTCCGGGGTGACGTCCGGTTGCTTCGCAGCGGGCTTGGTCACGACAGGGCCTCCACCAGACCGTCGAACAGCGGCTTTCCGTCGAGATTGCCGTGCAGCGGGTCCACGGCGTCCTCCGGGTGCGGCATCAGGCCCAGCACCGTGCGCGTCTCGTTGAAGATGCCGGCGATCCCGGCGACCGAGCCGTTGGGGTTCCACAGCGGGTCGTCGGCGCCACTGTCGCTGACGTAGCGGAAGGCCACGCGACCCTCGCCCTCCAGCCGCTTCACCGTCTCCGCGTCGGCCCAGTAGTTGCCGTCGTGGTGGGCGACCGGATAGCGCACGATCTGCCCCTTCCGGTACTTGCCCGTGAAGGCGCTGTCGGTGTTCTCCACCCGCAGATGCACGGTGCGGCAGACGAACTTCAGCGCCGCGTTGCGCATCAGCGCGCCCGGCAGCAGCCCGGCCTCCGTCACGATCTGGAAGCCGTTGCAGATGCCCAGCACCCGCAGGCCCCGCTCGGCCTTCGCCTTCACCGCGCGCATGATCGGCGAGTGCGCCGCCATGGCGCCGGAGCGCAGGTAATCGCCGTAGGAGAAGCCGCCGGGCACGACCACGAGGTCGACGTCGGGAAGCTCGGTGTCGCGGTGCCAGACCAGATGCGGTTTGGTCCCGGAGGCCCGCTCCAACGCCGCGACGGCGTCGCGCTCGCGGTTGGAGCCGGGGAATACGATGACGGCGGCCTTCATGGCTTGCGGTCGGTCCGGCCTGTGGTGACGGGGATCGGTGACGCGGCGGACACTAATGGGCGGGGGCGGTGGGTGCAAGGGGTTGGGGTATCGGCGGCCGGCCCTTGGCCGGTCATGGACGTGGAAATTGTTGCGGTTGCTCCGGTCCCGCGGCATCGTCGCGTGCAACCGCTGCGCGCCTTTCGATGCGCGGTCGCCGGAGTGAGGATGCATGTTCGGCTTCAGTAGTGAAGAAGAGTGGCGGAGCACCGCCCGCACGCTTCCGTCCGTGCTGGCGGACATCGCGAAGAGCAAGGCCGGCTGCAAGTTCCGTGAGGCCATCGTCGTGTTGTGGACGCAGATGACGCGTGCCCCCGCGCCAATCATCCACAGCTATTCGCTGATTACGGAATCTCGAATAAGCAAGGCTGCCGAATATTTCGAAAGCCAATGTGGTCATCCTGCCTGGGGGTTCGTGGTCGAGGACACGGACTCATGCGACGCCATCGTGGAAAAGATTGGAGGGCTGCTGCGGGCGCTCGAGATACTATACATGAGTACCAGTGCTCTGGGCAGCCTGCCCGCCGATCCGGTGGATCAATGGTTGATCCGGCACGGGGACGCTGAGGTGTATGTGGTTCCCTTGGCGCGCAATGCGTGGCGCCGTGCCCCGCGGCCCGAAGCGGACATGCGGCCCTTCTGGCAGCGGGGTCTGACGCGCTTGAGGATTCTGCCCGTGGCCGTGGACGGAGCGAGAGTCCGGCTTTATCCGCTCCCCGGCGAGTTCGGGCGGACGCGTGACCCGGTTTTCGGTGCCGCCGTGTTTCCCGGACTGACCCTCGACGTCGCTCCGGATGACGGTCGATTCCATGTCCGCGGCGTACAGGCACCGGATTTCGAAGCGAACATCCTGAATGCCTGTGAGCGCTCCCACCGGGACGGCTGTCTGGCGGCGGTGTTCCCGGAGCTCACGATTGACGACGCTTCGCTCCGGGCGATGAAGGTTGCGCTCATGCGCAAACCCTGGGGAGGTCCGGCCGTGGGTTCCGGCCGAACGCCCGCCTTCATCGTGGCCGGAACCTGGCATCAACCGTGTGGAGATCACTTCGCCAACGTCGCCTCCGTCCTGGACGGAAACGGCTTCGAATTGTTCACGTACCGGAAGCGCTTTGCGTTCCGCCACGAGCAGGTGCCGGAAAACATCGTGCCCGGTGACGAACTGCCGATCCTGGTCACGGGGTACGGGCTGATAACCATAGCCATCTGCCTCGACTTCTGCATTCGCAGCGTCGCCTTGCCCTTCCCGCATCTCGACGTCGATTTCGTGCTTGTGCCGTCGTTCGGCAACGCGGCCACGATGGATGGGCACTTGCGGACCGCATACGATCTGCTCGACCGTTGCAAGACCCGGAGCTTCGTGGTCCAGCAGGTGCCGGTGGAAGAGGGCGGCTGTGCGCTTGTTCTGCCCCCCGCCACCGAGGCGCAGCATCGGCCAAAGGCGGTTCCGCAGCCGGAGTGCTGGCGCAGCTATCCTGGGTAGATGAAATTCCCATTGACTTCCATGCGGGTGGGAACAAAGTGAAGCGTTGTGAAACGAACCGGGGCAGCGGATAGCCGATGTCGATGGACAGACGTGCGCTGATCGAGGCACTGGATGAGATCGCCCGGGGGGACGCGACTCCGCAAGATGCCGCGGTAACGGTCCGGGACGCGTTCCTGGCGTTCGACGGCGCCGGCAGCTTGGGAGAGCACGTTTATGCCGCCTTGCGCGACATGACGTGGCACACGCTGACATCGCGCGCCTACACCGACGATCTGGCCGGATGGTTCGACGTGGTCGGGCACGCGGCGGCGTTGGCGGTGCACGCGGGGGAGCACGAGGTTGCCCGGCGGCTTCGCGTGCTTGGTGATCTGATCGGTCAGTCGGCGCGCTTTGTGGAATTGCAGCCCTCCGACGAAATCCTGGATCGCAAGCACGTGGTGCGAATTCTGCGGTTGCTCCGCAAGGAGGGCGATCCCGTTCCGCGGGCCCGTCTGGCTGCCGAGACCGGGCTGGCGAACGCCAATCTGTCGCGTGTGCTGGCGATGCTGGGCAGCCATGGTCTGGTGCAGCGGCGCTCGGCCGGTAAGGAAGCGCTCTTTACGATCACCCAGGCCGGCGTCGCGGCGCTCGAACGTCGGGAGGGGGAAGGGGGGCATCAGGAAGTCACCAGGGTGGACCCGTGGGAGCATGCGCCGGTTGCCATAGGGATTTGGGAGCCGCAGGGTGCGCTTGCGAGCCACAGCAAGGCGATGACCGAGTTTTTCGACCCATTGAATCCGCAACCGGATTTCCGGTCGTGGCAGACCTATCTTGGGGAAACCGCTCGGGCCGAGCGCCGTGGCGGATCGGAACTCGTGCGGGAGTTCGACCTTGGCAAGGGGCGATGGATCGAGTGTCGGGAGGCGGTGTCCGAGACCGGTCAGCGGATCGTGGTGGTTCATGACATCACCACTCACAAAGCCCGCGAGCGCGCGCTGAAGAACGAAAGGGAGGCGTTGCTTGCCCGCGAGGCGAAGCAGCGTGCGGCTCTGGCGGCTGCCGAAGCGCAACTGCATGCGTTCCGCTCCATCCACGGCGGCCTGCGCGAAGAACTGGTGGAAACAACCATTTCCATGAGCCAGAATCTGCGCAGCTGCATACGAATGGCGGCGCACAACCCTCCGCCCATGTACGCTACGTTGCTCGATTTGGACAAACATCTTCGTGCGTTGCAGGTCGCCGGGAAAAATATCTATTCGCTGCCGGTGCCTCTTGGTGAAAGGCCTCCGCTCGAGATCCGCGATCCGCATCAGATGATCGGCGAGACGATTGACGTGGTGAATACTCTGAGTGAGTCGAAAATCACGCTGGATTATGGAAAAATCGATCGGATTCGTATCTCGGCGACAATTGTTCAGTCGGCACTCGGACAGATCCTGCTTGCACTGCTCAGGAACAGGGACGCGGGTTATGCCTACCGGCTGCATGCCAGCGTGGAGCAGAAGTTTCTGGTCGTATCACTGGCGCCGACCAGTGGGCCGGCGGAAGGAACGGCGGATTGGGTGCCGACGGGGCGTGCCTCTCCATTCCGAAGCACGACATCCGAGTTCCAGTGTTGGGGCGCCGTGGGGGAACTGGGCGGGTACTTCGATGTGCAGCCGGGCGATGGGGACGAAGTGGTGAGGTTGAGCTTTCCCTGTGAGCCGGCCTGAACCATGGCGGCGGACGCCGATCCCGACCCTCCCGCACGTGGGTCCCCCGTGACCTCGCCAGAGCAGCCCTCTCCGTCCGGGTGGGCGTAGTCACGCCTACCAACTCCGCGCGTCTTGTGGCCTCGCCGCCGGTGTCGGCCATTACGAAGACGTAATCGGTCTTGGCCGACGCCGACCGCCGACACCGTGGCTTGGCTACGGGTCATGCTCGTGGACTCGGCCTTGTTGCTGGCGACGGGACGCGGCGGCAATGTTCGGCTCTCAACCCTACACACTGCTGGATACCGCGCGGCGTGCCGCCAGCGCCTTGCTGCGGGTGAGTCCCTGCCACGCGGCAGCATCAGCGCGTTCATTGCAAATGATTGTGAGAATCATTTGCAATGAACGCGCTCCAATGGCATAGCTCCGTATGCAGAACGAAAAACCGACGGAGTCCTTGGAGACATGTTCACGCCGCCCGCGCGGCCGGAAGACACCCGGCTGCCTGCCCGTTCCCCCGTATCCCGTACCGGCGGCGCCCTGGGAGCCGCCATGGGGGCGGCCCTGCTCGCGACGCCGGTCATGGCGGAGGAGTTCAAGCTGCAGACCATCCTGGTGGAGACCTCGACCCTCCACCCCGCGCAGCAGAATCGCGACGCCGTGGACAAGGCCTTCACCGACAACCGGTCCGCCTCCTATGTACCGGGGGCGGTGATCCAGAATCTCAACCCGGTGAACAAGGGCGACGCGCTGCGCTACAACGCCACCGGCCTGATCAACCAGCCGGAGAACGGCGACCGGTTCGGCGGCGGCACCAAGATCCGCACCTTCGGCGACTGGGGGGCGTCGGAGTCCATCGACGGGCTGCCGGCGGTGAAATACGCGGGCGAGGAGGGCGGCGGTTACGGGAACACCATGATCCCGTCCATCGCCATCGAGCGGATCGGCGTGCTGAAGGGCGGCCGCGCGGTCGGCTATGGCGACGGCAGCGACGGCGGTGTGATCGAAACCACCATCAAGTCGGGCCGTGGCTACAAGAACCACGCGGCGCTGTCCTTCGACGCCAACACCGCGGACGAGGCCCTGCTGCAGGCCGAGGCCGCGCACGGCACGGACGCCTGGGACTACTACATCGCCGGCTCCGGACTGCGGGCCGAGTATGACGGCGACCCGGCCAACCTCGACCGCCAGTCGGTGCTGGGCGGGGTCGGCAAGTTCGGCTTCAACCCGAGTGGCGACACCCGGATCGAGGTGCTGGGCATCTTCGACCACAGCCGGCCGACCATCTTCCGCAACGGGGTGTCGGAGGAAATCAAGGTGAAGTCGAGCGTGGCATCCGTCACTGTAGACCATCGGTTCAGCGACGCCAGCAGCCTGCGCGCCGGCATCCTGCGCACCGACAGCCGGTCGCAGTGGGGCGCCCGCAGCCGCGACCGCAGCGTCAACAACACGGTCGCCTTCGCCGAGCATTACCTCACGGCAAAGCTGGCCGAGGGCGTCACCTATCGCGGCTCGGTCGGGGCGGAGTTCAAGCACACCGATTATCTGCGTGACCGGGTGTGGGACGCGAACTTCGACGACGCGGCGCTGAAGTCCAAGAACGCCGTCACCTTCAACGACAACCTGACGGTCACGGGCGGTCTCCGACTGACCCATTTCGAGAACGACATCCGCTACAACGGCGTGAAGCAGCCCGACACGCTGCGCGACGACAAGGTCGTGTCCTACGAGGTCGGCGCCGCCTACAGCCTGTTCGAGAAGACCCGTGTCCGCACCTCGCTCGCCACCGGCTACAACCGCTTCTTCGAGAAATACGGAAACTTCGGCACCATGGCGCTGAACAGCCGCGGCGTCGGCGACGACATCGTGGAATCGCGGACGATCGAAGTCGGCATCAACCAGGGCTGGAGCAGCGGCTGGATCGACGTGGCGCTCTACAACATCCTGCAGGACGGTGTGCCGCGCCAGAACAACGGGGCGATCGAGAGCGTCGAGGTCGACCAGTCCGGCCTGGAGGTCGAGGCCCTCTGGGACGTCACCAACCGGCTGTCGGTGTCCGCCGGCTACATGCGGGTGCTGGAGTTGGAGACCACGCGGGCCGACGGGACCAAGACCAACAGCAACATCTACTGGGACGGTCAGGCGGCGTCGGTTCCGGAGAACCAGTTCAGCGTCCGCGTCAGCTTCAACGCCACGGACGAATGGAACCTGTGGACCGCGGCCTACCACTCCACCGGCTACGAGGCGGTCGACGCCAACGGCAAGATCACGAAGCGCGACGGCTTCTCCCGCGTCGACATCGGCACCAGCTACGCGGTGACGCAGGCCTGGATCCTCCGCGCCCGTGTCGAGAACCTGTTCGACGAGCGGGATTTCGGGGCCACGGTGTCGGGGTTGCCGGTCTATGATCAGGGCAAGCTCGGCCGGGTCTTCTGGGTCGGCACCGACTACACCTTCTGAGATGGAGCGGCCCCTTGGACGCGACGATCGCCGCGGCGCGCGGCCGGCCACTCCGGCAGCGGCTCTACCTCTGGCTCCGCCACCTGCATCTCTGGCTGACCGCCGTCACGGTGGTGCCGCTGCTGGTCCTCAGCCTGTCCGGTGCCGTGCTCGTCTTCGGCCACGAGCTCGACAAGGCGCTGGAGCCGGCGATCTGGCGGGTCGAGCCGCGCGACGAGCCGCTTCCCGTGGATGCGGTGATCGACCATGTCCACCGGCAGGTCCCGTCCGTCCGCGTCTGGTCCGTCGGCCAGGGCCGTGAGCCGGGCGACGCCTGGGTGCTCTGGCTGGCGGCCGGTGCCGGTGTGGTCAATGTGGACCCCTACACCGGAACCGTCCTGCGGCATTACAACCCGCACAGCACGGTGAACGGCGTGGTCACGGCGCTGCACCGCTGGCTGCTGGTCGATGGGCCGGCGCGTTCCTGGGTGCGGCACGCCGTGTCGGCGGCGTCGCTGGTGCTGATCATCCAGGTGGTGCTGGGCGTCTGGATGTGGTGGCTCCCGGCCCGGCGCTGGCGCAACGCCACACCGGATTTCAGCCGCGGCGCCCGGCTGGCGGTGTTCCGGCTGCACCAATGCGCGGGGCTGGTCACGGCCGTCCTGATGGTGCTGGTGGCGTTCACCGGCATGTCGCTCTACTGGATCACGCCCACCAGGGCGGTGGTGGAGGCGGTGGCGGGAAGCACCGTCGGCATGCCGCCCAAACCCGACCATCCCGGCCTCGCGCCGCTCGCCGGTCTCGACCGGGCGCTGGCCGTGGCCCGGCTGTCGGTTCCCGATGGTCGGCTGCTGCATTTCCGGTTGCCGCAGAAGCCGGGCGAGCCGCTGATTACCGCCTTCGCCACGGCCGACACCTCGACTCCGACCCACGTCGTGGTGGGCGGGGAGCCCCCGACCGTGGTCGAGCGGCGGGATGGGCGCTCCGTCTCCGGTGCCTCGTGGTTCTGGGACATCCGCTACCGCCTGCACATCGGCGACTTTGCCGGGACCGGGGCGCTGGGGACGGCGGTGCGGGTCGTCTGGGTCGTGCTGGCGCTGATGCCGGCGGCCTTCGTGATCTCCGGCCTGTGGCTTTGGGTCAAACGGCGCACCCTATAAGTGTTATACGGAATTGACCGGGGCCTGTTGCGACCGGATCATGCGGGTTCGCGGTGGTGGCCGTGAAAGCCGATCGAACCAGAAGGGGCGTGGATTATGGTGGCGCGTGGGATTGGGGCCGGGGTGCGTCGGCATGTGGCACGGGGTGCGGTTCTGCTGTTGGGTCTCGCAGCACTCGGCGGCTGCGCCAGCGCGGTCGTCGAAGGGGCGCGTGCCACGTCCAGCGAGGTCACCATCAACAAGCATATGGCCGCGGCCCAGGCGGGCGACCGCGTGGCGCAGTTCGAGGTGGGATCCGCCTATTGCTGCTCGGTGAACGAGGGGAGCGAGCTGTACAACACCCCGAAGGCTGTCGACTGGCTCTGCCGTTCCGCCGCCCAGGGCTACGCGCCTGCCATGCGCAAGCTGGGCCAGATCTACATGGGCGACACCATCGAGGGCGTGCGGCTTTCCCGCCGTCTGGCGCGCGCGGTCGTCGGCAGCAGCACCAACTTCGCCGTCTCCTACGCCTGGCTGAAGCAGGCCGCCGCGGGTGGCGAGGCCGAGGCCGTGGAGGAAGCCGCCGAGGTCTGGGGCAAGATGAACGCCACCCAGCGGCAGGAGGCGAACCGCCAGGTCTCCCTTGGCACCAGGGCCACCTGCCGCTGGTCGGAGGCGATCCGCGGCTGACGGTGCCATAACCGGACGGGCCGGGCGGCGCGTTATCCGATCAGCGCCGCCCATTCCTCCTCGCTCAGCACCGTCACGCCGAGATCGCGCGCCTTGGTGGCCTTGCTGCCAGCGTCGGCCCCGGCGACGACGTAATCGGTCTTCGCCGACACCGATCCCGCCACCTTGGCGCCCAGCGACTCGGCACGCGCCTTGGCTTCGCTGCGGGTCATGCTGGTCAGGGTGCCGGTAAAGACCACCGTCTTGCCCATCACGGGCGAGGCGGCGGCGACCTTCGGCGGCTCGTAATCCTCCACCTTGGTGAGCACCGCGCGCAGCGCCGCCAGCGCCTCGATGTTGTGGGGTTCGGCGAAGAAGTCCGCGAGATCGCCGGCGACCGACGGGCCGATCTGCTCGATGCTGGTCAGTTCCTGCCACGCCGGACCCTCGCGGTCCTTCGCCGCCTCCTCCATGGCCGCCATCCAGGCGTCCAGCGAGCGGTAGTTGCGGGCCAGCAGCCTCGCCGTCGCCTGACCCACCTGCCGGATGCCGAGCGCGAAGATGAAGCGGTCGAGCGGAACCGTGCGGCGGCGGTCGATCGCCTGGAACAGGTTCTGCACGGACTTCTTGCCGAAGCCGGTCTTGCTCACCAGCCGGTCGATGCGCTCCGACTCGCGCTGCTCCAGCGTGAAGATGTCGGCGGGGGAGCGCACGCGCCCCTCCTCGAAGAAAAGCTGGATGCGCTCGATCCCCAGCCCCTCGATGTCGAAGGCGTCTCGGCTGACGAAGTGGCGCAGACGCTCCACCGCCTGGGCGGGGCAGATCAGCCCGCCGGTGCAGCGTTTCACCACCTCCCCCTCCTCGCGCACGGCGAGGCTGCCGCATTCGGGGCAATGGTCGGGGAAGACGTATTCGGGTCCGCGATCCGGGCGATCCGCGTCCACCACGCGCACGATCTGCGGGATCACGTCGCCGGCGCGCTGGACGACGACATGGTCGCCCTCCCGCACGTCCTTGCGGCGGATTTCGTCCTCGTTGTGGAGCGTGGCGCGGCTGACCACCACGCCACCCACGTTGATGGGCTCCAGCTCCGCCACGGGCGTGAGGGCTCCGGTGCGGCCGACCTGGATGGAAATGCGCAGGAGCTTCGTCTGGGCCTGCTCGGCCGGAAACTTGTGCGCGATGGCCCAGCGCGGCGCGCGGCTGACGAAGCCCAGCCGCTCCTGAAGATCGATCCGGTCGACCTTGTAGACGACGCCGTCGATGTCGAAGGGCAGCTCGGCGCGCTGCGCGCCAATGCCGTCGTAATGCTCCTGGAGCTCGGCGGCGCTGTGGCAGCAGCGGGCCGGCTCGTTGAGGGAGAATCCCCACGCCTTCAGCCGCTCGCGGATGCCCCATTGGGTGTCGGCGATGCGCTCCGTCACCTCGCCCAGCGCGTAGCCGAAGAAGCGCAGCGGGCGGCGCGCGGTGATCGTCGAATCGAGCTGGCGCAGACTGCCGGCCGCGGCGTTGCGCGGGTTGGCGAACAGCTTCTCGCCACGCTCCGCCTGCGCGGCGTTCATCGCCAGGAAGTCGCGGCGGTCCATATAGACCTCGCCGCGCACCTCCAGCACGGCGGGGAAGGGGGCCGGCAGCTCGTTCGGCACGTCCTTGATGGTGCGGACGTTGGCGGTCACGTCCTCCCCCTCCGTGCCGTCGCCACGGGTGGCGGCCAGCACCAGCTTTCCGTCCTCGTAGCGAAGCGAGCAGGACAGCCCGTCCACCTTCGGCTCCGCCACGAAGGACAGCGGCGCATCCTCCGCCAGCCCGAGGAAGCGGCGCACGCGGGCGACGAACTCGGTCAGGTCCTCCGGCGCGAAGGCGTTGCCGAGCGACAGCATCGGCACGGCGTGCCGCACCTTGCCGAATCCGCCGGCGGGGGCGGCGCCGACGTGGGCGCTGGGCGAATCGGAACGGACCAGCTCCGGGAAGCGCGCTTCGATGGCGCCGTTGCGGCGGACCAGCGCGTCGTAGGCGGCGTCGCTGATCTCCGGCTGGTCCTGCTGGTGGTAAAGGGTGTCGTGGTGCGCGATCTCGCCTGCCAGCGCGGCCAGCTCGGCCTGCGCCTGTTCGACGGTCAGATCCTCCACCGTGATCGCCCGCAGCCCTTCCGCCGATACGATCGCCTCGCTCATCCCTTGCCCCCCGGGTCAACACGGGCCGCACTATAGGGGCAGCATCGCACCCATGCGAAGGGGTCGGTTGGCGATGCTGCGGCGCACCCTATTCATTGGTGGTGACTCTCACCGAATGTCATAGGAGTTCCCCTTGACCAGCACCGACGCGCCCATCCGCCTGCTCGGCATTTCCGGCAGCCTGCGAAAAGGCTCCCACTGCACCGCGGTCCTCCGCACGCTGGCCGACCGCGCGGGTGAGCTCGCCACCATCACGCTGTTCCCGCTGAACGACGTCCCGCTCTACGACCAGGACCTGGACACGGCGACCCCGCCGGCCGCGGTCGCCGCCCTCAAGCAGGCGATCGCCGAGGCGGACGGCCTGATCGTCATCACGCCGGAGTACAATTACGGCATATCGGGCGTGCTGAAGAACGCGCTGGACTGGGCGTCGCGCCCGGCGATGAAGTCGCCGATGGTCGGCAAGCCCGCGTTGATCGCGTCGGCGTCGATGGCCTTCACCGGCGGTGCCCGCGCCCAGGCGCAGCTCCGCGAGACGCTGGCGGCCACGATGGCGCGCCCGATCGCCCGTCCGCAGGTGGTGGTCCCCGCCGTGCACGAGAAGGTGAAAGACGGGGTGCTGGTGGACGAGGCCGCCATCACCTTCGCGCTGGGCGCCATCGGCGATCTGGTGCAGGAAGTCCGGATGTTGCGGCTCGCGCGCGGGGCGTGAGTCACGGTTCCGTCACTTGACATCGGCCGGGCGCTCCGCACTGTGCGCGGATCGTTCGAGAGCCGATGACACCGTGATGACACCCCCGCCCGCCCTGACGATCGACTCCGCCACACGCCATTACGCCGGCACCCGCGCGCCGGCGGTGGACGGCGTGTCGATCACGGTCGAGGCGGGGGAGTTCCTGGCTCTGCTCGGCCCCTCCGGTTGCGGCAAGAGCACGCTGCTGCGCATGATCGCCGGTTTTGAGCGGCTGGATTCCGGCCGCGTCGCGGTCGGCGGACGGCCGATGTCCGGTCCCGGCCTGCATGTGCCGCCGGAGGAGCGGCGCATCGGTCTGGTCTTCCAGTCCTACGCCCTGTGGCCGCACATGACGGTGGCCGGCAACGTCGCCTACCCGCTGGAGACGGCGGGTGTCGCCAAGCCGGAGCGGGCGGAGCGGGTTGCCGCGGCACTCGCCACCGTCGGGCTGGACGGCTTCGACACCCGGCGCCCGGCCGAGCTGTCGGGCGGGCAGCGGCAGCGGGTGGCGCTCGCCCGCTGCCTCGTCATGCGGCCGGAGCTGGTGCTGCTCGACGAGCCGCTGGCCAACCTGGACGTTCACCTGCGTGCGTCGATGGAGGAGGAGTTCGCGTCCTTCCACGCGCGTACGGGTGCCACCATGGTGTACGTCACCCACGATCAGGCGGAGGCGATGGCGCTGGCGACCCGCATCGCCGTGCTTGATCAGGGGCGGCTTGCCCAGCTTGCGGCGCCGCGCGACCTCTACCGGGAACCGGCCACGCCGATGGTGGCCGGCTTCGTGGGGCAGGGGGCTCTGGTCCCGGCCACTGTCACCGGCCCGGCCACCCACGGTCGCGCGCCCGTACGCCTGCTCGGCGTCGATGCGGTGCTGCGCGTACGGCCAGGGGAGGAGCCGGGGGAGGCGCTGGTCTGCCTGCGGCCGGAGGATCTGGAGCCGGCCCCTGACGGGCCGCTGGAGGTCCGCATCGCGCGCGCCGCCTACAAGGGCGGCTTCGTGCTGGTCGAGGCGGTGCCGGCCGGCGGCGGCCCGCGCCTCGTCCTGCGCCTGCCGGGCCATACCCATCCGGTGGCGGGGGAGAGCCTGCGGCTCGCCATCCGCGACGGCTGGGTGGTGCCGGAGGCGGACGCCCTCAATCCCGCCAGGGGATGATCCCCGGCGGCAGCTTCCGCCCGATGGCGCCGGCGGCCAGCATGGCCACGAACACCACCCCGATGGCGATGACGCTGAGCGCCGCGGCCAGGGTCGGGCTGCCGCCCTCTTCCAGCGCGTACACCACCACGCCCAGCGTCTCCCGTCCCTGCGACCATAGCAGGATGGAGACGGTCAGCTCGTTGAAGGCGGTCAGGAACACCAGCAACCCACCGGCCGCGGCGGCGGGTGCCACCAGCGGGCCGACGATGGTGACCAGCCGGCGCAGCGGCCGGGCGCCGCAGGCGCGCGCCGCCTCCTCCATCGCCGGGTCGAGTGCCGCGCAAGCGGCCTGCGCCGGACGCAGTGCCAATGACAGGAAGCGCGCGAGATAGGCGGCCAGGATCAGCCACAGCGTGCCGTACAGGCTGACCCCCACCAGCGGCAGCGGCTTCAGGAACACCAGGATGCAGCCGATGGCCAGCACCACGCCCGGCACAGCGTGGGGCAGTTCCACCAGCACGCCCACCGCCCGCGCCAACCGGTTGGCGCGCCCCGCCATGGCGTGCGCCAGCGGGATGGCGACCAGCCCCAGCAGCACGGCCGCCCCGGCAGACAGAAACAGCGAGTTGGTGAAGGCGCGGCCGACCTGATCCAGCCCCAGCACCGTCGCGTAATGCGCCAGCGTCGCCGTCTCCGGCCCGATGGGCAGGCCGTAGACGCGCACGAGGCTGGTTGAGACCAGGGCGGCCAGCGGGGCGGCCAGCACCAGCGCTAGCACGGCCCAGCAGCCGATCTCCGCCGGAAGCCGCCAGCGGCCGAGTTCCAACACCGCCGGTGGGGCGGAGCCGCCCAGCACCCGCGTGTCGCTGCGCGCCTGGAGCGCCAGTTGCGCCGCGATGCCCAGGCAGGCCACGGCCCCGATGATGGCCGCCAGCACCGCCACGTCCGGCAGCACCGACGGGCCGAAGCCGGCCAACCGCCGGTAGATCAGGGTGGGCAGCACCGGAATCCCGGCTGGAATGCCGAGCAGCGCCGGCACCCCGAAATTCCCCAGCGCCGCCACGAAGGCGAGCGCCAGACCGGCGGCCAGCGACGGCAGGGACAGCGGCATCACGATGGTGCGCAGCACCCTCCCGCGCCGGGCCCCCGCCGCCTGCGCGGCTTCCACGAGGTCGCGCGGCACGGCGCGCAGCCCGGCGCGCAGCGCCAGGAAGACCAGCGGCGCGTGCTCGATCCCCATCACCAGGATCATCCCGGCGGAGGAATAGACCGGGTTCGGCGTGCCCGGCGGCGGGGCGAGGCCCAGCGGCTTCAGCAGCGGGCTGCCGGCTCCGGCCAGATGGATCCAGGACAGCGCGACGATCTGCGGCGGGATCATCAGCGGCAGCATCAGCCCGAAGGCCAGCGCCGCCCGCCCGCGCAGATCCGTCACCCCGCACAGCAGCGCGAAGGGCGCCCCCAGCAGCCCTGACACCAGCGTCGCCCCGGCGGCCAGAGCCACGCTGTTCAGCGTGGCCCGCCACGTCATCGGCGACTGCAGGACCCGCGCCGCCGCCACGGCATCGCCGGACAGCGCCGGTCCCGCCACCTCCCACAGCAGCCGCAGGATGGGCAGCAGGGCCAGCACCCCGGCCAGCACCAGCAGAAACGAAACACGCGGCAGGCGGAGGGTGAAGCCTCCACCGCCGGTGAGCGCGGTGTCGGTCAAGGCGATCAGCCGCCGAACAGGTCGGCGAAGGCGCGCTTGTTGGCCTCGTCGTCCTTCAGCGCCTTGGCCGGGTCATAGGGCATGACGGTGATGGTCGCCGGGTCGGGAAAGCCCTCCGGGGCCTTCACGCCCGCCAGCGCCGGCAGGAAGCCCTGGCGCGAGGCCAGCTCCTGCCCCTCGCGGCTCAGCAGGAAGCCGATGAAGGCTTTGCCGGCCTCAGGGTTCCTGGCGGTGGCGAGCACGGCGGCCGGCTCGGTCACGGCGCTGACGCCCTCCTTCGGGAAGACGAAGGTCACCGGCGCGCCCTTGAGCTGCTCGCGGATCGGCAGATAGTCCACGACCACGCCATACAGCTTCTCGCCGCCGGCGACCGACTTCAGGATGCCGCCGTTGCCCTTGGCCGCGGTGGCGCCGTTGGCCTGGAGCTTCTCCAGATAGCCGGCGCCGATCCCCGGCTGTTCCTTCAGCGACGCCACATGGATGGCGGCGGCGCCGGAGTAGAGCGGGCTCGGCATCACCACGTTGCCCTTGGCCTCCGGCTTCAGCAGGTCGAGCCAGGAGGACGGCACCATCTTGGCCGAGGTGTTGACCATGATCCCGGTGGTGATCAGCTTGGTGCCGTACCAGTAGCCGGCCGCGTCGTGGGTGCCGGGGCGGTAGCCCTCGGTCGGCAGGCCGTCGAGCTTCAGAAGCCGCTTTTCGGCCTTCAGCGATTCCATGGTCACGGCGTCGGCGATCAGCAGCACGTCCGGCTGCGGCGCGCCGGCGGCGAACTCCGCCCGCAGCTTGTTCATCAGCTCTGTCGTGCCGCTGCGGATCCAGTCCACCTCGACGCCGGGGTTCTGCGCCTTGAAGGCCTCCACCGTCTGCTTGGCGTCGGCCTCGAGCTGGGAGGTGTAGACCACCAGCTTGCCGGACGCCGCCTCGGTGGACAGCGAAAGAACCAGCGCGGCGGTCGCCGCGATCGTGGCGAGCGTGACCTTCATCGTCTCCTGCCTCCTTGTCGTCGGGCGCGGGCCTCGTGCCTCTTCATGCCACGCGGCGGCCCGTTCCGTCCCGGGGAAGCGGTGTTTTTACGCGCGATGTGTGACGTTGGTGTTACGGTCGGGCGTGATGCACCGGATCCTGCCGGCCGCTGCCCGTATCGGTCCCGGCCGCTGCCGTCTCAAGAAACGCAAACCCCCCGGCCAATTGGCCGGGGGGTTGCTGGAAGTCCGGACACCGGACGGCTGTCCGGCCACCGGCATCACACCGCGATGTTCAGCCGGGACGATGTCGGGGAGGCCGCGGCCGCGGGAGCGGCGGTGGTTGCGCCGCCGGCATCCTTGTCCGGGGGCGGCAGGATCGCCGACAGGTCCAGCTTCAGCTTCATCGTGCCGTCCGCCCGTTTTTCCGGGGTCAGCTTGGCCGACGCGCCGCCTTCCGACCGCATCTCGTTCAGCCGGTCCAGCACCTGCTGCACCTCCTCCGCCGAGAAGCCCTTCGCGTTGACGATCATGCCTTCCGCCTTGCCCTGGGCGGCGGTGGAGGTTGCGCTGACCGCGACCGATCCGTTGTCGTTGGCGCCGGCCTGCACCTGCACCGATTCGTCCTGACGTTTCAGATCCAGGGTCGATTTGGCGTAGGACACCACCATCTTGCGGTCACCGTCCTGGACCACCAGGTCGATGCCGCTGGTTTCGATGGAGAACTGTGTCGACGTGGACTGGTAGTCCAACGCCATCTGCCCGAAGTCGGGGCTTTGCGACAGGGTGTCGAGCAGCTCCTTGGACTTGCCGGCCAGATCGTCCTTGAAGCCGCTGAGCAGGCTGTTGACGTCGTCGCTGGACATCCCGAGCTGGCCGAGCGTCTTGCCCAACGTGTCGGCGATGCCGTCCAGCGCCTTGCCCAGACCCTTGGCGAAGTCGGCGCCGGCCTGTTGCACGCGGCTCATGATGGCTTCGGCCTCGCGGGCACGGTCGAGCGCCGCGCTCTTGTACTGGCCGGCGGAGCTCGAACCCCCGCTGTCGGGCTTGGGCGCGTCGTCGGCACCCAGCTTGGCGGGCCTGCCGCCGGTGAAGCTGTCCAGCAGCTTCTCCATGGACTTCGACAGCGTCACAACCTCGTCGGACCCTGCCCCTTTGGCGGCAACCTCGGTCGAGGACAGGGTTGCTTTGGCGACGCTGACCGATCTCTGGGTCTGCGTGGTCGCAACGGCGGATGTTCCGCCACCGATCGCTGACGTCGATGCCATGGTGCTTTCCTTCCCCTCGTGCCGGCCTTTTGCCGAACCCCGCGCCGCGGCCTTTACCGCGGTTCGGAAGCATGTTCGCACATTTTACGATGCCCAGCCTTAAGGAAAGATTTTCGCGCGAAGCCATTGCTAAAATTATTGTCTCCAGGTTGCGCGACGCATGGTCAAGCGGTGGGCCCGTCGCAGGCCGTTCGGCACCCTCTCACGAGCGGCCACCCGCCCCTGGGTTCGTCGTCCCCGCGCGGGTGGGCAGGCATTCGTTCCCAAGTTCCGAAAGCCTGCCCAAACCCATGTCACTCCGCCGCCATTGGCTGCGGCGCCGCAGGTGCCCGGAAGGCCTCGAACAATTTGGCCTCCTTCGCCTTGGCCGCGGCGACGTTGCGTTCCTTGACGTGGCCGTAGCCGCGCATCTCCATCGGCAGGGTGGCGATCTCCACCGCCAGCGCGTGGTTGTCGCGGGTCAGGCCGGTCAGCAGGGTGCCGACGGTCGCCTCGAACTCCTCGATCAGGCGGCGCTCCATGCGGCGTTCGGCGGTGCGGCCGAAGGGGTCGAGTGCGGTGCCGCGCAGGCGCTTGCCCTTGGCGAGCAGGCCCAGCGCCTTCAGCATCCAGGGGCCGAAGGTCTTCTTGCGCGGCTCGCCGCTGTTCTCCCCGGCGGCGCCGAGTGCGGGCGGGGCCATGTGGTAGGTGAGCTTCCAGTCGCCCTCGAACATGGCGCCGATCTTCTCCACGAAGCCGCTGTCGGCGTGGAGTCGCGCCACCTCGTACTCGTCCTTGTAGGCCATCAGCTTGAACAGGCTGCGGGCGACCGCCTCGGTGAACGCCGTGGTGCCCGGCACCCGCTGCTCCTCGACGCGGCGGACATGGTCCACCAGCGCGCGGAAGCGGCCGGCGTAGGCGGCGTCCTGATAGTCGGTGAGGAAGGCGGCGCGGCGGCCGATCGCCTCGTCCAGCGTTTCCGACAGGCGGCGCTGCTCGTCGATGGGGCCGAAGGAGGTCGCGGCCGGCGTGGCCGCGGCCTCCACCGCCGCGCGGTCGTGGGCGGCCAGACGGCCCCATTGGAAGGCCTGGGTGTTCATGGCGACCGCGGCGCCGTTCAGCTCGATCGCCTTCAGGATCGCCTCGGCCGACAGGGGCACCAGCCCGCGCTGCCACGCGAAGCCCAGCATGAACAGGTTGCTGGCGATGCTGTCGCCGAGCAGGGCGGTGGCGATGCGGGTGGCGTCCAGCGCGTCCACCGCGCCGGCGTCGCCGCAGGCTTTGCGCACGTCGGCGACGAGGTCGCGCACCGGCACCTGGAAGTCGGGCTTCTTCAGGAAGTCCACGGTGATGGTGTCGTGGGTGTTCAGCACGGCGCGGGTGCGCCCCGCCACCATCTTCGACAGCCCGTCGCCGGCCGCCGCCACGATCAGGTCGCAGCCGAGCACAGCGTCCGCCCCGCCGGCGGCAATGCGCACGGCGTGGATGTCGTCGGGCGAGCGGGCGATGCGGATGTGGCTGGTGACCGCACCGCCCTTCTGGGCCAACCCGGTCATGTCCAGCACGCCGACACCCTTGCCCTCGATGTGCGCGGCCATGCCGATCAGCGCGCCGATGGTGACCACCCCGGTGCCGCCGACGCCGGTCACATACAGGCTCCATGGCCGGTCGAGCGACGGCATGACCGGGGCGGGCAGGGCGGAGACGTCCACCCCGCCGCGGGCCGCGGGCTGCGGCTTGCGCAGCTTGCCGCCGACGACGGTCACGAAGCTGGGGCAGAAGCCCTTGGTGCAGGAATAGTCCTTGTTGCAGGAGGACTGGTCGATCTGGCGCTTGCGGCCGAACTCCGTCTCCACCGGGACCACCGACACGCAGCTCGACTTGACCGAGCAGTCGCCGCAGCCCTCGCAGACCAGCTCGTTGATCACCACGCGCTTGGCCGGGTCCACCATCTTGCCGCGCTTGCGGCGGCGGCGCTTCTCGGTGGCGCAGGTCTGGTCGTAGATGATGGCGGTGACGCCCTTGACCTCGCGGATCTCCTTCTGCACGCGGTCGAGCTCGTCGCGGTGCTCGACGCCCGTGTGCGCCGGCAGGCCGTTGCCGATGCCGTACTTTTCCGGCTCGTCGGAGACCACGACGATACGGCCGACCCCTTCGGCGCGGAGTTGGGCCGCCAGCGACGGCACCGTCAGCGTGCCGTCCACCGGCTGGCCGCCGGTCATGGCGACGGCGTCGTTGAACAGGATCTTGTAGGTGATGTTGACCTTGGCGGCGATCGACTGGCGGATCGCCAGCAGGCCGGAGTGGTAATAGGTGCCGTCGCCCAGGTTGGCGAAGATGTGCGGCTCGTCGGTGAAGGGCGACTGGCCCACCCACGGCACGCCCTCGCCGCCCATCTGGGTGAAGGTGTCCGTCTTGCGGTCCAGCCAGCTCGCCATGTAGTGGCAGCCGATGCCGGCCACGGCGCGGCTTCCCTCCGGCACATGGGTGGAGGTGTTGTGCGGGCAGCCCGAGCAGAAGGTGGGCGTGCGCAGCACCCGGGCCTTGTGGGCCTTCTGCTTCTCCTGCCTGTCCAGGAACTCCACCCGCTCGCGGATGCTGGCGATGTCGGCGAAGCGCAGCAGCCGGCGGCCGATCACCACGGCGACCTGCGCCGGCGACAGCTCGCCGGCCGAGGGCAGGATCCATTCCTGCTCCTCGTCGAACTTGCCGACCACCCGCGGGCGCACGTCGGGGTGCCAGTTGTAGAGCTGCTCCTTCAACTGGTTCTCGATGACCGCGCGCTTCTCCTCGACGACGACGATCTCCTCCAGCCCTTCGGCGAAGTGGCGCACGCCGTCGCGCTCCAGCGGCCAGGGCATGGCGACCTTGTAGACGGTGACGCCCAGGTCGGCCACCATCGCCTCGGAGATGCCCAACTCGTCGAGCGCCTGCCGCACGTCCAGATAGGACTTGCCGGTGGTGACGATGCCGAAGCGCGGCCGGGGGGAGGCCATGACCACCTGGTCCAACCGGTTGGCGCGGGCGAAGGCCAGCGCGGCGTACAGCTTGTGCCGCATCAGCCGGTGTTCCTGCTCCAGCGGCGGGTCGGGCCAGCGGATGTTCAAGCCCCCCGGCGGGATCACGAAGTCGGCGGGAATGATGGGGGAGACGCGGTGCGGGTCGATGGTGACGGAGGCGGAGGTGTCCACCGTCTCCGCGATGGTCTTCATGGCGATCCAGCAGCCGGAATAGCGGCTCATCGCCCAGCCGATCAGGCCGTAATCCAGGATCTCCTGCACGCCGGACGGGTTCAGCACGGGGATCATGGCGTGCATGAAGGCGTGTTCGGACTGGTGCGGGAAGGTCGAGGATTTGCAGTTGTGGTCGTCGCCGGCCAGCACCAGCACGCCGCCGTTCTTCGAGGTGCCGGCGGCGTTGGCGTGCTTGAACACGTCGCCCGAGCGGTCGACGCCCGGCCCCTTGCCGTACCACATGGAGAAGACGCCGTCGTAACGGGCGCCGGGGAACATGCCCACCTGCTGGCTGCCCCACACGGCGGTCGCCCCCAGCTCCTCGTTGACGCCGGGCTGGAAGCGGATGTGGTGCTTTTCCAGGAACTTGCGGGCCGTCCACAGGTTCAGGTCGAAGCCGCCCAGCGGCGAGCCGCGGTAGCCGGAGATGAAGCAGCCGGTGTTCAGCCCCGCCGCCAGATCGCGCTGCCGCTGCATCATCGGCAGCCGCACCAGCGCCTGCGTGCCCGTCATGTAGACGCGGCCGGATTCGAGGACATACTTGTCGTCGAGCGTCACCGTTGCCAGTGCCATGGACCCACTCCCCACCCGTTGGCCGGCCCGCCGGCCCATTGTTCGCCTGACAGACAGGTAACAATGGCTGTCGTTTCCGGCAACCGCCCCGCGAAGCCACCAAGCAAAAAGCAAGGAAGGGTCCGCGGGGCGTGTCTTCGGGGAAGGAGTATAGGTTTGCGGTGGCGTTACGGAAATTCCCGTTCGGCGGGTTTGGCGGGGCCACAAGAGATGGGCGGGCGATCACCACGACTCGGGACTGGCACCGCGGGACTGCGCGCGAACATCATCGTCTTGATGCGCCGGATTGCCTGTCCGTAGTAGCGTGCGCCGGTTCGGTATTCCCGGCATGAGGTGAAGGCATGGTCCGCAAAATCCGCGCGGCGATGGCGGGCGCGCTGTCGGTGTTCCTGCTCGTGGCTTCCATTGTCCCGGCGCATGCGGCGGAGCAGCTTGTTCCCCAGCTCGGGCATGGTGCCGGCGTTGCGGCGGCCATCTTCTCCCCCGACGGGCAGTTCGTCCTGTCGGGAAGCTGGGACAACACCGCGCGCTTGTGGCACGCGGCGAGCGGGCGCGAGATCCGGCGGTTCGAGGGGCACGGCAGCGACGTGAACGGTATCGCTTTTTCCGCCGATGGACGCCGTCTGCTCACCGCCAGCGACGATCGGACGGCACGGATGTGGGACATCACGACCGGCCAGGAAGTCCGGCGTTTCACCGGCCACGACGACACCGTGCGCGCGGTGGGCCTGTCGCCAGACGGACGGTTCGTGCTTACGGCTGGCGACGACGACACGGCGCGCCTGTGGGATCCGGCGACCGGCCGGGAAATCCGCCGCTTCACCGGGCATGACGACTGGGTCCGGGCGGTGGCATTTTCGCCCGATGGACGGTCGCTGGTCACCGCCAGCGACGACAAGAGCTTGCGGTTGTGGGACAGCGCGACCGGCGGGGAGATCCGCCGGTTCAACGGGCACAGTGATTATGTCCTCGCGGTCGCCATGTCGGCGGACGGGCGGTGGGTTCTGTCCGGCGGCAAGGACCGCACCGTCCGGCTTTGGGACGCCGCCAGCGGGCTGGAGATCCGGGTGATCGGCCGGCACGACGGCCCCGTGAACAGCGTGGCCTTCGCGCCCGACGGAGGGGCCGTGCTCACCGGCTCCGACGACAAGACCGCCCGGCTCTGGAATTCCGCGAGCGGCCAGGAAACGCGGCGGTTCGAAGGGCATTTCGGCCAGGTGAAGAGCGTGTCCTTCTCGGCCGATGGGCGATCCGTGCTGACCGCCAGCGTCGACCGCGACATTCGGATGTGGGACGCCGCCACGGGGCGGGAGACGCGTCGGTTCAAGGACGCGGAATCCAACATGAACAGCGTGTCCTTCTCGCCCGACGGACGATTCCTGATCACGGGCAGCGACGAGAACACCGCGCGGCATTGGGATGCCGCGACGGGGCGGGAGGTCCGCCGGTTCACCGGCCACGCCGGCAACGTCAACGCCGTCGAACCGTCCGCCGACGGGCGGTGGTTGTTGACCGGCAGCGCGGACAAGGTCGCCCGCCTCTGGGATGCCACGACCGGCCGGGAAATCCGTCGATTCGACGGGCACACCGATTGGATTCGCGGCGTCGCCCTCTCCCGCGACGGGGTGTGGGCGCTCACCGGGGGCGACGACCACACGGCGCGCTTGTGGGATGCCGCAAACGGTCGGGAGGTTCGCCGGTTCGACGGGCACACCGATTGGGTCCGGAGCGTCGCCCTGTCCCCCGATCGGCGCTGGGCGCTCACCGGGGCCAACGACAAGACAGTTCGCCTGTGGGATGCCGCGACCGGGCGGGAGATCCGCCGGTTCGACGGGCACGGCATGGCGGTGCTCGCGGTGGCCTTCTCGCCCGATGGCCGTTCCGTGCTGACCGGAAGCCGGGATCGGATGGTACGGCTGTTCGATGCGTCCACGGGTCGGGAGGTTCGCCGGTTCGAAGGTCATGGCGGCCATGTGATGGCTGTCGCCGTTTCCGCCGATGGGAAGCGGGTTCTCACCGGAAGCGGCGATGGAACGGCGCGGCTGTGGGAAGCGGCGACCGGTCGCGAGCTGCGGCGACTCGAAGGTCACTCGGGCGACATTCTCGCCGTGGCCTTCTCGCCCGATGGTCGATCCGTGCTGACCGGTAGCAACGACCAGACCGCCCGTCTCTGGGACGCGGCAACCGGGCGGGAGCGGTTCCGACTGAGCGGCTTCGGCGACGGGGAATGGATGGTGATTGGAGAGGACGGGCGGTTCAACGGTTCCGATGGTGTCGAACGGTATCTTTCGCTGTCCGATGGCCTGACGGCACGGCCCTTCGGTCCTAGCGACCGGGTGCGTTGGCGCCATGCGCCGACGGGCGGTGGCGCCCCCACGCCCGCGACGGCCGTCGTGGTTCCCGCGCCGGCTCCCGTTCCGCCCCCCGTCGCCGAACGCCCGCCGACGCCCCAGCCCTTGCCCCCCGTTGCCACGTCCCCAGCCTTCACCGGTCCCCGTCAGGCGCTGGTGGTGGGGATCGACGCCTACCGGGCGGTGGAGCCGCTGACCCGTGCGGTGGCGGACGCCCGCGCGCTGGCGGCCCGGCTGCGGGCGCAGGGGTTCGCGGTGAACGAGGTGCTGAACCCCGGCCGCTTCGCGCTGAACCAGGCGGTGGCTGCCTTCGCCGCCGGGATCGAACGGGGGGCGCTGGCGCTCGTGCTGTTCGCCGGGCACGGGGTGGAGATCGCCGGCAGCAACCTGCTGCTGCCCGCCGATTTTCCGGACATCACCAACATGCCCGCCGACGTGGCCGAGCGGCTGGCGCGGTCGGAGGCGCTGGAGCTGAGCCGGCTGATCGGCGACATCGCCGCCTCCCGGCCGCGCTATCTGCTGGCGCTGGTCGATGCCTGCCGGGACAACCCGCTGGCCCGGCCCGGCGGCCGGTCGATCGGGGCCACGCGGGGCTTCACCCGGTTGCCCGACCCGGTGGCCGAGACCACCATCGTGTTCTCCGCCGGACCCGGGGAGAAGGCGCTGGACCGGCTGCCCGGTGCGGACGGCAACCCCAACAGCCTGTTCATGCGCCATTTCCTGCGGGAGATCGCGGCCCCCGGCGTCACCTTCGACGCCGCCGTGCGCTCCACCGCCCGCGCCGTGGTGGAGGACGCCCGCCGGGTCAACCACAGCCAGCGCCCCGCCATCCAGGCCCAGATCTACGACGACATCGTGCTGACCGGCCGCTGAGGTCACATCACCGGCGGTGGTGCCGGCGGCGTCCGGCGGTCGGGGAGGGCGAGTGCCGGCCGTTCGCGCGCCGGGGCGCGGCGGGCGAGCATGGCGACGGACGCGCGCAGGCAGCGCAGCAGGGTCCGTGCCGACGCCCGCGCGGCCTCGTTGCCGTTCAGTGCCCAGCGCAGGGCGGCGACATGGGCCTGCACCGCGTCGGTCTGGCCGGGCGCGCCGGGACGCACGTCGGCGACGCAGACGGCGAGCGAGGCGGCGATCTCCTCGACCAGGGGGGTGCCGGCCGTGGCGTGCATGAGGTCGGCGACGAACAGGTGCAGCCGGCCGCTGCCGGGGTGGTCCGCCGCCGCCTCCATCCGGTCGAGCAGCATCAGCAGCCGGGCCCGTCGGGCCGGCAGGTCGGAGCCGTGCAGCGTGCCGGTCCGCGGCAGGCGGAGGGCGGGCCTGGACTCACCGGTCAGGCGGGGGACGTCGGCGGCCGGCGGGGCGGGAAGCGCCGGGCGCACCGCGGCCGGGGCCGTGCCGGTCAGCACCTCCGGCACCGGCACATCGCACTCCGGCGGACGTCCGACCGGGCCGGCGGCCGGTGCCGTACGGTCGCGCCGACGCTCCAGCACCGCCTCGATGCGTTTGGCAAGGACGGGCGGCGTCACCGGCTTCACCAGCACGGCGTCCACCCCGAGGCTCCAGGCGGCGCGCACCGTGGTGACGTCGGCCCGCCCGGTCAGCACCATCGTGGGCAGCCCGGGGCAGGGGGTGTTCGGCCCCTCGCGCAGCCAGCGCACCAGCTCCGCGCCGCTGTAGCGCGGCATCACCCAATCCGTCAGCAGGAGGTCGATCGGTTCGGACAGGATCAGGCGTGCCGCCTCCTCCCCGTCGGCGGCGGCGAGGACGCTGCCGACGCCCCACAGGGCGAGCGCTCCCTCCAACCCGTGGCGGAGCAGGGGATCGTCATCGACGACGAGTACGGTGAGGCGGCTGGCGATCCGATGCAGCATGCGATCCGGTGTCGTTGGCGGCGGGTCCGTGCGTGCAACGGACTATGGCCGGCAACGGCTCCGATCGGACGACGGGGAGAGGGGGTATCGCCGTTCCCGCCCGACACCCCCCTTGGCACCCGACCGCCCGGCGACCGGATTTCCATAAGGCAGTGCCCTTCCGGGGAGGAGCTCCCGAGAACGGGGTGCCGACGTCCCCATCCGCGCACACCAGCGGTGGAGACGACACCGCCGCGTCCTAGGCCGGAAGGCTGGTTCGGCAGGCCGATGGCGGGTAGCATGACGACGGATGGCGAGGCGGAGGAGGGGAGCATGCTGATCGAGCATCTGGGCAAACGGCCGGTGATCCACCCGGGCGCCCGCGTCGCCCCGAACGCCACCCTCTGTGGCGACGTGACGGTCGGGCCCGGCACCTCCATAGGGTTCGGCGCGGTCCTGACGGCGGAGAGCGGGCCCATCGTCGTCGGCGCCCATTGCGTGATCATGGACACCGCGGTGCTGCGCGGGGTGCGTGGCATGCCGCTGACCATCGGCGACCATGTGCTGGTGGGGCCACGCGCCAGCCTGACCGGCTGCACCATCGAGGACGAGGTGTTCCTGGCGACCGGTGCCACCGTGTTCAACGGCGCCCGCATCGGGCGCGGTGCGGAGGTGCGGATCAACGGTGTCGTCCACCTGCGCACCGTGCTGCCGGCCGGGGCCACGGTGCCGATCGGCTGGATCGCGGTCGGCGACCCCGCGTCCATCCTGCCCCCGCACGAGCACGACCGCATCTGGGCCGTCCAGAAGCCGTTGGAATTCCCGAAATACGTGTTCGGTGTGGAACGTCCGCTGGAGGGCTCGACGATCATGCCCACCGTCATGCCCCGCTACGCCCGGGCGCTGGCCGCTTGGCACGCGGAGGATCGGGAGCTGCCGCCGGAGGAGGGCGCGGCCGACGGTGAGTGACGGCCGTCTCCGCCGGGGAGGGTGGCGGCACCGCCACGCGTCGTGACCACCGATGGAGGTATTCACCCTTCGTTAACCCAACGGCGGGACGATGCGGGTCGGCCCGTGGTGTGGCCGCATGGGCGGATCACGGGCCCGGAGGGCGGTAGGATGGATCTCGGCGATCTCGGCCTGTTCAAGCTGATGTCGAAGCGCATGGGGTATCTCACCCAGCGCCAGGAGGTGCTGGCGAAGAATGTCGCCAACGCCGACACGCCCGACTTCAAGCCGCAGGACCTGAAGCCCTTCACCTTCCGCGACGCGCTGGCCGACCAGCGGCGGATGAACATGGCGGCGACCAGCGCCACCCATTTGTCGGGCACCCGGCCGTCCGGCGAGGATCAGGCACGGCGCCAGCGCGACCCGTACGAGACCTCGCCCGCCGGCAACGCCGTGGTGATCGAGGAGCAGATCATGAAGGTCGGCCAGACGACGGCCGACTACAACACCATGCTCAACCTCTACCGCAAGCAGGTCGGCATGATCCGCATGGCCCTGCGCAGCGGCGGCGGCTGAGCGGCGCTGACAGGACGGGAGTCGACCCATGGATCTCCAGAACGTGATGGCGATCTCCGCCTCCGGCATGAAGGCGCAGGGCGTCCGGCTGAAGGTGATCGCCGAGAACCTGGCGAACGCCAACACCACCGCCGAGACACCGGGCGACCTGCCGTACCGGCGCAAGGTGGTCATCTTCAAGAACGAGCTGGACCGTGCGCTCGGCACCGACACCGTGCGGGCCGCCAAGATCGACGTGGACAAGAGCGACTTCCAGCGCCGCTACGACCCCACCCACCCCAGCGCCGACGCCGACGGCTATGTGCTGCTGCCCAACGTGAATTCCATCATCGAATCGATGGACATGCGCGAGGCGCAGCGCTCCTACGAGGCGAACGTGTCGGTGGTGGAGGCCGCGCGCACCATGCTGTCGCGCACCATCGAAGTTCTGCGCGGCTGACGCGCGCCGTCCGACACGCCAGGGGACCAGGATCATGGCCACCAACATCGCCGGCGCCATCGCCGCCTACGCCAACACCGCCGGCCGCCTGACCGGCCCCGGCATCGGGCGCGAAACCCCGGCCACCTCCTTCGGCGAGGTGCTGGAGAACGCCGCCCGCAACACCATCGGCAGCATGCGCCGGGGGGAGGACATGTCGGCCCTGGCGTCGGTGGGCAAGGCCGACATCACCGATGTCGTGCAGGCCGTCACCAACGCGGAGATGACCCTGCAGACGGTCACCGCGGTGCGCGACAAGGTGGTGACCGCCTATCAGGAAATCCTGCGGATGCCGATCTGACGGTGGCTGAGCGGCCAGTGCCATGAGCGAGACGGATGTCATCGAGATCTGCCGCACCTCGCTGGTGACGCTCGTCTTCGTGGCGGCACCGGTGATGGTCGGCATGATGATACTGGGCACCACCATTTCCATCTTCCAGGCGGTGACCCAGATCTCCGAGCAGACGCTGGCGATGGTGCCGAAGCTGCTGCTGGTGTTCGGCCTGTCGATCCTGCTGATGCCCTACATGCTGAACCAGATGACCCATTATTTCGAACAGGAGATCATCGACCGCATCGTCGCCATGGGCAGTGCCTCGCCGTGAGGCTGCGGCGATGAACGTCCTTCAACAGCTTCTTGCCGAACAGGTCTATGTCTGGCTGGTGGTCTTCGCCCGTGTCGGCAGCGCCTTCATGGTGATGCCGACCATCGGCGACGCCTTCGTCGCCCAGCGCGCGCGGCTGCTGCTCGGGCTCGCGGTCAGCGTGCTGGTGGCCCCTGTGGTGCAGGCGCGGATCCCGCCGATGCCCGCCGACCCCTTTGCGCTGCTGGTCCTGCTGATGGGGGAGATCACGGTCGGCGTCTTCGTCGCCAGCGTGGCGCGCCTGTTGATGAGCGCGCTGGAGACGGCGGGCTCGATCATCGCCGTGCAGGCGGGTCTGGCCAATGCCCAGGTGTTCAACCCGGCGATGGCCGGTCAGGGATCACTGCCTGGGGCACTGCTGGGCTGGCTGGGGCTGCTTCTGATCTTCCTGACCGACCTGCATCATCTGCTGCTGATGGCGGTCGTGGACAGCTTCGACTTCTTCATTCCCGGCGCCGCCCTGCCGGTGAACGACATGGCGGCGACCATCGGGCGGCTGGTGTCGCAGAGCTTCCTCATCGGCCTGCAGATGGCGGCCCCCTTCATCGTCGCCGGCATCATGTTCGCCTTCGCGCTCGGACTGCTGAGCAAGCTGGCACCGCAGGTGCAGGTGTTCTTCCTGTTCACCTCGCTCCAGGTGGCGGTGGGGCTGTTCATGTTCGCGCTCACCCTGTCGGCGATGATGCTGTTCTGGCTCTCGCACTTCGAGCAGGGGCTGATCGCTTTCCTGCGCATGACCTGAGGCGGGGAGGCCATGTCCGAAGACGCCGACGAGTCCTCCAAAACAGAAGACGCGACAACCCGAAAACTCGAGAAGGCGCACGAGCAGGGCCAGTTCGCCATGAGCCAGGAGGTGCAGCTCTGGTTGTCGCTGGGCGCCACCCTGATCATCTTCCTGACGCTTCTGCCGGGGCTGGTCTCGGACCTCATGCTGCGGCTCACCCGCTATGTGGAGGAGGTGGACAGCGCGCCGATGGACCGTGGCTCCATCGGGCACCTGCTGATGCGGGTGATGATGGACATCCTGACGGCCCTGTGGCTGCCGGTGCTGCTCCTGATGGTGGCGGGCGTCGTCAGCACGCTGTTGCAGAAGGGCTGGTCGGTCGCCTGGGCGGTGATCACCCCGAAATTCAGCAAGCTCAATCCCATTGCCGGCTTGCAGCGGATGTTCTCACCGGCGCAGCAGAGTGTCGAACTGGCAAAAGGATTGGCGAAGATCGGCGTGGTCGGCGTCGTTGCCTACGTCGCGTTGCTACCGATGGTGCGGGCGATCGAGCATTTCGTCGGCATCGAATTGCTGCTGATGCTGTTGGAGATGGAGGATCTGGTCGGCCGCCTGCTGATTGGCGTCTTTGTCACAGTGATGATCATTGCCGCCGCCGACCTGATCTGGCAGCGCTACACGTACAACAAGAAGATGAAGATGACCAAGCAGGAGGTCAAGGAGGAGCACAAGCAGGCCGACGGCGACCCGCAGGTGAAGGCCCGCATCCGGCAATTGCGCTTCGAGCGCGCGCGCAAGCGCATGATGGCCGCGGTGCCGACCGCCGACGTGGTGGTGACCAACCCCACCCACTTCGCGGTGGCCCTGAAGTACGACGCCATGAGCATGGGGGCGCCGATGGTGGTGGCGAAGGGCGCCGACACGCTGGCCCTCAAGATTCGCGAGGTCGCCACCGAGAACAAGGTGCCCATTGTGGAGAATCCGCCACTGGCGCGTGCGCTTTATGCCACGGTGGAGATCGACCAGGAGGTCCCGTCGGAGCATTATCGTGCCGTGGCCGAAGTGATCACCTATGTGATGAAGCTCAAGAAGCGGTCTCCGCGCGGCTGACCTCCGGTCGGCGCCCGCGGCGGGCGCGATCCCGGTTCAACCGTCTGGTGCAGCCTTGGACGACGCATCCACCCGCCACCTGGAACCGCCGCGTCAGGGCGGAGTGCTCATCCGCCCGGATGGCGGGCGCTTCGATCCCATGGACACGCTTCTCGCCACCGGACTTGCCGGCGGGCTGGTCGCCGCGGCGGTGGGCGTGGCGGTCGGTGACGCGCTGCCGGCCTGGCTGGGGCTGGCGCTGGCGGCGGTCACCATGGCCGTCCTTGCGGTGCGCTTCGGCCGTGCCCGCGGCCTGCTGCGCCGTGATCGCACGCTGCTTCTGGGCGCGCTGGAGGGGCAGCAGGGCGGTCAGCTCATCGCCGACGCCTTCGGCCAACCGGTCTACATCGACGCCTCCTTCCGCGCGCTGGCGGGAGTCGGGTCAGGCGACGATCCGCTGGAGTCACTGCGGCGCCAGCTCTCCGCCGACGCCGAAGGGGCGGTCGCCTTCTCCCGGCTTGCCGAGCGCGTGCGTGGTGGTGTGCCGGCCGCCGTCGACCTGATGCTCCCGCGCGAGGGGCGGTCACCGGAATGGCGGCGGGTGGAGGTCAGGCCGATCGCCGGTTCGCCCGGAGCCTCGCACTGGCGCATCGAGGACATCACCGCGCGGCGGGAACTGGAGCAGGTGATGCGGCGCGAACAGGCGAAGCTGGTCGATTTCATGGACCATGCGCCGGTCGGCTTCTTCTCGGTGGACCAGGACGGTGCCTTCCTGTTCGTCAACGGCACGCTGGCACGCTGGCTCGGTGCGTCACCGGGCGACCTCGTGGACGGTGGACGCAGGCTGCACGAGATGCTGGCGGATCCGCCCGACAACGCGGCCCCCTACGACCTGTTCGACGGCGGCGGGCCCGAGCAGCGCGGCGAGGTCGCCATGCGCGGTGTCGGGGGCCGGACCTTCAACGCGTCGGTCACCCAGACGGTCGTGGTGTCGGACGACGGGCGCAGCGTCCACACCCGCTCGGTGGTGCGGGACCTGACGCCGGAGCATGAGTGGAAGGAGGCGCTGCGCCTGTCCGAGCAGCGCTTCCAACGCTTCTTCGAGGACGCGCCCATCGGCATCGCGCTGGTGGACGAGGACGGCCGGCTCGCCGAGTGCAACCGCGCCTTCCTGGCGCTGATCGGCGCGCGCTCCGCCGATGTGATCGACCGCCCGTTCGACCAGCTCATCGAACCGCGCGACCGTGTCGCGGTTCAGGAGCGGCTGACCGCGGTGCTGGCGGGGGCCGATCCGGCCACCCCGCTGGAGGTGCGGCTGCCCGGCGGGCGCGATCTGGTGGTGCAGCTCTACGCACGGCGGCTGGCCGGGGTCGGGCGCTCGGGTCTGGCCGGGCTGATCCTGCACTTCATCGACCTGACCGAGCGCAGGAACCTGGAAGCGCAGTTCGCCCAGTCGCAGAAGATGCAGGCGGTTGGCCAGCTGGCGGGCGGCGTCGCCCACGACTTCAACAATCTGCTGACGGCGATGATCGGCTTCTGCGACCTGCTGCTGCTGCGGCACAAGCCGGGCGACCAGTCCTTCAGCGACATCATGCAGATCAAGCAGAACGCCAACCGCGCAGCCAATCTCGTGCGCCAGCTCCTGGCCTTCTCGCGCCAGCAGACGCTGCAGCCGCGCGTGCTGGCCGTCACCGACGTGCTGGCGGAGCTGGCGAACCTGCTGCGGCGGCTGATCGGCGAGAACATCGAGCTGCGGATGCTGCACGGCCGCGACCTGGGTTTGGTCAAGGTGGACCAGAACCAGCTGGAGCAGGTGATCATCAACCTCGTGGTCAACGCGCGCGACGCCATGGGCGGCGGCGGCCGGCTGACCATCGTCACCAACAACGTCGCCATCGACCAGCCCGAGCGTCGCGAGCACGAGGAGATAACGCCCGGCGCCTACGTGTCGATCGAGGTGATCGACACCGGCCACGGCATCCCCAAGGAAAACCTTCAACGCATCTTCGAGCCGTTCTTCTCCACCAAGGAGGTGGGGTCCGGCACCGGGCTCGGGCTGTCGACGGTTTACGGCATCGTGCGGCAGTTCAACGGCTTCATCTCCGTCGATTCCGCACCGGGGGAGGGGGCCCGCTTCACCATCCTGCTGCCGCGCCACGAGGGTGCGCCGCGGCCCCCCGCCGAGCCGCCGGAGGCGCGCGACCGCAGCCGCAGCGACCTGACCGGTTCCGGCATCATCATGCTGGTGGAGGACGAGGACGCCGTGCGCGTCTTCTCCGCCCGCGCCCTGCGCAACAAGGGCTATCAGGTGCTGGAGGCGAAGAACGGAGAGGCGGCGATGAGCCAGCTCGGCGCCGACGGGGCGCGCGTCGACCTGTTGATCACCGACGTGGTGATGCCGCAGATGGACGGCCCGACGCTCGCCCGCAAGGTGCGGGAGGCGCGGCCCGACATGAAGGTCATCTTCATCTCCGGCTACGCCGAGGACCGCTTCAAGGACGACCTGGACGGACCATTCGCCGCGCATTTCCTGCCGAAGCCCTTCTCGCTCAAACAGCTCGCCTCCAAGGTGAAGGAGGTCATGCGCGGCGGTTGATCAACCGCGGCCGATAGCGCCTTCCGGAGCCGCCCGCTTGGTGATAAGAACGCGCAACGGCGGTGAATTGTGGCGCAATCGCCGCAAAGTTCCGTGGCGCAAGGGGTTTGCATGACGACTGTGGTGGTCGGCACCGGACAGGGCGGGAAGGTCCGGCCGGCATGGTGATGACGACGCTGGACGTCCGTCCCGTCTTCTACATCGTCGGTGCGCTGGTCACCATCATCGCCGCCGCGATGTTGGCGCCGATGGCGGTGGACATCAGCGCCGGCAATCCGGACTGGGTCGTCTTCGCCACCTCGGCTGCTCTGACGGTGTTCTTCGGCGTCCTGATGATGCTGATGAACCGCACCGACACGGTGGTGTTGAACCTGCGCCAGACCTTTCTGCTGACCTCGGTGGCCTGGGTCGTGGTGTGCGCCTTTTCCGCACTTCCCTTCATGCTGTCGCGCCTCAGCCTGTCGGCGGCGGATGCCTTCTTCGAGGCGATGTCCGGGCTGACGACGACCGGCTCGACCGTGATCGTCGGGCTCGACACGCTGGAGCCGGGGCTTCTGCTGTGGCGGTCGCTGCTGCAATGGCTGGGCGGTGTCGGGATCATCGCGATGGGCATCGCCATTCTGCCGTTCCTGCGGGTCGGCGGCATGCAGCTCTTCCGGTCCGAGTCTTCCGACCGCTCCGACAAGGTGGTGCCGCGGGCCAGCGACCTCGCGGTCGCTGTGGCCTGGATCTACATGATCCTGACGCTCGCCTGCACGGCGGCCCTGGCGCTTGCGGGGATGAACCTGTTCGATGCGGTGAACCACGCGATGACCGCGGTGTCCACCGGTGGATTCTCCACCAGCGACGCGTCGGTCGGGGGGTGGAAGAGCGCGTCCATCGAATGGATCCTCATCGTCTTCATGATGGCCGGCGGCATGCCTCTGGTGCGCTTCGTCAGTCTGGCACGCGGCGACGTCGGGCCGATATGGCGCGACACACAGATCCGCTGGTTCGTCGGCTTTCTCGTGGTGGTGTCGGCGGCGCTCGCCGTCTGGGTCAACCAGGCACTGGATCTACCGTTGTTGGAGTCGTTCCGCCTGTCCGCCTTCAACGTCGTCTCGGTGGTCACCACCACCGGTTACGCCTCCGGCGACTACAGCCTGTGGGGCCCGCCCGCCGTGGTGGCCTTCCTGATCCTCACCATGGTCGGTGGCTGCACCGGCTCCACCGCCGGCGGATTGAAGATTTTCCGCTTCGAGGTGCTGTTCATGGTCCTGCGCGTGCAACTCCACCGTCTGTACATGCCGCACCGTGTGCTGCCCCTGCGCTACAACGACAAGCCGGTGGACGCCGACGCCATGGTGTCGGTGATGAGCTTCGGCTTCGTCTATGTCGCATCGATCTTCATCGTCGCGCTGGCGTTGGGCGCCTTCGGGCTGGACATGATCACCGCGGTGTCGGGTGCGGCGACGGCGCTCGGCAACGTCGGTCCGGGGCTCGGCCAGATCATCGGCCCCGCCGGCAATTTCCAGCCGATTCCCGAGGCGGCGAAATGGGTGCTGTCGCTTGCGATGCTGCTGGGGCGGCTGGAGTTCTTCACGGTGCTGGTGCTGTTCAACCGGCAATTCTGGCGGCAATAGAACGCCCACGCCAACCGTCGGTCTGCAAATAAGTATGCCCTTATATTGCCGGTGCGAACCTGCCGGCCGCCGTCGTGTTCTGCAAATGACCGCAGGCGTTGCGGGTGTGTTCTAAACACACTAATAATCGCATACAAAACAACTTAAAGAGCTGCGCGATTTTATCTCGTCATGAGTGTGGGGTAAAGGGATTTTCCATCTATGACCATTGCCAATTCAGAATTTCTTCATATCAACGTTTACTGATTTCGCCGGCGTTGGGAGGGCGTCCGGAACCGCCTCGGCTCTGGACGGCGCAGCACCCGCTTCGGTAAGGTCGCGGCCGGTTCCACGTCATTCCGGACATCACACCATGAGCATCCAGCGTTTCGAAGTCGGCCCGCGCATGAGCCAGGCCGTCGCCTACAACGGCATCGTCACCACCGCCGGTCAGGTGGCGCTCGACAGCGCCGGCAAGTCGGTGGCCGAGCAGACCCGCGAGGTGCTGGGCCGCATCGACGCCCTGCTGGCCGCCGCCGGCACCGACAAGAGCAAGGTCCTGACCGCCACCATCTGGCTGGCCGACATCGGCACCTTCGCGGAAATGAACTCGGTTTGGGACGGCTGGGTGTCGCCCGGCAACACGCCGGCCCGCGCGACGGTGGAGGCGAAGCTGGCCGCTCCCGCCTTCCAGGTCGAGATCCAGGTCACCGCCGCCATCTGACCGCCGCCGGACAGGGGGAGGAGCCGCCCATGACCGTTGCCCGCCCGGACGAGCCCGTGGCGCCGCTCGCGGTGTTCAGCCACGGCGAGCTGATCGGCGACGCCATGGTCAAGATCCCGTTCCTGCGGGGCCTGCGCGCGCTCTTCCCCGACCGTCGGATCGTCTGGATCACGACGGAGGAGACGCATCTGGAAACGACGTTGGCGCCACTGATCGCCGGCACCATCGACGAGTTCCGCAGCAACACCGGCATCGGCACCAGCCCGCTGGAACTGCTGAAGCCGCTTCCCGAGCGGCAGCGCTTCTCGCTCGTTATCGACACGCAGACGCTGTGGTGGCGCACGCTGATCGCGCGCCGTTTCCGTCATGACCTGTTCGTGTCGCCCTGCGCCTCCTACCGCTTCTCCGAACGCAAGCCGCCGCCCGACCGCCGCCGCCCGCGCCACCTGATGGACCGGCTGTTCGGCCTGTTGGAGGTGGCGGCCGGCCGCCCGCCTCCGGTCGAGCCGCTGCGCGACGGCGTGCCCACGCCACCCGATGCGGCGGCGGAGGCGCGCGCCCTGCTGCCGGATGGCGCGACCTATGTCGCGCTGGCGCCCGGTGCTGGCAAGCGCCACAAATGCTGGCCGCTCGACCGCTACATCGCGCTGGGCCGCGAACAGGCGGTGCGTGGCCGCGTGCCTGTCTTCATCCTCGGCCCCGGTGAGACGGAGTGGATGACGGCGCTGCGGGAGGCGTTGCCGACCGCGCTCTTCCCGCTCCAGGACGAGCGGGTGGGGGAGCCGCGCTACACCCCGGTGCGGACCATCGCGCTGACGCGCCGCTGCGCGGCGGCGGTGGCGAACGAC
The DNA here is from genome assembly GCF_013423485.1 of Azospirillum oleiclasticum. Lineage (GTDB taxonomy): Bacteria > Pseudomonadota > Alphaproteobacteria > Azospirillales > Azospirillaceae > Azospirillum > Azospirillum oleiclasticum. Next base: position 821,555 of record NZ_JABFFR010000001.1, read on the forward strand.
AGCGGCATCAGCAAGATGTTCGCGGTGGCCGACATCCCGCTGGTCACCCTCTACGGCCCGACCGACGGCGACAAGGTGCACCCCAAGGTCACCGCCGGCACCTATCTGACCGCGCAGCGCTTCGGCGGCACCGCCATGGACCGCATCCCCATCGCCGCCGTGGACGGGGCTGTCGAGAGCCTGATATCGGCCGGGCATACGGATTAGGTGGTAGCCGCCGGGTCCGGTCACCCGCACGTCCGGGTTGGCTGGAAAGATTGATCGAGGCACTATCGGCAGGCCGTCGTGAAACCTTCTCGCCACGGCCGTGTTTCCGATGCACCCGCCAACCTCGACCCCCGACGGCCCATGATCGACCGGCAAGACCGCCTCTGGTACAAGGACGCTGTGATCTATCAGCTTCATGTGAAGGCGTTTTTCGATGCCAACAACGACGGCATCGGCGACTTCGCGGGGCTGACGCAGAAGCTGGATTACATTCAGGATCTCGGCGTCACGACGCTGTGGTTGCTGCCCTTCTACCCGTCGCCGCTGCGCGACGACGGGTACGACATCGCGGATTACCGTGCGGTCAATCCGGCCTACGGGTCGATGCAGGACTTCAAGCGCTTCATGCGCGAATGCCACGACCGCGGCCTGCGCGTGATCACCGAGCTTGTGGTGAACCACACTTCCGACCAGCACCCGTGGTTCCAGCGAGCCCGCACCGCCAAACCGGGGTCGAACCACCGCGACTTCTACGTCTGGTCCGACACCGACCAGAAGTACCAGGGCACGCGCATCATCTTCTGCGACACGGAAAAGTCCAACTGGACCTGGGATGCCGAGGCGCAGGCGTATTTCTGGCACCGCTTCTACTCGCACCAGCCCGACCTGAATTTCGACAACCCCCGCGTTCTGCGCGAGGTGTTGAACGTCATGCGCTACTGGCTGGACATGGGGGTGGACGGGCTGCGGCTCGACGCCGTTCCCTACCTGAAGGAGCGCGAGGGCACCAACAACGAGAACCTGCCGGAGACGCACGACGTCCTCAAGGCGATCCGCGCCGAGATCGACAAGGGCTACGGCGACCGCATGCTGCTGGCCGAGGCCAACCAGTGGCCGGAGGATGTGCTGCCCTATTTCGGCGATCCCGCCAAGGGCGGCGACGAGTGCCACATGGCCTTCCATTTCCCGTTGATGCCGCGCCTCTACATGGCGGTGGCTACGGAGGACCGGCACCCCGTCGCCGACATCATGCGGCAGACGCCGGAGATCCCGCCCGACTGCCAGTGGGCCGTCTTCCTGCGCAACCACGACGAGCTGACGCTGGAGATGGTCACCCATGACGAGCGTGACTATCTCTGGAACTTCTACGCCTCCGACCGGCGGATGCGCATCAACCTGGGCATCCGCCGCCGCCTGGCGCCGCTGCTGGAGAACGACCGGCGCAAGATCGAGCTGCTGCACAGCATCCTGATGTCCATGCCCGGCACGCCGGTGATCTATTACGGCGACGAGATCGGCATGGGCGACAACATCTTCCTGGGCGACCGCGATGGCGTGCGCACGCCGATGCAATGGTCGATGGACCGCAACGGCGGCTTTTCCCGCACCGATCCGGCGCGGCTCTACCTGCCGCCCATCCAGGACGCGGTCTACGGCTTCCAGACCGTGAACGTCGAGGCGCAGACCCGCAGCCCGTCGTCGCTGCTGAACTGGATGAAGCGGCTGATCGCCACCCGGCAGCAGCACAAGGCCTTCGGCCGCGGGTCCTTGCGCATCCTCACCCCGGGAAACCGCAAGATCCTGGCCTATCTGCGCACCCACACCATGGAGGACGGCAACGACGAGGTGATCCTCTGCGTCGCCAATCTCTCCCGTTCCGCCCAGGCGGTGGAGCTGGATTTGCGCGAGTTCAAGGGGCGGGTGCCGGTGGAGATGCTGGGCCGCACCACCTTCCCACCCGTTGGCGAGCTGCCCTATCTGCTGACGCTGCCGGCCTACGGTTACTACTGGTTCGCGCTGGCCGCCGAGGCGGCGCTGCCGTCCTGGCACGAGACGGTGCCGGAGCCGATGCCCGACCTGCTGACGGTGGTCATGCGCGACGGCTGGACGGCTTTGGCCAGCGGCAAGGCGCTGGAGGAGTTGGAGCGCGACACGCTCGCCAGCTTCCTGCCCAAACAGCGCTGGTATGGGGCCAAGGACCGGCGCATCGAATCCACCAGCATCGACCTGGGCGTCAAACTGCCCGGCCCCGGCGACGGCTTCATGCTGACCCGCGTCGCCGTTGCGCTGGCGGGGGAGGCGCAGCCGGAACAGTATCTGCTGCCGCTCGCCCTGGACTGGAGCGATGGCGCGGCGCGCAGCGGCTCGCCGCTGCTTCCCTACACCATCGCCAAGGCGCGGCGGGGGCCGCGGACCGGGGCGATCTATGACGCGTCGGCGTCGGACGGCTTCATCCGCACCCTGATCGGCACCTTGCGCAAAGGCGACGAGCTGTCGGCCGGCACGGGCATGGTGCGGTTCCAGCCCACCGACCGTCTGGCCGCCGTCGAGGTGCCGGAGGACGCGGAGATTCGCCGCCTCGGCGTGGAGCAGTCCAACACTTCGGTGCTGGTCGGCGACGCAATGGTGGTCAAGGTGCTGCGCCGGCTCCAGCCCGGCCTGCATCCGGAGCTGGAGGTCGGACGCTTCCTGACCGAGGTCGCGGGGTTCGAGAACACCCCGCCGCTGCTGGGCACGGTGGAGCATATGGACGCCGACGGCACGCCCACCGCGTTGGCGGTGGTGCAGGGCTTCGTTCGCAACCAGGGCGACGGCTGGGCCACGACGCTGGACTATCTGAACCGCGAGCTGGACGACATCCGCCTCGGTGTCGAGCCGCCCGCCGACCGCGCGGAATCCGAAACGCCGGAGCCCTTCGCCTTCTCGGTCAAACTGGCCGCCACTCTCGGTCAGCGGACCGCCGAACTGCACCGCGCATTCGCGCAGGAGACCGGCGATCCCGCCTTCGATCCGGAGCCGGTGAAGCCCGCCGACATGAAGCGGTGGACCGCCAACGTCCGCAAGCAGATCGAGGCCGGGTACAAGGTGCTGGAAACGGCGCTCGACCGCCTGGGCGCCGAGACGCGCACCGACGCGGAAGCCCTGCTCGGTCGCCGCGGCGAGGTGCTCGACCGCATCGCCGAACTGGCCGACCTGCCCGTCCACGCCGTCAAGACCCGGATCCACGGCGACTACCACCTTGGTCAGGTTCTGAGCGTCAAGAACGACTGGTTCATCATCGATTTCGAAGGTGAGCCGGCGAAGTCGCTGGAGGAACGGCGGACCAAGCGGTCGCCGCTGGTGGATGTCGCCGGCATGATCCGCTCCTACAACTACGCGGCGTGGGCGGCGGTCTTCCGGCTGGACGACCAGGCGGCGGAGACGGCGGCGCAGTCCCGGTTGCTGGAGGCCGCGCGCGACTGGGAGCGGCGGACGGTGAGCGCGTTCCTGGACAGCTACCGTGGCACCATCGCCGGCTGCCCGGTGTGGCCGGACGAGGAATCCGCGGCCGACCGGCTGTTGGCGCTGTTCCTGCTGGAAAAAGGGTTCTACGAGATCGCCTACGAGGCCGCGAACCGGCCGGGATGGCTGTGCATCCCGACCCGCGGGGTTTTGGGCCTGCTCGACGGGGACGCGAGGCGCTGACGACGGTTTAAGGATGCGGGTCCGGATGGCGCGCCGTCCGGGCGCCCGTATCGTGGACCGGTCAGCGACGAGGGAAGGGGAGTTCAGTGATGCCGAACGACATGCGCCGCGAAATCCGGGAGGAGACGGCGGCCGATCCCATGCTGCAGGGCGGGATCGACGCCATCGTCCGCGCCGATCACGGCGACCCGTTTTCCATCCTGGGCATGCACCAGTTGCAGGCCGGCGGCCCGGTGGAGGTGCGGACCTTCCTGCCCGGCGCCGAGCGGGTGTGGGTGATCGAGGCCGACGGCGGTGCGGTTGCCGGCGAGATGGAGAAGATCCATCCCGACGGCTTCTTTCTCGGCCGCCTGCCCGAGCGGCGCGACCGCTTCCGCTACCGTCTGCGCGTCGACTTCCCGCTGGCCACCATGGAGTTCGAGGACGTCTACCGCTTCGGCAACGTGCTGGGCGAGTTGGACGTCCATCTGCTGGCCGAGGGCACGCACCTGAAGGCCTATGAGCGGCTCGGCGCCCATCCCCGCGAACTGGACGGTGTGCAGGGCGTTGCCTTCGCGGTGTGGGCGCCGAACGCCCGGCGCGTCAGCGTGGTCGGCGATTTCTGCGACTGGGACGGCCGCCGGCTGCCCATGCGCCGCCGGGTGGAGGCCGGCGTGTGGGAGATCTTCGTGCCGCACGCCCAGGCCGGCCAGCGCTACAAGTTCGAGATCAGGGGGGCGAACGGCGACCTGCTGCCGCTGAAGGCCGACCCCGTCGCCTTCGAGGGCGAGCTGCGCCCGGCCAACGCGTCGGTGGTGCACGGGCTGCGGGATTATGATTGGCGCGATGCGGAGTGGATGCGCACCCGCGCCGCCGCCGGCGAGCGCACGGCGCCCATGTGCGTCTACGAGGTGCATCTGGGGTCCTGGGCCCGGGTGCCGGAGGAGGGGAACCGCTTCCTCACCTACGCCGAACTGGCCGACCGCCTCGTCCCCTACGCGCGCGACATGGGCTTCACCCACATCGAGATGCTGCCGGTGACGGAGCATCCCTTCGACGGCTCCTGGGGCTACCAGCCCATCGGTCTCTACGCGCCGACCAAGCGCCACGGCTCCCCGGAGGATTTCAAGCGCTTCGTGGACGCCTGCCACGAGGCCGGCATCGGGCTGCTGCTGGACTGGGTGCCCGGTCACTTCCCGACCGACCCGCACGGGCTGGGCTGGTTCGACGGCACGCATCTGTACGAGCACGCCGACCCGCGCCAGGGCTACCACATGGACTGGAACACCCTGATCTACAATTTCGGCCGGCGGGAGGTGTCGAACTATCTGCTGGGCAATGCGCTGTTCTGGCTCGACCATTATCACCTGGACGGGCTGCGCGTGGATGCGGTGGCGTCCATGCTCTACCTCGACTATTCCCGCAAGGCCGACCAGTGGGTGCCCAACCAGTTCGGCGGGCGCGAGAACCTGGAATCCATCGCCTTCCTCAAGCGCATGAACGAGCTGGCCTACGGCAACCATCCCGGCACCGTGACGGTGGCGGAGGAGTCCACCGCCTGGCCCGGCGTGTCGCGGCCGACCTGGCTGGGCGGTCTCGGCTTCGGCTACAAGTGGAACATGGGCTGGATGCACGACACGCTCAGCTACATGCAGAAGGACCCGATCCACCGCCGCTACCACCACCACCAGCTCACCTTCGGGCTGGTCTACCAGTTCTCCGAGAACTTCGTCCTGCCGCTCAGCCACGACGAGGTGGTGCACGGCAAGGGCTCGCTGATCACCAAGATGCCGGGCGACAGTTGGCAGAAATTCGCCAACCTGCGTGCCTATTACGGCTTCATGTGGACCCATCCCGGCAAGAAGCTGCTGTTCATGGGCGGCGAGATCGCCCAGTGGCGGGAGTGGAACGAGGACGCCAGCCTTGACTGGCACCTGACCGACGACCCCATGCACAAGGGCGTGCAGGACCTGATCCGCACGCTCAACGGCGTCTACCGGTCCTGCGCGCCGCTGCACGCCTTCGACTGCGACCCGCAGGGCTTCGAGTGGATCGAGGCGAACGACAGCGACAATTGCGTGCTGGCCTTCCTGCGCAAGGGACCCGACCCCGAGCACCATGTCGTGGTCGTCGGCGGCTTCACCCCGATCCCGCGCGAGAACTACCGCGTCGGCGTCAGCCTGCCCGGCACCTACCGCTGTCTCGTCAACACCGACGACGCCCGCTTCGGCGGCAGCGGCAGCTTCACCGTCGAGACCTTGGAGACCGAGGAGGTCCCCTGGCATGGACGGCCTTACTCGGTCACGCTGACCGTGCCGCCGCTGGCGACGGTGGTGCTGGAGCGGCGAGGCGGCTGAGCTCGGCGCGTCGTGCCTGCGCGTTGACCCCGGACGCGGGATCGGTCAGAACCCCGCCATGACCGATCCCGACGACACCGATCACCCTCTCGACCCGCAACTCGTCCACGACCTCGCCCGCGCCCATCCCGAGGTGGTTCCACTCGCCGCCACCGGCTGCGCTCGGGTGGAGCAGGCGGCGTCACGCGGGCTGCTGCCGCTCGGCCTGCCGCTGCCCAAGGGCCGGCGCGACCTGCTGGTGGCTGCCGAGCGGCGCGAGGCGGTGGCGCGCGAGATCGCCGGGGCGGTGGACCGGGCCGGCCGCCGCAACGCGCTTCTGGAGCAGGGCCGCCGCGCGCTGGCCGGCGCGCGGGTGTCGCTCCACCCGGCGGAGGACCGCACCCGCGTGCGTGCCGTGCTGGCCGACGAGCTGCCATGGCCGGAGCTGCCGGCTCCCATCCGTCTCCAGGTGTCGCGCACGCTGGACACGCTGGAGCTGGCCGACCTCGACGACCGCGAGCTGGCCGCAAGGCTGGAGGGCGACCCGGCGCTGTCCTCCGCCATGGAAGACGCGCTGTCGCGCACCGCAGCCCGGCTGCGCGCGCTGGCGGAGGACACCGGCGACGGCGCCGACGGTTGGAGCTTCGCGGCCCTTGCCGAGCGGCTGTCGCGCGCCGCGCGCAACCGAGCCGACGTGGACGACCTGCTCGCCCGCTGGGACCGGGCGTTCGACGCGTGGCGGCGGGAGCGGGCGGAGGCGCGCGGTCGCGCCTATGTCGACCGTCACTTCGACTTCGCCCGTTTCGAGCGGCTGTTCCCGGTGGCCCGCGGCATGGGGCGGCGCATCGTGCTGGTGGTCGGTCCCACCAACTCCGGCAAGACGCACCGCGCCATTGAGGCGCTGACCGGTGCCCGCGACGGCGTCTATCTGGCGCCGCTGCGCCTTCTGGCGCTGGAGGTGATGGAGCGGCTGAACGCCGCCGGCACGCCCACCACCCTGCTGACCGGGGAGGAGGAGATCCGCACCCCCGGCGCCCGTCACACCGCGTCCACCATCGAGATGCTGGACCCCGACCGGCCGGTCGAGGTGGCGGTGATCGACGAGGCGCAGATGCTGGCCGATCCCGACCGCGGCTGGGCCTGGACCGCCGCACTGATCGGCGCCCCCGCCCGCACCCTTTACGTGCTCGGCGCGCCGGAGGTGCGGCCCTTCGTGGAGCGGATCGCCGCCCATCTCGGCGAGCCGATGGAGGTGGTGGAGCTGGAACGCAAGACCCCGCTGACCCTGATCGACCGCCGGCTGGAGTGGGAGGAGGTGGAGCCCGGCGACGCGCTGATCGCCTTCTCCCGCCGCGAGGTGCACAGCGTGCGTGACACGCTGCTGGCCCGCGGGCTGAGCGTGGCCGCCGTCTATGGTGCGCTGGCCCCGGCCGTGCGACGGCGGGAGGCGCAGCGCTTCCAGTCCGGCGCGGCCGATGTGGTGGTGGCGACCGACGCCATAGGCATGGGGCTGAACCTGCCCTGCCGCCGCGTGCTGTTCACCGCCCTGGAGAAGTTCGACGGCCGGGCCGTCCGCCCGCTGACCGCCACCGAGGTGAAGCAGATCGCCGGCCGCGCCGGCCGCTTCGGCCAGCACGAGGCGGGGGAGTTCGGGGTGATCGCCCGCGGCACCCCGCAGGCGCTGCGCCGCCTGCTCGATCAGAGCGACCCGCGGCTCGGCCCCAAGGCGCCGCTGTCCGTGCGCCCGTCGCGCGCCATGCTGGCGCGTCTGGCCGAGTATCTGGGAAGCGACGAGGTGGCGCCGCTGATCGACCGCTTCGCCGAGGCGCGCACCACTGGCTCCCCCTACCGCGTCGGCGATCTGTCGGCCTTGCGCGCCGTGGCGCTGCTGCTGGACGCCCGGCGCATCGCGTTCCCGGTCAAGCTCGACCTGCTGCTGGTCCCCGCCGACCTGGAGGAGGAGGCCGAGGCCCGCTTCCTGAAGGCCGTGCTGGACGCGGTGGAGGCGGGGGAGCCGCTGCCGCTCGGCCGGGTGGTGCCCGCACGCATCGACGGGCTGGCGGCGGCGGAGCTGGAGGGGCTGAGCCGGGCCTGCGACCTGTATTTCTGGGCGGCGCGGAAGCTGCCGGACCTGCTGCCCGACCGCGAGCAGGTCCGCGCTCGGCGCGACGCCATCGGCCAGCGCCTGTCGGAACAGCTCGCCAGCCGCGCCCGCCGCCGCGAGCCGCCGCCCGCCGCCGGCTTCCGCGGCGCGCCGCGCAAGCGCTACGGACCCCGGCGGCGTTGACCCTGCGGCGCGGACGGCCGCATCGTTCGGGTGACGGATGGAAGGGCTGTCCTGGCGGGAGCCCGGTGCTATGGTGGGACCACTGCCCTTCAGCGAGGTTCGGTCATGAAGGTTCTCTATTTCGCGTGGCTCAGGACCCGCATCGGCGTGGCGCAGGAGGTGGTGGAGCCGCCCGCGGAGGTGACCACCGTCGGCGGGCTGGTCGAGTGGCTGAAGACGCGAGGCCCCACCTACGCCTCGGCGCTCGCCAACACCAAGGTGGTCAAGGTGGCGGTCAACCAGGAATACGTCCCCTACGACCACCCCGTCGGTCCCGGCGACGAGGTGGCGCTGTTCCCCCCGGTCACCGGCGGCTGAGCGGGGAGGGCGCGCCATGACCGTGCGGGTGCAGGCGGAGGATTTCGACGTGGGTGCGGAGATCGACGCGCTCACCCGCGACCGCCATACCATCGGCGGGGTGACCGCCTTCGTCGGGCTGGTGCGCGAGATCGCAGGCGGCGACGCCGTGTCCGCCATGACGCTGGAGCACTATCCCGGCATGACCGAGCGCCAGCTCGAAGCGATCGAGGCGGAGGCGCGGCGGCGCTGGCCGCTCGACGATGTGCTGCTGGTCCACCGCTATGGCCGGCTGGAGCCGGGGGACCGCATCGTGCTGGTGCTGACCGCCTCGGCGCACCGGCAGGCGGCCTTCGAAAGCTGCCACTTCCTCATCGACTGGCTGAAGACCAAGGCACCCTTCTGGAAGCGGGAGGAGACGCCGCAGGGCGACCGCTGGGTCGAGGCCAAGGACAGCGACGACACCGCCGCCGCGCGCTGGGCGGAAAACCCGGTCTGGCCGGGGGGCTGATAAGTCGCCCTGACCTTGTTGCTGGGCCCTTGCATCGCTGCGACGCGGCACGACATCCTGCGGATCGACGCTCTCAGGGAGGGGACCATGTCGGCCATTGGCCGTTCGACCATGACAGGATCCGAGGGCGCGCTGGCGCCGGACGCGGTGCTGCTGATTTCCCGCCTGCTGCTGGGCGCCATCTTCCTGTGGAGCGGCTTCGGCAAGCTGACGGCGCTGTCCGGCTTCACCGCCGGGATGGAGGCGGCCGGCGTGCCGATGGCGGGCGTGATGGCGCCTCTGGGGGCGGCTGCGGAGTTCCTGGGCGGCCTCGCCCTCATCCTGGGCGCGTGGACGCGCCTTGCGGCGCTGGCGTTGGTCGTCTTCACAGTGGTCGCGACGCTCATCGCCCACCGCTTCTGGGCGGTGGCGCCGGAGCAGGCGCAGATGCAGACCATCCAGTTCATGAAGAACCTCGCCATCGTCGGCGGGCTGTTCGCCCTGGTCTCGGCCGGCGGCGGCCGTTACGGCGTGGACGGGTTCCGGCAGGGTCGCAGGGAGAGCTGGTGATGACCGACCAGACCTCGGACGACGAACCGCTTCCCCCCGGCCTCGACCTCGTGGTCGTGCCGCGCACCAGCGATATCGGCGGGCTGGAGGTGCGCCGCGCGCTGCCCACCGTCCGCCGCCGCATGGTCGGCCCCTTCGTCTTCCTCGACCAGATGGGGCCGACGGTGCTGCGCGCCGGCAGCGGGCTGGACGTGCGCCCGCACCCGCACATCGGGCTGGCGACCGTCACCTACCTGTTCGAGGGCGAGATCCTGCATCGCGACAGCCTGGGCACGGTGCAGCCGATCCGGCCGGGTGCGGTCAACTGGATGACCGCCGGCCGCGGCATCGCCCATTCCGAGCGCACCGCCCCGGAGCTGCGGGCCGCCGACAACCCGCTCTCCGGCATCCAGATGTGGGTAGCCCTGCCCAAGGACCGTGAGGAGACGGACCCCGCCTTCGCCCACCACCCCGCCGACAGCCTTCCCGTGGTGGAGGGGGAGGGCAAGCGGGTGCGGCTGATCGTCGGTTCCCTGTTCGGCGCCACCGCACCGGTGCCGCAGCCCTGGCCCATGGCCTACGCCGACGCCGTTCTCGACGCCGGTGCGCGGCTGGAGGTCCCGGCCTTCCATGAGGAACGGGCCGTCTACATCGCCGCCGGGCGGATCGAGGTGGCCGGCACCGTCTTCGAGGCGGGGAGGCTGCTGGTCCTGCACCCCAGCGACCCGCTGGTGCTGCGCGCCGCGGCACCGTCGCGGGTCATGCTGCTGGGCGGCGAGCCGATGGACGGGCCGCGGAACATCTGGTGGAACTTCGTCTCCAGCTCCAAGGACCGCATCGAGCAGGCCAAGGCCGATTGGCGCGCCGGCCGCTTCGGCGCGGTCCCCGACGAGCACGAATTCATTCCGCTGCCGGGCGAGGAACCAACCCCGGTGCGATACCCCTGACGCGGTTATCCCTGGCGCCGGTCAGGCGCCCGGGGCCACCACGAAGCAGGCCATGCCACGGTCGACCAGATTGGCGCAGGTGTTGGCCGCATTCTGCTGCGACAGGCCGGACAGGCGCGCGCGGTAGAGCGGGCCGGCCTTGGTGTCCACCGCCTGCACGATGTGCTGGGTGCGGTCGAGCATGCCGGGAAGCTGGCGGCGGGCGCGGTCGATCACCTTCGCCCCGTCGTCGGGGGACCGGAACGCGCCGAGCTGCACCGTCCACAGCCCGGCCGCGGCCATCTGGGTCGGCGGCGGCGCCACCATGGCGGTGCGGATCACCGGTGGCGCGATCGGGCGCGCCGGCTCCGGGGCCACCACCGTGGTCTGCACGGGCGCCTGCACCGGAGGCGGTGTGTAGGTGGGGGTCGGGGGCGGCAGGACCGCCACCTCCACGGTGCCGCCGGTGGGCGGCGTGCGCGGCGCGCTGGCGACCACGATGTCGGAGCCGCTCGGGCCCGGCACGCGGTTCAGCCGCGGCCCGACCGACGCGATGTAGCGCCGGGTCTCGCCGGGCAGCGACCGGTTGCCGGCCAGATAGTCGCCGTAGCAGCCGGGGCCGCAGTTGTAGGCGCCGAGGAAGCCCGGCGCGCCGAACAGATTGTACATCTCGCGCAGATAGGCGGTGCCGGCCATCACGTTGTCGCGTGGTTCGAAGGGGTCGGATCCCAGCCCGTGCTTGCGCCGCATCTCCTCATAGGTGCCCGGCATGACCTGCATCAGGCCCATGGCGCCGGCCTTGCTGACGATGGGCTTGCCGTTCATCATGGTGCGCCCGCCGCTTTCCTGCCGCATCACCTCGCGGATCCAGTGCTCGGGCATGTCGAAGCGGCGCGACGCCTCCGCGATGTGGGTGTCGAGTTCGGCGTCCGTCACGGTCACCGACCGCGGCGTGTTGCCGGCGCAGGCGGCGAGGGCGGCGCACAGGGCGGCACTGGCCAGCAGCGATCTCACGCGTCGCACGGTACCCACGTCCTCCCTCGCATCCGGCGTCGTCTCAGACGGAGGGGAGGATTGCACAGGCGTGCCGCATGGTAAACGGCCCCGCCCATGATTTGCCGCCCCTGTTGCCGGGGAAGCGCAGTCGCCGGAGGATCACGGCTGACCGGTCACTGGACCCGGCGCAGGACCGTCTCCAGCTTCGCCGCGCCGGCCTTCTCCAGCCACAGGCCGGCCAGCTTGCCGTCCGGACGCAGCCGGTAGCGCAGCACGTTGCGGCCGGCCTCGTCGAACACAAGCTCGCCGTTCTCGATACGGCCGTAGCGGCGGACGCGCTCCATCTCCTGGTCTGGCTCGACGCCGGGACCGAGCAGATAATCGGCAACGATGCCGCCCCGCGTCGTTCCGCCCGCGGGACCGCCCGCCGGCCCGCCCGCCGGACCGCCCGCCGAACCAGGGCCGCCGACGGACAGCACCACCTCCCGGCCGTTCACATAGGTGCCGTACCAGGTCCCCACGAAGGGTCGGAAGGGCAACAGACCGGTGTCACCGGCCTCCGCCGGGCCGAGACCGGCCTTCATCAGGTCGGCCGACGGGGTGCGCCCCCAGGAACCGTCGCAGGGCGGGTCCTGCGGTCGCGGGGCGCGATCGGCGAAGCGGACGATGCAGTCGGCGAAGCGGCGCACGAACAGGCCGGTGTTGGCCGCCCCGTGGCCCTGAAGGTTGGCCGGCTGGTCGATGATGGCGTGATCCAGCCCGCGGCTGGCCAGGATCAGCCGCGACTGCTCGCCACGCCCGCCCGGATCGAAATCGTCGCCATGGAAGAAGAACAGCATGACCCGCGCCGACCGGACATCGCGCAGGATCGGCCAGAGCCGGGTGGCGTTCTCCCGGAAGCTGTCGTAGGCGTCCACGAAGTTGCCGAAGGCCGCCGGTGCGGTACCCACCACGGAATCGACCGCGTCGGTCTGGCCGGCCGCGAGAAGCGAGATGAAGGCACCGAAGGACTGGCCGCTCAGCGCCACCGACCGGTAGCCCTTGGCCCGCAGCCGCTCGGCATGGCCGGCCAGCGACCGCGCGCTGTTGGACAGGGTGTCGCTGACCCGCATGCGGTCGAGCCGGTAGACGTCCCATCCCGCCAGACGCAGGGACTTCATGTAGAGCGGCGTCGGCGCCTCGGAATCCTCGCTCTCGATGGAGCGGCCATGGCTCCAGACGATGGCGCCCCGCGCACGCTCCGGACCCAGCAGGGACGTCTCGCCATAGGCCGGAACCAGCCGGATCTGCGCGTTGGCCGGTCCCGGCGGAAGCAGGGCGGCGGTGATGAGAAAACCGAACAGCGCGAGACGGAACCGGATGCTCATGGGCGCGTTGCTCCGTGACCGCGGGACCGCACCAGAATTTTTCGTGGCCGGTTAAGGCATGGTTGCCGGATACCCGCCGCCCGCTTTTTGTCACGGCCGCGGCGTCCGGCGGCTGCGGCAGCCGGCCGCATCCCCCGCAAATGAGAATGACTCGCATAGTGACGACGGGTAGGCTACCCTGAGTCCATCACTCAGGGGGAAACGCGATGAGCGAGGCGATCGACGGTGGGAAGTCCGTGACGGGATGGTCCCTTGCCGGCCTTACGGGAGCGGAACGTGCGCTGTTGCTGGCCATCCGCCGGTGGGGGCGGGGCGGGACGGCCCGCGGGATGATTGCGGTTCGTCAATCCTTGATCCAGGCCGGTATCCCGGCGGACGCGCTGCTCCCGTTGTTCACGCTTCTCGGTGTCCTGGATGCCGACCACAGCCGCGCGTTGGACATCCGTGGGCCGGGTTTCCAGGACATCGGGATGGACGAGGCGCGGCTGCTGGATGCCCTGGCTGCGGCGCAGGCGGGTGAGGACGACGCGGCGATGGACGTGCTGGAGCATTGGCTGCCGCTGGTGGCCCTGTGCATCGCCGCCGCCGCGGCGCGCGATCTCGGCGCCGCGCTGGCGCGCGCCGGTCTCTGGCTGCCGGGCGGCCGGTCCGGCGCCGGTTTCGGCTGGCCGGTTCTCATGGCCGCGGAGTGAGCGTCCGCGTTGCGGTGCCCGCCCGTGCCGCTTTCGCGATACGGGCCGCGCCGATCACCCGCTTGCGCAGCAGCCACTGGTCGATGGCGACCTCGACCGTCTCGCCGTCCGGCCTGCGGTAGCGGAAGGTCCCCGTCTCCTCGCCGGCGCGCGCGTAGCCGAGCCGTTCGTAGAAGCGCAGCACGCCGGGGTTGTCGCGATCGACACCCAATTCGGCGTCGGGCACACCGCGCCCGGCCACCAGCCGTTCCGCCGCGCGCATCAGCCGCGAGCCCAGCGACAGTCCCCGGAACGGATCGAAGACCCTCACCGCCCACAGGGTGGCAATGCCCGCGTGCCGCTTGCGGGCGAAGTCGATCCACACCTGTCCGGCCGGAAAGCCGTTCACATCGGCCAGCAACATCGCCCCGGTTCCCTGCCGCTGCATGCGGAAGGCCGACGCGATGACTTCCCGGTGGTGGGTGAAGAGGCCGTACCATTCCAGCGCCGGAAGGTCCTCCGCCACCGCAAGGCGCAACGCCACCGGCACTCCGATCGTTTCCCGCCCCGACAGCACGCCGTCCGTCATTACGCCCCCGCCCTGTGATGCGGGCACAACGCGCCGCGGCGCGGATCCGTTCCGGTAGGCGCGGGCACCGACCTTCCGGGGTTCCCGCGCGTTGTTCTCCTGATCGGGTGAACAGGCAGGGGAGCGGGGACGTGCGCGACGTCGTTGGCGATCCGGAAACGCTGGTGGCGACGGCGCGACGGCTGCTGGCGGAGCGCCGGGTGCGGGAGAGTCTGGCCCTGAACGAACGGGCGCTGGCGCTCGGTGCCGACCCTCTGGAAAACGGCGGGGAGGTCTGGATGGCCGCCATGCTGCTCGGCCAGTTCGAGCGCGCCTGGGCGGTCAGCGACGCGGTTCTGGCGCGCCGGGACGTGGCGGAGTTCGACCGTCCCGACCGGCCGTATCACCGGCGCGCGGTCTGGGACGGGCGCCCGTTGGACGGCCGCCGGGTGCTCGTGCGCTGCTATCACGGCCTCGGTGACATCGTTCAGTTCGGCCGTTACCTGCCGCTGGTCGCCGGGCGGGCCCGTGGCCTGTCGGTGCAGGCACCGCGTGCCGTGCATGGCCTGCTCCGCACGCTTCCCGGAATCGACGCGCTGGTGGCGCTGGAGGATCCTGGAGCGGTGCCGCCGCACGACGTGGCGATCGAACTGATGGAGCTTCCCCACGCCTTCCGCACGCGACTCCACACCATCCCCGCCGCGGTGCCCTACCTGTGGGCGGATGACCGTCGGGTGGCCGCACGAACCGCCCGGTTGCCGCCGAGTGGGCGGCTGCGGGTTGGTCTGGCGTGGGCGGCGGGGGCCTGGGACGGTGGGCACCGCTCGCTTCCACCTGAGCATTTGCGACGGTTGGCCGACCTGCCCGACATCGACTGGGTCTGCCTGCAGCGCGGACCCGCGCTTGCGCAGGGCACCGGCCTTCCGTTCCGCGACACCGGGCCGCGCACCGACGACCTTATCGACACGGCGGCGATGATCCTTGCGGTCGACCTCGTGCTGTCGGTGGATACGGTTGTGGCGCATCTGGCGGGGGCACTCGGGGCGCCGGTATGGACGCTGCTGCCCTTTGCCGCCGACTGGCGCTGGATGCACGGGCACGACGACAGCCCCTGGTACCCGACCATGCGGCTCGTGCGACAGGCCGCTCCGGGCGGCTGGGAATCTTCGATCCAAGCGTTGTTGCGAATGTTGTCATCAAAACTAGATAAAAAGCGTCGCGAATGAAATCAACGAAATCATAAGTATTGAAATCGGAAAGTCGTGAAATTTTCGGCATAGTCTTGACGGAATGCCCCTACTGCAGCTATGTCTAATGCGTTCCCCCGGTGACGGGGAGCGGGAGGGGGCGACAAGCCCCCGTCGAATACAAAGATTGGCGAAAATTTTAAATAATGGAGGGGGCAATGTATCGCATCGTCAATCTTGGCCGGACCGGCGTCTATGTCGCGATCCAGGCCGGCACCTTGGCGACGCTGGGTGGGCGGAGCCACTGGGAGTCCGCGGAGCAGGTGCGTGGGGCCCTCGCGGCGGCGCGTCTGGCGGCGGTCGACCGGGTGCTGAACACCAGGCCGTGAATCCGCGGGCGCCGCGTCCTTGAGATGCGGCGCCCGTCCATAACCCGGTGCCGACGTTGGACGACGTCGGCACCGGCGATAAGATGTCGGTCAGCCCGCGCGGACCCGTGACAGGAAGCGTTCGACCTCGCCCCGGAGAGTCTCGGACTGCTGGGTCAGTTCGTTGGTGGCGTCCAGGACGTTGCGCGCCTCCTCTCCCGTTTCAGCGGCCGACGCGTTGACGCGGACGATGGTCTCGCTGACCTCGCGCGTGCCGATGGACGCCTGCTGAACGTTCCGCGCGATCTCGTTGGTCGCCGCACCCTGCTCCTCCATCGCCGACGCGATGGATGTGGTGATGCTGTTGATGCGCGAGATGGTGTCGGAGATGCTGCGGATGGCGGTGACCGCCTCCTGCGTGGCGCCCTGGACGGACCCGATCTGGCTGTTGATCTCCTCGGTCGCCTTGGCCGTCTGGTTGGCGAGACTCTTGACCTCCGACGCGACCACGGCGAAGCCCTTGCCGGCCTCCCCGGCGCGCGCCGCTTCGATCGTCGCGTTGAGCGCCAGCAGGTTGGTCTGGCTGGCGATGTCGTGGATGAGCTTCACCACCTTGCCGATCTTCGACGCGGCCTCGGCCAGACCCTGCACGGTGGCGTTCGTGCGGTCGGCCTGGGCCATGGCGTCGTTGGCGATGCGGGCGGACTGCCCGACCTGATGGGCGATCTCGCCGATCGACGCGGTCAGCTCCTCCGCCGCGGCGGCGACGGTCTGGATGTTGACCGACGCCTCCTCCGCCGCCGCCGCCACGACGGTGGACTCACGGCTGGTCTCGTCGGCGGCGCGGCTCATCACGCCGGCGGTGCCCTGGAGCTGTGTGGCGGCCGCGGCCACCGCCTGGACCACGCCCTGCACCTGCCGCTCGAAATCGTCGGCCGTGCTGCCCAACTCGCGAGCGATGATGGCCGCCGTGTTCAGATCGACATAGACCGACGTGGCCAGATCCATGTCGAGGAAGACGGCCTTGTTGATCGCCTGGAGCACTTGGCCCAGCCGATCCGGTTTGCGGCGGTAGGTCTGGGTGGCGACATCGATCAGGCGGTTGAGCGTGTAGCAATAGGCGCCCATGTACCAGCGCGGCTCGAGCCCGATCCGCTGGTGCGCCTGCCCGATCCGGATCACCTGCGCCATGTAGTCGTCGTCGAAGGTGCCGGTGAAGACGTTGGTCAGCCAATGCTTCATCTGCAAATCGCGCGCCCGCGCGGTAACCTGCTGATCGGCCACGAGGTGTGAAATCTGCGGGACCGACCGGAGATAGTCGTAGAAATCCCGCAGGATCTGATCCATGTGGGGCGCCAAATAGGGAAGAAACTCCCGCAACGCACTTTTTGATGCGTCATCGACGCGAAGGAAACGGATGCGATCGACTATCGACTGACTTGCGTTGCTGGTGTTCATCAATGCGGCCCCTTCACGTCACGTGGGCGCCTCCCCGAACCGTACGTACCCACGGATCGGGTGCTTGCCTCCATTCCGCATCATGCGGATGGATTATGACGATTGGAACGCGAGAAAATGCCGCGGGTCAAGCAACATCCGAGTCGGCCGCGTGGGCGAGACTCGTGAATTGGCTCCGGTGTCCGCTCCGACTCCCGATTTCCGATCAGGCCGCCGCGTGGGCGGTGCGGCGAAGCGAATGGGCGGCGGCGAGGACCGCCTTCTGCAGTTTTTCGAAGGCCCGCACCTCGATCTGACGCACGCGCTCACGCGAAACCGAGAATTGCTGGCTGAGCGCTTCGAGGGTGGACGGGTTGTCCTTGAGTCGGCGTTCGTAAAGAATCCGCCGTTCACGGTCGTCGAGCCGTTCCAGAGCCTGTCCCACCAGCCGGCGCCGCAGGGCGAGCTCGTCCGCCTCGGCCACCACCAGCTCCTGGCTCGGCCGGTCGTCGGCGAGCAGTTCCAGCCAGTTGGTTTCCCCGTCGGAGGACAACGTAGCGTCCAGCGAACTGTCGGAACTCGCCAGACGCCGGTTCATCTCCACCACCTCCGCCTCGGGCACGTCGAGTTCGGTGGCGATGGCGGCGACCGCTTCCGGCGACAGGTCACCGAGTTCCAGCTCCTCCATCCGGCTCTTCAGCCGGCGGAGATTGAAGAACAGCTTCTTCTGGGCGGCCGTGGTTCCCATCTTCACCAGCGACCAGCTATGCAGGATGTATTCCTGGATGGCGGCGCGGATCCACCAGGTGGCGTAGGTGGCGAAGCGGAAGCCGCGGTCGGCGTCGAACTTCTGCGCCGCCTGCATCAGCCCCACATTGCCCTCCGCCACCAGATCGGTCAGCGGCAGCCCGTAGCCCGAGAAGCCACGCGCGATCTTGATGACCAGACGCAGATGGCTGCCCACGAGCTGTTCGAGCGCCACCGGATCCCGCCGGTCGCGCCACGCGACCGCCAGATCGCGCTCGTCGTCCGGAGACAGGATCGGGTAACGCCGGGATTCCTCCACGTACCGGGAAAGGCTTGCGCTCTCGCCGCTCAACAGTCGCTTCAGCACTCCACGCCTCCTCTTCCTGCCGTGCCGCAGGTCCGTCCGTGACGAACCTCTCCCGACAATAAGACAGCGGTGCGCCCGAGCTGTTGCGGCTGTCCGCCGTCAACACCGCACCGAGACGACTCTGCTGGATGATCGCCGCCAAGGCTCACCGGTTCTCGGCGAACCACAGGAATTTTGAGCGGGGGATCCCGGTGGAGCAAGCCTTCAATGCGTGTAGTGGCGGAGTATTTCGGCTTATGTCCCGGCGCTACGGCGACTGGAGCGGACGTGCCGGCAAAGTTGTACTCCGGTCTGACTTCCCGACAATGGTGAGCGGCGGCTTTGCGTTGGTTCTACAACGACCCTTCCCGCCGATCGGCATAGGCGAGCGGGCGGCCCGAGTTCCGGCAGCCGGCGGGAGTCAGATGCGGCTGCGCTCGATCTCGACCCCGACGATGGCGTCGGGAAAGACGTCGAGCTTCTCCACCCGCACCCGCGCCGTGCGCACGCGGGCGTCGGACAGGCACCGTTCGGCGATGCGCTCGGCCAGCGTCTCGATCAGGGTGACGTGGCCGTGGGCGACGACGGAGCGGACGGCGTTCACCGCATCCTCGCCCGAAACGCCGGGTACGATGACGTCCAGGTCGAGGTTGATGCGGATGCGCTGGGTGGTCGCCCGCTCATGGTCGTAGACGCCGACCAGGGCGTCGAGCACGAGGTCGCGGACGAAGCAACGGGTCGATACGGCGACCCTGGCGTTGCGGGCCTGGGGCGCGGTCACGGCGGCGAGGAGCTTGTTCATGCCGAAGCCCTAGCATGGCCTAGCGGGGTATGCCAAGCCATGACGGGTAGGACAAGTGCGGGGCGCAATCGCTAGTTCATCTCGGAACGCACACGCTCCCGCAGAAGGTCGATCGGCTTCCACTGGCCGGCCTCTTCGTAATGCCAGAACGTCCAGCCATTGCAGGCCGGAAGCCCGGTCAGGGCGGCCCCGACCTGATGGATCGAGCCGTGATGCCGGCCCAGCGCGTTCTCGCCGATCAAGGTCCCGTCGGCACGCACGCGCGCTGCGACACGGCGTCGCTGATCGACCAGCATGGTGCCGGGACGCAGCAACCCACGCTCCACCAGCCAGCCGAAGGGAATGCGCGGCGCCTGCCGCTTGGGGGGAGCATCGAGCAGATCGGGGTCCGGCGCCTCCTCCGTCGCGGCGATGCGCGCTTCGGCCGTCGCCACATAGGAGGCGTCGCGCTCGATGCCGATCCATTTCCGCCCCAGCCGCTTGGCGACGGCGCCGGTGGTGCCGGTGCCGAAGAAGGGGTCGAGCACCACGTCGCCCGGCCGCGAGGAGGACATGATCACCCGGTACAGCAGCGCCTCCGGCTTCTGCGTCGGGTGGGCCTTGCGCCCGTCGTCGTCGCGAAGGCGCTCCGGCCCACCGCAGATGGGCAGCAGCCAGTCGCTGCGCATCTGAAGCTCCTCGTTCAGAGCCTTCATCGCGTCGTAGTTGAAACGGTAGCGGGCGTCGCGCTCGCGCGAGCACCAGATCAGCGTCTCGTGCGCGTTGGTGAAGCGCGTGCCGCGGAAGTTGGGCATCGGGTTCGTCTTGCGCCAGACGATGTCGTTCAGCACCCAGAAGCCGATGTCCTGCAACGCGGCGCCGACGCGGAAGATGTTGTGGTAGCTGCCGATCACCCACAGGCTGCCGGTCGGCTTCAGGATGCGGCGCGCCGCCGACAGCCAGTCGCGCGTGAAGCGGTCGTAGGTGGCGAAGTCGTGGAACTTGTCCCAATCCTCCTCCACCCCGTCGACGCGGGTGTGGTTGGGGCGCAGCAGCTCGCCACCAAGCTGGAGGTTGTAGGGCGGGTCGGCGAACACGAGGTCCACCGATTCGGCCGGAAGGGCGTTCATCTCGGCGATGCAGTCGCCAACAAGAATCCGGTTGACGCGGTCCGGGCTGAGAATCGGCATGGCCTTCGGCTTTGTGTGGGCGAATCGGAGACCGACCATGAATCGCGTCCCGAGTCGCGTCAACCGGTATTTTCAACAAAGAGTCTGCGGAGTCAGCGCGTTAGAGCCAACTGTTGCGAAACTGGCGCAAAACTCCGCCGGTGATGAGGGCAGGCGCCGACTCGGGCCAGCGCCTCCAGATGCTCCGGCGTCGGGTAGCCGGCGTTACGGTCCCAGCCATAGGCCGGAAAATCCGCGGCAAGCGCCCGCATGACCCGGTCGCGTTCCTCCTTCGCCACGATCGACGCGGCGGCGATGGACAGGCTGCGGCTGTCGCCCTTCACCACCACCTGGGCGGGGCAGGGAAGCACCGGCGCGAACTTGCCGTCCACCAGCGCCAGATCGGCGGCCACACCCAGCGCGTCGAAGGCGCGGCGCATGGCGAGCAGCGTCGCGTGGTGGATGTTCAGCCGGTCGATCTCCTCCGCCTCGGCGCGGCCGACACCCACGGTCGCGAGGTTGCGGATGGCCGGTTCCAGCAGTTCGCGGCGTTGGCGGCTCAGCTTCTTGCTGTCGTTGATGGCGGCCCGCAACCCGTCGGGAAGGGACGCCGGCAGGATCACGGCGGCGGCCACCACCGGTCCGGCGAGCGGCCCGCGCCCGGCCTCGTCGATGCCGCACACGCGGGCACCTGGGCCGGCGGCGGCTTCGAGGGACAGGTCGGGCGTGAAGACAACGGCGGCGGTGCGTTTGCGGTTCATGCGCCGCACCCTATCAGATGCGTGCGCGATCAGAAGAGCGCGAGCTGGTCCCCCGGCGCCTGCGGCGGCGTGAAGCGGGAGCAGTCCAGCTCCACCCACCGCGCGCCCAGCCCCAGCCGGTCGCGGGCGCGGCGGAATCGAGCCGTCAGCATGGCGGCGTAGGGACCGTCGCCGGTCATGCGTTTGCCGAAAGATGCGTTGTACAGCTTTCCGCCGCGCGACTGGCGGATCAGGTTCAGCACGCGATCGGCGCGGTCGGGGACATGGGTGCGCAGCCATTCCTCGAACAGCCCGGCGATTTCCAGCGGCAGGCGCAACAGGATGATGTTGGCTCCGCTCGCCCCGGCGTCCCTGGCCGCCGCAAGGATGTCGTCCAGCTCATGATCGTTCAAGGCCGGGATCATGGGGGAGGCGAGCACCGCCACCGGCACCCCGGCCTCGCTCAACTTCCGTACGGCGTCGAGCCGCCGGGCCGGGGTTGCCGCGCGCGGCTCCAGCCGGCGGGCGAGGTCGCGGTCGAGCGTGGTGATGGACACCGCGACATGGGCCAGGTTGCGCGCCGCCATCCGCGCGATGATGTCGAGGTCGCGCAGAACCAGCGCGGATTTGGTGATCAGCGCCATGGGGTGGTTGGCGCCGTCCAGCACCTCCAGGATGCGGCGGGTCAGGCCGAGTTCGCGCTCCACCGGCTGATAGGGGTCGGTGTTGGCGCCGATCGCCACCGGGGCCGGCGCGTAGCCGCGCGCCCGCAACTCCGACACCAGCAGATCGGGAGCATCGGGCTTGTGGAACAGCATGGTTTCAAAGTCGATACCCGGCGACAACCCGAGATAGGCGTGGGTGGGACGCGCGAAGCAATAGATGCAGCCATGCTCGCACCCCTTGTAAGGGTTGATGGAGCGGTCGAAGGGGATGTCCGGCGACTGGTTGTAGGTGATCAGGCTGCGGCTCTTGTCCACCAGCAGGGTCGTGCGCAGCGGCGGCGCGTCCTCGTCGAAGGCGGAGCCCCAGCCGTCGTCGATGACGACGCGCGCCTCACGCTCGAATCGGCCGCTGCGATTGCTGATCGCGCCCCGGCCCTTCACCGCGCGATCCGGCACTTCGTCCACCATGCGCGGACGCTAGCATGGTGTTTCGAACATAACAAGAACATTGCCGCCGCGGAAAACCCCGCCCGTTGGGGCGGGGTTTTCCGCATCCGATGACGCCGCGAAGCGTGAAACGATTACTGCCGGCGCGCCGCGCGATGGGCCGGGATCGGAATCGGGCGGATCGCCTGCTCCTCCCGGCGGCTGGCCGACATGTCGATCTCGATGCGGGCCAATGCCTTGCGCAGCTCGTGCACCGCGTCGGACAACGACTGGATCGAGGATTCACCGGGAGTCTGGCGCCAGGTGCGATAGGCCGACAGGCAACCGCGCGCGGTTTCCCGCAGCCGTGCTTCCACCGCGTCCACTGGCGGCGTCGGCTCCGGCCGGGCGGCCGAACGGCCAGCGGCTGCCGGGTCCGCCGGCTGGGCAGCGGGGGCTGCGGCCGACGACGGCGGCTGGGGAGCGGCCGACACCGGGGGGACAACCGGAGCTGCGGCGGCCGGCGGCTGCGGTGCCGGCGATTCGATCCGCAAGGTGCGTCGCGGTTCGGCACCCGGCGCATTCTGCGGTGGCTGTGCCGTCGCCTGGGCCGGCGCCGCACCTTCGCGGCGACGCGGCGGCGGCGTCACCGCCTGGGCGGGGGCGGGGGCGGCGGCGGCTGGCGCCGGTGCGGGAGCCGGGGCCGGCTCCGGCTGTGCCTCGGTCGTGGCGGCAGCCTCTTCGCTCGCATCGGTTGCATCCAGAACCGGTGCGCCCTCGCCCTCCAGCATGCCGGCCGCCTCGGCCTTGCGCACGATGTAGGAAATGGCGCTCGGGGTGCATTCGAACTCGCGCGCGATCGCCGATAGGGTCGCGCCCGCCCGGTAGCGTTCAAGAATACGCGGCCACGCTGTCTGTGGGATTCGTCCGCGCTTCTTTGGAGACTCCGGTTCGTTGCCGGTTTCAGCGTTCATTATATCGCTCGGCTGCCACAGTGAATTTTGCGTCATCACCGGATTGCTTGTGCTCGATCACACGCCACGAGTCGTCTACACGACGCTCATGCTCGCGATCCCGTTCGGTGTAGGAGTTGGAAACGTATATCGATGCACGATGATATCGGTGACTGCCAGGGAATTACCAGCAGAACTTTGCGCAGAAAAGCGAATTCCGGAACGGCCGGGGATTCCGTGCGCCGTTCCGGTGCATCGGTCATCGCCCCGTCCGATCGCCATAGGCCGGATCGGACGCATCACCTTTCAAAAGCCGATGGTTGTGGCGATGATCTTTGAAAGTCCGGGATCGAAACGCCGCGAGCGATGTTTTGAATTGCGGGGGCTCTGGGGCCGCCCGCCGCTGATTGCCGGAGACA
This sequence comes from Azospirillum oleiclasticum, assembly GCF_013423485.1. Taxonomy (GTDB): domain Bacteria; phylum Pseudomonadota; class Alphaproteobacteria; order Azospirillales; family Azospirillaceae; genus Azospirillum; species Azospirillum oleiclasticum. The sequence continues at coordinate 844,970 of NZ_JABFFR010000001.1, forward strand.
ACGACCCATGCCGCAGATCTTCTCCACGAATCGGCGATTGCCGTGCATCGCGCTGGCCGGCGCACTGGTCCTCTGCGGGGTCGGCGGCGTATCGTCGCCGGTGCTGGCGTCGGATGCCGCGCGCAACTCCTTCGCGGACCTTGCGGAGTCGCAGATCGACACGGTGGTGAACATCTCGACGCGTCAGGCGACGCCGACCGCCGCGCCCACGCCGAATGAGGAGGCGCCGGGCGTGCCCGGCGGGCCGCAGTTCCCGCCTGGATCCCCGTTCGAGGAGTTCTTCCGCCAGTTCCGCGAGCGCCAGGGCGCGCCGCAGCCCCAGCGCCCGCCCGTCTCGGCACTTGGCTCCGGCTTCGTGATCGACCCGTCCGGCTATGTGGTCACCAACAACCACGTCGTCGCCGACGCCGAGGAGATCGCGGTGACTCTGCACGACGGCACCCGGCTGCCCGCGACCCTGGTCGGCGCCGATCCGCCCACCGATCTGGCCCTGCTGAAGGTGGAAAGCAGCAAACCGCTGACCAGCACCCGCTGGGGCGACAGCGACCGGCTGCGCGTCGGCGACTGGCTGGTCGCTATCGGCAACCCGTTCGGGCTTGGCGGCACCGTCACCGCCGGCATCCTGTCGGCGCGCGCCCGCGACATCCAGCAGGGTCCCTACGACGAGTATCTCCAGACCGACGCGCCGATCAACCGCGGGAATTCCGGCGGGCCGCTGTTCGACACCGAGGGTGGCGTGGTCGGTGTCAACACGGCGATCTACTCACCGACCGGCGGCAGCATCGGCATCGGTTTCGCCATCCCGTCCGCCCTTGCCCGCCCGATCATCGAGGAACTGCGCGAGCATGGGCAGGTGCGGCGCGGCTGGCTGGGCGTGCAGGTGCAGCGGGTAACGCCCGACATCGCCGAGACGCTGGGCATGGCGGAGCCGGATGGCGCGCTGGTCACCGCGCTCACGTCCGGCGGTCCGGCCGAGGCGGCGGGTGTCCGACAGGGAGACGTCATCATCGGCTTCGACGGCCATGCCGTTGACAAGATGCGCGACCTGCCGCGGATCGTCGCCCGCACCCCGATCGGCAAATCGGTGCCGCTGGAGCTGTTGCGGAATGGCGACAACCAGACGCTCACCGTGACGGTCGGCCGGCTGGAGCCGGAGCAGCAGGTCGCGGCGGGGTCGAGCGGCCCGACGACGGGTGCGCCACCCACGGCACCACAGACCTCCCGCACGCTCGGGCTCAGCCTGTCGCCCCTGACTCCGGAACTGCGCGAAACCTTCGCGATCGGGCCTGAAACCCAGGGCGTCGTCATCACCGAGGTGGACGGCGACAGCGCGGCATCGAACCGCGGCATCGACGCCGGCGACGTGATCGTGGAGGCCGGGCAGCAGCCGGTCGGCGACCCGGAGCAGGTGCAGGAGCGGGTGGAGGAGGCCAAAAGGGAAGGGCGGCGCAGCGTGCTGATGCTCATCGACCGTCAGGGCGAACTCCGCTACGTCCCGGTTCCGGTGGAGGGTGGACCGGGCTGACGTTCAGGGCTGCGCAAGCGGTCCGCTTTTTGCGCTACCCTTGGCGCGGAACCGGCTGTATTTTGCCGGCCGTTTGGCCAAGGGGGCGTACCACCTGTGACGAGCTTTCCCGCGGATCAGGGGCCGGTGCGGCTGTCGGTCGTGATCCCGATCTTCAACGAGGCGGACAATGTGCTGCCGCTTCTCGACGAGATCGAGCACGCCCTGGCCGGCGGGCAGCCGTTCGAAGTCGTCTTCGTCGATGACGGCTCGACCGACGACACGCGCGCCCGGCTTGCCCCGGCCATCGCCGCGGGGCGGGTGCGCCTCGTGCGCCATCTCGACCGGTCCGGACAGAGTGCCGCCGTGCGCACCGGCGCCAAGGCGGCGCGCGGCGCCTGGATCGCCACGCTGGACGGCGACGGACAGAACGACCCCGCCGACATTCCCAACCTGCTGCGGCGGGCAGCGGAAGGTGGTGCCGACGCGCCGCTGCTGGTCGGCGGGCTGAGGCTCAGCCGCCGCGACACCTGGTCGAAGCGGGCGGCGTCGCGCTTCGCCAACGGGATAAGACAGGCGCTCCTCAAGGACGGTTGCACCGACACCGGCTGCGGGATCAAGCTGTTCGACCGCCAGGCGTTCCTCGACCTGCCGTACTTCGCGGCCATGCACCGGTTCCTGCCCGCCCTGTTCCGGGCGCACGGGCATCCGGTGGCCTATGTGCCGGTGAACCACAGGCCGCGGCGCCGCGGCACGTCGAAATACACGAACCTGCAGCGCGGGCTGGTCGGGGTGGTGGATCTCCTCGGCGTCTACTGGCTGAAGCGGCGCACGAAGCTGTCGGCCGCGGTCGAGGACCGCTGACGGTCAGCGTCCCTGATTCACAGTCACACAGGCACAGTCACACAGGTTCCGGCCGGTCCGGACGAACGCGGAACACCAGAATGCTCGACGCCCTCGTCACCTGGTTCAACGAACGCACGACGACCGAGATCGTCTGGCTCGGCATCGGAACCTTCGCCCAGCTCCTCTTCTCCATGCGCTTCATCGTGCAGTGGATCGCCAGCGAGAAGGTCCGTCGCAGCATCGTGCCGGAGACCTTCTGGTACTTCAGCATGGGCGGCGGCATCATGCTGCTCGCCTACGCCATCCACCGCGTCGACCCCGTCTTCATCCTGGGGCAGGCGATGGGCGTGGTCATCTACAGCCGCAACATCTACTTCATCTACGCGCACCGGAAAAACGGCACACCGGTCGAGCCGGACGTGCGCGCGGGCGCGGCCAAGCCGTGATCGTGGCGGCGGGCTGGGCCGAGGGGACGTCCGCCGGCCGTCTGTCGGCCGTGGTGTACGCGTTGCTGACGCTGCTGTGCGTGGCGTTGTACGCGCCGGGCTTCACCAGCGTTCCGCCCTTCGACCGCGACGAGTCCCGCTTCGCCCAGGCATCGTTCCAGATGCTGGAGAGCGGCGATCTTGTGGATATCCGCTTCCAGGATGAGGCACGGCACAAGAAACCGGTCGGCATCTATTGGCTCCAGGCGGCCAGCACCGCGCTGCTCGGCACCGCCGGTGAGAAGGCCATCTGGACCTACCGGGTGCCGTCGCTGCTCGGTGCCGTCGCCGCGGTGCTCGCCACCGCCTGGCTCGGCGCGCGCCAGTTCGGCCCGGCCGTCGGCACCATGGCCGCGGTCATGCTGGCCGGCTGCGTGGTGCTGGGGGTCGAGGCGCGGATGGCGAAGACCGATGCGGTCATGCTCGCCACCATCACGGTCGCCCAGGCGGCGCTGGCCGCCGTCTATCTCGGCCGTCATGGCGAGCGGCCCGGCTGGGGACTGCCGCTGCTGTTCTGGATCGCGGTGGGGCTCAGCGTGCTGGTGAAGGGCCCCATCGTGGCGCTGGTGTCGGGCGGCACGGTCGCCATGCTGGCGCTGTGGGACCGGCGGGCGGGGTGGCTGGCGCGCCTGAGGCCCCTGGCCGGGCTGGGGATCGTCCTCCTCATCGCCGCACCCTGGCTGATCGCCATCACGCTGAAGACGCAGGGCGCCTTCTTCACCGAATCCGTCGGGCACGACATGATGGGCAAGGTCGCCGGCGGCCAGGAGGGCAAGGGACTGCCGCCCGGCTATTACCTCGGCACCTTCTTCATCACCTTCGCCCCCTGGTCGTTCCTGACGCTGCTGGCGCTGCCCTGGATCTGGCGGAACCGCCGCGACGACGCCGTACGCTTCTGCATAGCATGGATCCTGCCGACCTGGATCGTGTTCGAGGTGGTGCCGACCAAGCTGCTGCACTACACGCTGCCGGTGTTCCCCGCGGTCGCGCTGCTCACCGCGGGTGCCGCGCTGGACGCTGCGGCGCCGACCGCCGGCCGGGTGCTGCGCTGGGCATCGGCCGCCCTCGGCGTGGGTGCCATGGCGGCGCTGGCGCTGGCCGTGGCGCTCGTGCCGTGGCTGGTCGACGGCGATGTGGCGTGGGCGGCCTGGATCATCCTGCCGGCGGTGGTGGCGCTGGCCGTGCTGGCGGTGCGGCAACGCTTCGCCGGAAAACCGCGCGGGGCGGTGGCGGTCGCGCTGGCCGGCGCGGTGCTGCTGTACGCGGTGGCCTACGCCATTGTGCTGCCCGGTGTGCCCGGCCTGTGGGTCGGGCGGGAGGCGGGCGTGCTCGTCGCCGCGAACCGCCCCTGCGCCTCCACCCGGGTGGCCTCGGCCGGCTATTCGGAGCCGAGCCTGGTCTTCGCGGTGGGGACGGACACGCTGCTGACCCGCGGTGACGGCGCCGCCCGCCACCTGCTGGGTGACCCTTCCTGCGCGCTGGCGCTGGTGGACGGGCGGGAAGAGGCGGCCTTCCGCACGGCGCTGGCCGGGGCGGGCGCCACAGCGCTCGGCACGGTGCGCGGTTTCAACTACAACAACGGGCGGCGCATCGCGCTGACCCTCTACCGGCTGGCGCCGGCCCCCGCGGTGGCCGCACCGACAGGGTAACGCGCACGCGTCGTGGACGTCCGATCGTTTCGGCTGTTCCCTGGGGACCGGAACACCACAGCCATCGGAAGGCCGCCGCCATGACCCGCAACCTTCCCCGCATACGTCTCTCCGCCCTGCCGTTCGCCGCCGCCCTGGCGGTCGCGGCGCTGGCAACGCCGGCGGCCGCCCAATTCCAGGAGCGGACGGTCACCAACCCCTACGGCTTCGACCAGCCGGCCGGTACGGCGCAGCAGCCGCGCAGCCACTGGAACGCCATGGGCACCGCCGGCCAGTTCCGCGCCGGGGGCACCTATGGCACGGACGTGAACAACGCCGGGCGCTTCTACTCCAACACCCGTTCGCTGGGGCTGAACCCCAACAGGCCGGGCGAGCGTCCGCCGCAGCGCAATCTGGCCCCGCCCAAGCCCCGGTGACCGGCGGGGCGTTCACGCCCCGGCAGCTTCCTCCGGTCGCCACAGCCAGGCGGCTCCCCGCACGCCGCTGGAATCGCCATGCACCGCGCGGCGTACGGGTGTGTCGATGCGGTCGGAGAAGGCGTACGTCTCGATCCGCGGGGGCAGTTCGGCGTACAGCGCCTCGACGTTCGACAGCCCGCCGCCCAGCACGATCACGTCGGGGTCGAGCAGGTTGACCACCGCGGCCAGCCCCCGTGCCAGCCGATCGGCCAGCCGGTCCAGGGTTGCCAACGCATCGGCCTTCCCATCCGCCGCCTCCGCCACAATCCCTTCCATGGTCAGATCCGCGCCGGAGACCCGACGATGGTCGGCGGCCACCGCGGGACCGGACACGAAGGTCTCCAGACAGCCGCGCTTGCCACAATAGCAGGCCGGCCCCGGACGCTCGTCGTCGCGCGGCCAGGGCAGGGGGTTGTGGCCCCATTCACCGCCCACCGCGTTGCGTCCGGAAAGCACATGCCCGTGCGCCACGATCCCGGCACCGCAACCGGTGCCGACGATCGCCGCGAAGACCACGCCGGCTCCCGCCCCGGCGCCGTCCACCGCCTCCGACACGGCGAGGCAGTTGGCGTCGTTCTCCACACGCACGGGCCGCCCGAGCGCGGTGGCGAGATCGCGGTCGAAGGGACGGCCGATCAGCCAGGTCGAGTTGGCGTTCTTCACCAGCCCGGTCGCGGGCGACACGATGCCAGGAATGCCGACGCCGACGGTCGCACGCCCGCCGCCGGCGGTCTCCCGCTCCAGCGTGCCCACCAGGTCGCGAATGGTGGAGAGCGTGCCGTCATAGTCGCCGCGCGGCGTGGCAACGCGCCGGCGCGCCAGCACGTGGCCGGCGCCGTCCAGGACGATTCCCTCGGTCTTGGTGCCGCCGAGATCGATGCCGATGCGATTCATGACGTCGGTCATACACACAAACGGGCGGCCGTCCAAGCGCGCGCCGTGGCGGCACCGGCGACACGACCCGGCATAAAATGCCGGCGGGTTCCGGATTTCAATTGACCGCCGATGGCGAACGGGTAGAACCCGGCGCATAGGCCAGCGCTGCCCTTCGGTTGGCGCTCGGCTGACATCGATGTCCGGAGACGCAGACGATGCCCATCCGCCAGCGCGCCGCCCGCGCGGTTCTTTCCTCGATGGTTGCCGTCGCCGTTGCCGGGGGCGCCCTGTCCGCCGCCGCCGCACCCGCGCCGAAACCGATCTGCTACAGCCGCGCCGAGCATGCCGCCGAGCAGCTCATCCGCCTGCACACCGAAATGATGGTGGTCGGCCTGACCTGCCAGTCCGTGGTGCCGGAGCAGAACCCCTTCGGCAAGTATCATGAGTTCACGGTGAAGAACCGTGCGGCGATCTCGTCGTCCGAAGCGCTTCTGATCGATCACTTCCGCAAGACCAAGTCGGGCAACGCGACGCGGAGCTTCGACACCTACCGCACGGAGCTGGCCAACGAGGTGAGCCGCCGGTCGGCGACCATCGGCGTCGGCGTCTATTGCTCGGAGCTGGTTGACCGCGTGAAGAACGCGGTGACGCTCACCGCCGACGACCTCAAGATCCTGACCTCGGACGAGAAGACGGCCGGCCTGCTGCTGCTCAGCTCCCGCCCGCTCTGCGATGTCAAGGTTGCCAGCATGCCGGACAGCGTGACCACGGCCTCCGCCCCGCAGCGCGGCAAGCCGGCGAAGGAGGCGACGCCCGCGTCGTCCAAGCCGCCGGCCAAGCCGGCCAAGGCGCCGACCAAGCCCTCCACCAAGGCCGCCGACGCCGGCAAGCCGCAGACGGTCACCACCGCGCAGAAGCCCTGACCGGCCGGCAACCGCCCGCAACAGGCTGCCGAAGACACGGAAGGCCGCCCGCGCCGCAAGGCGTTGGCGGCCTTCCGTGTTTTCGGCAAGGCACGTCTGCGCTGATACCATTCGTCGGACGGAGGAGTGCCGTATAGGGTCGGCGCATCGTTCCGAAGCCCGGCGGAATCCCGTATGCCCGCGTCACCGATACCGTTCGATCCGTTCCGCGGTGCCGCGACCGCGGCGCGTGAGGCGCTCGGGATGCCGGGGCTGGTCCTGCTCGCGAGCTATGTGGGGTTCGGGTCGCTGGTGAGGCAGAGCGGATTGGACCTGCCGCAGGGGCTGGCCTCCACCGCCACCGCCTGGGCGTTGCCGGGCCAAGTGGCAATGGTGGAGCTGTCGGCGGTCGGCGCCTCGGCCCTGTCGATCGCGATCGCGGTGGCGCTGACGAATGCCCGGCTGACGCCGATGGTGGTGACCATCCTCCCCCTGTTCCGGGATACGGGAATGCCGCGCCGCGTCACCTACGCGGTCGCCCATTTCGTGGCGGTCACCGCCTGGGCGACGGCCTTGCGGCAACTGCCTGGCATGCCGCCGGAGGAACGGGTCGGCTGGTTCGTCGGATTCGCGCTGACGCTGTGGGTCCTGTCCATGACCGGAACGGCGTTGGGCTATTTTCTGGCGGGCGCGGTGCCGGCTCCGGTGACGCTCGGGCTGGTGTTCCTCAACCCGCTCTATTTCATGCTCATCCTCATCGTCGACCTGCGCCAGCGGGCGCGGACGCTGGCGATGATCATGGGGGCGGTGCTCGGGCCCATCCTGCATCTGGTCACCCCCACCTACGGTCTGTTGCTGACCGGTGTGCTGGCGGGGGCGATGGCCTACACGACCGACCGCGTCCTGACGCGGCGGGAGAGCCTGCGTGGGTGACGCGGAGATCTGGCTGGTCATCGGTCTGACCGCCGTCGTGACCTACCTGCCGCGCGCGCTGGGCGTGGCGCTGTCCGGGCGGATCGATCCGAACGGGCCGGTCTTCCAGTTCGTCGCCTGCATCGCCTACGCGCTGCTGGCCGGGCTGATCGCCCGCATGATCCTGTTCCCGGTCGGTCCCCTGCAGGAAACGGCCCTCGGCAACCGGCTTGCCTCGGCGGGGTTGGCGCTGGCCGTGTTCCTGATGATGCGGCGCAGCGTGATGCTGGGCGTGCTGGCGGGAACCGCCGCTTTGATCGGCCTGACGGTGGGAGGCGTACAACTGTTCTGATTTTCTCGTCCAGGACGGCCCTTGCCGTACCGCCACCGCGCGGTTCGAGCAACTTCCTTGCGATTTTTGTGAACCCCCGTCATGCAGCGGCGGCAGGGCTGTTACCCCCTTGCCCTGTGTAAAGCACGTGAGATAACGTCCGAGCACCAAATGACCGCGGCCCGCCGGAAATGGACGGGCCCGTGAACGGGGAGCGTCGGTTCACGTGTCCGCCAAACGAGCGACTTTGGCTCGCCCGCCCATGTGTCTGCGTGTTGCAGTCCGGGGGGCGAACTGATGGAATATTTCCTCCAACAATTGATCAACGGCCTGACGCTGGGCGCCATTTATGGCCTCATCGCGATCGGCTACACGATGGTGTACGGCATCATCGGCATGATCAATTTCGCCCACGGCGAAATCTACATGATCGGCGCCTTCATCGCGGTGATCACCTTCCTGGTCCTGGGAACGGTGGGGATCACCTGGGTGCCGCTGATGCTGCTGGTCGTGCTGATCATGGCGATGCTCTTCACCGCCGTCTATGGCTGGACGATCGAGCGCATCGCCTACCGGCCCTTGCGCAATTCGCCGCGGCTGGCGCCGCTGATCTCGGCGATCGGCATGTCGATCTTCCTGCAGAACTACGTCCAGCTTCTCCAGGGCGCGCGGGTGAAGCCGTTGCCGCCGGTGGTGCCGGGCGGCTTCTCGCTGATGGAGCGGGCCGACGGATTCGTGGTCCAGATCAGCTACCTCCAGCTCACCATCATCCTGCTGACCGTGGCGCTGATGTACGGCTTCACGCAGATCATCCAGCGCACCGAACTCGGCCGCGCCCAGCGCGCGTGCGAGCAGGACAAGACGATGGCCGGGCTGCTGGGCGTCAATGTCGACCGCACCATCTCGCTCACCTTCGTGATGGGGGCGGCGCTGGCGGCGGTGGCGGGCGTGATGGTCACGCTCTATTACGGCGTGATCGATTTCTACATCGGGTTCCTGGCGGGGGTGAAAGCCTTCACCGCGGCGGTGCTGGGCGGCATCGGGTCGCTGCCGGGCGCCATGCTGGGCGGGCTGTTCATCGGCCTGATCGAGGCCTTCTGGTCCGCCTACTTCACCATCGAGTACAAGGATGTGGCGACCTTCTCCATCCTCGTGCTGGTTTTGATCTTCCGCCCGTCCGGTCTGCTCGGCCGGCCGGAAATCGAGAAGGTGTGAGGCCATGACCGCGATTTCCGAGTCCGCCGCCGGGCGGGCGCTTCCCTGGCCGTCCATGCTGCGGGAGTCCGGCCTCGCCGCCTTCGTGGCACTGCTCCTCACCGTTCCGCTGGTGGGCTTCCGCACCGTCGACCGCCCGACCGGGCTGGGCATCAGCACCCGCTTCGACGAGGTTCTGGCGGCCGCAGCGCTGGTCTTCATCGGCCGCCTGGGCCTTTGCCTGGTCAACGAGGGCCGGGCCTTGCTGGTGATGGTGCTGTCGATCCTGGCGCTCGCCGTCTCCGCCTTCGTGGGCTTCCCGACGGAGGCCTTGAAGGTGATCGCGATGGGCGGCGCCTTCGTCATCAGCCTGCGCGCCGCGATGAAGATCAACGGCGACGCCGCCATCACGCTGGCCGCGGTGTATGTGGCGCTGTTCCTCGGCCCATGGCTGCAACTCGGCGGCGGGGTGACGCTGTGGCTGGTTGCCAAATCCGTCATCGCAGCGGCCGCCCTGGCGGTGGCCGTCTGGCGCGGCCTCCACGCCTGGAGGAAGCACGGGGCGCCGGTGTCGCTGGCCGACCGTGACAAGGCGATGGACCGCATCGCCGTCAAGGTGCAGCAGGCCTCGCGCTTCCTCGGACCGGTCGGCATCGCCTTTGCGCTGATCTTCCCGTTCCTGCCCATTGCCGACCGGGTCAGCATCGACATCGGCATCCTGCTGCTCACCTACATCATGCTGGGCTGGGGGTTGAACATCGTGGTCGGGCTGGCCGGCCTGCTCGACCTCGGCTATGTGGCCTTCTATGCGGTGGGCGCCTACTCCTACGCGCTTCTGGCGACCTATTTCGGCTGGGGTTTCTGGATATGCCTGCCGCTGGCGGGGGTGCTGGCGGCGCTGTCCGGCGTGCTGCTGGGCTTTCCGGTGCTGCGGCTGCGCGGCGACTATTTCGCCATCGTGACGCTGGGCTTCGGCGAGATCATCCGCGTCATCCTGATCAACTGGTACCAGTTCACCGGCGGACCCAACGGCATCAGCGGCATCCCGCGCCCCAGCTTCTTCGGACTGGCGGAGTTCAACCGCAACCCCACCGGTGGCCTCCCCTCCTTCCACGAGATGTTCGGGCTGGAGTTCAGCTCCCTGCATCGCATCATCTTCCTTTATTACCTGATCCTGGCGCTGGCGCTGGTCGTGAACCTGTTCACGCTGCGCGTCCGCAAGCTGCCCATGGGCCGCGCCTGGGAGGCGTTGCGCGAGGATGACATCGCCTGCTCCTCGCTGGGCATCAACCGGACGAACATGAAGCTCGGGGCCTTCGCCATCGCGGCCATGTTCGGCGGCTTCGCCGGCTCCTTCTTCGCCACGCGGCAGGGCTTCATCAGTCCGGAGAGCTTCACCTTCATCGAGTCCGCGATCATCCTCGCCATCGTGGTGCTGGGCGGCATGGGCAGCCAGGTCGGTGTGGTGGTCGCCACCTTCATCGTCATCGGCCTGCCGGAGATGTTCCGCGAGCTGGAGCAGTACCGCATGGTCGCCTTCGGCATGGGCATGGTGCTGATCATGCTCTGGCGCCCGCGCGGGCTGCTGGCGCACCGTGATCCGACCATCCGTCTGCAAGGCTACGGGGGCGGCGGCACGCCCGCCGCCGGCACCGCGGCCGCGGGCGGCGAAGCCATCGCCGGCGGGAGGGCGAAATGACCGACGCCATCATGACGACGGCCGCCTTGCCGCTGCCGAACGCCACCACCCCGCTGCTGGCGGTGGAGCACCTGACCATGCGCTTCGGCGGTCTGGTCGCCGTCAACGACGTGTCCTTCGCCGCGGCGAACCGGCAGATCACCGCGGTGATCGGCCCGAACGGCGCCGGCAAGACCACGCTGTTCAATTGTCTGACCGGCTTCTACTCGCCCACCATCGGGCGGCTGACGCTGCGGCATCCGGACGGCAAGACCTTCCTGCTGGAGCAGATGCCGGGCTACCGCATCTCGCAGAAGGCCAGCGTCGCCCGCACCTTCCAGAACATCCGCCTGTTCGGTGGCATGAGCGTGCTGGAAAACCTGATGGTCGCCCAGCACAACAAGCTCCAGAACGCGTCGGGCTTCACCATCGCCGGGCTGCTCGGCCTGCCGTCCTACCGGAAGGCCGAGCAGCAGGCGGTGGACCTCGCCCGCTACTGGCTGTCGCGGGTGCGGTTGCTGGATTACGCCGACTGGCAGGCGGGCAATCTGCCCTACGGCGCCCAGCGCCGGCTGGAGATCGCGCGCGCCATGTGCACGGAGCCGGTGCTGCTGTGCCTGGACGAGCCGGCGGCCGGTCTGAACCCGCGCGAATCGGGCGAGCTGGCCGATCTGCTGACCTTCATCCGCGACGAGCACGGCATCGGCGTGCTGCTGATCGAGCATGACATGAGCGTGGTCATGAGCATTTCCGACCATGTGGTCGTGCTGGATTACGGCAGGAAGATCGCCGACGGCACCCCGCACGAGGTGAAGAACGACCCCGCTGTCATCCGAGCCTATCTGGGCGAGGAGGAGGACGAGGAGCTGCCGCCCGAAGTGGCGAAGGATCTGGAAGGGAAGGGGGTCTGATCCATGCTGACGGTATCGGGCGTCCACACCTTCTACGGCGCCATCGAGGCGCTGAAGGGCGTCGATCTGGAGGTCTCTGCCGGCGAGATCGTGACGCTGATCGGCGCCAACGGCGCCGGCAAGTCCACGCTGCTGATGACCATCTGCGGCAACCCGCCGGCGCGCGCCGGCCGCGTGATCTTCGAGGGGGAGGACATCACCCGCCTTCCCACCTTCGAGATCGTGCGCCGCGGCATCGCGCAGAGCCCGGAGGGGCGGCGCATCTTCCCGCGCATGACGGTGCTGGAGAACCTGCAGATGGGTTCCATCTCCGCCAAGCCGGGCAGCTTCAACACCGAGCTGGAGCGGGTCTTCCACCTGTTCCCCCGCCTGAAGGAGCGCATCGACCAGCGCGCCGGTACCATGTCGGGTGGTGAGCAGCAGATGCTCGCCATCGGCCGCGCGCTGATGAGCCAGCCGCGCCTGCTCCTGCTGGACGAGCCGTCGCTGGGGCTTGCCCCGCTGGTGGTCCGGCAGATCTTCCAGGTGATCAAGGACATCAACCGCGAGCAGAAGATGACGGTGTTCATGGTCGAGCAGAACGCCTTCCACGCGCTGAAGCTGGCCCACCGCGGCTACGTCATGGTGACCGGCAAGATCACCATGTCCGGCACCGGGGCGGAGCTGCTGGCGAACGAGGAGGTGCGCGCCGCCTATCTGGAAGGGGGCCACTGATGGAGACCATCCTCGCTTCCTCGATCGCCGCCTTCATCGTGCTGACGGTGATCGTGTTCGGCGCCTGCGCCTTCCTCACCGGCCAGACGCTGGCGGAGGGGTGGAAGCCGGAGAGCACGCTCTACGGCTACATCGTCCTTCTGGGGCTGGGCGACCGCTTCCTGGTCTATGGCCTGTTCGGCGGGCCGCTGCTGTCGCTGCACGGATTCGTGGTGCACACGGCTTTCATCGCGGTGATCGCCGTGGTGACCTTCCGCATGGCACGGGCCCGGCGCATGGTCAGCCAGTATCCCTGGCTCTACGAGCGGTCGGGACCCTTCGGCTGGCGCGAGCGGCCGGGTGGCCGACTCGCCGAATAGCGATCGCCGCCGGCTTCGCGTGCGCTCTCCTCTCGCAGCGGGCCCGGTTCGCGGTATACTGGCACGGAACACGCCCGGCCGCTCGGGAGGATATCCATCGGCCGGCGGCGACGGTCCCCATCGGGACCGTCAGGCATCACACTGGACAGGGAGCACAAGCAAGACCATGCACATGAAGAAGACTCTCCTTGCTGCCGCGGCCGTCACGGCGCTGTTCTCCACCGCCGCCCGCGCCGACATCGCCGTCGCCACCGCCGGCCCGATCACCGGGCAGTACGCGTCCTTCGGCGAGCAGATGAAGAAGGGCATGGAGATGGCCGTCGCCGACATCAACGCGGCGGGCGGCCTCCTCGGCGAGAAGCTGAAGCTGGAAGTGGGCGACGACGCCTGCGACCCGAAGCAGGCGGTCGCCGTGGCGAACCAGCTCGCCAAGGCCGGCGTGAAGTTCGTGGCCGGGCATTTCTGCTCGGGCTCCTCGATCCCGGCCAGTCAGGTCTACAACGAGGAAGGCATCCTGCAGATGTCGCCGGCCTCGACCAACCCGAAGCTGACCGAGCAGGGGCTGAAGAACGTCTTCCGCGTCTGCGGCCGTGACGACCAGCAGGGCATGATCGCCGGCCAGTATCTGGCGAACACCTACAAGGGCAAGAACATCGCCATCCTTCACGACAAGTCGGCCTACGGCAAGGGTCTGGCCGACGAGACCCAGAAGGCGCTGAACGCCGCCGGCCTGAAGGAGAAGGTCTACGAGGCCTACACCGCCGGTGAAAAGGACTACTCCGCGCTGGTGTCCAAGCTGAAGCAGGAAGCGGTCGACGTCGTCTATGTCGGCGGCTACCACACCGAGGCCGGCCTGATCGCCCGCCAGATGAAGGATCAGGGCATGACCGCCCCGATCGTCTCCGGCGACGCGCTGGTCACCAACGAGTACTGGGCCATCACCGGTGCCGCCGGTGAAGGCACCATGATGACCTTCGGTCCCGACCCGCGCGAGAAGGCCGAGGCGAAGGCCGTCGTGGAGAAGTTCCGCAAGGCCGGCTACGAGCCGGAGGGCTACACCCTCTACACCTACGCCGCCATGCAGATTTACGCCGCCGCCGTGACCGAGGCCAAGTCGACCGACATGGCGAAGGTGGCCGCGGTGCTGGGCAAGAAGCAGTTCGACACCGTCATCGGCAAGATCGGCTTCGACGCCAAGGGCGACGTCACCTCGCCGGCCTATGTCTGGTACAAGTGGGCGAACGGCCAGTACGCGGAAGTGAAGTAACGGTGCGACCGGCGGGCGGTCGGGTGCCGCCCGCTTCCCACGGACCGGATGTGCGAAAGGCGGTGCTTGGCACCGCCTTTCGAATTTTCAGGATGCGGCCAAGGGACCACCGAATCCGGAGCTGCCCGGCGTCGCGGGAGCCGGCTTCGCCGCCAGTAGCTCCTCCGACGTGTGGAGCACGTCCCTCCAGAACGCGGCGGCCCGAAGGTTGTTCGCCGCGGTCAGTTCGACCAGCCGCACCCGGCTGATCCGCAATGCGGTTTCGCCCAGTTCATCAACCAGGCGAGTCGCGAGAAGGAGCACGTCGTGATCGGTCTTCATGCAGGTATGAACGCTACCCCAGGCCCCGTTGTTCCCGCAATGCATCGCAAGCAAGTCCAGCGTTTTCCGCGTCCAACCGCCGCACTTGTTGCGCCGCGGTAACAACAGTCGGGCCGACCAGCCATTCCGCATCAGGCTATCGCCAGCCTACGGGCGTTTCGTGTTTGATAGGAACGTTCATAGGGAGAAGACGGGTGTCACTGGGGTGCCCGTTCGGCATCTGTCGGAGGATTACCAATGCGCAGGAAGCGCGAAGTCATCGAAGGCCAGACGTTCCGGAAGCTCGGTCCGGGCGGTGGCCTGTGGGAGGTCGTCGCGATCCGCAAGGATGGTCTCGGCACGCAGCACGCCCAGATGCGGCGCGCCGACGATCCCAAGACGCTGAAAACCATTTCCGTGGCGACCCTGCTCGATCCCCAGTATTTCGAATGGGTGGCGGAGGGCTGAGCCACCCTCTCAGCCACGCGGGTCGGCCCTGCGCCGGTAGCGGTCGATCCCGTCGCTTCCCGTGGTCCGTTCCACCGCGCCGCGGTTCCGGAGGTGGTTGAGGTGCGCGATGGCCTCTCCCAGCGCGAACACGGTCTGGTGGGTGTCCAGCGGCCCTGGGAACATCGCGTCCGCCGCCTTGGCCGCCGTCACCGCGGTGGCGCACAGCGCCAGCGCCTCCTCCAACCGTTCCTCATGATGCGCCCGCAGCTCCGCCAGCCGAGCGTGCAGCCCCGTGAAGGGGCGGCCGTGCGAGGGCAGCACCAGCGTGTCCGCGGGCAGGGACTCGAAGGCGGCGAATCCGTCCAGGAAATCGGCCAGGGGATCGGCGTCCGGCTCGGTCGGCCAGACGGAGACGTTCGGGCTGATCCGCTCCAGCACCTGGTCGCCGGCGATCAGCACCGGTCGTTCGTGGCGAAACAGCGCGACCGGCTCCGGCGTGTGTCCGCCGCTGCCGATCATCCGCCAGGAGGCGCCGCCCAGTGTCAGACGGTCACCATGGCGCAACCGCTGCACCGTCGCCGGCACCGTGGGCACCGCGCGGGTATAGGATCCGCCATGGGCCAGCACTGCGTCCAACCGGTCACCGGTCAGGCCCGCGCGCCGGTAGAAGCCGGCGCAGGCCTCGGCCTGCCAGGCGCCGTCGTCGGCGCTGAGCGCGCGGGCGAACAGCCATTCAGTCAGGCTCGACACGAAGACCGCCCCGGTCTTTTCCACCAGCCAGCCGGCGAGGCCGATGTGGTCGGGGTGGAAATGGGTGGCGATGACGCGGTGAAGCGGCTTGCCGGACAGCGGACCGGCGAGCAGCGCCTCCCACGCGGCGCGCGTCCGCGGGTCGGATACGCCGGTGTCCACCACCGTCCAGCCGTCGCCGTCGTCGATCGCCCATCCGTTGACATGGTTGAGCCGGAAGGGCAGGGACAGCCTGATCCACAGCAGCCCGTCCTCCACCGCCCGCACCTCGCCATGCGCGGGCGGGCCTGCGGTCTCGGGAGCGTCGGGTGTGGGAAGAGCGGCGTCCATTTCGTTTGTCCAGCGGATTATCATGAAATCCCACATTGCGATATCCTTCGCGCCCGCACAACAGGCGCGTTGGCGGTCGCGGAACCCGGCACACCATGATCGGCGTGGTGGTCCCCTGCCTGAACGGCGCGGCAACCCTCGGTCGCACCCTCGACACCGTGGCGGGATTGCCGGTCGTCGTCTGCGATGGCGGCTCCGTGGACGACGGGCTGCGACTGGCGGAGGAGCGTGGCGCGCGCGTCCTGCGCACGCCGCGCGGTCGCGGGGTGCAACTCGCCGCAGGCGCGGACGCCATGGCCACGCCCTGGCTGCTGTTCCTGCACGCGGACACCCGGCTCTCCCCCGGCTGGCGCGACGTGGCCCACGGGTTTGCGGCTGATCCGGCCAACGCCGCACGGGCCGGCTATTTCCGCCTGCGCTTCGACTCGGACGCACCGGCCGCGCGGCGGGTCGAGCGGGCGGTGGCGTGGCGGTCGCGGGCGCTGGGCCTGCCCTACGGCGACCAGGGGCTGTTGATCGCGGCGGCCTTCTACCGGGCCATCGGCGGCTTCGCGCCGCTGCCGCTGATGGAGGATGTCGATCTGGCCCGGCGCATCGGGCGCCGACGTCTGGTGCCACTGGAGGCCGACGCCGTGACGTCCGCCGCCCGATACGAGCGCGACGGGTGGGTGCTGCGGCCGGCGCGCAACCTGCTGTGCCTGTCGCTCCACATGGCCGGCGTGCCGCCGCGCCTGATCCGGAGGATCTACGGTTGAGGCGCCGGCACCTGATCGTCTTCGCCCGGCAATCCAGGCTGGGGCGGGGTAAGACGCGGCTTGCCGCCGGGATCGGGCGGCTGGAGGCGTGGCGCTTTTCCCGCCTTGTCCTTGCCGCGCTGCTGCGGCGGCTGGGCGGCGACCCGCGCTGGACGCTGACGGTGGCGGTGGCACCCGACCGCGCCGCGGCGATGCGCGGCTGGCCGCCGGGGGCGGGGCGGCGGGTGGCGCAGGGTGGCGGCGATCTCGGGCGACGCATGGCGCGGGCGCTGGCGGCCCCGCCGCCGGGGCCGGCGGTGCTGGTCGGCAGCGACATTCCCGACATCAGGGCGCCTCACATTGTCGCCGCTTTCCGCGCGCTCGGCCGGCACGACGCGGTGTTCGGGCCGGCGGGCGACGGCGGTTATTGGCTGGTCGGGGTGAGGCGGCTGCGCGCCCTGCCGCGCGGGATGTTCGCGGGTGTCCGCTGGTCCTCCCCGCACGCGCTGGCGGACAGCGTCGCGAGCCTGCCGCGCCGGCACGCGGTGGGCCTCGTCGACACGCTGGACGACGTGGACGACGCGGCTGGCTGGCGGCGTTGGCGCGCGGGTTCACGGTGATGTGACGGCGCCGTGCCTGACCGGGGGTTGCCCGAACCGCCGGAACACGGACATGGTCTGCATCGGACGAACGGGCAGGGACGGGCCGATGCGGCGCTTCTTCATGGGTATCCTGACGGCGCTGGTGCTGATGGCCGGCAACGCCGCGGCCGAAGGCTGGAACGATACGCTGGCCGCGGCGCGCGGGCAGACCGTCTATTTCAACGCCTGGGGCGGCTCCACCAAGGCCAACGCCTACATCCAGTGGGCGGCCGGACAGGTGAAGGCCCGCCACGGCATCGAGCTGCGCCACGTCAAGGTGACCGACATTGCAGAAACCGTATCCCGCATCCTGGCGGAGAAAACGGCCGGGCGGTCGGAGGGGGGCTCCGTCGATCTCCTGTGGATCAACGGCGAGAATTTCGCGGCGATGAAGGCGCACGGCCTTCTGTACGGCCCCTTCACCGACCGGCTTCCCGGCTTCGCGCTGGTGGACACGGTGAACAAGCCGACCATCGTCGATTTCACCGTGCCGGTGGAGGGGATGGAGGCGCCGTGGGGCATGGCGCGATTCGTCTTTCTGCACGACACCGCCGTCCTTCCCGACCCGCCACGCAACATCGACGCGCTGCTGGCCTGGGCCAAGGCCAATCCGGGCCGCTTCACCTACCCGCAGCCGCCGCACTTCCTGGGATCCACCTTCCTGAAGCAGGCGCTCCACGCGCTGGCCGCCGACAAGGCGGCGCTGATGGCCCCGGCGACGGAGGGAACGTTCGCAATCGTGACGGCACCGCTGTGGCCCTGGCTGGACGCGTTGCACGCCGTGTCCTGGCGCGGCGGACGCGCCTTCCCATCCTCCGGCCCCGAACAGCGGCGGCTGCTCGCCGACGGGGAGGTCGATCTGTCCATGGCCTTCTCGACGCTGGAGGCGGCCAGCGCCATCGAGGAGGGGCAGCTTCCGAAGACAGCGCGGGTCTACGCGCTGGACGGCGGCACCATCGGCAACGCCAACTTCCTGGCGATCCCCTACAACGCCCGCGCCCGTGCGGCGGCGCTGGTGGTCATCGACTTCCTGCTGTCGCCGGAGGCGCAGGCCCGCAAGCAGGACGCGCGGCATTGGGGTTCCGACACCGTGCTCGACCTTGATCGGCTGTCGCCCGATCAGCGCGCCCTGTTCGACGCGGTGCCCAAGCACCCGGCCGCCCCGGCAGCCGGCAGCCTCGGACCCGCGCTGCCGGAGCCGCACCCGAGCTGGATGGAGCGGATCGAGGCCGAATGGCAGCGGCGCTATTCCCGCGGCTGAGCCGCGAGGTGGCGCCGGGCCCGGCGCTCCTCCGCGATGCGGTCGATCACCGGCCCCAGCACCTCCTCGTGGAAGCGGTCGCAGCCGATGCACAGGTTGCGGTAGGGCTGGCCGGTGGGCGTGGTGGTCTCGCAGGCCTCCAGATAGCGGTCGATGCTCCACCCGGCGGCCAGCCCCATCCGTTCCGGCCGGCCGGCGGAGATCGACTCGAAGGCCGGGTGGCCGGCGAGGCTGTCGAGGATCTCGGCCAGCGGCTCGTCGAGCAGGTTGCCGATGGCCTTGCGCGTCTTCATGCAGCAGGGATAGACGCGGCCGTCCGGCTCCACCGCCACCTCGGCCCCGGCCCATCCCTGGCGCAGAAAGCCTATGCCGCCCGACCACTGGCCGCAGAAATTGTCGGCCAGCGTCGCTGTGGACAACCCGTTCTGCCACGCCCGCCCGCGCGGCCAGATCTTGCCGATCCAGCTTTCCGGCGTGGCGCCGAAGAAGCCGAAGGACGGTCGCCCGTCACCGACGGCGGCGGAGCCCGCGATCATGCCCAGCCCCTCGAACAGCGCGGTCAGGCTGTCCTTCAGCGTCTCCTTCCGGCCGCCCTGCATGCCGACGTGGAAATCGTCCAGCCCCGACACCGACAGATGATCCATGCCGGCGTCCAGCAACTCGCGCAGGATCGGTTCGGTCACCAGATCGCCGGTGGTCTGCACCACCAGCCGCACCCCGCCGGTGGCGGCGTAGCGGGCGCGCAGCCGCCGCAGGGTGGGGTAGAGCACCCGCTCGCGGACGGGATCGACCAGCACGTCGCCGCCGGCCAGGATGATCCGTCCCATCTTCACCCGCGGCGCCCCGGCCTCGTCCACATCGCCGAGGTCGCGGTACAGCATGCTGTCGGGGAGATGCGCGATGATGCGCGGGGCGTTCTCCTCCGCCTCCCGCACCACGGCCTCGAGAGCGTCGCGCACATAGGGGCGGAAGCGGTCCTCGTAGCAATGGTCGCAGCGGCGGTGGCAGGCCCAGCACAGCACGTAATAGATCGACTCCACGTCGCATCCCCGGTTCGTTCCTCGGTGGCTCCCAAGGTAGGGCGGGCGAGGGGCCGGGGGAACCGGGGGGCCGGGTCACTTCGGCGTGAAAGGGGGGCGCGGTGATCGCTGCGCTGCGCGCGGCCCGCTGGGCGCTCGCCGGTCTTCCCCGCCCGTCGGTGGGGCTCGGGCTGTTCCCGGCGGTCACCGTCGTGGTCTTCCTCGGGCCGATCCTGGTGGGGCTGGTGGGCACGCTGCTCCCGTCCTTCGGCATCCTGCCGGCCCTTGGCGGGACCGAGCCGACGCTGAAACCGTGGCGCGACCTTCTGGCGGCGCCGGGCCTCACGGCCTCGATCCGGTTGACGCTCATCACCGGCGTGGCGGCGACGCTGATGTCCGTGGCGCTGGCCTTCGGGATCGCCGCGGCGTGGCACGGCAGCCGGTGGTTCGCCGTACTGCGGGGGGTGCTGCCGCCGCTGCTGGCGGTGCCGCACGCGGCCTTCGCCATCGGCTTCGCCTTCCTGGTGGCGCCCAGCGGCTGGATCGTCCGGCTGCTGTCGCCCTGGGCCACCGGCTGGACGCGCCCGCCGGACATCGCGCTGGTGCAGGACCCCTGGGGCATCGCCTACACGCTGGCGCTGGTCTGCAAAGAGGTGCCGTTCCTCGTCCTCGCCATCGCGGCGGCGCTCGGCCAGACCGGGGCGGACGGGCTGCTGCGCGCGGCCCGCAGCCTGGGTTACGGGCCGGTGGCGGCGTGGGTGAAGGTGGTGCTGCCGCTGGTCTACCGGCAGGTGCGGCTGCCGGTGCTGGCGGTGCTGGCCTATTCGCTGTCGGCGGTGGAACCGGCGCTGGTCCTGGCCCCGACCCTGCCGCCGCCGCTGACGCCGCTGGTCCTGCGCTGGTTCGCCGATCCGGATCTGGCGCTGCGCTTCCAGGCGGCGGCTGGCGCCGTGCTCCAATCGGGACTGGTGGGCGGAGCCATCCTGCTGTGGCTGGGTGGGGAGCGTGCGGTGGCCCTGATCGGCCGACGCTGGGCCTGTGCCGGCGGGCGCGGCGGGTCCGGGTGGGGGCTGCGCGCGGTGACCGCGGCCGGCATGGCGCTGGCGGTGCTGGCGGTGGCGGGATCGATCGCGGTGCTCGCCCTGTGGGCGTTGGCGCGCGGCTGGCGCTTCGCCGATCCGCTGCCGGCGGGCTGGACGCTCGACACCCTCGCCGCCGCGTGGCCGGGGCTGGCGGGGCCGGCGCTGAACACGCTGCTGATCGGTGCCGCGGCGGTCGGGGTGGGTCTCGTCCTTGTTGCCGGCTGCCTGGAGAACGGACGGCGGTTGCCGGCCGCCCTGGCAGGGCGGGCCCTGTGGCTCGTCTATCTGCCGCTGCTGGTGCCGTCGGTCGGCTTTCTTTTCGGCATCCAGGTGGTGCTGGTGGCGGCCGGTCTGGACGGGCGCTGGCCGGCGCTGGTGTGGGCGCATCTGCTGTATGTGCTTCCCTACATGTTCCTGGCGCTCGCCGATCCCTGGCGGGCGCTGGATGAGCGCTACGAGCGCAGCGCGCGGGCGCTGGGGGCCGGTCCCTGGCGCAGCTTCCTGCGGGTGCGGGTGCCGCTGCTGCTGCGCCCGCTGGCGACGGCGGCGGCCATCGGCTTTTCGGTCAGTGTGGCGCAGTATCTGCCGACGCTGTTCGCCGGCAGTGGCCGGGTGGCGACCTTGACGACGGAAGCGGTGGTGCTCGCCTCCGGTGCCGACCGGCGGGTGACCGCGGTCTACGCCTTTGCCCAGGCGCTGCTGCCGCTGCTGGCCTTCGCGGCGGCGGTCGGCGTGCCGGCCTGGATGCACCGCCGGCGGCGGGGGATGAGGACGGGATGAACGGAAGCCTGCGCATCGACGGGGTGTCGCTGGCCGTCGCCGGACAGCCGGTGATCGGCCCGCTGACGCTGGAGGTGGCGCCCGGCGCGGTGGTGACCCTGATGGGGCCGTCCGGCTGCGGCAAGTCGAGCCTGCTGGCCTTCATCTCCGGCTGCCTCGACCCGGCCTTCACGGCGCGTGGCCGGGTGCTGCTGGATGGCCGCGACCTGGAGGGGCTGCCGCCGGAGCGGCGGCGTGTTGGAACGCTGTTCCAGGATGATCTGCTGTTCCCGCACCTGTCGGTCGGCGGCAATCTCGCCTTCGGCCTGCCGGCTTCGGTGCGTGGCCGGCGGACGCGGGCGGAGCGGGTGGAGGCGGCGCTGGCCGACGCCGGGCTTGCTGGCTTCGCGGCGCGAGACCCCGCCACCCTGTCCGGCGGTCAGCGGGCGCGGGTGGCGCTGATGCGGACCCTGCTCGCCGAACCCGGGGCGCTGCTGCTGGACGAGCCGTTCGGCAAGCTCGACGCCGCCCTGCGCGACCAGATGCGCGCCTTCGTCTTCGCGCGGGCGCGGGCCGCCGGCGTGCCGACGCTGCTGGTCACGCATGACGCCGGCGATGCGGAGGCGGCGGGTGGG
This sequence comes from Azospirillum oleiclasticum, assembly GCF_013423485.1. Taxonomy (GTDB): domain Bacteria; phylum Pseudomonadota; class Alphaproteobacteria; order Azospirillales; family Azospirillaceae; genus Azospirillum; species Azospirillum oleiclasticum. The sequence continues at coordinate 867,017 of NZ_JABFFR010000001.1, forward strand.
CCGGTCATCGTGTTGGAAAGCACAAGGGAAGTGTAAGCGACTCTGGCGCTTTGCGCCGCAGCGGCGTATGAAATCGCGAGAAAGCACTGAAATTCGATCGCCGACCCCATGCACGTCCTCATCGCCGACGACCATTCCATCGTGCGCAGCGGGTTGACGCATCTCGTCTCCGAACTGGCGGACGCCGTGACGGTGGACGCGGTGACCAGCTTCGACGCGCTCACCGCCGCCCTCGACTCCGGCCCCGCGCCGGAGCTGATCATCATGGATTTGCGGATGCCCGGCATGGGCGGCCTCGACGCCGTCGAGTCGCTGGTGAAGCGGGTGGCGCCGGTGCCGGTGGTGATCTTCTCGATGATCGAGTCGCCGGACGAGATGCGGTCGGTGCTGTCACGGGGTGCCCGCGCCTTCGTCCCGAAATCGACCGACGACGTGCTGATCCTGAACATCCTCCGGCTGGTGCTGGCCGGCGGCTCCTACGTGCCGCCGGTGCTCGGCCTGCCGGGACGCGACCCGGACGGAACCGCGGCGGAGCGCGGCAACGGCCGCATGCCGGCACCGCTCGACGGACTGACGCGCCGGCAGCTCGAGGTGCTCGACCTTCTGGCGCAGGGCTTGTCCAACCAGGACATCGGCAACCGCCTGGGCCTCAACCTGTCCACGGTGAAGACGCACGTGACCGGGGTGCTGAAGGCGCTGGGTGTGGGCAGCCGCACTCAGGCCGTGCTGCTGGTCAAGGAACTCGGGCGCGACCGGTTGGTCTGACCGGCGGGGTCGGCCTCGGCCGGCGTCAGCCCGACGGCGAACACCGACCCGCGGCCTTCCTGCGACCATACGCGCACGGGGTGGCCGAGCAGCCGCGCCAGCCGGTCGGCGATGGCGAGGCCGAGGCCGATCCCTTCGCTGCGGTCGCGGTCGGGACGGTCGAGCTGGATGAACTCCTCGAAGATGCGGTTGCGGTCGGCCTCCGGTATGCCGCGGCCGGTGTCGTGCACCTCCACCCACAGCAACCCGCCGCGACGGCGGCAGCCGATCAACACGCCGCCGGTCTCCGTGTAGCGCAGGGCGTTGGTCAGGAAGTTGCGCAGGATCCGCTCCAGCAGGAACGGGTCCGTCCGCACGACGGCCGCGGTCGGTGGGGCCGAGAAGCGCAGGCCGCGCTCCTCGGCGGCGGGGGCAAGCTCGGCGGCGAGCTGGTCGAGGATCGGGGCGAGGGCCACCGCCTGGACGCGGGGCACCACCACCCCCGACTCGAGCTTGGAAATCTCCAGGATCGCGTTCAGCAGATCGCGCATCGACCGCTGGGCCGACCGCATGTCCCGGAGAAGGGCTTGTCCACGGGGAGCGGCCACCTGCCGTTCGAGCATCCCGGTGAACATGCCGATCGCTTCCAGCGGCTGTTTCAGGTCATGGCCGGCGTAGGACAGGAAGCGGGACTTGGCGCGGTGCGCCTGCTCGGCGGCGTCCTTCGCGGCGTGCAGCTCGGCGGTGCGGACGCGGACCTGCTCCTCCAGATGCTCGTTGGAGCGCTCCAGCCGCTCGGCCATGCGGGTGATCTCGGCGAACTGGCGCTGCACCTGCCGCACCATGGGCCGGAAGATCACCACCACCTCCGCGCAGAGGGTCAGCAGCGTGATGATCAGCGCCGCCAGCCCGAGGTCGCGCAGGGTGTGGAACGCCTCCTCCCCGTTTTCCTGATAGAGCGCGACCATCTCGTCGAGACGGTCGAGCAGCGAACCGAGCGCCTCGTCGGTCACCAGCCGCGCCGGGCCGAAATCCGGCGGCAGGCCCGCCGGCGCTGCGGCCATGACCGCACGCAGCGCGGCGATGAAGCGCTGGACCTGGTCGTTCAACGGCTCCGGCCCGGCGAAATACAGGTCGCGGATGGCCAGTCCCAACCCCGGCTCCGGCCCGGTGCCGGTCAGCCGCCGGTGGGCGCTTTCGAACATCGTGACGACCGTGTCGAGCTGCGGGATCAACGCGGCGCGCGCCTCGGCGTCGGGTGTGTTGCCGATCTTGCCGACCAGCAGGGCGGCGCGCTGCGACAGCATGCGCTGGCGGCCGGAGAGGTTGACCACCTCCAGCGTGTCCTGGTGCTGGGTGATCACCCGCTCGGTCATGATGTGGGCGATCAGCGTGCAAACCGCGATGACGATGAGCGCCAGCCCGTAACGGACGGTCATCCATCGTCCGGCCGTCCGCCCGATCGCTGGTACCATGGGCACTCACCCCTCCGATGCACGCACCGGTGCAGGATGACGCATCGGTCGGGACGCGGCCACCGATTCCCGGCGGCGACGGGGCTCAGGCGCGCTGGGCGCCGGCGGCGCGCCGCCCGCCACCCTCGTCATCACCGCCGCTTCCCGGCTTGCGGAAGGTGCTCAGCTCCGAGACGCGGCTGACCTGGAGATTGCCGATGCGGCAGGGCACGACGTGGATCAGGTCGAACCCCTGCGATCGCGGCATGCGGGCGGCGACCCGTCGGCGAGCCTCCTTCTCGGTGTCGGCGATCAGGATGTAACGGCGCGGCGTCGACCAGCTCACCGGGGCGGAGCGGTCGATCACCGCGTCGGGCACATGGCGGACCGCGGCCTCCCAGAAGCGGCCGGGGCGGGGCTCCAGCCGGTCGAAGATGTAGTAGCGGTCGGTCCCCGCCTGTTTCTTCGCCTCCAGCTCCTGCAACGCGGCGGCGGCCTCCTGCTCGGCGCGGGTGGCGCGCCGCTCCGTGTCGGCGGTGTCGTGGGCCAGCGTGGCGTAGGCGGAGGCGACGGAGGCCACATCCTTCTGCATGTTCTCCACCCTGACCCGCAGCTTCGCCACGTCGTCGCGGGTCTTGAGAAGCTGCCGGTGCCAGTAACGGTTGGAAACGACGGCCAGAACCATCAGCGCCATGGAGATGTAGAGCATCATCCCGATCATGCGCCGGTCTCCATTCCCGTGTATGCGCCGGAGTCCGCTTCCACACCGTCAGGTGCGAAGACCAGCGGCAGCATCCGGGTGGCCTGCACACCGCTGCGCTGTGTGAAGGCGATCCGCAGCAGCGCCTGCGCATGCTCCGACGCGCCGGCCCACACATGCGCGACGTTCCGGTACTCCCAAATCTGGCGGGAGAAGACCACCTCGTGCCGGTCCACGGTGGCGAAGTTCGGCATCACCTGCAATTGCGCCCAGAACCCCATGGCTCCGGGGGCGGGGTCGCCCAGCTCATGCACCAGCTCGACGCGCACGAACTCCAGCGCCTTGATCTCCTGCTGCACCTTCTGCTTGCGGCTGGTGAATTCAAGCAGTCGGGTGTGGTGCGCCTTCAGCTCGACCGCTTTCTGATCGGCCTTGGCGTTCCATTCCCGGTGCGCTGCGCGCTTCTTGTCGAACTGGCGCTGGAGCATGGTCAGCCGCGCGCGTTCGGCGCTGATCCTGCCCACGTCTATGACTATGGACAGGCCAAGCGCTGCAGCGCTGGTGACCAACAGCAGCATTCCGAGGAATTCGCCCGAAATGACCATGCGGCGCGCCTTTGTTCAAGCCTCGCGCCAGCATGATCACCCGTACCGGTTAAGGAAGTGTATTGCCAGGGGACATTTTATGTCACAGCCAAGCCGCCCCGCTACCCGGCAATTGGTTTGCTTAGACAACTTAGCAATTGCGGATGTGGTCTCCCGTCATGCCCCGTCGTCCGGCTCGAAGGTCATGGCCACGCCATTCATGCAATAGCGCAGACCCGTCGGGGCCGGGCCGTCGTCGAAGACGTGCCCGAGATGGCCGCCGCATTGCGAGCAATGGACCTCCGTCCGCTCCTGGAACAGCTTGCGGTCCACCGAGGTCCCGACGGCACCGGGGAGGGGATCCCAGAAGCTGGGCCAGCCGGTGCCGCTGTCGTATTTGGTGGCGGCGCTGAACAGCGCCTGCCCGCAGCCGGCGCAGGCGAACACGCCCTGGCGCTTCTCGCGGTTGAGCGGACTGGTCCCCGCCCGCTCGGTCCCGTGCTCCCGAAGCACGTAATACTGGGCAGGGGACAGGCTCTCCCGCCAATCCTCCTCGCTTTTGCCAACCGGGTAGGTGGTCGAGTCGGAGTCGGCCGGCCTTCCGAAAAGTCCTTCGGACAGCTTTCCGAATCCGGTGCCGAACAGGGATCGACGTGTCATGGCGCGCCTTTTCACCCCAGCGGTTTACGGGTAGCACTGTTGTCGCTACCGAACATATTGGTGTATGCGTTCACGATGTCCAGGGCTGCGACGCGCGGTCTCACGTCAACGTGACGGGGTCCGCATGGATCTCCGCCGTGCGCTGCGCCACGCGGGTGCGTGGCGGGCAGCCGTTTGCCGCGCACTATGAATTCGTAGCCGCTTCAGCTTTGTTGCGTTTCCCGACGCGTACAGTATTCTTTCGATCCGATGGCTGACGTTTCCAAGAGTTGGTCCTGCCGGGGGACGTCGACGGAGGGCGTCCATGGCGGAGCACGATGAAAAGCATTTGAGGGCAATTCGCGATGCTTTGATTCTGCATCAACGCTGGCTGAAGCACGACACCGGCGGGCGGGGGCGGCGGGCCGATCTCAGCTTCTTCGATCTCTCCGGGCTAGGGCTCAACCGGATCAATCTTTCCGGGGCGAAGCTGGCGGGTGCGTCGCTGTCCGGGTCCCGGATGACGGGTGCCGAACTTGCCCAGGCCGACCTTTTCTGCACGGATCTGTCCCACGCGGACCTTACCGGCGCGCGGCTGAGCGGGGCCGACCTGCGCGGCGCGCGGGTGGACCGCGCCCGTCTGTCCTCCGCCGACCTGCGCGGCGCCGACCTTCGGAAAGGGGCCATGGCCCCGGCCGGTGCCCGCCGGCCGGCCGGCAATCAGAGCGGCGTCACCACCTTCATCGGCGCCACCATGGTGCGCACGCTGCTCACCGATTGCCGCATGAGCCAGTGCGACCTCACCGGCTGCGACCTGACGGGCGCCGACATGACGGGGGCCGATCTCGGCGGGGCCGTGCTGGTGGCGGCGAACCTGACGGGTGCGACGCTGCACCGTGCGCAGCTCGACGGCATCGTGTTGGCCGGAGCCAAGCTGCGGGAGGACCAGCGGGCGGAACTGGAGCGGCGCGGGATCGACATCGACGGCACCGGCATGGTCCCGCTGGCGGAGCGGGTCGCCGACATGATCTCCGCCCATCAGCTCTGGGTGGAGCATGACGGCCGGGCCGGGCGGCGGATCGAGCTGGAATGCGCGGATCTGCGCGGGCTCAGCTTCGCCAACCAGCTCCTCTCCGGCTCGGTGATGCGGCGCTGCGGCCTGCGCGGGGCGGATTTTTCCGGATCGCGGCTGGTGATGGCGGACCTGTCCTACGCCGACCTGCGCGACGCGGATTTCACCAGCGCCGACCTGTCCGGCTGCAACCTGCGCGGCGCCAATCTGGCTGGCGCCAAGCTGTGGCGGGTCACCATGCGGTCGGTCGACGTGTCGGGCGATGGCAGCCGGTTCTGGCCGACCAATCTGGAGGGAACGAGCCTGATCGGCGCCGACCTGCGCGACACCAGCCTGGCGCGCGCGCTGATGAACGGTGCCGATCTGACGGGAAGCCGGACCAACGCGACGACCCTGCGGGGAGCCGACCTCGCCCGGATCGTCGGTGGGCAGGGCGGGCTTCAGCTCACGACTTGAAGCAGGTCGCGATGTCGCTTTCCTTGCCGGCGATGGCACAGGTGTAGCCGTTGGAGAAGCGGAAACGGTAAGGGGCGGTCTTGCGCACGCTGACGAGCGTGTCGCCCTTGCCGTTCTTGAACGACACCCAGGCCGACGCGTCGAAATAGGTGGTCAGCCCGTTGGTCAGCGAGACCTGACCCTTGTTCCCCTTCAGCACCTTCACACCCGTGTTGAAGGCGATGACGCTCTCTCCCTCGGGCTTGGCGTAGAGGCCGTTGGTGCAGTTCACGCCTTCCGGCTGCACCGCGACACATTCGAAGGCTGTGGGCTGGGCGTTGGAGAGGACCATCGCGTAGACGGCCACCTCGAGGACGTTCATCGGCATGGGGTCGGCTCCGATCGTCGTGCGTGGGCTTTGCGCTACGCTAGATCCCCGTGGTTTCCGAAAGGATAATACGCGCACGGTTGATGAAAGGAACCCGGACCACCAGCCGGGCGTTTCCGCCGCACCGCCATCTCGGAAGCGGACGGCGAGGGGAGGACCATATGATCCGATCACGCGCACCGCTGCTGCTTCCCCTGCTCGCCGTCCTCGGCGCCTGCGCCAATCCCGGCGCACAGCTTGCCTTGAAGGCTCCGGAAACGCTGGTCGGCACGCCCAAGACCGCGTTGCTGTCGTGCGCCGGAGTCCCGGAGCGCACGGCCGCTGCCGATGGTGCGGAGTATCTGACCTACAGCCGCGAGCAGACGATCGTCGAACGCGACGTGGACTACGAACCCTTTCCCTGGGCCGGCCGCGGGGTCTTCCGACCGGAGGTGTCGACCTGGTCGCGCTCCTACCGCTGCGACGCCACCTTCACCATCCGCGACGGGCGCGTGCGGGAACTGACCTACAACCAGAACCGGGACATAACCTTGTGCTACGCGATCCTTGCCAACTGCCTGCCGCCGCCCGCCCCCTGACCGGGTGTCGGGCGTGGAGGATGGCGGCGGGGCGCGCTATAGTCGCGGTCATGACCGACGATCAGCCCCACATCCTCGTGGTCGATGACGACACGCGCCTGCGCGAGCTGCTGCGACGCTACCTGTCGACCAACGGCTTCCTCGTGACCACCGCCAGGGATGCGGCGGAGGCGCGCGCCAAGTTGGGCGGGCTGGCCTTCGACCTCATCGTGCTCGACATCATGATGCCGGGGGAGAGCGGGCTGGAGCTGACCGAATCCCTGCGCCGCGACAGCGACGTGCCGATCCTTCTGCTGACCGCGCGCGGCGAATCCGACGACCGCATCGCCGGGCTCGAGGCCGGTGCGGACGACTATCTCGCCAAGCCCTTCCAGCCGCGGGAGCTGGTGCTGCGCATGACGTCGATCCTGCGCCGGCAGGCGGTGCGGCCGGTGGAGCCGTCGACGGCCCCACCTGTGCGGCTCGGCCCGCTGATGTTCCACCCCGACCGTGACGAGCTGCGCTCGGGCGACGAGGTGGTGCGGCTGACCACGGCCGAGGCCAGCCTGCTGCGGGTGCTCGCGGCCTCCCCCGGCGTCACCTTCAGCCGGGAGGAGCTGACCGAGCGCAGCAAGGTGGCGGGCAACGCCCGCGCCGTGGACGTGCAGGTCACCCGCCTGCGCCGCAAGATCGAGCCGGACCCCGGCGAGCCGCGCTATCTCCAGACCGTGCGCGGCGAGGGGTATGTGCTGAGACCCGATCCATGACCGCGACCGCCGGCGATGCCGTCCGCCCCTACCGCCCCCGCGGTGGTTTCCTCGGCATCAAGCGCATCTTGCCGCGCACGCTGTTCGGCCGGTCGCTGCTGATCATCGTGACGCCGGTGGTGCTGGCGCAGGCGGTGGCGACCTGGATCTTCTACGACCGCCACTGGGATTCCATGAGCCGGCGCCTCGCCTTCGGCGTCGCCGGCGACATCGCCATGGTGGTGGAACTTCTGGAGGACGACCCGACCGCCGAGGAGCGGGAGCGGACCCTGGCCCTGGCGGCGCGCACCACCGACCTGATCGTTACGCTGGAGACCGGCAAGCGGCTTGCCACCGAAACGACGCGGTCGCGCGGGATGGTGGCCGAAACCCTGCGCCAGGCCATGATCGAGCGGGTGCGCCGGCCCTTCACCATCAACACCGAGCTGGTGGAGGACTGGTACGAGATCCGAGTGGAGATTCCGGCCGGCGTGGTCTCCGTCATGTCGCCGGAAAAGCGGCTGTTCAGCCCGACGACCTACATCTTCCTGCTGTGGATGGTCGGCTCGGCCCTCGTGCTGTTCGCCATCGCCATCATCTTCATGCGCAACCAGATCCGGCCCATCCGCCGCCTCGCCATCGCCGCCGACGGATTCGGCAAGGGGCGCGATGTCGCCAACTTCAAGCTGGAGGGGGCCAGCGAGGTGCGGCAGGCGGCGGCGGCGTTCCTGGTGATGCGCGAGCGCATCCAGCGCCAGATCAGCCAGCGCACGGAGATGCTGGCCGGCGTCAGCCACGACCTGCGCACCCCGCTGACCCGGATGAAGCTGGCGCTCGACATGCTGGGCGAGAACCCGGAGGTGGAGGAGCTGAAGGACGACGTCGCCGAGATGGAGGCGATGATCGAGGGCTATCTGGCCTTCGCCCGCGGCGAGGGGGCGGAGGCGGTGCAGCCGACCGACCTCACCCGCCTGCTCAACGAGGTGGTCAACGGCGCCCGGCGTGAGGGTGCGGACGTGCAACTCGCCGCCGAGGAGCAGCTGACCCTGCCGCTCCGTCCCAGCGCCACCCGCCGCTGCCTCGCCAACCTGATCGCCAACGCCCGGCGTCACGCCGACCGCATCTGGGTGGAGGCGTCGCGCATGGCCGGCGCCATCGAGATCACGGTGGACGACGACGGCCCCGGCATCCCCGAACGGAACCGGGAGGACGTGTTCAAGCCGTTCTTCCGTCTGGATTCGTCGCGCAACAGGGCGACCGGAGGCTCGGGGTTGGGGCTGACGATCGCGCGCGACGTGGTGCGCGGCCATGGCGGCGACATCACCCTGTCCGACAGCCCCCACGGGGGGCTGCGCGTGCGGCTGCGCCTGCCGCTCTAGCGGCGGGACGGCACCACAAGAGGGAGGAGAGCATGAAGGTCGGGATCGTCGGCGCGGGCGCGGTGGGCAGCACCGCGGCCTTTGCCATGGTGATGGGCGGCAGCGCCAGCGAGCTGGTGCTGGTGGACGCCAATCCCAAGCTGGCGGCGGCGCAGGCGCAGGACATCGCGCACGCCGTCCCCTTCGCGCACGCGGTGGCGGTGCGGCACGGCGGTTATGACGCGCTGGGTGGCGCCGGCGTGATCGTGCTGGCGGCCGGGGTCGGCCAGAAGCCGGGCGAGACCCGGCTGGAGCTGCTGGAACGCAACGCCCGCGTGTTCGAAGCCATCATCGGCCCGGCGCTGGCTGCCGCCCCGGACGCCATCCTGCTGGTCGCCACCAACCCGGTGGACGTGATGACCCAGGTGGCAACGCGCATCTCCGGCCTGCCGGCGTCACGGGTGATCGGGTCGGGCACCATCCTCGACACCGCACGCTTCCGGGCGCTGCTGGCCGAGCGGCTGGCGGTGACGCCCAAATCCGTGCACGCCCACGTGGTGGGCGAGCATGGCGACTCGGAGGTGCTGGTCTGGTCCACCGCCACCGTCGCCGGCATGCCGGTGGACCGCTTCGCCCGGCAGTCCGACATGCCGCTGACGGACGCGGACCGCGCCGCGATCGACGCGGGGGTGCGCCGTGCCGCCTATCACATCATCGAAGGCAAGGGACACACCGCCTTCGGCATCGGCAGCGGCATCGCCCGCATCGTCGGCGCCATCGCGCGCGACGAGCGGGCGGTGCTGTCCTGCTCGATCCTCAACGACGAGGTGCTGGGCGTGCCCAAGGTTGCCCTGTCGCTGCCGCGGGTGGTGGCGGCGGCCGGGGTGGTAGGCACGGTTATGCCGGACCTCTCGGACGACGAGCGCGCCGGCCTGCGCCGCAGCGCCGAGATCCTCAAGGCCGCCGCCGATCCGGTGGAGGCGTCGCTGGCGCGCGGTTAGGCCGCCGCCGACAGCTCCCGGGCCCGCTCCTCGCCTATGTTGAGACGGGCGGCGAGGTAGTGCAGATAGCTGCGCTCGGCCGGGCTGTCCGCCTCGATCGCCAGAAGGGAGGCGAGGTAGACCTGCTCGGCCGTCTCCGCGTCGTGCACCTGGTTGACGATGCTGTCGAGCGGGGCGGGGGTGTCCAGCTCGCGTTCGATCAGCCGCCGGTCCTCCTCGTCGGCCCCGGCCGCGCTCATGCGGTCCAGGATGCGGCGACGCTCGGTGGCATCGACGGTGCCGTCCGCCGCCGCCGCGGCGACCATGGCGCGGATCAGCAGCAAGGCCTTCTGATCGCCGACCGCCGCCTCGGGCGCTGCCCGCTGCTCCGGCTGCAGCAGACCGGCCAGCCGCTCGCCCAGCGACGGACCGCCGGTGGCGGACGATTGCGCCGGGGCGGTACCGGCGGCGGGCTGGCGGCCCTGGTGGTCCTGGTGGTCCTGGTAGGCCTTGTAGGCGAGGTAACCGAGTGCGGCGAGGCCCGCGGCGTTCTTGAACCCGCCCTTGCGCCCGCCGGCCGCCATTGCCGCCGCACCGCCGAGCCCGCCCAATCCGGCGCCCATGCCGAAGGGCGACGCGGCGAAATGCGGGCCGCGGCGACTGTGGCCGGCCATGCCGCTGGCGAGCAGGGTGCCCAGCAGCTTTGTCAGGTTCGACATTCCATTCCTCCGTCCTGGTCGTTGCGAGCATGAACAGGGCGGAGAGGGTGGATGTTTCCTCGGCCCTACAGGGCGAACAGATCGGCGTGCACGTCGGTGGCTCCCGTCCGGCGATCGGAGGACGGGCTGTCGTAGACGACCAGCAGCGTTTTCGCCCCGTCCGGAGACCGGACCACGGCGATCCCCTCCGCATGGTCGCAGTCCTCACCGAAGGGAAGCTCCAGCACCGGCGTCAGCCGCTCCGTGGGAGTGATGGTGGGCGCGTCGCTGTCCAGGCAGCCGGACCAGCGCCACACCCGCACCGGCCCGTCCAGATCCATGGTCGGCCCGGCCAGGATCAGCAGGTCGTCACCGTCGAAGGCCAGTTCGCGGATACCGAGTCCCTGGAGCTCCATGAAATGCTTGCGGTAGGGCAGACCGTCACCGTCCGGCACGGTCAGCTTCAGCCGCCCCTTCTTCGTTGCCTCCACGCAGAGTTCCAGGATGCAGGCCCAGCCGCGCAGGACCGGACCGCGCAGGCCGAGGAAGACCCGGTTGCCGCGCACCGCCATCCCTTCGATGTCCAGGCCGTTCTCCTTGGCCGGGATGTGCAGGAAGCGGCCGAAATGCTCGTCCTTCTTCAGCGCCTTGATGAGGGCGTTGGACTTCCCGCCCATCTTCAGGCAGCCGGCCTTGCGCGTCCCGTCCTCCGCGCGCAGCTCGACCAGCCCGGCGCCGTCGGCCGGGTGGAGCGGGATGCGGCCGAGAAGGAAGCGGTTGGGCTTCCGGTCAACGTCGGTCAGCAGCTTCAGCGCGGTGTCGGCGTCGTGCTGCGTCGCCTTCGGCTTTTCACGCACGAGGCTGTGGGAGCCGACCACCCACAGCCAACCGCTGTCCGCCGCCATCCCTTCGATGTCCACCTCGTCGTGGACCGTCTTTCCGTCCTTCTCCGTCGCCTCCAACTGATCGAAGACGCCGCCGAGGAAGAAGGGCTCGTGCCCGCCGTAGCCGCCGGGCCCGGTGGCGGTCAGCCGGTCGATCCGCGCGCCCTCGTCGTCGGCGATGAACAGGCATTCCCCGATCACCTCGACGGCCGACAGGTTGTCGCGGATCGGCTTCTTGCGCGGTGGGTCGAAGGACTCGTGATGCCGGAAGGACAGGCGGAGGCTGCTGGCCGGCAGGGCGGTGGGCGGCTGTCTGGTCATCGGCGTTGTCCGGATGGTGGATGACACCCCGCAATATGGGGTGCGGACAGCGTGAAAGCCGCTGTCGGCCCGTTCGTTCCATGGGGGGATCGTCATGCATCGATCACGTCCGGCATGGACGATCGTTGCGGCTTGGCGTAGTCCATCCCGCGCGTGATCGATGGGGCTGCTGGACGCGGAGGCACGGGGGAGCCATGACCGACGGTGCCATGGACGGGGAGCGGGACGGGCAGGCGTTGCGCCGGGGCTGGACCACCGGCACCTGCGCCGCGGCCGCCACCCGCGCCGCGACGGCGGCCCTGTTCGGTGGGGACTTTCCCGATCCGGTGATGGTGACGCTTCCCGGCGGCCAGACGCCATGTTTCGCACTCGGCTGGACCGAACGGGGCGACGGCTGGGCGGCGGCCGGGGTGGTCAAGGACGCGGGTGACGATCCCGACGTGACGCACGGCGCCCTGGTCCGCGCGCGCGTGGAGCGGGCACCGGCCGGGGCCGGTGTGCTGTTCCGGGCTGGGGAGGGCGTGGGCATGGTGACCCGGCCCGGCCTGCCGGTGCCTGTGGGGGAGCCGGCGATCAACCCGGTTCCCCGCGCCATGATCCGCCGCGCGGTGGAAGAGGCCGCGGCGGAGGCCGGCACGGCGCCCGACCTGCTGGTCGAAATCTCGATTCCCGGCGGCGAAAAGCTGGCGGAGCGGACGCTGAACGGGCGGCTGGGGATCGTCGGCGGGCTCTCGATCCTCGGCACCACCGGCATCGTGGTGCCCTATTCCTGCGGCGCCTGGATCGCGTCCATACAGCGCGGGGTGGATGTGGCGCGGGCTGCCGGGCTCACCCATGTCGCCGCGGCGACCGGGGCCGCGTCGGAGGGGGCGGCCCAGCGCCGGCATGGTCTCAGCGAGCAGGCGCTGATCGACATGGGCGACTTCGCCGGCGGCACGCTGAAGTATCTCCGCCGCCACCCGGTGCCCCGGCTGACGCTGGCCGGTGGCTTCGCCAAGTTCAGCAAGCTGGCGCAGGGCATCCTGGATCTGCATTCCAAGCGCGGGGTGGTCGATCTCGGCTGGCTGGCCGACCGGCTGGCGGTGCTGGGCGCGCCTGCCGATCTCGTGGACAACGCGCGGAGCGCCAACACGGCGGCGCAGGTGCTGGGGATGGTGCAGCAGGCCGGGCTGCCGCTCGCCGACCATGTGGCCGCCCTGGCCCAGGCAACGGCTCTGGCCGTGCTGGACGGGGCGCCGATCGCGGTGGAGGTGCTGGTGGTGGACCGGGAAGGGCGGGTCGCCGGGGAGGCTCCGTGGCGGGGGCCGGGCGAGGGCGTGAAAGATCCAGTGGAGCGCGGCGCATGAAGGCCCTGATCCTCGGCGGCACCACGGAGGCGATGGCTCTGGCGAAGCGGTTGGCCGACCATCCCGTCATCGCGGCGGAGGTATCGCTGGCCGGGCGGACGGCGCGGCCGGTGCTGCCACCGCTGCCCACCCGCGTCGGCGGCTTCGGCGGGGCCGACGGGCTGGCGGCTTATCTGACCGAAAACCGGATCGGTGCGGTGGTGGACGCCACCCACCCCTTCGCCGCCCGCATCTCCGCCAACGCCGTGGCCGCCTGCGCGAGGGCCGGGGTGCCGCTGCTGGTGCTGACCCGTGCCGCCTGGACCGCCGGACCCGGAGACCGCTGGATCGGCGTGCCCGACATGGCCGCGGCGGCCGAGGCGTTGCGGCCGCTGGGCCGGCGGGTGTTCCTCACCGTCGGCCGGCAGGAGCTGGCGCCCTTCGCCGCCGTGCCGGACTGGAGCTACCTGATCCGCGCGGTCGACCCGCCGGACCCGCCGCCGGAGCTGCCCGACCACCGGGTGATCCTCGACCGCGGCCCCTACACGCTGGAAGGGGAACTGGCCCTGCTGGCGGAGCATCGCATCGACGCGCTGGTCAGCAAGAACAGCGGCGGCACCGCCACCGCGGCCAAGCTGGAGGCGGCACGCCGGCTTGGCATTCCCGTGGTGATGGTCGAACGCCCGGCGGATACCGGAGCGCCGACGGTGCACGCGGTCGGGGCGGCGCTCGCCTGGCTGGAGGCGCTGGCGTCCGGCCGGGAACCGGAGTGACGGCTGTGATGTCGCAGGTCCGCGTCCGGTGCTAGGGTGCGCCACCGACCGACCACGCGAGCCGTTCCGTGCCCCCCCACACCCGACACGCCATCCACGTCTGCACCACCTGCCGCCGCGCCCCCGCCGATCCCGCTGTGCCGCCGGACGGCGAGCGGATGCTGGCGGCGCTGGCCGCGGCGATGGAGGGTTGGGCTCACCGCGACGCCGTCGCGCTGGCGCCGGTGCAGTGCATGAACGCTTGCGCCCGGTCCTGCGCCGTGGCGCTGGCCGGGGAGGGGAAGTGGAGCTTCCTGTTCGCGGACCTGGATCCGGAGACGGCCGCTCCGGCCCTGCTCGCCTGCGCGGAAACCTACATCGGCCGCGCCGACGGCAAGATGATGCGCAGCGCCCGGCCTGAGGCGCTGCGGGACACGCTGCTCGTGCGCATCCCGCCGCTGCCTTCCGGCCGTTAGGCCGGTGTCGTGCCTTACCCCTGCACGCAGACCTGACGCTGCGTGCCGAGGCCCTCGATGCCCAGCGTCACCACGTCGCCGGCCTTCAGGAAGGTCGGCGGCTTCAGGCCGAGGCCGACGCCCGGCGGGGTGCCGGTGGAGATGATGTCGCCGGGGCGCAGCGACATGAACTGCGACAGGTAGGACACCAGATAGCGCACGCCGTAGACCATGGTGGCCGTGCTGCCGTTCTGGTAGCGGTGGCCGTTGACCTCCAGCCACATGGCGAGCTTCTGCGGGTCCTCCACCTCGTCGGCGGTGACCAGCCAGGGGCCGGTGGGGCCGAAAGTGTCGGCGGACTTGCCCTTGGTCCACTGGCCGTGGCGCTCGATCTGGAAGGCGCGCTCGGACACGTCGTTGATGACGCAGTAGCCGGCGACGTGGTCCATCGCCTCGTCTTCGCTGACATACTTGGCGGTCTTGCCGATCACCACGCCCAGCTCGACCTCCCAGTCGGTCTTCTCGGAGCCGCGCGGGATCTCGATGGCGTCGTTGGGGCCGACGATGGCGCTGGTCGCCTTCATGAAGATGATCGGCTCCGGCGGCACGGTGGCCCCCGTCTCCGCCGCGTGGTCGGAGTAGTTCAGGCCGATGCAGATGAACTTGCCGGTGCCCGCCACGCAGGGGCCGAGGCGCGGGTCGCCCTCCACCAGCGGCAGGGTGGCCTGGTCGATGGCGCGCAGCTTGGCCAGACCGTCCGGCAGCAGCGTGTCGCCGGCGATGTCGCCGACCACGCCGGACAGGTCGCGGATCTTGCCTTCGGAATCGAGCAGGCCCGGCTTCTCGGCGCCCGCGGCGCCATAACGCAACAGCTTCATGATGGTTTCCCCGATCGATGCAGGCTCAGGCGGCCCAGCCGCCGTCGATGATGTGGATGGCCCCGGTGGTGTAGCCGGCGGCGTCGGAGGCGAGGTAGGTGACCAGCTCCGCGATCTCCTCCGGCTTGCCGATGCGGCCGATGGGCTGGCGGGCGATGAAGGCGGCGCGGGCTTTCTCGTAGTCGCCCTGGGCGCGCAGCCGGTCCTCCAGGGACGGCGACTCCACCGTGCCGGGGCAGATGGCGTTGACCCGCACGCCGCGCGCGATCACGTCGGCGGCCACCGATTTGGTCAGCCCGATCACCGCCGCCTTGGTCATGCTGTAGGCGTAGCGGTTGGGCACCGCCTTCACGCTGGAGGCGACCGACGACATGTTGACGATGGAGCCCTTGCCCCGCTCCAGCATCCCCGGCAGGAAGGCGCGGATGGTGCGGTGCATGGAGCGCACGTTGAGGTCGATGGCGAAGTCGAACTCGGCGTCCGTGCAGTCCAGGATGCTGCCGGCGTGGACGAAACCGGCGCAGTTGAACAGCGTGTCGACCGGTCCGGCCTCGGCCGCGAAGGCGTTGACCGCCGCGGTGTCCAGCACGTCGAGCCGGCGCACGGTCACGCCCGGCAGACCCGCGAGGTCGGCCAGCTTCGCCTCGTTGATGTCGGTCGCCCAGACGGTCGCCCCCTCCCGCGAGAAGGCCTCCACCGTCGCACGCCCGATACCCTGAGCCGCGGCGGTGATCACCGCGGTCTTTCCCTGCAATCGCCCCATGGTCGTCCTCTTCCTGGCGGCCGTCGTTGTCTCCCCGCCGGCCTTCATGCCGTTGCGGGTGATGATTGCACCACCCGCTGACGGTCGGTAGGCAAATTACCCGCAACTCGCAGCCGCGTCACAGCCCGAATTCGCGTTCGATGGCTGCGTTGTGCTCGCCGGGCTTGGGCGCGCCACGCCGCGCCGTCATGCGGGCGCCGTCGATGCTGATCGGGCAGCGGGTGGTCTTCAGCGTCACCCCGTTGTCGCGCTGCACCTCCTGCACGAAGTCGAGCACGCGGAACGCGTCGCTCGCCATCAGGTCGGTCCAGGTCAGCACCGGCGCGCACCAGTAGTCGGCCGGCACCAGCCGGTCCAGCCACGCCTGCGTGGTGCCGCCGGTCAGGTGCTCGGCCAGATGCACCTTGATGCGGTCGCGCTCGGTGAACCAGCTCGCCGGGTCGGCGTAGGCGGCGAGCGCGTCGCAGCCCAGCAGCTCGCCCAGCCGCGTCACCGACCCCATGGCGAGCGCCAGATAGCCGTCCGCCGTGCGGTAGATGCCGTAGGGCGCGCCGAGATAGGCGTGGGCGTTGTTCACCGCGCTGCGCTGCGGCGGCTTGCCGCCGTCGTTCAGGTGGGTGGTCAGCACCTCGAACTGGATGTCGAGCATCGACTCCAGCAGGCTCACCTCCACCAGCCCGCCGCGGCCGGTCACCCCGCGCCGCACGAGGCAGGCCAGCAGCCCCTGCACCAGATGGGCACCGGTCAGCATGTCGGCGATGGCGAGGCCGCAGGGGGTGGGACCGTCGTCGGCGTCGCCCGACAGCCAGGCGAATCCGGACCGGCTCTGCGCCAGCAGATCCTGCCCCGGCAGATCCGCCCACGGCCCCTCGTTGCCATATCCGCTGACGCTGCCGTAGACCAGCCGCGGGTTGAGCTTCGACGCGCTGGCGTAGTCCAACCCGATGCGGTCCATCACGCCGGGCCGGAAGTTCTGGATCAGCACGTCGGCCCGCTCGACCAGCCGGCGCACCTTCTCCAGATGCTCGGGGTTCTTCAGGTCGGCGGCGTAACCGCGCTTGTTGCGGTTGATGGTGTGGAACAGCGTGCTGTCGCCGTCGAGCGCCAGATTGGAGATGTAGAGCTGGCGCCCCGTCTCTCCGGTCACCGGGCGCTCGACCTTGATGACCTCGGCCCCGAGGTCGGCGAGCCGCAGCGCCGCCGACGGGCCGGCGAGGAACTGGCTGAAGTCGAGGACCAGCAGTCCTTCGAGCGGCTTCATGCCCGCACCCCCACCCCGGCGCGCTCCTGCGCGTGCGCGAATTCGGCGTTGATCCAGTCGATGAAGGCCTCGTCCGTGATCTCCCGCTTCATGCAGGCGGTGGCGCGATCGCCGCCCTCCTCGAACAGCGGGATCCAGCCGTCGAAGCGCGGGCGGACATGGGCGCTTTGAAGCGTGGCGAGCGTGTTGCGGAAGAAGTTGTCGCAGCCCTCGTTGAGATCCGGGTTCGTCCAGGCGGCGAGGCTGGCCGGCTGCCCGCCCAGCCGGAAATAGTCGCTGCCCTGGTGGGCCGGACCACACAGCCATTTGCCGTAGCGCACGGCGGCGTCCCCGTTCTTCGACAGGGCGGACACGGCGACCCCGGTGCCGCCGAGCTGGGTGCCGGCGCAGCCGTTGGGCCCGTGCGCCGGCACGTCGGTGAAGCGCAGCCGCCGCTTGCCGGGCGCCGGGCGGGAATAGTTGGTGTAGCCGTAGCCGTAGACGCAGTAGGCGATCTCGTCGCCGCTGGTCATCAGCTCGTAGGCGGTGATCGGGTTGGATGAGGTGGCGGTCGGGTGGGCGGCGTCGACGATGGCGTGGAAGCGCGCCAGCACCTCGCGCCCGATGGTGGGCGGCAGGAAGACGGGCGTGTCGTCCACGATGGCGTGGCCGAGGTTGGCGGCGATGGAGATGACGGTGCTGATCGCGTCGGTCGGGAAGGCGGTGGTGGTGATCGCCAGCCCTTTGGCCCGCGCGCGTTCGGCCAGATGCAGCACCTCCTCGAAGGTCCGCGGCGGCTCCTGCCCCAGCCGGTCCATCAGGTCCGGCCGGAAGGAGGAGACCTGCGTCGCCGCGTCGATGGGCAGGGCCCAGACGCGGTCCTTGTAGCGGTAGGACTCCCAGCTGCGTCCGACGCTGTCGGCGGCGAAGGCGGCCTGCTCCTCGGCCGACAGATGCGCCGACCAGTCGATCAGGTAGGAGTGGGAGGCGGCGAAGCCGGCGAAGGGGTGGTCGATGATGATGAGGTCGTAGCGCTCCGCGTAGCGGTCCAGCGGCGCCTCGCCGAACTCGCGCAGGCTGCGCTTCTCCCACTCGATGCGGATGCCGGGGTTGGCGGCCTCGAACAGGGGGGCCCCCCGCACCAGCGGGTCGTAGCCGCGCGGGTGGTCCCAGGTCATGCCCCGGAGGGTGATCGTGCTCATGTCGGTCGGTTTCCTGGCGTAGGGGTACGGGGCCGGTCAATGGACCGCGGCGGTGCCGTAGATCAGGTTCGGGAGCCACAGCGAGAGCTGCGGGAAGAAGGTCAGGATGCCGAGCAGGACGAACATCATGCCGAGGTAGGGCAGCACCTCGCGGGCGTAGTCGCCCATGCGCACCCGCAGCACCTGCGAGGAGATGTACATCAGCCCGCCGACCGGCGGCGTGATGCCGGCGATGGTCAGGTTGGTCACCATCACGATGCCGAAATGCACCTTGTCGATGTGCGCCTGGTCGATCAGCGGCAGCAGCATCGGCGTCAGGATGATCAGCGCCGAGGAGCCCTCGATGGCGGTGCCGAGGATGACCAGCGTCACGTTGATCAGGATCAGCAGCATGATCGGGTTGCCGGTGGCGGTCTCCAGCCAGCCCGACATGGTCTGCGGCACCTGCTCCCACGCCAGATAGAAGCCGAAGGCGGACGCGGCGCAGATCATGATCATGACCGTGCTGCTGTCCAGCACCGCCTCCGATAGCACGGACGGCAGCTCGCGCCAGGAGAATTCGCGGTAGGCGAACATGGCGACCAGCAGCACGTACAGCACGACGACGGCGCCGGATTCCGTGGTGGTGAAGATGCCGTAGCGGGTGCCGGCGAAGATGACGACCGGGATCGACAGCGCCCACAGCCCGTCGACCAGCGCCTCCAGCACTTCGCGCCCGCTGGCGCGGGTGGTGCGCTGCGGCTTGTAGCCGCGCTTGTGCGCCATGATGCCGGTGGTGATCATCAGCCCCAGCGCCAGCAGCAGCCCCGGCACCACGCCGGCGGCAAACAGCCGGCCGATCGACGCTTCCGCCAGATAGCCGTAGATGATCAGGCCGATCGACGGCGGGATCAGGCTGGTGATGATGGCGGCCGACGAGGTGATCACGGCGGCGAAGGCCCGGCCGTAGCCGCGCTCCACCATCTGCACGCCCAGCGTCTTGGCGAGCATGGCGGCGTCGGCGTTGGCGGACGCGGTCAGCCCGCCCAGCAGCGTGCCCAGCACCGTGCACATCTGTGCCAGCGCGCCGGTCATGTGGCCGACCAGCACCTCGGCCAGGTTCAGCAGGCGCCGGGTGATCCCCGAGGCGTTCATGATGCAGCCGGCCAGCACGAAGAAGGGCAGGGCCAGCAGCGAGATGGACTGGGTGCCCTCGGTCATCTCCTGCGCGAAGGTGGCGAGCGGCACATCCGAGATATTGAGCGCGAAGAAGCTCAGCGCGGCAATCGCCATCGCCCAGGTGATCGGGGTCTGGAGCGCGAAGAGCAGCGCCATCACGATCGACGGCAGCCAGGGAATCAGGGCGGCGCTCATACCCGAACCTCCACGCCCGCGCCGACGCGCCAGGGACGTTCCAGGGCCAGATGCTGGATCAGCATCAGCGCCGACGCGACGGCCAGCGGCGCGTAGATCACGGACCGCGGCAGCACCAGCGCCACGGTGTAGACGTGGTGGGCGACCACGGCCTGCCAGGCGAACAGCACCGTCAGCAGCGCGAAGAATCCGGTGAGCAGCCACCAGTTGAAGACGGCGACGGCGCGCTGCATGGAGCGCGGCAGCATCACCACCAGCACGTCGATGTCGGCGTGGGCGCGGCGCCGCACCCCGGCGGCGGCCCCGAAGAACACCATCCAGGCGAAGCCGATGGTCGCCACCTCGTAGCTCCAGGCGGCCGGCTGCGGGAACAGGTAGCGGGTCACCACGCCCCACGCCACCGAACCGACCACGACGAGCAGGGCCGCCATGGCGATGAACTCATCGACCCGCCCCAGCCGGTCGGCGACCGCGCGCATGAGGGGGACGTCCTGGGGCACATCCATGTGCGGCTCCCATGCTTCGGACGAAAGAGCTTGGAACGTGAAGGGAGCCCCCGCCGACGGCGGCGGGGGCGGCCGGATTGTCGGCCCTTATTTGGCGGCCATCACCGCCTGGACCTGCTCGTAAAGGCCGGGCGTCAGGTTGCGGACGGCGGTGTAGGCGGGCTGGGTCATGGCGCGGAAGGCGGCGATGTCCACATCCTCGACGATCGTGATGCCTTCCTTCCTGAGCTGCTCGGCGAAGGCGTCGTCGGCCGCCGGGGTGGTGCGGGCCAGCTCCTCCGACGCGGCCTTGCCGGCGTCCAGCAGCACCTTCTGCAGGTCGGGCGGCAGCCCGTTGAAGAAGGAGGTGCTGGTCACCCAGGCGGTGAACATGATCTGGTGCCCGGTCTTGGAGACGACCTTGCGCACCTCGTTCAGCTTGGAGCCGACGATGGAGCCGAAGGGCGCCTCCGCCCCGGTGACCACATTGGCCTGGAGCGCGTTGTACACCTCGCCCCAGGTGATCTCGGTCGGGCGGGCGCCCAGCGTGCGGAAGGTCTCCAGCATGATGGGGGAGGCCGGGACGCGCAGCGTCATGTCCTTGAGGTCGCGCGGGTGGCGGATCGGCCGGTCGGCGATCATGTGGCGCACGCCGAACAGACCGTCGGCCATCAGCACCTTGATGCCCTGGGCTTCCAGCTTGGCCGTCATGCCCTTGAACAGGTCGGACGCGAAGAGCTTCTTCGCGTCGTCCATGCCGCCATAGACATAGGGGCCGGCGACGATGCCGAGGTCGGGCACGAACTGGCCGAGCTGACCGTAATCGGTCATGTTGACCATGTTGGCGCCGCCCATGATCATCTCGTTCACCTTCTTCTGGGCGCCGAGCTGTTCGCCGGGGAAGATGGTGACGCGGATGCGGCCATCGGATTTCTCCTTCACATAGGCCGCGAAGTTCTGGATCGCCTTGTAGGACGGTTCCTGCTGGTTGGCGGTCGAGGTGGCGAAACGCAGGTTGTAGGACTGCGCCTGCGCGGTAACGGCGGCCATGCAGAGGCCTGCGGCCAAGGCTAGTCTGGCGATGAACATGATCCCTCCCCCTTCACGGATGCGTCCGGCGGCAAGCGCTTGCGATGGCTCGGGCCGCGGAATGATCGGTGTGCTTTCCCGTCCAATTTGGTTTCGCAGATGAAAACCAGTTTTGGTAGGCGCAATATGCGAACGAAACATTTCGGCTGTCAAGCGGCATCGGGGGCGTGCATCGGGCATGGTACGCCGTGTCGCCGGAATGCCGTCACGGAAACAATTTGGTTTACGATTTCGCAGGCAGCATGATAGTTTTGTAGATGAAAATGAAACGCACGGCCAAAGCATGAGCATCGACACGGAATCACGCGAGGCGGAGGAGGAAGGGCGCCGCTACCACGCGCCTGCGCTGGAGAAGGGCCTCGCCATCCTGGAACTGTTCGCCGATCAGCCGAACGGCCTGACCAAGACGGAGGTGGGGCGCAGCCTGGGCCGCTCGGTCAGCGAGATCTTCCGGGTGCTGGCGACGCTGGAACGCTGCGGCTTCATCAGCCAGACGCCGGGCGGCGACCGCTACGTGCTGACGCTGAAACTGTTCGAGATGGCGAACCGCCACCCGCCCACCAAGCGGCTGGTGGCCGAGGCGCGCCCCCTGTTGCAGGAGGTGGCGACGGCGCTGGAGCAGTCCTGCCATCTGGCGATGCCCAACGACGGCCGCATCGTGGTGGTGGCGCAGAGCGACGCGCCCAGCAGCATGGGCTTCGCGGTCCGCCTCGGCGCCCAGGTGGATCTCCTCAACACCGCGTCGGGCCACATCCTGCTGGCCTTCCAGGCACCCGACGAGCGCGACCGCATGCTGGCCGCGTGGTCGCGCCACAGCGGCACGCCGGAGCCGGCGGACCTGTCGGCCCATCTCGACGCCATCCGCCAGCGCGGTTACGAGGAGATGGCGAGCTACCAGATCCACGGTGTGGTGAACCTCGCCTTCCCCGTGCTCGACGCGCACGGCCACGCGGTGGCGGCGATGACGGTGCCGTTCCTGGCCCGCATCGGCGACCGCATCAGCCCCAGCGACGTCAAGACGGTCCTGCAGGACGCCAGCCGGCGCTTGACCGCCGCCATCGGCGGCAAACCCATCGTCTGAACAGAAGAGACACCGCAGATGGAAAAGCTGGAGTATTTCGAGGATTACGAGGTCGGCGCGCAGCGCACGACCACCGGGCGCACCATCACCGAGACGGACATCGTTTTCCACGCCGGCCACAGCGGCGATTTCTTCCCGCACCATATGGACGCGGAGTTCGCCAAGGGCACGCCCTTCGGTCAGCGGATCGCGCACGGCACCATGACCTTCACCATCGGCATCGGGCTGACAGCGACGCAGATCAACCCGGTCGCCTTCACCTACGGCTACGAGCGGCTGCGCTTCCCCAAGCCGGTCTTCGCCAACGACACCATCCGCACCCGCGTCACCATCAAGAACAAGGCGCTCGAGCCCAAGCGCCCCGGATTCGGCAAGGTCGTGGAGGCCTGCGAGGTGATCAACCAGCGCGGCGAAACGGTGATGTACTGCGAGCATGTGCTTCTGGTGCAGTGCCGCACGGCGGAAGCGGTGGCCTAGCCATTCCGCCGGCACAGCCCTGCTGCGCCGCACGCCACGCTCCCGTTCAGGTCCGGTTCAGCCACATATCCCTACGGTGTGTGCGTGAATTGCCCTGGACCGAACGGGAGAAGAACCATGTCCCAACCGTCACCCGACCGTTACGACCTGCCCATGCAGGTGATGCACTGGGCCATCGCTCTGCTGGTGGTCGCCGCCTTCGCCATCGTCCAGATCGTGGAGGACATGCCGCGCGGGCCGGAGCGCATCGCCATGATGGGGTTGCACAAGTCCATCGGCGTTTCCGTGCTGGCGCTCGTCGTCGCGCGGCTCGCGTGGCGCTCCGTCCGGCCGCAGCCGGGCCTGCCCGCGGGCATGTCGCCGTTGCTGGGGCTGGCCGCCAGAGCCGGGCATGGTGGGCTCTACCTGCTGATGATCCTGGTGCCGCTGGTCGGCATCGTGATGAGCCAGCTCAACGACCGGCCGGTGTCGGTATTCGGCCTGTTCACGTTGCCCACCCTGTTCGCCCCCGACAAGGAGCTGGGGGAGGTTCTGGAAGGCCTGCACGAGGTGGCCGGCAACCTGATCCTGATCCTGTCCGGCCTGCACGCTGTGGCGGCGCTGTACCACCAGTACATCCTGAAGGACCATGTTCTGGAGCGCATGCTGCCGTGGCGGGCCAAGGCGTCCTGACGCCTCTGGGATCGGGAGGAGTTGCGACCATTCCAGGCGGCGGGCGTTGACCTCGCGATACCAGACGAGGACACGTCCCGCCGCCCCCCTCCACGCGACCGCAGCCCCGACAGCACGCTGGCCGGTCCGTGCGACGCCTTTCCGATACTTTTTTCCTACGCGGATCGGACGAGCCCCGCGCAGCAGCGCGTGGCTCTTTTCCCGTTGCTCCCCCGCGTCGATATGTCTACTGTATTCAACAGACAATAACGAGGGTCGGCCGGCGCATCCGACGGCCGGCGCAGGCAGGGAGTGGAGCGCGATGGCGGGGCGGCTCGCGGGGCGGCGTGCGTTCGTGACCGGGGCGGGGCAGGGGATCGGACGCGCCATCGCGCTGGCCTTCGCCGCCGAAGGGGCCACGGTGGTGGCCGTCAGCCGGACGCTGTCCAAGATGCACGACCTGCCAGCGCGGTTCCCGGCCATCACCCCGATGGGGCTGGACGTCACCGACGGCGTGGCGGTGGCGCACATCCTCGAAGAGGCCGGTGACGTGGACATCCTCGTCAACGGCGCCGGCTGGGTCCACGACGGCACGATCCTCGACTGCACGCTGGAGGACTGGTCGCGCAGCTTCGACCAGAACGTCACCTCCATGTTCCACACCATCCGCGCCGTGCTGCCGGGAATGCTGGCGCGCGGCAAGGGCTCCATCGTCAACGTGGCGTCGGTGGCCTCCAGCCTGACCGGCGTGCCGAACCGGGCGGCCTACGGCACCAGCAAGGCGGCGGTGATCGGGCTGACCAAGGCGGTGGCGCGCGACGTCATCGGCCAGGGCGTGCGCTGCAACGCCCTGTGCCCCGGCACCACCCTGTCGCCCTCGCTGGAGGACCGCATGCAGGCCAGCGGCGACGCCGAGGAGGCGCGGCGTCGCTTCGTGGCGCGACAGCCCATGGGCCGGCTGGGTACGGTGGAGGAGATGGCGGCGGCCGCCGTTTATCTGGCAAGCGACGAGTCGGGATTCATGACCGGGAGTGTTCTGGTGATCGACGGGGGACAGACCCTATGAGCGGGACGGGCGAGCAGGCGGCACCCGTCCTGCGGATCGAGGCTGCGCGGCTGGAAGGCTTCGTGCACGCGGTGCTGACGGCCATCGGCTGCGACCGGGCGACGGCGGACGCCGCCACGCGCGCGATGATGCACGCTTCCCGCCACGGTGTGGACAGCCACGGCGTGCGGCTGCTGCCGCACTACGTGTCGGTTTTCAACGGTGGCCGGGTGAACAAGCGCCCGGACCTGCGGGTCGTGGCGGAGATGGGGGCGGTGGCGACGCTGGACGCCGACCACGCGCACGGCGCGCTCGCCGCCTACACCGGCATGGACAAGGCGGTGGAGCTGGCGGACCGCGCCGGCATCGGCGCCGTCGCCATCCGCAACAGCAGCCACTTCGGGCCGGCGGGCGCCTTTGCCATGGCGGCGGCGGAGCGCGGCTTCATCGGCTTCGCCACCTGCAATTCCGACAGCTTCGTGCGGCTGCACGAGGGGGCGGAGCGCTTCCACGGCACCAACCCCCTGTCCCTGGCCGTCCCGGTGGAGGGGCAGAGGCCCTGGCTGCTGGACATGGCGACCAGCGCCATCCCCTACAACCGCGTCCAGCTCTACAAGAGCCTGGGCCGCGCGCTGCCGGAGGGCACCGCGTCCGACATCGACGGTGTCGACACCACCGACGCCCGTCGGGTGGAGATGCTGGCCCCGCTGGGCGGGGAATTCGGCTTCAAGGGCGCCGGGCTGGCGGGGGTGGCGGAGATCCTGAGCGCGGTGCTGACCGGCATGAAGCTCAGCTTCGACATCCTGCCGATGGGCGGGCCGGACCTGTCCACCCCGCGCGGGATGGGGGCCTTCGTGCTCGCCATCAAGCCGTCGGCCTTCCTGCCGGTGGAGGTCTTCCAGCAGGGGATGGAACGCTACCGCGATACCCTGCGCGCCTCGCGCACGACGGAGGGGGGCGTGGTGATGGCGCCCGGAGACCGCGAGTGGGCGGAGGCCGAGCGCCGCGCCGTCGACGGCATCCCGGTCGATCCGACGAGTGCGGAGGCCTTTGCCGGATTCGCCGCCGCCCATGGGGTGGAGTGGCCCTGATCCGGCGGCCGCCGGGGCTCAACCAGAACATGACGGGGGCCGCGCATCGGGCGCCGGTCCCCTGTGCCAAGGGGAGGACAATCATGAAGAAGGCGGTTTCACGCATGGGATCGTTCGGGCGCCGGCTGACGTCCGTGTGCGCGGCGGCTGGCCTGCTGGCGGTTGCCGGCGGCGCGCAGGCGGAGACCTTCACGCTGCGCTTCAACCACGTGCTGTCGCCCAGCGAGCCCTTCCACGAGGGCTTCCAGACCTGGGCCAAGCGGGTGGAGGAGCGCACCAACGGCGGCCTGAAGATGCGCGTCTTCCACAGCGCCCAGCTCGGCGTCGAGGAGGACATCATCGAGCAGATGCGCCAGGGGGCCAATGTCGGCCAGAACACCGACGCCGCCCGGCTCGGCAGCTACGTCCCCGGCATCGCCGTCATCAACGGTCCCTATTTCGTGGAGACGCTGGACGAGGTGAAGAGGCTCTCCTCCTCGCCAACCGTCAAGAAGTGGATGGACGAGTTGGCGGCCAGCCGCGGCCTGCGCGTGGTGTGCTTCGACTGGGTGCAGGGCTACCGCAACTTCTTCACCAACAAGCCGGTAACGACGCCGGCGGATCTGGCGAGCCAGCGCATCCGCACGCCGCCGGCCCCGATCTGGCAGGAATCCATCCGCGCGCTGGGAGCGGCCCCGGTCGCCATGGCCTTCGGCGACATGTACCCGGCCTTGCAGCAGAAGGCCATCGACGGTGTGGAGCTTGTCTACAACAACATCCCCGGTGGCCGTTTCTACGAAGTGCTGAAATACGCCAACGAGACCAAGCACATCATGCTGATCAACTTCGAGGTGGTCAGCGCCCAGTTCTTCGACAAGCTGCCCAAGGATTACCAGACGGCGCTGGTCGAGGAGTGCCAGAAGGCGGGGCAGGAGACCTCGGCCAGGATCCTGGCGTCGGAGGAGAAGGTCAGGGCGCAGCTCAAGGAGCGCGGCATGACCATCACCGAGAACATCGACCTCGCCGCCTTCCGCAAGGCCGGTGAGAAGGCCTACCAGGCATTGAACCTCACCGAGGCGCGCGCCGCCGTCTACAAGGACATCGGCAAGTAAGCCACGCGGTGCTCGCGGGTCGGGTCAGGCGGCAGCGCCGGCCCGACCGGCGGCCAAACGCCGACAGCCCCGCGGGAATTCGACGATGACACGAGTCTACGACCTGATCTGCAAGGCCGAGGCGGCCATCGCGGGGTCCTTCCTGATCGTGATGGTGGCTCTGATCTTCCTGGGCGGGGTGGCGCGCATGATGCACGTCCCGCTGAACTGGACGACCGACGTCGCCACCTGCCTGTTCGCCTGGGCCTGCTTCTTCTGTGCCGACGTGGCGTGGCGGCGCGACGCGCTGATGTCGATCGAGCTGGTCACCGAGCGGCTGACGCCTGCGCGGCAGCGGCTGCTTGTGCTGGTCAACCTCGTCATCATCGCGCTGTTCCTGCTGTTCGTCATCGGCTCGGGCTTCTGGCTGAGCTGGGTCAGCCGTGCGCGCTCGTTCCAGGGCATACCCGGCGTCAGCTATTCGCTGGTGACGATGAGCCTGCCGGTCGGCGGCCTTCTCCTGCTCACCACCACCTGTCTGAAAATCCGCGACGAGATCCGGGGGCGCGCGACGCACCGGGCCCACGCGCTGTGAGGCGAGAGGATGCACCGCCATGCTGATCGTGTCCGTCGCCTTCTTCCTACTCATCCTCATCGGAATGCCGGTTGCCTTCGCCATCGGCATCTCGGGTGCGCTGTTCTTCGTGCAGAACCCGGATCTGCCCTTCACCATCCCGGTGCAGGTGACGATCTCGATGACGCAGAACTTCGCCCTGCTGGCGGTCCCGCTGTTCATCCTGGCCGGCAACTTCATGAACAAGTCCGGCATCACCGAACAGCTCCTCAACCTCGCCTCCGTGATGACCGGGCGGTGGAAGGGCGGGCTGGCGCAGGTGTCGATCGCGCTGTCGGCGTTGATGGGCGGGGTGTCGGGGTCCGCCATCGCGGACGCGGCGATGCAGGCGCGCATGCTGGGGGCCGGCATGCTCCAGCGCGGCATGTCCAAGGGTTTCGCGGCCGGCGTCCTGTCCTTCGGGTCGCTGCTCACGCCGGTGATCCCCCCGGGATTGGGCATGATCCTCTACGGCACCATCGGGCAGGTCTCCATCGGCCGGCTGTTCGCCGCGGGCTTCGCGCCGGCGCTGCTGCTGTGGGCGGCGCTTGGGATGACGGTGTGGATCGTCGCGCGGCGGCGCGGCTACCCGGCGGAGCGGACGGCGCGCATGCCGGTGCGCGAGGTGGGGAGCGCGCTGCGCGGCGGGCTGTGGGCGCTGCTGTTCCCGGTGTTCCTGCTGGTGGGCCTGCGCATGGGGGTGTTCACCCCGTCGGAGATCGGCGCCTTCGCGGTGGTCTACGCCATGTTCATCGGCGTCTTCGTGTACCGCAAGCTGCGCCGCGCCAGCTTCCTGGAGGCGCTGGAGGGCAGCCTGGCGGATGTCGGATCGGTGATGTTCCTGATCGCGCTCTCGGCCATATTCACCTACGGCATCGTGCTGGAGAGCGTGCCCGATCTGGTGGCCGAGTGGATCATGGCGGTCACCGGCGGGCTGAACGGGGCGATGCTGCTGATCGTGCTGGCGCTGCTGATCGCCGGGTTCTTCATCGACAGCACCGTGCTGATCATCATGCTGACTCCCATCTTCCTGCCCCTGGTGAAGGATCTGGGCGGCGATCCGGTGCATTTCGGCATGGTGTTCATCATCGCCGCCACCATCGGCAACTTCACCCCGCCGGTGGGTGCCGCCATGTACGCGGTCTGCTCGATCCTGCGCTGCCCGGTCGGTGTGTACACGCGGGAATCGGTGCCCTTCTTCCTGGCAGTGGCGCTGGTCACTCTGGCGCTGGTCTTCTTCCCGGGTTTGGTGCTGTTCATCCCCGACCTGATCTTCGGGGCGTCGTGACGGGCAACTTCCCGGTGCATGGCGGAGCGAACTGCGTTAGGCTTGCCCCCGACGTCGGTTCGCTCCGGGACCGGGGAGGACACAGCCAACCATGCAGCGCGCGCCATGACCACCGCCGGGACCACCGCCGGTCGCGCACCACGGCTGAACGAGCAGGTCGCCAACGAACTCGAGCGACGGATCGCCGCAGGGCTGCTCGGGCCGGGAACCGCCCTGTCGGAGATCAGCCTGGCCGACGAGTTCGGCATCAGCCGCGCGCCGGTGCGCGGTGCGCTGCACCGTCTCGAGCAATCGGGACTGGTGACCCGCACCGGCAACCGCCGCAGCTACGTCGTCGCCACCCGCCCGGCCGGGGCGGCGCCGCTCCGGCTGGCCGACGCGCCGGCGGCCGGTCCCGCCAGGGTCAGCGCCATGGCGAGCTGGGAGGGCATCTACCGCGACGTGTCGCGCAAGGCGGTGGCGCGCGCCGCCTTCGGAAGCTGGCGCATCACCGAGACGGAGCTGGCCGCCCATTACGGCGTCAGCCGCACCGTCGCCCGGGAGGTGCTGGGACGTCTGGACCACATCGGCATCATCCGCAAGGACAGCCGGTCCCGCTGGTACCTGCCGGCCCTGACGCCGCAGCGGGTGGGGGAGCTGTACGAGATGCGCCGGGTGCTGGAGCCGATGGCCCTGCGCAAGGCCGCGGCCGCCGTCCCGCGTTCCCTGCTCACCAGCATGCGGGCCGAACTGGAGGACGCCCGTGAGCGGCCGGAGCTGGTGCCCGCCGAGGCGTTCGATCGGATGGAGCGGCAACTGCATGTGGAGTTGCTGTCCTTCGCCGACCATGCCACCCTGCTGGAGACCCTGCAGCACTACCACGCGCTTCTGGTCGCCAACGCCTTCCTTTACGAATCGACCAGCGGCCCGGCGGGCGCCGACCCGTTCATCGAGGAGCATCTTGCCGTCGTGTGCGCGCTGGATGCCGGCCTTGTCGCGCAAGCGGCGGAGGCTCTCGAGCAGCATCTCGAAGTTGCGTCCGGACGGGTGCTTCGCCGGATCGGCAGCATCGTCGGCACGGCCAGCCTGGAGCCGTTGAGCTACCTGACGCCCATGGGTGCGGAACAGGCGGAACTGGCGCCGATGGGATAGCCGGAACGGCCGGAACGTCCTATCCGGGCAGCCCGTCGCCGGTTCCATCGCCGTCCGTGACATCGTCGCCGGTCGCTTGCCTTGTGACGCGAAACCCGTATTGTCACCCTAAGTGGTACCGCCTGGACCTTGGCGGTGGGCACGAACTTGCGGGGGCGCCGGCGGGCAGAAGACCCGGACCGGCGGTGGCATGCGGAGGATTACATGTTCGCTCGGGTCGGAAAGCTATCGGTGGTCGTGCTCACGGTCGGATCCCTGGCGCTGCCGGGTTGCGTGACCACGCGGGAGGATCGCATCGGGGCGAATGACGGCTCCGACCGTTGCTACGCCTACCGCGTGGCGCTGGACAGCACCGGCAACTACTACGCCGAGGACATGCTGAAGGGTGCGGCGGTGGGTGCGGTCGGCGGCGCCCTGGTCGGCGGGCTTGCCGGCGGCGATCTGCGCGGCGCGTTGATCGGTGCTGCGGTCGGAGCCGCGGTCGGGGCGGCGGGCGGCTACTGGAACGCCAAGATGCAGCAGGGCCGTGATCAGGCCATCGTCGGCACGCTGGCCGACCTGCAGACCGAGAACGACAACCTGAAGAAGACGCAGGCGGCTCTCGACCAGCTGATCAACTGCCGCCGGGCCGAGATCAACACGGTCAAGGCCGACTACAAGGCCAAGCGGATCGCGCGTGAGGAGGCGGAGGCGCGCATGGCGGTGATCCGGACCCAGGTGAAGAAGGATTACGAGATCGCCTCCGCCATCAACCAGAACGTCACCAAGCGCAACGAGGAATACCTGTTCGCCGCCGATCAGGTGAAGCCGGGTTCCTCCCAGCGCATCAAGACGGCCGCCGCGGCGACCAAGAAGCCGACGGCGCCCAAGCCGACGAAGAACACCGAGACGGCGATGCTGGACCAGACCATGTCCAACACCGTCCAGAAGGAACTGATCAACACCCAGACCCAGACGGTCGCCGGGCTGGAGGGTGAGGCCGTCATCTCCGGCTGACCCGCGCCCACGTCCCTGTCCTGTCCCGTTGCTGGCGGAACGTTCCGATGCTCCAGGCCGTGCTGACCTTCCTCGTCGTCGTCGCCGTGACCCTCGGGGGCGCTCCGCCGGCCGCGGCGCAGGCGCAGGGAGGACCGGGGCAGGAGGCGCCCGCCGCGCCCTTCCTGCGGATCGAGACGGGGCAGCACACGGCCCGCATCAACCGCATCGCCACCGACGCCAGCGGCCGTCTCGTCGCCACGGTGTCGCACGACAAGACGGTGCGGCTGTGGTCGCGCGACAGCGGGGAGCCGGTGGGGGTGCTGCGCATCCCCATCGACCGGGGGGAGGAGGGGCGGCTCTACGCCGTGGCCCTGTCGCCCGACGGCGCCATGGCGGTGGCGGCCGGCTACACGGCGGCATCCTGGGAAGGCACCGTCGCGCTCTACGTCTTCGACGTGCGCCGGCAGCGGATGGTCGGCCGGCTGCCGGGCCAGCCGAACGTCGTCTACGACCTCGCCTTCTCGCCGGACGGGAAACATGTGGCCGCGGTGTTCGGCGGCACGGCGGGTCTGCGCGTCTATGACGGGCGGAAGTTCAGCCTGGTGGCAGAGGACCAGGCCTACGGCGCGCGCGCCACGGGGCTGGCGTTCGACCCGCAGGGGCGGCTCGCCACGGTGTCGGACGACGGGCAGGTCCGACTCTACGATGAGCGGTTTCAGCTCGTCCGCAAGGCGGCGATGGCACCGAAGGGGCGCCTGCCGTCCTCGGTGGCCTTTTCCGCCGACGGCAGCCGGCTGGCGGTCGGCTACACCGAGGCGCTCCAGGTGGACGTGCTGACCGCCTCCGACCTGAAGAAGCTGTATGGCGTGAAGACGAACGGCCTCGCCAAGGGCGGCCTCAGCGCCGTCGCGTGGCTGGGCCGTGGCCCGACGGAGGCGCTGGCGGCCGGTGGCACGGCCAGCGCCGACGGCAAGCAGCCGCTGCTGCGGCTGTGGGCGGACGGCGGGCGCGGTGCCTTCCGCGACGTGCCGGTCAGCCGCAACCTGATCACCCATCTGCGCGCCGACGGGGACGGCGGACTGCTGTTCGCTGCGGCCGATCCGGTGTGGGGGCGACTCGACGCGAGCGGACAGCCGGTGTTGAACCGCCGTTCGATGGTCGCCGACTTCCGCGACATCTACCGCGGCCGGTTCGGCGTGTCGGCGGACGGGCTGACGGTGGAGTTCGGGATGGAACCGAACGGCCTCCGCCCCTTCCGCTTCGACGTGATGCAGCGTGAACTGACGGCGGAACCACCGGCCGACAGCGGCATCCTCGGCCCGCGGGAGGCGGTCGGGCCGTTCAAGGTGACGGACTGGCGGAACAGCACGACGCCCAAGGTGAACGGCAAGCCGGTGCGGCTGGAAGACGCCGAGCGCGCGCTCAGCGCCGACGTGTCGCCCGACGGCAAGCGCGCGCTGATCGGCAGCGACTTCGCCTTGCGGCTGGTGGACGAGCAGGGCCGCGTCCTGG
>NZ_JABFFR010000010.1 GCF_013423485.1 Azospirillum oleiclasticum
GGGCAGCAGCCCGAGCAGGCGAAGTCCCCGTGTTTCAATCCGCTCCCGAACGCGGATGGCCTCTGAACGGGCAGCAGCCCGAGCAGGCGAAGTCCCCGTGTTTCAATCCGCTCCCGAACGCGGATGGCCTCTGAACAGTGCTGTTGCCATGCGGTTGATGCAACAGGGAAATTCGGCACGCTTTCCACGTACCCTGTGGATGGAATCGGCCACGGCGGCAAAACAGGGTTAACCGGCGGCAACAAACCATCGAATACCACAACAATATCAATATGATGACCATGCCTCCACAGCTCATTCGACACAAACCCCAAGCCGCACGGCCGCGCCGCGCAACATCCCTGCGCGCCGGTGTCGCGCGGCGGGGGCTCGTCGGGGTGGTGGAAAACGGGTAGAAGATGGTGACGACTCGCCTTCCGCGGCACATTCCACGGCCCCACACCCATGCACGACCTCCCCGCCCCTTCCCCGCTCGCCCGACGGCTGCTGGAACCGGCGGGGTGGGTGTCGTTGGAGGGGTTGGCGGCGGGGTGGTTCCAGCAGACGGTGGTGGTGCGGGCGGCGGAGGCGGCGGGGCTGGCGGCGGACACCGCCTTTCCCGGGCGGGTGCGCGGGGCGCTGGAGCGGGCGCTGATGGCCGGCGCCTCGGCGGAGGCACTGCGCGGCGAGCCCTGCCCGTGGGATCCGCCCTGCGCTTATGACGCGCTGGTGCGCGAGCAGGGGAGGATCGCCAGCGGCCTGCCGGTGCCGCGACCGATGGTTCTGCGGGCGGAGGCGGCGGGCCGCGACCTGCTGGTGGAGCTGACCCTGTTCGGCTTCGCATGCGACTGGATGCCGGCGGCGGCGGAGGCGCTGTCGGCCGCGCTCGCCCACGGCATCGCCCCGCCCGTCCGCCGGGCCGGTGCGGCCCCGGTGGTGACCACCCGCGCCGCCCTGGCCGCCCACCGCCCCGGCGCCCCCATGGCCGCACCGGACACGCCCGGCCTGACCCTGACCACCCGCCGGGTGGAGACGGCGGAGGGGCTGCCGGTGCCCGCCGACGCCACCGCGGTGGAGCTGGAGTTCGTGACGCCCGCATCCTTGCGCGGCGGGGCGGACCTGCGGCACGGGCTGGCCGGCTTCGTCGGCGCGCTCGCCAACCGGGTCTTCGGCATGGCCCGCTGGCAGGACGCCGGGGTGGAAGCCGACCGCCGCGCCCTGCTGGCCGCCGCCGACCGCATCGCGGTCGACACCACCGCCCTCACCCACACCACCTGGCGCCGCGGCTCCGCCAAGCAGGACCGCTGGCTGCCCATGGAGGGCGACCACGGCCCCGTCCTCCTGCAAGGCCCCCTGCACCCCCTCCTCCCCCTGCTGACCATCGGCACCGCGCTGCACGCCGGCGCGCGGACGACCTTCGGCCAGGGGGCGTACCGGATGCGGGTGGTGGGGTAGGGTTCAGAGAAGCTTCACGTCGGCACGCGGCACCTCGAGCCGTTCGTCGTCGTCTTCGTACCGGATGACGAGTGTGTCACCCCTTTCCTCCAAAACGATCACCGTCTCGCGGAAATACACCCCCGTCCTCCTCCCCGCCTTCGCCGGCCCCGCCCCCGGCTTCCCCGGCGCCGGCCTGACCGCGGCCACCACGCCGCCGCGCGGCTCCGCCGCTTCGCCCGGGGGGTAGGCGGGGAGGATCAGGCGGTGATTGGTGTTCTTGACCTTCTGGAAGGTCTTGGGGTCGGCCATCTGGGCCAGACCGCCCTTGGCGGCCACGGCGTCGCCCTTGGCGGGGTCGGCGGTCGCCAGCAGGCTGCGGATCTGGTCGCTGTCCTGCCAGCGGGCGTTCACGCCCTCCTTGCGCAGCCAGCCGTCCATGTGGGCGGCGAACTCGTCGCGGCACGCCTCCAGCAGGCGGAGTGCGGCGTCGCCGTCGTGCGCGGTGCCGGTGGCGTTGTCCTCCAGAAGGCTGGCGCCGTATTCGGGGTCGGCGCCCTGGGGCAGCAGGCGGATTTCCACGGCGCCGAAGCCGAAGGGGCGGGCCATGCCAAGCGCGTGGCAGAGGCCGGCCCGGCCGCCGAAGGTCAGCGCCCAGACGATGGCGCCCAGCTCCACCCGGCGCAGGTTGTGCACGTCGACCGGCGCGTGGAACACGCTGCCGCTGCCGGCGGGGGTGAAGCCGGTGGCGATCTTGCGGTTGGGATCCTCCCGGCTGCCGACCTTGCGGGCGTCCGGGTCGGGCGGCGGAACGCGGGTGCGCGAGGTGACGGGGTAGCGTTTCCAGCCGCGGAGCTTGGCCTCCGGGTTGGTCCAGGTGTGGTAGGCGCCGTAGGGGCGGTCCTTCTGGCCGTCGTCGTACAGCGCCAGCCGCACCCGTGCCGGGCCGGGCGCGGGGTCGCGCTCGGGCTGGGCGAGGTAGGCGGGGTAGAAGGCGGGCTTCGGCCCGATCAGCACCAGCTCGACCGGCCGCTCCTCCTGCGGATCGCCGGGGGTGACGCGGCGGCCGTGGCCGATGCGCACGCGGCCCTTCAGCCCGGCCGGGCGCTGGTCCTTGCCGGCGCGGTCGGCGGCGAAGCCGAACACGCACTCCGCCAGATCGGGCCGCTCGTCGCGGTGGCGGGGGGAGGCGTTCCACGCCGCGTCCAGGCTGGTGCCCGTCCCGGCCAGCCGGAACATCATGGCGAGGCCCATGGCCTTGAAGGGGCTGTCGGCCGCCTTCTGCTCGTCCGCCGTCTCCGCCTCCAGCCAGAAGACGGGGACGCGGCCGCCGGCGGTGAACAGCTCCTTGCGCCAGTGTGCCCATTCCTTGTTGGGGGCGCCGGTCACGGGGTCGCGGTGCGCCCACTCGAAATCCTCGCGCACCGCGTCGGGCACCGGCAGCGGCTCGGGGGCGGGGCTGTGGAACAGGAACTCCTTGGTCTTGGTGCCCTTGTCGCCTCGGCGGGCGGGCTGGCCGGTGAAGACCAGGGTGCCCGTTACCCCGTCGGGCGAACCGAGCTCCGCCGCGCGCGACAGGTGGCGGCCCTTGGCGTAGGCGCCCTCGGCCGTCCAGGGACCGGGGCGGAAGCGCAGCTCCCGCGGCAGGCGCCACGCCTTGTACTTCTCGACCGCCCCCTGACGGTCGCCGAGGTTGATGCCGCCGGCACCGCGGCGCCGGTGCAGCGCCTCCAGCTCCTCCTGCAACACCACCGACCAGTCGCAGGGGGTGAGGCGCCAGGTGCCGTCCTTGGGGTCCACGCTCAGCCAGCCCGCCTTGGACTTGGCGTGCAGCCCGTGGTCGATGGCGGTGAAGTGGCTGACGTAATCCTTCGGGTTCTGCAGATCCCGGAAGGAGAAGCGCAGCGGGTCGATGCGCGGCCCCATCTTGCCGAAGGACGCGATCTCCACCACCGAGGCGATCAGCCCGCGCAGGCTGGATCCCGGGATCGCCGGCTCCCCGTCGATCTCGAAGCGGCGGCGGTCGGGGGCGCGCTCGTTGCTCTTGCGGTCGCGGCGGACGGCGCGCGTCTCCTCCGGGTCGCCGCCGCCGATGAAGAGCGGCGTGCGCGCCGTCACCTCGATCCAGAAACGGCCGCAGAACCCGTCCTCGAACGGGATCTCGTGCGACACGCGGTCGTGCCAGTCCGGCAGATACACCCGCTCGTTGATCGGCACGAAGGCGTAGGGTGCGGTGAGGCGCAGATCCTCCGCCGGGCGGGAGGAGGCCGGGGCCGGAGGGCCACCACGGCGCGGCGGCTGCGGAGCGCGGGAGGGGCCGCGATAGGGTGCGGGCATGGCCTTACTCCTTCC
The DNA here is from genome assembly GCF_013423485.1 of Azospirillum oleiclasticum. Lineage (GTDB taxonomy): Bacteria > Pseudomonadota > Alphaproteobacteria > Azospirillales > Azospirillaceae > Azospirillum > Azospirillum oleiclasticum. Next base: position 3,766 of record NZ_JABFFR010000010.1, read on the forward strand.
CCGTCGTCGCGACGAAACCGGTGAAGCGCGACGCCACGGGGCGGTAGCGGTCGCCGTCTTGCCGCCAATAGACGGTGTAGCGCAGCCTCAAATCCTTCAGGACGGACAGGTATTCGACATCGCGGGCGAGGAAGGCATCGCCGCCGGCGTGCTCGACCGCCTCGACGCACAGCCAGCGGTCGCCGTCCAGGTGGCGCAGGCTGACGCTGCGGCCGTCCGCCATCAGCAGTTCGGCGGCCAGGATCGGGCTGGTGCCTTGCTCCGGCGTCCAGCCACCGTCCCGGTACAGCGCATTGCGGTCGGTACGGCTGACCCAGCCGGACGGCCCGGCGAAGCCGGTGACCTTGTCGTCCGCCGCCTTGTGGTCGATGTGCGTGGGCGTGAAGGTGCAGCGCACGGAGCGCCACGCGGTCGCCGGCAACCCGTTGGCGCGAAGGAAGTCCTGAAGCACCCGCAAATCGTCGCTGTCGGTCACGCCCCGCCTCCCTCGCCCAGCGCCGCCAGCCGGGCGCGCAAGCCGTCCGCCAACTCCCCCTCCCCCTCGACGCGCAGGCCGGTGCAGCCGAAGCGGCCGTTGCCGCGGCTGGAGCCGGCGCCGAAGAACAGCCGGCCGCGCCGCAGATCCACCAGCGTGGCGGCCAGCGCGTCCAGCGCCTCGGCCTCCCGCGCCAGGGACTCCGCTTCGTCGTCCGGATCGGCTTCCTTCGGGCGCGGCATCAGGGTCATCCGGTATTCGTCCAGCCGCGGGCCGGGCTCCAGCACCCGTTCGCTGAACAGCCGGCCGCGGCGGGCACCGCCGGTGAAGCGGTCCTGCGACACATGGAAGACGCCGGCCGAGCGCACCGCGCCATCGGTGAGGAACAGGTCGTCGAGCAGCAACCGGCCGGCGCGCCCCTCCCCGTCCTTGTTCTTGACCCGCCCGAACAGCGCCAGCACCGCCGGATTCTCCGCGCCCGTCACCGTCGGCGAATCCGGCCCGTCCCTTTCGGTGGCCCAGGCGACGGCGCCGCGCCGCGCCGCCAGCAGGTTGCGGTGCCAGGACAGCCGGTGGGCCAGCGCCCCCTTGATGCCGGAGGCCGGAACGACATGCACGGGCTGCGCCGTGACCCTCCCGGCCCAGCCGCCGGACCGGGCGGGCTCCCAGGTCACCAGCTGCTCGGCGACCGGCGCGAAATCCTCGCCCGTCTCCGCAACGCCACCGCCGAACAGCCAGCGGTCGCGGGGCCCGAAGCCCTCCAGCACGATGGCGACGGAACCGGAGGGGATCACCGGCGCCGGCAGGTCGGCGGCCCCGAGCCGCCCCGGATCGCCGAGATCGACCGGCAGGGCGGAAAAGCCGTCGAACTGCGCCTCGTCCCGCAGGTCGAAGGCGCCCCGCCGCACCGCCACCACCGCGAAGGCGCCATGGCCGCGCCGCGTGCCGGCCCCCAGCCGCAGGCCGGGCCAGGACAGCAGGCCGAGCAGCCTGTCCATCACGGACTCATCCTCCGCCGTCCCGGACAGCACCAGCTCGACGGTGAAGCGGTGGCCGGCGGCGACCAGCGTCTCCTCGAACTTGCCGCGATCGGCGGGGCCGCCGCGGTGGTCGATGCGCACATGGTCGCGCAGCACCCCGGCCCGCGCGTTCTCCAGCACGGGGTCCTCGGCAATGGGGCCATAGGGGTCGCGCAGCCCGTCCACCGGGCGGTCGTCTGCACCGTGGATCGCCGCCCACGAGACGGCCAGGCGCGAGCCGAACCCGGCGTCGCGGTCCTTCGCCGCCGCGGTCCCGAACAGATGCTCCACCATTTTCAGGGAAACGGTCTTCTGTGAATCGGGGTCCCACCGCTCGACCGTCCCGTCTCCCAGAGCCGCCGCCGCGGCGTGGCGGAGAACGCCGGCGATGCTGGTGCCGGGGATGGCGGGCAGGCCGTTGGCGTCGGTGACGAACACGCTGTCGGAGAACAGGTCGCCGCGCCCACTGCGCACCGCGAAGGGCGTCAGGAACCGGATGGTCACCCGCGCCACGTGGCGCACCGGCCAGGAGCTGCGGGGGCTGGTCGGATCAGCGGACATCGGCGGCCTCCTTCCCCTTCGGCCGATCGGCGGGGACGCGCCCCTGCGCCAGCAGGCGCGGCATGCGCTGGGCGAGCGCCGTCAGCACCATGCGGCCCAGCTCGAAAACCAGGGGCTGCCCGGCGGGATCGGCCCCGGCCGGGTCCGCCAGCCTGGCGTCGGCCAGCCAGCGGTGCAGCGTCTTCGGCTCGATCAGGTCACCCAGCAGGTCGGCGAAGCTCGTCCGTCCGAAGCCGCCCCCGCGCACGTCGAAGGGGCAGTCCAACGACCAGCGCGCCGCGGCGACGCCGCTGCTGCACACGCCGTGGTCGCGGTCGAACAGGATGGACCTCAACTCCTCAAGGGTGCGGGCGTGGGCGACCGACTGCCGGATGGTGCCCCATTGCGCGCGCGACGGCCCGCCCAGCGCGTCGGGGCGCAGTCTCGCCTCCTTCTCCGCATGGGCGTAGAGCGCCTGGAAATACCGCTCGTAGTCCTGCGCGTGCTCGTTGGCGAGCGGCGGCAGCGTCCGCTCCGCAAAGCGGCGGTCGAGCCAGCGCCCCTCCGCCGTGCCGTCGAGGGCGGCGTCGTCGCCGGCCACCGCCAGCCGTTCCGCGGCACCCTCCGTCACCGTCCATGCCGCCCGCACCCCGACGAAGGGCGGGTTCACGAGGATGCGCCCCAGCCCATCCTGCCGGTGCAGCCCCACCCCTTCGCGCGCGCGGCGTTCGACCTCGGCGGGATCGGCCGAAGGCCCATCCTTGCAGCGTTTGAACACCAGCACCGACCCGGCGACGATCACCTGCCGCTCCAGGTCGAAGGCGCGGCGGTGGCCGTTGACCGGGGCGTAGCCGCGCACCCGCAGGAAGCTGCGCTTGCGGTCCAGCGACCAATCCTTCGCGGGGAGCCCGAAATCCACCGGCCGGGGCTCGGTGACCGGTGTACCGGTCGCCTCGTCGATCAACGCGGTGTCGCTCAGCAGATAGACCACCACCGGCCCGCCGGGATCGACGGCGCCCGAAAGCGGCAGGCCGGGCGGTCGATCGATCGGGCGGATCCGGGCGCGCCCGAACTCCGCGGTGCGGGACTTGCCGATGCGGATGTCCGCCGCGGTCAGCCGCTCCACCACCTTCGCCCGCACGGCCTCCGGCACGCCCGCCATGGTCAGGACGAACCAGAAGGATTGCCCCGCCGTCAGATACTCGAAGCCGAACAGCGCGCCGGAGCGGGCGTAACCGTCACGCTCGCGGTCCATCGCCGTCATGCGGCGGAAGCGCCGGGTCGGCTTGGCCCTCTCCGCCCCGGCCTCGGTTCCCGACGCAAGCCCGATGAAGCCCTCGCGCATCTGCTTCGGCTGCCCGTTCGGCTCGCCGGCGGAGAGGTCGTGCACCGCGCCCCGCGCACCGAGCTTCTCCCCGTGCCAGGACAGCGGCACCGGCAGTGCCGCCCGCCCGTCGGCCATCAGCGGGTAGGCGCAGCCGAAGGACACCCGCCCGCTGTGGAACACGTCCCACGCCGTACCCTCTTTCTGGAACTCCTCATAATGGCGCGCCAGCGCCCCCAGGATCACCGCGCCGGGGATGTGGTCGAGGCAGACGTGCTGACCAGCGGTGCCGCTGTGGGCGGACAGGATGGTGTCCCCCAGCAGGTCGAGCCGCATCCACACCGTGCCGTCCGCTGCGGCGGCGGGCCGCGTTGCGGGCGTCTCCGCCACCGCGTCCGGCACCTCCAGAGTCACCCGGACGCGGCCGAGCCCACGGCTGCGGTGCCCGCCCAACCCGCGGATCAGCGGCAGCGCGCGGGCCAGAACCGCCGGCCAGTCCATCCCGGCCCAGGCGGGCTCGTCGAGCCAGGGCGGCGGTTCGGCCACCGCCACCCGGGCGCGCAGCGTGAGCGGTGCGGTCACCTCCACCGCGCGCAGCGTCTTGTCCTTGGCCTGCCCCTGGTCGTCGATGGCGGTGGCGTGGAGTGCTTGGAACAGGCCGGCGACGCGGTCCGCCCCACCGCCTGCCGCGGCGACGGCGCGCCACGCGTCGGGCGGCGTCGCGTTGTCGAACACGGCGTGCCCGATTCGGGTGTTGAACCGCTGGCGGCGGAAGCTGCCGTCGTCATCGGGTCCCTTGCCCGGCCGGGGCGGCGGAGAGCCGCAGAACCACAGCGGGGCGTCGGGCGGGATGCGCCCGAACTCGGCGGCCTGCTGGAGCGCCTCGCGCACCAGCCCCTGCACCGCCTTGCCGTGCAGCACCGGCAGGCCGAGGGCGTCGCGCGAGACGGAGGCGTCGATCTGCGCGCTCAGCCCCATGCCGGTGCCCACATGCCACCAGGACCGGATGTCGAAGACCAGCACGGCCGTGGTCGTCATGGCACCGCCTCCTCCGCTTCCTCACCGGCACCCTTGCCGCGCCCGGTCGCCGCCAGCAGAGCGGTGACGTCCAGCATGGGCGAGCGCGCCGGCCGCTCCTTCGTTCCCTTCGACGTCCACAGGCGCGGCGGCGCGCAGCCGAGCGCCGACAGGGCGCTCCGTAGGTCGTGCGCCGCCTCCTTCGGTATCACCTCGACCAGCCGGTGGTAGCGGGCGGCGGCCAGCACATCGTTCTCGCGGACCAGCCCAGCCAATTCCCGCCAGGATCCGCGGGGCAGCCGGTCCACCACATCCGCCAGCCGCAGCAGGTCGCGGAGACGGGCGAGCGGTGTATGCCCCTCGTCGTTGTTGCCGTCCGGCACCTCGCCATCGCCCTCCGGCACCCGGTAGGGGGCCATGGTCAGCAGCCGGAGCTCGTCATCGACGCGCTGGCTCAGGTCGTGCGCCACGATGTCACCCGCGAAGTCCCGGGCCAGCGTGGTGGTCACACGGTGGAAGGCCAGCGACGCCAGGGTGCGCCCCTCCCCCCGCCGCGACCCCGCCTTGGCGAACCTGCACAGGGATTCGGCCAGCGTGTGCGCCTGATCGAACGGGTAATGCGCCTTCACGAAGGCGATGCCGGCGCAGGCGGTCAGCCGGTCGGGGATGTAGACCGGGCTGTTTTTCAGACCCTTCAACCGCTCCCCGGTTTCGATCCCGAACCGCGTCAGGAAGGTTTCGGTGAAACGGATCGCGTCGCGGGCCGGGAGCAGAGCCGTCACGTCGTCGCCACCCAGCACGATGGGCCGCACGGGAATCGTCTTCCGGGTTGCCACGTCGCGAACTATGTCGTGCAAAGCTGCCAGGAAGGCCTCTTCCGTCGCTTCCTTGACCGCATTCGACAAATCCCGAAGCAGGCGCGTGCGGTCCTCCGCGCCGAGCGACTCGTCCTTGCCGATCGCCATGAAGAGCTGCCCCAACCCGTTGCCATCGGCGTGGAGCACCGCCATGTAGCGGCCGTCGCCGACGATCACATCGACGTCCTTGGCGAAGTCGCCGGCCATATCGGGGAACAGGCGGGTCTTGAACACCGACGCCCGGCCCCCGCCGGCCGCATCGCGCCGCCGCCGCATCGAGCAGTCCACCGCCTCCGGTCCCTGCACGCCGTCGTCGTCACGCTCCTTATCGTCCACAGCCGGCTCGCCGGTGCGTTGGGCGCGCAGCGTGAAGGGGGTGGCGGGCGGCAGGACCGGCCCGGCAAGGCCGCCATCGGTCCTGAGCTCATTTTCGAAGGCGTCGAACTCCCTGGCCGTCGGCCGGTCCCCCGCCAGTTCGTGCCAGGCCAATCCGTAACGCAGCCCGGGCGCCCATTCGGCGATCATCAGCGGCAGAAGCCGGACCATGCGCGCGGCGGCGCCGTCGTCGGCCACCAGCAGCCGGAAGGCGCCCGCCCCGGTGGACAGGATGGTGACCCCCTCCCCCGACCCGGCGGAGGTCGCCCGGCAAGCCTTCATCATGTCGTCACGGACGCGGCCCGGAATCTCCTCGACCAGATCGCTGCCGCCGGCGATATCCCGCAGCTTGCCTCCGGAGGTGATCCAGGACTGGATCCCCTTCGCCACGAACCCGACCAACGCCGCCATGGTGCGCCGCCCCCCACACGTATCCAGGGAGAATTAGCGCGCGTGTCACGAAAAGTCGATGATCATCAATCTCTTTCTCAATTCACGGGTGAAATGGTGACAGGAGTATGAACGTCTGCGAAGCGATGCCGGACCTGCGTTCTGCGCTCCTCACATGGACAGCCGAATCCGCCACATTCTGCCAGATTTCATCAACCCCATACCAACGCCAGCGGTCTCGGCAGCGATGGTCTCACGGCAATGCTTATGCTGTATTGCGCTGCTGTTCTTTTCGTTCGAGCGCTCCGGTGCGCGTCAAAACCCCAGGAGTGCTCAAATCCCCCGGATCATTGATTCGCAAGGGTTCGTTGTCAGCATGAAGAGCGGAACGGAACCGAATGCGGCCGCCGCGACGCTGTTCCGGCAAACCCCTCGATTCCATGCCGATTCGGCTTTGTGGCTCAAGGGATGGGAGCCACCCGGTCTCCCCCGGCAGTGCTGCCGGGTCACACTCTCCCCGCCGGCCGGCGCCCGCGGCGCTTCGGCAGCGCCACCACATTGTCCCCGAAGGCCGCAATCGCTTCTTCCGCCGCCTGGTCCGCACCCGCCTTCAGCGCACCCATGACGCGGCTTTCCACCCGGTCCGAAAGGTCGCGCAGGGGACGGGCGTCCCGGTTGACGTAACGGCCGGTCATGGCGAGCGTCTTGTGGCCGAGCTTGTCGCGCACGAGGAAGGCGTTGGCGCCCGCCTGACCCACGTAGGTGCCGACCGTGTGCCGGAGGTCATGGAGGCGGACGTCGGGCAGACCCGCCCGCGCGCGAATGCGCGTCCAGGCGTGCTCCAGCGTCGATGCCGAAAGGGGTTCCTCGGGGTCGCTCGCGGCCGGCAGGAACCACGGGGAGGTCCGCGGCCGTTCCGACAGGAAGGCCACGGTGGTAGACCCGACCGGATGGACACGGGCTCCGGCCTTCCCGTCGCGGATACGAAGGAGCCCCTGCTCGAGGTCCACATCCTCCCAGCGCAGCCCCGGTGCGCGCCTTGTCCGGCGTCCAGGGCGACCCATGGCGGCCGAGCTTCAACTTTTTGGTCGGCGTGTCCCGGCCGCCCATCCGGTACTGCACCCGGTAGGTCTTCAGTCCCCTGGGCGTGACGCGGAGGCCGAACCCCTTCAGATCGGTGCCCGGATCCAGAGGTCCGTGTCCCGCGGCTTCGTCCGATCGACCAGCTTCTTGGTGATCCTCGCCTGCATGATTCCCGCCCGGATCCGGAAGCACCGCGGGAGCACCGCGGAAGCACATCGGCGAATTTTCCTGACATTCCGGGACATGCCCCGACATGCCGAACAACGACCACCACCTTGGAAAGGCGATCAGAATCCATCCGGGGGAATCCAGGGATCCTTCGGGAAAAAGGACTTTAGTCCAACTCAAGATCTGTTGCCCGAAAGGGCGTGCTGGTTCGATTCCGGGTTGGGGCACCAAGGATTTCAAGGGCTTGACGGCCGTTTCGCCATCGTCGGCGGGCCTTTAGGCCTTCATGATCCGCGCCGGCGGACAGCCGGTCCCGCCAAGGATCCGGCAGCCCACCCGACGCCATCATCCCGTTACTCGATCAGCGTTGCCCTGACGCCATCGTGGCGCCAGCGCCCTTCCATGCCCTTGATCGGCCACTGGAGTGTTCGGACGCGACGTCGCTCGTCCCTGAGCCGCGTCCCTCGTCCCTGATCAGGCAGCCGGGGCGCTCCACCCACGCGAACACCACGTCGCGCTGCGCGGGTGGGAACCATGACTCGAAAGCCGCGGGCTTGATCAGGACATGCCCCTGCAGCGCGTCGACCCCGCCCGGTCGGCGAGTGATGGCTTTCGCAGAACTGGCCAAGGAACGCCAGGAAAGCGTGCCCGTAACGCCATCACATCCGATGATTGTCGCGCTTACGTCACCACCGTTGGCCATGAACCGGAATGATCGGACTCCGCCCCAGTCACCCGGACCGTCAGCCGCGCCGCGGCGGGTCGCGGCTGAAGCCCTTGGCCTGAAGTTCGGCGAGGTATTGCGCCCACAGGCTCTCCTGGTTCTCGCCGATCTCGTAGAGATAGCGCCAGGAGAAGATGCCGGTGTCGTGCATGTCGTCGAAGACGATGCGGACGGCGTAGTTGCCGACCGGTTCCAGCCGCATGATGCCGACGTGGCGGCGGCCCGGCACGGTCTGGCGCTGGGAGGGGTCGTGCCCCTGCACCTCGGCCGAGGGGCTGACCACCCGCAGGAACTCCGCGGGATAGGAGAAGCGGCGGCCGTTGTCGAAATCGACTTCCAGCCGTTTCTCCTCGGACTTCAGTCGGATCTCCACGGGCCAGTGGGCCGTGTCGAACCCGTCGTCGCCGGTGCCGGTCATGTCAGCCCTTGTGCCCCGGCCGGTCGTCCAGGCTGCGCGCCTCGTCCACCAGCATGATGGGAATGCCGTCGCGGATGGGATAGGCCAACCCTGCCCGCTCGCTCACCAGCTCGGCCCGTTCGGAGTCGTAGCGCAGCGGCCCCTTGGTCAGCGGGCAGACGAGGATTTCCAGCAGCTTGGGATCGACGCGGGCGGGAGCCTTGCCCTCGGTCGCCTTGTCGTCGGTGGGGGACGCGGTCATGGGGCCTCGAATGGTCAGGGCGGAACGCGGTCAGTGGCGCTGAGCCGCCTGGTCGCTGTCACGGGCATCGAGAATGGCCATCTCGATCAGCGCGATCAAGAGCGTCGCGCGCTCCGTCAGGTCGGGGGCCTCCAGCAACGCCTGCTTCTCGCTGGCGGCGAAGGGGCAGATCATGGCAAGCGAGTTGACCAGCCGTTCGTCGGGCGTGCCTTCGATGTGCTCCCAGTTGGCGGAGATGCCCTGGGTGCGGAAATAGCTCTTCAGCCCCGCCAGCATCCGGTCGCGGTCGATGCCGCCGCCGGGCTCCTCCACCATGTCGCCGGCGAAGCGCTCCCACCCCGCATGGACGCGGCGGTAGCCGTTGATCGTCTCCAGCTCGCTCAGCACATGGAAACGGCAGACGCCGGTCAGGGTGATGAGGAGGCGCCCGTCGTCGGTCTCCTGGAAGCTGGTGATGCGGCCGGCGCAGCCGGTCTCGTACACCGGCGGCACCTTGGCCCGGCTGGCGGGGTCGAGCGGCTGGATCATGCCGATGTTGCGATCGCCCTTCAGGGCGTCCTCCACCATCGCCAGATAGCGCGGCTCGAAGATGTTCAGCGGAAGCCGTGCCCGCGGAAGCAGCATCACCCCCGGCAGAGGGAAGATCGGCAGCGTCCGCGGCAGGCGGTCGAAGGTGGGGTCGAACGGGTTCGGGCTCATGCCCAACAACCTAGGTCGCCCACGTCAGCGGAACAGGATCGACGACAGTTTCCGGCGGGTCTGGATGGTGAGCGGGTCGGTGGGACCGAACGCCTCGAAGAACTTCACGAGCTGCTTGCGCGCACCCTCGTCGTTCCAGGCGCGGTCGCGGCGCACGATCTCCAGCAGCTCGTCCACAGCCGCCTCCCGCTTTCCGGCGGCGAACAGCGCCATGGCAAGGTCGAAGCGCGCCTGATGGTTGTCCTTGTCGCGGGCGACGGCTTCCATCAGCTCGGGGATGGGGCCGGCGTTCTGCGCCTGCTCGGCCACGTCGAGCGCGCTCTTCGCGGCGGCGAGATCCTTGTCCTTGGCGAGAGACGCCGGGGCGTCGGCGATCATCCGCTTGGCCTGGGCGTATTCCTTGGCGGCGATCAGGCAGCGCACCATGCCGGCGTAGGCGGCGGCGTTCTCCGGCTCGGCTTCCAGGATCTGGCCGTAGATGTCGGCGGCGGTGGCGACGTCGCCCGCGTCCAGCATCTCCTTGGCCTGGGCCAGCGCGTCCTCCAGCAGGTCGCCCTCGCCGCCCGCCGCACCGCCCAGCTTCACCAGCCGGTCGATGAAGGCCTTGATCTGCGATTCCGGCTGGGCGCCGACGAAGCCGTCCACCGGGCGGCCCTGGAAGAAGGCGTAGACCGCGGGGATCGACTGCACGCGGAGCTGCTGCGCGATCATCGGGTGCTGGTCGGTGTCGATCTTGACCAGCTTCACCGCACCCTTGGCGGCGCGCACGGCCTTTTCGATGATCGGGCCGAGCTGCTTGCAGGGGCCGCACCAGGGCGCCCAGAAGTCGACGATGACGGGGACCGTCCGCGACGCCTCGATCACGTCGGCCATGAAGGTGCGATCGGTGCCGTCCTTGACCAGGTCGGAGGCCGCACCGGCGGCGGCGGGGCCGTTTTTCGAGTTCGGGAACGAGAACATGGCGGTTGCTTACCCCGTTGCGGACTGGGTGGTTAGATGAGGAGGCGCGGGCGTCCGGACAACCCCGGCCGTGCCCCGGCCGCCGGCGGGCGTCATCCGAATTCCACGATGCGCGGCTCGTGCCCGCAGGCACGGATGAAGCGCAGCAGGTCGGCCGGCGCGATGGCGGTCATGCGGTCGTTGGACAGAGGGTGGTAGTTGAGCGGGTCGTGCTCCAACATGGCCTTCTGCAGCACCACGTTCACCACCCGCTCGCGGTCGTTGACCAGGGCGAAGGGGGTGACCGAGCCCGGCCGCACCCCCAGCACCTGCCACAGCCGCTCCGCCGACGCGAAGGACAGCCGGGCCGAGCCGATCACCCGGTCGAAGCTGTTGAGCGCCACGGCCGCATCCTCCAGCGCCACCACCAGCCAGTAACGGTCCTTGCGGTCCTTCAGGAACAGGTTCTTGCAGTGGCCACCCGGCAGGTCGCCGCGCAGCGCCTTGCTCTCCTCCACCGTGAAGAGCGGGGGATGACGGTGCGTCACCGCCGGAATGCCTAGCGCGTCGAGCCGGGCGAGCAGCTCGTCCGGCAGGGTGGGCAGCGGCGTGTCGTCGTGCGTGGACCCGTGCATGCATCGGCTTTATCACCGCCATCGCCGCCCGTCCAGCGCCCGCGAAAATCCGCAACATGCCCCTTGCATTGCTCCGGCCGATGAGTATAGTCCCGCCCACGCCGCCGGACGGACCCTTCCAGGGGACAGGCGGAACGGAGCGCGGGCGTAGCTCAGGGGTAGAGCACAACCTTGCCAAGGTTGGGGTCGAGGGTTCGAATCCCTTCGCCCGCTCCAGTTTTAACAAGCACCGCCGACAACGCCGTGGTCGCCTTCCCGCAAGGCGGCCTTTTGGCGTTTCAGCCGGTGCCGATCGCCCCCGCACCGCACCCGGCCGCGGCTGCGGCCGGCCCCACCCTCCAGGTCCGGCGCGCCACATCGAGGAAATTGCCGCCGAGGATCTTCGAGACGGCGGCGGCGCCATAGCCACGGGCGGCCAACGCCTCGGCCAGCGCGTCGGCCACGTCGGGCGGGCTGCCGGTCCAGGCTCCGCCATACCCGGCGTCGGGAGGCCACCAGTAGGCCGGATCGATGCCGGGCGGCAACGGATCGGCACCGGCCTCGTACACATGGTCGAGTCCGAGCCCCACGTGATCGGGCCCGACGCGCTGAACGATGTGATCCACATGCTCGGCCATCGCCGGCACCGCGTCTCCCCGTCGGCCGAGAAGCAGGTCGAATCCGCAGACGCCGACGACCCCGCCGGTGGCCGCGCAGGCGTCGATCTGACGGTCGGTGACGTTGCGCGGGTGATCGACCAGCGCCCGCGCGTTCGCGTGGGAGAAGACGACCGGCGTGGTGGACGCCTCCATGACGTCCAGCGACGTCCGCTCCCCGGCGTGCGAGCAGTCCGGGACGATGCCGGCGGCGTTGAGGGCGGCGAGGAAGCATCGTCCGCGCCGCGTCAACCCCTCGTCGTCGTCGTGGCACCCGCCCCCGGCGGCGTTGTTCCGGTTGTAGACAAGGGCCGCCTGCCGGAGCCCGAGACCGGCGGCGCGCTGCACAAGCGACTCGTCCGACAACAGGGGAGCGGCGCCCTCGACATCGAACACCACCGCCAGCCGCCCGGTTCCATGGGCGGCGGCGACATCCTCGACGGAGCGGGCAAGCACGAACCGGTCGGAACGGCACTCCAGCCAGCGCCGGAAGCGCGCGATGGTGTCGATGACCTGCCGCGGCGGCGTCATGTCCATGCCGACGTTCAGCGACACGACCGTGAATCCGGCGCGGCGGTGCCGGTCGAGCACCTCCAGGTCGGCCCCGGCGGACGGCGGCACGGGGGACAGCGGCACGCAGGCGTGCGCGTCCCAGCGCAGAGGAGCCTTTCCGGCGGGATCAGGCATCATCGTCCCCCATGGCGCTACGCGGCGGCACTGCGCTTCGCGCCGCCGACCAGGATGAGCAGCGCACCGAGCAGCAGGGCGCCGCCGGCCAGACCGAGCAGGCCGAGCCGCTCGCCGAAGACCGCCCAGGCGAGCACGGTCGCGGTCAGCGGTTCCATCAGGCTGAGGATGCTGGCGACGGTGGCCGGAGTCGTGCGCATGCCGGTGAAGAACAGGACATAGGCGAGCGCCGTCGGCACCAGGCCAAGATAAAGAAGCAGGGACCAGGCCGGTGCCGGATAGGCAAGGCCAAGCCCCTGCGCGAGGGCGAAGGGCAGCAGCAGCAACGCCCCGCCGCCGAAACCGACGATGATGGTCCGGGCGGGGTGGCAATGGCCGGCGATGGACCGGCCGGCGACCGTCAGCGCCGCGTAGCTGGCGGCGGCCCCGACCGCCATGGCGATTCCCGACAGCGACGTCGCCCCGTCGCCTGCGGGGAAACCGACCAGCATCGCGGTGCCGGCCAGGGCCAGGGCCAGGGCGCGCGCGACGTTGGCCGTGAACGGCTCACGAAGCCAGAGGGCGGACAGCAAGGCCACCAGGACGGGGGCCAAGCACAGGGTCACCAGCGTCGCCACCGCCACGCCGGCGCGATGCACCGCCTCGTAATAGAACACCTGGTAGGACGCCATGGCGACGCTCACCGCCACGAGGCCGGACCGCACGCCGTCCGTGCGCAGGATGTCCCGCCCGAACAAGACCCATCCCACCAGGACCAGCGCCGGCACGGACAGCGCGAGGCGAAAGAATCCAACCGTCAGCGGCGTGATCTCCGTCATCCCGAACAGCATCTTGGCGACCACCCCGCCGGTGCCCCACAGCAAGGCGGCGGCGGCGACCAGAACAATCCCCGTCCGTTTCCGAAAGCCATCGGCAAGCAGGTTCGTCATGGTCTTCTCACGCTGGTTCGTCGGCGCCGACGCGGGACGGCCGGATCGGCCTCAGACAAGCCCGGACGCGGACAGGATGCGGTCCTCGGCCGGACGATGGACGGCATCCTCCCCGCCATCCGGCAGGGCGTCCAGACCGTCGGGCATGGCGGGGGCGAAGGCCGGCATCTCCTCCAGCATGCCATGCAGGCTGGCGTGCTCGACCACGTCGCGCACCTTGCGGTACGCGGTGTCGCCGTCCAGGTCGAACAGTCTGGCGACGATCCCGGTGATGGCAGGAACATTGTGGTATCCATCGCAGTGGAGCATCACCTCGAAGTACAACGCGCTCACCTTCAGGCAGTTCAGATAAAGATCGACCCGACGCTCCTCATCCGCCTTGTAATGATTGTAGATGAGAGCACCGTCTTCGACCCGCAACATCACGACCTTCTTCTTGCGACGATAGCGGACACCGTCCTGCAGTTGGCCCTTGCTGCGAAAGATATAGCTGCAGAGAACACGGACCTCGATGATCTCCTCCTCGCTCAGTTGCGTGGTGCGATGGACGGGTTCATCCTGCTGGGACCAGCGGACGAAGTTGCGATCCGAGATCTGGATGCCGAATCTCTCCGGATCGGCGTATTGGGGCGTGCCGGGGTAGGGCTTGTAGGTGAAGTCGCGCACCATGCCGGGATCGAGTTCACGCAACCAGCGGATGGTCGCGATCTGGTCCGCGAAGCTTTCCCCCGGAAACCCGAAGACCGCGAAGGCGATGGAGCGGATACCGGCTTTGCGGGTCAGCGCGAAGGCCTCGCGCGTCTTCTTCACGCGCCGGCGGAAGGACGCCAGGGACGACGCGCTCGCGCTTTCCACGCCATAGGCGATACGGTCGCAACCCGCCGCCTTCATCCGGTGCAGCAGATCCTCGTCGACATACTCGCTTCGGGTCAGGCAGTGCCAGGGAAAGCTCAGGCCGGACTCGACGATGGCGTCGCACAGCTCGACGATCCGCTCGCGGTCCACCGTGAGGATGTCGTCGAAGAAGTAGAAGTATCGGAAACCCTTGCCGTAGGCCCAACGCAGTTCGGACATGACGGTCGCGACGCTGTGGCTGCGAACCCGCCCGCGTTCGAACGACGACGTGCAGTATTCGCAATGGAAGACGCAGCCGCGGGTCAGCGACAGGATGTAGCGCTCGCCACGGGCCACGTATTTTTCGATGGGCACAAGGTGATAGGCGGGGAACGGAATCTCGTCCAGAGTCTCGACGACGCGCGCGGGCGGGGTCCGGATGATCCGCTTCGGTGACTTCGGATCGCGATAGGCCAAGCCGGCGACATCGTGAACGCTTCGTCCGGCGAGGAGCCGGGCGACCAGCTCGGGCGTCTGGGTGTCCCCCTCCCCGACGACGAGGTAATCGATGTCGCGGCACGTGCCGAGCGCCTCCTCCGGCAGCCAGGACACATAGGTGCCGCCGACGATGACCGGAGCCTCCGGCGCCACCGACTTCGCCATGGACGCCACCCGCTGGACCATGGGGAAGGTGGAGGTGGACCGGTTGGTGATGCCGACGATCCTGGGCCGCCGCTCGCGGATGACCTGGGCGATGTCGTCGAACGACAGTTCCAACACGGGCGCGTCGAGGATCTCCACCCGAACGCCCGACGCTTCCAGCCACGCCGCGAGAATGGCCAGATTTCTCGGGGGATCGATCTGCTCGTACCGGTCGTAGGTGAAGGGGGCAACCATGCGGTAGGGAGGATTGATCAGCAGAATGTCCGTCGCCATGTCGCCACTCCAGCACGTCACCGGTCCAACCAGTCGAGCGACCGAATCCCGGATCCGCATGCGTTCCGGGAAGGGGTGTCCCCGCGGTCGCCGGGAGCATCGGACCGATGCCCCCGGCTCCCCCGCGAGGATCAGGGAAGATTGTCTTCCTTGATGATCTCCTCGACGCTCTCAGCGATCACATCGGTGTCCGCACGCTCGTCCCGAACGTCGTCGCGCTCGCAGAGCTTCAGTTCGCTGTCCATGATGGTCTCCCTTTGTATATCGCCTGAACCGCTCCCGATGATGTATCGGAAATCTTTCGGTGTCGGCGCTCGATTACTCTGGCACCGAACATTTTCGAGTCAATATCCGATATGGAATAGAACACATCTTACAAATCCAAGAACATATACATGCATGATATGCATTAGTTACCTAATAAAAGCTTTCAAACGCCCGCAAAATGCCAGACATTCCAGAATGTTTCCGACGGAAGGCGCATCATCAGCCGCTTTTTCATTTCTGGATCCGGCGCACACGGAGGTTCGATGCAGGGCTTTTCCGGACATCAGTGTCGCCCTGTCCCCGGCCATTCCGTGCGCCGAAGGACCATGATGCGGCACAATGACGCAATTCCGCCGGTCCGGATCGCGGCGTACCCATGGAATGTCTTGCAACAAAGATCGAACAATGCGAAATTGTCACCATGACAAATTGGACTCCGGACCTTGAGGCGCGCGACGGCCCGCGGTATCGGGCGATCGCCGACGCGCTGGCCGACGACGTGTCCGGCGGGCGGCTTGCCGCCGGCACGCGGCTGCCCACCCACCGCGACCTTGCCTACCGGCTGGGCGTCACCGTCGGCACCATCACGCGCGCCTACGCGGAGGCCGAGAAGCGCGGCCTGATCGGCGGGGAGGTCGGACGCGGCACCTTCGTGCTGGGCGGCACGCCGTCGGAGGCGCCCGATCCCCTGCGCTGGACTCCCGCACCGGAGCCCGGGTCCATTATCAACATGACGGTGGTGAAGCCCGAGCAGAAGGAGGCGGCGCAGGCGCTGGCCTCGACCCTGGCCGCCATCGCCGCGTCGGGCCAGCTCGGACCGCTGATCAACTACGCGCCGCACGCCGGCCTGCCCGCCCACCGCGCCGCCGGCGCCCAGTGGGTGGCCCGCCAGCACCGGGCGGTGGCCACCGCCGAGTCGGTGTTGCTGACCACCGGCGCGCAGAACGGCATGGCGGTGGCGACGGCCGCGGTGGCGCGGCCGGGCGACGTGATCGTCACGGAGCGGCTGACCAACTACGGCATGAAGACGGTGTGCGCCACGCTGGGCGTGCATCTGGAAGGGCTGGCGATGGACGAGCACGGGCTGCTGCCCGAGGCCTTCGACCAGGCCTGCCGCCGGCTGGCGCCCAAGGCGCTCTACACGGTGCCGACCCTGCACAACCCGACCGCCTCCGTGATGCCGGACGCGCGCCGGATGGAGATCGCCGCCATCGCCCGCCGCCACGGCGTGGTGATCCTGGAGGACGACGTGTTCGGCTTCCTGACCCCCGGCGTGCGCCCGATCCAGGCCATCGACCCCGACAACGCCATCTTCATCACCAGCCTGTCCAAGAGCGTGGCGGCGGGGCTGCGGGTGGGCTACATGGTGGCGCCGCCCCGCATCATGGCGGCGCTGGAATCCACCGTCCGCTCCCTGCACTACTCCGCCCCCGCCCTGCCGTCGGAGGTGGCCACCCGCTGGATCCTGGACGGCAGCGCCGACCGCTTCGCCGCCCACCAGCGGGAGGAGGACGCGGCCCGCCAGCGCGTCGCCCGCTCCATCCTGCCCCGGTCGGCGGTGTGCGGCGACCCGGCGTCGGAGCATCTGTGGCTGGTGCTGCCGGAACCCTGGCGCCGCGACGATTTCGTGGCGGAGGCGCGGCGGCGCGGCGTGCTGGTGATCAACGCCGACACCTTCGCCGTCGGCCGCGGTTCCGCCCCGCACGCGGTGCGCGTCGGCCTGTGCATGCCCACCACCCGCGACGAGGTGGCGCGCGGCGTGCGCATCCTGGCCGAGCTGCTGGACAACCCGGCGCTCGCCTCGCAATCCATCGTGTGATGGCAGCCCAGTGCCATCGGCCGAGTGAACAAGGACAGACGGGTATGCGCTTCTCGGTGGTGGCGTCGGCGGTGGTGGCGACGCTGGTGGGGTTCGGCGGCACGCTGGCGCTGATCGTGTCGGCGGCCCACGCCGTGGGGGCGGACACCGCCCAGACGGCGTCCTGGGTGACCGCCATCTGCCTGGCCACCGCGGCGATCAGCGCCATCCTCAGCGTCCGCCACCGCATCCCCATCATCGCGGCGTGGTCGACACCGGGGGCGGCGCTGATCGCCTCGTCGGCCGTCGGGATCGGGATGGAGGCGGCGACCGGCGCCTTCCTGCTGGCCGGCGCGCTGATCGTGGCGACGGCGGCCTTCCGCCCGCTGGGCGACGCGGTGGCGCGCATCCCAGGCTCCATCGCCGCCGCCATGCTGGCCGGCGTGCTGCTGCGCTTCGTGGTGGCGGTGTTCGAGCACGCGCAGGCGCAGCCAAAGCTGGTGCTGCCGCTGGTCGCCCTGTTCCTGCTGGTGCGGCTGGCCAGCCCCTCGGCGGCGGCGCTGGCGGTGCTGGGGGCCGGGGTGCCGCTGGCGCTCGGGCTGGGGCTGATGGGCTCCATCCCGCTGGACGCCAGCCTGTCCACCGTCGTGCTCGTCCATCCCAGCTTCGAGCCGTCGATCCTGCTGGGGCTGGGCGTGCCGCTCTACCTCGTGACCATGGCGTCGCAGAACCTGCCGGGCTTCGCCGTGCTGCGGGCGGCCGGCTACACGCCGCCGACCCGCTCGATCCTGGCGGTGAGCGGCCTGTGCTCGGTGCTGTCGGCCCCGTTCGGCGCCCACACCACCAACCTCGCCGCCATCACCGCCGCCATCTGCACCGGCCCCGACACCCACCCCGACGCGTCCAGACGCTGGACGGTCGGCGTCGCCTACGCCGTCTGCTACGTGGTGCTGGCCGCCTTCGGCGCCTCGCTGGTGACGCTGTTCGCCGCCCTGCCGGTGGCGCTGATCGCCACCGTCGCGGGCATGGCGCTGGTGGGCGCCCTGTCCGGCGCCCTCTCCGGTGCCCTGGCGGTGGAGCGCGACCGGCTGGCGGCGGTGCTGACCTTCGCCGTCACCGCGTCCGGCGCCTCCTTCCTCGGCATCGGCTCGGCCTTCTGGGGGCTGGTGGCCGGGCTGACGGCGCTGGGGCTGGAGGCGGGCGCCCGCCGCGTCAGGGCGGCGTGATCCGCGCCACGCAGAGCTTGTCCGGCCGCGACTTCGCCTCGCCCTTGCGCGCGGCGATGGCGGCGTTGAGGAGGTCGGGGTTGAGGCCGTGCGGCCCTTCGGCGACGGCGATGGCCACGCCGCTGACCGTCAGCATCGGATGCAGCCGCAGGTTGCCGTAGCGGTCCTTCGCCACGATGCCGCCCTGCTCCCGCGCCGCCGCGTCGTACAGGCTCTCCGCGTCGGAGCGGAACTGCTCCAGAAGCTCCCGCACAAGCACCACCGCCTGCGGCTCGCCGCCGCCGTGCAGGGCCAGGAAGAAGTCGTCGCCGCCGATGTGGCCGGCGAAGGCGTCGCCGGTCGCCGCCAGCGTCTTCAGCCGCTCGGCGAACATCAGGATGGCGCGGTCGCCCTGGCGGAAGCCGTAATGGTCGTTGAAGGGCTTGAAATTGTCGAAGTCGAGATAGACCAGCAGGTGGAACCGCGCCTGATCGGCCAGCGCCTCTTCGATGTGGCGGACGATGGCGGCGTTGCCGGGCAGCAGGGTCAGCGGGTTCTGGTCCTTGGCGATGGTGATGTTGCGCTCGTGCACGAGGCGGAGCAGCGCCGCCGGGCTGAGGAAGCCGGCATACTCGCCGCCCTCCACGATGATGATGCCGTCGCTCGCCTCCTCCGACGAGAAGGCCTCGACCACCTGGTCCAGCGGGGTGGCGATGTCGCAGACCGGGGTGGCGACGATGAGCCGGCCCAGCGTGTTCCCCAGCCCGCGGTTGCGCAGCAGCTCGTTGCCGAAGCGCGAATAGACGAAGCGCTTGAGGTCGCGCTCGCGCACCAGCCCGATCGGCCTGTGCTCGGCGTTCACCACCGGCGCGATCGACTGGGCGTCGTGGACGCGGAAATAATCGAGCAGCCGCGCCTTGGGCGAGTCGGACGGCAGCGGCTCCAGCCGTTCGATCACCTCGGTCAGCCGCCCCTGGTCGCGCGGCTTGCGGCGGTCCTGCCGGTTCAGCGCCTCCACCAGCGGCGCCGTCTCGCCGATTTCCGTCACGTCGCGGACCGGCGGACCGACCGCGTCGCCCTGGGCGAAGTCGCAGCCGAGGTCGCGCAGTAGGTAGAACTCGGCCGCCACCGTCACGCCCTGCGCCACGACGAGGACGCCCAGCGTGTGCGCGTAGCCGATCAGCGCGTGCACGATCGCCCGCTTGCGCAGGTCGCGGTCGATGCCGGCGATGAAGAAGGCGTCGATCTTCACATAATCCGGCTGCGCCTCGTACAGCAGCCGCGGCCCGGCGGATCCGGAGCCGAAATCGTCGAGCCCGACTCCGAAGCCGCCGTCGCGCAGCCGCCGGATCATGGACTCGACATCGGCGGCTCGGCGACCGGCCGCCGGCACCCCGAGCCGTTGCGCGATCTCCAGGACGATGCCGGGCCCCGCCACGGGATTGCCCCCCGGCCAGGGCAACGGCAACGGTTCCAGCGCCCGGATGTCGACATTCAGGAAGAGCCGGCCGACCGGTGGCACGCCCTCACGGCGACAGGCGGCGACCGCTTTTCGGTGCACCGCCGCCTGGACCGCGGCCAGGCAGTCCTCGGCATCGGCCGCTTCGAAGAGGTCGAGCGTGTCGGCGAAGGGGGTGTGCTCGAACCCGCCGAGCACGGCCTCCACCCCATGCACACGGCCGGTGCGCATCTTGACGATCGGCAGGAATTCATGGCGGAGGCTGTCGAGGATCCGTTCCCAAGCCAGCGGTGGTTCTATGGATGATGCCGCAATCCAGGGGGAATTCATCGCATCCATCATTGCCGGCCCACACATGGGAAGATTGTCTTCACTCTCAGGTGGGTCCGTCCCGAAACAGCCTGATCGACTCGATGTCTCCGCATGGTAGCAACATTGCTTTTCGATTTCATGACAGGCGGTCACCGGGCGATGGCGTACAGAACCGTTTCACCGCTGCTGATCGTGTAGTTTTCCAGATGCATCCGGTAACCGAGATCCAGGTTCCGGATGAATGCGGGAATGGCAACATAGTCCTCGGGGGTGTGATAGAGGGAAATGGCCAGCTTCGGGCGGAACCGCCGGATGCACGCCTCGGCGCCGCGGAGTGCGGCGAGTTCGGCCCCTTCGATGTCCATCTTCAGGAAGTCGACCCGTTCGACCGCGCCTTCCTCCACCAGCCGGTCGAGCCGGCGCAGCGGCACGTCCCCCGCGTGCTTCCGCACCGAGAACCCCGCGTCCACGCCGCGGGGCAGCCGGCCCGCGTCGGCGTCGCAGTCGGTGTCGGCAAGCCCGGTCTGGAACAGGGCGATGTTCCCGAAGGGCGGGTTGAGCGCGATGTTGTGCCGGATCACGAGCGCATGGTCCTGCATCGGGTCGAAGGCATAGACGCGGCCGCTGTTTCCGACGGCATGGGCAAACGCCAAAGCGGTGTCGCCGAAACAGGCGCCGGCATCGACCGCGTGATCCCCCGGCTCCGGTGCCACGCGGGCGCCGTCGCGGTCCAGATGATATTGCCGCATGTAAAAGGAATAGAAGACGTTCGCCCGCCAGCAGTCGACCTCGATGGCGGGTGCCGTGACGGGAACGGAAAACCGCTCGATCAAGGCGTTCCCGAGGGTGTCGGCGAGCGGCGACGGCCGGGAGGGCAGTGTCTGGCAGTCCGCCCGCAGCGTGCGGAACCGCTCGCCATCGATCGGCAGGCGGACATGCAGATGGCCCAGCAGCCGGAACAGGATCAGACCGATGAAGAGCTGCTTCGAATACTCGTCATCCAGGCATCTCCAGGTGTGGAACAGTCCCTCGTGATTCCTGATGAAAAACATCAGATAATTCTTATGGACATCGACGTTGAACTGCAGTTCCTGCCAAACCCCGGGCGGCGGGTAGGTCGGGTCGAAATTGTCCGACGGCCGGTCGTGCATCCGGCGATACATCGTCGTCAGGACGAAGTCGAGGAACTCGGCCGGTGTCGCGAGCGCTGAAGACGTCAATGGCCTTCCTCCCCCAATCCGCCCCTGTCATGGCCTTGGCGGTGGCGGAGCGCCGCAAGTGGGCAGGACCGATCGGCCAAGCCCCCCGTCCTTATGGGAACGGCTTCACCGTGTGCATGTGGTTGAGCGGCCCGTGGCCGTGCCCGATGCCGGGGGCCGTCAGGATGGCCCGCTCCACATAGGCGCGCGCGCGGGCCACCGCGTCGCGGACGCTCAGCGCCTGCGCCAGACCGGCGGCGATGGCCGAGGCCAGCGTGCAGCCGGTGCCGTGGGTGTGCGGGGTGTGCACGCGGGGGCCCTCGAAGATCTCTTCCCCGTCCTCGGTCACCAGCAGGTCGCGCACCACGCCGTCATCCTCCATATGGCCGCCCTTCATCAGCACGGCGCGCGGGCCGAAGGAGCGGATGAGGTCGGCGGCGTGGCGCATGCCGTCGAGGTCGCGGATCTGGACGTCGGTCAGCGCCTCCGCCTCGGGCACGTTGGGGGTGACGATGTGGGCGTGCGGCAGCAGCCGCTTGCGCAGCGTCACCACCGCGTCGGGGTCGAGCAGGAAATGACCGCTCTTCGCGACCATCACCGGATCGACCACCAGCGGGATGTTGACCGCCTGCGCCTCGTACTCGAACGCCACCGCCTCGATGACGGCGGCGTTGCCGAGCATGCCGATCTTGATGCAGTCGGCGCCGATGTCGTCCAGCACCACCTTCATCTGCAAGGCGACGAAGGCGGGATCGACGGGGACGATGCCGTGGACGCCCAGCGTGTTCTGGGCGGTCAGCGCGGCGATGGCCGTCGCCGCATAGCCGCCGAGCGCGCTGACCGCCTTGATGTCGGCCTGGATGCCGGCCCCGCCCCCGGAGTCGGAGCCCGCAACGATCAGCACGCGTCCCTGCATCGAACCCTCGTTCCTCTTGCTTTTCGGCCGCCTATTCGGCCGCCACCGCGGGGGCGTCGGCGCTGCGCCGGATCGCCTCGGCGATGTCGCCGACGACCTGGTTGACCAGCCCCTCGTCGTCGCCCTCCGCCATCACGCGGATGACCGGCTCCGTGCCGGACTTGCGGATGAGGATGCGGCCGGAGCCGTTGAGCCGCGCCTCACCCTCGGCGATGGCCTGGGTCACCTCGGCCATCTCCAGCGGCTTGGTGCCGGCGGCGAAGCGCACGTTGGTCAGCTTCTGCGGCACCGGGTCGAACACCCGGCAGACCTCGCTGGCCGGCTTGCCGGTGGTCTGCACGACCGCCAGCACCTGCAGCGCCGCGATCAGCCCGTCGCCGGTGGTGGAATAATCGGACAGCACGATGTGGCCGGACTGCTCCCCGCCCACATTGTAGCCGTGCTCGCGCATGCGCTCGACCACATAGCGGTCGCCGACGGGGGTGCGGTGCAGGTGCAGCCCCATGCCGGTCAGCAGCCGCTCCAGCCCCAGGTTCGACATGACGGTGGCGACCACGCCGCCGCCCTTCAACGACTGCCCCTTGGCCCAGGAGCCGGCGACGAGGCCCATGAGCTGGTCGCCGTCGATGGGCCGGCCGCGCTCGTCCACCAGGATCAGCCGGTCGGCGTCGCCGTCCAGCGCGATGCCGAGGTCGGCGTTGTGGAAGATCACCTGCTCTTGCAGCATCGCCGTGTTGGTGGCGCCGCAGCCCTTGTTGATGTTCAGACCGTCCGGCGCCACGCCGACCGGGATCACGTCCGCCCCCAGCTCGTACAGAACCTTGGGCGCCACCTTGTAGGCGGCACCATGGGCGCAATCGACGACGATGCGCATGCCGTCCAGGCGCAGCCCGCGGGGGAAGGTGTTCTTCACATACTCGATGTAGCGGCCGGTCGCGTCCTCCAGCCGGCTGGCGCGGCCGAGGTCGGCCGACGCCGCGAGGTCGGCGTCGAACGGCTCGCGGATGCGCGCCTCGATGGCGGCCTCCACCTCGTCCGACAGCTTGTAGCCGTCCGGGCCGAACAGCTTGATGCCGTTGTCCTGGTACGGGTTGTGGGAGGCGGAGATCATCACGCCCATGTCGGCGCGCAGCGAGCGGGTGAGCATGGCGATGGCCGGGGTCGGCAGCGGGCCCAGCAGCACCACGTCCATGCCCATGGAGATGAAGCCCGCGGTCAGCGCCGGCTCCAGCAGATAGCCGGACAGACGGGTGTCCTTGCCGATCACGACCCGGTGGCGGTGGTCGCCGCGGCGGAACTGCAGCGCCGTCGCCATCGCGACGCGCAAAGCCGTCTCGGCCGTCATCGGCTCGATGTTGGCGGTGCCGCGGATGCCGTCGGTGCCGAACAGGTGTCGCGTCATGCTGTCTCCTCGGGGACCAGTGGGGCGCACAATAGCGCAATTCCAGACACAGGGAACATGTCTTGACCGCGCACGCGCCGCACGGTCAATGCGTCCGTTCGCGCTGGCACGGAAGGATCACAGCGCCTAACCTGGGCATCCCGCCCGCCCCACCGGACTCCGGACGTGCTATGACGCTTATACGCAACGCCGAGGACCAGGATCTCGACGCGATCCTCGCCATCTACAACGACGCCGTCGTCAACACCACCGCCGTCTACGACTACGAGCCGCGCAACGCCGAGGCGCAGGCGCGCTGGTTCGCCGCGAAGCGGGAGCAGTGCCTGCCGGTGATCGTGGCGGAGATCGGCGGCGCGGTCGCCGGCTTCGCCAGCTTCGGCCCCTTCCGCCCCTGGCCCGCCTATCTGCACACGGTGGAGAACAGCGTCTACATCGCCCCCGACCGCCGCGGCCAGGGGGTGGGCAGCGCCCTGATCCCGCCGCTGCTCGATCTCGCCCGCGCCAAGGGCTTGCACACCATGGTCGCCGGCATCGACGCCACCAACGAGGCCAGCCTGCGCCTGCACCGCAAGTTCGGCTTCGAACCGGTGGGGCTGTTCAAGGAGGTGGGCTGGAAGTTCGGGCGCTGGCTGGATCTGGCCTTCCTGCAACGGATGCTGTAGGCGCCCACCGGCGGTCCGGCCGGGGGGCGCCTCCGGTTCAGGCGGCGCGCACGCGCGCCACGAAGGTCTCGACCTCGTGCTTCAGCCGGCCGGCCTCGCCGGCCATCTGGTCGGCGGCCGTAAGCACCTGGGAGGATGCGGTCCCCGCCTCCTCCGCCGCCTTGCTGACGCCGACGATGCTGTTCGACACCTCCTGCGTCCCCTGGGCGGCCTGCTGCACGTTGCGGCCGATCTCCTTGGTCGCGGCCGCCTGCTCCTCGACCGCCGACGCGATGTTGTTGGATATCTCGCTCAGCCGGCCAATGGTCCGCCCGATGCCGCGGATGGCATCGACCGCGCCGTTGGTCTGCTGCTGGATTTCCGCCACCTGGACCGCGATGTCCTCGGTGGCCCGGCCGGTCTGGTTGGCGAGCTGCTTGACCTCGCTGGCGACGACGGCGAAGCCCTTGCCGGCCTCCCCGGCGCGCGCGGCCTCGATGGTGGCGTTCAGCGCCAGCAGGTTGGTCTGGCTGGCGATGCTCTGGATCAGCCCGACCACGTCGCCGATCCGCTGGGCGGCGGAGGCCAGCGCCTCGATGCGGGCGTTGGTCTGCTCCGCCTCGCTCATCGCGCTCTTGGAGATGGTGGCGGCGTCGGACACCTGGCGGCTGATCTCGGAGATCGAGGCGGCCAGTTCTTCCGAGGCGGAGGCAACGGTCTGCACGTTGGCCGAGGCTTGCTCGGTGGAAGCGGCGACCGCGGTGGACTGGCGCGACGTTTCCTCGGCGATGGCCGACATGCTCTGGGCGTTGGATTGGAGCTGGGCGGCCGTCGCCGACACCGTCTGCACCACGGTCTTCATCCCGGCCTCGAAATTGTTGGCCAGCTCGTTCATCACGCGCCGCTTCTCGCGCTCCGCCTCCTCCTTCAGGCGCTCCTGCTCCGCCACAAGCCGGCAGTTCTCGATCGCGGCATCCTTGAACACCGCCACCGCCTCGGCCATCCGGCCGATCTCGTCGCGCTGGCCAAGCGCCGGGATGTCGGCCGACAGGTCGCCGCCGGCCAGCCGGCCCATGGCCCCGGTCATGGCCGTGACCGGCCCCACGATGCCACGGGTGATCACGAAGGCCACCAGCGCGCCGAACAGCATGGCGGCGACGGCGAGGATGATGGTGGTGTTCGTCACCTGCTCCAGCACCCCGAACAGCACATCGCGGTAGTTCTCCGCAGCTTCATCCTGGGATTCCAGCGTGGATTCGATGAGGGACGACAACTCCCGCGCCTTCGCCAGCATGACCTTGTTTACCAGATCGTCCGCCGTGATCACCGCCTTGACCACCTCCTCGAAGGCCCTGCCGTATTCGGCCATCGTCGCCTCGACCTCGTCGAACACCCTGGTGTGACGCTGCGACAGAATGGAGTTCCGCAGTTCCTTCATGGCTTCGGTGAAGGCCGCCAGCTCGCTGCGCATCGCCTCCGCATCGGCGGGTGCGGCGGTGTCCAGGAACCTGGCCCCGCTGAGCCGCGCCAGCAGCAGCTTCTCCTGCGCAACGCCGACGCGCGCCGCGGTGGCAAGCTCGCCGCTGTCCATCAAGGTGGACATCAGCCCGCTCAGCGCCTGCCGGGCCCTGGTCCCCAACGGCATCTGCTTTCCGTTGTACAGGGTGTTGCGGGTGTTGAGCGCCTCGACCACGCGGTCGACGCTGAGCATGTACTCGGCGACGAGGGCGGTGATTCTTTGGAGGTTCGCCCGGCGCTCCGGATCGTATGCCACCTCGGCGGCCTTGGCGAGATCGGTTTTGATCTTGCCGTCGAGTTGCTTGATGCGGGCCACCGACTCGGCGTCGCCGCTGTTCAGGACGATGCGGACGAGACGCCGGATGTCGGTCATGTCGTTCTCGATCGACGACACACGCAGCGCGTTGGTCATCAGGTTGTCGAACCGCTCCACGGTCTCGGACGTGCGGCTCTGCCCGACGAGAACCACACCCGCCATCACCGCCAGAAGAACGAGAACCGCGATAAACCCCCCGGCGATCTTGCGACTGATTTTCATGTTTCGAAGAAACGACATAATTCTCCCCTTCTCCGTCCGATCGACCGCCGGTCAGCGCACATACCGGTGGCAATATTCACCATTCTTCGGTCAGGTTGTTGGCCATGTTTCATTAGCTGCGAATGTACTGTAGATTTATTCGCAACCATTGATCCTGCGACAAAATAGCACCGACCTCTTGAGCAAAATGATTCAAGCAAACTATGTGCCAAGACATGGCCGTCGCACCCAGACGGCCGCCGTTTCGGCCGGGGACGAGACTGGAGCGCAAGATCCGGCAAAATACGCATACCCTGGGTCGCACGCCCCCCCCGGGAGCTCCGGAAGACGCACGCATACGGTGCGTCGGAACCACCGTCACGCGGTCACGGCGGAGCCATCACGGCAGGACGCCCCCGCTCCGCTGCAAACTGTGTCGCAAAATGCAATGCGGGGCCGTTGCCGTGTCGCAGATTGTCCGCACGGGATCGCGGGTCCTGGCGCGGATCGCCGAGGCCGCTTTGCCCGGATCGGGCAACCCGCGGCTTGGCCGTAACATCCGGCCCCGCCTAACGCCCGGGATGCAACCCTTCCCACAGCGCGCGCGCCTGCGCGGTCTCCGCCACGTCGTGGACGCGCAGGATCTGCGCGCCCTGGTTCCACCCTTCCAGCCCGGCGGCGAGCGAGCCGGGGACGCGCTGCTTCGGCGGTTCGCCGCGCGACAGGCGGCCGACGAAGCTCTTGCGCGACACGCCGACCAGCACGGCGCAGCCCAGCGCGTGGTACAGCGCGGTGTGGCGCAGGATGGTCAGGTTATGGGCCACGGTCTTGCCGAAGCCGATGCCGAAATCCACGCAGATCCGCTCCAGCGGGATGCCGGCGGCGGTGCAGGCGGCCACCCGCTCCTCCAGCCAGTCATACACGTCCAGCGCCGCATCCACATAGCGGGGGTCCTGTTGCATGGTGCCGGGCTCGCCCAGCATGTGCATCAGCACCACCGGCGCCCCCGTCTCCGCCACCGCGCGGAGCGAGCCGGGATCGCCGGTCAGGCCGCTGATGTCGTTGACCACGGCGGCCCCGGCGGCGACGGCGGCGCGCATGACGCGGGCATGGCGGGTGTCCACCGAGACCACGGCCCCCTCCCCCGCCAGCGCCCGGATGACGGGAAGGATGCGCGCCTCCTCCTCCTCCGGCGGGACGGGGGCGGCGCCGGGGCGGGTGGACTCGCCGCCGATGTCCAGGAACTCGGCCCCGGCATCGCGCAGGGCGCGGCCCTGCGCGATGGCGGCGGCGGGGTCCAGGAAGTCGCCGCCGTCGGAGAAGCTGTCGGGGGTGACGTTCACCACCCCCATGATGCGCGGCCGGTCCAGCGCCACCCCGGCGAAGGACGCGCGGGCGCGGGTGAGCGCGGCGAGTTGCCGGTCCACCGCCGCGGCCACGGCGCGTGAGCGCTCCAGCCCCCAGGCCATGGCCTCGGCCAGGGGGGCGAAGGCGCGCTCGATCCGCTCTCCCTGCCGCACGATCAGCTCCACCTGCGCGAAGGCGAAGCGCCCGCCGGCCAGCGGCACCGCCGCCCCCTTGGCCCAAGCCTCCACCGGCAGCAGTCCGACCGGCCGCAGATAGACCCACACCCCCTCCTCACCCGCACCCGGCTCCTTCACCCAGGGGGCGAAGCCGGCGAGCGATCCGGCGGCGGAGGCGGGCGGGCGGCGGATGGTCATGGCGTGTCTCCGTCAGCAGGGGCATGGCGGGCGAGGAAGGTGGCCACCGCCTCCCGCACCACCGTATCGGCCGGCAGGGCGGGGGCGATGCCCAGCAGGCGCGGCCAGAACAGCGCCTCCTTCAGGCAGCCCAGGAACTGGATGGCGGCGATGGTCGGTTGCTCGATGCGCAGGCGTCCGGCCGCCGCCTCACCCGCCAGCCATTCGGACAGGCGGGCGACCGCCGGCTCCTTGCCGGTGCGGGAATAGATGGCGGTCAACTCCGGGAAGCGCGGGTTCTCGGCGATCACCAGCCGGATCAGGGCCTGGAGCCGCGGGTTGCCGGTGTGGGCCAGCAGCCCGGTGGCGAAGGCAGTCAGCGCCTCGGCCGGGTCGATGCCACCGGCGGGCGGCGGCGCCGCGCCGAGCAGCTCGCGGTAGAGACCCTCCACCACCGCGCGGAACAGATCCTCCTTGGACGGGAAGTGGTTGTAGACGGTGCGCTTGGAGGCACCGGCGTCGGCGGCGATACGGTCCATGCTGGCGGCGCCATAGCCGCACTCCAGGAACTGCCGCTCGGCCGCGGCGACGATGTCCGCCCGCTTGCGGTCCCCCCGCTTGGGAGGCGGACTCCAGCCTTCCGTTCCCGTTGACGCGCCGTCGCCGCCCACTTACACTACACCGTGCAGTTTACATTTCTCCATCGGGGGAGGGTAGCATGGAACAGCGGACCCTGGGAACGTCGGGGCTGACGGTCTCGGCCATCGGGCTCGGCTGCATGGGCATGTCGGAATTCTACGGCACCCGCGACGACGCCGAATCACTCGCCACGCTGGAAGCGGCGGTGGAGGAGCATGGCATCACCCTGCTCGACACCGCCGACATGTACGGCAGCGGCCACAACGAGGAACTGCTCGGCCGCTTCCTGAAGGGCCGGCGCGACCGGGTGACGGTCGCCACGAAGTTCGCCATCCGCCGGCCGGACGACGCGCCCGTGGACAGCTACGTCCGCATCATCGACAGCTCCCCCGCCTACATGCGCACGGCGGTGGAGGCGTCGCTGAAGCGGCTGGGGGTCGACGTGATCGACCTCTACTATTGCCACCGCATCAACCCCGCCACGCCGGTGGAGGACACGGTCGGCGCCATGGCCGAGCTGGTGACCGCCGGCAAGATCCGGCACATCGGCCTGTCGGAGGTGCGCGGCGAGACGCTGCGCCGGGCTCACGCCGTCCACCCCATCACCGCGGTGCAGTCCGAATACTCGCTGTGGACCCGCGACCACGAAACCGACGTGCTGCCGGTGTGCCGCGAGCTGGGGGTGGGCTTCGTCGCCTATTCGCCGCTCGGCCGCGGCTTCCTGACGGGGGCGGTGACCGGCACCGAGGATCTGCCGGAACGCGACTTCCGCCGCCTGAACCCGCGCTTCCAGGGCGAGGCTCTCGCCGCCAACCGCCGGCTCGCCGACGCCGTGCGGGACGTGGCCGCCGAGGTCGGCTGCACCCCCGCCCAGCTCTGCATCGCCTGGGTGCTGCACCAGGGTCGGGGCATCGTGCCCATCCCCGGCACCAAGCGCCGCAAGTACCTGGCCGACAATGTGGGGGCCGTGTCGGTGGTTCTGGCGCCCGACATACTGGCCCGTCTCGACACCCTCTTCGCCCCCGGCTCGGTCACCGGCACCCGCTACCCCGAGGCGGGCATGAAGTTGGTGAACATTTGAGGCCGGCGTTTTCCGCGCGCAAGGACGCTTGACAGGGTGGCGGGAGATGACCTATATCCCCGCCACGCCGGTGACGGTGCGTGGGGCCGTAGCTCAGCTGGGAGAGCGACGCGTTCGCAATGCGTAGGTCGGGAGTTCGATCCTCCTCGGCTCCACCAATCCTCCTCAAGACAGTGATGCGACACAGGAATTCGCCCTGAAGCGGCGGAATTCCCTGCGGTGTGACACCGCCCTGTCGCACACGGCGTCGGCCGAATCGCCTCCATTCCCTTCAAAAGCCGCCGTTTCAGCCTGTCCGGGGTGTCGCACATCCCTGTCGCCCAAGCGGCGTCCCATGGGGCTGTGGCTGCGGGGAGCCGTGTGGCAATTCCGAACCCACCTTCCGGCCGACCTCCAGGCGGTTCTGGGCCGGACCCACATCAATCGCTCCCTCAGGACCAGCAGCCACCCCGACGCCATCCGGGCGGGACACGACCCGATCCCGGCCGGATCGAGGGGGCGCGGCTGTCGCGCAAGCCGGTGTCACGGGTCGGCTTCCTGATCCTCGAATGCGGTGCCCGTGACGCGGATCCGCGCCGCGCGCTTCTGGCGCTCGGTCCGGCGGCACCGGCGTTGGGGATGGGTGAGCCCGTGGCGATGGTGCGCCACATGCCGGGTCGACCGAGCAAGGTGGAAGCCCGCCCGGTTCCCGGCTGGCAAACCCGGCCGGACCGTTCGTCGGCGACCCGAAATCGGCTGCCCGAAAGGGCGTGCCGGCTCGATTCCGGCCTGGGGCAGCAAACATCTCCCCGCGTTTTCCAGGCAGGCCCTACCGGCGCGCGTCCGTCGCCATGCGGATGGCGAGCCCGGCCAGGACGGTCGCCATGATCCAGCGCTGCACGGCCAGCCATGTGGGGCGGCGGGCCAGGAACAGGGCGATGGAGCCGGCCGCCACCACCAGCAGGGCGTTGACCGTCACGCTCACACCGATCTGCACGGAGCCGAGAACCAGCGATTGGGTCAGCACATCGCCGCGCGCCGGATCGATGAACTGCGGCAGCAGCGACAGGTAGAGCATCGCGATCTTGGGATTGAGCAGATTGGTCAGGAACCCCATCGCGAACAGAGTGCGCGGGCTGTCGACAGGAAGGTCGCGGACCTGGAACGGAGAGCGTCCTCCGGGCCTCACGGCCTGCCACGCCAGATAGAAGAGATAGACGGCCCCGGCGATGCGCAGGGCGTCGTAGGCGTAGGGCACCGCGAACACCAGCGCCGTGATGCCGAGGGCGGAGCACAGCATGTAGACCACGAAGCCCAGCGCCACGCCGCCCAGCGAGATCAACCCCGCCCTTCGATTCTGGCAGATCGAGCGGGACACCAGATAGACCATGTTGGGTCCCGGTGTCAGGACCATGCCGAGGGCCACCAGGGCGAAGGCCAGAATCGTCGTCGAGGTCGGCATGCGGCCCTCCCTACCCCCGCCGGGCCGCCAGACCCGGCACGGCGTGCGCGATGGCGTGCAGGGCGAAGCCGATGAACAGCAGGCCCGACGCGCGGGTGATCAGCAGCGCGTGCCGGCGGTAGAGGCGGCGCACCGGGGCGGCGCCGACGACCAGGATCAGCAGCAGGTCGGCCACGACGAAGCCGCAGGCCGACGCGGCCAGCAGCCAGGGCAGACTGTCCCAGGACAGCGAGCCGGAGTCGGCGGCCAGCAACGCCGTGAACATGGCGACCGCCACCGGATAGCCCTTGGGGTTGGTCAGGCCGAAGGCGAGGCCGCGCAGCAGCGGGCGGCGCACGGCGGTGTCGACGCTGCCGTCCGCCGCCGGGCGGGCGCGCAGTGCCGTCCAGCCGATCCAGAACAGATAGGCGCCGCACACCAGCCCCAGCAGGTCGAACACCAGCGTGCCGATGGTCTTGGCCCCGACGATGGCGACAAGCGCCAGGAAGGCCCACACCACGTCGCCCGCGAAATGCCCGCACAGGAACGCCGCCCCGGCCATGCGCCCCTGTGCGGCACCGATGCCGAGCAGCGCCAGGAAGGCCGGACCGGGGGTCAGGGTGTAGGCGGCGGCGGCCAGGGTGGCGGCCGTCAGCAGCGACAGATCCATGGGTGCGCTCCGACGGTGGGACCGGTCACGGCGGGGTGCCGAGGACCAGGGGCGGGATCACGCGCGGGCTGTTGCCGGTGCCCGTGCCGGTGCTGTTGCCCTCGAACTCGTTCATCGTCTCGCGCGGCAACGGCCTTGCCGTCGCGGCGGGCGGCGCGGTGCTGTTGCCCTCGAACTCGTCCATCGTCTCGCGCGGCAGCGGTCTTGCGGTCGCGGCGGGCGGCGGGCGGCGGGGGGTGGCGGGCTCGTACGGGATCGCCAGGGACGGCCGGGCCACCGGTTCGGCTTCCAGTATGTCCGGGGCCACGGTGAGGATCAGCCCCTCGAAGGGGCGGAGCAGCGCCTCCACCGAACGGCCGCTGCCGCAGACCCGCCATTCCAGCCGGATCGCGGCCAGCGTCTCCGGCAGGATGCGCTCGCGGTCGTCGATGAGCTGCCACGCCAGCACGCAGGCCGACGTCTCGTTGCGGGCGATCGCGAAGTCGTAGTCGCCGTAGCGGTTGCGGCGCACCGTGTCGCCGATGGCCGGCTCCATGTCCGGAAATTCCCGCCTCAGCGTCTTCAGCAGCCGTTCCTCGGTGTAGAGCGGCACGGGATAGGGCCGGTCGGGCCGGGTCATGGCGCCGAAGATGCTGTCCGGCACCCATTCCACGTCCAGGCTCAGCCGGTTCTCACCGGGCAGGCTGGTGGGGTTGGCGAGGATCAGGTTGTAGCTGTCGAACACCTCGCCGATGGTGCGCCGGCGCGCCGCGATCGGGCGGGCGCCGCCGTCCTGCAGCAGCACCGGCACGTCGGCGGGCTGGATGCGGCTCCACAGGGTGGGCAGACGGTCCCCCAGGTCGCGGCGGAAGCCGGGCGCGCAGCCGGCCAGCATGGCGCCCAGGACGAGCAGTGCCACGGCCAATGTCGGAAGGCGGCAACCCACGGTCTCACCCACCCCTGTAGATCGCTTGGCGCGCCGTGTCGACGGCGTTCCGGGTATCCTCGGTCGACAGGCGGCGGTCAAGCGCCTCGAACAGTTCCAGCGCCTCGCCGTGACGATTCATGTTGTAGAGGGTCCAGCCGCGCATCAGCGTCAGCCCCCGCGATTCGGGCGCCAGCGGCAGCCGGGCGTCGAGCAGCCGCAGCGTGTCGCGGAAGCGCTCCTCCTGATAGGCGCGCAGCGCCTGGGAGGCGAGCGCGCTGGCCTTCAGGTCGCGCTGGTGCTCGGCCCCCAGCCCGCTGCCGGGCAGGTCGTGCATCACGCCGGCGGTGTCGTCCATGCGCATGCGCGCGACCATGCCGCCATACTGCGCCTCCTCCGCGATGCGGCGGCGCTCGGCACCGCCGGCCTTGGCGGACAGGGCGCGCGCCTCCGCGAAGGAATCCTCCGCCTCCGACGGGCGGTTCAGCTCCATCAGGCACCAGCCGCGCTGCTGCGCCAGCCCGGCGGTCACGCGGTTGGCCCGCCGCTCCCGCTCGATCAGGTCCAGGCACAGGCTCCAGTCGCGCGCCGCCACCGCCCGGTCGAGCGGGCTCGGCCCCTGCGGCCCGCCGCCACCGCCGCCCGGCGGCTTGACCACCGCGCGCAGCGCCCGGTCGACGCGCTCCGACTTGCCGCGCCAGGGAGCACCGGCGGCCACCGCCTCCTCCTTGCGGTTGAGGCCGGCGAGCGCCAGGATCAGCCCCTCCGCCGCGCGGTCGCTGGCGGCCCATTCGTTGGCACGGGTGAACCAGTCGCGCGCTTGCCCGAACTGCTTCTTGTTCTGGTAGAACCATCCCAGCGCGATCGCGGCATCGGCGTCGCGCCGCTCGGTCACGTTGCTCTCGGCGCGGGCGAGGTCCTCGGCCGGCGGGTTGACGCCCTTGGCGCCCAGCCGCTCCAGCGTGCGGCCGACGTCCAGCTCGGCCATGGCCCGGCGGACGATGGCGTAATCCTCCCCCGGTGCCGGGTTGGCGCTGCCGGCGATGTCGGCCAGTTCGCGCATGCGGTCCTGCGGCAGGTAGCGGCTGGCCTTGAACAGGGTGTCGCGCCGCTCCGACGCCTTGGTGCAGGTGGTGGCCGCCGTGCGGAACAGCTCGAAGGCGCGGTCGGTCTGCTTCAGCTCGCCATAGGCCTCCGCCGTGCGCCACAGGCTGTCGAGACGGTTGCAGGTCAGCAGCCGCGGATCCGCCGCGGCGGCATCCACCACCTCCTGCCAGCGCTTGCCCTCGCTGGCGCCGCGCAGCCGCGCCGTCGCCTCGGCGATGTCCAGCTCGGCCAGCAGCTTCTCCGACGGCTGCCAGGACGGGGTCTTGCGCCGCGCCTCGGCGATGGCGGCCCGCGCCTCCGCCATCTGGCCGGCCGACACCAGCTTCCAGAAGGGAGACTCGTCCACCCCCGCCTGCACCGGCTGCGGCGCGAACAGATCCTTGGGCGGCTGCCAGGACGGATCGATGGATTTCAGCCGCGCGATCTCCGCCTCCAGCCGCGCCACATCACCGATGCGGGCGTAGTAGCGCAGCGCCGTCTCGTCGACGCGGCCGGGTGCGGCCTGTCCGCCACCGGGCTGCTCCACCTCCACCTGCACGCCGGGAGCGAGCGCGCGGGGCGTCGGCGAACCGCCCTGCTGGGCCAGCGCCGGGACGGAGAGGGCCAGAACGGATGCGGTCAGAAGCAGAAGGCGCGTCATGGGCTCAGTCCGAGGCTTCGTTCGGCAAGACGGGTCAGCAGGAACAGCACGGTGGAATAGTAATCCTCGTCAGCGCCCAACGGTGGCACCACGATGGCGTTGCCGCTTTCGGCGATGCGGGTGGCGAGCCGCAGCACCGCCAGCATGCCGACCGACGCCGGCACTTGCGCCGTGGTGCCGCCCGGCAGCGACACGGTCGCCGGGATCGGCCCGTTGCCGAAGGGGGCGGCGAAGGCGCCGTAGGGACGGAAGTACCAGGGATCGCGGTAGCCGGCCCAGGCCAGATACAGCGGCACCCGGATCGCGTCGTAGCCGAACTGCTTGCGGAAGCCGTCGGGAAGCGTGAGCGACCCGTCCTCCGCCAGCAGCGCCCAGTCCGGCGGAAGCTGCCCCTGGCCGATCCGCGCCTTGGCGAGGAACACCAGGGCCGATCCGATCACCCCGTCCCACCCGCCGGACGGCTCCGCCGCCGCGAAGGCCTGGAAGGCGGGCATGATCAGATAGCTGGGGTTGACGATGACGGCGCCACCGCGGCGGAACCCGGTCACGCCCGGCAGCGGCAGCGTCATGCCCGCCTGCCGCACCAGCGTGTGCTGCCGGATCGCCTGCAACAGCGCCAGTGCCGCGCCCCGCAGGTCCGCGTCCTTCCACAGCTCGGCCGCGCGCAGCAGACCCCAGGCGATCAGGATGTCGCCGTCGGTGGCGTTGTTGGGATCGGTCACACCCTTGCCCGACTCCCACTTCCAGGCCGAGAGGCCGTCGGGGCGGACCATCAGGTTGCGCTTCGTCCAGCCCCACAGCCGGTCCACCGCGCCGCGGTCGCGCGCCGCCGTGGCGAGGACGAGGCCGTAGCCCTGCCCCTCCGAATGGCTGATGCCGCCGTTGCCGGTGTCCGTCACCCGGCCGTCGGCGCCGAGGAAACGGCCGGCGAAGCCATGCCAGGACGGCGCGTCCAGCTCCGCCCCCGCCGTCTGCGCCCCCCCCGTCTGTCCCCTGGCCGGTGCGGGCAGCACCGCGGCCAGCATGCCGGCAGCTCCGGCGCCGAGCAGCGCGCGCCGGCCCGGATCCACGCTGCCGTTGCCCCGGCCTGTGATCTTGCCCCCCACGATCACGCCCTACTCCACCCGGCGCCCGAGGCGCAGCAGCAGATGGATGGTGATCGCCAGCAGCAGCACCGACCCCAGAAGCAGCCCGAACAGCACGTCGATGCGCTGCGACAGGTTGCTCGCGGCGATCAGGAAGACGTTCCGCAGGTCGCGCGGGTTGACCAGGATGTTGTAGGTGGCGGACGGTTTCAGGTCGGCCACGCCGCCGCCGCCGCTGCGCCAGAGGGCGGCCCCGCCGTCCACGTCCGTCCACAGGGCGGCGGTGACCAGCCTCTCGGTGGCCCGCTCCGCCACGGTGGCGTCGGTGCCGGTCAGCACGGTCCAGGTGCTGCGGTCGCCGCCCGGCCCGGCGAACTGCAGCAGCGCGGTGTCGGGCAGGAAATCGTCACCGCCGACGATGGGCATCAGGTCGGTGTTGGCGACGGCGACCCCGGCCGACCCCGTCCAGCTCACCAGCTCCAGCACGCGCGACAACAGGCCCTGCAGCGACATCGGCTGGTCGGGCGGCGGGGGTGCCGTGCGTTCGGCCAGACGCTCCCAGCGCGCGGCGCTCGATTCCAGGCTCACGGGCGAGGCGCCGGCCACGGCAGCCGGGCCGCGCGCCGGCGGCCGCACGCTGCGCAGCCGCTCCACGATGCGCCGCCGCTCCGCGTCCGGCAGCGGCTCGCCGGACGCCAGCGCCTGCGACATGCGGGTGCCGGCCTCGAGCAGGCTGGCCAGCCGGTCGGGGGCGAGCTGGGTGCCGCCGAGTGCGGCCTGCGGCAGGCTGCCCACCGGCCCGATGATCAGCGCGTCGCGCCCGGCGGGGGCGTTCCAGCCGATGGACGGCACGGCGCGCAGCACCTCCCCGGCGCTCTGCGCCAAACGCGCCACAAGGGTCAGCGCCACGCCGTTCCACGCCTCGTCCTTGCCGGCGACGATCAGGTCGAAGGGCTCGGCCCGCGTCCCGTCGGAGCGCAGGAAGGGAAAGCCGGTGCGCGCGGTGGTGCCGAGGTCGGGGAGCGTCACCAGCCGGGCGAAGGTCGGCACCTCCACCTCCGAATTGTCGAACAGGGTGAAGCGCGGCTTGCGGATGGCGTAGAGGCAGTCGGTCTCCTGCGCCGGCGGCAGCTCGGCCTGGAACTCGATGCGGTTCTGGCCCGACCGGAACAGGTTCATGGGCAGCC
The DNA here is from genome assembly GCF_013423485.1 of Azospirillum oleiclasticum. GTDB lineage: Bacteria > Pseudomonadota > Alphaproteobacteria > Azospirillales > Azospirillaceae > Azospirillum > Azospirillum oleiclasticum. The sequence goes on from NZ_JABFFR010000010.1 coordinate 40,358, forward strand.
GCATCTCCGCCCGGCGGATGTCGCCGCTGGAGCGCTGGTCCACCTCGATGGCGCCGGCCATCCGGCCGTTGACCCGCAGGTTCAGCACGGCGCCGCGGCCCAGCTCACCCTCGAAGGCGGCGTTGATGCGCAGCGCGATGGTGCGGTCCGCCACCGGCTTGTAGTCGGCGGGCAGCCGCACGTCGAGCCGACCGGTGTAGCGGTAGCCGGTGTGGGTCACCGTCGGGACGCCGAGCTGGGCCAGCCGGTAGCGGCCGGGACCCAGCACCGTGTCGGGCCGCGACGGCACCGCAACCGGCGACGCCTCCACCAGGGCGGAGGCCTGGGTGGTCAGCGGCCGGTGGATGTCGGCGAAGCGCAGCGCCGCCTGGTCCACCTCGTCCACGGTGCGGCCGGAGACCACGATGAGGAAGCCGCCCGGTGCCGATCCCGACGGGTAGACGCCGAGGAAGGGGCCGCCGATGCCCTGCAGGATGGCGGGGGCCAGCACGCCGGCCAGCTCGTCCCGCGGCCCGATCAGCACGGCCTTGGGCGACGGCGCCGCCGGGCCGGGAAGCACCGGGGATGGCGCCTCGCCCGGCTGGGGCGCCGGCAGGGCGATGCTGGCGACGCGCGGTGCCCGCTCACCGAGCGCCAGCGCGTAACCCTGCGCCACCAGGGCGCCCCAGCCGAGATGGTCGGGCCGCATGGTGGCGCCGACACGCAGGATCGCCAGCGGGCTGTCAGCCCGGTCGCTGGCGGCCAGCAGTTGCGGCAGCATGGCGAGGTCGGGCACCGGCGGCGGCGCGTCGGTGCGCAGCACCAGGGCGGAGCGGGCGAGATGCACCCGGCTCCACAGGTCGTAGGTGCCGCGGACGTTGCAGAAGGCGCGGTGCTGCGCCTCGTGCCGCAGGGTGATGCGGTTCTCGCCCGGCCGGATGCGGTCGGCCGGCAGGGTGATCGAGGCGGTGACCGGCCCGCGGTAGGCGGACAGCGGCAGCTCCGCCACCGGCTCCCCGTTGACGGCCAGCAGCATGCGGCTGCGCTCGGGCAGCAGGTCGATGCCGTTCTCGTACTGGATGGTCAGCACCACCTGGCGCAGCGGCGCCATCGGCGGGGCCATGGCGGTGAGGGTGATCTCGTCCGCCTCCCCGTGCATCTCCACCTGAGCCGCGCCATCCATGACGCTCGAGAGCGGGATGGTCCGCTCGTCGCCCGCCAGCGCCGGTGCCCGCGCGGCCAGCGGCAGGAGCAGGAGCAGCGCGACGACGAGGCGCCTCATCGCTCGTCCTCCGCCGGGCGCCGGAACAGCGCGCGCAGCCCGTAACCGATCATCGCGAAGATCGCCACGGTGGCGCGCGGGACGATGCGCGAGAAGAAATAGATGAAGCCGAACATCAGGTTCGGCGCGTTCGAGCGCTTCCGCCCGATCCACGCGTCCCAGCCCGCGCTGTTGCCGAAGACCAGGCGCGACACGGTCAGCACCTCGTCCCGGTCGGCCGGGGCGAAGCCGGCCCCGACCAGCAGGTCGCCGCCCTTGGTTTCGATGCGCAGCAGCTTCACGCGGGTGGCGAGCGGCTGCCCGTCGATCGGATCCTCCACCGACACCAGCGGCTTCACCGCCTCCGCGACCCGCTCGCGCCAGCGCGACTCGACGCGCAGGCCGAGGCCGCCCGCCGAGACATCGACGATGACGACGGGGATCACCGTGCCGTCCTCCAGCGTCAGCTCGCCGGAGCGGTTCATCGCCACACGCTCCTGCCGGCGCACCCGCTTGCGCTCGTACACCACCGCCAGCCCGCTGGCGGCCAGCAGGAAGCTCAGCAGGTTCCACACCGCCACCGGGGCGATGGCGTCGCGGTACTCGGGGTAGTGGATGTAGCGCCAGATGCACAGCGCCAGCCCGCCACCCAGCATCAGCGCCACCACCAGGAAGGGCAGCGCCAGCTCGGAGAAGCGGGTGCGGTCCACCTGCTCGCCCTTGGCCGTCACCTTGAAGGTGGGCTTGCGCGGGCTGATGATGGTGGAAATGGCGGCCAGCGAGATGTGCAGCGACATCACGTATTCGTACAGTTCCGAGAACAGCGGCCAGCGCGTTCGCCCGTGCAGCAAATGCGCCAGGAAGATCGCCGAGAAGATGTGCGGCAGCACGAAGCAGGTGAAGTCGTAGAGATTGACCCGGAAGATCTCCAGCCCGAAGAACGCGTAGCAGAGCGGCGCCAGCATGAACACCGGCCGCCAGAACCAGAAGAACCAGTACATCATCGTGCTGGTGTAGCAGAGGCGCTGGGGCACGGTCAGGCCGCGCTTGAACACCGGGTTCTTCAGGATGAAGAGCTGCATCATGCCCTGCGCCCAGCGGGAGCGCTGGGCGATGAAGGTGCTGAAGGTCTCAGGCTGCAAGCCGGCGATCAGAGGGCGCGGCAGATAGGCGCTGCGCCAGCCGCGGGCGTGCAGTTCCAGCGCCGTCTCGCAATCCTCCGTGATGGTGTCGCCGGCGATGCCGCCCACCTCCTCCAGCGCCGTGCGCCGCAGCACCGCCGCCGACCCGCAGAAGAAGGAGGCGTTCCAGCGGTCCAGCCCCGGCTGGATCGAGTAGTAGAACATCTCGTTCTCGCTGGGCATCTTCTCGAAGGTGCGCAGGTTGTATTCGACCGGATCCGGGTTCACGAAGAAATGCGGCGTCTGCACCAGGAACAGGCCGGGATCGGCCTGGAAGAAGCCGACGGTGCAGCGCAGGAAATCCACGGTGGGCACATGGTCGGCGTCGAGGATCAGCACCAGCTCGCCATCGGTGCGCTGGAAGGTGTAGTTGACGTTGCCGGCCTTCGCGTGGGTGTTGCGGTCGCGGGCGACATAGTTGACGCCGAGCCGCTGGCACAGCTCCGACAGCACGCGCCGGCGCTCGCGCGCCGCGGCCGCGGCCTCGGGGTTGGCCTGGTTGACCTTCTGGTCGGTTCCGCCGTCGTCGAGCAGATGGACCTTGAAGCGGTCGGTCGGGTAATCGAGCGCGATCGCCGCGGCCAGCGTCGTCTCCAGCAGCTCCGGCTCCTCGTTGTAGCTGGGGATGAACACGTCCACCGTCGGCCATTCCGACGGCTCGCCCACCGGCGGCATCGGCTTGCGCACGATGGGGTCCAGGATGACGAACAGCGACAGGAAGAACAGGGTGAAGGTCATCAGTTCCGCCAGGAACAGGATGATGCCGGGGATGAAGTTCATCAGGTCGTCGGCCGGCGGGATCGTGCCGTCGAGGCGCCAGAAGAAATAGCGCAGCGTGATGAAGGCCAGCAGCAGCACCGTCATGGTGCGCGCGTGCCACAGCCGTTCGGAGAATCGGCCGAGCACGAAAGCGACCACGACGATGGCCACGGAAATGGCGGCGCTGGCGTCGCGCCCCACCGGCAGGGCCGCAAGGCCCAGGAACGCGGCGGCGGCGGCCAGGCACAGGATCCACAGAAGCAGGGACGCGAAACGGCGACCCGGCCCCTTCTGGCCAGGGCCGCCAAGTGGCGCGACGCTGCGGGCGGCTTCCATGGACACGTTCGAAACCTGCGGAATATCCTATGGTTAAGGGAGATACATCATGACTAAAATACATCAAGTATTTTTCGCGCTTGCGTTCGGGATGCGGGGACTCCGACACATTCCGGACACACCTCACGATCCTGGAGGAACGGTCCGGCAAGCGACGCACGATTCAAATTGATGAATCTTATAATATTCGACAGCAATATGATTTCCAATCCGGGTCGATCCACGCGATAAAAAGCCGCACCCGATTGCCATCGGATGAAACAAACAGGGAGGAGGCCATGAACCCGCACATCATCACAACGATTGATGAAGGCATTCTTACCATCCGGATCACGCGGCCGGAGAAGAAGAACGCGCTCACCCTTGCCATGTACGCAGCACTTGCCGATGCGATCCGTGGCGCTGGTGACGACGAATCGGTGTGCGCCATCATCCTCACGGGCGCCGACGGTGCCTTCTCGGCGGGAAACGACCTGAATGATTTCCTGTCGGTCGCCGCCACCGGCCTGTCCGGAGCGACGCCGATCCTCGCCTTCATCGAATCGCTGGCGCGGGCGCGCAAACCGCTGATCGCCGCGGTGGACGGGGTGGCGGTGGGCATCGGCTCCACCCTGCTGCTGCACTGCGATTTCGTCTACGCCAGCCCGAGCAGCCTGTTCCGCTTCCCATTCGTCGATCTCGGGCTGGTGCCGGAGGCCGGGTCCTCGCTGCTGCTGCCGGCGCTGGCCGGTCGCGCGCGGGCGGCGGAGCTGCTGATGCTCGGCGACGCGTTCGACTCCGCGACCGCCGAGCGGATCGGCCTCGTCACCGCGGTGGTGGAGCCGGACGCGCTGCTGCCCAGGGCCATGGAGACCGCGCGCCGGCTGTCGGCGAAGCCGCAGGCGGCGCTTCTGGCCACCAAGGCGCTGCTCCGTTCCGACGCCGATGCGGTCATGGAACGGGTCATGACGGAGGCGCGTGCCTTCGACACCTGCCTGCGCACGCCCGAGCTGAGGGAGGCCGTCACCGCCTTCCGTGAGGGCCGCAAGCCGGACTTCGCCCGCGCCCGGCGTGGGGGGTGACGCTCACTCCCCCGGAGCCGGTGGCGGCTCGGCGGATGGTGGCGGGGCGGCCGGCGGGCGCAGCAGCACGAAACGCTGGTACACGAAGCCGATGCCGAGCAGCGCCGCCCCCAGCCCGATGAAGGACACCGCCCGCCACAGCCCGGTCAGCGCCGCCATGTCGATCAGGAACACCTTCGCGACGCTGACCAGGATGACCAGCAGCGACGCGTAGCGCAGCACCAGGCTGCCGCGCAGCAGCCCCGCCGCCAGCAGCGCCACCCCGAACAGCAGCCAGGCGACGGAATAGGCGTACAGCTCCGCGTCCGTGTCGGGGCCGACGTCGAGACGGCTGCCGTGGAAGGCATGGCGTACGCTCAGCGTCAGCCACAGCCACGCCAGCCCCAACGCCGCCGCACCGGCCCAGCGCGGAAGGCGCAGCGAGCCCCGCCGGCGGCTGGCGACGGCGAATCCCACGGCCAGCACCGCCGGCACGGCGTACGCCAGCGTGACCAGATTGATCAGGAACAGCTCGCCCACCGGATCCCCGGTCAACAGCGGATTCAGCGCGACCACCGCGCCGAACAGCACCTGCACGGTGGCCATGGTCCCGAGCAAGCGCCAGCCCCAGCGTACGGTCGGCACCGACTGGTCGCCGCGCACGTACAGGAACAGCGCCATGCCCAGCCACCACGCGCTGTTCAGCCCCGCCTCCAGCAGGTCGTAGCCCGGCCGGTCCAGCGGCCCGTCGTCGGCCAGCATGCGGATCTGCAGGCTCACCAGTACCACCACGAAGCTGAGCGCGCCCGCCTCCAGCACCGAGCGCAGCCAGGGGCCGGCGTCCGCCCCGAAACCGCGCCGCGCCGCCAGGAAGGCCAGCGCCGCCAGCCCGTAGCCGGGCCAGATCCAGAAACCGCCGAGCGGCCCGCCGTCGTGATAGGTCAGCACCAGCGGATTCAGCGACAGCCGCATCACCACCGCCACCGCCAGCCCGAGCGACACCCAGCGCAGGCCGCGCACCGGCACATGCCGGTGCACATAGGACGCGCCGGCCACCGTCACCGCCAGGGCGGTGCTGAGCCACGCGTCGCGCAGCAGGAAAACGGCGCCAACGGAAACGGCGGCCAGCGCCCCGGTGGCCTGCGCGGCCAGCAGCCCCGCCCACGGCGCGTGGTCGCGGTGCCGGCCGGCCAGTGCCGCGAGCCCCACATGCAGCGCGGCGGCCCCCAGCGCCAGCGCCGTCCAAACCGGGTCGGTATTGCCGTCCGTCTCCAGCCCGTAGTCGATGACCAGCAGGAGCAGCGGCCCCGCCGTGCCCACGAATCCGAACCAGCCCGCACGCTCGCTGCCATGGGCCAGCACGAAGCCGGCGACGATCAGGGCAAAGGCCGCTCCGGCCGCGTACAGGATAAGGCCCGGATCGCCGTCGAACACCAGCGACGCGACGATGGCCATCAACACGGCGGCCACGGCCCCGCCGGTGTGGCGGGCGCTGGCCCGGTCATCGACCAGCAGCGCGACGCCCAGCCCGGCCGCCAGCGCCACCGCCAGCGTCCCCTCGGTCCGCCCGACTAGGAGTGCCGCCCCGCCCGCCAGGGTCAGCACCGCCAGCCCCAACCCGGTCCCGTCCACCCAACGGCCGGACCAGCGCGAGGCTCCGGCGTCGTGCCATCGCAGGCCCAGCGCCAGGGCGGTCGATCCCAGCAGCAGGAAGGCCCCGTTCCACGGGGTCGCATCGCCGGACCGGTCGATCAGCCAGAGCACCAGCCAAGCGACCGCGCCGCCATGCGCCAGCAACAGCGCCCACGACCAGCCGCGCCAGCGCGCCACCAGTCCGGCGACCGCGGTGATCGCGCACAGATAGAGGAACAGCCCGGTGACGTTCCCGGAGTCGCCGCCGACGATCGCCGGAACCGCCAGCGCGCCGGCGATGCCCAGGGCGGCCACCGGCGCGCCGTGCAGAAGACCGAGCCCGACCGCGACCAACGACACCAGCGCCAGCCCGACGAAGGCGGAGAATTGCGCGATCAGGCCATACAGCCCATGCGCGGCGAAGACGGCGGCGTAGGCCACGGCGATGCCGGCCCCCGCGGCGCTCGGCGCCAGATGGTCCGCTCCCAGCGGCCCGATCCCCTGCGCCGGCGTCCGCCGCCGCAGCCGCTCCGCAACGCCGACCAGCCCCACCGCAAGCGCCAATCCCAGAAGAATGCGCAGCGACGGCGACAGCAGCCCCGTTTCGATGGACACCTGGACGAGGAAGGCGCCGCCCAACGCCAGCGCCACGCCGCCGATCCAGATCAGCCAGCGCCCGGTGAGGCGGGATTCCAGCCCCTGTTGCGGTTCCGGTGTTGCGGATTCACGGGCCAGCACTGGGTCGGGCGCGGTCGGTTCCGCCTCCGGAACGGCATCAACCGCCTCGGTAGCCAGCGGTTCGGGCTCTATGCCCGGCTCGGGAATGGCCTCGGGCGCGGTCCCGGTGCGTGGTCCCGCGGCCAGCGCCGCCTGAAGATCCGCGACGGTGCGCTCCAGCGCCTCGATCCGGTTCCGCTGTCCCCGCACCTGGACAAAAGCCGACAAACCCAGGAAGGGAAGCACCGCGTACCCCAGCCCCAGGAGCACGAGCAGAATCTCTTCGTCCATCATACAAGCCGCCCCCGAGACCGGCGGCATCACGCGGCGCACCGGTTCCCCGATGAGGCGGCCACAGGAAACGCGCGACCGTCAAGGCATCCTTGCGGAGGCGCCGGGCGCCCGGGCGGGGCGCCCCGCCCGCGCTTGGGCCCGCGCGCGTGGGCCGCGCCGCGTCAGACGGTCAGGCGGTCACGATGGCGCGCCAGCACCTCCTCCGGCACCAGCCCACGGCTCACCAGGTCATCCACCGACCGGAAGGGCCGCGCCGCCAGGATGCGCTTGGCCCGCGCCTTGCCGATGTGCTTCAGCCCCGTCAGCTCATGATGCGACGCCTTGTTGATGTTGACGGCGTCGGACGAGGGGATGACGGCGGCGCCCAGCCGCTTCGCCTTCGCGGCGAGGGCCTTCGCCGACGCCCTACCACGCCGGGTCCCCAGCGCTCCATAGGCGACCGCGGCCCCGATGGCACCGACCGCCGCGGCGGCGATGCCGCCCATGACCGACGTCTTGTCCAGATCCATGCAAATCCCTCCTCGTTCCAGGCGGCTTTGAAACGCCGTCGAAAGGGGGAGGGTTCCAGGAGGGGGCGGCACCGTTGGCTGGTCGTGGAGGGACGTGGTGGGAATCGCGGGGGGATCGCGGTGGCATGCCCCGTTCCGGAAACGTGTCGGGCCCGACGTCACCCGCCCCTTATGATCAGTGGGAAAGCGGCGGCTCGGTGTCGCCCGTCAAAGCGGCCTGCAAGGCACGGTCGAGCTGGTCGAGATCCTCCTCCTCCACCTCCCAAACACGGCGGATGTTGGTCCTGAAGTATTCATGAACGATCCGGTCGCGCATTCCAGCAACGGCCCGCCAGCGGATGCTCGGATGCGCGGATTTGACGTCCGTTCCAAGAGCCTTCGCGGCTTCACCGATGACGCCAAGCGAAAAGAGGACCGATCGGATCACCACAGGGCTGCGGCAAAACGCATTGAAATCCATCCCGGCGGTGTCGGCCCGGATGTCGGCGATCGCGGCAAGGATGTCCCGGACCCGCTCGCGATCGCTGCGCGCCATCAGAAAACCACCGCCTTCTGATGCTCAAACGTCGCGCGTACGCTGGGTCGAAACGCATCGATCTCGCCAAGATCGACAGGCCGTCCCAACCGGTCCTCCAACAGAAGCCGCGTATCCTCCAGCCGGATCAGCGAAAAGGAGCGGCCCGGTTCGATTTCGACCGCGATGTCCACGTCGCTGTCTGCTCTTTCGCTGCCACGCGCCAGAGACCCGAATACAAAGAGATGGCGTATTCCTCTCCGGCGAAGCTCCGGCTCTTCAGCTTTGATCAGCCGCACGACCTCGTCGAGCGCGCTCGCCATGGAATGTACTCCGGCCTATCGCGGGCCCCGAGTTTATCACAGGCAAGGCTGGAAGCGCACTGCCGACGGTGTGGATCTCACCCGGTGGCGCTGGGCTCCCGATCAAAACTGGCGGATGGGGGGAGATTCGAACTCCCGGTACCCTTGCGGGTACGCCGCATTTCGAGTGCGGTGCATTCAACCACTCTGCCACCCATCCGTGGCCCCGCTGTGCGAAGCGGCGCGCACCCTAACCGAAAGGATCCGGCGGTGCAAGCCCGCTCTTGGGGGAAATTCACAGGCAATCCGGCCGCAAGCCTGTTGACTCCCGCGGGACCTTGCGTATAACTCTCCGCTCTCACGAACGGGCGTGCACCTGGAACGGTGGGCGGTGGCCCGCGGTTTGTTTTGGCCCAGCGGCTTGGTTTGACATAGGCAGTGACCAACATGTTTGCAGTGATCCGCACCGGCGGCAAGCAGTACAAGGTCGCCAACGGCGACGTGATCCGCGTCGAGAAGCTCGAGGGCGACGCCGGCGCCTCGATCACTCTGGACGACGTCCTGATGGTCAGCGATGGCGGCTCCACCACCATCGGCAGCCCGACCGTGGCGGGCGCTTCGGTCACGGCCGAGGTCGTGGCCCAGGACCGTGGCCCGAAGATCATCGTCTTCAAGAAGAAGCGGCGCCAGAACTACCGCCGCAAGAACGGCCACCGTCAGGACCTGACGGTGCTCCGCATCACCGGGATTTCCGGCGCCGCCTGACCGGGCCCGCCGCACAGCGTTTCCAGGAGTAGCGAACCATGGCACACAAAAAGGCAGGCGGCTCGTCGCGCAACGGCCGCGACAGTGCGGGCCGTCGTCTCGGTCTGAAGCGTTCCGGCGGCCAGGCGGTCCTCGCCGGCAACATCCTCGTCCGGCAGCGCGGCACCACCTTCCATCCCGGCGCCAACGTCGGCATGGGCCGCGACCACACGCTCTTCGCGCTGGTCGACGGGCGCATGGGCTTCAAGCACAGCTCGGGCGGTCGCACCTATGTGACCGTGGAGCCGGTGGCTCCGGCCGTCGCCGCCGAGTGACGCCGGTCAGGCCAGCCGCTTTTCTTCCAGGAAATCGGGGGGACCGGGTGACCGGCCCCCCGATTTCCGTTTCCGGACCTATTTTCGTTTCTGGGCTGGTGTTCCGGTCATGAAGTTCCTCGATCAGGCCAAGGTCTTCCTCAAGAGCGGCGACGGCGGCAACGGCGCCGTGGCCTTCCGCCGCGAGAAGTACATCGAGTTCGGCGGGCCGGACGGCGGCAACGGCGGCAAGGGCGGCGACGTGGTGGTCGAGGCGGTGAACGGCCTCAACACCCTCATCGACTACCGCTACAAGACGCATTTCAAGGCCGAGCGCGGCCAGCAGGGCATGGGCCGCGACCGCAGCGGCGCCCGCGGCGCGGATCTGGTGCTGCGTGTGCCGGTCGGGACCCAGCTTCTGGACGAGGACCAGGAAACCGTGCTGGCCGACATGACCGAGGCGGGGCAGCGGGTCGTCCTGATGAAGGGCGGCGACGGCGGCTTCGGCAACGCCTATTACAAGACCGCCACCAACCGCGCCCCGCGCAAGGCCCAGCCCGGCTGGCCGGGGGAGGAGCGCTGGGTGTGGCTTCGGCTGAAGCTGATCGCCGACGCCGGGCTGGTCGGGCTGCCCAACGCCGGCAAGTCCACCTTCCTGGCGGCCACCACCGCGGCCAAGCCGAAGATCGCCGATTACCCCTTCACCACCCTCACCCCCAACCTGGGCGTGGTGCGGGTTGGCGAGGAGGAGTTCGTGATGGCCGACATCCCCGGCCTGATCGAGGGCGCGCACGAGGGGCACGGGCTGGGCGACCGCTTCCTCGGCCATGTCGAGCGCACCCGCATCCTGCTGCACCTGATCGACGGCACCGCCGAGGATGTGGTCGAGTCCTACCGCGTCGTCCGCAACGAGCTGGCCGCCTATGGCGAGCATCTGGCGGCCAAGGCGGAGATCATCGGGCTGAACAAGTGCGATTCGCTGACGCCGGAGGAGATGGGCGAGAAGCAATCGGCGCTCCAGTCGGTGTCCGGGGCCGAGGTGATGATCCTCAGCGGCGCCACCGGCCAGGGCGTGCAGGCCGTGCTCTACCGCCTGCTCCAGGAGATCAAGCGCGCCAAGGCGGAGGACCCCGACGTGGTGCGCCCGCCGGCCACCAAGACCATGGCCCCGGAGATCCCCGCCTTCAAGACCAAGCTCGGCCCCGAGTCGCGCGTCACGGACGACGACGAGTGGGACGGCGTGTCGGACGAGGCGGACGAGGAGGAGCCGCTTTCCGACGAGGACGCGGAGGATCCGGAAGGGGACGAGCTGGACGGCGACGACCCGGACGATGGTGAGTCCGAGGATGACGAACCGGGCGATGACGATCCCGAGGACGACGAGCCGGGCGACGACGATCCCGAGGACGACGAGCCGGGCGACGACGAGGCGGTGAGCGACGGCGGGGATGGGGACGAGGACGATGGACGCGACAGCCGTGGCCGCTGAGGCCGCCCCCACCCTGCTCGACGCCCGCCGGCTGGTGGTCAAGATCGGCTCGGCCCTGCTGGTCGATGGCGCGACCGGCCAGGTGCGCCGCGACTGGCTCGACGCGCTGGCCGACGACGTGGCGGCCATCCGCGCCCGCGGGACCGAGGTGGTGATCGTCACCTCCGGTGCCGTCGCCGTGGGGCGCGAGCATCTGGGCCTGACCGGCCGGCCCTTGCGGCTGGAGGAGAAGCAGGCGGCGGCGGCCACCGGCCAGATCCGCCTCGCCCATGCCTATCTGGAAACGCTGGCCCGCCACGACATCACGGTGGCCCAGGTGCTGGTCACGCTGGAGGACACCGAGGAGCGGCGCCGCCATCTGAACGCCCGCGCCACCATCGACACGCTGCTCAAGCTGGGCGCCGTCCCCGTCATCAACGAGAACGACACGGTCGCCACCGCCGAGATCCGCTTCGGCGACAACGACCGTCTGGCCGCCCGCGTGGCGCAAATGATCAGCGCCGACACGCTGGTGCTGCTTTCGGACATCGACGGGCTCTACACCGCCGACCCGCGCAAGGATCCGGACGCCCGCCACATCCCGGTGGTGGAGGCGCTGACCGCCGAGATCGAGGGCATGGCCGGCGAGCCGCCGCCCGGCTACAGCTCCGGCGGGATGGTCACCAAGATCGCCGCCGCCCGCGTCGCCATGGGGGCCGGCTGCCGCATGGTCATCGCCAAGGGCAAGCGCATGAACCCGCTCGCCGCGCTGGAGCGCCGGGCGGAGGATGGCGGCGCCCCGTGCACCTGGTTCCTGGCCGCCGCCGAGCCGCGCACCGCGCGCAAGGCCTGGATCGCCGGCCACCTGAACCCCGCCGGCTCGCTGATTGTGGACGACGGCGCGCAGGCGGCGCTCGCCAAGGGCGCCAGCCTGCTGCCCGCCGGGGTGCGCGCGGTGGAGGGCGGCTTCGACCGCGGCGACCTCGTCGCCATCCGCACCCCTGATGGCCGCGAGATCGCCCGCGGCCTCAGTGCCTACGACGCCGACAGCGCCCGGCGCATCATGGGCCGCAAGAGCCACGAGATCGAAGCCGTGCTGGGCTACCGCGGCCGCGACGAGATGGTCCACCGCGACGACATGGTGGTGCGGTAGGTCGGCCCTACCCCGCCGCCACCCGCGGCAGTTCCATAAGCACGCTGGTGCCGACGCCCGGCGTGCTGATGATGGTGACCTGACCGCCCAGCGGGCCGTTCACCAGATTGAACACGATGTTGAGGCCGAGCCCCGGGCTGCCGGCGTGGCGGCGGGTGGTGAAGAAGGGTTCGAAGACCTTCGGCAGGTCGTCCATCGCAATGCCGACACCGTCGTCGGCGAAGCAGATGTGGATCTGGTCGATGTCGCGGGAGACGGTGACGGAGACGCGGCCGCCCTCCGCGCCGAACGCGTGCTGGAACGCGTTGGCGAGCAGGTTGGACAGCACCTGGGACAGGGCGCCCGGATGGCTGTCCATGCCGAGGCCCGGGGGGCAGTTGATCTCCAGCGTCACCCCGTGCGCGTCGAGAGCGCTGCGGTTGGCGCTTGTGAACTCTTCGAGCAGCCGGTCGAGCGCGAAGACGCGGCGCCCGCCCTCGGCCTGGACCGTGCCGGTCTGCTTGAACACCTGGACCAGCCGCCCCGCCCGCTCCATCGCGTCGTGCACGATCCCCGCGGCTTCCTCGACCTCGCCGAGATAGGCGTCGAGTTCGGAGCGGCGGAAGCCGCCGCCGGGTGCCGCCAGCCGGGCGCGCAGGGCCGCCGTCCGGTCACCCAGGAAGCTGGCCGAGGTCAGCGCGTTGCCGATGGGGGTGTTGACCTCGTGCGCCACACCGGCCACGAGTTGGCCCAGCGCCGACAGCTTCTCCGCCTGCACCAGCCGGGCCTGGGTGCGCTCCAACTCGGCCAGGGCGCGCTCGGCGGCGTCCTTGGCGGCGCGCAGCTCGGCCTCGGCGCGCTTGCGTTCGGTCACGTCGCGAATGATGGCGGTGAACAGCAGGCCTTCCGGCGACGGGGTGCGGGAGATGGTGATCTCCACCGGGATCTCCCGCCCGTCGCGGGCGAGGCCGTACAGTTCCCCGCGGCGGGACAGGTTCAGCGAACCTTCCTCCGTGCGGGCGAAGGCGGCGACATGGTCCCGGTGGCGCTGCCGGAACCGTTCCGGAACCAGAACGTCGACGGGGCGGCCCAGCAGCAGGGCCGCCGGCCAACCGAACAACCGTTCCGCCGCCGGATTGACCAGCACGATGCGCTGGTCGGGGGTCAACGCCACGATGGCGTCGTGCGCCAGCTCGATGATGCTCTTCACCCGCGCCCCGGCGAGCCGGGCGTATTCCTCGAACTGTTTGCGCAGGATGGCGTAGCGCAGCACCCGGTGCAGCACCCGCCCGTCCCCCTGCCCTTTGACCAGATAATCCTGGGCGCCGCATTCCACCGCCAGCAGCGCGAAGTCCGGATCGTCGAGCCCGGTCAGGACCACGATCGGCAGGTGCGGGGCCGCACGACTCATCCGCTTGATCGTTTCGATCCCGACGCTGTCCGGCAGCGACAGGTCGAGCAGGATCACGTCGCAGCCGTGCGTGTCCAGCCACGCCACGGCGTCGGCCAGGCAGCCGACATGGTCGATGGGGCTGGCGTCGTCCGCCATGCGGAAGAATTCGCGCACGATGCGGGCGTCCGCAACGTCGTCCTCCACCATCAGGACACGGATGACGTCGTCGCGCATGGTGATGATCCGACCGGCCCATGATGAAGGCGCCGCACGGGCGGATGGTTACCCCTGCGTGCATCGATGCGGCGGATACTACCGCAATCGTGTTACAATGGCGACATGCATCCGCCACGCGCAGGGCCGCCGCCCGCTGGGGCGGGTTGCCGCGGGGGCGGGCAGCGGCTATGTGGAACGCGTTTCCATCATCGAACGACCGGTCATGACCCATCGCCCGCCCATCCGCGCCGTCCTGTGGGACATCGACGGCACGCTGCTGGACAGCGAGCCGCACCACCACCGCGCCACGCTCGCCATCTGCCGCAGCCACGGCTACGAGCTGTCGGCGGAGGACGGCGCCAGTTTTCTCGGCTGCGGCTTTCCCGAGTTCTACGCCTCGCTCGACGCGCGCAGCCCGATGCCGGTGCCGTTCCGCGCCTGGGTCGACGCGATCACCGACCGCTATCTGGAGGGGATCGCCGGCGTCACCCCGCGCGAGGGTGCCTATGCCCTGGTCGCCGCCTTCGCCGGGCTGGGGCTGCGGCAGGCCTGCGTGTCCAACAGCGGACGGCGCGTGGTGGAGGCGAACCTGCGCGCCATCGCCCTGCCGCATCTGGAGTTCGCCGTCAGCCGCGACGATGTGAGCAACGGCAAGCCCGACCCGGAGGGCTACCGGCTGGCAGCCCATCGGCTGGGCGTGCCACCGGAGGCCTGCGCGGCCATCGAGGACAGCCCGACGGGGGCACGGGCGGCCAAGGCCGCCGGCATGCTGACCATTGCCTGGCCACAGCATCCGCATCTGGTCTTCGACACGGTGGACCACCGCGTCGACCATCTGCACGAGGTCGACTGGCCCGGGCTGTGCGGCACCCGCGCCTGAGCGGCCGGCTTCCGAAGGGTCAGTTCTGCGCCGGCACGGTGCGGAGATAGGCGACCAGCGCGTCCTGCTCCTCCCCCGACAGGGTCCGGTAGTAGCCGAAGGCCATCGGCGGCATCAGGTGCGTGCCGTCGGCGCTGACGCCGGTGGTGATGGCGCGCTTGATCTGGTCGTCGGTCCAGGCGCCGATGCCGTGCTGACGGTCCTGTGTGATGTTGCGGGCCACCGTCACCCCCCACGGCCCGGTGAAGGACTGCCCGCCGGCGCCGAGCTTGGTCATGTCGCGCCCGCCGCCCGCCTTCATCGGCGTGTGGCACTCCATACAGTGACCGACCGGGCCGGCGAGATAGGCGCCATAGGCCACCTTGTCCGCGCGCGACACTTCCGGCACCGAACCGACCGGAGGCCCCCAGGCCGGCGGCAACGGAAACTTGAATTCCGACGGCGCCACCTTGTTGCGGACCGGCTTCAGCGAGCGCAGATAGGCGACGATGGCGCGGGCGTCCGCGTCGGAGATGCCGCGGTAGAACTCGAACGGCATCGGCGGGCCGATGATGCTGCCGTCCGGGCGCTTGCCCTCGCGCATCGCGGTGATGATCTGCTCGTCGGTCCAGCGGCCGATGCCGGTCTCCGGATCGGGCGTGAGGTTGGCGGCGTAGGCGGTGAACATGGTGTCCGCGATCGGCATGCCGCCGGCCATTTCCATGCCCGGAGCCGGGCCGTTCGGCCCCTGCGGCGTGTGGCAGTTGCCGCAGGCGGCGATCCCGTTGACCAGCGCCCGACCGCGCTCCAGCGGCGTCTCCGCCGCCGCCGTCCCGGCGCCTGGCACACCCATGGCCAGCGACACGGCCAAAGCCAGCGCCGACACCCCCATCGACCCGCGCATCATCGTCCCATTCCCCGCATCCGCGACATTTCGGCGCATGCTGGGGCGGCAATGTTACGGCGCCAAGCGATTTGTGGTTACACATACAAAATCCACACATCAGACCGGCAACCCGCGGCCGGTCTTTCCCGACCCGCGCCGTTTCGCTACAGTCGCCGTCCTTCGTTTCCGGAGAGACCGCGATGTCCGCCCTGCCCGTCACCACCGACGATTTGTCCGCCACGATGCAGCAGCTCGGCGCCCGCGCCCGCGAGGCCGCCGCCGTGCTGGCGACGGTGCCGCCGGGGCCGAAGGTGGAGGCGCTGCGCGCCGCCGCCGCCGCCATCCGGGCGCGCCGGGCGGAGATCCAGGCGGCCAACGACCGCGACGTGGCGGCGGCCAAGGCCCGCGGCCTCGCCGGCCCCATGGTCGAGCGGCTGACGCTCACCGACGCGCGCATCGAGGCGATGGCCACGGGGCTGGAGGAGATCGCCGCACTGCCCGACCCCATCGGCACGGTCATCGCCGAATGGACCCGCCCCAACGGCCTGCGCATCCAGCGCGTGCGGGTGCCTTTGGGCGTCATCGGCATCATCTACGAGAGCCGGCCCAACGTGACCGCCGACGCCGGCGGGTTGTGCCTGAAGTCCGGCAACGCCGCGGTGCTGCGCGGCGGGTCGGAGAGCTTCCATTCCTCCCACGCCATCGCGTCCTGCCTGGCCGAGGGGCTGCGCGCCGCCGGCCTGCCGGAGGCCTGCATCCAGCTCGTCCCCACCACCGACCGCGCCGCCGTCGGCCACATGCTGACCATGCGCGAGCACATCGACGTGATCGTGCCGCGCGGCGGCAAGACTCTGATCCAGCGCGTGGCCGAGGAAAGCCGCATCCCCGTCATCAAGCATCTGGACGGCAACTGCCACGTCTTCGTACACGCGCGCGCCGAGCTGGAGAAGGCGCGCCGGGTGGTGATGAACGCCAAGATGCGCCGCACCTCCATCTGCGGGGCGGCCGAGACGCTGCTGGTCGACCGCGCGGTGGCCGACACCCATCTGGCCCCGCTGGTGAAGGACCTGCTGGACGCCGGCTGCGCGGTGCGCGGCGACGCCGCGGTGCGGGCCGTCGATCCCCGCGTGGAGCCGGTGACGGAATCCGACTGGGACACCGAGTATCTGGACGCCATCATCGCCTGCGGCGTGGTGGACGGGGTGGACGCCGCCATCGCCCACGTCAACCGGCACGGCAGCCACCACACCGACGCCATCGTCACCGAGGACGAGGCCGCGGCCGAGCGCTTCCTGCACCGGGTGGACAGCGGCATCGTCCTGTGGAACGCCTCCACCCAGTTCGCCGACGGCGGCGAGTTCGGCATGGGTGCGGAGATCGGCATCTCCACCGACAAGTTCCACGCGCGGGGGCCGGTCGGGGCCGAGCAGCTCACCAGCTACAAGTATGTGGTGCGGGGGACCGGGCAGACGCGGGGGTAAGCACCCCCTCTACCGCGATCGATGCTTGTCCCACTCGTCCAGCGTCCACAGCAGCCCGGCGACGGCCGGCGACGGGTGGGAGCGCTTCGCGCGGACAAAAGCCGCGTCGGCCGCGACCACCCTGTCGGCCCCGACCGCCACGGCGAAGGCGACATACAGACAGTCATACGGTGAGTGGTTCACCGCGAGCCCGAGATCGAGCGCCACGGATTGCAGCCCCATGCCGGTGGTCGGCATCGGAACGACCGCATCCTGAAGCAGCGTCAATCCGGCACGCGCCCGCTCGGCCGACCAGAGCTTCCGGCGAACCTGGCCCCAGACGACGTTCGCGGCTTCGTTGAGCCAGAAATCCGGCAACAGCAAGTCCTCGCTGCTGCGCAACAAAGCCAGCGCCGTGGCGCTGTCCGGCTCCTTCAGGACCCACTTCAGCGCCACCGAGGCGTCCACGACCAGGATCACCGGTCAGAACCCCTCGTCCGAACCCGTCAGTTTCCGGATGCGTTCCCGGCGCGCGGTCGCCAACAGATCGACAGAGCTCTCGGCGAGGGCCCCACCGGTCTCCTCCTGGAACGCCGCAAGGCGGCGGGCGATGTCGGATCGGTCCGGCCTCGCGGCCGTTCCCTCCAGCACCTGCCGCAGGATTTCCCGGTGCTCGGCCTCCGCCGAGCGGCCATGCTCGGCCGCCCGAAGACGCAGCTTGCGGACCAGCCCCTCGTCGAGATCATGAACCGTCAGGCTGGCCATGCCCTTCTCCCGCGTCCTGCCCGCGACCATCGTCGCACCCGCATAGGTAACGCCGCGCGCACCGGCTCACAAGACGGGAGCCATAGGCACTTTCCGCGGCAACGGCGTGCCGTTACCATCCCGGCCCCATCGCAGAGGACGCGCCGCCCTTGCCTTCCCCCCACCGCTACACCGGCCACCACCACGCCGGCCTGACGGTCGGCCTGCTCGGCGGGTCGTTCAACCCGGCGCATGCGGGGCACCGGCATGTCAGCCTGTACGCGCTGAAGGCGCTGGGGCTGGATCGGGTGTGGTGGTTGGTCAGCCCGCAGAACCCGCTGAAGCCGCGGGCGGGCATGGCGACGCTGGCGGAGCGGATGGCGGAGGCGCGGCGGGTGGCGGCGCACCCGCGCATCCAGCCGACCGACATCGAGCGCGATCTCGGCACCACCTACACGGCGGACACGCTGCGGCGGCTGACGGCGTTGTACCCCCGCACACGCTTCGTGTGGCTGATGGGGGCGGACAACCTGCGCCAGATCCCGCTTTGGCAGCACTGGACACGCATATTCCGGATGGTGCCGGTTGCAGTCTTCAGCCGCCCGAC
This sequence comes from Azospirillum oleiclasticum, assembly GCF_013423485.1. GTDB lineage: Bacteria > Pseudomonadota > Alphaproteobacteria > Azospirillales > Azospirillaceae > Azospirillum > Azospirillum oleiclasticum. Next base: position 58,705 of record NZ_JABFFR010000010.1, read on the forward strand.
CTATTCTATGGGAGCGCTTGGCGGAAAGGCCGCCAAGCGGTTCGGCCGCCGCCGGGTGGACGAGCATAGGGCCAAGGGGCTGGCCGGGCTGGAACCGCCGGCCTGGGTCTTCCTCCGCAACCCCCTGCATCCGGCCTCGGCGACGGCGATCCGCCGGGCACGTGCCCGCGGGTCGCAACCCTTGTGATCGAGGTGGGAACCATCATCACCGATACCTCCATGGCCGCGCACGCTACCCTGCGGCCCGCGCCCGTTCACCTGGAACTGAAGGCGCTCATCGAGGCTTCCCTGGACGCCGATCAGGCCGACCAGATCGTCTCGATCGACCTTTCCGGCAAGACCAGCATCGCGGATTTCATGATCGTGGCGTCGGGCCGCAACACGCGGCACATCGCCGCCATGGCCCAGCACATCCGCGACAAGGTCAAGACCGCCGGCCTCGGCGAGGTCGAGATCGAGGGGATGACCCAGTGCGACTGGGTGCTGATCGACGCGGGCGACGTCATCGTCCATCTCTTCAAGCCCGAGGTCCGCAGCTTCTACAACATCGAGAAGATGTGGGGCCACGAGCTGCCGGCGATGGAACCGCCACGCTTCAGCGCCTGATCCGGGCGGAGGCCACGGGCAGACGGGAGGAGCCGGATCGATGCGGCTATGGCTCGCCGCCGTCGGGCGGGCGCGCAGCGATCCAGCGCGCGCGCTCTACGACGACTACGCCGGCCGCCTCACCTGGCCGCTGACCCTGCGTGAGGTGGAGGTGAAGAAGCGCCTGCCGCCCGACGAGCTGAAGCGGCAGGAGGCCGAGCTTCTGCTCGCCGCCATCCCCGCCGGCAGCACCGTGGTGGCGCTGGACGAGCGCGGCGCGTCGCTGGGCAGCGAGGCCTTCGCCCGCAAGCTGGAAGGGTGGCGCGACGGCGGGGCCGGCGACATCGCCTTCCTGATCGGCGGGGCCGACGGTCATGGCGAGGCGGTGCGCCGCCGCGCCGACCTTCTGCTCTCGCTGGGCGCCCTGACCTGGCCGCACATGCTGGTGCGCGCGCTGATCGCCGAACAGCTCTACCGCGCCCAATGCATCCTGTCCGGGCATCCCTACCATCGGGCGTGACCGGGTCGGGGGGTGAATTGACGGGGAACAGGGCCGGGTCTACCTTCACCGTCAATTCGGCCCGCGGCCGATCCGACGTCGGCACGCCCATGGCCGCCGGCCATGCTCCACCGCGGGACCAACGCCAGCCGCGATCATGAGGATCCCGATGACCGAGACCAAGCGCCCCCGCCCCGTCGTGCTGTGCATCCTGGATGGCTGGGGATGGCGGGAGGACCGGGCCGACAATGCCGTGGCCATCGCCGACACGCCGGTGTTCGACCGGCTGTGGGCGGCCGGGCCGACCGGCTTCCTCAGCGCGTCGGAGGAGGAGGTCGGGCTGCCCAAGGGGCAGATGGGCAACTCCGAGGTCGGGCACATGAATCTCGGCGCCGGGCGGGTGGTCCGCCAGGATCTGGTGATGATCGACCACGCCATCGTCGAGGGCGAGTTCCAGCGCAACAAGGCCATCGCCGATCTGGTTGCGAAGCTGCACGAGACCGGCGGGCGCTGCCACCTGATGGGCTTGCTGTCGCCGGGTGGCGTGCACGCGCACCAGGACCACATCGCCGCCCTTGCCGCCACCCTGGCCCATGAAGGCATCACGGTGGACGTGCACGCCTTCACCGACGGCCGCGACGTGGCGCCGGACAGCGCCAAGGACCAGGTGGCCGAGTTCATGGCCGACGTGCACGGGCTGCCGGGCGTGAACGTCGTCACCGTGTCCGGCCGCTACTACGCCATGGACCGCGACAAGCGCTGGGAGCGGGTGGGCAAGGCCTACGACGCCATGGTGCACGCCAAGGGCGAGCGGGCCGACGACCCGATCCAGGCGGTCGAGAAGAGCTACGCCGCCGGCACCATGGACGAGTTCATCCTGCCGACCGTGGTGGTCGGCGATTACACGGGCATGAAGGACGGCGACGCCATCCTGATGGCGAACTTCCGCGCCGACCGCGCGCGGGAGATCCTGACCGCGCTGCTCGACCCCGGCTTCACCGGCTTCGACCGCGGCACGCCGGTCAACTTCGCCGCCGCGGTCGGCATGGTGGAGTATTCCTCCGCGCTGAACCCGCTGATGACCGCCATCTTTCCGCCGAAAACCCTGACCAGGGTGCTGGGCGAGGTGGTGTCCGAGGCGGGATTGACCCAGTTGCGCATCGCGGAGACCGAGAAGTACCCGCACGTCACCTTCTTCTTCAACGGTGGCGAGGAGCGGCAGTATCCCGGCGAGGACCGCATCCTCGTGCCGTCGCCCAAGGTCGCGACCTACGACCTGCAGCCGCAGATGTCGGCATCCGAGGTGACGGACAAGGTGGTCGAGGCGGTGGACAGCGGCAAATACGACCTCGTCGTCATCAACTACGCCAACCCCGACATGGTCGGCCACACCGGCATCCTGTCCGCCGCCGTCAAGGCGGTGGAAACGGTGGATGGCTGCCTCGGCCGGTTGGAGGCGGCGGTGCGCCGCCAGGGTGGCGCCATGCTGGTCACCGCCGACCACGGCAACTGCGAGATGATGAAGGACCCGGAGACCGGCGGGCCGCACACCGCCCACACGCTGAACAAGGTGCCGATGGTGCTGATCGGTGGGCCGGCGGGGCTGAAGCGGCTGAACGACGGGCGGCTGGCCGACGTCGCCCCCACCCTGCTCCAGCTGCTGGGCCTGCCGCAGCCGGCGGAGATGACCGGTGCCAGCCTGATCGGGCACGCCGCCGACCGCGCCGCGGCGGAATAGGGCATGGCGGCGCCGCCCTTCGCTCCGGCTTCGGCCGATCCGCGGGGCGGCACCCGGCGCCGCGACAACCATGCCCTCATCCTCCCCCTGGCCGCCGCCTTGTGCCTCGGCGCTCTGGGTGCCAGCGCGCAGGAGGCGCCGCGCCAGTCGTTGAAGCGGGTGGAGGAGGAAATGCAGGCCGACCGCGCCCGCCAGCGCGCGCTCGACCGCCAGTCCCAGACCGTCCGCCGCGAGATCGAGGATCTCCGCACCCGGCTGGTCGATCTCGCCGACCGCGCCCGCGCCCAGGAAACGGAGCTCGACCGCATCGAATCCGGTCTGGCCGAGCTGGAGAACCGCGAGCGCGGGCAGGCCGCCCGGCTGGACGCGGAACGCCAGCAGATCGCCGCTCTGCTCGCGGCACTCCAGCGGCTGTCGCGCGTGCCGCCGGAGGCGGTGATCGCCCGGCCGGAGGGGCCGGTGGACACGCTGCGCTCCGCTCTGATGCTGCGGGAGACGGTGCCGGCGCTCCGCGAGCGCGCCGACTCGCTCGCCGCCGGCATCGCCGCGCTGGCAACGACCCGGGAATCGCTGCGTGGGCAGCGCGTGGCCGCGCTGGCCGCCCGCCACGCGCTGGACGAGCGGCAGGCGGAGCTGGCCCGTCTGGTCGAGCGCCGCGAGGAGCTGTCGCGCCAGACCGACGAGGAACGCGGCGCCGTCGGCCAGCGCATGGCGAAGCTGGGCGCCCAGGCCGCCGACCTCCGCCAGCTGATGGAGCGCATCGAACAGGAACGCCGCGCCGCCATGGAGTCCGCCAGCCGCCGCGAGGCGGAACGGCTGGAGGCGGAGCGCCGGCTGACCGAGCAGCGCGAGGCGGAACGCCGCCTCGCCGAGCAGAAGCTGGCCGAACAGAAGGCGGCGGAACAGAAGCTGGCCGAGCAGAAGGCCGCCGAGCGCCGTGCCGAGGTGGCGGTGGTGCAACGCCCGCCCGACGCGCCGGCGGACCCATCCGGCGCGGGTGTGCGCCTGCCGGCCGGCGGCAAGGTCACGCTGCGCTACGGGGAGACGGACCGCTACGGCGCCCTCAGCCGTGGCCTGACCATCGCGTCACGGCCCGGATCGCCCGTGGTTTCGCCATTTTCCGGCTCGATCATGTTCGCCGGGCCGTTCCGTGGCTACGGGCTGATCTTGATCGTGGAACACGCCGGTGGATATCATAGCCTGATTGCCGGATTGGGCCGCATCGACACGACCGTCGGCAAGCATGTTGCCGCCGGCGAACCGATTGGTCTGATGCCCTCCCCCAGCGACGGCAACCCGGATCTGTATTACGAGCTGCGACGACACGGTCAGCCGATCAACCCGCAGCGCGGTTTGGGCGCTCCGGAGGGGAAAGGACAAGGGTAGCATGACGATCATCAGGAAGACGGTCACCGCGGCGGCGCTGGTGTTTCTCGGAGCCGGCGTGGCGACCGTGACCGCGACCACCACCACGAACTCCTCCGACACCTACCGGCAGCTCAACCTGTTCGGCGATGTGTTCGAGCGGGTGCGCGCGGAGTATGTGGAGAAGGTCACCGACGAGCAGCTCATCGAGTCCGCCATCAACGGCATGCTGACATCGCTCGACCCGCATTCCAGCTACCTGAACCGCAAGAGCTTCCAGGACATGCAGGTGCAGACCCGCGGCGAGTTCGGCGGACTCGGCATCGAGGTCACGATGGAGAACGGCGTCATCAAGGTCGTCTCCCCCATCGACGAGACGCCGGCCTACCGCGCCGGGCTGCAGCCGGGCGACCTGATCACCCACCTCAACGGCGAGGCCGTGATGGGCATGTCGCTGAACGAGGCGGTGGAGAAGATGCGCGGCCCAGTGGACACCGAGATCAAGGTGACCATCCGCCGCGGCGAGAGCGGCGAGCCGTTCGAGGTCGCGCTGAAGCGCGCGGTGATCAAGGTGCAGTCCGTCCGCTCCCGCGTCGAGGGCGACCTCGGCTACCTGCGCGTCACCAGCTTCAACGAGCAGACCCAGAGCGGGCTGGAGAAGGCCATCGCCGGCATCCAGCAGCAGCTCGGCGACAAGCTGAAGGGCTTCGTGCTCGACCTGCGCAACAACCCCGGCGGCCTGCTGGACCAGGCGGTGTCGGTCTCCGACACCTTCCTCGACAAGGGCGAGATCGTCTCCACCCGCGGCCGCAAGTCGGAGGACGGCACCCGCTTCAATGCCAAGCCCGGCGACCTCGCCAAGGGGCTGCCCATCGTCGTGCTGATCAACGGCGGCTCGGCCTCGGCGTCGGAGATCGTGGCCGGCGCGCTGCAGGACCACAAGCGGGCGATCATCCTGGGCCAGCAGTCCTTCGGCAAGGGCTCGGTGCAGACCATCATCCCGCTGCCCGGCCACGGCGCCATGCGGCTGACCACCGCCCGCTACTACACCCCCAGCGGGCGCTCGATCCAGCAGCTCGGCATCACGCCGGACATCGAGGTGCAACCGGCGCGGCTGGAGGAGATCGAGCAGGCGAGCCGCCGGCGCGAGGCCGATCTGCGCGGCGCGTTGCGCAACGACACCAACCGGCCGCCGGCCGCCACGCCGGGTCAGCAGCCCGCCGCCCCGCAGGCCCGCCCGCCCGCCGGCGAGGAGGGTGAAGCCGCGGCCCCGCCGCAGCAGCCGGCCTTCGACTACCAGCTCGCGCGTGCGCTCGACCTGCTGCGCGGCGTGGCGCTCTGGCAGGCCCGGGCCTCGGTGAACTGACGGGACGCCGCGCCGGAAGAGGACCCAAGCCGTGAACGCCGCCGCGATGCTCGGGCGCCTGAAGCCCAACCTGAAGGGCCTGCGCCTCCCGCGCCCGCGCATCCGGCTTCCCGGCCTGGGGGCCCTGCGTGGTGCCAAGGGCAGTACGGCGGCGCTGGCCGGGGCGTGGCTGGCACTGGCCGGCGGCCTCGGTGGACTCGGCTGGTGGCTGAACAGCCACGCGGCGGACACCGAGGCGGCACGCCAATCCGCCAGCCCGCAGGTGGTCGTGGCCATTGCCAACGCGCCGGCGGCGGCACGCTCTTCGGCACCGCCACCGGCAACGGCGATGGCGCCGCCCCCCGCGACAGCAGCGGCAGCGGCGCCGGCACCCGCGGTGGCGCCGCCAGCCGCACCACCCGCGACGGCGCCACCCGCAGCACCGGCACCGGCTCCCGCCAGCGCCGGCTTGCCGGTGCCCGGCGCGGACGGCTCCATCACCCTGGCTCCAGCTCCGGTACCGGGATTGTTTGAGGAGTCCAAGAACGGACGGCTGCCGCGCATCGCCGAGGATGGGCGCAAGCCGTGGCAGGTCTACGCCCGGCCCTTCCCGCCGAACGAGCGGCGCCCGCGCATCGCCATCGTCATGGCCGACATGGGGCTGTCGGGCGTGACCACCGGCAACGCGATCCAGCGCCTGCCGCCGACGGTCACCCTGGCCTTCGTGCCGCAGGCCGAACGGCTGGACACCTGGGTGGAGCGGGCGCGCACCAAAGGGCACGAGGTGATGCTGGCGCTGCCGATGGAGCCCATCGACTTCCCGCGCAGCGACCCCGGCCCCAACGCCCTGCTCACCGGCCTGCCGGCCGACCGCAATCTGGAACGCCTCTCCATGGGACTGGGGAAGGTGGCGGGTTATGTGGGCGTGACCAGCACCACCGGCAGCAAGTTCACCGGCAGCGCCGACGCGCTGAAGCCGGTGATGGACGCGCTCAAGGCGCGCGGGTTGCTGTTCGTGGACGCCCGTGTCAACCCGCGCAGCGTCGCCGCCGCCGCCGCCCAGCAGGCCGGCGTGCCCGGCGCCTTCGTGGACCGCGTGATCGACCGCGACCTCTCCCGCGGGGCCATCGACGACCAGCTCCGCGAGCTGGAGTCGGTCGCCAAGCAGCAGGGAGCGGCCGTCGGGCTCGCCCTGCCCTACCCCAGCACCATCGAACGCATCAACCTGTGGGCTCCGGGGCTGGGCGACCGTGGCGTCGTGCTGGCGCCCGTGTCGGCCGTCGTCACTCTGCAGAAGGGCACCGGCGGATGACCATCGATCGCTCGACCCTGCCCTACCGCCCCTGCGTCGGGATCATGCTGCTGAACGGCCGCGGGCAGGTCTTCATCGCCAAGCGCTGTGACATGGCCGCCGCCTGGCAGATGCCGCAGGGCGGCATCGACGACGGCGAAACGGTGGACGAAGCCGCCCTGCGCGAGCTGAAGGAGGAGATCGGCACCGACCGTGCCGAGATCCTGGCCCGCACCACCGAAAAGCTGCGCTACGACCTGCCCGACCACCTGCTCGGCAAGGTGTGGAAGGGCCGCTGGCGGGGACAGGAGCAGGTGTGGGTGGCCGCCCGTTTCACCGGGGTGGACGGTGACATCGACCTGGACACCGAGCACCCGGAGTTCGACGCCTGGAAATGGGTGGACGCCGACGCCCTCCCCTCCCTGATCGTCCCCTTCAAGCGCCCGGTCTACGAGGCGGTGCTGGCCGAGTTCCGGGACGTGATCGCCGGGCTGCGGCGTTCTTGACGTGCGTCCCGCCTCCTAGGCCGCAAGCTTCTCCAGCTTCTTCACCCGCCGGTCCATCAGCCACCACGCCACGCGGCTGGCGGCGTTGAACGCGGTGGATTGGGGCTTCAGGCCACAGGCCTTGAAGACCATGGCGACCGCGCGGTCCAGATGCTCCGGCCGGTAGCGGCCGAAGGCGCGGCGCGCGTATTCACGGTTGTAGGTGTCATGATCGTAGGGGGCGTCGGCCGGGGCGTTGGCGGCGTAATAGGCGTAGGCCAGCTCGTCGTCCTCGGTCTCGTTGATGCGGCCGAGCGCGATCCACACGCGGCGCGGCTTCGACAGACGCTCGCGCTCCAGATAGGTCTTGGCGTACTGGTAGAACAGCTTGTAATGCCGGAGCTCGTCCGCCGCGATCAGACGGCAGATGCGCTTCAGCAGCGGCTCCTCGCAGCTGTCGCCGATGGCGGCGTAGTAGGAGCTGGTCCCCGTCTCCACCATGCAGCGGGCGATCAGCTCGCCGGGGCGGGAGCCGCGGATGGAGGACTGCTGGTCGAGGTCGATGCTGTAGCCGGCGCGGAAACGGGCGACCGCGGCCTCGAAGTTCCAGCCGGGATCGGCGATCTCGGCCCACCGGCCGAGCGCAACCCCGTGCTGCACCTCTTCCACCGCCCAATCCTCGGCGGCCTGCTGGAACTCCGGATCGTCACGGAATATGTTGCAGAGATAGGTCGTGTAGTCATTGGCGTTGAATTCGACCAGAGCCGCCGCCTTGATCAGCGGCACCAGCTCGGGATCGATTTTCGAGCGGTCGATCTGGTCCCAGGGAAGGTCTTCCTGTCTCCAGTGCAGTCGCGCCATATCACCACCACATCCAAATATCCGACAAGCAGCGCGCCTCCGACGGTCAGACCGGGAGGCGCGCGACCCGCGGTATATTTTGGTGCCGGTGTCGCGCAATGCAACAGCCTAGGCCCTTGCGGAAAGGCCCTGGCCCGGTGGGGTAACATCAGTGGGCGGACGCACCCGAGGAGACGGCGTCGACCTTGGCCTGGGCCACGGCCAGCTTGGCCTCGACCTGCTGCCGCTCGGCGTCGGTCTTCGCGTCGGCCAGATCCTCGTTCAGGTCCTTCAGCTCCTGCTCGGCCTTGGCGCGGTCGATCTCGGTCACGGGCACCGCCTGCTCGGCCAGGACCGTGCAGCGGGTTGCCGTCACCTCGGCGAAGCCGCCCGCGACGAACACGCGATTGACCACGCGGTCACCGTCATGCACCTCGATGATGCCCGGCCGGACGGTCGAGATCATCGGCGCATGGCCGGCCAGCACGCCGAAATCACCCTCGGCGCCCGGCACCACCACCATGTCCACCGGCTGCGACGCGAGCAGCTTTTCCGGCGAAACGAGTTCGAATTCGACTTTATCGGCCATGGTCTGGGGCCCCTTCGGCCGGCGCCCCTCCCCGTTTCCGGGGAAGGGTCGCGGCCGTCATCTCAGCTTCGGTGTCAGGCGGCTTCGGCGGCGAGCTTCTTCGCCTTGGCAACCGCCTCGTCGATGGTGCCGACCATGTAGAAGGCGGCCTCCGGCAGGTGGTCGTAGTCGCCGTTCACGATGCCCTTGAAGCCGCGGATCGTCTCTTCCAGCGACACCAGCACGCCCGGCGTGCCGGTGAACACCTCGGCGACGTGGAAGGGCTGGGAGAGGAAGCGCTGGATCTTGCGGGCGCGGGAAACGACCAGCTTGTCCTCTTCCGACAGCTCGTCCATGCCCAGGATCGCGATGATGTCCTGCAGCGACTTGTAGGTCTGCAGCACCTTCTGCACCGAGCGGGCGACCGCGTAGTGCTCGTCACCGACGACGCGCGGGTCGAGGATGCGGCTGGTCGAGTCGAGCGGGTCCACGGCCGGGAAGATGGCCATTTCCGCGATCGAGCGCGACAGCACGGTGGTGGCGTCCAGGTGGGCGAAGGAGGTCGCCGGGGCCGGGTCGGTCAAGTCGTCGGCGGGCACGTAAATGGCCTGCACCGAGGTGATCGAGCCCTTCTTGGTGGAGGTGATGCGCTCCTGCAGGGCGCCCATGTCGGTGGCCAGCGTCGGCTGGTAGCCCACCGCCGAGGGAATGCGGCCGAGCAGCGCCGACACCTCGGAGCCCGCCTGCGTGAAGCGGAAGATGTTGTCCACGAAGAACAGCACGTCCTGGCCTTCCTCGTCGCGGAAATACTCCGCAAGGGTCAGGCCGGTCAGGCCGACGCGGGCGCGGGCACCCGGCGGCTCGTTCATCTGGCCGTACACCAGGGCCACCTTGGAGCCCGGACCGTCGGTCTTGATGACGCCGGATTCCATCATCTCGTGGTAGAGGTCGTTGCCCTCACGGGTGCGCTCGCCGACGCCCGCGAACACCGACACACCGCCGTGCGCCTTCGCGACGTTGTTGATCAGCTCCATGATGGTGACGGTCTTGCCCACGCCCGCACCGCCGAACAGGCCGATCTTGCCGCCCTTGGCGTAGGGGGCGAGAAGGTCGATGACCTTGATGCCCGTGACCAGCACCTGGGCTTCCGTGGACTGGTCCACGAAGTCCGGGGCCGAACGGTGGATCGGGAAGGCGCGCTCGGCGTTCACCGGGCCGCGCTCGTCGATCGGCTCGCCGATGACGTTGATGATACGACCCAGCGTGGCCGGGCCGACGGGCACGGCGATCGGCGCGCCGGTGTCGGTGACCTCCTGGCCGCGGACCAGACCGTCGGTCGAGTCCATAGCGATGGTGCGGACGGTGTTCTCGCCGAGGTGCTGCGCCACCTCCAGAACCAGGGTCTTGCCCTCGTTCGTGGTGTGCACGGCGTTCAGGATCGCGGGCAGGTCACCTTCGAACTGGACGTCGACAACCGCGCCCGTCACCTGCGTGATCCTGCCGACGGCATTCGTCGCCTGGGTCGTAGTAGCCATCGAATAAAGCTCCCTCGGAACTCAAGTTTGTCGTGGTTGCCGTCGTGGCGAACGGGGTGATCAGACCGCCTCGGCGCCGGAGATGATCTCGATCAGCTCCTTCGTGATGTAGGCCTGACGCGTGCGGTTGTAGGTGATCGTGAGCTTGCTGATCATGTCGCCGGCGTTGCGGGTGGCGTTGTCCATGGCGGTCATGCGCGCACCCTGCTCCGACGCGGCGTTCTCGAGCAGCGCTCGGTAGACCTGGATCGCCAGGTTGCGCGGCAGCAGCTCGGCCAGGATCTGCTCCTCGTCCGGCTCGAACTCGTAGACCGGCCCGGCTTCGGCCGACGCGGCCTCACCGGCCGTCTCGGGCACGGCGAACGGAACGATCTGCTGCACGGTCACGATCTGCGAGATCGCCGACTTGAAGCGGTTGAAGACGATGGACGCCACGTCGTACTCGCCGGCGTCGTACATCTCCAGCACCTTGGCGGCGATGGCGTCGGCGTCGGCGAAGGACAGGCGGCGGCGGCCGACCTCCTCGAAGCTGTGCACGAGCAGCGGCGCGTAGTCGCGGCGGAGCTGGTCGCGACCCTTGCGGCCGACGGTCAGCACCTTCACCGTCTTGCCCTCCGCCTGGAGGCGCTGGATCTGGCGCCGCGCCTCACGGACGATGGAGGAGTTGAAGGCACCGCACAGGCCGCGGTCGGCGGTCATCACCACCAGGAGATGCACCTGGTCGGAGCCGGTGCCGGTCATCAGCTTCGGCCCGTCACCGCCACCCTGCTGGTTGGCGGCGAGCGAAGCCAGCATACGCCCCATGCGCTCGGCGAAGGGGCGGGCGGCCTCGGCCTGCTCCTGCGCGCGGCGGAGCTTGGAGGCGGCCACCATCTTCATGGCGGACGTGATCTTCCGCGTCGATTGGACGCTGGCGATCCGGTTCTTGAGATCCTTGAGGCTAGGCATGCCGGCCCTTCAATCCGCTCGTCGTCTTCGGTCGAGGGATCCGGGACCCTGCGGCCCCGGATCGGACGAACACCAATGGCGTCAGACGAACACCTTGGTGAAGCCGTCGAGGAAGGCCTTCAGCCGCTCTTCGGTCGCCGGGGTGATCTGCTTCTCGGTGCGGATCGTCGCCAGGATGTCGGCACCCTTCGCACGGACCTCGTCCAGGAAACGCTTCTCGAAGCGGTTGACGTCCTCGACCTTGATCTTGTCGAGATAGCCGCGCACGCCCGCGAAGATCGACACCACCTGCTCTTCCACCGGCAGCGGCGAGAACTGCGGCTGCTTCAGCAGTTCGGTCAGACGGGCGCCACGGGCCAGCAGGCGCTGGGTGGCGGCGTCGAGGTCCGAGGCGAACTGCGCGAAGGCGGCCATCTCGCGGTACTGGGCCAGCTCCATCTTGATGGTGCCCGCGACCTGCTTCATCGCCTTGATCTGGGCGGCGGAGCCGACGCGCGACACCGACAGGCCGACGTTGATGGCCGGGCGGATGCCGCGGTAGAACAGGCCGGTCTCCAGGAAGATCTGGCCGTCGGTGATGGAGATGACGTTGGTCGGGATGTAGGCCGACACGTCGCCCGCCTGTGTCTCGATGACCGGCAGGGCGGTCAGCGAACCGGCGCCCAGGCTGTCGTTGAGCTTCGCGGCGCGCTCCAGCAGGCGGGAGTGCAGGTAGAACACGTCGCCGGGGTAGGCTTCGCGGCCCGGCGGCCGGCGCAGCAGCAGCGACATCTGGCGGTAGGCGACGGCCTGCTTGGACAGGTCGTCGTACACGATCAGGGCGTGCATGCCGTTGTCGCGGAAGAACTCGCCCATCGTGCAGCCCGTGTAGGGGGCCAGGAACTGCAGCGGGGCCGGCTCCGACGCGGTGGCGGCGACGACGATCGAGTATTCCAGCGCGCCGGCGTCCTCCAGCGTCTTCACGATCTGCGCGACGGTCGAGCGCTTCTGGCCGACCGCGACGTAGATGCAGTAGAGCTTCTTGGACTCGTCGTCGCCCTGGTTGATGGGCTTCTGGTTGATGAAGGCGTCGATCGCCACCGCGCTCTTGCCGGTCTGGCGGTCGCCGATGATCAGCTCGCGCTGGCCGCGCCCGATCGGCACCAGGCTGTCGATGGCCTTCAGGCCGGTCTGCATCGGCTCGTGCACCGACTTGCGCGGGATGATGCCGGGGGCCTTCACCTCGACGCGCTTGCGCTCGACATCGACCAGCGGGCCCTTGCCGTCGATCGGGTTGCCGAGACCATCCACCACGCGGCCCAGCAGGCCGCGCCCGACCGGCACGTCCACGATGGTGCCGGTGCGCTTGACGGTGTCGCCTTCCTTGATCGAGCGGTCGTCGCCGAAGATCACGACACCGACGTTGTCGGTCTCGAGGTTCAGCGCCATGCCCTTCAGGCCACCGGGGAATTCCACCATCTCGCCGGCGCGGACGTTGTCCAGGCCGTGCACGCGGGCGACACCGTCGCCGACCGACAGAACCTGGCCCACCTCGGCGACATCGGCCTCGGTCCCGAAATTCGCGATCTGCTGCTTGAGGATCGCAGAGATTTCTGCGGCTCGGATATCCATCAGACTTGTCCCCCTGAGGCCTTCATGGCGAGTTGCAGTTTGTTCAGCTTGGTGCGCACCGACGCGTCGATCATGCGCGACCCGTAGCGAACGATCATGCCACCGATGAGTTCGGGATCGACGGTGACGTTCACGGCGACCTTGTTGCCGACGACACTGCGCAGGGCCTCGGTCACCGCCTCGATCTGCGCGTCGGTGAGCGGACGCGCCGCGGTCACCTGGGCGGTCGCCTCGCCGCGGCGGCGGGCCAGTTCGGCCAGGAAGCCGTCGATCATGCCGGAGAGCACGAACAGCCGGCGGTTGGCGGCCACCAGGCCGACGAACCGCTTGGTCAGATCGCTCGCCGCGACCTCGTCGAGCAACGCCGCCATCGCGCGACCCTGGTCGGCGCGGCTGATCACCGGGCTGCGCACAAGGCGGCGGAGGTCGGCGCTCTCGGCCAGGAGTTGCTTCAGCGTCGTCAGGTCGCTCGCGACCTGATCAAGCGCCTTGTTCTCGTCGGCCAGATCGAACAGCGCCGTTGAATAGCGCGCCGCCAGCTCGGAAACGCCTGTGCCTTCGGATGCCACCTGATCCCTCGAATTGCGTTCGGTAGACGGTGTGTTTTCAGGGCCTTAGAGGAAGTGTGCGCACGCGTTCGCCGGGGCCCCTGCCGCGAAAGCGAGCGGTCAATATCACAGGAAACGCACCTGCGCAACCGAGTCCGGACAACCGGCATGCGGCGTTTGGGCACCCCCCGCCGGGGTCGGGGGCCGCCTGTGACCTCGGGCGGGCCTTAAACCGGCATTAACCGGCAGGGCTCCAGGGTTTCCCCACCCGCCACAGCCCGACACACGCCGCAGCCGTCCCGCATGACCATCGTCGCCTTCACCGCCGCCCGCTTCACCCCCACCGACCTCGCGGAGTTCCAGCGGGTGGCCGACCCCAAGCTCCGGCTGGGCCATTGGGCCACGGTGACGCGTGAGTCGGGGCGCGATTTCGACCGGCTGGAGGTGCGGCTTCCCGGCGTCGAGCGGCCGGTGTTCCGGTTCGAGCGCGACCGGCAGGGCCGCTACAACCTCGCCTTCAACGACCGCGCCGGCTGGTACGGCATCGGCAGCGGGTCCACCGCCTGTGAATGCCTGGCGATCTGGCGCCCGCGCGCCGGGCGCGGCGTGTCCGTGCTCTGATCCTCCGGCCAGCGCCTGCGGAATCAGCGGGCGAACCCCAGCGGGGCCGCCAGCACGCCGCCCTCCGCCGGTGAGCCCGCGGTGAGCGCGATGACGCCGAGCAGCAGCAGGGCCGGCCCGATCGTGAGCAGGGTACGGATGGTGTGATAGCGGACGGTCATCTCGGCGTTCGTTCAGTGGTGCGGACGGCTGGTCCAGTGGTAGGACCGGTCGCCGTTCCGGGCAACGCACCAAATCGTCACAGGGGCCATGATCTGCCAGCGTGTCTGCTGCGGCGGATGGCCGCACGCCCCCTCGCCCCTTATAGAAAGCTGTAGGGGTCTACATCCACCTGCACACGCACCGACGAGGGAACCTCCACCCGTCCCAGCCAGTCGGCGACAAGCGGCTGCACCGCCACGCCGCGCGGCGCCTTCAGCAGCAGGCGGCGGCGGTGCCGCCCGCGCAGCAGGGCCAGCGGCGCCGGGGCCGGCCCCAGCACCGCCACCGTGTCGCTGCGCGGTGCCGCGCGGCCGAGCGCGTAGGCAACCCGGTCCACCGCCCCCTCGTCCTCGCCCGACACGATCAGCGCGGCCAGCCGGCCGAAGGGGGGCATCGCCGCCTCCAGCCTCTGCTCGGCCTCCAGCGCGTAGAAGCCGTCGCGATCGCCGGCCGCCAGCGCCTGCATCACCGGATGTTCGGGCATGTAGGTCTGCAGATAGACCACACCCGGCCGCTCGCCGCGCCCGGCCCGGCCGGCCACCTGATGCAGCAACTGATAGGTGCGCTCCCCGGCCCTGAGGTCGCCGCCGGCCAGCCCGAGGTCGGCGTCGACCACCCCCACCAGCGTCAGCATGGGGAAATGATGGCCCTTCGCCATCACCTGGGTGCCGATCAGCAGGTCCAATTCATGGTCGGCCACCTTGCGCACCATCTCCTGGATGGCGCGCGGGCCGAACAGCGTGTCGGACGCCATGATCGCCGTGCGGGCGTCCGGGAACAGCTCGGCCACCTCCTCCGCCACCCGCTCCACGCCGGGGCCGCAGGCGGCCATGGTGCCCTCCTCGAAGCAGTTCGGGCATTTGTTCTCCATGGGTGCGGAATAGCCGCAATGGTGGCACTGGAGCTTGCGGGCGAGACGGTGCTCGACCAGCCACGCCGTGCAGTTCGGGCATTGCAGTCGGTGGCCGCAGGCCCGGCACAGGGTCAGCGGCGCGTAGCCGCGGCGGTTCAGGAACAGCATCGCCTGCTCCCCCGCCGCCAGCGTCTCGGCCAGCGCCTTGCGCAGGGTCGGGGCCAGCCAGTGGCGGGCCGGGGGGCGGTCCTGGCGCAGGTCGATCAGCCGCACGTCGGGCAGCTCCGCCCCGCCGTGGCGGCCCGGCAGATGGACGCGCAGGTAGCGGTGGGAGTCGGCGTTGACCTGGGTCTCCAGCGACGGGGTGGCGGAGACCAGCACGATCGGGAAGCCGCCGATGTGGGCGCGCGCCACCGCCATGTCGCGGGCGTGGTAGATGGCGCCCTCCTCCTGCTTGTAGGCGCCGTCGTGCTCCTCATCGACGATGATCAGCCCGAGCTCGCGGTAGGGCAGGAACAGGGCGGAGCGCGCGCCGACCACCACCCGCGCCCGCCCGTCCGCCACCGCGCGCCAGGTGTCGCGACGGGCGGCCCCGGTCAGGTCGGAGTGCCATTCCGCCGGCGGCGCGCCGAAGCGCCGGGCGAAACGCTCCAGCCACTGGGCGGACAGCGCGATCTCCGGCAGCAGCACCAGCACCTGCTTGCCGGCGGCGAGTGCCGCGGCGATCGCCTCGAAATAGACCTCCGTCTTGCCGGAGCCGGTGACCCCGTCCAGCAGCAGGGTGGCGTAGGCGCCGGCCGCCAGCCTCTCCTTCAAGGCGGCGGCGGCGGCGGCCTGGGCGGGGGAGAGGTCGGGGCCCGGCCGGTGCCAGTCGGGCGCGCCGATCGGGGTGGGGGGCAGCAGCACCGGCTCCAGCATCCCGGCCTCGGCCAGAGCGCGCACCACCCCGGTGCCGCAGGCGGCGGCCTCGGCCAGGTCGGCGGCGCCGCGCGGCGGGCCGTCGGCGACGATCTCCAGGATGCGGCGGCGCTGCGGCGTCATCTTGAAGCCCGGCGGCGGCTCGGCGTCCGGCTTGGCGGCGTAGGCCAGCAGCGGGCGCGGCGGCTCCAATGCCGCGGGCACGCTGATCGCCATGCGCAGCACCTGCCCCGGCGGGGTCATGGTGTAGGAGGCGACCCAGTCGATGAAGCGGCGCTGGTCCTCCGTCATCGGCGGCACGTCGAAGCGGTGCGCCACCGGCTTGAGCTTCGCCCCGTCCACCGCGCCGGACCCGTGGCTCCACACCACACCGGCCAGTTGCCGCGGCCCGAGCGGCACCGCCACCACGTCGCCCGGGGCCAGATCCATGCCCGGCGGCACGCGGTAGTCGTAGGGTTCCGGCAGCGGCAGGGGCAGCAGCACGCCGACGCGCCGCTCCGCCCCGAAAAGGGTCGGTTCGGCGGCGCGGCCAGGTGCGGAACTGGCAACCATCCTGGTCATGGGCTAGACTGCCCGCGACAGGGGTGGCATACACCGGGCAATCCAGCCGGACCAAGCGCCCGCGGCCACTCGCAGCAACACCGGAATCGCCCCCATGAAGTTCTTCGTCGACACCGCCGACATCGCCGAGATCCGCGACCTCGCCGACACCGGTCTTCTGGACGGTGTTACCACCAACCCCTCCCTGGTCGCCAAGTCCGGGCGCAGGTTCGTCGAGCTGATCGCCGAAATCTGCGACGTGGTGAATGGCCCGGTGAGCGCCGAGGTGGCGTCGACCGATTACGAGACGATGATGGCCGAGGGCCGGCACCTCGCCAAGATCTCCCACCGCGTCGCCGTGAAGGTGCCCCTCACCCCGGCCGGTCTCAAGGTCTGCAAGGCGTTGTCGTCGGACGGGCACATGGTGAACGTCACGCTGTGCTTCTCGCCGGCGCAGGCGATCCTGGCCGCCAAGGCCGGCGCCACCTTCGTGTCGCCCTTCGTCGGCCGGCTCGACGACGTCGGCCAGGACGGCATGGGCATCATCACCGACATCTGCGAAATCTACCGCAACTACGTGAATTTCCGGACCGAGGTGCTGGTCGCTTCGATCCGCAACCCGATCCACATCGTGAAGGCCGCCCGGCTGGGCGCCCACGTCGTGACCGCCCCCCCCTCGGTGCTGCGCCAGCTCTTCAACCACCCTCTGACGGACAAGGGCCTCGCCCAGTTCGTGGAGGACTGGAAGAAGACCGGCCAGTCCATCCTCTGACCGGAGGCTCCGCCCGATGGCCCGCGAGACCGGGCGGCCGAGCCGCCTTCCCGACGCCGTCACGCCCGAGGAGGTGGCCGCCTATCTCCGCGACCATCCGGACTTCCTGGCCCAGCACGCCGAGCTGGTCCAGCACCTGACGCCGCCGCTGGTGGACCGCGGCCCCGGCGTGGTGGACCTGCAGTCCTTCATGCTGGACCGCCTGCGCGGCGAGGTGCGCCGGTTGAAGGACCAGCAGCGGGAGCTGATCGGCACCACCCGCGCCAACATGAACAGTCAGAACCGCGTGCACGCGGCGGTGCTGTTCCTGCTGGACGCGCAGAGCTTCGAGCAGCTCATCCAGACCATCACCACCGATCTGGCGGTGCTGCTCGACCTCGACGTCGCCGTGCTGGTCGTCGAGTCGAACGGGCGCGACATCCCGCACGTGCACAAAACGGGCGTGCGGGTGGTGGAGTCGGGCACCATCGCCCGCTGGCTCGGCCGGCAGGAGGTGCTGCTGAACGCCGATGTGCAGGGGTCGGAGGAGATATTCGGCCCCGCGGCCGGCCTCGTCCGGTCGGAGGCGCTGATCCGCCTGAACGTGTCGAGCGAGACGCCGGAGGGCATGCTGGCCTTCGGCAGCCGCGAACCCGACATGTTCCACCCCGGCCAGGGAACCGAGCTGATCGGCTTCCTGGCCCGTGTCGTGGAGCGGGTGATCCGCGGCTGGCTCGACCTGCCGGTGTGACCGGCCCCCCCGGACCAATCGGCCGACACGCAACCAGAGCTCGCCGATGACTTGCGGAGATTCCGCTGCAGGACCCTGCGGCTCCTGCAGTGCGTGTTATCCGATACCATCATTGCCAGCCACGCGAAGGACGGTTGCTTGAGCTCGGCAAGAATCGGGAAGATCCCCCTCGAAACAGTTTGCCGGGCACACCCCCGGCCCATAAAATCGATTCGATTGCAGGTTACGTCGATCGGGTCGGGCGCATGTCCGCGGAATTGAGTCGCTTCCTGGGCTTTGCGTTCGCGAACGCCGACGTCCTGATCGAGGTCCGGGCCGGCGGAACCATCAGTTTTGCGACCGGTGCCGTTCAACATCTCCTGGGTGTGCGCGAGGCGGCGCTGATCGGGCAGCCGATCGAAATGGCGATCGCGCCCGGCGACCGTGGGCTCGTCCAGCGGCTGCTGCGGACGCTCGGCCCCAATTGCCGCCTCACCCCACGCACGGTGACGCTGTCGGTGCAGAACCGGGCCGCCGTGCTGTCCGGCTACCGGCTGGGCTCCTCGCAATCGGTGCAGCTCACGCTGACCAAGGTGAACAGCCTCGCCACCAGCTCGCCCACCGCCGACCGCGACCAGCAGACCGGGCTGGTCCAGTCCGATGCCTTCCAGAACCAGCTGGCGGAGCGGTTCGGACTCGACGGCGAGGTCGGCGCGCCCAAGCTGTCGCTGGTGAAGATCGCCGATTTCGGCGAGGTCCGCAGCCGCCTGAGCCAGGAGGCGATGGCGCGGCTGCTGGCCGAGATCGGCGCGCTGCTGCGCGTGCACGCCGCCGACGATTCCCTGGCGGCCCGGCTGGGCGAGGACCGGTTCGGGCTGGTCCACTCGGACGCCGTGGATGTCGGCGCGATCCGCAGCGAGATCCAGGCGACCGGCCGCGCCATCGACCCCGGCGCCCCGCCGCTGACGGTGCAGAACAGCACCATCGACCTGGCCAGCCCCGGCCTGTCGCGCGAGGACGCCGGGCGTGTCCTGCTGTTCACCGTGCGCCGCTTCGCCGAGGAGGAGCACACCAGCGAAATCTCCACCATGACCGACGCCCTGCAGGTGCTGGTGGACCAGACCGTCAACCGCGTCGCCAAGCTGCGCTCCACCATCACCGGCCAGCGGCTCAGCCTGCAGTACCAGCCGATCGTCTCGATCGCCGACCGCAGCCTGCACCATTTCGAGGCGCTGGCCCGGTTCCCGGACGCCGCCGCCGGGCCGACCATCGCCTTTGCCGAAAGCGTGGGGCTGGTCCAGGACGTCGATCTGATGGTGGCGCAGAAAGCGATCGACGAGTTGCTGGCGCCATCCGCGAAGGAGGAGCTGAAGATCGCGGTGAACATGTCCGCCGCGTCGCTCGGCAGCGACATCTTCGTGGCGGCCTACCGCAAGCTGATCAACCGTTTCGCCTTCGTGGCCCCGCGCCTGCTGATCGAGGTGACGGAATCCTCCACCATCACCGACCTGGAGCGTGCCGCGCGCATCCTCAACGATTTCCGCAACGGCGGACAGGTGATCTGCCTGGACGATTTCGGCGCTGGTGCGGCGTCCTTCCCCTATCTCCAGGCGCTGCCGGTGGATTTCGTGAAGATCGACGGCAGCTACATCAAGCGCCTGGGGCAGAGCCGGCGCGACGATGCGATCCTGCGCGGCATGGTCGGGCTGTCCCGCGACATCGGCGTGAAGACCATCGCCGAGATGGTGGAGACGGTGGAGCAGGCCAACCAGATCATGGCGTTCGGCATCGATTTCGGCCAGGGCTACCTGTTCGGGCGGCCCGAGAACACGCCGTCCTACACCCCCGCCGGCCCGATCGGGGTCGGCAAGCGCAAGGGCGCACGGGAGACCTGGGGATGACCGGCGGGCCGGCGGCCAGCCCGGATGATGCTCCCGAGGACATTCCCGAGGATTCCGGCCGCCCGCTCGGCTTCTCCGCCCGCCCTGACCTGCAGGAGGCGGTGGCGCTGTGGCGGCGCTGGCTGGCGACGGAGAAGCGCGTCGCCGACCACACGCTGACCGCCTACACGGCCGACGTGGCGGCCTTCCTGACCTTCCTGACCGGCTATCACGGGCAGCCGCCCTCGATGAACACGCTGGGCGACTTGACGGCGATGGATTTCCGCGCCTGGCTGGCGGCACTGGCGCGCGATGGGCTGATCCCGGCCAGCCGCGCCCGCGCCTTGTCGGCGGTGCGCAACCTGTTCCGCTGGCTCGACCGCAGCGGCCGGCTGCACAACGCCGCCATCGGCACCATCACCACGCCGCGCTCCAAGAAGCCGATGCCCCGCCCGCTGACCGTCGCCGACGCCGCGACCCTGCTGGAGGCGTCGGGGGCGGAGCCGGACGCGCCCTGGATCGGCGCCCGCGACCGCGCGCTCTTCACCCTGCTCTATGGCTGCGGCCTGCGCATCTCCGAGGCGCTGGGGCTGACGCGCGGGGAGGCGCCGCTGGGCGACCTGCTGCGCGTCACCGGCAAGGGGCGCAAGGAACGGCAGGTTCCGGTGCTGCCCGCCGTGAACGAGGCGGTGCGCGCCTATCTCGACGCCTGCCCCTACGCACCGGGGCCGGACGCGCCGCTGTTCGTCGGCGTGCGCGGCGGCCCCCTCAACCCGGCCATCGCCCAACGCCAGATGCAGCACCTGCGCCGGCTGATGGGCCTGCCGGACAGCGCCACGCCGCACGCGCTGCGCCACAGCTTCGCCACCCACCTGCTGGCCGGCGGCGGGGACCTGCGCGCCATCCAGGACCTGCTGGGGCATGCGTCGCTGTCCACCACCCAGCGCTACACCGACGTGGAGACCGAGCATCTGATGGCCATCTACGCCAACGCCCACCCGCGGGCGCGGGCGAAGGAGTGATCTTCGGCACGTCCCCCTGTTGAGCGGAGGTGCAACCACCTTCGGGCAAAGGGGCGCCGGATGCGCATCACGTCAGTCGCGGCCTTCGCCGCCTTCGTCATCCTTCCCGCCGCATCATGGGCCGAGCAGCCGGTCGCCGATCCGGACACCGGTTGCCAGATCCGCGACCACTACCCCGATCCCGGCCGCGCCATCCGCTGGACGGGCGCCTGCAAGGACGGGTTCGCCAACGGCTTCGGCGTTCTGCACTGGACGCAGGACGGACGGCCGGACGGGCATGTGGAAGGCACCTACCTCGACGGACGGCTGGAGGGCCGGGCCCGCGTCGCCTGGACCGACGGCCGGCGCCTCGTCGGGAGCTTCGTCGGCGGCCTGATGAATGGCCAGGGCAGTTTCCGCTGGCCGGACGGACGGCGCTACGACGGCGACTGGAAGGACGACCGCCGCACCGGCCGCGGCACCCTGACCCTGCCCGACGGCAGCCGCTACGTGGGCGGTTTCCGGCGCAACCGACCCACCGGCGACGGGGTGTTCGTCACCGCCGACGGGCACCATGTCACGCCGCGCGTGGACGCGCGCGGGAACGTCAGCGCGGGCGCGCCCCTGCCCCGCCCGCCCGAGTCGGCGGCGCTGGCCACACCGCGGGGTGGCAGCTTCGAGGACTGGCTGCAGGACTGAGGGGTGCGTCGTCGCATCGGGCCCCCACCCCGGCCCTGCCCCATTTCCGACGGGGAGGGAGAGACAACCTGCTCCGGCGGAGTTGGGGAGGTCGCCCGCGAAGCGGTCGGGTGGGGGTTCAACGCGGGGACGTCTCGAACAGCCGGTACAGCGCCGCGTGGTCCAGCCCGCCGTCGCCGCGCCCGACCAGCGATTCGTAGAGTTCGCGGCCAAGCGACACCGCCGGCAGCGTGACGCCCAGTTCGGCGGCGAGCTGTTCGGCCTGACGCATGTCCTTGAGCTGCACCGTGGCCCGGGCGCCGGGCGTGAAGTCGCCGCTGACCATGCGCCCGCCGTGCAGCTCCAGGATGCGCGACTCGGCGAAGCCGCCGCGGATGGCGTCGCGCACCCGCGCCGGGTCGGCCCCGGCCGCGCGGGCGAGCGCCAGCGCCTCGGCGACCGCACCGATGGTCAGCCCGACGATCACCTGGTTGGCGGCCTTCGCCACCTGTCCGGTGCCGGTTCCGCCGACATGGGTGATCCGGGCGCCGAGCGCGCGGAACAGCGGCATGGCGCGCTCCACGTCGGCGTCCGCCCCGCCGGCCATGACGGTGAGAGTCCCGGCCTCCGCCGCCACGGTGCCGCCGGAGACGGGGGCGTCCACCCAGGCGCACCCGGCCTCCGCCACGCGGACGGCGAGGCGGCGGGTGGCGGGAACCGCCGTGGTTCCCATGTCGATGACCAGAGCACCGGGGCGCAGCCCCTCCAGCAGCCCGCGCGGCCCCTCCACCACCGCCTCGACGGCGGCGGAGTCGGTCAGCATCAGGATGACGGTGTCGGTGCCGGCGGCGACGCCGGCCGGATCGGCGGCCGGCTCCATGCCCTCGTGCGCCAGCTCCTCCACCGGGCCGGGGCTGCGGCTGTGGACGACCAGCCCCGCCCCGGCGCGCGCGAGGTTGCGCGCCATCGGCCGGCCCATGAGGCCCAGACCGATGACGCCGACACGCCAGCCGGACAGATCCGGGCGGGCGTCCTCCGCCCCCGCGGTCACAGCCGCATGTGGCGCGCCCGCGCGCCGCGCTCGATGGCGGCGGCGCACAGCCGGTCCACCCCCAGCTTGTGGCGGATCATCTCCAGCAGACGCAATTCCTCCTGCGAGGCGGTGGCGTCGGCCGCCGCGATGTCGCAGGCGACGGCGTAGGCGGTCTCGTACAGCTTCTCCGGCAGGGCGTCGCGGATGGCGTCGAGGATGCGGTCGAGACCGTCGGCGTCGCCAAGCGCGCGATTGCAGTCGCGGGTGACGTCGGTCAGCGTCTCCACGTCGAATCCGTCGAAGATCGGCAGGTAGCGGACATTCTCGCCGATCGTCTCCAGTTCCTTGTCGGTCATGTCGGCGTCGGCGGCCGAGACCAGGACCATCAGGTAGATCAGCGCGCTGTGGTGGTCGAGCATCATTCTTCCTCGCTCTGCGGGCGACGGGCAATCTCGGACGGCGGGCGGGGCGCGTCAAGGGTGCCATGCCCCGCATGCGGGATCCGCCCCCTCGACAGTGAACACGCGCTGACGTATTCCCGTCGCCATGTCCACAGTCCTCAACGTCGCCCTGCCGGTCTTCGCCATCATCGCCGCCGGCATCCTCATGGGCCGGCTGAAGGTGCTGGGCCCCGCCTCGTCGGAGGCGCTGAACAAGTTCGTCTATTTCGTCGCACTGCCCGCCGTGCTGTTCCTCAGCACCGCGCGCACGCCGCTGGGCGAGATCCTGAACGGCCCCTTCCTGGGCGCCTTCCTGGGCGCGATGCTGCTGGTCTATTTCGGCGGCGCGCTGCTGGGCGGGCTGATCCACCGGGAGCGGGCGGCGGTGCGCTGCATGCAGGGGCTGACCGCCTCCTTCTCCAACACCGGTTACATGGGGATCCCGCTGTTCCTGGCCGCCTTCGGCGCCGACCGGCTGGCCCCGGCCATCCTCGCCACCATCGTGATGAGCGTGATCATGGTCGGCATCGCCGTGATCTGGCTGGAGTTCGCGCAGAGCAGCGGCGGGCTGGGCAAGGCGCTGGGCGATGTCGGCCGCGCGCTGATGCGCAACCCGCTGATCGTGGCGTCGGCGGCCGGCGTGCTGTGGTCGTTCACGCTGGGCGTGGGCACGGTGCCGCGGCCGGTGGTCACCTTCTGCGAACTGGTGGGCGGCTCGGCCGGTCCCTGCGCGCTGTTCGCCATCGGGCTGTTCATCGGCACCCGCCCCTTCCGCGCCGATGTGGGGGAGATCGGCTGGGTGGTGGCGCTGAAGCTGCTGGCGCAGCCGCTGCTGACCTGGGCGCTGATCGCCCATGTCTTCCCGCTCGACCCTTATTGGGCGGCGTCGGCGATCATCCTGGCGGCGCTGCCGACGGGTGGCCTGACCTTCGTGGTGGCCAGCCAGTACGGCGTCTATGTGGAGCGCACGTCCGCCGCGATCCTGGTGTCGACCATCCTCAGCACCGTCACCCTGTCGGCTCTTCTGGCGGTGTACGCGCCGGCGGTGTGACCCGTCCCATCGCATACCGCTTGCGCTTCACGTGGTACATCGCGCGGTCGGCGACCTCGATCAGTGCGTCCATCTCGACGCCGTCCTCGGGGAACAGGGCGCCACCGACGCTGACGTGCAGGTCGAGGGGCTGGTCCTCGAACCGGAAGGGCTGGCGCACCTCCTCCACGATTCGCTCGGCGCTTCGGTGCACCGCCTGCCGGTCGGCGACGTCGGACAGCACCACGCCGAACTCGTCCCCGCCAAGCCGGGCGGCGGTATCCGCCTTGCGCAGAACGCGGCGGATGCGTCCGGCGGTCTCGCGGATGGCGGCGTCGCCGGCCCGGTGGCCGTGACGGTCGTTGATCGGCTTGAGCCCGTCCATGTCGAGGATGAGCACGCCGTGGCTGCCGCGGCGCCGCTCGGCGGAGGCGATGCTCTGGCGCAACCGGTCGCAGAACAGCGCGCGGTTGGCCAGCCCGGTCAGCGGGTCGTGGGTGGCGCGGTGGTAGAGCTCGTCCTTCTCCACACGGGCGGCCTGGTACATGGAGGCGGCGATCAGCTCGGACATCAGTTCGAGGATCCCCACATCCTGGTCGGTGAAGGCACCTTCGGCCGCCCACGCCACCTTCAGGACCCCGACCGGCGAGTCGTGGTGGCGCAGCGGGACCACGAGCATCGACCGCAGTCCGACCCGGCGGCAGGCATCACGGTCCACCCGCGGATCGGTCTCGGAATCCTCGCAGTGCAGGATGCGCCCGGTGTCGACGCACAGGCCGGACAGGCTCCCCTGCCGCGGCAGGCGCAGCCCGAGCTGCGCTTGCGCGATGCCCGAGGCGGCGCGGTAGACCATCTCGTCCCCCTCCGCCAGCTCGACGATGGCGCCGCCCGCCCCGGTGAGGTCCTTCACCCGGCCGGCCACCAGCGCCATCACCGCGCCCAGGTCCGGCCCGAGCTTGGCGATCTCCGTCTGGGCCTCGATCACGTCGATGAGACGGTCGGGAGGGAGACCCCGATCCCTGAGTGTGGATGGCATGGCGCGCCCCTCGCGCAACTTACGAGAACAATACCCGTCATAACACGAGCGACAGCCGGAGTTGTCTCGGTGATTTCTAAAAATAGGACATAGCCGATTGGTGATAAACGTCATCCCTCCACGCCATAAAGGGCCAGCGTGCGCATCATGTCCGGCGGGGTCAGCGGGTAATCGGTTCCCTGGCGCGCGTTCAGCATGGAGCGCGGCGGTATGTTGGCGGCGCGGGCCTGGATCTGCATGGCCGCGCGCATCGACAGTCCGGCGCGCCAGGCGAGCGATGTCACCGCGCGGGCGTTGCGCGAGGCGATGATGCCGTCCACCGCCACCGGCGCCACCCCGGCGCGCAGCGCCAGCGCGGCGCGCACGAAGCCCATTTCCTCCCAGCTCAGCGCGTCGCCGATGGCGATCTCGTCGAGCAGGCCCATGCGGTGCAGGCGGACGGCACGGTGTTCCGGCCGCTCGTTGGGGTCGCGCTCCTCCACCCAATCGACACGGCGGCGGGTGGCGGTGACGATGTCCTCCACCGTCTCGTCGTCGAAATCGGGGCGGGAGCGCAGCGTCTCCAGCAGCGAGCGGTCGACGAAGCAGGCGAGCCGCAGCGCCAGCCGGCGCGGCAGGCCGGGGCGGCGGGCCAGCTTGCCCTGCCACTCCCGCCGCTCCACCGCGTGCTCCACCAGCCGCTCCAGCGTGGCGTCGGGGATGGCGGCCCCGCTGTTGTCCAGCAGGATGCCGGTGGCCTCGGGGTCGCCGGTGTCGGCGATGGCCGCCGACACCGCGCCCGACACCCGGTGCCGGCGGGCGATGGCGGACAGCGCCCAGCTCTCCCCGCGGGCGGCGATGACCGACAGCAGGTCGTTGTCGGTCAGGGTGGCGCAGTAGTGCAGCACCGGCTCCGCCACGCTGCGCTCCACGTCGCGGGCCAGGGTGTTCACCACCTCCGGCGGGGCGCAGGCGATGTCCTTGATGGCGCTGGCAAGGGCGGCGCGCACCTTGGTCACATGGTCGCGGGCGAGCTGCTCCAGCGCGCGGAGCGCCAGCGCCGTCACCTTGTCGCGGCCGGACGGCGGCAGCTCCGGCAGCAGGCGGCAGAGCCGGTCGGCCAGCAGCTCGCGCACCGCGTCGTCGTCCATCCCCGCCTTCTCGGAGGAGGACAGGATCTCCACCACCGGGTGGGTGCCGATGCCGCCGGGCTTCGGCCGGGGCGCCGGGCCGGGGGTCGGTTCCGGTGCCGGGCGGTCGTCGGCGAAGAGATAGTCCATCTGCTCCGCGGCGACCCCGTCCCCCTTGCGCGGGATGCGGCCGGGGCGCGGTGCCGGCTCGCGCCCGACGGCGGCGCGGCGCATGCCCGCGTCCGGCGCCAGGGCGCCGGGGGTGACCGGGGACCGCGGGGTTCGGGGCTGGGACCAGAGGCTCATGCGGCAGCCTTTCGGGCGGCGGGCGGGACGGCGGTTCAGTGCGGCGATACGCGCCGCGTCGGCACGAGGCGGGCGGACACGCCGGGCACCCGCGGCACGCCGCCGGCAGGCCGGCGCGACCCGCCAAGGCCCCGGACGGGGGTGGCGATCTCCTCGCGGTGACGGTCGAACTGGTCAAAGACGCGCATCAGGTTGCCCGACGTCTCGTCGCCGTAGCGGGTGTCCATGCGGGCGCGCCCGATGCCGGTGCGCAGATCGTCGCGCAGATGGCCGAACAGCGATTCGAACACGGTGACGAAATGATCGTCGGTGAAGGCGAAGCGGCGCTCCCGCAGCGTCTCCACCATGCGGCGCATGAAGCTCTGGCGCTGGAAGGAGAACTGCTTGAAGCGCAGCATGACGCGCACGAACACCGCGTCCACCACCATGGGCAGCGCCTCGTCGCGATCGATGCCGGCCCACACCTCCTCGTCGCCGACGTCGCCCAGCTTCTGGAAGACGGTGGCGGCGTCGGCGTTCATCGCCTCCCACTCGCGGTCGTAGAAGAGGGCGGACAGGTTGGCCTGGAGCCCCGGTGCCACGACCCGTGGAAAGGTCGCCCCGGTCAGCGGATCGGTGCTTTCCGGCACACCGCGGACGACGCTGGAGAACAGCAGGCGGGTGACGAAATCCTTGCGGCGCCCGTCCGGCTGGAACATCGCCATGCGCACCCTGGGAGTGATGGGATCCTCCAGGCAGGCGCGGCAGTTGCCGGCGAACAGCGGCATCACCGTGGACCCATGCTCCACGATCAGCCCGACGGCACGGTCCAGATCCTCGCGCCCGATGGTTCCCCTCGTCTCGAACTGCGGCGCCAGCGCCTGTTGGAGCGTTCGCAGCAGCATTTCCGCGGTGCGGTGGTGCCGCGCGAAGGGTGCCATCGTTTCCTGCTCGTCCATCCGCCGTCCCCTTCTGGAACTTCTTGCCCAGCCGCCCGGCAGGAAATTCCCGCCGGACGTCCCGTCAACCGGCGAAAGCGCCTGTCGCGGGAGCCGTCGTTGGTGGACGTTGCAAGCCGGGGGCCAGCGACGGCCCGCATGGACAAAAAAAAGCCGCCACCCGGGCGGGCGGCGGCCTGAAGTCTAGGGAGGAAACGCACGGCAAGATGCCGTAACCGTTTGAAAGGTAGGGTGAGCTTGGCCGGTCTGGTAGTACCATTTGCGAATGTGTGCAGTGCAGCAAGCGCATGGCGCGGTGCGGAGCCGGATTCACCGAATCCACCACAGGAATCTTCCCGAACGGTAAGGTTTTGACCCGCATTCATTGACGCCCAGAGCCTTCTTACCGCTCGGGAAGATTCCTGCTTGACCAGTGCAAGCGGTGGCACAATCATCCCGAGCGGTAAGAGTGAGGCGCACCATGGTGGTCATCGACACACCGAAGTCCTTCGGCGATCTTGTCCGCTCGCGACGGCACGCCCTAGGCATGACCCAGCGCGACCTTGCGCTGGCGGTCAATGTCGGCGAGCGGTTCATTGTCGATCTGGAAGGCGGCAAGTCGACCTGCCAGCTTGGCAAGGCTCTCGCTGTCGCCAGGGCAGTCGGTGTCCGGTTGACCGACGGAGCCTCCGCTCCCCTCGCCAGCACGCCGCCCGGCGACGCCTATCCCGATCTTCCCGACTTCGGGAGCGGTGCGTGAACACGCTTCCTGTCCAATACGGGCCGCTCGTCGTTGGCGAGATCACGCTTTCCGAAGACGGACCAACCTTCGCCTACGATCGCCGCTGGCCGAACACGCGGGGGGCGTTCCCGGTGTCGCTGGGAATGCCACTCGGCGCGGGTCCCTTCCGCCCGGAAATCCTGGTGCCGTGGCTGGCCAACCTGCTGCCGGAGGAGGCCAACCTGCTCGCCGTCGGGCGCAACCTCGGCGTCTCGCCACAGGACGTGATCGGCGTGCTGGAGCGGATCGGCCGCGACACGGCGGGTGCCCTGACCATCGGACGGCCCCCCGCCGGGGAGACACCCGGCTACCGCCCGATCGACGGCGAGGCCGAGCTCGAGCGGATCATCGAGGAGCTGCCGGCGAAGCCTTTCCTGGCGGGCGAGGACGGCGTGTCGATGTCGCTGGCCGGCGCCCAGGAGAAGCTGCCGGTCGCCCGGCTGCCGGACGGGCGCCTGGGGGTTCCGGTCAACGGCGCTCCATCCACCCACATCCTGAAGCCCGACACCCGCCGGCGGCTGTGGGGCAGCGTGCAGAACGAGGCGCTGTGCATGACGCTCGCCGCCCGCTGTGGTCTGAAGACCGCGCCGGTGACGACCGGCACGGCGGGCGGGCGGAGCTTCCTGCTGGTGAGCCGCTACGACCGGGTGCAGCGGGACGGGCGCTGGCTGCGCATCCACCAGGAGGATTTCTGTCAGGCGCTGGGCCGCCCGCCGGGAGCGAAGTACGAACGCAACCGATCGGGCGTGCGGGGACCGCGTCTGGTGGACATGTTCCGGGTGGTGGACGACCATCTGACAGCGGCCGACCGCATGCGGCTGCTCGACGCGGTCGTCTTCAACGTGCTGATCGGCAACACCGACGCCCACGCCAAGAACTACAGCATCCTCCTGACCGGCCGGGGCGCCTTGCTGGCCCCGCTCTACGACCTCATGTGCGCGGCCGTGTGGGAGCACGTCACGAGGAACCTGTCGCAAACGATCGCCGGAAAGGACCGCGGCGACCACATCAAGGGGCGCCACTGGCAGCGCATGGCCGGCGAGTGCGGCTTCAACCGCACACTGATCCTGCGGCGGATCGAAACGGCGGCGGATCGGGTCCGGCGGGAGTTGCCGGGAGCGGTCGAGGCGGTCCGGGCGATGCCGGCCGGGGACCACCCGCTGCTGGCCGAGGTCGCCACGGCGATCGAGGCCCGCTGCCGGACCGTCGTCCGCAACCTTGCCCAGGTCGATGATGGGCCGGAGGACACCGGCAGCGCCCCATGACCAGGGTCCAGGGGCCCCCGCCCCTGGCCGGAGAGCGCGAGAGGCCGGGGCCTCTCGCACGCGCCTTCGTTCAAGCCCCCAGCTTCTCGCGGATCAGCGCCTTGGTTTCGCCGATCCCGTACAGCTCGATGAAGGAGCCCATGCGCGGGCCGGTGCTCTGGCCCAGCAGGACCTCGTAGAGGGCCTGGAACCACGCCCGCAGCTCCGGGAAGGAGTGGGCCTTGCCGACGGCGTAGACCTCGTCCTGGATGGCGTCGGCCTTGGCGCCCGGCGGCAGCGCCTCCAGCCGGGCCAGCAGGTCCTCCAGCGCCGCGCGCTCGGCGTCGGTGGGCGCGCGGTAGGTCTTCGCCGGCTTCACGAAGTCCTGGTAATAGGCGACGGCGTAGCCGACGAGACGGTCGAGGAAGGGGCTGTTCGCCGGCGTGGCGTCGGGGGCGTAGCGGCTGATGAAGCCCCACATCACGTCCTTGTTCTCGGCGTTCGCCACGCCGGCCAGGTTCAGCAGGATGTTGTAGCTGAGCGGCGAGCGGGCGGCCGGGGGCTGGCCGCGGTGGATGTGCCAGGTGGGATTCTCCAGCCGGCGGGCCGGCTCCTCCGCGTCGAACTTCTCCACGAAGGTGAGATACTCGTCCACCGCCCGCGGGATCACATCGAAGTAGAGGCGCTTGGCCGCCCGCGGCTTCTGGAACATGTACAGCGCCAGGCTCTCCTCCGGGGCGTAGCGCAGCCATTCCTCCATGGTCAGGCCGTTGCCCTTGGACTTGCTGATCTTCTGGCCCTTGTCGTCGAGGAACAGTTCGTAATTGAAGCCCTCGGGCGCCTGGGTGCCGAGGATGCGGCAGATCCTGCCGGCGAGGTCGGCGGACGGGATCAGGTCCTTGCCGTACATCTCGTAATCGACGGCCAGCGCGTGCCAGCGCATGCCCCAGTCCGGCTTCCACTGGAGCTTGACGTTGCCGCCGGTGACGGGCAGTTCGACCTTCCTGCCGTCCTCGTCCTCGAACACGATGGTGCCGGCGTCGGCGTCGCGCTCCAGGATCGGCACCTGGAGCACGCGGCCGGTGGCGGGGGACACCGGCAGGAAGGGGCTGTAGGTCTGCTGCCGCTCCTCGCCCAGCGTCGGCAGCATCAGCCCCATGATCTGGTCGTAGTTGCGCAGCACCGCCAGCAACGCCTCGTCGAAACGGCCGGACGTGTACCAGTCGGTCGAGGACTGGAACTCGTACTCGAAGCCGAAGCCGTCGAGGAAGGCGCGCAGCCGCGCGTTGTTGTGGGCGCCGAAGCTGTCGTGCGTGCCGAACGGGTCGGGCACGCGGGTCAGCGGCTTGCCGAGATGCTGGGCCACCATCTCCCGATTGGGGATGTTGTCGGGCACCTTGCGCAGCCCGTCCATGTCGTCGGAGAAGCAGAACAGGCGGGTGGGGATGTCGCTCATCGCCTCGAAGGCGCGGCGGACCATGGTGGTGCGCGCCACCTCCCCGAAGGTGCCGAGATGGGGCAGGCCGGACGGGCCGTAGCCGGTCTCGAACAGGACGTAGCCTTTGGCGGGCGGGGCTTTCGCGAAGCGCGCGACGAGCTTGCGCGCCTCCTCGAACGGCCACGCCTTCGCCTGCAACGCCAAATCCCGCACGCCCGTCATCGTCCGCGTCCTTCGCATCCGTGTCTGGATATGATCGGGGCGACCGTAGGGCGGTTGCGCGGGCGCGTCAATCCGCGGCGGCACCGTCGGCGAAGCGGCGCTGCACCTCCTCCACCGCGTCGAACTGATCGACCAGGGCGGCCACGCAATCGGGGTCGAAGCGGTTGCCGGCGTTGTCCTTGATGAAAGCCAGCGCGTCGGCGTTGCTCCAGGCCGCCTTGTAAGGGCGCGTGCTGGTCAGCGCGTCGAACACGTCGGCCACGGTGGTGATGCGCCCCTCCAGCGGGATGGCGTCGCCTTTCAGCCCGAAGGGATAGCCGCTGCCGTCCCTCGCCTCGTGATGGCAGCCGACCACGTTGCGCAGCAGGTCGCCGTGCGGCAGCCGGGCGAAGCCCAGATCGCGCTGGATGGTGGCGACGATCTCCAGCCCCTTCACCACATGGGTCTGCATCACCGCGAACTCCTCCGCCGTCAGGCGGCCGGGCTTGCGCAGGATGCTGTCCGGCACCGCCACCTTGCCGACGTCGTGCAGGGGCGCGTAGTGGAACAGATACTCGACGAACTCGTCGGACCGGCCATGCATCGGCGCAACGCGCCGGGCGATGATCTGGGCGTAGCGCGACATGCGGTCCAGATGGCCGCCGGTCTCCTCGTCGCGGTGGACGCTGATGTTGCGCACCGTGCGGACGGCCGCCAGCACCGTGCGCAGCAGGCTCAGCTCATGCACGATCATCAACGCCGCGACGCGGTTGTGTGGCCGCAGCGCTGCCAGAGCCGCCCGCGAGAAGGCGCCGGCCTGGAAGGAGTTGTAGAAGAGGAAGCCGAACAGGGTGCCGTTGTTCAGCACCGGCATGACGCAGCGCGCGCGGTAGCCGCGTTGCGCCAGCCCCAGCGTGACCGCCGCCCCGCCGCCACCCACGGTCAGGTCATCGACGACCAGCGGCAGGCCGGTGCGCGCCGCCTCCACCATCCCCGGAAAGGCGGACAGCCGCATCGACAGGCTGCCGACGGGGTCGGGGCCGTCGCTGGCGTGGACGAAGGTCTTGACGAGATCGGTCGCCGGCTCGTACAGGGCCGCGGCGATGCGGTTGACGCGGGACAGCCGGGGATCGGCCTGCATGTCCGCCAGCAGATGGCGCAGACGCTCGCCGAAGGTCGCCGCGCCGAGCAGCGGGTCCAGCCCCTCGCCGGCGCCCACATCGGCTGCGGCGGATGCGAAGGCCGCGTCGCGGCGAGTGCGTAGGAGAGGCATGACGGCCATGCGGATGACGTCTCACGAGGTTGCGGACGATCGCGGCCGCAACACATTACTATCCTGTAATTGTTACAATTCGGCTGCGCATTGTGACGCAGTTGCAATCAAGTCCACAGGGCCGGGGGTTGCCGATGCGATCCGGCACGCCACCTCTTGCTCCCGCCCTTCCACCACCCCGCCACCGTCCACAACTCGACCCCGTTCCACAACTCCGACCGAGGCCCCATGGGCTGGCTCTATCTGTCCGTCGCCATCCTGTTCGAGATCGTCGGCACCACCGCCCTGAAGCTGTCCGACGGCATGACCCGGCTCGTCCCCGCAGCGACCGTGGTGGTCTGCTACGGCGTCGCCTTCGTCATGCTGGCCTGGACGCTGAAGACCATCGAGGTGGGAATCGCCTACGCCATCTGGGCGGGTCTCGGCACCGCCATCATCGCGGTGGTCGGCATCCTGATGTTCGGCGAATCCGTCAGCCCGCTGAAGGTCGCCGGGCTGGCGCTGATCATCGCCGGCGTGGTCAGCCTGCACATGGCGGAGGGGCGGATCTAGGACCCGGCGCAGCCGTCCAGCCCGTCGCCCGCCACCACCGCCATGCGCCGCTCGATCACCGCGGCGCGGCGCGCGATGTAAGCGGTGGGGGCGGCCGGCGACCAGCGCCGCGGGTTGGGCAGGACGACGGCCATCAGGGCGGCCTCGCGCCGGGTAAGGTCGGCCGCCGCCTTGCCGAAGAAGCGGCGGGACGCGGCCTCCGCCCCGTAAAGGCCGTCGCCCCACTCGATGACGTTCAGGTAGACCTCCAGGATCCGGCGCTTCGGCCACAGCCCTTCGACCAGCAGGGTGAAATACGCTTCCACCCCCTTGCGCAGCCAGCTCCGGTCGGGCCAGAGGAAGGCGTTCTTGGCGGTCTGGTTGCTGATGGTGCTGCCGCCGATCAGCCGCTCGCCCTCCGCGTTCTCCTCCAAGGCACCGGCGATGGCGTTCCAGTCGAAGCCGTAATGGGCGCAGAAGCCGCTGTCCTCCGAGGCGATCACCGCGCGCACGAGGTTGGGGGAGATGGCGGCCAGCGGCACCCAGTCCTTCCCGATCCCGGCCCCGTCGGCGACGGCCCGGATGAGCATCAGCGGCGTGCCCGGCGGCGGCACGACCCGGTAGAGCAGGACCCAGCCGACCGACAGCGCGGCGAACCCCAAGGCCAGCGCCAGCATCACCCGCAACAGCCGCCGCACGCCGCCCATGCCCCCTCCCCGTTCCGATGAACCGCAACATCCGGTCCGGCGCGATGCCGGTCAACCCTCGGAACGCTCGCCACCCGCCGACCGGCCCGACTATAGTGCGGGCATGACGACGACCCCGCTCCCGGCCCGATTCTCGCTCGCGGACGCGCCGGCCCTGGTGGCCGGGGCGCGTCAGGTGGCGGTGCTCAGCCCCGACGGGGAGGTGGAGACGATTCCGCCGGGTGCGGCGGCGTCGCGCCTGCGCGACCGGCCGCACGTCGTCTGCCACGCCCGCGCTCTCGGGCGGCGGCTGGGGATGGAGCCCTTCCCCGCCTTCGACGTGCTGGAGCTGTTCGCCTTCGTGCTGCCGGCGCGCTTCTGCGTGCCGACGCCGCGCGGGCTGGCCGAGGCGCTGGACCTCCCGATCCCCGACGGGCTGGAGGCCGACGCGCTGGCGCTCGCCCGCGCGGTGCGGCGCCTGCTGGGGCTGCTGGGCGAGCCGGGCCGGACGGAGGCGTCGGATCCGGTGGCGGTGGCGTGGGAGATGGGCAAGGCCGGCTGGCCCTGGGCGCCGGCGGTGCTGGCGGCACTGGCCAGGCCGGACGGCCCCGACCGCGCCTCGGCCCGCATCGGCATGCGCGTCTGGATGCGCCTGCCGGAGTGGGAGCAGGAACCACCGGAGCCGCCGCCCACCCACAACCCGGTGGACCCGGCGGAGGCGCGGCGCCGGCTGGCCGACCTGCTGTCCGCCGCCGTGCCCGGCAAGGCCGCCGAGCCGCGCCCGCAGCAGGCCGACTACGCCAGCGCCGTCTCCGCCGCCTTCGCCCCGCGCTCCGCCCCGGAGACGCCGAACGTGGTGCTGGCGGAGGCCGGGACGGGCGTCGGCAAGACGCTGGGCTACCTCGCCCCCGCCACCCTGTGGGCGGAGAAGAACGGCGGGCCGGTGTGGATCTCCACCTACACCCGCAACCTGCAGCACCAGATCGACGCGGAGCTGGGCCGCCTCTACCCCGACCCCGCCCAGCGCGCCCGCAAGGTGGTGCTGCGCAAGGGGCGCGAGAACTACCTGTGCCTGCTGAACCTGGAGGACGCCGTGCGCATCCTGCCCAGCGCGCCGCAGCACGCGGTGGCGGTCGGGCTGATGGCGCGCTGGGCGGCGGCGACCCGCGACGGCGACCTGACCGGCGGCGACTTCCCCGGCTGGCTGGTCGACCTGCTCGGGCGCGGGCGCACCATGGCGCTGGCCGACCGGCGGGGGGAGTGCGTCTATTCCGCCTGCGACCATTACAGCAAATGCTTCATCGAGAAGAGCGTGCGCCGCGCCCGCAAGGCGGACGTGGTGATCGCCAACCACGCGCTGGTGATGATCCAGGCGGCGCTCGGCGGCGGCGACGACGGCACGCTGCCCACCCGCTACGTCTTCGACGAGGGGCACCACGTTTTCGACGCCGCCGACAGTGCCTTCGCCGGCCATCTGACGGGGCGCGAGACGCAGGAGCTGCGGCGCTGGCTGCTGGGTGTGGAGGAGGGCGGGCGCGGCCGGGCGCGCGGGCTGAAGCGCCGGCTGGAGGATCTGGTCGCCGACGACGAGGAGGGGCTGGCACGGCTCGACGACGTGCTGCTGGCCGCCCGCGCCCTGCCGTCGGAGGGCTGGGCGGCGCGGCTGTCCTCCGACAACCCGCAGGGCCCGACCGAGCGATTCCTGCTGCTGGCCCGCACCCAGGTCTACGCCCGCGCCAGCGGCCAGAACGGCCCCTACAGCCTGGAGGCCGACAAGACCCACCCGGTGGACGGGCTGCTGGAGGCGGCCGAGGCGTTGCGCGACGCGCTCGCCCGGCTGGCGCAGCCGCTGGAAGCCCTGTCGCGCCGCCTCGCCCAGCGGCTGGATGACGAGGCGGCGCAGCTCGACGGCGACCAGCGTCGGCGCATCGACGCTCTGGCCCGCTCGATCGCCCGGCGCGGCACGCTGACGGTGGAGGCGTGGCGCTCCATGCTGGCCGCCCTGCCCGCCGAGACGCCGGCGCAGTTCGTTGACTGGTTCGCGGTGGAGCGGCTGGACGGGCGCGACGTGGATGTCGGGCTCTACCGCCACTGGGTGGACCCGACCGTGCCCTTCGCCGCGGCGCTGGCCGGGCCGGCGCACGGCATGGTCGTCACCTCGGCGACGCTGACCGACGGCACCGGCGACGTGGCGCTGGACTGGCAGGCGGCGGAGGTGCGCAGCGGTGCCGCCCACCTGCCCGCCCCCGCCATCCGCGCGCAGGTCCCCTCGCCCTTCGACTACGCCGGCCAGACGCGGGTGATGGTGGTGACCGACGTGCGCAAGGACGATCTGGCGCAGGTGGCATCCGCCTACCGCGAGCTGTTCCTGGCGTCGGGTGGCGGGGCGCTGGGGCTGTTCACCGCCATCAGCCGGCTGCGCGCGGTGCACGAGCGGATCGTCGGCCCGCTCGACTCAGCGGGGCTCGCCCTGCACGCCCAGCATGTGGACCCGCTGGATGTGGCGACGCTGATCGACATCTTCCGGGGGGAGGAGCATGCCTGCCTGCTCGGGACCGACGCGGTGCGCGACGG
Organism: Azospirillum oleiclasticum; assembly: GCF_013423485.1. GTDB lineage: Bacteria > Pseudomonadota > Alphaproteobacteria > Azospirillales > Azospirillaceae > Azospirillum > Azospirillum oleiclasticum. Next base: position 94,835 of record NZ_JABFFR010000010.1, read on the forward strand.
GGTGGACGTGCCCGGCCGCTCGCTGCGGCTGATCGTCTTCGACCGCGTGCCCTGGCCGCGGCCGGACATCCTGCACCGCGCCCGGCGCGACGCCTTCGGACGGCGCCGCTACGAGGACATGATCGCCCGGCTGCGGCTGAAGCAGGCCTTCGGCCGGCTGGTGCGGCGGGCCGACGACACCGGCGTCTTCGTGCTGCTCGACCCGATGATGCCGTCCCGCCTGTTCGGCGCCTTCCCTGAGGGCGTGGAGGTGCGCCGGGTGGGCTTGAGGGAGGCGGTGGAGGTCACCCGCGGCTTCCTGCTGGCCGACGGCTGACCTCCGCCACGCCGCCTCACGGCGATCATGTTTTCGGCCGAAGCGTTACTTGCCCGGTGCGGGCGCCACCGTTGGCGCCGCGATGGGTATGACCGCGGGCGCCGTCCCGGGTGCGGCCGCCGGGACGGTTCCGGGTACGGCGGGGGCGGGCGGCGCAGGCAGGACGCAAGACTTCTGGTTCGCGGATTGCTGAAGCGCGTCATGCTCGCCCTTCAGCCGCGCATACTCCTGCGCTTCCGGACCATTGCCCTTGATGAAGAAGAGAGCTGGCCAGAACAACACCATGCCGACACCCATGGCGAACGCATCCCCGCTCGCCCGATCATCGACACTGGCGGTCAACTGCCCGACTCGCGCCGTGATCCGCGCGTCCTCAGCGAGGATCTGTTCGCAGGTCCAGTTCTGATAGAGGGTCGGCGAGACGTACGAGCTCGCGATGTCCTTCGAACCCGATGCGCATCCGGCAACCGGCAGCAGCACCGTCATGATCATTAATGCCGCGCGAACCTTCATCATTCATCCTCCGAAATTTCGCATAAATTTGTATGAATGCAATTCCGGAGTGTCAATAATATCGTTATCACTCGGATTCTGATTCGACTCTTACGGATCTGCAAGCCCTGGGACGCGCTCCACCTGATCGAGCCGCGCAGCAAAACACCGTGCACCGCATCGCGGCGCACGGTGTCTGCCGTCAAGCGCTCTCGATAACTCTACGAAGGATCCGGGGACGCGCCTCACAGCGGCGGCAGCGGCCGCGGGTCGGGGTTGTTGTAGGCGCGGTCGGGGTCTTCCATGCCGGGCGGGGTGACGATCTCCTGGCCCGATCCGTCGTTGAACTGGATCACCGCCTGCTGGCGGTACTTCAGGCAGGTGTCGCGCTTGGCGGCGACCTCGGGATCGGGCGAGCCCTCGATCGGGAAGATGCCGAGCAGCCAGGGCTTCTTCAGCGTCCATTCCGGCATCGACACCGCGACGAAATTCTCCAGCGGGCGGCAATGGGCTTCGGCCGTCGGCTGCGGCGCCTCGAGGATCGGAGCCGTGCGGATGGCACTTTGGTAGTCTGCGACGGTTTGTCCCAGCGCCGGTCCCCCGGTGGACAACGCCACGAGCACGGCGGGAACGGTGGCGAACGGCAGACGGATCATGACTGGCTTCCCTGTTGGCGAAGGCGTTGGCGATGGCCGGAACGTCGGCGGCGCGCCGGACCCCCGTCCGGTGCGCCTGCGGCCCGTCGCGCTTGCCCTCGGACGGGATTCGCGCTACGAAGCCGCGCTGAATTCTAAGGGCGCTGGACCCCGACGAAAAGCCCAAACCAATCGGTTCGGTTCCCCGATGAAGGGGGAACGCCTCATGCGTAGGGAACGCTCCATGGCACGCAAGAAGATCGCGCTCGTCGGTGCCGGACAGATCGGCGGTACGCTGGCTCTCCTCGCCGGACAGAAGGAAATGGGCGACGTCGTCCTGTTCGACATCGCCGAAGGCATGCCGGAGGGCAAGGCGCTCGACCTCGCCCAGGCGTCGCCGGTCGAGGGCTTCAACGCGAAGCTCGGGGGCGGCAACGACTACTCGGTGATCGCGGGTGCGGACGTCGTCATCGTCACCGCCGGCGTGCCGCGCAAGCCGGGCATGAGCCGTGACGACCTGATCGGCATCAACACCGGCGTCGTCAAGACCGTCGGCGAGGCGATCAAGACGTACGCGCCCAACGCCTTCGTCATCGTCATCACCAACCCGCTCGACGTGATGGTGTGGGTGATGCAGCAGGCCAGCGGCCTGCCACCGGAGCGCGTGGTCGGCATGGCCGGCGTGCTCGACAGCGCCCGCTTCCGCTACTTCCTGGCCGAGGAGTTCGGCGTGTCGGTGGAGGACGTGACGGCCTTCGTGCTGGGCGGCCACGGCGACACCATGGTCCCGCTGGTCCGTTACTCCACCGTCGCCGGCATCCCGCTGCCCGATCTGGTGAAGATGGGCTGGACCACGCAGGAGAAGCTGGACGCCATCGTGCAGCGCACCCGCGACGGCGGTGCGGAGATCGTGAAGCTGCTGAAGACGGGCTCGGCCTTCTACGCCCCGGCGGCGTCGGCCATCGTCATGGCGGAAAGCTACCTGAAGGACCAGAAGCGCGTGCTGCCCTGCGCCGCGTATCTGACCGGTCAGTATGGCGTGAGCGACATGTATGTGGGCGTTCCGGTCGTGCTCGGCGCCGGCGGCGTGGAGAAGATCATCGAGATCGAGCTGTCGGCCGAGGAAAAGGCCATGTTCGACCATTCGGTCGATGCCGTGAAGACGCTCGTCGATGTCGTGAAGAAGCAGGAAGCCGGGAAGGCCGCCTCCTAAGGCGGCCTTTTTGTTGCCGGTACCGACGGTTCGTGGCTCCACCCGCGACAGGACGCACGGTTGAACGTCCGGTCGCGGGTGCTACACTCCGGCCCGCCCGTCCGGGGAACCGATCCCCGGTCGGGTCCGCGGGGCGCCGGGTGCCGCGGTCCCGTCGCTCTCGGGCAGCACTCCGCTCTATCGTCAGCCGACCAAAAAAGACAGATGGACGTCCGATGAACATCCACGAGTACCAGGCCAAGGGCCTGCTGAAGAAGTACGGCGTCGCGGTGCCGCGCGGCGGCGTCGCCTACACCCCCCAGGAAGCCGAGACGGTGGCGCGCGAGCTGGGCGGCCCGGTGTGGGTCGTCAAGTCGCAGATCCACGCCGGTGGCCGTGGTGCCGGGCGGTTCAAGGACAACCCCGAGGGCAAGGGCGGCGTCCGCGTCGTCAAGTCCATCGAGGAGGTCGGCAAGAACGCGGGCGAGATGCTGGGCCACGTGCTGGTCACCAAGCAGACCGGGCCCGACGGCAAGGAAGTCAAGCGCGTCTATGTCGAGGAAGGCGCGGACATCAAGCGCGAGCTCTACCTCGGGCTGCTGACCGACCGCGCGACCGGCCGCGTCACCATCATCGCCTCCACCGAAGGCGGCATGGAGATCGAGGAGGTCGCCCACAACACGCCCGAGCGGATCATCAAGGTCGCCATCGACCCGATCACCGGCGTGCAGGGCTACCACACCCGCAAGGTCGCCTTCGGCCTGGGCCTGGAAGGCAAACAGATCGGCGCCGCGGCGAAGTTCATCACCGCCGCCTATCAGGCCTTCATCGACCTGGACTGCTCGATCGTCGAGATCAACCCGCTGATCGTCACCGGTTCGGGCGACGTGCTGGCGCTCGACGCCAAGATCAGCTTCGACGACAACGCCCTGTTCCGCCACAAGGACGTGGAAGAGCTGCGCGACGAGTCGGAGGAGGATCCGGCGGAGATCGAGGCGGCCAAGCACAGCCTCAACTACGTGAAGCTGGACGGCAACATCGGCTGCATGGTGAACGGCGCGGGCCTCGCCATGGCGACGATGGACATCATCAAGCTGTATGGTGGCGAGCCGGCCAACTTCCTGGACGTCGGCGGCGGTGCGACGAAGGAGCGGGTGACCGCGGCCTTCAAGCTGATCCTGTCCGATCCGAACGTCGAGGGCATCCTGGTCAACATCTTCGGCGGCATCATGCGCTGCGACGTGATCGCCGAGGGCGTCGTCGCCGCCGCGCGCGAGGTCAGCCTGCACGTGCCGCTGGTGGTCCGGCTGGAGGGCACCAACGTCGAGCTGGGCAAGAAGATCCTCAGCGAATCCGGTCTGCCGATCCTGTCGGCCGACAATCTGGCCGACGCCGCCGAGAAGGTGGTGAAGGCCGTGAAGGAGGCCGCGTAAGATGGCTGTTCTCGTCAATTCCGAAACGAAGGTCATCTGCCAGGGCTTCACCGGCGCGCAGGGCACCTTCCACTCCGAACAGGCGATCGCCTACGGCACCAAGATGGTCGGCGGCGTCACCCCTGGTAAGGGCGGCACCACCCACCTCGACCTGCCGGTGTTCGACACCGTCGCCGACGCGGTCGCCAAGACCGGCGCCAACGCGTCGGTGATCTACGTGCCGCCGCCGTTCGCGGCGGACGCGATCCTGGAGGCCATCGACGCCGAGATCCCGCTGGTGGTGTGCATCACCGAGGGCATCCCGGTGCTCGACATGGTGCGGGTGAAGCGCGCGCTGGGGTCGTCGGGCACGCGGCTGATCGGGCCGAACTGCCCCGGCATCATCACACCGGACGAGTGCAAGATCGGCATCATGCCGGGCCACATCCACAAGCGCGGCAAGATCGGCATCGTGTCGCGCTCGGGCACG
>NZ_JABFFR010000100.1 GCF_013423485.1 Azospirillum oleiclasticum
CTTCGCTGCCTGACCACCCCCGTGAGCAGTTACGATCCGGCTTCATCCTCTTGATGAATCGAAACATGCCGTCGTCATCGAGAGCGCCGGTCGACCCGGATTCGTGTGGATCTGGATGCCGTGCGTTATAATATTCGACGATATGGAATTTACAGACATTGACATAGAAGTGGATGTTCCTCTTTTCGAAATAGGGCGTCATTGTTTGCCAGGACCGGGTATCGGGAAACATCGCCTCTATCGCGAACCACGCCTTTTTGCCCAGGCCCTGACCGTGATGACCGACCGCGACGAAGAACAGGTCGAGCGAATTGACCTGTGTCGCGTGATCGATGCGCACGACCGCGCCGCCGACCTTCCGCCCGTCGCGCAGGACATGCAGCACGATGGCGCCCGATGCGGCCATCGCCTGATCAAGATCCTCGTCGGATGGGATCGGCCCATCCGGCAGTTCGCCCAGGTGGTCCGTCACGGCAACCGCGAAGGCGGCCTGCAATTCGCGCTTGAAGACGGGAAAATCCGCCGGCTCCGCGGTTACGAGTGTTATGCGCGAGGGGGGCATGCTCCTCCTGTCCCTCATGGGCTCGTTTCCACGACGCTCTCGGCGCCCGTTTGGAAACAGGCGCCGAGGGCGGGCAAGGGGGAAGAGAGCAGGGCGCCGGTCAGGGCCGGCGCGCCAGCACCGCCACATAGTCCCCGCGGTTCCAGGCGTTGAGGCGGAAGACCTGGTAGAGCAGGGACGCCAGCAGCCGGCGGCCGGGGCCGTAGGTGCCCTCCGCCGCCTTCACCCCGGTCACCCGGAACAGGTCGCGGTAGAGCGGCGAGTAGAAGGGGAAGCCCCACTCGACCACCCGCTCCACCACCAGCCCGTTGGCCTCCAGCATGGCGGCGACCTCGCCACGGCGGTAGCTGCGGTAATGCCCGACCTGCGTCTCGTAGGGGCGCATCCGCCCCTGCAGGGTGGACACCAGCGCCCAGCGCCCGGTCATCGCCGCCACGTTGGCGAAGGCGGTCGCGTGGTCCTCGATGTGCTCGACCACGTCGGTGCACAGCACCAGATCGAAGCGCCGGCCCAGATTGCCCTGCGTCAGGTCGAGCCGCGCCAGCTCCGCCCAGGGTGCGCGCTGGTGCGCCACCTCCAGCGCCTTGTCGGAGAAATCGACGCCGGTGTAGACGGCGTCCGGCCGCCGCTCCTTCAGCGAGGTCAGCAGCAGCCCCTGGCCGCAGCCGACGTCGAGCACCGTCTCGTAGGGCAGGGGCCCGATCATGTCGTCGATGATGCGGCGCAGATGGCGCCCGGTCGGGCCGAAGCGCCGCATGTCGTTCCAGCGGTGCTCCCAGCTCGCGTCGTAATCGACGGCGCCCGGATCGGCAGCCGGATTGGTGGCCGGCGTCGCGGTCATGTCTTGTCCCTTCCCTTACCTTATCAACGGTCTTTGATCGTGACCGATCAAAGACCCCCTCAGACGGCGGGCGGGGCCATCCGGCCCCTTGCCTTC
>NZ_JABFFR010000101.1 GCF_013423485.1 Azospirillum oleiclasticum
CTGGGACGTTGTCGAGGCGCTGTTCCCGGCCGGGGTGATCGACGGGATGTTCGGCGCGTACGGGTCGCTTCTGGAGTGGCTGTCGGACGCGGGTACGGACTGGCGCGCGGTGCCGCCGGTGCTGTTGCCGGCGGATCAGGCGGCGGTGCGGGCGCGGGTGAACGCCACCGGGGTGCCGCTTCCCGCGGGCAGCCTGCACGCCGGCGTGTTCGCCCAGGCGGCGCGGGCGCCGGAGCGGCCGGCGCTGTTGGGCGACCCGGAGGGTGCCGTGTCCTACGGTGCGCTGGCGGAGCGGGCGCTGCGGGTGGCGGCGCTGCTGGCGGCACGCGGGGTGGCGCCCGGCGACCCGGTGGCGGTGACGCTGCCGCGCGGGGCGGACCAGGTGGCGGCGGTGCTGGGCATCCTGGCCGCCGGCGGGGTGTATGTGCCGGTGGGTGTGGACCAGCCGGCGGCGCGGCGGGCCCGCATGCACCGGGTGGCCGGTGTCCGCCATGTGGTGACCCGGCCCGGCGGTACGGCGCCGGACGCGGATGTGCTGGCGGTGGACATCGCGGAGGCCGGGGCGTTCGCGCCGCTGGCGGCGCCGGTGCCGCGGGGGTCGGAGGAAGCGGCGTACGTGATCTTCACCTCCGGCTCGACCGGCGAGCCGAAGGGTGTGGAGGTGACGCACGGGGCGGCGCAGAACACGGTGGCCGACATCACCCGGCGCTTCGGCGTGGGTCCGGAGGATCGGGTGCTGGCGGTGTCGGCGCTGGATTTCGACCTGTCGGTCTACGACCTGTTCGGGCCGCTCGGGGTGGGCGGCGCGGTGGTGCTGGTGGGAGAGGAGGACCGGCGGGAGGCGCCGCGCTGGCACGCGCTGATGGCCGGGCACGGGGTAACGCTGTGGAACTCGGCGCCGGCGCTGATGGAGATGCTGCTGGCGGTGCCGGGGGCTTTGCCGGGCCTGCGGCTGGCGCTGCTGTCGGGGGACTGGATCGGTCTGGAGCTGCCGGCGCGGCTGCGCGAGCGGTCGCCGGGGTGCCGGTTCGTGGCGCTGGGCGGGGCGACGGAGGCGGCGATCTGGTCGAACGCGCTGGAGGTCGGGACGGTGCCGCCGGGCTGGCGCTCGATCCCCTACGGCTTCCCGCTGGCCAACCAGCGCTACCGTGTGGTGGACGGGCTGGGGCGCGACTGCCCGGACTGGGTGCCGGGCGAGCTGTGGATCGGCGGGGCGGGGGTGGCCACCGGCTACCGGGGCGACGCGGCGACCACGGCGGTGCGCTTCGTGGAGAGGGAAGACGGCCGCTGGTACCGGACGGGCGACCTGGGGCGGTACTGGCCGGACGGGACACTGGAGTTCCTGGGGCGGGCGGACCACCAGGTGAAGGTCCGGGGCCACCGGATCGAGCTGGGCGAGGTGGAGGCGGCGCTGGAGGCGCACCCGTCGGTGGCCCAGGCGGTGGTGGTGGCGGTGGGCGGGCGGGGCCGGCGGCGGCTGGCCGGCTTCGTCACCG
>NZ_JABFFR010000102.1 GCF_013423485.1 Azospirillum oleiclasticum
CGGTGGAGGCCGCCATCGCCGCCGTCTGGCGCGCTCTGCTCGGCCTCGACGCCGTCGGTCGCGACGAGAACTTCCTCTCCCTCGGCGGCGACAGCCTGCTCGCCACGCGGGCCGTCACCCGGCTGCGGGAGATCGGCATCGACGGGGTCGACCTCGGCCGCGTTTTTGCCCGCCCCGTGTTGCGCGACTTCGCCGATGGCCTATCCCTCGGCGCCGCGCGCGGGGCGTCCGCGCCGGTGCCGGACCTCGCCCGTCGTCACGAGCCGTTCCCGCCGACCGAGGTGCAGCGCGCCTATTGGATGGGCCGGAGCACCGATTTCGACCTGGGCGGAGTGAGCTGTCACTTCTACACCGAGTTCGATGGAACGGGCCTCGACCTGGAGCGGCTGGAAGAGGTGTGGAACCGCCTGATCGCGCGGCATGAGATGCTGCGCGGCGTGTTCGATGCCGACGGCCGCCAGCGCATCCTGGAGCGGGTGCCGCGCTTCCGCATCCTGGTGGTGGACGCGGCACCCGGCGGGGAGGAGCGTGCCCTGCGGGACCTGCGCGAGGCCATGTCGGAGCAGGTGCTCGATCCCTCCCGCTGGCCGCTCTTCGACGTGAGGGCCGTGCGCTCCGGCGACCATGTGCGGCTGGGGGTCAGCCTCGACAGCCTTCTCATCGATGCCCTCAGCACGATGATCCTGCGTGCGGAGATCGAGACGCTGTACGCCGACCTGGACGCCCCGCTGCGGCCGGTCGGGATCTCCTTCCGCGACTATGTGCTCCAGGTGAAGCCGCCGGCGGACACCCTGGAGGCTGATCGTGCCTATTGGGCCCGGCGGGTGGACGAGCTTCCGCCCGGCCCGCAGCTTCCGCTGGCGCGGCATCCCTCCACCGTCGGGAAGCCCCATTTCGAGCGGCGGCGGCTGATGGTGCCGCCGGACCGCTACCAAGCCCTGCTGCGGCGGGCCCGGAGCCACGGGCTGACCGCCTCCTCCGTGCTTGCCACCGCCTTCGCCGAGGTGCTGGGGGCTTGGAGCGCCCGGCCGGATCTGACCATCAACCTCACCCTGTTCGATCGCCGGGAGGTGCATCCGGACATCACCAACATCCTGGGGGACTTCACCTCTCTGATGCTGCTTTCCCACCGTCCCCGGGCGGAGGAAGGCTGGCTGGATCGCGCCACGCGGCTGCAGGCGGAATCCGTCGAGAACCTGGCCCACAGCGGGGTATCCGCCATCTGGGTGATGCGCGAGCTGTCCCGCCGCGGCGGGACGATGGACGCCGGCATGCCCGTCATCTTCACCAGCACCATCGGCATGGGCGGCGCCGTGCCGACTGGACCTGCCAAGCCGGTCCTGACACCGGGCTGGGGAATTTCCCAGACCCCGCAGGTGTGGATCGACTGCCAGATCGTCGAGGTGGCGGAAGGGCTCTCGGTTACCTGGGACGTTGTCGAGGCGCTGTTCCCGGCCGG
>NZ_JABFFR010000103.1 GCF_013423485.1 Azospirillum oleiclasticum
ACCGGCCGGCGAAGCCCGTGCCGCCGTGGTCGCTGACCTGTCGCTCGACGAGGCTGAGCGCTCACTATCCATCAGTTTTTGATGAACGGGCGTTGACGTCGGGAATCGTCGTGTGATTCAAGGAGTCCGCGTTGTTTCAAGCGGATTGGGATCATGGACGGCCTCCAGGTTTTGGCGGAAGGGATTTCCCAGGAACTCCGACGCCTTCTTCCGGGTCAGCGGAAGACCCAGCGGGTCAATCTGGCGCTGCTGGTGGCAACGATGCTCGATGTGCGCAGCGCCAACCTGATGGATTTGGCCGCCGGGCTGCCCCGCGACGCCGAACGCATCGACATGCGCTATCAGTGGATCGAGCGGGTCCTGAAGAACCCGCTGATCGACCCGGATGCGGTGATGGCGCCGTTCGCCCGCGAGGTGCTGGGCGCGTTGGCGGCCCAGGGCCGACCGCTGGTGCTGATCCTCGACCAGTCCAAGCTCAATGACCGCCATCAGGTGCTGATGCTGGCGATCCGCCATGGCGAGCGGGCGCTGCCGCTGCTGTGGCGGGTGGAGGCGACTGAGGGCGCCATCGGGTTCGCGGTCCAGGAGGCGCTGCTCGACGCGGCCGTGCCGTTGCTGCCGGACGGGGCCGAGGTCTGTCTCATGGCCGACCGCTTCTACGGCACCGCCGACCTGATCGGGTGGTGCCAGGACCGCGGCTGGGACTACCGCCTGCGCCTGAAGGGCAACCTGGTCGTCCGCGACGCCGGGGGCCGGACGACGACCGGTCGACTGGCCAAGGACCGCATCTTCGCGCTGGAGAACGTGCAACTGACGGCCCGCAAGGCCACCACCAACATCGGCGTCATCCACGATCCCGGGCATGTCGAGCCGTGGATCATCGCCATGTCCGCGACGCCGGGATACTTGAAAACACTGGACTATTCCGCCCGCTGGGCCATCGAGCCAATGTTTTCGGACTTCAAGTCGCGCGGCTTCGGCATCGAGGACACCCAGATCCAGCATCCCGACCGTCTCGCCCGGCTCCTGCTCGTCATGGCACTGGCGATCTACACAGCCGTCTCAACCGGGCGGTGGGATGCAGAGACGAATCCGACACCCGCCGAAAAAAACATGTGAACGCCCAGCCCGGAAAAGTCGCCCGCTCCAAAACCTCCTACTTCACCAGAGGATTGCGCCGGATCGCCCGCCTCATCCTCAACGCGATCCCACTGCCAACGCTCTGGTCATGCCAAACTGATGGATGATAAGGTCTGAGCGGGTACTGGAAGCTGCTGTCGATTCCGACGCGCACTTGATGAGCGACGAATGGAAAGCGTTCGTCGCCATCGGGAGCGCATTCGGTGCG
>NZ_JABFFR010000104.1 GCF_013423485.1 Azospirillum oleiclasticum
CCGATGGTCACCACGTCGCTGCCCGAACCGCCCAACAGGGTCTCCAGGCCACGGAGCAGGATGGTCGCACCGCCATCCGCCAGCGTGATCACGTCGGAGCCGGAACCGCCGACCAGGATCTCGACCGCACCCACCGTCATGGTCGTGCCGGTGTCGCCGGTGACCACCACGTCGCTGCCCGAACCGCCCGTCAGCGTCTCCAGGCCGCGGAGCGTCGTCGTGTTGCCCGAGGTGCCC
>NZ_JABFFR010000105.1 GCF_013423485.1 Azospirillum oleiclasticum
CTCCAGGCCGCGGAGCGTCGTCGTGTTGCCCGAGGTGCCCAGCGTGACCACGTCGGTGCCGGCGCCGCCCACAAGGAACTCCAGGGCGCCCGCCGTCATCGTCGTGCCGCTGCTGCCGATGAAGATCAGGTCGCTGCCCGCACCGCCGGTCAGGCTCTCCAGACCCGACACCGTCACCGTGCCGCCCGTGCTCGCCATGGTGATGATGTCGGTGCCGGCGCCGCCCAGCAGCGTCTCCACCGGGTTGATCATCATGGTCGTGCCGAGGGAGGCGATGGTGATCACGTCGGTGCCCGCACCGCCGATCAGCGTCTCCAGACCCGCCACCGTCATGGTCGTGCCGGTGTCGCCGGTCGTCACCACGTCGGTGCCCGCTCCGCCGGTCAGCGTCTCCAGGCCGCGCAGCAGGATCGTGTTGCCCGAGGTGCCCAGCGTGATGACATCCGTGCCGGCGGCGCCGACCAGGATTTCCAGCGTCGAGACCGTCGCCGTGCTGCCGGTCGAGCCGAGCACCACCACGTCCGTACCCGTGCCGCCGGTCACGCTCTCCAGACCGCGCACCGTCAGTGTGCCGCCGGACGAGGCCAGCGTCACCGCATCGGTGCCGGCACCGCCGACCAGCGTCTCCAACGCCGCCACCGTCAGCGTGCTGCCAGCGGCCCCCAGCGTCACCAGATCGGTGCCCGCACCGCCGGTCAGGCTCTCCAGGCCCGACACGGTGACCGTCGTCCCGGTGTCACCGATGCTCACCACATCGGTGCCCACACCGCCGGTCAGCGTCTCGATGGCGCGCAGCAGGATCGTGCTGCCGGTGGTGTCGAGCGTCACCACATCGGAGCCCGCGCCGCCCACCAGGATCTCCAGGCCGGAGACCGTGATGGTCGAGCCGCCGCTGCCGAGCAGGACCACGTCGGTGCCGGAGTTGCCGGCCAGGCTCTCCAGACCCGACACCGTCGTCGTGTTGCCCGAGCTGCCGAGCGTCACGATGTCGGTGCCCGCCGCACCCACCAGGCTCTCCACCGCCGAAACCAGCAGCGTGCTGCCCGCCGAGTTGAGCGACACCACGTCGGTGCCCGCACCGCCGGTCAGCGT
>NZ_JABFFR010000106.1 GCF_013423485.1 Azospirillum oleiclasticum
AGTGTCCGTCCGGGAAGTGGCTGAGTCGGATCAAGGGGGTAGGAAAAGGGTTGAAGGCATTGACTCGGCTGTGATTCCCTTGATGGCGTCACTGATTGGACATTCGCCATGTGGACGCCCGAGAGCCGCCCGCTGTACAACCGCGATCATCTTCGCTACCCGAGTGACCTGACGGATGCGGAGTGGACGCTGGTCGAGCCACTGCTCCCTCCGGCGAAACGCGGCGGCCGCAAGCGTACGGTCAACCTGCGGGAGGTGGTCAACGGCATCATGTATGTGCTGGGCACCGGCTGCCAGTGGCGGGCGCTTCCCAAGGATCTGCCGCCCCGCAGCACGGTGTTCGACTACCTGGATTTGTGGAGCTGGGACGGGACGCTGGATCGCATCCATCATGAACTCTACGTCCGCTGCCGCGAGCAGGCGGAGCGGGAGGCCAGCCCGACCGCCGCCATCATCGACAGCCAAAGCGTAAAGAGCGCCGAAAAAGGGGGGGCTCGATCGACCCAGCGGGCTATGATGGCGGCAAGAAAATCAAAGGGAAGAAGCGGCACATCGTCGTCGACACGCAAGGCTTCCTGATGCACGCCATCGTCCATGCCGCCAACATCCAGGACCGCGATGGCGGTGTCGTGCTGATGGCCAGCCTGTTCGGCCTCTTCCCCTTCCTTCTGAAGCTGTTCGCGGACGGCGGCTACCAGGGCGAGCAATTCCAAAGCGGCCTGCGGGCGGCCCTGACCCACGTCCAAGTCGAGATCGTCAAACGCTCCGACCGCGCAAAGGGCTTCGTCGTCCTGCCCAAACGGTGGATCGTAGAGCGCACCTTCGCCTGGCTCAACCGCTGCCGCCGCCTCGCCAAGGATTGGGAGAACCTCAACCGCAAGGGGCTGACATTCCTTCGCCTCGCCTCCATTCGACTCATGCTGCGACGACTATGCAAGCCGGTATGAACTTTCCGGACAGACTCT
>NZ_JABFFR010000107.1 GCF_013423485.1 Azospirillum oleiclasticum
CCGGGATTCCCGGCAACTGTATTCAGGCTGCTTCCGTCGGTTGGTAATCGGTGCCCGTCGCGATCATGACGTTGAGGGTGACGAGGAGCTTCCGAGCCGTGGCGACGAGAGCGGCTTTGACGGGCTTTCCAGCGGTCTGGAGCCGCCCGCGAAAGTCCTTGAATGTCTGGCACCATCGAGAGGCGTGCAAGGCGGCGATGTAGAGCACCGTCCGGACGATGGGCCTGCCGCCGGCAATCGCCCGCGGAGCGGAGCGCTTGCCGCTGTCGCGGGCGACCGGGGCCAAGCCGACGAGTGACGCGATGCGACGGCGGTCGAGCTGGCCCAGTTCCGGCAGCTCAGCGATCAAGGTCGCCGCGACGACGGCGCCGACACCCGGAATGGTGCGCAGCCGGCGGTCGATGGCAGCCATTTCCGGATCGGCGGCAACGAGAGCGGCCATGCGCTCTTCGACCTTGGCAATGCGGCGGTCGAGGACGACGAGCAAGCTGCGGATGTCGGTGCGCGCTTCGGTGTCCGCCGTCTGCTGGAGGCGGGTCGTCTCTTGCTTGCGCATCGCCACGAGTTGGCGGCGGCGCGTCGCCTGCGCTTGGAGGGCGCGCCGCGCCGCCGCCAGCGGCTCCGTTGCTGCCGGACGCAGACGAGCGCCAAGCTCCGAAAGCATTCGGGCATCCACCCGGTCGGTTTTGCCGATGACGCCCATGGCCCGGGCGAAGTCACGGGCCTGTCGTGGGTTTACGCGGCTGAAACGAACATTCGTCGTCTCCAACGCCTCACGCAGGACACGGTCGTAGCCTCCGCTCGCCTCGAAGATCACCCAGGCGCCTTCCTTGACACACGCTTTGGCGAAGCTGCGCACCG
>NZ_JABFFR010000108.1 GCF_013423485.1 Azospirillum oleiclasticum
GTGTCGGCGGCGGACGGCCCGATGCCGCAGACGCGCGAGCACATCCTGCTGGCCCGTCAGGTGGGCGTTCCGGCGCTGGTGGTGTTCCTGAACAAGATGGACATGGCCGACGAGGAACTGGTGGAGCTGGTGGAGCTCGAGGTCCGCGAGCTTCTGTCGAGCTACCAGTTCCCCGGCGACGACATCCCGGTGATCCGTGGGTCGGCGCTGTGCGCGCTGGAGGACCGCGAGCCGGCGCTGGGCAAGGAAGCGATCCTGAAGCTGATGGCGGCGGTGGACGAGTACATCCCGCAGCCGGAGCGTCCGAAGGACCGTCCGTTCCTGATGCCGATCGAGGACGTGTTCTCGATCTCGGGCCGCGGCACGGTGGTGACCGGCCGCGTCGAGCGTGGCATCGTGAAGGTGGGTGAGGAAGTCGAGATCGTCGGCCTGAAGGCGACGGTGAAGACGACCGTGACGGGTGTGGAGATGTTCCGCAAGCTGCTCGACCAGGGCGAGGCGGGCGACAACATCGGCGCGCTGCTGCGCGGCACCAAGCGCGAGGACGTGGAGCGCGGTCAGGTTCTGGCGAAGCCGGGCACCATCACCCCGCACACCAAGTTCACCGCCGAGGCCTACATCCTGACGAAGGAGGAGGGCGGCCGCCACACGCCGTTCTTCACCAACTACCGTCCGCAGTTCTACTTCCGCACCACCGACGTGACCGGTCAGGTCCTGCTGCCGGAAGGCACGGAGATGGTGATGCCGGGCGACAACGTGTCGGTGACCGTGCACCTGATCGCCCCGATCGCCATGGACGAGGGCCTGCGCTTCGCCATCCGCGAGGGTGGTCGCACCGTCGGTGCCGG
>NZ_JABFFR010000109.1 GCF_013423485.1 Azospirillum oleiclasticum
GCCGCAACAGCCGCCGCCGGCGCATCCCTTCTCACGGATCTCGATGTGGACGACGCCTCGTGCGTCGTCCGCGCGGGGCTAGTAGCTCAGTTGGTTAGAGCGCGCGCTTGATAAGCGTGAGGTCGGAGGTTCAAATCCTCCCTGGCCCACCATCTCCGGCGTCGTGTCTCGCGTTCTTCGCAAGGGGGACAGGCCGATGTCTGCGACGCCAGGTCCGGGTTGGATCGGGGGCATAGCTCAGTTGGGAGAGCGCCTGCTTTGCAAGCAGGAGGTCGTCGGTTCGATCCCGTCTGCCTCCACCAACCCCGTACCGGGGCGGATGGAGGACGGAGGAAGGACCATCGGGATCCATGTGGAAGGTGACCACAACACGGCAACGTGAGCCATGGGGGCGCAAGCACCCCTTGGCGCTGCGCTTTGGCGCGGCGGGCTCTTGGACAGTGTGAAGAGGGAAATGTGTGTGTGACCGAGGACGCGTCGTCCCGGCCGCCGGTGGGAAACCGCTGTGTTGGTTGGGGCGTCGATGCATCTTGACGGTCGGTTGCGGAACGTCGCGTCGGGGCTTGCCCCTGCGCACGGGCGGCAACCCAGTTGTCAAGGATCAAGCGTTATAAGGGCATCTGGTGGATGCC
>NZ_JABFFR010000011.1 GCF_013423485.1 Azospirillum oleiclasticum
CCCGCCCCCCATTTCGTGCTCCCCGAAGGGAACGTGTTAACGGCTGGACCGGAGTAGCCCAGCCGCAACACAACATCATTGCTACTGGCGCGGACCATTTCCGAACGTCAGTCAGCTCGGGTTGAACGTAACGTTTATCTACATTGCCTAGCCTAAGCACCGCGATGCCAGATATCTAACACGCTTCGGCTCAGAAAAAAAATGATGTTGTGCACCCAGATTCGTATTGACCCTGCCGACTGATATGATACACGACATGAGATGTATGGTAGGGCGTTGCTCGCGCCCCACCATACACACAGAGGAGGCAGGCATGATCTCGCAACTGGTGATCCTGCTGATCCTCGCCCTGAGCGTGATCAAGCGGCTGCTCGATCTCCTCGGGTAGGATGCAGGCGGAGGGGGAGGGGTAGCGACCCTCCTCCGACGCCATCACTGGATGATAGGCCATCGCGCTCGCCGCGTGCAATGCCTTCGCAAACCGGGGGCCGGATTGCGGATCAAATGGAAAAAGGGGCGGACCGTGGCCCGCCCCCCATTTCGTGCTCCCCGAAGGGAACATGTTAACGGCTGGACCCCCGATCCCCATCGAATTTCCAACCTTGAGGCATCATAGCCCGTCTGATCCTGCGGTCAAGGGTTGTGTTATGATTTTGGCGGCGCCAAGGCGCCGACCTGCAATTCGATTCAAACAACAAATGCGATTGTCGGAGGCCCACAGTGCAGCCATACCGGTTGTCCATCGATCTCGGCACCAATTCCATCGGATGGTGCGCGCTCAATCTCGGTCATGACGGGCCTGATCATGCTGGGTCGCCGCGGGAGATCCGGGCGCTCGGGTCGCGCATCTTCTCCGACGGGCGGGACCCGCAGGACAAGTCCTCGCTGGCGGTGGCCCGCCGGGTGGCGCGGCAGATGCGGCGCCGGCGCGACCGCTATCTGGTGCGCCGCGCCCGGCTGATGAAGGCGCTGGTGCGGTTCGGGCTGATGCCGGCCGCGCCGGGGGAGCGCAAGGCGCTGGAGGTCGGGACGGATCCTTACGACTTGCGCGAACGCGGTCTGCGGGAGCGGCTGGAGCCGTTCGAGATCGGGCGCGCGCTGTTCCACCTGAACCAGCGCCGCGGCTTCAAGCCGGTCCGCACGGCGACGCGGAAGGACGAGGAGGCGGGCAAGGTCAAGGCCGCCGTGGAGAAGCTGGACGAGGCCATGCGGGCCGCCGCGACGCCGACGCTGGGCGCGTGGTTCGCATGGCGCCGGAAACGCGGTGAGACGATCCGCGCCCGCCTGACGGGAAAGGGCAAGGACGCGGGCTATCCCTTCTACCCCGCGCGCCGGATGCTGGAGGAGGAGTTCGCGGCGCTGTGGTCGGCCCAGGCGCCGCACCACCCGGCCCTGCTGACCGACGCCGCCCGGCAGGCCCTACACGACCGCATCTTCCACCAGCGTCCGCTGAAACCGGTGCCGGTGGGCAAATGCACCTTGTACCCGGAGGACGAGCGCGCCCCCCGCGCGCTGCCGTCGGTGCAGCGGCTGCGGCTGCTTCAGGAACTCGCCAACCTGCGGATCACCGCGCTCGACCTGTCCGAACGCCCGCTGACCATGGCCGAGCGCGACCGGGTGGTCGCCACCGTGCTGGGGCGGACGGCCAAGCCGGCCCGCAAGCCCGGCCGGATCCTGGACGCGCTGTCGTTCGACAAGCTGCGCGCCCTGCTCGACCAGCCGCCGGGCACGCGCTTCTCCCTGGAATCGGACAAGCGCCCGAAGCTGCTGGGGGATGAGACCGGGGCGCGGATCGCGGCCGTGTGGGGGCCCGGCTGGGGGCGGTTGCCGCTGGCCGAGCAGGACGCCGTGGTCGAGCTGCTGCTGGATGAACCCGATCCGACGGCGGCCATCGACGCGCTGACCGGACGCTGGGGGCTCGACGCCGCGGCGGCACGGACCCTGGCGGAGGACACCACCCTGCCGGATTACCACGCCGCCTATGGCCGCCGTGCCGTGGCGGAGCTGCTGCCGGTCATGGAGGCGGAAAGCCGGATGGACGCCGGCGGCCGCGTCCGTCCCATCCGCCTGGACGAGGCGGTGAAGGCGCTGCGCGGGGGTAAGGACCATTCCGACTTCTCCTCCGACGAGGCGCTGCTCGACCGGCTCCCCTATTACGGCCGGGTTCTGGAACGCCATGTCGCCTTCGGAACCGGCGATCCGAACGATCCGGAGGAGAGGCGCGTCGGCCGGCTCGCCAACCCGACGGTCCACATCGCGCTCAACCAGCTCCGCCATCTGGTGAACGCCGTGCTGGAGCGGTACGGGCGGCCGAAGGACATCGTCATCGAGCTGGCCCGCGACCTGAAACAGTCGGCCCTCGACCGCCGCCGGGAGGAGAAGCGGCAGGCCGACAACCAGCGCCGCAACGAGGAGCGCAAGCGGCGCATCCAGGAGGTCGGCGAACGCCCGACCCCCCGCAACCTGCTGAAGATGCGCCTGTGGGAGGAGCAGGTGCAGAACGGCGTGCATTTCTGCCCCTACACCGGCCAGACCATCGGGATCCGCCTGCTGCTGTCCCATGCGGTGGACATCGACCACATCCTGCCCTTCTCGGTCAGCCTGGACGACAGCGCCGGCAACAAGCTGGTCTGCCTGCGCGAGGCGAACCGGGTGAAGCGGAACCAGACGCCGTGGGACGCCTTCCACACCGATGACCACGTGAGCCGCGGCATCCTGCCATGGGCGGAGATCCTGGCCCGCGCCGAGTCGCTGCCCAGGAACAAGCGGTGGCGCTTCGCCGGGGACGCGCTGGAGAAGCTCCGGCAGGACGGCGGCTTCCTGGCCCGCCACCTGAACGACACCCGCCACCTGTCACGGCTGGCGCACGAGTATCTGAGGCGGATCTGCGACGATGTGCGGGTGTCGCCGGGCCGCCTGACGGCGCTGCTGCGCCGGCGCTGGGGCGTGGATCCGATCCTCGACCCCGACCGTCCGCCGCCGGACGAAGGGGGTGACGCCCCCGCCCGCAAGAACCGGCAGGACCATCGCCACCACGCGCTGGACGCCGTGGTGATCGGCTGCATCGACCAGGGCATGGTGCAACGGGTGCAAACCGAGGCGGCCAGGGCCGAGCGGGACTCCGACGCGCAGGCGGAGGGCATCAGCCGTGTGCTGAAGGAGTTCGCGGATCCTTGGCCCGGTTTCCGCAAAGAGCTGAAAGCCCGTGCCGCCACCATCACCGTGTCCCACCGCCCGGAGCACGGCGTCACCGGCGCGCTCCACAAGGAGACCGCCTACGGCCCCGTGGCTCCGGCGGAGGACGGCTGCAACCTCGTCGCCCGCAAACCCATCCTCGGTCTGACCAAAGGGGACGTGGAGGGCGTGCGCGACGTCCGGCTGCGCCGCTACCTGCTGGATCGGATCGAGCTGCGCAAACGCGACGCCAACGATTTCGCGGGCCAGCTCGCGAAGGCGGTGGAGGACGCCGCGGCGCACCCGCACTGGGCCGGCCTCCGCCGCGTGCGGATCCTGAAGAAGGAATCGAGCCCGATCCCGATCGCCCACGGCAACGGCCGGTTCCTGAAGCTGGTGCTGGCCGGCGACGTGCATCACCTGGACATCATGCTGCGCGCCGACGGCCGGCGCTGGGTGCCGCGCTGGGCGACCCTGTTCGACACGCACCGCACCCGCACCCCCGACGGCCGCGCGGCACCGCCGGCACCGGCGGCGGGCGAGCGGTTCGTCATGCGGCTGCACAAGGGCGACTGTCTGAAGCTCGATCACCAGGGGCGATCACGGATCATGCAGGTGATCATCCTCGAGCCCTCGACCAACAGCGTGGTGCTGATCGAGCCGCATCAGGCGAAGAACGACCGCTCGCTCCACGTGAAGGTGTCGTGCGATCAGCTCCGGGCGCGGGGTGCGCGGCGGGTGACGGTCGATCTCCTGGGCCGCGTCCGGGTCCATGCGCACGGCGCCCCCGTCGGCATCGGACCGGCCAGCCGTGGCCGGGAGGGTGATCCATGACCGGCCGGGTGGTGGAGATCGCCGAGGACGGCCGCCATCTGTCGCTGTCCCGCGGCTTCCTCGTGGTGTCGGCCGAGGGCCGCGAGATCGGTCGCGTGCCGCTGGACGACATCGCGGTGGTGATGGCGAACGCGCACGGCCTGACCTATTCGAACAACCTGCTGGTCGCGCTGTGCGAGCGCGGGGCGGTGATGGTGCTGTGCGGCTCCAACCATGTCCCGGCGGCCTTCCTGTGGCCCGTCGATTCGCACCATGTGCAGGCGAGGCGGATGCGCGCACAGGTGGAGGCTCCCGCACCCCTCGCCAAGCGGCTCTGGCAGGCGTGCGTCCGCGCCAAGATCCGGCAGCAGGCGGCGGCGCTGGACTCGCGCGGCCTGCCCGGCGGCGGCCTGCTGGAGATGGCGCGCCGCGTGCGGTCCGGCGACCCCGACAATCTGGAGGCCCAGGCGGCGCGGCGTTACTGGCCCGCCCTGTTCGGTGCGGAATTCCGGCGCGACCAGGATGCCGGTGGAGCCAACGCCATGCTGAACTACGGCTACGCCATCCTGCGCTCGGCGACCGCCCGCGCCGTGACGGCGGCGGGGCTGCACCCGTCCATCGGGCTGCACCACAGCAACCGCGGCAACCCCCTGTGCCTCGTGGACGACCTAATGGAGCCGTTCCGGCCGCTGATCGATCTGGCCGTGCTGCGGCTGCTGGAGGCCGGCCACACCGGAGTGACGCGCGAGGTGAAGCGGTTCCTGGCGCTGGTCCCGTCCCTGGACATGCTCACCGCCCAGGGAACGACGCCCATCGGCACGGTGCTGATCCGCCTCGCCGGATCGCTGGCGCGCGTGCTGGAGGAAGGGAAGGGCGATCTCGATCTTCCCGCGCTGGACCGGCCGTGGGCGCCCATGCCCCTGGAATGGCCACCCCCGGCGCCGGACGACCGGGCATGCTGAGCGGGTACCGGATGATGTGGATGATGGTGCTGTTCGACCTGCCGGTCCTCACCAAGCCCGAGCGCAAGGCGGCGACCCGGTTCCGCCAGTTCCTGCTCGACCAGGGCTTCGAGATGTCGCAGTTTTCCGTCTATCTGCGGTTCTGCAGCGGCAAGGAGCAGGTCGAGACGCTGACCGGCCGAATCGGGAAGAATGTCCCCTCCACCGGAAAGGTCCACATCTTGTGTTTCACCGACCGCCAGTACGAAAACATGGTGTGCTTCGACGGCCGCGCCCGAGCCGCATCACGCAGGAATCCCGAGCAGTACGTCCTGTTTTAGCCATGTCGCGCCCGTTTCCACCACCCTGGAATCCCGGAAAGCCGCTGAAAAATCAACGACTTGCCGGGACAGCCAGTGTAGCCGATGGGGATCGGGGGTCCAGCCGCAACGCCGCCGGGCCGGAGGCCGCGGTTTCGACCAGTGTAGCCGATGGGGATCGGGGGTCCAGCCGCAACGTCTCGGGAACGGGGCCGCCCTTCGTGCGTAGTGTAGCCGATGGGGATCGGGGGTCCAGCCGCAACCGTAGGCGGGGCTGCCTTGCATGGCCTGTCAGTGTAGCCGATGGGGATCGGGGGTCCAGCCGCAACCGTAGGCGGGGCTGCCTTGCATGGCCTGTCAGTGTAGCCGATGGGGATCGGGGGTCCAGCCGCAACGACGAAGGCCGCGGACCGTCCGGTACGGTTTCCGGGCGATCCGCCGCCGGCACCATCCCGCGCGCCCTCGATGCCGACACGCGTGCTTTCAGCCTGTTGCGGTTCGGCAGCGATCGACGACCGGGTCGTCGATCAGCACGCAGGTCCCGACCAGACCGTCCGTCCGGAAGAACCGGCCGGGGAGCACCGACCCGTCCATGGGGTGCCCGTGCGATCCGGAACGGACCGTGGTTCGGAAGCACCCGGCGGCGAGATCGACCGCCGTCTCCAGATCCTGGAAATCCATCGGGGCCCGTGTGACGGCGTACTGGGCCTTGAAGGCCGCCTCCTTGGCGGAGAAGACCAGCGTCGTCAGCAGCGCGCGCTCGCCTTGCGGGTGGTCCTCCAGGCGGTGGCGCTCACGGGCGGTCATGAACATCGGCACCAGGCTGTCATCGATCCGCGGGTGATCCTCCAGATCGATGCCGATGGCGATGCCGTCCGTCGCCCGGCACAGGGCGGCCGCGCACCACTGGCCGCAATGGGTGATGCTGCCCCGCAGACTGTCCGGCCATCGCGGCGCGCGGTCGGCCGCCATGGGCAGCACCAGCGCCGGCCGTCCCCACCGTCCCGCGGCGCGTCGCGCCAGCAGGCGCCCGGCGATGAACTCGCGCCGGCGCTTGGCGACCGCCTGCCGGATGGCCGGCCGTTCGTCGGGGTGGAGCTGGTCGGGCGACGGGTCCACCGCGTCCAGGCGGCAGGCCTCCACGACGACGCGGTCGTCCGCCCCGAAGGTCTCCAGGATCATGCGCAGCACGGGTTCCACCGCTCAGCGGCTCGGCTGGAAGAGCGCCAGCAGCCCGTCGCCGAGCGCGCCGCGCCAGGCGAAATGGTCGTGCCCGGCGGCGTAGTCGCGGTAGGCGACCTCGTAGCCCTTCGCCTCCAGCAGGTCGCGGAGATGGCGGGAGCTTTCCAGGATGCCGATCTCACCGTCGATGGCGGTCTCGAACAGGCCGGCGCTGAGGAAAAAGCGCACGGGCAGCCGCCGGCGCGCCGCCACCAGCCCGGCGACGTGTTCCGGCCGGTCGGGCGGCGCGTCGTCGGGGTGCCACCAGAAGGACCCCGACATCGACAGCGCGTTGCCGAACCGGTCCGGCCGCTCCAGCACGGCCGTCACCGCCGCCAGCCCGCCATAGCTGGATCCGGCCAGCACCGTGCGCTCCGGCCGTGGCCGGATACCCTGGCGCGCGGCCAGCCAGGGCAGCAGCTCGTCCGCGAGCATCGCCGCGAAGGCCGGGTTGGCCGGCAGCTCGCGCGCCCGCGCCGCGGCGTCGGGGTTGGCGATGAAGACGGCGACCAGCGGCGGCAGGCGGCCATCGCCGGTCAGCCGGTCGAGCATGGCCGGCACCGGCGCGCGGCGGTCCAGGTAATCCGGCCCGTCGAACAGCAGCATCAGCGCCGTGCCCTCGCCCGCCGGATCGACGCCGGGCGGCGCATAGACCGCCACCTCGCGCGAGTTGCCCAGGATGCGGCTGGTGAACCGCTCCGTGACCAGCCGGCCGGCCGGTGCCGCGGCACCCGCGCTCTCCGGTGCGGGGATGCCGGGTTCGGCGATGCCCGGCTGGGGCGGGGCGTCCGGCAGTTCGACCAGGGAATGCTGGTTGAAGGGGTCCGGCGCGTCGGCCGGCCAGGGACGGCGGTTCAGCGGGTCGGCCTGGAGCTGCGCCAGGATCGCCTCCCGGCATTCGCGGCAGGTGCCGGGGAAGTCCGGCACATCCGGCGCGATCCGGTAGGACAGCCGGGTGGATGAGGGAACGATGAAGCTCTTGAACCAGACGTCGCTGTCGCCCAGCCGCTCCAGCCGTTCATGGTTCGAGGTCGGGCCACCCAGCAGGCGGACGTTGCGTCGGGCACCGCGCGCCAGGAAGGTCATCACCACCCGCCCCGGCTCCAGCGGTTCGACCAGCGGTGTTCCCCGCGCCGCCGCCATCCGCCAGAACGCCGCGGTGTCGCCGCCGCGTTGCAGCTCCGCCGCCAGCGCCTCGATGGCGGGGCTGAGATGGCCGCGCAGGACCGGGTGCTGGTCCGCGACGGCGATGCGGCGGGTCAGGGCCAGCTGGTAGCCGCCGGGCGCGCGCAGCGTCACCCGCAGCGCCGCCATGCGGTCGTCGGCGACGAAGCGGAAGGTCTCCCGCCCCGTCGTACGGTCGAGCAGCAGCCGGAGCGGTCGCCCCTCCCGGTCGATCAGGCGCAGTTCCGCCGGCTCCGGCCCGGAATCGAGCGTGCCTTCCACATAGTCGCCGTCCGCCAGCTTCAGCGGGTGGCTGGCGCTGCGGTTCTCGGCCGCGACCGTGCCGGCCACCGGCGCATGCAGGCGCAAGGGGGTGCCGTCCGGCACGCCCGCGCACGCGTTCAGTCCCATGATCACCATTCCCGCCAGGACAAGACGTTTCCAACGCGCCACGCGGTTCCCCCCGTCACCGCCCGGCCGCGCCGATCACGCGGTCGAGCAGCGGCCCGACGATGCGCAGGGAGGCGGGGGCGATGATGTCCTCGTGCGCGCAATGGGACAGGCGGTGGACCGACAGCCGCCCGACCTTGCCGCGCCAGCTTGCCTCCGGGTCGATCTCCGGCGGCAGCGACTTCTCGGCCACGAACAGGGTCAGCGCGCCGTCGTAGGACGGGGTGCGTGTCCGCGACAGGAGCCGCACCGCGTCCTTGTAGTTGCCGAAGATGTGGCCGAACATCGCCACCTTCTCCCGCCGCAGATCCTCGTCCATCACGTCGGCCAGGGCGTCGTTCAGGAACTGCTCCTGCTCGCGCTCGGCCGCCCGGTCGGCGTCGGCGCGGCCGAGACCGCTCCAGTCGTGCGCCTCCGCCGGATAAGTGTCGAGCAGGCCCAGGAAATCCACCCGCTCGCCCAGCCGCCGCAGCCGCACCGCCAGACCGAAGGCGACGGTGCCGCCCAGCGAATAGCCCAGCAGATGGTAGGGACCCTGCGGCTGCACCGCGCGCAGGGTGGCGAGCTGGCGGTCGCACAGCTCGTCCATATCGGCGCTCAGCGCCAGCGGACCGTTGGGGCGGGGCGATTGCAGGCCGATGATCGGCCGGTCGCCGCCCAGATAGCGCGACAGCACGCTGTACTGCCAGGACAGGCCGGAGCCGGGGTAGAGGCAGACCAGCGGCGTTCCCGACCCGTCGCGCAGGCGGATGACCGGCGCGAAGCCCAGATTCTCCGGTTCGTCCGGCCGTTCCGTCTCGGTCAGATGGGCGGCGAGACGGGCGACGGTCGGCGTCACCATGATCTGGTTGACCGACACCGGCCGCCCGATGTCGCGGCGGATTCGCGCCGCCAGCCGCATCGCCAGCAGCGAATGGCCGCCGATGGCGAAGAAATCCTCGTCGGCCCCGACGTTCTCCAACCCCAGCAGCTCGGCCATGATGGCCGCCAGCCGGCTCTCCAGCCCCGCGGCCGGCTGGCGCCCGGCCGATCCGGCATCGGGACCGGCGGCCGGCAGCGGCAGCGCCTTGCGGTCGAGCTTGCCGTTCGGCGACAGCGGCAGCGCGTCCAGCGCCACGCAGGCGGTCGGCACCATGTGCGGCGGCAGCGTTTCGGCGAGGGCTGCGCGGATGGCGGCCCCATCGACGCCGTGGCCCGCGGCGGGAACGATCCAGGCGACGAGCTGGCGCCGATCCATCCCGGTCTCCGTGGCGCCTGCGCTCGGCCGGTCCCCGCCCAGTGCCACGGCGTTGACCACCGCCTGCGCCACGCCGGGCAGGGCGGCGATGGCGCTCTCGATCTCCCCCGGCTCGATCCGCTGGCCGCGGATCTTCACCTGATGGTCGGTGCGGCCGAGATACTCGACGGCACCGTCCGGCAGCCAGCGGGCGAGGTCGCCGGTGCGGTACATGCGCCGGCCGCGGTCGAACGGGTCGGCGACGAAGCGCGTGGCGGTCAGGCCGGGGCGACCGAGATAGCCGAGTGCCAGCTGGTCGCCGCACAGGTACAGCTCCCCCACCGCCCCCGGCGGCACCGGGCGGAGCGCGTGGTCAAGGATGCGCAGCTGCGTGTTCCACACCGGCAGCCCGATGGGAACGCCGCCGTCGCCCTCGATCCGCTCGCCCGCGGCCGGGCAGTAGGTCACGTCGACCGCAGCCTCGGTCGGGCCGTAGAGGTTGTGAAGCTCTGCGCCGAAACGGGCGGCGAAGGCGCGCGACAGGCTCCGCCCCAGCGCCTCCCCACTGCAGAAGACGCGGGTCAGGCTGGTGCAGACGGGCTGATCCGGGCCGTGCGCCTCGACCACGCTGGCGGTGAAGAGGGCCAGCATCGACGGCACGAAATGGATGGTGGTGATGCGGTGCTCCTCGATCAGCCGCACCAGCGCGGCCGGGTCGCGGTGCGCCTCGGGCGGCGCCATCACCAGCCGGGCACCCACCATATAGGACCAGAAGAACTCCCACACCGACACGTCGAACCCGCAGGGCGTCTTCTGCAGGATGGCGTCGCCGGCATCGAGCGGATACTCGTTCTGCATCCACAGGATTCGGTTGACGATCGCGCCGTGCGACACCGCCACCCCCTTGGGCCGCCCGGTGGTGCCGCTGGTGTAGATGACATAGGCCGCATGCCCCGGCGACAGACCGTCGTCGGGCGCCACCGGCTCCGCCTCCGCGTCCGCCTCCCCATCGACCGCCAGCACCGGAACCGCGTCGCCGAACAGCGGGCGGGAGGCGGCGTCGGTCATCAGCACCCGCGGGCGGGCGTCGGACAGCATGAGGCCCAGACGCTCCGCCGGGTAGCCGAGATCGAGCGGCAGATAGGCGGCCCCCGCCTCGATCACCGCCAGGATCGACAGGCTGAGCGAGGCGGAGCGCGGCAGCCCCACGGCCACCACGTCGCCGGTGCGCACGCCCATGGCGCGCAGCCGCCCCGCCAGATGCGCCACCCGCCGCCGCACCTGGCAGAAGCTCAGGCGTTCGCGCCCGTCCACCAGCGCCACGGCGTCCGGGCTGCGCTGCGCCTGGGCGGCCAGCAGGCCGCGCAGGGTCTCGCCCGGAATCCTCCGTGCGGTGTCGTTGACCGCGGCGAGGTGCCGTTGCTCACCATCGGTCAGCAAGGGCAGGGCGGCGACCGGCGTGTCGGGAAGCTGGACCAACGCCTCCAGCAGACCGCGCACCCGCTCCGCCAGCGCCCGCGCGTCGGGCACCGCGCCGCGGTTCTCCACCAGCAACGTCAGCTCGCGTCCCGGCAGCACCAGCAGGGCCAGCGGGTAATGGCTGTAGCCGCGGTTGTGGACGCCGGCCACCCTTAGGCCGCCGGAGTCGATGGCGTCGAGGCCGCTGTCCGGGTAGTTCTCCACCACCAGCAGCGTGTCGAACAGGGCACCACCCCCGGCCAGCGCCTGCAGGTCGGACAGGCCGAGCCCGTCATGCTCCATCAGCCCGATGTGGCGGTCCTGAATGGCCGGCACCTGCACCCACAGCGGCCGGGCCGGATCGAGGGCGACACGCACCGGCAGGGTGTTGAGGAACAGCCCGACCTGCTCCGCGAGCCCCACCACCGCGCCGGAGCGGCCGGACACCGGGGTGCCGAACAGCACGTCGTCACGGCCCGCCATATTACCCAGCACCAGCGCCCACACGGCCTGCATCAGCGCGTTGAGCGTCAGCCCGTCGCCGCGCAGCCGGGCCAGCAGCGCATCGGTCAGCGCCGCCGGCAGGGTCAGCACCGCTTCCTCCATCGCCGCATCGCTGCCGGATTTTGCGGCGTCGAACAGCACGGTCGGGATGGCGCCTGCCAGCGCGTCGGTCCAGGCGGCCCGGCTGGCCGCGGTGTCGCGCGCGAGCAGGGCGCCCACCACCTCCGGGTAACCCACGGGCGGGGGCGGCAGGGAGGCACCGTCGCGGCCATAGGCGGTCAGCAGGTCGCGCAGGACCAGCGGCGTCGACCAGCCGTCCACCACCAGATGATGGATGGCGATCAGCAGCCGGTGGCGGTCGGTGGTGGTGCGCACCAGCACGGCCTTCACCAGCCCCAGGAACCGGTCGGTCGGGTTGGCGCGCTCCGCCGTCGCCGCCTCGATGCGGGCGAGTTCCGCTGCCGCCGCCTCCGGCTCCAGCCCGGACAGGTCGTGCCGCTCGAAAGGCCAGAGCGGACCGCCGCCCGGCGGCAGGGCGGGAATGACCAGCAGCGGGTCGCCGTTGCCGTCATGGTCGAACAGCCCGGCAAGCTGCGGGTGGCGGCGCAGCACCGCGTCGAAGGCGCGGCACAGGCGTTCCGAGTCCAGAGGACCGTCGAGGTCGAGCGCGGTGAAGGCGTTGTAGGCGCTGGCGCGCCCGCCGAGCTGCGCCTGGAACAGCATGCCCTTCTGCAGCGGCAGCAATGGCACCGCTGCGGCCACCGGCCCATGCCGGGACGCCAGCGCCGCCAGATCGGCCGACGGGGTCGCCGCCAGGATGGAACGGCGTGCCACCATCAGAACTCGCAGGGCCGGTGCCATGCCACGCGGGTCGCGCCCGGCGAACACGTCGCGCGGACGCAGCTCGAAGCCGTGCGCGCGCAGCTCGCTGCCCAGCGCGATGGCGCTGATGCTGTCGCCGCCCAGCGCGAAGAAATCGGCGTCGGCCCCCACCGTCTCCAGCCCCAGCACCTTCGCCATCGCCCGGCACAGCAGCGCCTCCTCCGCGGTGGCGGGGAGGGCGCCGCCGGTCTCGGCGGTGGGGGCGGGCAGGCGGGCGCGGTCCACCTTGCCGTTGACGGTCAGCGGGAAGGCGTCCAGCAGCACCAGCGCCGACGGCACCATGTAATCGGGCAGCCGCGCGCGCAGGGCTTGGAGCAGGCCACGGGCCGCAATCCCGGCGTTCGCCGCGGGCGGGCCGGACAGGGTGCAGTAGCCGACCAGCCGGTGGCTGTCGTTCACCGCTTCCGCCACCACCAGCGCGCCGGTGACGCCGGGCAGCCGTTGCAGGGCGGCCTCCACCTCCGGGATTTCGATGCGGTAGCCGCGGACCTTGACCTGATGGTCGGCACGGCCGATGAAATCGACCAGACCGTCGCCGGCCCAGCGCACCAGATCACCCGTGCGGTAGAGCCGCCCGCCACTGCCGAAGGGATCGGCGACGAAGCGTTGCGCCGTCAGACCTGCCCGCCCCACATAGCCGGCCGCCAGACCGGCGCCGCCGATGTAGAGCTCGCCGACAACGCCCACCGGGACCGGCCGCAGCCGGGCGTCCAGGACATGCACGCGCACATTGCCGACCGGCCGCCCGACCACCGGCCGTTCCGACCGGTCGACAGGCGCCCGCAGCGTGTCCACCGTGTTCTCGGTCGGGCCGTAGAGGTTGACCGCCATCAGGCCGGGGTGGGCGCGCAGGTGAGTCCACAAGGCGGGGGAGGCGGCCTCCCCGCCGATCAGGACCAGCGTCGGGTGGTGGTGGCCCGGCTCCATCAGGCCGCAGGCCAGCGTCTGCGCGCAGAAGGACGGCGGCAGGTCCAGCGCGTCGAGGCGGCGGGCGCGCAGCTCCTCCACCAGGGCGCGGGCGTCGCGCCGCGTCTCCTCGTCGAAGACGTGCAGCTCCTGCCCCAGCAGCATCCAGAAAATCTGGAGCCAGGAGCTGTCGAAGGCGAAGGAATGGGTGTGCGCCGCCCTCAGCGCACGGCCACCCTGGCGCCGCCGGAAGCTCTCCAGCGCCGGGCCGTAGACGGTGGCGCTGTGGGCCAGCAGCAGGTTCAGCAGGGCGCCGTGGGTGTTCATCACCCCCTTAGGCCGCCCGGTGGAGCCGGAGGTGAAGATGATGGTGGCGGTGTGGGCCGGGGTCAGCGGCGCCGTCCGCTCCGCCGCCGCGACGGTGGCACCGGACAGGGCGGCGCAGGCCGCCAGCAGATCGGCGTCGTCCAGGCACAGCGCCTCCAGCCCGGCGGGGAGCCGCCCCTCGACCGTGCCCCAGGTCAGGACGCAGCGGGGCCGCGCGTCCTCGCACATCATGGCGAGGCGTTCGGCGGGGTGGTCGAGGTCGAGCGGCAGATGGGTGGCACCGCTCGTCAGCACCGCCAGCATGGCGATGACCGCGTCGGCCGAGCGCGGAACCGCCACCGCCACCACGTCGCCGGGACCGACGCCGCGGCCGATCAGCAGCCGCGCCAGCCGGGCCGAAGCGCCCGACAGCTCGCGGAATGTCAGCCGCCGGTCGCCGGCCGTGGGGTCGGCGAAGACCAGCGCGGTCGCGTCCGGCGTCTCCGCCGCCTGCCGGTCCAGCACCTCGATCAAGGTTGCGGGGTGCTCCGGGGTTGCGAAGGCCGGGCCGGCGGACCAGACGGCGATGGCCGCCTCCTCGTCCTCGTCCATCACCGGCAGGCGGTCGAGCGGGCAGCCGCCGGTCGCGGCGTCCAGCAGGCGGATCAGGCGACGGGCGTGGCGGGCTGTTTCGGCCGCGTCGTAGCGGCTGCGGTCGGCGCGCAGTTCCAGGGTGACGCCGCCGCCGCGCGTCAGCAGCCCGAATTCGAAGTCATCGACCGGCCCGGTCGCCAGATGGTGGGTGATCGCCGGCACCCCGGCGAAGTCGAGGTCGTAATCGAACATCCGGTAATTGATCACCGGACCATAGAGCGCCTTGCCCGACCCGACCTGCCCCAGGTCGCGCGGGATGCGCTCGGCGTCGTAGCGTTGGTGGCGCCGCGCCTCCTTCACGGCCGCCCGCACCCGGCCCGCGGCGTCGGCCAATGTCCGCGCCTCGCCGAGGTCGATGCGCAGCGGCAGCACAGTCACCACCGGGGCCAGCGCGTGCGCGGCGGCCGAACCCATCCGCCGCATGAAGGGGAAGCCCACCACCGGCCGCGGGTCGCCGGACAGCCGATGCAGATAGACGGCGATGCCAGCCGCCACCAGATCGGCGACGGCAACGCCCGCGGCCCGCGCCTGCCAGACCAGACGGTCGGCAAGCGCCGGCGGAAGGTCGCAGGCGTGCGCCACCACCTCCGACGTCGCCTGCTGCTCGGTCGGCTTGGCGCCGTGGAGGGAGAGGGTCAGCGGGGCTGGGAAGTCGCCGCACAGCCCGCTCCAATAGGCACGGTCGGCGGCCGGCGCGTCGGAGGCGAGATAGGCCGCCTCCTCCGCCACCACCGCGGCGACGGGGACGAAGGGGCAGGGGGCGGGGGCCAGACCGCGAACCGCCGCGGAGTAGAGCGCGGCGACGCGGCGGGTCAGCGCGTTGAAGCTGTAGCCGTCCAGCATGATGTGGTGGTAGCGCTGGTACCAGATCCAGCGCGGCGCGCCGTCCGCACCGGCAATGTCGAACAGGATCTGGCGGCACAGCGGGCGGTCGCCGTCGACCGGCAGGTCGGCGGCCAGATCCCCGGCCATGACGGCGCGTGCCGCGGCCTCCGGATCG
Source organism: Azospirillum oleiclasticum (assembly GCF_013423485.1). Taxonomy (GTDB): domain Bacteria; phylum Pseudomonadota; class Alphaproteobacteria; order Azospirillales; family Azospirillaceae; genus Azospirillum; species Azospirillum oleiclasticum. Next base: position 15,010 of record NZ_JABFFR010000011.1, read on the forward strand.
GCGACACCGGCGAGGTCGATGCGCTCCGGCTCGGGAACCGTGTTGCCGGGATCGCCCAGGATCTGGACGACCCGCCCATCCCGTTCGGCGAAGCGGGCGGTCACGGTGTCGGCCTCCGCCAGCCCGTCGCGGACCGCCCGCACCAGCCGGTCGGCGTCGATGGCGCCGTTCAGTTCGACCGCGTGGGCGATGACGTAGGCGTTCTTGCGGGCCGCGACCTGATCCGCCAGCCAGATTCCCAGTTGCGTGCCCAGCAGGGGGACGATGCGCATGGCCCTGTCCTCGCGTCGGATGTCGGTGCCGTCAGGCGGCGGCAGCGGTGGTGGGGCCGCTCCAGTCCGCCTCGATGCGGTCGAGGCAGGCGGCACGGCCGGCGGGGCCGAAGACCGGGTCCCAGCCCGCGGGAACCGCGGCGAAGCCCGGCCACAAGCTGAACTGGCCGGCAGCGTTCACCAGCACCAGGAAGTCGTGGCGCTCGTCGTCGAAGGGGTTGACGTAATGGTCGTTGGTCATCGGGTGGGTCCTGCGTCCTGGAATGCTGCCGGGGTGCTACCGCCCCAGCGTGGCGCCGCCGTCCACCAGCAGGTCGGCCATGGTGACGTGGCCGGCGGCGGGCGAGGCGAGGAAGACGACGATCCCGGCGATGTCCCGCGGGCTGGCGATCTTCCCGAGCGGGATGCCCAGCTTGTAGCGGCCGGGGTCGCCGCGGACGGTGGCTGCCGCCCCGTCCGGCCCGTCCCACAGCGCCCTCTGCATGGCGGTGTCGGTGGAGCCGGGGGAGACGACGTTGCAGCGCACGCCATAGGGCGCCAGCTCAAGCCCAACCGTCATGGTCAGGCTGGTCAGCGCCGCCTTCGACGCGCCATAGGCGGCCATGCCCATGCGCGGCACATGGGCGGCGTTCGACGACACGCTGACGATGGCGCCGCCGCGCCCGCGCTTGAAGGCCGGCACCAGCGCCCGCATCATGTGGAAGGGACCGGCGACGTTGACGGCGAAGGTGTCGTGCCAATCGGCGTCCGTCATCGCCTCCACCGGCCCCATGCGCAGGATGCCGGCGACGTTGGCCAACACGTCGATCGCGACCCCTTCGGCGGACAGCGCGCGGCAGGCACCGGAGACGGCGTCCGCGTCGGCGATGTCGAGCGTCACGGCGCGGTAGGGCGCCTCCGCGTCCCAGCGCCGGTCGAAGGCGACGACCGTGGCGCCCTCGGCATGGAAGAGGTCGGCCACCGCGCGGCCGATGCCCTGGTTGGCGCCGGTGACCCAGACGGTGCGCCCTGTGAACGCCGCCATGCCGGCCCTCACGCCGCCAGGGCGAGGCGGGGCTGGATCAGCCCCCACCAGCCGTTGATGGTGGGCCGCACCGCCAGCTCGGCGAAGTCCACCGCGATCCCCGCCGCCTTGCAGCGGTCGATGAGCTGCATCACCACGATGGAGTCGATGCCGAAATCCAGCAGGTTGTCGTCGTCCCCCGGCACCTCGTCGAGCGTGGCGAGCAGCGTCCGGCGCAGCTCGTCCTTGCTCAGCGGCTCGGCCGCGGTGACGAGGATGCTGGAGGAATGCAGCGTCCGCCCGGCGTTGCGGGCGACGTGGCGCAACGCCATCAGGTGGTCGTCGCGCGTGAAGTCGGCGATGCCGTCGGCGACCAGGAACGGCTTGATGCCGCGCATGAACGCCTCGACCGCCGTCTGCATCACGCCGATGTGGGCGTAGACGCCGCAGATCAGGAGCTGATCGCGCCCAGACTCCGCCAGGATCTCGGCCAGCGGCGCGCGGAAGAAGGCGCTGTAGCGCCATTTGGTCAGCACCCGGTCGTCGGGGTCGGGTGCCAGCGCCGCGACGATGCCGGCCTGCTCCGGCTTGCGAGTCAGCCCCGGCCCCCACATGTCGTTCAGCAGGCCGCGGTCGGCGTCCGACTGCACGGCCGGCTGCGCGGTGTAGACGACGGGAACGCCGAGCGCCTTCAGGTGGCGCTTCAGCCGCGCGATGGTGTCCACGCAGCCGGCGATGGCCGGATTCCCGTCGCCGTAGAAGCCGACGAAATAGTCCTGCATGTCGTGGATCAGCAGCACCGCGCGGCCGGGGTCGAAGCTCCAGGACACCTTGTCCTGCGGCAGTTCGGCGGGGGAGGGCGGGGCGTAGGGGGCGATGGTCCGGATGGTCATGGTGCGGTGGCCTCCGTCTGGGCGGTCCCGGTGTGGGCGTGTTGGGAGGGGACGCTTTTGGCCCGCTCGCGCAGGGTCTGCTTGTCGATCTTGCCGACGGCGGTCTTGGGCAGGTCGGCGACGAACACGAAGCGGTCGGGCAGCTTGAAATCGGCCAGCCCCTGGCCGCGCAGGAAGCGGCGCAGCTCCGACGGACGGGTGTCCGGCGCCGCGATGACGAAGGCGCAGCTCCGCTCCCCCATCAGTGGGTCGGGCATGGCGACGATGGCGGCGTGGCCGACGGCGGGGTGGGCGGCCAGCACGTCCTCCACCTCCTGCGCGTCGATCTTCTCGCCGCCGCGGTTGATCTGGTCCTTGTTCCGACCGCAAACGATCAGGTTGCCGTCGGCGGTCATGGAGACCAGATCGCCGCTGCAATAGAACCCCTCGGCGTCGAAGACCCGGGCGTTGTGCTGGTCGGCCTTGTAATAGCCGCGGAAGGTGTAGGGGCCGCGGGCCCACAGCTCCCCCACCGCGCCCTGCGGCACCGGCCGGCCGGCCGGGTCGAGGATGCGGACCTCGTCGTCGGGGCTCATCGGGCGCCCCTGGGTGTTGACCACCGTCCACGGGTCGTCGTCGAGCCGCGTGTAGTTCACCAGACCCTCCGCCATGCCGAACACCTGCTGCAGGCGGCAGCCCAGCCGTTCCGGCACCCGTTCGGCGACGGCAGGGCTGAGCTTGGCGCCGCCGACCTGCACCACCTCCAGGCTCGACAGGTCGGCCGTGGTGCCGGGGGCGGCATCCAGCCACACCGACAGCATGGGCGGCACCAGCGCCGCCCAGGTGACGCGGTGCCGCGCGATCAGCGGGAAGCAGGTGGCGGGGCCGGGGTCGCCCGCCATGACCACCGTGCCGCCGGCGTGGAACACGCCGAGCGCGCCGGGCGAGCTGAGCGTGAAGTTGTGCGGCGCCGGCAGGGCGCAGAGGAAGCGGCAGCCGGCGTCCAGCCCGCAGACCTCGACGCTCCGCCGCACGCTGTAGAGATAGTCGTCGTGGGTGCGCGGAATCAGCTTCGGCGTCCCGGTGCTGCCGCCGGAGAGCTGGAAGAAGGCCACGCCCGACGCATCGACGCTGTGGTCCGGCCGGGCGTCCGGGGCCGCCGACAGCGCCTGACCGTCCGCCCAGGCGAAGGCGCCGACGACATCCTCCACCGGGTCGCCCAGCAGCAGCAGCCGATCCGGCCCCACCATGCCCGCCAGCGTGGCCGTCAGCGAGCCGGGAAGCGACCCCGCCGGGTCGATGGCGACCAGCGGATGGCTGCGGGCGAGCACCACCAGCCGCGGTTCGATCTGGCGCGCGTAGGCGGACAGCTCGAAGGCACCGTGGTTGTTCAGCGCGTTGACCGGCACCACCCCGCATTTCAGCAGGGCGAAGAAGAGGATGTGGAACTCCGCACGGTTCGGCAGCTGAACCAGCGCGGTGTCGCCGGGCAGCAAGCCGCGGGCTTGGAAGGCGGCGGCCAGCCGGTCGGACAGGCGCTGCACGTCGGCGTAGCGGAAGCGGCGTTCGCCACAGAGGATCGCGGTGGCCTCGGCCGCGGCACCTTGGTGCCGCTCCACCACATCGGTCAGCGGATCGCCGGTCCAGTAGCCCTTCGCACGGTAGCGGGCGGCGACTTCCGCCGGCCAGGGGGTGAAGGCGACACTCACGACGCCATCTCCACCGCGGCCTCGCCGGCGCCGACGCCGAACAGGTTCAGCATGGTGGCCAGCTTGGCCGCCGTCTCCTCCCACTCCGCCGCGGGGGTGGATTCGGCGACGATGCCGGCCCCGGCGTAGAGGCGCAGCCACCGCCCCTGCACCAGCCCGCAACGGATGGACAGTGCCCATTCGCCGTTCCCACGGCTGTCCATCCAGCCGACCATGCCGCTGTACCAGCCGCGGGCGTAGCCCTCCAGCCCGGCGATGGCCTCGCGGGCCAGCTCCGTCGGCGTGCCGCAGACGGCGGGTGTCGGGTGCAGGGCGTGCGCGAGCCGCAACGACGACACCGAGGGGTCGGCCAGCTCGCCGGTCAGCTCGGTGGACAGGTGCAGCATGGTGGGCGTGCGGATCACGCTGGGCTCGTCGGGAACCGCCAGCCGGCTGCAATGGCCGGCCAGCGCGGCCCGCACGGCATCGACCACATAGCGGTGCTCCGTCCGGTCCTTGGCCGACGCCAGCAGGGCGGCGGTGCGCTGCCGTTCGACCTCCGCCGAGGCGCTGCGCGGGGCGGAGCCGGCCAGCGGGTTGCTGACCACGGTGCGCCCGGTCTTGCGGATCAGCAACTCGGGGCTCGCCCCCACCAGCGTCTGCCCGTAGGCGACGGGGGCGGCGAAGACGTAGGCGCCGGGATTCTGCCGCAGCAGCGTCCGCAGCAGGCGACCCGGAGAGAAGACGCCGCGGGCCTCCACATCGAGCGGGCGCGACAGCACCACCTTGCGCAGGGGGGTGTCGCGGAACAGGTCGATGGCGCGCCCCACCGCCTCTTCGAAGGCGCCGCGGCCGACCGTCTCCTCGACGGCGGCCAGCTCCGCCGGCGCCGTGTCCGGCGTGGCGGGCGCCGCGAGCCGCGCGGTGTCCTCGTGGTCGTAGCGCTGCGGGATGAACAGGCGCGCCTGCTGGCGGCTGTCGAAGGGGATGGCGCCGACCAGGATCGGGTTGTCGATGCCGCGGGCCGTGCGACGGCGGAACGCGCGGTCCAGCGCCTCCTCCCATTGGCCGTCGGTGAAGGCGCGGTCTTCGAGCGCTACGTCCATCCGCTCGTCCACGCCGTAGGCCCTGAGGACACGGCCACGCGAGGCGAACAGGAAATCGGGGTCGCAACGGTCGGCTTGCGGCCGCTCCCCGAGGGGCAGGGCTAGTACATCCATGGAAACGGGGCCTCCACTGGTCATCCGCAAGGGCGGATGGCGTTGGCATCGGTGGCAATCCGCGTGGCTTGCGGCCCTTGGCCGGGGCGCGATCCACCCCCGGACCTGCGGCGGCGGGGGCGGCCTACCATCGTACTTGGTTGCGAATGATTCTTATTATCATTTTATGGGCGAATTTGGTGCCTTGCAAGTGGTTTATGAATTTCCTGTAAGAATTTCCCGTCGGCGGTGCCCGTCGCATCCGCTCGATCCGGAACCGATGGTCAGGACCGGATCTCCACGCGTCTGGACTGTGCCGCCTCCGCGATCCGGTCGGAAAGCCGGAACACCAGCGACAGCACGACCGGCAGGACGGTGACGGTCACCAGGGTGGACACCAGCAGCCCCCACAGCACCACCAGCCCCAGGCCGCGGTACAGCTCGGTCCCGGCGCTGGGCACCAGGACCATGGGCACCACACCGGCGATGCTGGTCACGGTGGTGATGAGGATCGGGCGCATCCGGCTCCGCAGCGCGTCGGTGATGGCCTCGGCACCCGGCATGCCGAGCCGACGCCGGTTCTCCGCCGCCTGCTCGATGATCAGGATGGGGTTGTTCACCACCGTGCCGACCAGCACCAGGAAGCCCATCATGGTCAGCACGTCGAAGGGCTGCGGCGTGCCGAAGCCCTCCCACAGACCGGCCGCGGCGTTGTAGAGCCACAGCCCGATCAGCCCCCCGCCGATGCCGGTCGGCACCACCGCGATGATGATCAGCGGGTAGCCCCAATGGGCGAAGACGGCGACCAGCACCAGATAGGTGATGGCAATCGCCAGCAGGAACCCCCCGGACATGGCGGAGCGCAGCTCGTCCAGCGAGCCGCCGGCCCCGGCGATGCGGGTGATCATCCCGTCCGGGATCACGCCCTCGGCGCGCAGGGCGTCGACCAGCTCGCGGCGCACCGTCTCGATGCCGGTCTCCAGCGCCACCGAGCGGGGCGGGATGATGGTCAGCGTCACCGTGCGCAGCCCGTCCACCCGCGTGATGCTGGAGGAGCCGACGGTCTCCCGCAGCTCCGCCAAGCTGGACAGCGGGACCGGCGTGCCGCGCCCGGTGTGCAGCATCAGATCGGCGAAGCCCCGGCGGTCGCGGGCGGCCCCGTCGGCGATGCGCAGCTGGATGTCGAGCTTCTCGTCGTCCAGCAGATACTCGTCGGCGAAGGCGCCGTCGGAATAGGCGCGCAGCGTGTAGCCGAGCTCGGTCAGCCCGATGCCCATCTCCCCCGCACGGTCCCAATCCGGGTGCAGCTCCAGGAAGGGCTGCGACATGGCGAGCGTCGGCGGCGAAGGGTCGCTGTTGACCTGCCCGTCGGGGAAAAGGTCGCCGGCGCGGTCGAGCACCGTCAGCGCGGTGGCGTAGAGCGTCCGCAGATCGCCGCCGCCCAGCTCCAGGCTGATGGCGCGGGCGCCACCACTGTTGCCGGAGAAGATCGAGCCGCGCGCCGCGAAGGCCCGCATGCCGGGGATCTCCCGCATCCGCCGGGTGATGGTGGCGATCAGGGCGTCGGTGTCGGCCGGGTCCATCGGCTCCGTCACGAAGCGGATGAAGCCCGGCCGGATGAAGCTGAGGTTGACCCGCAGAGGCGGGAATCCGCCGTCGGCCTGCTGGTCCGCGGCGGCGCCGACGCGGCCGCTGAGCACCGGGTCGATGCGGCGCCAGACCTCCAGCATGGTCTCCATGTTGTAGCCGGGCGGGGCGGACATGAAGCTGAACACCGTCGCCTCCTCGCCCTCCGGCAGATATTCGGCCGGCGGCACCATGTGCAGCAGGACGGCCGCCATGGCCGCGGCGGTCGCGCCGAGGATCGCGCATTCCCGCCACACGCCGCCCAGCATCCAGCCCATGGCGGCGGCCAGCGGCCCGTCCGTCCGGCGCCGCTCCGGCTCCGGGGGCGCGATCGGCCAACGGCTGGCGACGATGGGGACGAGGACGAGCGCCACCAGCATCGAGGTCATCACGGCCCCGGTGATGGCGATGGCGATGTCGGAATAGAGCTGCCCGGCCTCCACCGTGATGAACATCACCGGCAGGAACACCAGAACCGTGGTCAGGGTGGAGGACAGGATCGCCGGCCACACCTCCTTGAGGCCGTGCGCGGTGGCGACCGCCTTGGTCTTGCCCATGCGCAGATGGCGGGCGATGCTGTCGAGCGCCACCACGCTGTTGTCCAGCGTCATGCCGATGGCGAAGGCGACGCCGGACAGCGAGATGACGTTGATGGTGCGGCCGGTCGCAGCCAGCACCAGCAGGGTCGCCAGCGTGCACACCGGCATGCTGGCCGCCGCCGCCACCGTGGCCGGGACGGAGCGCAGGAACAGCAGCAGCACGAGACCCGCCAGCAGCCCGCCGGCGATCAGGTTGTTCAGCACGTTGTCGATCGACCGCACCATGTAGCGCACGTCTTCCGACAGCAGCCGCATGACCAGGCCGCGCTCCTTCAGCGCGTGGCGGTTCAGCTCGTCCACGGCGGCGGTGATCGCGTCCTTGACGGCGATCACGTTGGCCCCCGGCCGCTTGCGGATGGTGACCAGCAGGGTCGGCCGGCCGTCGGCGAAGGCGAGGCTGCGCGCCTCCCGCGTGGCCAGCGCCACGGTGCCGACGTCGCGCAGCCGGATGGCGGTGCCGTTCTCCCGCGCGATGGTCAGCGCGGCCAGATCCTCCAGGTCGGCGAAGCGGCCGATGGTGCGCAGGAAATAGCGGCGCTTGCCGAAATCCCGGTCGCCGCCGGAGACGTCGCGGTTGCGCGCCCGGATGGCGTCGCGCACCGTGCCCACATTGATGCCGCGGGCGGCCAGCTTCAGCGGGTCGAGCTCGATGTGGATCTCCTGCGCCGCACCGCCGATCACCTCGGCCTTGGAGACGCCGGGCACCCGCTCCAGCCGCGGCCGCAGGACGTTTTCGATCCAGTTCGTCTCGCGCTGGATCGACGCGGCGTCCACGGCGCCGTCCAGCCGTTCGACCCCGAAGAACAGGAAGGGCTCGTCCGAGGAGGATTCGGCGAGGATGCGCGGGCGGTCCACGGTCTCCGGGTAGTCGGTGACCTGCGACAGGGCGTTGTCGATGTGGATCAGCGCCTCGTCGATGGAGACGCCCGGAGGAAACTCCAGCTCGACCATCCCGCCGCCGAAATCGGCGGTCGAGGACATGCGGACCAGACCGGGCACGGCGCGCAGGAACGTCTCCTGGTCGATCAGGATCTCCTGCTCGACGTCCTGCGGGGTGGCGCCGGGCCAGTTGGTCTCCACCACGATCCGCCGCGGGCTGATGTCGGGGATCATCTGCACCGGGATTCGGAAGACCGACACCGCGCCCAGCAGGCACAGGATCAGGATGGCGGCCAGCGCCGCCAGCGGGTTGCGGAGGATCAGGCGGGTCATGCCGCGGCGCCCCTCGTCAGCCGACCATGTCCGGCACGACCGGCTGGTCCGGGCGCAGCCCCTCGTTGCCCTGGACGACCACCAGATCGTCGGGGCGCAGGTCGGGGCTGACGATCTCCACCCGGTCGCCGACATGGCGGCCCGTGCGCACGGAGACCGGTCGAGCGACGGACCCGTCGCCGCCGCGCTGGACCACCCAGACCCGCGCGCTGCCGTCCGGCCGGCGCTCCACCGCGTCGGCCGGGACCTGCAACGCGATGGCGGAAGACCCCGGCGCGTGGCCCAGGGCGACGGTGACCCGCGCCGACATGCCGGGCATCAGCCGGCCGTCGGGGTTGGCGAGCGCGATGTGGACGCGGAAGTTGCGGCTGACCGGATCGGCGGCCGGCACCACCCGCTCGACGGTGCCGGCGATGGCGGCGTCACCCTCGGCATCGGCGGGCAGCACGGTGACCGGCGTGCCGGCGGCGACGCGGCCGTGGTGGCGCTCGGGCATGTCGAGGTCGACGCGCAGCGGATCGGTCGCGGTGAGCTGGAGCACGGAATCGCCGGCCCCCACCCATTGACCGCGCTCGGCGCGGCGTTGCGTGACGACGCCCGCGAAGGGCGCGGCCAGCCCGTGCCGCGCCACCCGCTCGCGCTGGATGGCGATGGCGGCGCGGATCTGGCGGACCTTCGCCTCCTCGATGGCGGATTGGGCGAGCTGGGTGTGGTAGCGCGACCGCGACATGCTCTGCGCGCCGGCCAGCGCCTCCGCCTCGCGGGCCAGCCGCTGGGCGTCGCGCTGTATAAGCTCGGCCTCGGCGAGCGAGATCTCCAGCCGCTCCAGCTCCAGCCGGGCGATGGTGTCGTCGAGCCGCAGCAGCGGCTGTCCGGCGGCGACACGGTCGCCGACCTCGACCAGCAGGCTGTCGACATGGCCCTCCACCCGCGCGGCCAGCGCGCTGCTGCGTGGCGACACCAGGGTGCCCGGCAGTTGCAGCGTCTGCTGCACGGGGGCGGCGACGACGGGGGTCACCTTCACCCGCATCTGGGCGGCGGCGGGCAGGGGGGCGGCGAGCGCCGCGGCCAGCAGCACCGGCAGCACCCGCTTCATGACGCGGATCCTTCCAGCGCCGGATCGCTCATCGGCGCGCGTCGCATCGGGCCGGCGACGGCGGTCACGGCGGCGGCCGTCGCCAGCGCCCCCAGGCCGAGCAGCAGGATGGCGGCGGTCGGGTCCAGCAGCCGGGCCAACAGCCCGACGCCGACCGTGCCGACGCTGTCACCGAACACCTCCTGCGCGGTCCACAGGCTGTTGACGCGGCCCAGCAGATGGTCGGGTGTGTGCCCCTGGACCATGGCGTATTCCAGCAGCGACGCGATGGAGGTGGCGTATCCGAACAGCACCAGCACCGGCAGCGCCACGAACAGGCCGCCGCCCGTGCCGATCACCGCGACGCAGCCGAAGGCGCCCAGGCAGGCGCCGCCCATGGCGAGGCCCGGACGCTCGACCCGCGACGCCCAGCCGCTGAGCGCCGCGCCCAAGGTCGCACCGACCGGCACGGCGCTGTACATCAGCCCGGTCTCGAAGGCACCGCCGCCGAACACGTCCTGCGCCAGCGCCGGGAAGAGGATCCGGATGGAGGTGGCGAGGGTGGAGAGGCAGCCGAGCGCCACCACGGCCGGGATCACCGGGTGCCCGGCCAGGAAGGCGAAGGCCTGGATCATCGCGCGGAACGGATTGCCGACGGAGCCACCCTCCGGCATCATGCGGGGCAGGCCGAGCAGGGTGAGCACGGTCAGCCCGGTGCCGAGCGCCGTGGCGAGATAGACCCAGGCCACCCCGACCCCGGCGATCAGCAGGCCGCCAAGGGCCGGGGCCAGGATGGTGGCGACGCGCATCGACAGCATGCCCAGCGCGCGCGCCTGCATCAGGTTGGCGCGGCCGACCAGATGCGGCATCACCGCCAACAGCGCGTTGACGCCGATCGCCCCGAAGAACCCGTCCCAGAAGGCCAGACCGTAGATCGCCGCCAGCGACGGCGCCGGCAGCAGGGCGTTGACCGCCAGCCCCAGGAACCCGATCCCGCAGGCGCTGCGCGCGGCCAGGATCAGGCGGCGGCGGTCTTGGCGGTCGGCCAGGACCCCGCCCAACATGAGGCCGAGGAACATGCCGGCGCCGTCGAACGCGACGGCGAAGCCGACATGCAGGCTGGATCCGGTCAGCCCGTAGACCTGGACCGGCACCGCCACCGACAGGAACCCGAGCGCCAGCAGCGAGATGGTGCGGGCGATCAGGACGCGGCGGAAATCGCGGTTGGTCCTCAACAGGCTGACATCGACGAGGAAATTCGGAAACATCGGGGCGGCCTCCGCTGCGCCGTCGGTGCCCGGCGGCGAGGCCGGGACGGCGTGACGGGAAGGAACGCCCGCCCCCGGACGCACCGGGGACGGGCGGCGCGGGGATCAGAAGCGGTAGTTGGCGGAGACGTAGTAGTTGCGCCCCACCTCGACCGTCTGGAAGCCGGTGTTCTTCTCGGACAGGATCACGTTGGTGATGTTCCGCACGCCGGCCCCGACGCGGAAGCTGTCGGTGATGTCCGCGCTGACGCCCCAGTTCAGCATGGTGTAGCCGGGCATCTTTTCCGCGCCTTCGATCTGCGGGCCGGTGTAGCTCGCCGACACGGTGGTGCTCACGATGTCCGTCGCCAGCCAGGTCAGGGCGGCGTTCACCTTGTGCCGCGGACGGTTCTCGAGCTCCGCGCCGGACGCGTTGTCGGTGTAGAGATAGGCGTAGTTGCCGGTCGCCATCACCGTATCGGTGATGTTGACGGAGCCCGTCACCTCGACGCCGGAGATGTCGACCTTGTTGATGTTCTGCCATTCGCGGGACACGGTCACCGGGTCATAGACCGCCTGGATCATGTCCTTGACCTTGTTCTTGAACAGCACGACGCTGGCGTCCCAACGCTTCTGCCGGGTCTCCAGGCCGATCTCGTAGTTGGTGCTGGTCTCCGGCTCCAGGTCGGGGTTGCCGGACAGGAAGCAGCGGCCGCCGCAGCTGATCACCTTGTATTCGCTGCTGAGCTGGTAGGCGTCGGGCGCCTTGTAGCCCTGGCTGACGCCGGCCTTCAGCGACAGCGTGTCGGTCAGTGCGTAGACGACGTTGGCGCGGCTGGTGAATTTGCCGCCGAAGATCTCGTGATGATCGTAGCGGCTGCCGACGGTGAACGTGAGCTGGTCGGTCAGGCTGATCTGGTCCTGCAGATAAACGGCGTTCTGCGCGATCTCGGAGCGTCCGGTCTGCAGGAAGGTGTTGGGATCCTCGACGGTCTGCTTGCGGTGCTCGGCGCCGGCGGTGAAGCGGTTGAAGCCGAGCTGGTAGTTGCCACGCCCGTGCAGGAACAGGTTCTTCTCCTTCAGGTGCCGCTGCTGCGGCGCGTTGTAGGAGGTGTTGTAGTCGTCGATGCGGCCATCCTCGTAATTGGCCTCCACCAGCGTATCGCCCCAGCTCCAAGTGCCGCGGTGAGCCAGACCCACGGTGTGCCGCAGCACCTCCTGCTCGCTGTAGGAACTCCAGCGGTCATAGACGTTGTAGGGCCGGAAATCGTGGTTCAGGCTGTAGTTGACGTCCACCGCCTGGTTGTCGGTGACGTCCCAGGTCAGGGTGGAGGCGAAATTCTTCAGCCGCTTCTTCTCCAGCACCGGCACGGTGCCGTTGTTCTTGGAATCGTGGTACCAGGGCAGGCGGTTGAAGTATTCGGCGGCGATGGTGGCGCCGACCTTGTCGGCGATGGGACCGGCGGCGTAGAGGTTGGTGCGGAACTGGCTGCCGCCGCGGCCGTCGGGAACGACGCGGAAATCGGTGCCGATCTCGCCGATCCAACGATCGGTCGGCTTCTTGGTGATGATGTTGACCACACCGCCGATGGCGTCCGAGCCGTAGAGCGACGACAGCGGGCCGCGCACGACCTCCACCCGCTCGATCGCCGACAGCGGGATGGCGTGGTAGTCGAAGTCGCCGCCCCGCCACAGCGCGTCGGAGGTGGACACCCGGCGGCCGTTGACCAGCATCAGGGTGTAGTTGGCGCCCATGCCGCGGACCACAACCTCGTCACGGCCGATGGCGTCGGTGCTGTCGTTGACGCCGACGGTGCGGCTCAGGATCTCCGGCAGGCCGCTGGCGGCCACGGCCTCCTTCTGCAGCTCGTCGGCGGTGATGACGGTGGTGAAGGCCGGTGCCGTCAGCGTGCTCTGGGCGGTCCCGGTCGCGGTCACCGTCACCGGTCCCAGCGTGTGGACCCCCTGGTCCTGCGCCTCGTCGGTGGCCGGCTGGGCCGCCGTCTGTGCCCGCGCCGGCAATCCCCCCGCCAGGGTCGCCGCCACCAGCGCCGCGCCCACCGCGGCCGTCATCACCATCGAGACCGACGCGGCGTTCGCCGCCGTCCCGTCCTGTGCACAAGCCCCCGCCGTGCGATTGATCATGTCGATGTTCCCCTGATCACGATCGGCCGATCATTGATCGACCAGATGCAAATGCGATTCACTCGCAACTTCTTCCTTTTGGTGGGTACCATATATCCCTTAGCCCTGCAATGGATATAAGCCGCAGGATCTGCACATTATTAGTAGGTAATATCCGACGCATTCAGCAATCAGGACGTGTTTAAGGGCACGCCCCGACGACCCCGTCGGTGCACCGGCGCAAGCGGCTCTGTCGCCCGTGTCCGGACGGTGACTCCCGTCTACTCGGCGGCCGGCACGGCCAGGACCCGGTCCACGGGGGCCGTCCGGGCAGACCAGACGCTGTCGCGCGGCCCCCGCCGGGCGCGGCGCCCGGCAAGCCGCGCCATCCCGCCGAGCCCCAGCGCACCGGCCAGCGCCACGAGATCGACGCCGATAAGTCCCCCCGGACCCCACGGCCCGAGCGCGGGCAGGAGCCACCCGAGCAGAGAGGTCGCGGGGATGGCTGCGGTCGCCGCCGCGCTCGCCCAGAGCAGTTCCACACCGGCCCGCGCGGCACCGCGCAGAAAGGCCCAGCCGCAGGCCCCCAGGAACGCCGCGTAATAGATCCCCCAATGCCAGGCGTGGAGATCGGTCACCGTGCCGTTCAGCCATTTGCCGGCGGCTATGGTCACCGACAGACCGCCGACGCAGCCCAGGCAGACCCCGACCGTTCCGGCGGCGAGCAGGCTGGTGGCCCGGCTCTGCATCACCGGCCCGCCGGCCCGCCGCTCGGTGCGCCGCCGCGATTCGATCCACAGCAGATTGCCGGTGTAGAAGAGCAGCGCGCCGGCCAGCCCGAGGACGAAGTAGGACCAGCGCACGAGTTCGCCGCCGAAGCTGCCGAAATGCAGCGCGAAGAATGTGGAGACGGTGGCCGACCAGCCGCCCTGGTGACCCGGCATGTATTCGGTGTCGATGATGCGGCCGTCCACCGCCCCCATCAGCACGAACCCCTCGCGCCGCACCAGATGGCGCGGATCGTGGCCCCAGACGCGCACAGTGGCCGCGCGGGTGCCGGCGTCGTGGTATTCCAGGCTGACCGGATGGAAGCCGGGCGACAGCGCCTGCGCGCGGTGCAGGAACTCCCATGGTGGCAGCATGGCGGCCGGTGTGGTGTCCTTGGCCACGCTGCGGAACGGGCTGCTGGCGACCATCACCGTGCGCATCCGCCCGTCATAGACGACCTCGTCCAGCGCGTCGTAGATCTGGTCGTGCAGCCCGAACACCACGGCCGTCAGCGCGATGACGATGTGGAAGGGCAGGCTGATCAGGCCCAGGACGTTGTGGGCGTCCAGCCACAGGCGCTTGAGGTTGGCGGTCACGCGCAGGGCCAGGAAGTCCTTGACCAGCGAGGGCAGCAGGATGATGACGCCCGACACCAGCGCCACCACGTAGAGCGCGCTCGCGATCCCGGTGACCATGGTGCCGATGTCCAGGTCGCCGGGAATGCCGGCGGTGCGGTGAAGCACATCCACCAGCAGGCCGATGCCGGACGGGTCGAGCCGGTCGACCGTGACGGTCCCGTCGGGCGCCAGCGTCGCCGCCCAGGGCGCCGGGTCGATGCGCTCGTCCGTCCAGGTCAGGCGCAGCGGCGCGTCCCCGGTCAGCACCGGCTCCACCGCCAGGGTGAAATCCGTCACGTTCGGGCGCAGGGCCTTGGTGATCGTGATCAGGTCCGCCGCCCGCTCGAAAGCCGCCGGCGCCGCGTCGGCCGGCGGCGTGATCCAGCGTTCCAGCGGCTCCTTGAACATGGTCAGGGCGCCGGCATGGAAGCAGACGAACAGGATCAGCCCGGTCAGGATGCCGGTCCAGGTGTGGACCTCGCGGTAGAGGCGGACGACATCGGTGCGGATGGCCATGGCTCGGGGTGCGCTCTCGGGTGTTGCGGGCCGCGCGGGCGGTTCGGTCAGTGGGGCAGGGGGCCGCGGCTCGCCAGCAGCGCCGCGTAGGCGAGCAGGTTGGCCCCGCCCAGCCACAGCCAGGCGCGGAGCCCGCTGCGGAACAGGAAGCAGAAGCTGACCACCCCCAGCCAGACCGGGGCGACGATCCACATGGTGAACTGGAACTTGTTCATCGCCAGCGGGCCGCCGGGGCCGACCCAGGTGACCAGCCCCGACAGGGCGATCGCCAGGGTGAACCCCAGCAGCACCCCGGCAAAGCTCTTGCTCCACCAGTCCCGGCGGATCGGGGGCTGCGGCGGTCGGGCGGGGTGACGGGCATCGGCCATCGTTCACGCCCCATGCCGATTGCGGGTGGCGGCAATGGCCGCGGCGGCGAAGGGCAGGGCGGTGAGCAGCACCATCACCACCGTCAGGCTGACGAACAGCGCGGTCGCGGGGCGCAGCAGCACCGCCCACAGCAGCCATCCCTCCAGCAACCCGGCCAACCCCACCGCGCGGCCGGAGCCCGCGGGAAGCGCTTGGGGCAGCCACAGTTGCCGCGGTGCGGTCAGATAGAGACAGACCGCACCGGCCACCGTTGCGACCACAGCTAGGCCGTGCATGAGGAATTCCACCATCCCGAGGTTCCATCCATCCGCCGCCGATCCGTTTCCGGATAGGCATGACCAAGCTTTGCCAACTTGATCTTGAAGATGCAAGTCATTTGCATTCGCATTTAGGGGAGGCAGGATGTCGCACCCCCGCCCCGCCCGGCGGTTCGACCGCAGTGGCTGATACGGTCGAGCGCGGTATTTCATGCGCCGGGAGCGTGACGGATCCGCGCGAACGCCGTGTTTTACCACAATTTAAGAAGGGATATTATAGTCGGCGCGAGCGAGATGAGAGGCAATCTCATCAACGGTGCGACCCATTGCCGACGGCGACCCATCATGGACACGCACGGAGCCACCACATGACCGGACGTTCCTCGCCGATCGCCTCGGCGTTGCCGGGGCGCATCCGCCTGCGCCACCCGCTGCTGCGCCAGCCCGACCGCCTGCGGGACGCGGCGGCTCGGCTGGCGCAGCTTGAGGGACTCCGCGTCGCCGAAAGCAATCCGGCCGTCGGCAGCCTGCTGGTTCTCTACGACCCGGCCGCGCTCGACCCGGCGACCGTCGAGGCCGCTGTGACCGCCGCGCTGGAACCGGTGCTGCATCCGGGTGACGCGCCCGCGGCCGATCCCGAAGCCGGGCCGCCACCGGCCCACGGTCGAGAGGTCCCGGACCTGAAACGGCGCATCAACCGCGCCGCCAAGATCGGGATGATGGGTAGCATGGCGGCGACGCTCGCGGCGCTCGCCGTGGGCAAGCGCCTGCACGCGGGTGCCGGCACCCTGTTCGTCGCGCTGATGCTCGTGCACATGACCGTGCAGCGCAAACGCCTGTTCCAATGACCGAAGGCGACACCATGGCGCCCATCGACCTGATCCGCCGCCTGTCGGCCTCCCTGCGCATCGTGCACCATATTCCGGGGCGCGTGCGGCTGAAGCTGGACGCCGCGCCCGACGCAGGGCTCGCCGCGGCGGCGGGCGACGTCGATGCCCTGCGCCGTGCGCTCGGCGGGTCGCCGGGCATCCGCACGGTCTCCGTCAACCCGCTCGCCCGGTCCTGCACGATCGAATACGACCCGTCGGTGATCCCCCCCACCGCGTGGCCGGACCTGCTCCGCGGCGACCTCTCCGCCGCGGCGCAGACGCTGCTGCGCATCGTCACCGCCGGGCTCGGCCAAGTGCGGGTCTGAGCCGTCACCGTACGCCGGACGGGGCGGTGATCCCGCCGGCATGGATAAGGAGTCCATCATGTTTCCGCTGATCACCTTCTTCACGGGTGTGATCGCCGGCGCCGTCGGTGTCCGGCTGGTGAAGAACGCCGTGGTATCCAGGGACCGGACGGCCGCCGTCCGGGATGGGGTCGCGGGCGTCGGGGCCACCGTGCAGGCCGGTGCGGGCAAGGCACAGACCGCGGTGCGCGAGGCCACGATCACCAGCCTGCTGGCGATCGAGCGGACCTCGGCCGACCTGCGCTCCCGTCTCATCGTGGCCCCCGCGGACACGCCCGCCGACCCCGCGCAGGCTCCGGCGGAGGATGGGACGGTCGCGGCCCCCGATGCCGCCGTTCCGCCGTCCGCCGCCCCGCCGTCCGCCGCCCCGCCTTCTCCCGCGGCCGGTGCCGCATGAAGCGCCGGGAACGGCTGGCGCTGGCGTCCGGCGGCCGCGTCACCGATTTCACCCGCGGGCTGGTGGCGACCGGCCTGCTCACGGCCGTGCAGGGCCGCTGGACCGAAGGTGGCCGGCCGGACGGGCGGAGGATCCTGCGCCACGCGTTGCAGGGCGGTGCGGCGCTCGCCGCCGCGTCGGCCGCCGCCGACGCCCTGCGCACCCGCGACTACGCCGCCCTCGTGCTGGCGGTGGCCGCCGGAGCGGCTGGCGTGGCCGCCGTCGAACGACTGCTGAACCCGGCGGATGCCCCGCCGCGACATGAGGACAGCCATGGCTAAGAAGACCAAGAAGGCGCTGAAGAAGCAGCAGCGCATGCTGCAGGCCGCGATGGCGGCCAACGGCGGTGGCATGGGGATGGGGCAGGCCCAGGGCCTTCTGGGCGGGCTGGCCGGTCTGTTGCCGGCGCGCGGATCCGAACGCTTCCTGGTCGGTGTCCTGGTCGGGGGGGCGGCGGCCTATCTCCTGTCCGACGAGGAGATGCGCGGCCGTGTCATGAAATCCGGTCTGAAGCTCTACGCCAGCCTGCTCGGCGGGCTCGCCGAAATGAAGGAGCAGGCCGCCGACCTCCAGGCCGAGCTGGAGGCGGAACAGGCCGGAGCGTCATGACCGGGGCCGCGTGGGTCGACGGGCTGGACACGGTCCACCAAGTGCCCGGCCGCGTGCGTCTGCGCTACGCCTTCCGGCCCGGCACACCGTCCGACGAATCCGCCCTGCGGCGGGCCGTGGAAGAGTTGCCGGGAGTCGAGACCGCGCGGGTCAACCGCGCCGCGCGGTCGCTGGTGGTCCGCTTCGACCGCACCGCCACGGACGCCGGGACGCTGTGCCGCGCCATCACGGCCCTGCCGGTCCCCGCCCGGCCGATCTCCGCCCGGACGGCCGGTGCGGCGGCCGACCCGCCGGCGGCGGCGCCGGGCGGTCATGCCGGGTCCGTGGCCGCAAGCCTCGCCACCCTGGTGGGGAGTTTCCTGCTCCCCATGCCGCTGCGCCTGCCGCTGTCGCTGGCTGCGGCGCTGCCGCTGCTGCGCCAGGGGGCCGGCATCTACGCCCGCGACGGCATCAACTCGCATGTGCTCGAGGCTGCCGCGGTGTCCATCTCGCTGGCGCGGAGCGACGTCACGGCGGCCAACACCACCCTCTTCATGCTGGCGCTCGGCGAGTATATGGAGGAGTCCATCGCCCGCCGCTCGGACGAACTGCTGAAGCACCTGCTGCGCCCATCCAGCGACGAGGTGTGGGTCCTGCGCGACGGCGCGGAGACGCTGGTGCCCGTCGGCACCGTCGCTGTGGGGGACAGCGTGGTGGTCGGGGCCGGCGCCGTGATCCCGGTCGACGGCACCGTCCTGGGCGGCGAGGCCACCGTCAACGAGGCGGCCATGACCGGGGAGAGTGCACCGGTCGCCAAGCAGCGCGGCGACGCCGTGCTGTCGGGCACCCTGATGGAGGAGGGGCGGCTCGTCGTCTACGCGGAGCAGGTGGGCAGCCGCACCGCCGCCGCCCGCATCGCCGACTATGTCGAGCAGTCGCTGACCGTGAAGAGCGAGGCGCAGCTCGACGCCGCCCGCCTCGCCGACCGGCTGGTTCCGACCGTCCTCAAGCTCGCCGGCGCGTCCTGGCTGCTGACCGGCAACTGGCGCAGCGCCGCGTCGGTCCTGCAGGCGGACTATTCCTGCGCGCTCAAGCTGGCGACGCCGGTCGCCTTCAAATCGGCGATGTACGCGGCCGGCAAGGCGGGGATCCTCATCAAGGGCGCCAACGCCCTGGAGCGGCTGGCGCAGGCCGACACCGTGGTCTTCGACAAGACCGGCACGCTGACCACCGGCGTCCTCCAGGTCACCGATTCCATCGCCTTCGATCGTGCCTACGGTCCCGACGACCTGATCTGCCTCGCGGCGTCGGTGGAGGAGCATTACTTCCACCCGCTCGCCATGGCGGTCGTCGCCGCCGCCCGTGCGACCCACAACCATCACTTCGATCATCAGGAGGTGAAGTTCATCGTCGCGCATGGGGTGGCGAGCGTCATCGACGGCAAGCGCATCGTCGTCGGCTCGCGCCATTTCATCGAGGACGACGAGGGCATCGACACCTCGGCGCACAGGGCCGAGATCGACCGCCTCCACCGTGATGGCAAGACTCTGCTGTTCATCGGGTTCGGTGGCGTGCTTGTGGGTGTGCTGGCGCTGAAGGACAGCCTGCGCCCGACCAGCGCCGCGACCATCGCCCGTCTGCGGCGGGCCGGGGTGACGCGGGTCCTGATGCTGACCGGCGACCATCGCGACCGCGCCGCCGAGCTGGCCGCGGAGCTGGAGCTCGACGGCTTCCACGCCGACCTGCTGCCCTCCGACAAGGCCCGCATCCTGGAGGACATGAGCCGGGACGGCGCGCGCATCGCCTTCGTCGGCGACGGTATCAACGACGCGCCGGCGCTGGCCGGGGCCCATGTCGGCATCGCCATGCAGAAGGGGGCGGACATCGCCCGCCTGACCGCCGACGTGGCGCTGCTGGAGGACCGCATCGAGCGGGTCGCCGATGCCAAGGAGGCGGCCGACGCCGCCATGGCCCTGATCGACCGCAACTACCGCCTGACGGTCGGCCTGAACACCGCCATCCTCGGCGCCGCGGCGCTGGGCTTCCTGTCCCCGGTCGGCACGGCGGTGCTGCACAACGGCACCACCATCGGCATCCTGCTCAACGCCCTGCGCAGCGCGTCGTCCAGCGGGTCCCCCGGTATCGGCGGCCGGTGACGGCGACCGTCAGAGGTCGAAACCGTACAGACGGCGGGCGTTGCCGGACAGCACGGCATGCCGCGTGTCGGCGTCCGCGGTCCAGTCGTCGAGCAGATCGAGGAGCGCCGCATCGTCCGGCATGGCGGTGTCGATGTGCGGGTGGGGCCAGTCGCTTCCCCACACGGCGCGATCCGCCGCCTCGGCCAGGATGGCGCGGGCGACGGGCGCGACATCCGGATAGGACGGGTCTGCGGATGCGGTCAGCCGATAGGCGCCGGACAGCTTGACCCAGGCACGCCCGCGGCGCAGCAGATCCAGCATCGCCCGGAAGCCCGGATCGTCCGGACCCCGCCCGGCCGGCACATGGCCCATATGGTCGAACACCACCGGAACGGGCAGGAGCGACAGGACCCGCAGGAGGTCCGGACTGGCGCTGACATCCGCCAGCACCTGCAGATGCCAGCCGAGCGGCGCGATCCGGCGGACGAGTTCGTCGAGCGCGTCCCGTGTCAGCCCGCCTTTGAACATCAGGTTGGCGCGCACGCCACGCACGCCGCTGTCATGCATGGCGGTCAAGGTCGACTGGTCGATGTCCGGCGGCACGACGGCCACGCCGCGCCAACGATCCGCCATGGCGCCCAGGGCGTCGAGCATGACCGTGTTGTCGAAGCCGTAGACGCTTGGCTGGACCAGCACCGCGTGCGTTACCCCGAGCGCGTCGAGCATCGCACGGTACTGGGCCAGCGGAGCGGGGGAGGGGGTGTAGGTCCGGGGCGAGGTCAGGCGGCCCGCCGCATCGGCTGGAAAGACGTGCGCGTGGGTATCGACGGCCCCGGCGGGTGCCGGGCGCCGCGGGCGGCCCACGGTCGAGCGCGGCGGTGCGCAGACCGGCGGTGGCTGAATGGAGGGCATTGCTGTCCGTTCCGATGATCCGTCATTCCAGCCATAGCCCCGCGCGATGGCGGGCGGCAAGATCATATCCCATAACGAATCGTTATATCAGATGAGTTGAGATGATATTTGTCTCCCTATGGGCCGGGCCATAGAATGTTGGCCAACAAAACGATCCTGTTCCCAATGCAGCGGAAAGCGAACAGGGTAGGGAGACGCCCGTGCCGAAACAGCCGAACTTTCTACTGTTCATTACGGACCAGATGCGCGCCGACCACCTCGGTTGTTATGGCAACCGGGTAGTGCGCACATCGGCGATCGATGCGATCGCGCGCGGCGGTGTGGCCTTCGATCGCTTCTACGTTGCCAACCCCGCCTGCATGCCGAACCGGGCCGCCATGGTCACCGGCCGCATGCCGTCGGCAAACGGCGTGCGCTGCAACGGCATCCCGCTCAGCCTCACCGCCAACACCTTCATCGACTTGATGCGCCTTCAGGGGTGGCAGACGGCGGCGGTCGGCAAGATCCACCTGCAGACGATGACCGCCTGGCCGCCGGTTCAGCGGCCCGACTACGGCGACCGCCGCGCGCCGCCGGCCGGGCATGGCGATGCCGACCTCATCGACCGCCGCCATCCCGACTACATGCAGGAGGCCAAGGCCCGCTGGGAGACCGACCCGGACCACGATCTGAAGCTGCCCTTCTACGGGTTCGAGCATGTCGATCTGACGGCCATGCACGCCGACGACGTGCACGGCCATTACGGCCGCTGGCTGGCGGCCCGGCACCCCGACCCGAAATCCCTGATCGGCCGGGCCAACAGCCTGCCATTCAAGGGCATTTCCGATTTCCAGGCATGGCGCACGCGGGTGCCGGAGGAGCTGTACTCGACCAGCTACATCGCCGAGCGGACGGAGGCGTTCCTGCGCAGCCATGCCGCCGGTGGGGAGGGGCGGCCGTTCCTGCTGCAATGCTCCTTCAACGACCCCCACCACCCCTTCACGCCGCCCGGCAAATACTTCGACATGTACGACCCGGCGGACATCGAGCTGCCCGCCTCCTTCGCCTCGACGGACGACGAGGTGCCGCCGCCGGTTCGGCTGCTGCGCCGCCTGCGCGACGAGGGCCGCAACGACCGCGAGGGTTGGACCATCAAGGCGGTGGCCGAGAACGACGTGCGGCAGGCCATCGCCCTGACCTACGGCGCCATCACCATGATCGACGACGCCATCGCGCGCATCCTGCGCGTGCTGGAGGAGACCGGGCAGGCCGAGGACACGGTGATCATCTTCACCTCCGACCACGGCGACTTCATGGGCGACCACCAGCTCATCCTCAAGGGACCGCTGCATTACGACGGGCTGGTGCGGGTGCCTTTCATCTGGAACGACCCGCAGACCCGCCAGCGCGGCGGCGAGCGCTCGGCCACGCTGGGCTCCACCATCGACATCGCGTCCACCATCCTGTCCAGGGCCGGTCTCGCCCCCTACCACGACATGCAGGGTGTGGACCTCGCCGCGGCCTCGGGGCCGGAGGGCACTGGCGCCCGCGAGGCGCTGCTGATCGAGGAGGACAACCAGCGCGCCTTCCTCGGCTTCGACCGGACAGTGCGCCTGCGCACCCTGGTCACCGACCGCTGGCGCTTCAGCCTCTACCGCGGCGTGCCGTGGGGCGAGCTGTACGACCTGCGCGACGACCCGACCGAACGCCACAACCTCTGGGATGATCCCGCCGCCCGCCCCGTGCGCGACGAGCTGACCGCGCGGTTGCTGCACACGGTCCTGCATCTCCAGCCCCAGAGCCCCCTTCCGGTCGGTCAGGCCTGACCCCCGCGCCTCGAGGAACACCATCATGACACAGACACACAGTGCCGGCGCGGACGCGGGTGCCGACGGCTACCCGCGCCTGGGCCTGTTCATCGCGGGCGCCTGGAGCGAAGGCACCGGCGGCCGTTCCGAACCCGTGATCAACCCCGCCACCGGCGGCACGCTGGGCCTGCTGCCCCATGCCGGCACGGCCGATCTGGAGCGCGCCGCCACCGCCGCGGCGGCGGCCTTCGAGCGCTGGTCGCGGACCCCGGCGCTGGAGCGCAAGCGCGTCCTCAACCGCGCCGCCGCGCTGCTGCGCCAGCGCATCGACGCCGTCGCCCGCATCCTGACTCTGGAGCAGGGCAAGACGCTGGCCGAAAGCCGGGGCGAGCTTGCCGCCGCCGCCGACATCTTCGAATGGTACGGCGACGAGGCGGTGCGGCTCTATGGCCGGCTCGTTCCGTCGCGGCTGCCGAACACCGAGCACCGGGTGGTGCGGGAGCCGATCGGCCCGGTGGCGGCCTTCTGCCCCTGGAACTTCCCGGCGCTGACCCCGGCGCGCAAGATCGCCGGTGCGCTGGCCGCCGGCTGCAGCATCGTCCTCAAGGCGGCGGAGGAGACGCCCGGCACCGCCATGGCGCTGGTCGAGGCCTGCCGCGACGCCGGACTGCCGGACGGGGTGCTCAATCTGGTGTTCGGCAACCCGGCCGAGGTGTCGGAGTTCCTGATCCCGCACCCGGCCATCGCCAAGGTCAGCTTCACCGGATCCATCCCGGTCGGCCGGCGGCTCGCGGCGATGGCGGCCGACGGGGTCAAGCCCTGCACGCTGGAGCTGGGCGGCCACGCGCCGGTGGTCGTCTACGACGACTGCGACCTCGACGAGGTGGTGCCGATGCTCGCCGGTGCGAAGTACCGCAACGCCGGGCAGGTCTGCATCGCGCCGTCCCGCTTCTTCGTGCATGGCGCCGTCTACGAGCGCTTCATCGACCGCTTCGCCGCGCACGCCGCGGCGATCGCCGTCGGCGACGGGCTCGACCCGGCCACCGGGATGGGGCCGATGGCCAACGCGCGCCGGGTGGCGGCGATGGAGCGGCTGGTCGGCGACGCGCAGGAGCGTGGGCACGCGGTCGTCACCGGCGGAGGCCGCGCCGGCAACCGCGGCTTCTTCTGGCAGCCGACCGTGGTCCGCGCCAGCGACGACGACAGCCTGCTGATGACGGAGGAGCCGTTCGGTCCGGTGGCGCCGATCGCCCGCTTCGACGACGACGCCGACCTCGTCCGCCGCGCCAACCGGCTGCCCTTCGGTCTCGCCGCCTACGCCTTCACCGGGTCGCGCTCCCGCGCCCGCTGGATCGGGCAGGCGCTGAAGGCCGGGATGGTCGGCGTGAACTCGCTGGCGGTCAGCCTCGCGGAGACGCCGTTCGGCGGCGTGAAGCAGAGCGGCTACGGGTCCGAAGGCGGTACGGAAGGGCTCGACAGCTACCTCGTCACCAAGCTCATCACCGAAACCGTGCCCGGACCATGACCATGACGCCCCCCATCACCACCATGCCCGGCGAGCTGATCGAATCCCCGGCACCCGCCGGCCGTCTGGAATGGCTGCTGAACGCGGTGCGCTGGCCGCTGGAGCTGGGCGTGACGCTGGCGGCGATCCTGTTCGCCGGGGTCGGTCTCTACGACGAGGTCTACACGCGCAGCGGCCTCGTGCTCGCCGCCGGCATCATCATCTTGCTTTCCAAGCCGCTCGCCCGCGGCCGCAGTGGTGCCGCGGCGCTGCTGCTCGTCGCCGTGGATCTGGCGATCGGCGCCGGGCTGCTCTACGCCTCCTGGCGCTTCGTCGCCATCCAGGACCTGCTGTTCACCGGTCTCTTCCAACTGGACGACCAGGCGGTGACGGCCGCCTGGATCGGCGTCGCGGCGGTGCTGGAGCTGACCCGCCGTCTGTTCGGACCGGCCTTCGCCATACTGGCGGCGGCGCTCATCGGCTACGCGCTCTACGGCGACCGGCTGCCAGGCGCCCTGCAGACGCTGAACTACTACCCGGAAGAGGTCGCGCGGGTGGTGTGGTTCAGCTTCGACGGTGTCTACGGCCAGATGCTGTCGATCGTGGTCGCCTCGATCCTGATCTACATCGTCTTCGGCACGGTGCTGGAGGCGAGCGGGGCCGGTCAGACGCTGATCCGCGTCGCCTTCGCCCTCAGCGGCGGCTCGCGCGGCGGCCCGGCCTACGCGGCGGTGATCAGCAGCGCCCTGTTCGGGACCATCAGCGGCAGCGTCACCGCGAACGTCGTCGCCACCGGCGTGATGACCATCCCGCTCGCCAAGAAGCGGGGCTTCCCGGCGCGCTTCGCCGGCGCCGTCGAGGCCGCGGCCTCCTCCGCCGGCCAGTTCACACCGCCCGTCATGGGGGCGGTTGCCTTCATCATGGCCGACCTGACCGGGGTGCCATACCTGACGGTCTGCCTGATGGCGACGCTGCCGGCGCTGCTCTATTTCGCCGGACTGATCGCCGCCATCGCGGTGGAGGCCGACCGGCTCGGGCTGAAGGCCGATCCGGGCGACGTGCGTGTCCGCGACCTGCGCTGGTCCGACCTGCCCGGCGTGCTGGTGTTCCTGATACCGCTGGTGCTGATCGTCGGGGTGATCCTGGCCGGGCGGTCGCAAGCGCAGTCCGGGCTGATCGCCGTCCTGGTGACGCTGGTGCTGTCGGCGGTGCTCCTGCCGGGCGTGCGGCGGCAGCCGCGGCTCCTGCTCGACGGGCTGCGCCGGGGCGGCGAGGCGGCGGCCCAGATCGTCATGGCCGTCGCCGCCGTGGGTATCATCGTCGGCATCCTCACCCTGACCGGCCTCGGCACCAGCTTCGCCGGCCTGCTGGGGGGGCTGGGCAGCGACAGCCTGATCCTCGGCCTGATCGCGGCCATGGTCGGCTGCCTGATCCTGGGCATGGGCATGCCGACGGTCCCCGCCTATCTGGTGATCATCCTGGTGCTGGGACCCGGCCTGTCGCGGCTGGGGGTGGAGACGCCGATCATCCACCTGTTCGTCATCTATTTCGCCGTGCTCTCCAGCCTGACGCCGCCGGTGGCGCTGGCCGCCTTCGCCGCGGCGCCCATCGCCGGGGCCAACCCGATCGCGGTCGGCGTCACCTCGGTGCGGATCGCGCTGGGCGGCTTCCTGATCCCCTTCGCCTTCGTCTTCCATCCCTCGCTGACGCTGACCGGCGACATTTCCCTGCTCGACCTCGCCTGGGCGGTCGGCGGCGTGGTGCTGGCGATGTGGCTGCTGACGACCGCGGTCGCCGGCCATTCCACGGCACGCATTGCCTGGTGGTCGCGGCTGCTCCGCCCGGTGCTGGCGGTGGCGGTCATCCAGACCGACCCCTTGTGGGCCATCGCCGCCTTCGTCGGCAGCGGCGCCCTGATCTATGCCGAGGACTGGAAACGCATGGCCTGACGATCGCCGACCCGCCACCACGCCAAGCAACCAGAACAACACTGAGGAGACGCCCCATGACCATCACCGCGCGGTTCGCCCGCCGCGTTGCCGCGACCGCCGCCGGCCTCGCCCTGGCGCTCGGCGTCACCGCCGTCACCCCCGCCGCCGCCAAGGACATGCTGCGCATGTCCACACTGGGCTTCGGCAGCTCGCCCTATGTGGTGTTGAGCACCTTCGCCAACATCATCAATGAGAAGATGTCCGACCGGGTGCGGATCGAGATCAATGCCACCGGGGCGGCGACCGAGCACATGGTCGATGCGGCGCGCGGCCGGGTCGCCCTCTTCACAATGTCGCCGACCATGTACGCGGCGATGAAGGAGGGCGTGCAGATGTTCGCCGGCGTGCCCAAGGCGCCGGAGATGGCCGGCCAACTCGGGGTGATCTTCAACTTCCCGGCCGGCGTCTATCACATCGTCACCTACGCCGACAGCGGCATCAAGAGCCTGGACGACCTGAAGGGCAAGACCGTCTTTCTCGGCCCGCCGGGCGGGGCCACGACCCAGGCCATGATGGATCTGGTGGAAGGCGCCACCGGGCTGGTGCCGAAGAAGGACTTCAACGTCGTCAACCTCGGCTGGAACGCCGCGCACCAGGCCTTCCAGGACCGCCAGATCGACGCCGCCGTCTTCCTCGCCAACCTGCCGTCGGCCGCGGTCCAGCAGATCGCCGCCACCAGCGAGATCCGGCTCCTCGGGATCGAGCCGCGCCACATGGCCCGCGACAGCGAGAAGTTGAAGGCCGCCATCGCGCGCCCGGGCAGCGTCATCATCGACATCCCCGCCGGCACCTATGGCAAGGGGCAGGTGAACACCGGACGGGTGATGGCCGCCGGGGTCGTCGTCGGGCTCGCCACCCGCCTCAACATGGACGAACAGCTCGTCCACGACATGACCAAGCTGTGGTGGGAAAACCTTGGCGAGGCGCAGAAGGTGGCGCCGTGGATGCAGTCCGTGACCCTCCAGGGCGCGACCGACCAGCTGAACGCGCCGCTGCACCCCGGCGCCGCCCGGTATTACCGCGAGCGCGGGCTGGCCGTACCGGCCGGCAAATAGCACCGCGACCAGCCCTCCTTCGTCCCGACGATCCAGGCCCGCCATGCACGCGACCCGTGACCCGGCCCTTCTCACCGTCTTCCACCGGGCCGACGACCCGTGGAGCCTGCTGCTGCTCCAGGCGCTGCCACGGCTGTCGGAGATCCATTCCGTCGCCTTCCGCTTCGTGACCGTCCCGTTGGCGGGGCCGGACCATGTGCCGCGCCCGGCCATGCTGATGGCGAACGGCCTGCGCGACGCGGTGGATCTCGCCCGCCACCATCCGCTCGTCTTCCCGCGGCGGCCGGTGGCGCCCGACGCCGGCAGCGTGGCGCTCGCCACCCGGATGCTGCTCGCCCAGCCCGACCCGCGCAGCTATCTGGACTGCGCCCTGGCGCTCGGGCAGGCGCTGTTTGCGGGTGACGCCGCCGCGGTCGCCGACCTCTGCAAGAGCCGTGCCCTGCCGACGCCGGAGGAGGCCGACGCGATGCTGGCCGAGGCCGGGCGGGCGCAGCGGCGCCTCGGCCATTACCACTCGGGGATGATCCTGTTCGAGGGTGGCTGGTACTGGGGGATCGACCGGCTGTACCACCTGGAACAGGCGCTCATCGCGCTCGGGCACCGGCGGCCGACCGGCGTGCCCGGCTGCCTTCCGCTGCGTGACGATCCCGAGCTGCCGGATGTGGGCGGGCCCGAGCGGGACGCGGACGGCACCGCTGTGCTGCGCTACTACTGCTCCTTCCGCAGCCCCTACGCCTACATCGCCGCCGACCGCGCCTTCGCGCTCGCCCGCCGCTACCGGGTGCGCGTCGATCCGCGGCTGATCATCCCCATGAAGATGGCCGGCTTCGCCATCCCGGCGGAGAAGGCGGGGTATTTCCGCTTCGACTGCGCGCGGGAGGGGCTGCGGCACGGTGTGCGCTTCGGCCGCTTCACCGATCCCTTCGGCGACGGGCTGCGCCGGGCCATGGCGATCGTCCCCCACGCGATGCGTACGGGCAAGGGGGAGGCGTACATCCTGTCGGTGATGCGCGGCGTGTGGGCCGACGGGCTCGACACCGCGCGCGACGACGACCTCGCGCGGATGTGCGGACGGGCCGGGCTCGATCCTGCCGCCGCCATGCGGCACGCCGATCCGTCCGCCGATCTCGGCTGGGCCGACCGCCACCGGGAGGAGCTGGCGCAGCACCAGCAGTACGCGGCGCCCGTCTTCGTGATCGGCGACTACATGACCTGGGGGCAGGACCGCCTGCCCATCCTCGAACGGGTGCTGGACCATGCCGTCGGCCGGCGCTGAAGCCACGCCCCGGCCGCTGCCGCCGGAAATTCCCGACGACGGGCTGGCGCCGCCGGCCATCGCCGCCGTCTACGACGACATCCGGGCCACCACGGGCAATCCCATCGTCAACCTCGTCTTCCGCCGGCTGGCGGCGGAGGACGTACTTCTCGACCGGGTGTGGTCCGCCCTGCGGCCCCATTACGCGGACGGGACGCTGGACGCCTTGGCCGGCGGGTTGCTGGACCGGCTGGACGCCGCCCTCCCGGCGGCGCCGGCCGGCCTCGTCCATCCCCTCGGGGGCGTGGACGAGGCCGGGTGGCCGGCGGTGCGGGCGCTGGTCCGCGGCTATCTCGTCAACAACGCGCGCAACCTGATCGCAACCCGGCTGGTCCTCGTCGACGACCTCCGGAGCGGCGGCGCCGCCGCCACCGCGCCGCTGGACCGCTGGCTGCCGCCGGTGGCGGTGGTGGTGGCGATGCCCCCGTTCCCCGACCCCGGGTCGCCGCTGCACCGGCGGATCGCCACCCTCAACCGGCTGGGGGATGCGCCCGAGCCGGTGGAGACGGCCAGCCTGTGGCGGCATCTCGCCCACTGGCCGGCGCTGCTCGACGCGATCGCCGTGCACCCGCCGCTGCTCGACGCCGCCCCGGCCCTCGCCGGGCTGCGCGACCGGGCGCTCGGCTGGGCCGGCGACGCGGCCGCCGGGCTGCCACGCCCGGCCGCCACCCCGGCGGAACGCGCCCGGCTCCGCACGCTCGTCGGCCCGCTGGCCGAGATCACCATCCCCAAAATGCTGCCGATCGGCCTGCTGCTCGATCGCGCGCCGCCGCCACCCCGATCCGACCGCGAAGGACCGCAATCATGATCACCGTCATCTCCCGCTTCCCCCTGCCCGCCGGCCTCGACGTCGACACGCTGACCGCGAGGTTCGTCGACAGCGTGCCCCGCTACCAGGCGGTGCCGGGGCT
Source organism: Azospirillum oleiclasticum (assembly GCF_013423485.1). Taxonomy (GTDB): domain Bacteria; phylum Pseudomonadota; class Alphaproteobacteria; order Azospirillales; family Azospirillaceae; genus Azospirillum; species Azospirillum oleiclasticum. The sequence continues at coordinate 44,325 of NZ_JABFFR010000011.1, forward strand.
GGAGCGCAAATACTACTACCGCACGGAGGACAACCACGGTGGCGGCGTCTACCTGTTCCGCGACCGTGCCAGCGCCGAGGCCTTCTTCACGGACGACTTCGTCAAGGACCTGGAGACCCGTTACGGCCAGCCGGTCACCGTGACCTGGCTGCCGACGCTGGTGACGCTCGACACCGCCGACGGCACCGTGCGGCGGGTGAGTTCCGCGGAGATGTGACTCACGAGGGTGGGACCATCGGCCGGGCCGCCGCGTCAGGGCTTGGCAAGCCCGGCGAGGGTCATGCTTTCCCGCGTGCGCTGCTGCAACAGCTCGACCGCCATGTCGCGCACGCGGGCAAGGGCGGCCCCGCCCGCGGCACCGGCCCGCTCCGCCCAGGCCCAGACCCGCTGAACCTCGGGATCAACGAGCCGGGCGAAGGAGATGTCGTCACGTTCGAGCGCCGCGGCGAAGGCGATGGGCGCCAGGATCGCGAAGCCGTCGCGCCGCAGCACGCCGTGAAGGATCTCGCCGACCACGTCCAGCTCGTAGCGGATGGTGAGGTCGACCCCCTGCACCAGAGCCGCCTGGAGGATGATCTGATGAAGAGCGTTCTGCCGCGACGGCAGGATCAGCGGGTAGTCGGCCAGGCGGGCGACCGGCACCTCGGTTCCCGGCGGGAAGGCGTCGCGCGGGCCGACGAGGCACAGCGGTTCCACCGTGATCGGCCGGGCGATGATCCGCGGGTGGTGCTGGTTGCCGAACAGGATGGCCGCGTCCAGCCGCCCCTCGGCCAGCCATTCGGCCAGGAAGACGCTCATGCCCTCGGCCAGCCTCAGGGAGATCCGTGGCGCGCGCTCGCCGATCCGGGACATCAGCACGTGGGAGAGGATCGGGCTGACCGTCATCGGCAGGCCGAGGGTGATCGCCCCCGCCGTCTCTTCCGGCCGCAGCCCGTCGCGCAGGCGGGCCATGGCCGCCAGCACGTCCTGCGCGCGGGCAAGCACGAGCTGGCCGTCCGCCGTCAGTTCCGCACCGCGGCCGGTCCGGCGCAGCAACTGACAGTTGAGGGCTTCCTCCAGCCGTCGGACCTGATTGCTGAGCGCGGGCTGCGCCACATTCAGCACCTGGGCGGCGCGGGTGAAGCTGCGCGCCTCGGCGACCGCGATGAAGTACCGCAATTGGCGGATGTCGATCGAATCCGTGAGCATGGTTGAACCCGCTGCATCGCCCGGTCGTCGGCGCCCGCCGTCCCCATCCATCATCCCCGGCCGGCACCGGCCCCTGGAGTAGCACGCTATGAGCTTGAGTTTCGACGTATTTTGGTCCTTCCGCAGCCCTTACAGCTATCTGGTCACCAAGCGGCTGGTGCGGCTGGTGGAGGAGTGGGACGTGACCGCGGTGATCCGGCCGGTCCGCCCCCTGGCGGTGCGCACGCCGGACCATTTCGTCCGGATGGACCCGCTCTGGCGCCCCTACCTGTTCCTCGACACCAAGCGCACCGCCGACTATCTGGGGCTTCCCTTCGCCCGTCCGCGGCCCGACCCGATCATCCAGGATCCGCAGACCAACGTCATCGCGGCGGAGCAGCCCTACATCCAGAACCTGACCCATCTCGGCATCGCCGCCTGCCGGATGGGCCGGGGTCTGGCCTACATCGACCATGTCGGCAGCATGCTGTGGGACGGCACCGTCGTCGGCTGGGACCAGGGGGACCATCTCGCCCGCGCGGCGGCGGCGGCCGGTCTCGACCATGACCGCCTGCAGGCCATGGTGGACGACGACCGCGACGGCTGCGAGGCCGAGCTGCAGGCCAACGAGGCGGCCCTGCGCGCCGCCGGGCACTGGGGCGTCCCGACCTTCGTGTTCGAGGGCGAGCCGTTCTTCGGCCAGGACCATCTGGATGTCCTGCTCTGGCGCCTGCGCCGGCACGGGACGGCGCGGCGCTCGTCGGGGGAGGCGGTCGATGGCTGAGACGTTGCCCGAAACGGCCCCTCCGCCCCTTGACGGCGTGCTGGTGCTCGACCTGTCGCGGGTGCTCGCCGGCCCGCTGGCCGCGCAGACGCTGGGCGATCTCGGTGCCACCGTGGTCAAGATCGAGAATCCCGATGGCGGCGACGACACGCGCGGCTGGGGCCCCCCCTATTTCGGGGACGAGGCGGCCTATTATCTGGCCTTCAACCGCAACAAGCGGTCGGTCGCCGTCAACCTCAAATCCCCCGACGGGGTCGCCCTTGTCCGCCGGCTTGCCGAACGTGCCGACGTGCTGATCGAGAACCAGCGGCTGGGCACGCTGGAGCGCATGGGGCTGGGGGTGGAGGCGCTGCGGGCGCTCAACCCGCGGCTGATCTACGCCAGCGTGTCCGGCTACGGCCGCACCGGCCCGCGCGCGGCGGAGCCCGGCTACGACTTCGTCATCCAGGCCGAAAGCGGGCTGATGGCGATCACCGGCGAGCGCGACGGCGGGCCGCAGAAGGTCGGCCTGCCGATCAGCGACATCATCACCGGCCTCACCCTCGGCCAGTCCATCCTGGCGGCCCTCTACGCCCGCGGGCGTGACGGGCTGGGCCAGCACATCGACATGGCGCTGCTGGAGGCGCAGATGGCGGTTCTGGGCAATGTCGGCCAGGGCGCCCTGATCACCGGGCGGGAGGCGGCGCGCTACGGCAACGCCCACCCCAACATCGTGCCTTACCGCGTCTTCCAGGCCGCCGACGGGCCCATCGTCATCGCCTGCGGCAACGAGCGTCAGTACCGGGCGCTGTGCGTCGGCGTGCTGGAGCGGCCGGACCTGGTGTCGGACGAGCGGTTCGTCACCAACGACCGCCGCGTGCGCAACCGGGATGTGCTGGAACCGCTGCTCGACGGGCTGCTGGCCGCCCGTCCGGCCGAGGACTGGCTGTTGCGGCTGCGGAAGCATGACATTCCGTCCGGTCGGCCGCGCGGCGTGCTGGAAGCGTTGACCGCGCCGGAAGCCGAGGCCCGGGGCGTGGTGCAGCGCGGAGACGGCCGGCCGCCGCTCTTGCGGAGCCCGCACCGTCTGTCCCGGACGCCGGTTCGCGAATCCGCGGAACCGCCGCGGCGGCTGGGTGCGGACACCGCGGTGATTCTGGGGGACCTGTTGGGCCTGTCCGACGGCGAGCTCGAACGGCTGGCCGCCTGCGGTGCGATCCGCATCGACGAGGAAGTGCATCGGCACGGTCAGACGCGCGCCGGATCGACCTGATCAGCGCCGGATCAGCCGGATGGCGGGCATGATGTCCGAGTAGTCCTGCGAGCGCTCGAAGGCGCTGCGCAGGTTCATGCGCGCGATCTCGATGTGCTCCATCGCCACCGCCTGCGCCCGCGCACCCTCCCGCTTCTCGATCGCCTGCAGGATGACGTGGTGCTGATAGTGGGTGATCTGGAGCCATCGCCGGCCGTCGCCGGTCGAGGTGTGCATGGGCAGCGTGGCGCTGGCCGACGCGAAGGGCAGGCGGTCGTTCACCTCGATCGCGCGGGCCAGGGCGTCGTTGCCGGCGAACTCGATGATCAGCTTGTGGAAGCGGTCGTTCATATCGACGTAATCGGCGTAGCCGTCGATGGTCAGTTCCGGCTCCGCCAGCGCCTTGTCGCCTTGGGCCAAGCAGTCGTGCAGCTCGTCGGACATCGGGCGGGTCATTCCGATCTCGGCGAGAAGCCGCGCCGCCGTGCCTTCGAGCACGCCACGCACGACGATCGCGTCGTCCAGCTCCTTGCGGGTGAAGCTGCGCATGACGTAGCCGCCGCTGGGCGATGATTCGACCAGCCCCTCCTGCTCCAGCGTCGCGAAGGCCAGCCGCACCGGCGTGCGGGAGGCGCCCAGCCGCTCGGCGATGGGGATTTCCGCAAGCCGCTCGCCCGGCGCGAACTCCCCCTTCAGGATGAGATCGCGCAGCTGCACGAGAATCCGGGACTGTTGAGACCGCATGACGCTCCACCTGGGGCCTTTTTTGCGATCACAGTAGCGCATTCCACCGCGGTTGCCACCGTGATAATCACGCTGCATGCAATTGGGTCACGATGACCGATGCTTAGGTATGCAAACCATCCCGAAACCCTGCCGGCAAATCACATAGATCGCTGAAATCCCGAATGATTTTGGAAGGGCGCTTGGTTCCGGCCACGGCCCGGCGTTGGTTTTCATCGACCGGCCCGCCATTCCCCGTTGACACTGCATGCAATGCGTGGAACTCTGCATGCCGCAGCGTCGAGCGCAGACAACCCGGCCCCAAGGGCCGTCCGCCGCAGGTTTCGGGAGACCGCCGTGATCAGTCAGAAGCAGAACGACCTCTACACCCGTGTCGGACCCGGCACGCCCTGCGGCACGCTCCTGCGGCGGTACTGGCAGCCGGTGGCCCTGGTCGATGAGTTCGCGGGCAAGCGCCAGGTGAAGGCGGTGCGGCTTCTTGGCGAGAACTTCGTTCTCTTCCGGGACGCGGCCGGACGTTACGGCATGCTCGACCGCGATTGCCCGCACCGCAACGCCGACCTGTCCTTCGGCCGGCTGGAGCATGGTGGGCTGCGCTGCCCGTTCCACGGCTGGCTGTTCGACGCCGACGGCAACTGCCTGGAAACCCCGGCGGAGCCGGTCGGCAGCACGCTGTGCAAGAAGGTGCGGCAGAAGGCCTACCCCACCGAGGTCCGCTCCGGCGTCGTCTTCGCCTACATCGGGCCGGGCACGCCGCCGGCCTTCCCGGAGCTGGACTGCTTCGCCGCACCGGACTCCCACACCTTCGCCTTCAAGGGGCTGTGGGAGTGCAACTGGCTCCAGTCGCTGGAGGTCGGCATGGACCCCGCGCACGCCTCGTTCCTGCACCGCTTCTTCGAGGACGAGGACCCGGAGGCCAGCTACGGCAAGCAGTTCCGCTCGACCACCTTCGACACCGACCTGCCGATCACCCGCGTGCTGCGCGAGTACGACCGGCCGGAGATCGGCGTCACCCCGGTGGACCACGGGCTGCGCCTGACCACCCTGCGCCGCATCGACGAGGCGCAGACCCATGTGCGCGTCACCAACATCGTCTTCCCGCAGGCCTTCGTGATCCCCATGAGCCCGGAGGTGACGATCTCGCAGTGGCATGTGCCGGTGGATGACCACAACAATTTCTGGTTCACCATCTTCACCAGCTTCACCGGCCCCATCGACAAGGCGACGATGCGCGAGCAGCGCCTCGCCACCTACCCGGAGCCGGATTACCGCCCGATCCGCAACCGCTCCAACAGCTGGGGCTACGACCCGGACGAGCAGAAGGCCGCGACCTTCCTGGGCATGGGGTTCGACATCAACATCCACGACCAGTGGGCCTGTGAATCGCAGGGTCCGATCCAGGACCGCACCCGCGAGCATCTCGGCACCAGCGACAAGGGCATCATCGCCTACCGCCGCATGCTGTCCCGCGAGCTGGAGCGGGTGGAGAAGGGCGAACGGCCGCTGATGTGCCTCACCCCGGAGGAGGCACCCGCGATGCGCGGCCCGGTCAGCTACGACGGTGTCGACCGCTCCGGCGACGTCGAGCGCTACTGGCGCGAGGGCGATGCCAAGCGCCGCGCCGACGCCCCCTGGGGCGGCAAGGTCGAGGCGTGACCATGGCCGATCCGGTTGACCGTCCCGGCCCGTGGAGCGCGGAGCAGGAACAGGCGGCGCTGCGGCTGGTCGCGGAGATCGACGCCGGCCGCATCGAGGTCGTCCGCTTCCTTTTCGCCGACCAGCATGGCGTGCTCCGGGGCAAGGCGCTCGTCGGCGCCGCTGCGTCCAAGGCCCTCCGGCGCGGCGTCAGCCTGACGACCACGCTGATCGCCAAGGACACCTCGCACCGCACCGTCTTCCCTGTCTTCACCACGGGCGGCGGTTTCGACATGCCGCAGATGCAGGGCGCCTCCGACCTGCTGCTGGTGCCGGACCCGTCCACTTGGCGGGCGCTGCCCTGGGCGCCGAACAACGCCTGGATTCTGTGCGACCTGCACTTCCCCGACGGCACGCCGGTATCCTTCTGCTCGCGGCGGGTGGCGCGCCGGGCGCTCGGGGGCCTCGCCGCCGAGGGGGTGTCGCTCACCGCCGGACTGGAGGTGGAATTCCACCTGTTCCGCGTTCCCGACCGCAACATCCGGCCCGACCAGTCGGGACAGCCGGGCATGCCGCCGGAGTTCGGCCTGCTGTCCACCGGCGCCCAATATCTGACCGAAGTCACCTACGACGCGGTCGAGCCGGTGATGGAGATCTTCCGCCGGCAGCTGCTCGCCCTCGGGCTGCCCCTGGCGTCGATGGAGGTGGAGTTCGGGCCGAGCCAGTTCGAGTTCACCTTCGCCCCGACCCAGGGCATCGACACCGCCGACAACATGGTGCTGTTCCGCACGGCGATGAAGGAGATCGCCCGGCGCCACGGGTTGCACGCCACCTTCATGTGCCGGCCCCGGATGCCCAACGCCGCGTCCAGCGGCTGGCACCTGCACCAGTCGCTGACCGGGCCGGACGGCCGCAACCTGTTCGTTCCGGAGGCGGGGGAGGGCGACCTGTCGGCCATCGGCCGCCACTATCTGGCCGGGCTGCTGGCGCACGCGCCGGGTGCCGCGGTGATGGCCGCCCCCACCATCAACGCCTACAAGCGCTACCGCGCCTATTCGCTGGCGCCCGATCGCGTGGTGTGGGCGCGCGACAACCGGGGCGCCATGATCCGCATGATCGGCGGGGCAGGGGACCCGGCCACCCGGCTGGAGAACCGCGTCGGCGAGCCGGCGGCCAACCCGTACCTGTATCTGGCGTCGCAGGCGGTCTCCGGCCTGGACGGGCTTCGGCGGCGGCTCGATCCCGGTCCGGCCGCCGATGTTCCCTACGAGGCGCCGGGCCCCGTCCTGCCGCGCACGCTGGGGGAGGCGGTCGCCGCGCTGCGCGCCGATCCCGTACTGGCCGAGGGCTTCGGCGAGGGGTTCGTCGATTACTACGCGCGCATCAAGGAGGCGGAAATCCGCCGCTTCGAATCCGAGGTGTCGGAGTGGGAGCACCGCGAATATTTCGATCTCTTCTGACCGCCCGCCACTCACCAGACCACAAGGACGCCTCTTCCATGACGGACGTGACATTCATTCTGCGGGACGGATCGAGGGAGGTCGTCGACATCGCCGAGGGCATGTCGGTCATGCAGGGCGCGATCCTCAACGACGTCAGGGGCATCGACGGCGAGTGCGGCGGCTGCCTGTCCTGCGCCACCTGCCATGTCTACGTGGAATCGCTGGAGGCCGGGGAGCTGCCGCCGATGGGCGAGGACGAGAACGGGCTGCTCGACGGCGTCGCGGCGGAGCGGCGGCCCAACAGCCGGCTGGGCTGCCAGCTTCTGGCCGCGCCGGGCCTGAAGGGTCTGGTGGTCCGTGTTCCCGAGCGGCAGGTCTGAGCGATGACCGGGCGGCTGGTCGTCGTCGGCGCCTCCTACGCGGGAACGCAGCTCGCCTTCTCCGCCCGCGACCACGGCTTCGCCGGTGAGGTCGTGATGCTGGGGGAGGAGGCGCGGATGCCCTACCAGCGTCCGCCCCTGTCGAAGGCGTATCTGCAGGGAAAGATGGCGCCGCCCGCGATGCTGCTGCGCGCGGAGGCGGCGTTCCGGCGGGCCGCCATCGAGCTGCGGCTGGGCGAGCGGGCGGTCGCCATCAACCGCGCCGCGCGGGAGGTCGTGCTGGCCGACGGCCGCCGTCTCGCATACACCAAATTGGCGCTGACGACGGGCGCGCGGGTGCGCCGGCTGTCCGTGTCCGGCCAGAATCTGGCCGGCATCCATCACCTGCGGGATATGGGCGATGCCGACGCCCTGGCAGCCGCGGCGGCGACGGCGCGCCGGGCGGTGGTGATCGGCGGCGGCTTCATCGGGCTGGAGGTGGCCGCCTCCCTGCGCACCCTCGGGCTCGAGGTCGTGGTGGTCGAGCCGCTCGACCGGCTGCTGAAGCGCTGCTTCCCGCCCCTGCTGTCGGACTGGACGCTGGCGCTCCACCGGCGGCACGGCGTCGATGTGCGGCTCGGCGCCACGGTGGCCGCCATCCTGGGCGACGCCGGGCGGGTGTGCGGCGTACATCTCGGCAGCGGGGACGAGATCGCCGGCGACCTCGTCGTCGTCGGGGTGGGGGTGGACGCGAACGACGAGCTGGCGCGCGACGCGGGCTTGCGCACCGACCGCGGCATCGTCGTCGACGCGCACGGCATGACCAGCGACCCGTCCATCGCCGCCGCGGGCGACTGCACGGCGCGTCTCGACCTGGAAGGGTCGCAGCCGGGTGGCGGACTGATCCGCATCCAATCGGTGCAGAACGCCACGGAGCAGGCACGCGCCGCCGGCGCCACCCTCGCCGGGACCCCGACCCTGCATCTCGTCCAGCCCTGGTTCTGGTCCGACCAGTACGACGCCAAGTTCCAGATGGTGGGGCATGGCAGCCCGGATGACGAGATCGTTCTGCGCGGCGACCCGGAAAGCGGGAAGTTCTCGCTCTTCCACTTCCGCGACAGGCGCCTCGTGGCGGTCGATTCCGTCGGAGCGATCCGGGACCACATGACCGCGCGCAAGCTCCTGGCGCATGGCACGGAGCTTGCTGCGCATCAGGCCGGCGACGCCGGGATCGACCTTGAGAGTTTCTGCCGCGCCGCGTCCCGCTAGGGGGCGACCCTGCGGGGGGCGGCACCGACCGCGGCCTTTCGAACGAACAAAGCCCGCGTCCATCCCGGATCGGAGCGAAACAGGAGAGGGTGTCTATGGGACGTTCAGCGCGCATCGTCGCCGCGGCCTTCGTCGCGTTCGGCGTGTCATCGGCGGCGTGGGCCGACGAGAAGCCCGTGAAGATCGGCGTCATCGCCTCCTATTCCGGCCCCTACGCGGATTACGGGCGGCAGTTCGACACCGGCATCGCCCTGTACCTGAAGGAGCATGACGGCAAGCTGGCCGGGCGGCCGGTGGAGATCGTGCGCAAGGACGCGCCGGGCGCCGCCCCCGATCTCGCCAAACGGCTGGCCCAGGAGCTGGTCGTCAAGGACAAGGTGAACGTCTTCGCCGGGCTCGATTTCAGCCCGAACGCCTTCGCGGTGGGCGCCATCGCCAAGGAGGCGAAGATCCCCGCCATCGTGATGAACGCCTCGTCGTCGGCCATCACCACCAACTCGCCCTATGTGGCGCGGGTGTCCTTCACGGTCGAGCAGGTGTCCGACCCGATGGCGCGCTGGGCGGCCAAGCAGGGCATCAAGAAGGTCTACACGGTGGTCGCCGACTACGGCCCCGGCAAGGATTCCGAGACCGCCTTCGAGAAGGCCTTCGTGGCCGCCGGCGGGACCATCGTGGGCAAGGTGCGCACGCCGCTGTCCAACCCCGACTTCTCCGCCTATGTCCAGCGCATCAAGGACGAGAAGCCGGAAGCCGTCTTCTTCTTCTTCCCCTCCGGCGTCCTGCCGCCGGCCTTCCTGAAGACCGCGGCGGAGCGCGGGTTGCAGGAGGCGGGCATCAAGCTCATCGCCACCGGCGAGGCGACCGACGACAGCTATCTGGCGGCGACCGGCGACGTGGCGCTGGGGCTGATCACCAGCCACCACTATTCGCGGGTGCACGAGTCGGAGAAGAACAAGGCGTTCTTCGCCGCGGCCAAGGCGCTGGCCGGCAACGATCTGGTGCCGAGCTACTTCGCGGTGGCCGCCTATGACGGGATGGCGGCGCTGGATCTGGCGCTGCGCAAGACCGGCGGCGACCTGGACGGCGCGAAGATCATGGAGGCGCTGAAGGGCCTGGCGTTCGAGAGCCCGCGCGGCCCCATCGAGATCGACGCCGAGACGCGCGACATCGTCCAGACCGTCTACATCCGCCGCACCGAGCGGGTGAACGGCGAGCTGGCGAATGTGGAGTTCGACCGCTTCGACCGCGTCCGCGATCCGGGCAAGCCGTAACCGCCGTTCCGGCGGGCGGGGGCGCCTTGCGCGCCTCTCCCCGCGGCACGGGTCAACAGGTGCGCCATGACCATCCTTTTCGACGGCATCGCCTCGGGCATGCTGCTGTTCCTGATCAGCTCGGGGCTTTCGGTGACGCTCGGGCTGATGGGCATCATCAACCTTGCGCACGGCGCCTTCGCGATGCTCGGCGGCTATGTCTGCGTCGTGGCGCTCGACCGGTACGGCATCCCCTTTCCGGTGGCCGTGCTGATGGCGACGCTGTCGGCGGCGGCGGCCGGCGTGGCGCTCGAACGGCTGGTCTACCGGCGCCTCTACGGTGCCGGCCAGCTCGATCAGGTGCTGTTCTCGATCGGGCTGATCTTCGTCTCCATGGCGCTCGCGCGCTGGCTGTTCGGTCCCCAGCCGCAGCCGATCCGGCTGCCCGGCTGGCTGCAGGGCCAGGTCCAGCTTCCCTGGATCGAGATCGGGGTGTACCGGGCCTTTCTAATCGTGTTGGGCCTGGTGGTCGCCGTCACGCTGCACCGCGCGGTCGGCGTCACGCGCTTCGGCGCCCGGCTGCGCGCGGCGGTCGACCGGCCGGCGGTGGCGCGCGGGCTGGGCATCGACGTCGACCGGGTGTTCGTCGTCGCCTTCGCCATTGGCTCGGCGCTGGCCGGTCTGGGCGGGGCCGTGGGGGTGGAACTGCTGGGCCTCGATCCCAGCTTCCCGCTCCGCTACCTCGTCTATTTCCTGATCGTCGTGGTGGTCGGCGGTTCCGGGAGCTTCGAGGGGTCGCTGGTGGCGTCGGTGCTGATCGGCATCTTCGACGTCGCCGGAAAATACTACGTCCCTCAGGTCGGCTCCTTCATCATCTACACGGTCATGGTGGTGATGCTGATCGTCCGGCCGCAGGGCCTGTTCGGGAGGCCGTCGCCATGACCGGCGTCGTCTCCCCGATGGCCGCTCCCGCCGCGCTGCGCGGGGCCGGTGCCTGGAAACCGGCCGAGCTCCTGTTCTGGACGCTGCCGGTGATCGGCTGGTTCGCCTTTCCCGAGAATCTGCCGCTGCTGACGCAGATCGCCATCACCGCGCTGTTCGCGCTGTCGCTGGATCTGGTGCTGGGCGTGGCCGGCATGGTCACGCTGGGGCACGCGGCCTTCTTTGGTGTCGGCGCCTACGCGGCGGGCATGCTGCCGGCCTATCTCGGGATCGGCGATCCGCTGCTGGGGCTGGTGGCGGCCGCCGCCGCCGCGGCCCTGGCGGGTGCGCTCACCAGCCCGCTGATGCTGCGCGGGTCCGGGCTCAGCCAGCTCATGGTCTCGGTCGGCATCAACGCCATGCTGTACGAGGCTGCCAACAAGGCCACGGAGGTCACCGGCGGCGTCGACGGCCTGCCGGGGGTGGAGAACACGCCGCTGTTCGGGATGTGGAGCTTCGATCTCTACGGACGCACGGCCTATGTCTACGCGGTGGTGGTGCTGCTCCTTCTGTTCTGGATGGCGCGCCGCGTTGTTCGCAGCCCTTTCGGCGTGTCGCTGCGCGGCATCCGGTTGAACGCCGCCCGCATGCCGGCGCTCGGCGTGCCGGTCAATCGGCGGCTGGCGGTCGTCTGGACCCTGGCGGCGGCCTATGCCGGCGTGGCCGGTGCCCTGCTGACGCAGACCACCCAATTCGTGTCGATCAACGTGCTGGGCTTCGACCGCTCGGCCGAGGTGCTGCTGATCCTGATCCTCGGCGGGGCCGGCCACCTCTACGGGGCGCTTGTGGGGGCGGTCGCCTACATGTCCATCCACCACCTGCTGGCCGACATCGACCCGGAATTCTGGCAGTTCTGGATCGGGCTGATCTTCATCGTCGTGGTCCTCTTCGCCCGCGACGGCGCGCTGGGTGCGGCTGCCCGCATCCGCGACCTGATCCGCAATCTGATCCTGGGCCGGGGGGCATCCCGATGACCGCACCGGCGCTGGAAACACGCGGCCTGTGCAAGGCCTTCGGATCCTTCGTCGCCACCAACGCCGTCGATCTCCGCATCGCGGCGGGCAGCCGGCACGCGGTGATCGGCCCGAACGGGGCGGGGAAGACGACGCTGGTCAACCTCCTGTCGGGCCTGTTCCGGCCGACCTCGGGGACCGTCCACATCGACGGCCAGGACGTCACCCGGCTCGGCCAGCACGAACGGGTTCGGCGCGGCCTGACGCGGACCTTCCAGATCAACCGTCTGTTCGCCGACATGACGGTGCTGGAATCGGTCGCCATGGCGGTGGCAGAGCGCCAGGGGCTGGGGCGGCGGTTCTGGAAGCCGCTCGCCTCCTACGGCGCCGTCATGGACGAGGCGGCGCAGCTGATCGAGGGGCTGAGGATCGCCGACGCGGCCCACAGCCGGACGCGCGATCTCGCCTACGGCAAGCAGCGCATCATCGAGATCGCGCTGGCGCTCGCCTCCCGTCCGCGAATTCTGCTGCTCGACGAGCCGGCCGCGGGAATCCCGACGCGGGAGAGCCGCGAGCTGTTCGCCACCCTGGCGGATTTCTCGGCCGACACCACGATCCTGCTCATCGAGCACGACATGGATCTGGTGTTCCGCTTCGCCGACCGCGTGTCCGTGCTGGTCGGCGGGGCGCTGCTGGTCGAGGACACGCCGGCCCGCGTCGCCAGCCACCCGCTGGTCAAGGAAGTCTATCTCGGGACGGCCCAGCATGTCTGAAGCTCTGTTGGAGGTCGAGAAGCTCAGCGCCGGCTACGGCGACGCGCGCGTCCTCGACGACGTCTCGTTCCGTCTCGACCAGGGCGGCAGCCTGGCGCTGCTCGGTCGCAACGGCATGGGCAAGACGACCCTGCTGACCAGCCTGATAGGTCTGACGAGGCGCCATGGCGGGCGCATCCGGCTGGCGGGGCGCGACCTGACCGCCGTCCCCACCCACCGCCGGGCGCTCGCGGGGCTGGGGTGGGTGCCGCAGGAGCGCGACATCTTCCCGTCGCTGACCGTGGAGGAGAACCTGACGGCCATCGCCACCGGCGGTGCCTGGACGCTGGACCGGGTCTACGACCTGTTCCCGCGCCTGATGGAACGGCGTTCCAACATGGGCAACCAGCTCTCGGGCGGCGAGCAGCAGATGCTGGCCATCGCGCGGGCGCTGATGCTGGACCCCAAGGTGCTGCTGCTGGACGAGCCGATGGAGGGGCTGGCGCCGCTGATCGTCCAGGAGCTGTTCCGGATCATCCAGCGCATGATCGAGCGGGACGGGCTGGCGGTGATCCTCGTCGAGCAGCACGCCCACCAGATCCTGCCGCTGACGCGCGACGCCATGATCCTGGAACGGGGACGCGTCGTCTATTCCGGCGACAGCCGCCGGTTGATCGACGAGCCGGCGTTGCTCGACCGGTGGCTGGGCGTCGGCGCGGTGGAACTCGATGACGGGACAAGCGCATGAAGGCGATCGACATCATCCGCAACGAGCATCGCGCGCTGGCCGCGGTGCTCCGCGCTCTGGAAGCCACCATCGCCGATCTGCGCGACGGCCGCCGGCCACCGGACTTCCGGCTGCTCGCCGCCATGATCGACTACATCGTGCGCGTTCCGGAGGAGGTCCACCATCCCAAGGAGGACGGGGTCTTCTTTCCCCATATCCGGGCGGCCTGCCCGGACGCGGTGCCAATCATCGACGAGCTGGAGCACCAGCATCACCGCGGGCGGGAGCATGTCCTCCAACTCGCCATGAGCCTGATCCATTTCCAGGCCGTCGGGGCAGCGGCCCAGGAAAGCTTCTGCGCTGCCGCCGAACGTTATGTCGCGTTCAGCTGGACCCACATCGAAATGGAGGAGCGCCAATTGCTGCCGCTCCTTTCCGACCGGCTGGCACCCGCCGCCTGGGCGGAGATCGACGCCGCCTTCGCCGCCAACGCCGACCCCTGGCGTGGAACCGCCGACGAATTCGAACGGCTGTTCTCCAGGATCACGGCCCTGGTCCCGGCGCCACTGGGCCTTGGCGACCGCCGGTCGGGATTGGCCAGCAGGATCACATAGCGGCTCCGCCGCTCCACCGGGGTGGTCACGTTGTCCTTCCCGGTCGTGCGCGCGACGATCATCCGGTCACCTTCCCAGTGCCCGAACACCGCCCGGTCGGTGACCTCCGCCGGCCGCCGGACGATGGTGCGCTCGGCCGGGAAGGGGCCACGCCGCGGCCGGCGCCCGAAGCGCGGCCGACGCCCGAAGCGCGGCCGACGCCGTCGGCGGACCAGGGCCAAGGTCTCGAACAGCCGCTCCCGCCTCCCGATGGATCGTCGAGCGGTGCCGGCCCAACCGATGTTCGGCCATATCCATGTGAGAATACTGCGTTCCCATGCGGCCCTCGTGTCGTAAGCCACTGATATCAAACGAGAGCAGCACTTCAAATTTGAATCCACCCCGCCCACACCAAAAAAAGTGTGATAATCAGAATTATGAAAAATAATGCCAGGATCCGCCTGATCAACCCGGAGTTCCTCTCGCGTGACACCGGTAAGGCGCGAGGTGAACGTCTCCGCTCCCGTGCGATCACAGGCTCACGAACACGCGCGTGATGGGACCGCCCGCCGCCGGGCGGTCCGCATTCAAGGCACGCGGTCGGGACCTGCGGGGCCGGTCAGCCCAGCAGCCCGATGTCATCGTAGGCGATGTGGTCGAAGCCCAGCGCGTAGACGGGCGAATGCGCCGCCAGACTGTAGTCCTCCGCACCCGGGTTGACGAAGCCCGGGTCCAGCCTCACGGAGCCCTTGTCGTAGCCCGCTGCCTGCCAGTCCGACAGGTCTCCCGTGGCGCCGCTCGACATCACCCGCGGCCAGACGTCGAACAGATCCTTCGACACGTCCAGTTTGCTGTAGACGTTGTTGTGGATGTTCCCGACACCGGCCGGCCCGTAGATGTGCACGGCAGTGCCGTCGCGGACATCGACGATGTTGCCAGAGATGTCGTTGCCGCTCATCACCTTGCCCTTCCAGCCTCCCCAGCCGACCTCCTGCTGCAGGCCGATCTGGGCGCCGCTGTTGTCGGCGATGATGTTCTCCGTGACCTTGTTGTTCCAGCCACCGTGCAGGAACACACCGCCGATGTTGCCATGGACGAGGTTGCCCTTCACCGTGGCGCCGCTGGTCCAGTCGTCGAGGTAGATCCCCCAGCTTGCGACGTCGCCCGACGGATGGACCGCCGTCGTGCCGGTCACCTCGTTGTTGATGACCGTGTGACCGGTCAAATCCTGCTGACGGCTGATCAGGTAGATGCCGCCGCCGTCGTCGGACTCCAGATTGGCGTTGATCACCTTGTTGTAGGCAATGGTCGCGCGGTAGGTCGCGTCGCTGCCATTGGTTTCGACCGAACCGACGGCGATGGCCTTCTCCGGCGAATTCTCGATCTGGTTGTGCGTCACCTTGACGTCGGAACTGCCGTTGATCCAGATCCCGGCGTCGCCGCGGTCGGCCGCGTTCGGATGCTTGATGAGGTTGTCGGACACCACCGTGCCGTTGGACCCGGCCTTCACGAAGACGGACTCGGCGCCGGTGCGGTCGAACAGGTTGTCCACGACCTTGCTGTTGGCGCTGTTCTGCACCGTGATGCCGTAGCCGCCGCCCTTCACGACGTTGTTCGCGAAGACGAGGCCGGCGGCCTTGTCGGCGAAGACGTAATGTCCGTCCGCACGGCCGCCGGTGAAGGTCAGGCCTTCGATGGTCACGTCCTTGGCACCACCGAGGCCGATCGACACCGAAGCCTGCGGGCCGCTGTGGATCACCGCCTTCTCGTTGCCGTAGCCGGTGAAGGTCACGCCGGAGTCCTGGCCGTCCAGCCACAGCACGTGCTTCTGGTAATAGTCGCCACCGCGCACATAGGTCGTGTCGATGTCGCTCGACCGCATGGCGGCCTGGGCCTTCTCCAGGGACGCGAAGGGCCCGTCGGTGCCGGCGGCGTTGGGGGCGGCCAGCTTGCCGGACCAGCTGTCGTTGCCGTTCTTGGCCACGTAGAAGCCGGGACCGGTCGGTTTGGGGACGCCGGGCGTATCGGTGTCCGGTGCCGGGGGAGTCGTCGCGACGCTTCCGGGGAAGTAGCTCTTGTCCGCATCGACGACCAGCGTGCCGTTCCACTTCATCAGGGCCCGCCCGTCGAGCACATCGCGGCCGTCCAGAGCGTAGCGGTCGTAGGAGACGTTGTCGTCGCCCGGCAGGACCGACTTGCCGTTGATGGTGATCTTATCGACCGTCAGGTTGCGGTCGACGCCGTTCTGGACCCGGTCGTTGTCGAACTGGACCTGCACCTTGTGGGCCTGGTTCGCCGCGAGATTCGTCTTGAACACGAAGTCCTTGGCCGAGCCACCGGTGGTGCCCTCGCCGATCGTCTTGCCGTCGACCAGCAGCTTGAAATGGGCCTTGTCGGTGCCCTTGGCGGTCACGGTGATGGTCGATGTCCCGGAGGTCGTTGCCATTGATCCCTGTCCCTTGCGATTGCGATCCGGCGCCACGATGGCCAGGACAGTTGGGGCAAAGGTGAGCCAATTTCCTCAAGATCGCAATTAAGTGGTAGTATCTGTTACATGTCTGCGACCAATGCGGAAGCTTTCCGCGGATCGATGCGCTTAAGGGAAGAAGCCCTTCTGACGGAGGATAAGTACAACCCATATGATATTCTTTGGACCGTCGATCATGTGCACCGCTGCCCAACCGGTCGCAGCGCCACCAGCCGCGCATTCTGTCGTGACGAGACGATGGAGCGCGAGTGTGGACCGACTCGGCCGGCCTTGTCGGGGGGGCGTGGCATCGGCGGTACGGGCGGGCTCCGCTTGGCGACATGTGCCCATCGGCAGAAGCTGCCGGGTGAAAGGCGACGTGCGTCGCCGCCCCGCGCGCCGGGAATGGCGTTCGTCGGCACCGCAGGGCTTGGCACGACCGTTGCTTCCGTTCGCCTGCGAATACCAAGCGTCACAAAAGCGGCAATGGAGGTGGTACGTGCAAGTCGTAGGAAACCCTGCATCGATCGGGCCCGCCGTCGTGCCGCCACAGGGTCGGACGTCGGGCACCGGCCAACCAGCGGGCTCCACCAACTTCTCGGACCTGCTGTCGGACGTCTCCAAAGCGCAGGACGCAACGGCGGCGCCGGCCGAACAGGGCGAGGCCGAAGAGATCGCGCGGATGCAGAAGGAGCTGGACTCCTACAAGCGCGAACGGGACAAGGTCGTGCAAGGCCGCAAGATGGATCCGCCGGCGTACCAGATCGCCCTGCCCGTCAACGACCGCGGTTACATGCCGTATGTCACGGCCGACCAGCAAAAGCGGATGGACGGCATCACCGACTCCTACCTCGGCCGGCCGGCGCACGAGATGGAAAAGATGTGGGAGGAGCTGAGGGCCAACGGCCTGCACCCCGACCAGCTCGCGCGCACCGCGAAGTACTTCGTCAACCTGGAGGGTGAGATCGTCAACCGCGACGTGGCGACGGGAAAACAGCGATCCGCCGAACAGGGCGGCACCGCCTGGATGGCGTCGAGCGTCTGAGCGCGCTATCGGCACGGGCCGTGGACCGGGGCCGGCCCCACCTACACGTCGCCGGCCTCGGCCCCTGGCGCCGAAGCGCCCGGCGCTTCCTGGATCAGTCGCGAGCGGAGCTCGGCGGGTGCGCCTTCCGCCCACAGCAGCAGGGCGTCCAGTGCCGGGCACAGGGACTGGCCCCAGTCCGTCAGGTGGTACTCGACCTTCGGCGGAACCTGGTGGTGGACGATGCGCCCGACCACTCCATCGTTCTCGAGCTGGCGCAACTGCTGGATCAGCATCTTCTGGGAAATGCCGGGAATGGCGCGCTCCAGATCGGAGAAGCGCCGCACATGGCCGCCGAACAGCTGGAACAGGATCACGAGCTTCCACCGACCCTCGAGGATCCGGATCACGTTCTGCACGCTCTCGGCCGCCGTGTGAGGCGTGTGGGACACGCGCTTACTTTCCGGTGAGTACCTTACTTTTCCGTCCGTTCTTGTCATTTCGAAAGCTCAAGTGCAGCGTGTCTCCGGCACAACCCAACACCGGAGAGACGCGAATGATAACGGATCTGCCCTCCCCGATCGCGGCCTATGTCGCGGCGAACGCCCGGCTCGATGCCCAGGGAATGCTCGCGGCCTTCGCCCCGGACGCGGTCGTCCTCGATGATGGCGGGCGTCATCAGGGGCACGACGACCTCGAAGCCTGGATCCGCACGGCGACCATCGACAACCGGGCGGTCTTCACCCCCGACACCTGGCGCGAGGAGGACGGCCGCGTCGTGGTGGCCGGCCTGACCGCCGGCACGTTCCGCGGCAGCCCCATCCGGTTCACCCTGCGGTTCACGCTGGAGGACGGGGCGATCGCCGCCCTGGAGATCGCGTGATGGCCGCCCGCATCGACCCCGTCGAATTCGCGGGGCGCCGCGTCGTCGTCACCGGCGGCACCAAGGGCGCCGGCCGGGCAACGGTCCAAAGGTTCGTGGCGGGCGGCGCCCGGGTGATGACCGCTGCGCGCCAGACCGTCGACGGCCTGGAGGACGTGCGGATCGTCGAGGCCGACCTGACCACGCCCGAGGGGATCCGGAGGCTCGCCGACGCGGCCACGGAGCAGCTCGGCGGTGTCGACGTGCTGGTCCACATGCTGGGGGGCTCCGCCTCGCCGGGCGGGGGCTTCGCCGCTCTGACCGACGATCACTGGCAGGCCGAGCTCAACCTCAACCTGCTTGCGGCGGTGAGGCTCGATCATGCCCTGCTGCCGGGGATGATCGCGCGGGGCGGAGGGGTGGTCGTCCACGTCTCGTCGATCCAGCGGCGGCTGCCGCTGCACGACTCCACCACCGCCTACGCGGCGGCCAAGGCCGCCTTGACGACCTACAGCAAGGCGCTGTCGAAGGAGGTCGGACCCAAGGGCTTGCGGGTCAACGTCGTCTCTCCCGGCTGGATCCACACGGAGGCCGCCGACGCCCTGATGGAACGGATCGCCGCCAGCACCGGAGGCACTCTGGAGGCGGCACGCCAGAGCATCCTCGATGCGCTCGGTGGCATTCCCCTGGGCCGCCCGGCCCGGCCCGAGGAGGTGGCGGAACTCATCGCCTTCCTGGCCTCCGAGCGGGCCTCGGCCATCCACGGCGCGGAACACGTCATCGACGGCGGCACGGTGCCGACGGTCTAGCCCCGCGGCGCTCCCGCTCCGCCATCCAAACCGCCTCGTGCAAACGGCACTCGGCGGGACCGGGTGCCGGAATTCAGGAGCGCCCGAGGCCTCGGTGTCCGATCCGGCCGTAGATCGCATCCCGCAGCCCTTTGATCGTCCGGTTGAGGTCTCCCAGATCCGCGGGAGACTGGCCGGACGCGTCGAGCAGGGCCTCGCCAAGGCAACCGGCCCTCGCCTCCAGTGCACGTCCCTGGTCGGTCAGCGCCACGAGCACCTGGCGCTCGTCGTCGGGGTTGCGGGTCCGCCGCACCAGCCCGGCGGCTTCCAGCCTCTTGATGAGCGGGGTGAGCGTGCTCGGCTCCAAGGCGAGCCGCTCGGCCAGGGCGCCGACGGTCTGACCGTCCTCGCGCCACAGGACGTTGAGCGCGAGGTACTGCGGGTAGGTCAGCCCCAACGCGTCGAGCAGCGGCTTGTACGCGCGCTGGATGGCGATGCCGGCCGAATAGACGGCGTAGCAGAGCTGATCCTCGAGAGGCGGCGGGCGGCTCGGTCTGGCGGTCATGGCTGGCTCCTCGCATCCGGCCGAAGCGGGGATGCTTATCGCGATAAATTTTACCCTTGACCGCCTCCGGATGCCAGGGTAAAGACGTTACTTATCGCAGTAAACATTATCGCAACATACACCAGTGCCACATTGGAGCCGCGTCCGCCCCGGCGGCGGCCCTCACCGGCACTCGGCCCGAAATCCCGAAGGAGACATCCCATGACTGGCAAAATCAGCCGCTTCATCGTCACGATCGCCGCCGCGGCGTGCATCGCCGGCGCCGCACAGGCGCAGACCGCGACGCCCGCCGCTCCGGCGCAGGCCGTCCGGAACGTCGTGCTGGTGCATGGCGCCTTCGCGGATGGCTCCGGCTGGCGGGGCGTCTATGACGAACTCACCGCCCGTGGCTACCGGGTCAGCGTCGTCCAGAACCCGCTCACCTCGCTGGCCGACGACGTGGCCGCCACGCGCCGCGTCCTCGGCCGTCAGGACGGCCCGGCCATCCTGGTCGGCCACTCCTACGGCGGCACCGTGATCACCGAGGCGGGATCGGGTCCGGATGTGGCCGGTCTGGTCTATGTCGCGGCCCTGGCACCCGACTCCGGGGAAACGACGGCCGATCAGTTCGCCCAGATCCCGCCGCCCCCGGGCTTCATCATCGAGGAGCAGAAGGATGGGTTCGGCTTCGTGAACGGTCCGACGTTCAAGGAAGGTTTCGCCGCCGACACCAGCGACGCCGACGCGGCCTTCATGCGCGACTCCCAGGTGCCGATCGCGATGTCGGCCTTCACGGCCAAGGTGACGCAGGCGGCGTGGCGGACCAAGCCGAGCTGGTTCGTGGTGGCGACGGAGGACGGCGCGATCGATCCGAAGCTTCTGCGCAGCACGGCGCGCCGCATCGGGGCGGACACCACCGAGGTCAAGGGCAGCCACGTCGTCTTCCTGACGCAACCCAAGGCCGTCGCTGACGTGATCGACCGCGCCGCCCGGCAGGCCGCTCAAGCGAAGCGTTGAGGTCACCGAAGCGCCCGCGGTCCTGGAGCCACGCACGGCGACGGCTCCAGGACCGCAGCGTTTTCATGACGGACCGGACGCGTCCGCCCAGATCCGGGTCCGATCAGATCAGGGTCCGATCAGATCCGGGTCAGCTCATGGGTGGACGGCGCGAACAGCTCCTCCGCCGACACCAGCCGCTTCGACAGCCCCTGCTCGTGGTGGTAGCGCAGGAAGGTGTCGAGCACCTTGCGGTTCTCGGCGAAGCCGTAACTCCAGAAATCTTCGCCCATCAGCGCCACCGTCTGGTCGCGCTCGTACACCGACCAGGGCAGGCTGGCGAACAGATGGCCGATCTGCCCCAGCTCGTACATCGCGACCGCCTTGGCCTCCATGAAGGCCTTCAGCAGGTTGACCGCGACCCAGGGATGCCGCTCGTAGATGCTCCGGCGCACCCCCATCACATGCATGATCGGGAAGATGCCGGTGCGCCGGAAATAGTCCTGCTCGGCGGCGCGGTAATCCGGGAACAGGCGGGCGACGTTCGGCACCCCCTTGAGGAAGCAGGACGGCGCGCGGGCGGAGATCATCGCATTGATCTCGCCGGCCGCCAGCATGTCCGACAAAGTGCGGTCGGACGGGATCGGCTTGAGGTCGATGTCCGGCGGCAGGTCGAGACGTGAACGCTCGGTGCGCCCGGCCTCCTCCAGCCCGCCCTGGCGCCATTTCACCGAGCGCACATCCACCCCGTATTCGTCCTCCAGGATGCCGCGGATCCAGACGGTCGCCGTGATCTGGTATTCGGGCAGACCGATGACCCGGCCCTTCAGATCCTCCGGCCGGTCGATGCCGCGGTCGGTGCGGATGTAGATGCCGGAATGGCGGAACAGCCGCGACACGTACGCGGGAATCGCCACGTACGGGGACTCGCCGCGCGAGGTCAGCATCGTCAGGCTGCTGAGCGACAGCTCGGTGACGTCGAACTCCTGGAATTTGAAGGCGCGGTGGAACGCCTCCTCCGGCTCGATGGCGGTCGGGATGATCCGGCAGCCGTCCACGGCCACCCGGCCGTCGAGGACGGCCCGGCAGCGGTCGTAGTCGCAGACGGCCAAACTGAGTTCCAGGCGGCTCATGTGGGGGTCCCTTCCTTCCCTGATCGCGTGCGGCGGCGCAGCGTCATCGCTTGACAGCGTGTTCGGTATGCTACTTAACTAAGTAGTTAGTTCAACAAAAAATACAGAGGAGGTGGTTCGATGAGACTGTCCGTTTCATGGAAGGCGGCGGTGGCCGCCGGTCTGTTCGCGCTTGCCGGAACGACCCCCGTGACCGCGCAGGAGGTGAACCTGCGCGCGATGATCTACACCGACAATGCCAGCTCGCCGTTCCGCGTGGCCTTCGATGCCTTCGTGCAGCACGTGAACGAGCGTGGCAAGGGTCAGGTTCGCATCGGCGCCGTCGTCGGGCCGGAGGCGGTGCCCGCCAACCAGCAGCCGCGCGCGCTGAAGGACGGCCTGGTCGACATCGTCGCCGCTCCTCCCAGCTATTTCGAGAACCTGGTTCAGGGTCTGGGCGGACTATCGGCCGCGCGGGTGACCACCCAGCAGATGCGCCAGAACGGCACCTTCGAAGCCGTCAACGAGATGCTGAAGGGTCCGGCCAACGCCCGCATGATCGGGCTGTACGCCGGCGACATCCCCTTCTACATCTTCTCCAACCGCGAGGTGCGCGACCTCCAGGGCTTCAAGAACCTGCGCCTGCGCACCACCAACACGGTGAAGGCCTTCTTCGAATCGCTCGGCGCCCAGCCGCTCCAGGTCGGCCGCGGCGAGATTTACACGGCGCTGGAGCGCGGCGTGGTCAACGGCTATTCCAACATCAATTCGGAGCTGTTCACCTCCGGTTGGGTCGAGGTGGTGAAGTACCGGATCGGGCCGGGCTTCTACTCCCCCAACATCGCCATTTTCATGAACGCCAAGCGCTACGACGGGCTCAACGCTGCCCAGAAGGCGGTGCTGGACGAAGCCGGCCTGTATGTGGAGGGTGCGCCCACCCAGGCCATGGTCAAGGAGGAGGAAGACGCCATCGCGCGCGCCGTGAAGGAGAAGAACTTCACGGTGATCGACCTGTCCCCCGCCGACCGGGAGAAATTTCTCGACATGGCCTACGAGAGCACCTGGACGGAGATCGGCCAGCGCGCCCCCGCCTTCGCCACCAAGCTGAAGCCGCTCCTCATCGGCAAGTAAGCCATCGTCATCGCCCTCCGGCCGGCACGCTCCAGCGGGGGCGTCGCCGCCCGGATGTCTGCGGAGGGATATCCACATGCGGGCCTTCTGGCGCGTCTGGGACGGGGTCCTGGACGCCTGCGGCGTCGTGGCGGCGGTGCTGACCGTCCTGCTCACCGTCGGCGTGTGCGCCGACATCATCCTCAGGACGGCCGCCGGTGGCGGGCTGCCCTGGGTCTTCGATCTCGTCGAGTACGGGATGCTCTTCATCACCGCGCTGATGGCGGCCTACGTCCTGCGCGGAAACCGGCATGTCGAGGTCGACCTGCTCATCTCCCTGGTGCCGGCAGGTCTGCAGAGGTCCATGCGGGTCGCGGGCGCGGCGCTGTGCCTGCTGTTCAGCCTGGTGCTCGCCATCGCGGCGGGGGAGGCGGCGCGGCGGTCCTGGGTCGATGACTCCGTGATCTTCCGCTACGTCCTCATCCCGGAATGGCTGCCCTTCGCCGCGGTGGCGCTGATGTTCGCGCTCCTATCGGTGGAATGCGCCCGCCAACTCGCCCGCCGCTGGACCGAGCGGCGCACCGCCGGCATGAGCCGGTCGGACCTTTTCTGAGGGGACGGACAGCATGGAATGGTATTGGGTGCTGGCCCTGCTGGTCGGGGGCACGCTGTCCCTGATGCTGCTCGGCCTTCCGGTCGCCTTCGCCTTCTTCGGGGCGAACATCGTGGGCGCCTGGATCTTTCTGGGCGGCGGGAACGGGCTGGTGCAGGTCGGCCGCAACACCGTGGATTCGGTCGCCAGCTTCACGCTGGCCCCGCTGCTCATGTTCATCCTGATGGGCGAGGTGCTGTTCCACTCCGGCGTGGCGCTGAAGGCCATCGACGCGGTGGAGCGGCTGTTCAAGCGCCTGCCCGGACGCCTCAGCCTGGCCGCGGTCGGCGGCGGCGTGCTGTTCTCCGCCCTGTCGGGGTCGAGCATGGCCAACACGGCGCTTCTGGGCAGCACGCTGCTGCCGGAGATGCGGCGGCGCGGCTATCACCCCAGCGTGTCGATGGGGCCGATCATGGCGGTGGGCGGCGTTGCCATGCTGATCCCGCCGTCCAACATGGCGGTGCTGCTCGGCACCGTGTCGCAGATCCCGATCAGCTACATCCTGCTGGGCGGCATCATTCCCGGCCTGATGATCGGGGCGGCGCACGCCAGCTTCGTGTTCGTGCGTTGCGTGCTCAACCCGTCGCTGGCCCCGCCCTACGAGGTGGCCGACATGCCCTTCGCGGAGCGGGTGCGGCCCTTCCTTGTCTATGTCGTGCCACTGCTCTCGCTGTTCGTGGTGGTGGTCGGCAGCATCCTCGGCGGCATCGCCACGCCGACCGAATCCGCGGCGCTGGGTGCGGCCGGTGCCGTGCTGTTCACCGTCATCTACCGGGCCTTCAGCGTCGGCATGCTGGTGAAGTCGCTGAAGCAGTCGGCCGTCATCAGTGCGATGATGCTGTTCATCATCGCCGGATCCTCCACCTTCTCGCAGATCCTGGCCTTTTCCGGGGCCACGCGGGAACTGGTGGCGCTGGTGTCGGCGACCAACCCGGATCCCATGGTGGTGCTGCTGGGGATGCTGGCGATCCTGCTGCTGCTGGGCATGTTCATGGACTCGCTCAGCATGATCCTGCTGACCATCCCGTTCTTCATGCCGATGGCGACGGCGCTGGGCTTCGACCTGATCTGGTTCGGCATCCTCGTGCTGTTCGCCATCGAGATCAGCGGCATGACGCCACCCTTCGGGATGGTGCTGTTCGCGATGAAGAGCGTGGCGCCGCCGGACACCACGACGGCGATGATCTACCGCTCCATCTATCCGTTCGTGATCATCGAGATGTCTCTGCTGGCCCTGATCATCCTGGTCCCGGAACTGGCGACCTGGCTGCCCGGTCTGATCCGGAGTTGATCCGGGGGCGGCCCCGCGAACGGGCCGCCCCCGCCGTTCACGCCGCGGGCACCGCGATTTCCACCAGCGCCAGCCCCGGCCCGGCGAGCGCCGCGTCCGCCGCCTGCCGCAGGATGCCGGGAAGACCGGCATCGAACGCATCTGCCTTCGCCGTGAACAGAGCACCCTGCCCTGCCGCCAGTTTGGTGAAGTCCGGTGCCGGGTCGGTGAAGGTCTGGCCCACCCACTTGTTCTCCACCGGCCGGCCGCGGTCGCGGGCGACGCGTTCCTGGTGCACCACGTCGTTGCCGTAGACGCCGTTGGCGGCCACCAGAACCAGCAACGGCAGCCGGTGGCTGGCCGCGGTCCACAGCGCTGACAGCCCCATCAGCAGGTCGCCGTCACCAATCAGCGCGACCGGCAGCCGGCCGCTCCCCTTCAACGCCAGCGCCGCCCCCACCGCCATGCCGGGACCGGACGCCAGCCCCTCCCCCCCGTCGCGGCCGAGATGGTCGAGCGGATGGCGGAAGTGCAAGGCCCCGGACGGCCAGCCGAGCGGCAGCCGGGTCAACGCCACCGGGGTGTCGCGGCGCAGCGCCTCGATGGCGGCGGCGACGGCAGCATAGGCCGCCGGAGTGCCGAGGCTGTACGCCTCGTCGGAAGCGGCCGGGTTGGTGGCTTCGACCGTCCAGGGCGTACGTGTCCCCTGCGGCAGCCGATCGAGCAGCCGCCCCACCACGTCCTCCGGCGTGCCGGCGATCCAGCGGCCGTAGGGCGGCAGGGCGAAGCCGTCCTTGACCCAGCCACGGTGCGCGAGATGGTCGAGTGACACGATGCGCGCGTCGGGGGCCGCCCCCGTGCGCCGTGCCGCGATCCCCAGCGCCGTCGCCGGATCGATCCAGTCCAGCGCCAGGATCAGGTCCGCGGCCTGGAGTGCCGCCGTCTGTGCCGCGTCGAAGCCGAAACCGGGGGCGCCGAGGTGGGCGGGGTGGTCGGTGGGAAAAGCCGCGGCGGTGCGGATGTCGGTCAGGACCCGCGCCCCCGTCCGTTCGGCCAGAGCCACGCGGGCCGCCCAGCCCGCCTTGTCGCGTCCCGTACGTCCGACCAGCAGGAGCGGACGTTGGGCACGCTCCAGCGCGGCGGCGAGGGTCACGACATCCGGCTCCGGCGCCTGTGGCAGCGCGGGGGTCGCGACTGGCAACGTACGGTCGAGCGTCAGGTCCGACGGGATCGGGGTCTCCTGGTCGGACACCTCCAGGCATACATACACGGGGCCCTTCGGCGCCAGCCGGGCCAGCGCCACCCCGTGCGCCAGTGACTCGACCGCCGCCGCGGCCGATGCCGGCTGGTCGTCCCACTTGGTGAAGGGACGCACGATCTGCGCCTGATCCTGCACCGTGTGGATCCACTCGATCCAGGGGCGGCGGCTGGCGGCGTCCATGGCGCCGGTGGCACCCATCACCACCACCGGTGCCCGGTCGACCCAGGCGTTGTAGATGGCCATCGACGCGTGCAGCAGCCCGACGTTGCTGTGCACCAACGCCAGCGCGGGTTCTCCCGTCACCTTGGTCCAGCCGTGCGCCAGAGCCACCGCGTGCTCCTCGTGCAGCGACAGCACCAGCTCGACCCGCCCGCCGAGATGGTTGACCAGGCTGTCGTGCAGCCCGCGCCAGCTTGCACCGGGATTGTACGCGGCGAATCGGAATCCCAGCCGCTCGATGGCCTCCGCCACCAGATCGCTCCCCCACCGGCCGTCCATGGCACTTCCCGTCCTTGATGATCTGTACTAACTTGTTAGTTAGCTTTACCGCCCGGCTTTGGCAACGCCGCGGTGGCGGGGTTGGAGACACGAAGGAAAAAAGACCATGACCCAGGTATCCGGGACCCAGGTATCCGGGCGCGCCCGCGCGCCGGCGGATGTGCTGCCGGCCGAGCGCCGGCTGTTCTACGGCGGCGCCTTCCATTCCGCCGCCGGCGGCGGCCGCATGGCCTTGCTCAACCCCGCCACCGGCGCTGGGCTGGGCGAAGTGGAGGAGGCCGCGGCGGCCGACGTCGAGGCGGCCGTGGCCGCCGCCGCCGCGGCCTTTCCCGTATGGCGCGACCTGAAGCCGCTGGAGCGCGCCGACCGGCTGCGGGCGTTGGCCGCGGCGCTGCGCGAGCATGCGGAGGAGTTCGCGCTGATCGACGCCATCGACTGCGGCAACCCGGTCGCCGAGATGCTGCGCGACGTGGAGATGGGGGCACGCGGGCTGGAGTTCTTCGCCGGGCTGGTGACTGAGGTGAAGGGCGAGACGATCCCGGTCGGCCCCGGCTTCCTGAACTACACGCTGCGGGAGCCGCTGGGCGTGGTCGCCCGCGTCATCGCCTACAACCACCCGATCATGTTCGCGACGATGCGCTGCGCGGCCCCGCTCGCCGCCGGCAACACGCTGATCGTCAAGCCGGCGGAGCAGGCACCCCTGTCCGCCCTGCGGCTGGCCGAGCTGATCCGCGACCGCGACCTGCTGCCGCCCGGCGTCTACAACGTGCTGACCGGCGGCCGTGCCTGCGGGGAGGCGCTGTCCACCCATCCCGGCATCGCCCGCGTCGCGCTGATCGGCAGCGTTCCGACCGGCAAGGCGATCCTGCGCGCCGCCGCCGACACGGTGAAGAGCGTCGGGCTGGAGATGGGCGGCAAGAACGCGCTGATCGCCTTCCCCGACGCCGACCTGGACAAGCTGGCGGCGGGTGCGGTCGCCGGCATGAACCTGACCTGGTCGGGCCAGTCCTGCGGCTCGACCAGCCGCGTCTTCCTGCACGACAGCCACCACGACGCCGTGCTGGAGCGGATCGTCGCCGGCTGCGCCCACTACCGGCCGGGCGATCCCGCCGACCCCGCCACCACCATGGGCCCGCTGATCAGCCGCGCCCAGTACGACAAGGTGCTGCGCTACATCGGCTACGGCCGGGAGGAGGGTGCGCGCCTCGTCACCGGCGGCGGCCCCATCACGGCGCCGGGGCTGGAGGGTGGTTTCTTCGTCGAGCCGACCGTCTTCGCCGACGTGACCATGGGGATGCGCATCGCGCGCGAGGAAATCTTCGGCCCCGTGCTGTCGGTGTTCCGCTGGCGCGACGAGGAGGAGCTGTACCGGCAGGTGAACGCCACCGACTACGGCCTCAGCGCCGCCATCTTCACCCGCGACCTCGACACCGCCCACCGCGCCGCGGCGCGCGTCCAGGCCGGCTATGTCTGGGTGAACCACGCCGGCCCTCATTTCGTCGGCGTGCCCTTCGGTGGCTACAAGCAGTCCGGCATGGGCCGCGAGGAGAGCATCGAGGAGCTGTACGCCTGCACGCAGGTGAAGAACGTCAACATCCGCTTCTGAGCGATCGGGGACCAGAGGGTTATGAACATCCACAACCGTTTCGAGGTGCCGCTTCCGCCGGATCAGGCCTGGGCCGTCCTGCTGGACATCCCGCGGATCGCGCCCTGCATGCCGGGCGCCAGGCTCATCTCCGTAGACGGCGACGACGCCTACACCGGGGAGGTGCAGGTGCGTTTGGGGCCGGTGGTGATGAGCTTCCGCGGGCAGGCGCGCATCACCTCCAAGGACGAGGCGAACCGCAGCGCCACTGTGCGGGCGGAAGGGCGTGACCAGAAGGGGCGCGGCGGGGCAACCGCCGACGTGACCTTCCGGATGGTGCCGGCCGGCGCCGGCACGGCCGTCGAGATCGACACCGCGCTCACCCTGTCCGGCTCGGTCGCGCAGTACGGGCGCGGTGCCGGCATGATCAACGACCTCGCCAACCACCTGATCGGCCAGTTCGCCGGCAACCTGCGCAAGGAGCTGGACGCGGCACGGCCGGCGCCCGTGGAGACACCGGCCGTTGTCGCGGAACCGGTGACGGGTGAAACCGCTCAGGTGGCAGCCGCGGCGCCCGCCGTCGCACCCGCCCAGGCCCAGCCGGAAGCCAGCCCCATCTCCGGCTTCCGGCTCGGCCTGTGGCTGGCGTGGCGCCAGTTTCTCAGGCTGATCGGCCGCAATCCCGCATGATCTGGTAGAGCCGGTGGGGGGAGAGCGGCACCTCCCCCAGCCGGATGCCCGGCTCCCGCAGCGCGTCCTCCACCGCGGAGATGATGGCGGCGGCGGCCGGCACGGTGCCGGCCTCCCCAACCCCCTTGACGCCCAGCGGGTTGAGCGGGCTGGGATACTCGACGAGATGGACCTCGATCGGCGGGATCTCGGTGCAGGTGGGCAGCAGATACTCGGCCAGCGTGGTGGTGATGGGCTGGGCGCGGTCGTCGTAGCCCATCCACTCGAACAGCGCGTTGCCGATCCCGTGCACCACGCCACCGACGATCTGCCCCTCCACCAGCATCGGGTTGATCGCCCGGCCGCAGTCGTTGACGACCACGTAGCGCAGCAGCTTGACGTTGCCGGTGCCGGTGTCGACCTCCGCCTCCACCGCATGGGCGGCCATGCCGTAGGTGAGGCCGGTGGGAAGGAAGGGGTCCTGCCCCTCCAGCCCCGGCTCGGCGCCCTTGGGCAGGGCGTAGCCGGGCACGCCCGAGACGACCTCCGCCACCGCCTTCAGGGTGATCGCGCGGTCGGTGCCCTTCACCCGCACCTCGCCGTTCACCAGCTCCAGGTCGCCTTCCGGCGCTTCCAGCAGCTCCGAGGCGACCGTCAGCACCTTGCGGCGGACGACCGCCGCCGCCTGATGGACGGACGAGCCGGCGGTGACCGTCTGCCGGCTCGCGAAGCCGCCCAGCCCCAGCGGGATGGTGCCGGTGTCGCCGCAGATGACGGTGATCTGGTCGGGCGCCACGCCGAGCTGGTCGGCGGTGATCTGGGCGAGCGCCGTCTTCAGCCCCTGCCCCATCGGCATGGCGCCGGTGTAGACCGACACCCGGCCCGACTTGCCGATGCGAACGAGACCGGATTCGTAGGGCCCGCGTCCCGTGCCCTTGATGCCGCAGGCGATGCCGATGCCGAGCGTCCGCCCCTCCTCTGCCGCCGCGGCGCGGCGCGCCTCGAACCCGGCGTAATCGATCCGTTCCAGCGCCTGGGCGAAGATCGCCGGGAAGTCGCCGCTGTCGTAGAGGATGGCGGAGCCGGAGCGGGACGCCATCGGTGTGCGGTAGGGCATCGCCTCCCCTGGCACGAGGTTGCGCCGCCGCACCTCCGCCCGGTCGAGCCCCAGCTCGCGCGCGATGGCGTCGAGCAGCCGTTCCATCGCGAAGGTGCCCTCCGGATAGCCGGCCCCGCGCACGGGGATGGTCGGCACCTTGTTGGTGGCCGTCACGAACACGTCGAGATCGTAGGCCGGCAGCACGTACGGGCCGGGGAAGGCGGTGGACGCGTTGTAGGCGAGGTTGATCCCCTGCGGCACATAGGCCCCGGCGTCGCTCACCATGCGCCCGCGCACCGCCAGCAGCCGCCCGTCCGCGTCCACCGCCGCCTCGAAATCCCAATACTGGTCGCGCTCCTGGATGGCGGCCAGGAAATGCTCCCGCCGGTCCTCCACCCATTTGATGGGCAGGCCGGTCAGCAGGGAGGCCGCGGCGACCGCGATCTCCTCGGGGTAGAACAGATATTTGGCGCCGAAGCCGCCGCCCACGTCGGGCGTCACCACGCGCACGCCGTTCTCGTCGCGGCCCAGCAGCTCCACCAGGAAACCGCGCGCCTCGTGCGCGAGCTGGGTGGAGGACCAGACGGTGAGCTGGTCTGCGAAACGGTCGAAGGAGGCGACGACCCCGCGCCCCTCGATGGGGTGCGCGCCGCCACGGTGCTGCTTCAGCGACAGGGACAGCCGGTGCGCGGCGGCGGCGAAGCCGGCGTCGGCATCGCCGTACGCCTGTCGGAAGCGGCTGAACACGTTGTCGGCACGGCCCGCGTACACCCGAGGGCCCGCTTCGTCCAGCGCATCGCGGCAGTCGGCGACGGGGTCCAGCTCCTCGATGTCGAGGTCGATGAGGGCGGCGGCGTCCTCGGCGATGGCGCGGCTGTCGGCGACCACCAGCGCGATGGTCTCGCCCACATACACCACCTCGCCCTCGTTGAGGACGAAGGGGGTGATGCCGGTCGGCAGGGTGGCGCTGCGGAACTGCAGCGGCAGCCGGTCGGCGGTCAGCACCGGCCGCAGGTCGGCCAGCGTCAGCACGGCGCGCACGCCGGGCAGGGTGCGCGCGGTCTCGGTGTCGATGCGGCGGATGCGCCCGTGCGCGACGGGTGAGCGCAGGAAGGCGGCGTGCGTCTGGCCGGGCAGGGACAGGTCGTCCAGGAAGCGGCCCTGGCCGCGGATCAGCGCCGGGTCTTCCAGGCGACGGACGGAACGGCCGATCATCGCCTCGGGCTTGGCGTCGGGCATGGCGGGTCCTTGTCCTGGTCAGGCGCCGCGGACGCCCGACACAGCCTTCGCGGCGGTCAGGGCGGCCTTGACGATGTTCTGGTAGCCGGTGCAGCGGCAGAGGTTGCCGGACAGCGCCTCGCGCATCTCCGCCTCGTCGGCGTCGGGCGTGTCGTTCAGCACCTCCACCAACGTCATCAGGATGCCGGGGGTGCAGAAGCCGCATTGCAGCGCGTGCGCCTCCACGAAGGCGGCCTGGAGCGGGTGCAGCGTGCCGTCGGCCGCCGCCAGCCCTTCCACGGTGCGCACCTCGGCGCCGTCCGCCTGGGCGGCCAGCATCAGGCAGCCGCGCACGGCGCGGCCGTCCACCAGCACGGTGCAGGCGCCGCAGACGCCGTGCTCGCACCCCACATGGGTGCCGGTCAGCCCAAGCTCGTGGCGCAGGAAGTCGGCCAGATGCGTGCGCGGCTCGCAACGCCCCTGGAACGTACGGCCGTTCACCCGCAGGGCCACGGCGATGGTGTCGTCCATTCTGATCCCTCGTCCCCTGGTCAGGCGGCCGGCCGCGCCACGGCCTGGGCGAGCGCCCGGCCGGTCAGCACCCGGGCCAGATGCCGGCGGTAATCGGCGCCGGCGTGCGCGTCGTCCATCGCCTCGATCCTCTCGGCGAAGGCGGCGGCCTCGGTGAAGTCCTCCGAAGTGCCGCGGCTGCCGGTCAGCCGAGCCTCGGCGTCGGGCAAGCGCAGCGGTGCCGCACCGACTCCGCCCAGCACCAGCGCCGCGCGGTCGATGCGGCCGTCCGGCCCGTAACCAAGCAGGCAGGCGGCGGACACCACGGCGAAATCGCCGTGCCGGCGCGAGAACTCCACGAAGCCGAAGGCGGTGCGCCCGGTCCAGGGCGTGAAGGTCACCGCCGTCAACGCCTCGTCCGGCTCCAGCGCCGGGGTCATGTAGAAGGCGGGAAACTCGGCCATCGCGATGCTGCGCTCGCCGCGGACGGAGATCGCCGACACCTCGGCGTCGTACAGCATGGCGATGGCGGGCAGCTCCGCCGCCGGGTCGAGGTGGCAGAGGCTGCCGCCGATGGTGCCGCGGTTGCGGGTCTGGATGTGCCCGACCCAGCGCAGCGCCTCGCGCATCACCGGCAGGTGGCGGGCGACGACGGGGGAGCGTTCGAGGTCGCGCTGGCGGGTCATGCCGCCGATGCGCACGCGACCGCCCTCCTCCGCGATGCCGGCGAGCGTGTCGATCCGGTTGAGGTCGATCACGTCGTCGGGCATCACGTAGCGCAGGTTCAGCATCGGCATCAGCGACTGGCCACCGGACAGCAGGCGCGCACCCGGCCGCTCGGCCAGGAGCCCGACCGCGTCGGCGACGCTGCGTGGGGCGTGGTAGCGGAAGGGTGCTGGCTTCATGGCGCTCCACCGGTGCCTTGGGACCGTCCGGGCGCCGGGCCCGGCGGTCCCCGCGGGATCAGGACGACGGCGTCAGGTGCGCGTCGCGGCGCTCGTACAGCGACGCGTCGGCGTAGCCCATGGTCTCCGGCTTCGCGCGGCCCAGCATGACCTGGAAGTACACCGGCTCCAAGCTGTCGTTGACGTAGCCATGGATGACGCCCGGCGGGCAGGAGATGGTCTCCCACTGGCCGAGCCGGCTGGTCAGCCGGTTGCCCTGCTCGTCCTCGATGAAGACGGTCAGGAAGCCCTGGAGCACGAAGAACACCTCCTCCACCTCGTGGGTGTGGGCGGCGTTGCCCTGGCCGGGCGGCACGAACATGATGGACAGGGTGAAGCCGCGCGCCGGGATCACACTGGTGTCGCCGTGCTTGCCGGACCCGCCGGCCCCGATGAAGCGGTGCTGGGCACGCTTGTAGCCTTCGATCCTGGCATCCTCGAAGGCGGCCCAGTCGGGGGTCTTGTCGCGGAAGCGCCCGACGTAACGGTCCATGATCTCCTGCAGGCTGGCGTTCTCCAGCTCCTTCGGGCGGGGATGGCGGGCGACGGACATGGTGATTCCTTTCGGTGTTTGTTTGGCCGGTGTTTGTCCGGCCGGTGTTTGTCCGGTGGTGCCGGTCCGCGTCAGCGGAGCGCCGCGGCGTCGCCGAAGGCGAGGGCCAGGGCGCCGGTGCGCGGGTCGGCGGCGGCCGACAGGCCGTCCGGCCGATCGGCGATGACCTGTTCGACGGACCGCAGGCCGAGATGGGGGACAGGCTTTCCACCCAGCGCCGCGGCCTGCGGGTGGTCCTCCTCGACCATCAGCCCGCCGTCCTTGGCGAAGCCCCAGCGCGGGCGCAGCACGGCGTCCAGCGGGTCACCGCCGTTGTCGAGCAGGGCGAGGATGGACTGGAGGTTCCAGCCGGCCTGGTTCTCCCCGCCCGGTGTACCGCCCCAGAAGGACGCGGCTCCGGTGCGCAGGTGCCAGGCGTGCAGCGTCGTCGCCGGACGGCGGCCGGCGCGCGGCGCGTTCCAGTGGCCGGCCGGGGCGTCGAGCGCGAAGCCGCGGCCGGGCCGGTTGTTGAGCACGAGGTCGAACTCGTCCACGACAACCCCCGCCCCGTATTGCGGGAAGGAGTTGGAATGGACCAGCACCACCCGGTTGCCCAGCGTGTCGGCGGCGGTGACCACGCTGGTGCCGCCGGTCGCCCGCGCGTCGAAGCGGGCGCGGGCGGCGTGCAGCGCGTCGAGCGGGGCCATGCCTTCGGCGAGGGCGCCCGCCAGGGCGTTGGCGAGCACCGCACCGTGGGTGGGGTGCGGCGTCGCCCACAGCTCCACGCCCGGCGCCAACACCACGCGCAGAGGCTCCTCCGGTTCGGCGGCGGGCGCGCGCAGGTCGGCTGCGCTCAGCAACCCGCCGGCCGGACCCAGCCGCGCCAGCAGCGCGTCGCCGATGGCGCCGTGGAACAGCGCGCCGCGCTCGACGGCGAAGGCGTCCAGCAGGTCCGCAGCCCGTGGCAGGTGCAGCGCCTCGCCCGCAGCCGGCAGCCGGCCGTCGGGCAGGAAGGGCATCGCTCCGTTCCAGCGCCGCAGCAGCGGCTCGGCCTCTTTGGTGAGGGTCACGGCGATGGGCAGCCACGTCACCCCCCGCCGCGCCATACCGATGGCCGGCGCGACCAACCGGTCGAGCGGCAGCATCCCGCGCTCCGCCAGCCACGCGTAACCGGCCGGCGCGCCGGGAGCTCCGACGGATGCCGGGCCCGTCGGAGTGAGCCGCGGGGCGCCGGGGTCGTCGAGCGCCGCCGGGCCGGGGCCGATGGAGAGCAGCGCCTGAACCGGCCCGCCGGCCGCCTGGACCAGCGCCACCACGTCGCCGGCCAGCCCGCACTTCATCGGCAGCCAGACCGTTTCCACCATGGCCGCGGCGACGGCGGCGTCGAAGGCGTTGCCGCCGTCGGCCAGCGCCGCGATGCCGGCCTCGGCGGCGGCGGGCACCGCGGCGGTGACGACGGCGCCCGTCACCGTGTTGCGGGAGGTCACGGCGGCGCTCATCGGCCCGCCGACAGGCGCATGCCGGTGAACTTCCAGGTCGTGCATTCTTCCATCGCGTAGGTCACGCCCTCGCGCCCGGTGCCGCTTTTGCCGAAGCCGCCGAACGGGTAGCTGTCGAGCCGGAAGCGGCTGGCCTCGTTGATCCAGACCGAGCCGACCTGAAGCTCGCGGCTCATCCGCATGGCGGTGTCGAGGGAGCGGGTGAAGCAGGCGCCCTGGAGCCCGTACTCGCAGTCGTTGGCGAGCGCCAGCGCCGCATCCACGTCGGGCACCGGCAGCAGCACGGCCACCGGCCCGAAGATCTCCTCGCGGACCAGGACGGAGGCTTGCGGCGCGCGGCTTACCACCGTCGGCGCGATCAGGCAGCCGCGGCGGTCGGGACCGGTCAGCAGCCGGGCGCCGTCGGCGACGGCGGCGTCGATCATCCCGCAGATGCGGTCGGCGGCGCGCGCGTGCACCACGGGCCCGAGGTCGGTGTCGGGGTCGTCGGGATCGCCGGCCTTCAGGCGTCGGGCGCCTTCCACGAAGGCCTCGGCGAAGGCGTCGAACAGCGGCTCCTCCACGATGATGCGCTGGGTGGAGATGCACTGCTGGCCGCTCGCCTCGAAGGCGGAGGGAAGGATGCGGGCGACCGCGTCGGGCAGGTCGGCGTCGGCGCAGACGATATTGGGGGAGTTGCCACCCAGCTCGCCCAGGAAGCGCTTGGCACCGGCGGCCCGCGCCAGCGCCTCGCCGGCGGCGGTGCCGCCGGTGACCGTCACCACCGCCACGTCGGGATGGGCGGCGAGCGCCAGCGCCTCCTCCGCCCCGCCGAGCACGACCGAGAACAAGCCCGCCGGCAGGCCGGCTTCGGCGAACAGCCGGGCGATCTCCAGCGCCACGGCGGCGCCCTCGGGCGCCGGCTTGACGACCACGGCGTTGCCGGTGACGATGGCCGGCGCCACCTTCTGGACCAACAGGTTGGCCGGCGCGTTGAAGGGCGTGACGGCGGCGACGACGCCCAGCGGCACCCGTTCGGCAAAGCCGAAGCGGCCGGCACCGGCGGGCGTGCCGTCGAGCGGCACCGTTTCCCCATGCAGATGATGGATGGCACCGGCGCAGGCCCGGATGAAGGCCGCCGAACGGCCGACCTCGAAACCGGCGGCGCGTCGCGGTTTGCCGATGGCGCGCACCATCAGGTCGGTCAGCGCGGGGGCTGCGGCGGCGATGGCGTCGGCGGCGGCCAGCAGCCAGCCGGCGCGCGTCGCCCGGCTCTCCCAGCGGCTCGCCAGGAAGGCTTCCCGCGCCCGCGCGACGGCGGCGTTCACCGCGTCCGCCCCGCCACGGGCAAGGCGGTGGACGGGCTCGTCCCGCCAGGGGTCGATGACCATGATGTCGTCGCCGGCGGACGCGCCCTGGAACGGGGAACCGGCGACCGCCGAATGCAGGCGTGGTATGCTGCGCGCGTGCTGCGCCATGCGCCTCTGACCCTCCGGTGTCCCTGCGACCCGCTGGCGCATGCGGCCGCGGGCTGATTGTCTTGCTTGTTTATAACTAACCAGTTAGATAATCGGTGTCAAACGGAAACGGCCGGCGCCGGGCGCACGCCCGCGCGCTGCGGAAAGTCGGGGGAGAATCAAGGATGCGCCGGGACATGGCGACGGTCGGGCTGATCGGCCGCGGGGCGATCGGTGGCCCCATCATCGAGGCGCTGGCCGCCGGTTCGGTGCCCGGCCACCGGCTGGGATCCGTCCTCGTGCGGAGCCCGGCCAAGGAGTACGAGACCGACCGTCTTGAGGCCCTTCTCGCCGCCCGCCCGTCGCTGGTGATCGAGGCGGCGGGCCAGGACGCGTTGCGCCAGCATGGGGAGGCGGTGCTGCGCGCCGGCATCGACCTGCTGGTCTTCTCCATCGGCGCGCTCGCCGACGCGGAGCTCGAGGCCGTCCTGCACGGGGCCGCGCGCGGCGGTGGCCGGCTGCTGCTCAGCACCGGGGCGGTCGGTGGGCTCGACGCGCTGAAGGCGCTGCGGGAGGCGGGCGCGATCGACAGCGTGCGCCTGCACTCCACCACCACCTGCGGCGCGCTGCTGCGGCCCTGGATGGACGAACGGCAGCAGGCCGCGTTGCGCGACGCCACCGCCCCCGTCCCGGTGTTCGAAGGCACGGCGCGGGAGGCGTGCCGGCTGTTCCCCGCCTCGGCCAACGTCTCGGCCGCCATCGCCCTGGCCTCGGTCGGGCTTGACCGGGTGACGGTGCAATTGGTAGGCGATCCACAGGCGACGGCGAAGCGTCACCGGATAGAGGCGGAGGGGGCCGACTCCCGCATCACGATGGTTGTCGAAAACCGGATCTCGGCGGACAACCCGCGCACCAGCCGCATCACGCCCTTCGCGGCGCTGCGCTGGCTGCGGGATCAGGCCGCCGACATCGTCGTCGGTGCGTAGTCTGGCGGGAGAACGGAAGGCGACGATGGCAGCATCACGAAGCAAGGCGAAGGCGGCCGAGACGGAAGCGGCGCCGGCGGCTGAGACCAAGCGCGACGCCGCGGCGACCCGCGAGCGCATCCTGGTGGCCGCGACGCAGGAGTTCGCCGACAAGGGTTACGACGGCGCGCGGGTGGACGAGATCATCCGTGTGTCGCAGGTGAACAAGAACTCGCTCTACCATTATTTCGGCAGCAAGGAGCAGCTCTTCACGGCGGTGCTGGAGCGCGTCTACGAGAACATCCGCGCCCGGCAGAGCGACCTGTCCATCCGCAGCATGTCGCCGGAGGAGGGCATGCGCACGCTGGTGGAGTTCACCGCCCGCATCTGGGAGGAGGTGCCGGAGTACAATCGCCTGCTCGCCAGCGAGAACCTGCACGAGGCCCGCCACGTCCGCCAGTCCGAACGCATCGTGCCCATGTACAACCCGCTGCTGGCGACCATCTGCGAACTGCTGAAGCGGGGGGAGGAGGCCGGCGTCTTCCGTGGCGGCATCGACCCGGTGGACCTCTACATCTCCATCACCGCCCTGTCAGCCCATTACATCTCCCACCGCCACACCTTCGAGGCGATCTTCAAGACCGAGCTGATGACCCCGGCCCGTCTGGAACAGCGGCGCCGGCACGCGGCCGACATGATCCTGCGCTACCTGAAGGCATAGCGTCCCCCCTTTCCACGGCAACCAGCCGCGCGGACAGCCGTGCGAGGTGGCCGACGGCGATCTCCTGGACGCGTTGGGCCTCCTCCAGGACAGCCTCGTCCCCGGCGGCCATGGCGGCATCGCCCATGGCCTCGGACAGCACCTCGCCGGGGCCCAGTGCTTCGCGCAGGAGTTCCGGCACGGAACCGCGGGCGGGGCCGGCATCGGGGATCGGGTCGACCCCCGCCAGCGCCGCCTCTTCCGCGGCCACCGTGTTGAGCAGTGCGGCGCTTTCTCCGTCGCCGGCAGCCTCCAGCGCCATAGCGATGGACCGGTGCCGTGACGCCGCGGTCGAGGCAAGGGTGCACAGCCGCGCCCGCAGCGCCGCGGCATCCAGCGGCACTGCGCCCGCTTCCTTGTCCCGCCACCCGTCCCGGAACGCGCGCCGTCGCTGGCGCCGGAGCAGGGCCGCGTGGCCGAGTTCCTCCAGCGCCAACCGTTCGGCGGCCCGGCGGGCCGCCGCATCGGCGGTCGTGCCCGCGATGTAGCTGTAGACGGCGAACGCCCGCATCTCGTTGAGAACGGCGACCGCCAGCGCCTGATAGGGCGTGATCCGCGTGCGGTCGGTCAACTCGTCCCAGGACTCCGCGATCTCCCGCGGCAGCGCCCAGGTGAAGGCCTGCGGGTCCGAAAGGGGCTGGCCGAGAGACCGCGCCCAGGCGGCGACGCCATCGACATGATCCCGCTCCACCTCCGCCAGCGCACGGAATGTCGCCGCGGGGGCGGCCATGCCGCGGCGGTGCATCAGGTCGGCCAATTGGCCGTAGCGCCGCACCGCCTCCGCCTCCAGCGCCGCTGCGAAGGCGAGGAGTTCGGCCGGCGTCGTGGCGCGGACGGAAGGCTCGTGTCTCAGAAGCTGTCTCATTGCCGTTCCCACCGTTCGGAAGACGCCGCCACCATCCATTGGGACGCCTGCTGCCGACTTGACCGCAGTCAAGAACCGGGCGGTCCGAATGCGGTCTACTGCGTTTACGCCCGATCGGCGCCCGTCCATGGGCGGGTCCGGGGCGACCGGAACCCGGCCCACACCCATGACGCTTCCGATCCACCCCATCCTTCGGCGCCTTCACCGCCTTCCCGTCATCGCCGCCCTGCTGGCGGCGGTGTTGGCGGCGGCACTCCCGTGCGTGCCGGTCCAAGCGGCGGAGCCGAAGCTGGCGACCTTCCTGGCGAGGGTTGCGCCGGCCGAGCTGTTCCCCGGTGCCGACCGCTTCGGCCCTCTGGAGCCGAACGCGCCGGCGGTGGCGGTGTATGCCGGAGACCGGCGGCTGGGCTACGCCTTCCTCAACGCCGACTTCGTCAACAGCACCGGCTATTCGGGCCGGCCGATCCATGTGGTGGTCGGCATCGGGCCGGACGCCCGCATCACCGGGGCGAAGCTGGTGGACCATCACGAGCCCATCGTCCTCATCGGCATCCCGCTCGACAAGATCACCACCTTCATCAACGGCTATGTCGGCCGCAGCGTGCTGGAGCTGACGGCCCAGAGCGCCAGCAGTCCGCCGGTGGACGTGGTGTCCGGCGCCACCGTGACCGTGCTGGTCATCGGCGATTCCATCGTGCGCTCCGGCAAACGGGTGGCCCAGGCCTTCGGGCTCGGTGGTGCCACGACCGATGCCGGGCCCACGGTCCGCAAGACGATCGACACGACGAAGACCGGCACGGCCGATTGGGAGACGCTGGTCGGCGACGGCTCCGTCCGGCGGCTGCACCTGACCGTCGGTGACGTGAACGCCGCCTTCGAGCGCACGGGCCGGGCCGACGCCATTGCGCGGCCGGAAGCGGGCGGCCCGGACGACGGCTTCATCGATCTGTACGCAGCCCTCGTCACCATCCCCACCATCGGCCGCAGCCTGCTGGGCGACGCGGGGTACGACGCGCTCGTGGCGCGGCTGGAACCGGGTCGCCACGCCATCGCGGTGGCGGGCAACGGGCGCTATTCCTTCAAGGGATCGGGCTATGTGCGCGGCGGCATCTTCGACCGGTTCGAGCTGATCCAGGGCGACGCCAGCACCCGCTTCCGCGACCGCACCCACACGCGGCTGGGTTCCTTCGCTGCCGCAGGCGCGCCGGACTTCGCCGAGGTCGGGCTGTTCGTCCTGCCCAAGGAGATGGAGTTCGACCCGGCCGCACCCTGGCGCCTCCAGCTCCTCGTCCAGCGGGCGGTGGCGGCGCTCGACAAGGCCTTCGTGACGGTCGATCTGGGTTACAACCCGCCCGAAAAGTACCTGAAGGCCGAACCGGTCGCTGCCGTGGTGCCGCCGCCGCCCGCCGTCGTCGCCGCGGTGCCGGCCGAAGAACCGGCCGAGATCCCGCTGTGGCAGCGGATTTGGGAGAACCGGCTGGCCGACATCGCCGTCGTCCTCACCGCCATCGGCGTGCTGACCCTGATCTTCTTCTTCCAGGATCCGCTGGTTCGCCGCCCGGTGCTGTACCAGCGTGTGCGCACGGGCTTCCTGCTCTTCACGCTGTTGTGGCTCGGCTGGTACGCGAACGCCCAGCTTTCGGTCGTCAACATCCTCACCTTCGCCAGCGCGCTGCGCACCGACTTCCAGTGGGACTATTTCCTCATGGACCCGCTGGTCTTCATCCTCTGGTTCTCGGTGGCGGCGTCGCTGCTGTTCTGGGGGCGGGGGGCGTTCTGCGGCTGGCTGTGCCCGTTCGGCGCCCTGCAGGAGCTGGCGACCAAGGCCGCCAAGGCCCTGCGCATCCCGCAGGTCACCGTGCCCTTCGGCCTCCACCAGCGGCTGTGGCCGATCAAGTACATGATCTTCCTCGTGCTGTTCGGCCTGTCGCTGCATTCGCTGGCGACGGCGGAGCGGGCGGCGGAGGTGGAGCCGTTCAAGACGGCCATCATCCTGCACTTCATGCGCGACTGGTGGTTCGTGCTGTTCGCGGTGGCGCTGCTGGCGGCCGGCCTGTTCATCGAGCGCTTCTTCTGCCGCTACCTGTGCCCGCTGGGTGCGGCACTGGCCATTCCCGCCCGGCTGCGCATGTTCGACTGGCTGCACCGCTACCGGGAATGCGGCAACCCGTGCCGGCGCTGCGCCAACGAATGCCCGGTCCAGGCCATCCATCCCGACGGCCGGATCAACCCCAACGAATGCATCCAGTGCCTCCACTGCCAGGTGCTCTACCACCACGACCGCAAATGCCCGGTGGTGATCCAGAAGCGCCTGAAGCGCGAGCGCCGCGATGCCGTGAACGCGACGGACCCCTCGGCGGCCAAGCCCCGCGCGGCGGTCCTGTCGACGGACCCCGCGACGGGCACCTTGACCGCCCGCCCGGGCCACGCGCTGAACACCCCCTCTTCCTGAGACGATACGAGCGAAGGAGCAGTCCATGACGGACCACAACGACAAGCCGGCGGGCGTCAACCGTCGCGACCTTCTGGGCGGCACCGCCAAGGCCGCGGCGCTGGCCGGCCTTACGGGCGCGGTCGGCGGCAGCGCGCTGACCATCGGCGGCCTGACCGCGACCGAAGCGCAGGCGGCCGGGGCCGGCAAGCAGACTTACGAGGTGAAGCCGGGCGACCTGGACGAATATTACGTCTTCCATTCCGGCGGCCATTCCGGCGAGATCCGCATCCTCGGCCTGCCCAGCATGCGCGAGCTGCACCGCATCGCGGTGTTCAACCGCTGCAGCGCGTCCGGCTGGGGACAGACCAACGAGAGCCTGAAGATCCTCACCGGCGGGCTCGGCGAGGACACGCGGAAGTTCCTGCAGAGCCGCGGCGGCAACTATCTCAACGGTGACCTGCACCACCCGCACATGTCCTTCACCAACGGCACCTACGACGGGCGCTACATCTTCGCCAACGACAAGGCGAACACCCGCGTGGTGCGCGTGCGCTGCGACATCATGAAGGCGGACAAGATCATCGAGGTTCCCAACGTCTCGGCGATCCACGGCCTGCGCCTCCAGAAATACCCGCGCACCGGCTACGTCTTCGCCAACGCCGAGCAGCTCATCCCCATGCCGAACGACGGCAAGGTGCTGGATGACCGCCGCAAGTACCGCACCCACTTCACCGCCATCGACGGCGACAGCATGACCGTCGCCTGGCAGGTCTGGGTCGACGGCAACCTCGACAACACCGAGGCCGACTACCAGGGCAAATACGCCTATTCCACCTGCTACAACTCCGAGGGCGGCGTGACGACCGCGGAGATGACGGCGAACGAGCAGGACTGGATCGTCATCTTCAACATCAAGCGCATCGAGGAGGCGGTGAAGGCCGGCAAGGCCACCATGATGAACGGCGTGCCGGTCGTCGATGGCCGCAAGGGCTCGCCCTTCACCCGCTACGTCCCGATCCCCAACAGCCCGCACGGCATCAACGCCGCCCCCGACGGCATCCACGTGACCGTCAACGGCAAGCTGTCGCCGACCGTGTCGGTGATGGACGTGCGTCTGCTGGACGACCTTTTCGACGACAAGCTCAAGCCCCGCGACGTGATCGTGGCGGAGCCGCAGCTCGGCCTCGGGCCTCTGCACACCGCCTATGACGGGCGCGGCAACGCCTACACCACCCTGTTCCTGGACAGCCAGGTGGTGAAGTGGAACATCGACAAGGCGCGCCGCGCCTTCAAGGGCGAGAAGGTCGATCCCATCGTCCAGAAGCTCGACGTCCACTACCAGCCGGGCCATCTGCACAGCTCCATGGGCCAGACCAGGGAGGCCGACGGCAAGTGGCTGATCGTGCTCAACAAGTTCTCCAAGGACCGCTTCCTCAACGTGGGTCCCAGCAAGCCGGAGAACGACCAGCTCATCGACATCTCCGGCGACGAGATGAAGCTGGTGCACGACGGCCCGACCTACGCCGAGCCGCACGACACGCTGATCGTCCACCGTTCCAAGGTGAACCCGAAGAGCGTCTTCGACCGCAACGACCCGATGTGGGAGGACGCCCGCAAACAGGCCAAGGCCGACGGCGTGTCGCTTGAGGACGACGCCACGGTCATCCGCGACGGCAACAAGGTCCGCGTCTACATGTGGCAGCGCGCACCCGCCTTCGGGCTGGAGGAGTTCACGGTGAAGCAGGGCGACGAGGTCACCCTCTACCTCACCAACATGGACGATGTGGACGACCTGACGCACGGCTTCACCCTGACCAACCACGGCATCGCCATGGAGATCGGGCCGCAGCAGACCAGCTCGGTCACCTTCACCGCCGACCGGCCGGGCGTGCACTGGTACTACTGCCAGTGGTTCTGCCACGCGCTGCACATGGAAATGGGCGGCCGCATGATCGTCGAGCCGCGCAACACCTGACGAGGGACGTCGTCGCGTCGCGCCCCCACCCCGACCCTACCCCGCGAAGTGGGAGAGGGTTTGGGTGGGGGCCCAACTCCAACACGCCCCCCAACCGCGGACACACCCCCGTGCTCAACCGCCTCCCCCTCCTCGCCCCTCTCCTCCTCGCCACGCCGGCGCTGGCCGCCACCGTTCCGGTGGCGCCCGGCGGGCTGGCGGCGGCG
This sequence comes from Azospirillum oleiclasticum, assembly GCF_013423485.1. GTDB lineage: Bacteria > Pseudomonadota > Alphaproteobacteria > Azospirillales > Azospirillaceae > Azospirillum > Azospirillum oleiclasticum. The sequence continues at coordinate 87,493 of NZ_JABFFR010000011.1, forward strand.
CTTGAGGCGGCGTCCCCGGGCGACGTGCTGGTGCTGCGCCCCGGCACCCACGACGGCCCGGTGCGCGTCACCGTCCCGGTGACGCTGGCGGGCGAGCCGGGTGCGGTGGTCGCCGGTACGGGTACGGGGCACGTCGTCCACGTCACCGCCCCCGGCGTCACCATCCGGGGGCTGGAGATCAAAGGCTCCGGCACCAGCCTGTTCGACCAGCACGCCGGCGTCTTCCTGGGCAAGGAGGCCGAGGGTGCGGTGGTCGAAGACAACCGCATCACCGGCAACCTGATCGGGGTGTATGTCTGGGGCGCCAAGGACAGCCTCGTCCGTGGCAACCTCGTGCAGGGGCGCAGGGATCTGCGGGTCAGCGAGCGCGGCAACGGCATCCAGCTCTGGAACGCGCCGGGCACGCGGGTGATCGGCAACACGGTGCGCGACGGGCGCGACGGCATCTTCGTCACCACCAGCAAGCGCAACCTGTTCCAGGGCAACCGGTTCGAGCGGGTGCGCTTCGCCGTCCACTACATGTACACGAACCAGAGCGAGGTGTCGGACAACGTCTCCGTCGGCAACGATGTCGGCTACGCCATCATGTACTCCAACGAGCTGACGATCCGGAACAACCGGTCCGAGCGCGACCGCGAGCACGGCTTCCTTTTCAACTACGCCAACAGCGCGCTGATCGAGGGCAACACGGTCGCCGGCCGCTTCCAGGCCGGGGACATGGCGGAGCGGGAGACGGTCGCCGACAAGGACATGCCGCGCGATCTGGACGGCCCCGACCGCGGCCGGCGCTTCGGCACCTGGAAATGCGTCTTCATCTACAACGCCAACAAGAACCGCTTCGCCGGCAACCGGTTCGAGGGCTGCGAGATCGGCGTGCACTTCACCGCCGGGTCCGAGCGCAACACCCTGACCGGCAACGCCTTCATCGACAACCGCACCCAGGTCAAATACGTCGGCACCCGTCACCTCGACTGGTCGTACGGCGGGCGCGGCAACTACTGGAGCGACAACGCCGCCTTCGACCTGAACGGCGACGGCATCGCGGACGAGGCGTACCGTCCCAACGATGTGATCGACCGCGTGATGTGGGCCTACCCCGCCGCCAAGCTGCTGATGAACGGTCCCGGCGTGCAGGTGGTGCGCTGGGCGCAGAAGCAGTTCCCCGCCCTGCACCCCGGCGGCGTCATCGACAGCGCCCCCCTGATGAATCCGCCTGCCGCCGGTGTCCAGGTCGCCACACGAAAGGTCCAGCCATGACCGCAACCGACACCACCATCGACGTCGCCGGCCTCACCAAACGCTACGGCCGGCAGATCGCCGTCCGCGACGTGGATCTGACGCTGCGGGCCGGCGAGTGCGTCGCCATGGTCGGCCACAACGGTGCCGGCAAGAGCTCGCTGATCAAGCTGATGCTGGGCCTGACCACCCCGACCGAGGGCAGCCTGCGCGTGCTGGGGGCGGACCCGTCGAGCGCCGCGGCGGCGGAGGTGCGGCGGCGCGTCGGCTTCCTGCCGGAGAATGTCGCCTTCCACCCCGCCATGACCGGGCGGGAGTGCCTGGACTTCTACGCCCGCCTGAAAGGGTTGGCGCGGGCCGGCAACGACGCCCTGCTGGAGCGGGTGGGGCTGGAGCCCGCCGCCGCGAAGCGCCGCGTCGGCACCTACTCCAAGGGCATGCGCCAGCGCCTCGGTCTCGCCCAGGCGCTGCTCGGCGATCCGCGCGTGCTGTTCCTGGACGAGCCGACCACCGGCCTCGACCCCGCCCTGCGCCAGGGCTTCTACGACATCGTGCGCGAGCGGCGCGACGGCGGGGCGACCGTGCTGCTGTGCAGCCACGCGTTGACCGAGCTGGAGGGGCAGGCCGACCGCGTGGTGGTGATGAACCGCGGCCGCAAGGTGGCCGAAGGCTCGCTTTCCACGTTGCGCACGCTCGCCCGGCTTCCCGTACGCATCCGCCTGACGGTGGCGGAGGAGGCGTACGGCGCGCTGGCCGCCGCGGCCGGTGGCTTGACCCGCCTGCCCGGCGGGGTGGTGGAGCTGGTCTGTGCCAACGACGACAAGGTGGATGTGGTCCGCCGCGTCACCTGCACCGGGGTGGCCCTGACCGACATCGACATCGTCCAGCCCAGCCTGGACGACATGTACGCCCATTTCCTGCGTCAGGACGCGGCGGAGTAGACCCATGCACAGCATGCTCATCATCGCCGGCAAGGAGCTGCGCGAATCGCTCCGCAACCGCTGGGTCGTGGCGACCACGCTGCTGATGGCGGCGCTGGCCCTGACGCTGGCCTTCCTGGGTGCCGCCCCCACCGGCACCGTGGGGGTCGGGCGGCTGGAGGTGACGATCGTCAGCCTGTCCAGCCTGACCATCTTCCTGCTGCCCCTGATCGCCCTGCTGCTGTCCTTCGACGCCGTGGTGGGAGAGATCGACCGCGGGACGATGACGCTGCTGCTGTCCTACCCGGTGGCCCGGTGGCAGGTGCTGCTCGGCAAGTTCCTGGGCCACGCGACGGTCATCGCCATCGCCACCACGGTGGGCTACGGCGCCGCCGGGCTGGCGCTGCGCTTGTCCGGCACGGAAATCGACGCGGAGGGCTGGCGGGCGCTCGGCGGGATGATCGGGTCGAGCGTGCTGCTGGGGGCCGCCTTCACCGCCCTCGGCTACCTCGCCAGCACGGCCGTGCGCGACCGCGGCACGGCGGCCGGCCTTGCCGTCGCCATCTGGCTGCTCTTCGTCCTGCTGTACGACATGGGGCTGCTGGGGCTGCTGGTCGCCGACGGCGGGCGTACGGTGACGGCCGAGGTCGTCAACTGGCTGCTGCTTGCCAACCCCGCCGACACCTACCGCCTGTTCAACCTGACCGGTTTCCAGAACGTCAGCCTGTACGCCGGCACCGCGGGGCTCGCCGCGCAGGTGCAGGTGCCCCCCGCCGCCCTGCTGGCCGTGCTCGCCGCCTGGGTGGCCGGGCCGCTGGCGCTGGCGTCCTTCCTCTTCTCCCGGAGGCAGATCTGATGCGCTCTCCCTTGTCCGCGGCGCTGCTCGCCGCCACGCTGTTGCTCCCGCTGTCCGCCTGCATGGAGGACCGCGGGTCCGACGAGCTTCCGCTGCCGCAGGTGGTGACGGAGGATGCGGTCGGTCATTACTGCGGCATGACCCTGGTCGACCATCCCGGCCCGAAGGGTCAGATCATCCTGAAGGGCAGCGACCGGCCGGTCTGGATGTCGTCGGTGCGCGACACCTTCGCCTTCACCATGCTGCCGGAGGAGCCGAAGGACGTCCGCGCCATCTACGTCACCGACCTCGGCCGCGCCGCCGACCCCGCCAACCCCGACCTGACCGCCTGGGTGGAAGCGCGCAAGGCGTGGTACGTGCTGGGCAGCCGCTTCCGTGGCGGCATGGGGGCCAGCGAACCCGCACCCTTCGCCGACGAGGCGGCGGCACAAAGCTTCGCCGCGTCGCATGGCGGCCGGGTCGTCCGCTTCGCCGAGGTGCCGGACACCGCGATCCTCTGGCCGGAGGCGGAGCCGGCCGCCACCGCGGACGACGGCGGGATGAAGCACGGCGCGCACCCGACACCGGGGGCGTCATGACACGCCTCCTGTCCCGCCGCCGCGTGCTGGCCATCGGTGCGGCGGCGGCCGGTCTGGCGCTGCTGCCCAATGGCGCGCGTGCGGCCGGAGCGGCGCTCCGGGTCTGGCGAGGCACCGCGCTGGGAGCCTCCGCCAGCATCACCCTGCACCACCCCGACAGTGCGGAAGCCGACCGGCTGATCGCCCTGTGCCTCGACGAGATCGCGCGGCTGGAGCGGGTGTTCAGCCTGTACCGCGCGGATTCCGCGCTCGCCCGCCTGAACCGGGACGGCGAGCTGCGCGACCCGCCGGCCGATCTGGTGCGCCTGCTGTCTGAGGCCGCCATGCTGTCCGAACAAAGCGATGGCGCCTTCGACGTGACGGTGCAGCCGCTCTGGCAGCTCCACGCCACGCATTTCGGCCGTCCGGGCGCCGATCCCGCGGGGCCGCCCCCGTCCGCGGTCACCGCCACCCTGCGCCTTGTCGGACACCGCGGGCTGCGGATCGCGTCGGACCGGGTGTGGTTCGACCGGCGCGGCATGGCCGTGACCCTGAACGGCATCGCCCAGGGCTGCATCACCGACCGGGTTGCCGACCTGCTGCGCGCGCATGGCATGCGCAACGTGCTGTTGGACCTGGGGGAGGTGCGGGCGCTCGACCGGCATCCGGACGGGCGCCCCTGGTCGGTCGGGCTGGAACGGGTGGGCAGGCCGGGATCGCCCTCCCCTGCCCTGACCATCGAGGACGCGGCGGTCGCCACATCCGCCGGGTATGGAACCGGCTTCGGCCCGCGTGGGCGGTTCACCCATCTGTTCGATCCGGCAACCGGCGCCTCCCCCGGCCACTGGCGCTCGGTGACGGTGGTGGCACCGACCGCGACCACCGCGGACGCGCTGTCCACGACGCTCAGCGTCCTGCCCCCCGCGCGGGTCGCCGCCCTCCTCGCCGCGACTCCCCAGGCGACCGCGTACCTGACGCGTCCCGACGGCACGGTGGTTACGGCCGGAGGATGAGGGCGATGCTCCGCTCCGTCATTTCCGGCGATGCAGGATCATGCCGCCGTGGTGGAGCACGCCGTCGATGAACGTGCCGTCGGCGGTGAAGCCGGTGTCGTCCCAATAGTCGATGTGGTTGCCCCGGACCTCGTAGCGCCCCTGATAGGCGCTTTCCCGATCGCCGCGGGCCTCGTCGTAGCGGCCGTTCGGCAGCAGATTGTGACGGACATGCCAGTCGGCGGTGACCCACATGCCGACGTAGGGGTGGTTCTGCCGCGCGTCGGCGGCGGAGGCCTGGTGCGTGTTCATGGCGGCCTGGACTTTCGGTTGGATGAGGACGGCGGGGGCGAGCGCGACGACGAGCGCGAGTTGTCGGAGACGGCTCATGGTGTCGTCCCCCCACCCCCGGGCCGGGCGGCTGCCCGCTCGGCGAAAAGCTCGGAGAGCGTCTGCGACGCCTCGATGGCGCGTGGGAAGCCGGCCACCACGGTGACCATGTAGACGACTTCCTTCAGCTCATCCGCGGGGACGCCGATGTTGAGCGCGTAGCCGGCGTGGACCTTCATCAGCGCCGTCTGTCCGGTGGCGGCGAAGGCCGCCACTGCGGAGAGCTGCCGCGTCCGGTTGTCGAGGCCGGGTCGCGACCAGACATCGCCGAGCGCGTAGGCCTCCGTAGCGTCGGCCAGGAAGGGGAACTCCCGCCGCATGCTTTCGAGCACCGGCTGGGGCTGGCCGTGGTTGAGGCTGCGGATCACGGCGTCGCCGCGCTGGCGCCGCTCCTCCGTGCTGTCGGCGATGGCGGGGGCCGGTGCCACGGCGATGAGCAGGGCCGCGGCGGCATCGCGAAGGGATGCCGGCATGGTCAAGGTCATGATCACCTCCTCAGGTGCTGGCGGTCGGACGCACGACGATCTCGTTCACGTCCACGTCGTCGGGCTGCTCGATCGCGAACCGGACGGCGCGGGCGATGGCGTCCGGCTTGAGCGCGATCGCGCGGTAGCTCCGCATCGCCTCGGCGGCGACCGGGTCGGTGATGGTGTCGGCAAGCTCGCTCTCCACGACGCCCGGATGGACACAGGTGACGCGCAGCGCCCTGTTCTCCTGCCGCAGCCCGTCGGAGATCGCGCGGACGGCGTGTTTGGTGGCGCAGTACACGGCGGCCGTCGGGACGACCGAGAGCGCGCCGATCGACGCGATGTTGATGATGTGGCCCGAACCACGGGCGGTCATCTCCGGCAGCACGGCGGCGATGCCGTAGAGCACGCCCTTGATGTTGACATCGACCATCCGTTCCCACTCCTCGACCTTCATCGAGGCCATCAGGGACAGGGGCATCACACCGGCGTTGTTGACGATCACGTCCACGCGCCCCCAGGCCTCGCGCGCCGCGTCGGCGAAGGCGGCGACGCTCGCCCGGTCGGTCACGTCGAGCGGGCGCGCCAGCACCCTGCCCCCGGCGGCGTTCAGTTCGGCGGCGAGCGCCTCCAGCCGCTCCACCCGCCGCGCGCCCAGCATGACGCTCGCCCCGGCGGCGGCGAGCTCACGGGCGATCCCGGCACCGATGCCGCTGGACGCGCCGGTGATGAGGACGACTTTGTCGATGGTCATCGGTCTGGCTCCTTGCAGGTTCCGTTGGTACGGGCAAACGCTTGCCCCGAAGATGGACCCGCGCCATTGTCGTGATAAGACGACAATCAATAACCATCTTGGTAAGCAGCTCTAACTAATGGAACCCGATCTCAACGCACTCGCCACCTTCGCCCTGGTCGCCGAGGAGCGGAGCTTCCGGGCCGCGGCCGACCGGCTCGGCGTGACCCGCTCCGCCGTCAGCCAGACGATCCGGCGGCTGGAGGAGGAGCTCGGCATCGCCCTGGTCCTGCGTACGACGCGCAGCGTCAGCCTGACCGAGGCCGGTGAACGGCTGCATGCGGAGATCGCTCCGGCGGTCGCCGACATCCGCACTGCGCTCGAACGGACGGAGCTGGTGAAGGGACGCCCGCGTGGACGGTTGCGGCTCGCCGTGTCGTCGATCGCCGAACACTTCCTCTCCGGGCCGTTTCTCGCGGCCTTCATCGAGCGCAACCCCGAGGTGGAGCTCGACATCACCGTGACCGACGAGGAGTTCGACATCGTCGCGGAAGGCTTCGACGCCGGCGTGCGCCTGGGGGAGGTGATCGAGCAGGACATGATCGCGGTGCCGGTGGCGGGGGACGAGCGGCAACTGGCCGTCTGTGCGCCGTCCTACCGCGACCGCTGCGGGGTGCCGTCACACCCGGCGCAACTCGCGACGCATGTCTGCATCGGCTGGCGGCCGTCGCCGAAGGCCGCCCCGTACCGCTGGGAATTCGCCGAAGGCGGGAAGGAGTTCAGCGTCGCCGTCGCGCCGAAGATCACGACGAACGACATGGCGCTCATGATCAAGCTCGCCACCGCCGGCGTCGGCATCACCTTCGGGATGGAACAGAGTTTCCGCCGCCTGATCGACCGGGGTGAACTGGTGGCCATCCTCGAGGACTACTGCCCATACTTCGCCGGGTTCTATCTCTACTATCCCAGCCGCAACGTCGCGCCGAAGCTCCGCGTCCTCGTCGAGCACCTGAAGCGGCGTCCAGGGTGATGCCGGGTGGCCTTGACGGATTGGCGATACGGCGTCGGTCACCCACCGGCCGGGTCGTCGGCGGGCTGGCTTCCCGCGAACCCGAGGAAGACGAGCATCGCCTGCCCGATCCATGCCACATGCTCGGCCTCGAGCCGACCGACCCGCCGCCCGAGCTTCGCGCGTGGCACCGTCGTCAGCTTGTCGGCCATCAGGCGCGACGGCCGGGCAAGGCCGTTCGCCTCGGACGGCTCCACCACGCGCCGGAACAGGGGGGCGGGCGTTTCGTTGCTCGTCAGCGGACAGACGGTGACCGATGCCGTCCCGCTGAAACGGTCGTCCTGCAGGATGACGACGGGGCGGGGTTTCCCCGCGTAGTCCGGGCCCCCGGCAAGGGTCCAGATGTCCCCCCGCCTCATTCGTCGTCGCCCAGGGAACCCCACCCGACGGAGTCGAGGAACGCTTGGTCGTCCGCCTCCTGCGGGCTGTTGGCGACGGCCAGGGACTGCCGCCGGGCCTCGGCCGCGAACCCCGGAGCCCGAACGTCCGGCACCCAAATCTGCACCGGACGCAGTCCTTGCGCCCGCAGCCGCGCGCGGTGCGCCCTGACCTTCTCGCGTGACGACTTCCGCACCGCGCCCATGACAACCTCCGCCGGGTTTCATGTAACTTGGTCGGGCGGTGCCACCCTGTCAACAGGGTCGGGCGCGGGTCAGCCGGTGGAGCGTGGTGCCGAACGCATTCCGGCGATCGCCCGCGCGGCGGCGTCGACATGATCCTCGTGCAGCCAGCTCTCGACGAAGCCGGCGAGTTCGGCCGCCTCGCGCTCGGCACGCGGCAACCCCAGCCGTTCGGCCAGGGCCTGCGCCTTGAAGGCGCGCATGACCTGCGGCCGCTGGTGGCTCCAGCCCTCCAGCCAGCCCATGATGAATGCGTCGAAGGCGATGTCGGCGGGCGCCACGGCGCTGGCGAGCCCGAGGCCCACGGCTTCGGCCGCCGGCACCATGCGGCTGGACGCCAGAAGCTCCATCGCCCGCGCCGTGCCGACCAGCCGCATCAGGTCGATGCCGCCGCCCCAGGCGGTGGGAATGGCGAGCCGTCCCTGAAGGAAGGCGATGCGGATGTGGGCAGCCGCGAGCCGCAGGTCGCAGGCCATCGCCAGCTCCGCTCCGCCGCCGAAGGCGTCGCCGTTCAGCGCCGCCACCACCGGCACCGGGAAGCGCCGCACGCTGTCGAGTGCCGCGCGCGCCAGGAGGGTCATCTCCTCGATGGCTTCCGCCGTCACCAGCCCCTGCAATTCGTGCAGGTCGCCGCCGGCGGCGAAGGCGCGGTCGCCGGCCCCGGTCAGCACCGCCGCCGTCAGCGTCCTGTCGCCGGCATGGGCCTCGAACGCGGCCTTCAGCGCCACCAGCGTGTCGCGGCTCAGCGCGTTGCGCTTGTCCGCCCGGTTGATGGTCACGCGCAGGATGGATCCCATGCGTTCGGTCAGCACCAAGGCGTTCATCACCCTTCCCACTCCCTCTCCCCCGGCCCGGCCACGGCCGGTCACACGTCGTACAGCAGCTCGGGGGAAGGCGCCACCTCGCCGCGCTCGACGCGGCGCACGATCTCCACCAGCCGTTCGTGGGTGGGTGCGGTCACGCCGGCTTCCTTGGCCTTGGCGACGATGAAGCCGTTCAGCTCGCCGATCTCCGTGCGCCGGCCCTTCGCCATGTCCTGCGCCATGGACGGGCGTTGCAGGTTGCTGCGCGCCTGGGCGCTGGTGCCCTTCACCATGTGCGCCTCGACCGCCACCAGCGCCGCCTCGTCCCCTTCGGACGCGGCGAGCAGCAGGCCGGGCTCGATGCCGGTGATGCGCTCCAGATCGTAGCCGAGCGCCCGCCCGACCTTGACCGCCTCGCCGCCCAGCCGGATGACGACGCGGCGGATGATGGGGTGGGCGTCGCGCGCGTTGCCGCCCATGCCGGTGGCGGCGCTGACCCCGTTGCGCATGCCGTTCACGCACAGCTTGGACCAGCGCACGCCCCACAGGTTGGTCGTGGCCGCGGCGCCGTCGATGGGGGCGAACAGGGCGCGCAGCTCCTCCACCCGGGGCGTCACCCGCCCATGCACCTCGCCGACGATGATCGAGGCGTGGTCGAGGTCGAGCGGCATGGTCCGGCGGATGCGGCCCGGCTCGTACAGGTCGACGGCGAAGTTGTTGGCGAGGATGCAGCCCACCGTGCGGCCCCAGCCGACCACGCCGGCGATGGTCTCCTCGTTGATGGAGTTCTGCGCCGACACCACGTAGCCCTGGGCCGCCAGATAGGGCCGGATGAGGACAGTGGACCATTCGGTGTCATAGGACTTGGCAGCGACGATGGCGATGTCGATGGGGCGCTGTTTGGACAGGCCCTGCACCTCGGTGATGTGCATCGTCGGCACCGCGACCGTGCAGTCCTCCGCCTCCGTCATGCCGGAGAGTTGCAGCCCCTGGCGCCGGATGGTCTCGACATGTTCGGGCCAGGGGTCGATCAGCGTGACGTCCTGGCCCGTGCGCGCCAGATGCCCGCCGAGATAGCCCCCCACCGCCCCGGCGCCGATGATCGCGATGCGCTTGCCCATTGCCCTTGCCGCCTTTTTGATTGCCACGCACGGGATGCGGACACCGGCTGTGCGGCAGCGCCCTTTCGGGGCTTTCCTGAGCCGGACAACACAACTCACGCTATCGAAGGGGCATCGAAGCGTCAACGACGGGGGCCGCGGTCGGTCGCCACAGGGTCGGTCGCTCCGTCAGCCGCTGGCGCGCCGCACCAAGCTGAAGCCCAAGTCGATGCGGCGCGCGCTGGTCGGGGTGCCCTCGATCCGCGCGAGCAGGAGCCGGGTCGCCTCGCGGCCGATCTGGTAGCGGGGCGTGCGCACGGTGGTCAGCGGTGTCGATGCCCAGGCGGAAGCGTTCAGATCGTGGAAGCCCACCACGGCGAGACGGTCCGGCACCGCGACACCGCGCTGGCTGCATTGGAACACCGCGCCCTGCGCCAGATCGTCGTTGCACACGAACACGGCATCGCAGTCCGGTGCCTGGTTCAGCAGGCGCTCCACCAGCTCCGCCCCGAGCGGTATGGACGAGTGGTCGGGAACCCGCAGGTCGAGTCCGGGATCATAGAGCCCGGCCTCCGCCAGCACCTCGCGGCAGCCCTCGCAGCGCCGCAGCGATCGCGGGTCGAGCTGCGACGCGATGATGCCGATGCGCCGGCGGCCGCGGCCCAGCAGGTAACGGGCGACCGCCCGCCCCGCCTCGGCGTTCGAGTAGCCCACCCACCACAGATCCTCGCGGTCGCTGTGGTCCATCATATGGACGGTAGGTAGCCCCTGGCCGTCGATCATCGTCCGCACCGCCTCGCTCTGGTCGACCCCGGTCAGGAGGATGCCGTCGGGCACATAGCCGAGATGGGCGCGCAGCATCCGCTCCTCGGCGTCGGGCTGGTCATAGCCGGTGATCGCGATCAGCATCTGGTAGTCGGCGGCGTCCAGCACCTCCTTGATGCCGACCAGCACATCGACGAACACGTTGTTGGTCAGGGACGGGATGAGCGCCAGGATCGTCATCGAGCGGGCCGAGGCCAGGGCGCTCGCCGCCCGGCTCGGCACATAGCCCAGCCGCCGGCTGACCTCCACGATGCGGCTGTGGAGCTCCGGCGAAACCTTTCCTGGGGCGCGGAACGCGCGGGACACCGTGATGGCGCTGACCCCGACCTCCTTGGCGACGTCGGCCATGGTCACCCGTCCGGTGAAGGATGCCCTGCTCTTGCGCGTCTGCATCAATCGATCCCCTTTCCATCAATATGCACACCGAATTGATGCTTTACAACACGATATGTCACCGCTAACATGCGCGCCAACAGCAAAAAGCCTTGTTGTCGTGCCAGCGCTTGCATCGTCGGGGGATCCGAGGGGCCGATGGATGTGCTGGGAATGTTAGCGGTAGCACGACCAAGCGGCAGGGAGAACCAGCGTGCACATCGACAAACCGCCCAGGCCCGAATCGGCGGCCGGCCAAGTCGTCGGCCTTTTCTTCCGAGCGTTGGAGTATGTGATCGCGGCGTGCCTCGCCGCCATGGTCGTGCTCGTCTTTTCCAACGTGGTGATGCGTTATCTGTTCGGGACCGGCATCGCCGAGGGCGAGGAGCTCGCCCGTCTCTGCTTCGTCTGGCTCATCTTCATCGGCGCGACGCTGGCGGTGCGCGAGCACGGGCACATCGGGGTGGACATGGTGGTGCGCCGGATGTCGCCGGCGGTCCGGCGCGTCTGCCTGCTGGTCAACCACGCGCTCGTCCTCTGGGCGCTGTGGATGCTCGGCGAAGGAAGCTGGACGATGACGATGATCGGGCTGGACAGTGTCCTGCCGGTGACCGGCATCTCGACCGCGGTGTTCGGAGCCGCCGGCGTGTTCCTGGCAGTGACCATGTCGCTGATCCTCATCGCAGACGTTTGGGCGGTCCTGAGCGGGCGCGCCGGCACCCTGGTCGACGTGAGCGCGTCGGCCGGCCACGGGGAGTGAAGCCGTGATCGTCGCCATTTTTCTTGTTTCCCTGCTGGGCCTGATGGTGCTCGGCATGCCCATCGCCTTCGCTCTGATGCTGAGCGGCATGGCGATGATGGCCTATCTCGACTATTTCGACGCGCAGCTCCTGGCGCAGAACATGATCAGCGGGGCCGACAACTTCCCGCTGATGGCGGTGCCCTTCTTCATGCTGGCGGGCGAGCTGATGAACGCCGGTGGCCTGTCGCAGCGCATCGTCCGGCTGGCCGTCAGCATGGTCGGCCATTTGCGGGGTGGGTTGGGCTATGTGGTGATCGCCGCCGCCGTGGTACTGGCCAGCCTGTCCGGCTCGGCCATCGCCGACACCGCGGCCCTCGCCGCCCTGCTGGTGCCGATGATGCGCGACAACGGCTACGAGGCGGGCACCGCCACCAGCCTGATCGCGTCGGGAGGCATCATCGCCCCGATCATCCCGCCGTCCCTGCCGTTCATCCTGTTCGGCGTCGCGACCAACGTGTCGATCACCAAACTGTTCTTCGCGGGCATCGTGCCCGGGCTGTGCATGGGATTGACGCTGGTGGCCATCTGGTCGTGGAAGTCGCGCACCGCGATGACCGTGAAGACCCAGCCCAAGCAGTCCTGGCCGGACCGGCTGGCGGCGCTGCGCGACGCCGGATGGGCGTTGCTGCTGCCGGTGATCATCATCGGCGGCTTGCGCGGCGGCATCTTCACGCCCACCGAGGCGGCTGTGGTCGCCGCCGTGTACGCGCTGGTCGTCAGCCTCTTCATCTACCGCGAGCTGAGGGTGCGGGACCTGCTGCCGCTGTTCATCGCGTCGGCGAAGACGACGGCGGTCGTGCTGTTCCTGTGCGCGGCGGCCCTGGTCACGTCCTACATGATCACGCTGGCGCAGCTGCCGCAGCAGATCATCGAAATGATGGGTCCGCTGATCGATCAGCCCAAGCTCCTGATGTTCATGATCGTCATCCTGCTGACCCTGGTCGGCACCGCGCTCGACCTGACGCCGACCATTCTCATCCTCGGGCCGGTGCTGACGCCGCTGGCGGTGAAGGCGGGGATCGATCCGGTCTATTTCGGCGTGATGTTCGTGCTGGTCGGCTGCATCGGCCTGCTGACGCCGCCGGTCGGCACGGTTCTCAACACCGCCTGCGGCGTCGCGAAGATCCGCATGGAGGACGCCATCGTCGGTGTCCTGCCTTATGTCACCGCCTACACCGGCCTGGCGATCCTGTTCATCCTGTTCCCGGAGATCATCACCGTGCCCGCACGGTGGCTGCACTAACCAAAACCTGCTTCGAAGCGGAGGAAACATGTTCGAGACTGCGAAAAGCCTTCTCCTGGCCGCCGGCCTGTGTGTCGTCGGCACCACCGGACTGTTCACCGTCGGCTCCGCCGCCCAGGCGGCCGACATCGGCAACCGCAACATCCGGTTCGGCTATGGCCTGAACGAGGACAGCGTGCAGGGCCGCGCCACCGCCTTCTTCGCCGAGGAGGTGAAGAAGCTCAGCGGCGGCAAGATGAAGGTGTCCGGCTTCGGCGCTTCCACGCTGGGATCCGACATGCAGATGCAGACCGCGCTTGTCGGCGGTGTGCAGGAGATGATGGTCGGCTCGACCGCCACCCTGGTCGGCACCGTCAAGGAATTCGGCGTCTTCGACTTCCCCTTCCTGTTCAACAACGAGAAGGAAGCCGACGCCGTGCTCGACGGCCCGTTCGGCACCAAGCTGCTGAACAAGCTGGAGGACAAGGGCCTCGTGGCGCTCGTCTATTGGGAGAACGGCTTCCGCAACCTGACCAACAAGCGCCGTCCGGTCGAGAAGGTCGAGGATCTGTCCGGCATCAAGCTGCGCGTCATGCAGAACCAGGTGGCGCTGGAGGTGTTCAAGTCGCTGGGCACCAACGCCGTGCCGATGCCCTTCTCCGAGCTGTTCTCGGCGCTGGAGACCGGCGTGGTCGACGGCCAGGAGAACCCGGTCGCCACCATCCAGAGCTCGAAGTTCTACGAGGTCCAGCCCTACCTGACCCTGACCAAGCACGTCTACAGCCCGTGGGTGGTCATGGCGTCGAAGAAGTGGTGGGACAAGCTGACCAACGACGAGAAGGACGTGATCCGCAAGGCCGCCATCGCGTCGCGCGACTTCGAGCGCAAGGACAACCGCGCCGGCTCCGAAGCGTCCATGGAGGCCCTGAAGAAGGCCGGCATGAAGATCAACGCCGTTTCCGACGCCGAGCTGGACCGCATGCGGGCCAAGGTGCAACCGGTCATCGACCATTTCTCCAAGGAATACGGCGAGGAGCTGACCAAGGAGCTGATGGCCGAGATCAAGAAGGCACGCGGCTGACCCGCGTCAACGACCCGGTGCGGGCGTGATGCCCGCACCTTTCATCGCTTCCCCAAGGACCGGTCATGTCCACGAAGATTCGGCGTCTGCGCAGTCAACAGTGGTTCGACGACGTGTCGGACCCCGGCATGACCGCGCTCTACATCGAGCGTTACCTCAATTACGGGCTGACCCGGCAGGAGCTGCAATCCGGCCGGCCGATCATCGGCATTGCCCAGACTGGCAGCGACCTCGCCCCCTGCAACCGCCACCACATCGACTTGGCGGTGCGCGTCAAGGAGGGCATCCGCGACGCCGGCGGCGTGCCGCTGGAGTTCCCCGTCCACCCTATCCAGGAAACCGGCAAGCGCCCCACGGCGGCGCTCGACCGCAACCTCGCCTATCTGTCGCTGGTCGAGGTGCTGTACGGCTACCCGCTCGACGGCGTGGTGCTGACCACCGGCTGCGACAAGACCACGCCGGCCTGCCTGATGGCGGCGGCGACGGTGAACATCCCGGCCATCGTGCTGTCTGGCGGCCCGATGCTCGACGGCTACTGGCGTGGCAAGCTGGCGGGGTCCGGCACCGCGATCTGGGAGGCGCGCCGGCTGCACGCGGCGGGCGAGGCCGACTACGACGAATTCATGGACATGGTCACGGCGTCGGCGCCGTCGATCGGTCATTGCAACACCATGGGCACGGCGCTGTCGATGAACAGCCTGGCCGAAGCCTTGGGCATGTCGCTGCCCGGCTGCGCGGCGATCCCCGCCCCCTACCGCGAGCGCGGCCAGATGGCGCATGCGACCGGTCGGCGCATCGTCGGCATGGTCGAGGAGAATCTGCGACCGAGCGACGTGATGACCAAGGCGGCCTTCGAGAACGCCATCCTCATCGCGTCGGCGATCGGCGCTTCCAGCAACTGCCCCCCGCACCTCATCGCCATCGCCCGCCATATGGGTGTCGACCTGTCGCTCGACGACTGGCAGCGGGTCGGCCGCGACGTGCCGCTGCTGGTCAACTGCCAGCCGGCCGGCGAGTATCTGGGGGAGGCGTTCTACCGGGCCGGCGGCATTCCGGCCGTGCTCGCCGAACTTCACCGGGCCGGGCTGCTGCGCGGCGAGGCGATCACCGTCAGCGGCGCCACCATGGCCGGGACGCTGGCGAAGGCACCCACCCCCGACCGTCGGGTGATCCGCAGCGTGGACGATCCGCTGATGGCGTCGGCGGGCTTCATCGTGATGTCGGGCAACCTGTTCGACGCGGCGGTCATGAAGACCTCGGTCATCGACCCCGACTTCCGCGAGCGCTACCTGTCGACGCCGGGTGCGGAGAATGTGATGGAGCTGCGCGCCATCGTCTTCGAAGGACCGGAAGACTACCACGCCCGCATCAACGACCCGGCGCTGGACATCGACGACCGCTGCATGCTGGTGATCCGCGGCTGCGGCCCGGTGGGCTATCCGGGATCCGCGGAGGTGGTCAACATGCTGCCCCCGGACGCCCTGGTGCGGGCGGGGGTGGATCAGCTTCCGACCATGGGCGATGGCCGCCAGAGCGGTACTTCGGCCAGCCCGTCGATCCTGAACATCTCGCCGGAGGCGGCGGTCGGCGGCAATCTGGCGCTGTTGCGCACCGGCGACCGGCTGCGCGTCGACCTGAACGCAGGCCGCGTCGACCTGCTGGTCGAGGATGGCGAGCTGGAGCGGCGCCGCGCCGCCCACACCCCGCCGGAGCTGCGCAACCAGACGCCGTGGCAGGAGATCTACCGCGCCAGCGTCGGCCAGCTCTCCACCGGCGGCTGCCTGGAGCCGGCGACCGCCTATCTCGACATCGTCGTGCGGCGCGGCGCGCCGCGCCATTCCCACTGATCCCGCGGCCGGCCCCGCGCCGGCCGGCCCATCCATCGAACCTGGATTCCGTGTGCGATGACAACCCTCCCTCTCTCCTCCCGGCTGCCGGAAGACGCGGCGCGCGCCGTCCTTCTGGGCCGCGCCTGGAACCCGCGGGTCGGCGGACCCGCCGTGGTCACCGTGCGTGACGGCGTCGTCTACGACATCACCTCGGCGCAAGCGCCCACCGTGCGGGACGTCTGCGAGATGGACGACCCAGCCGCCTGGGTCCGGGACGCGGCGGGCGAGGCGCTGGGGTCCTTCGCGGATCTCGCCGCGAACGCCGACGAGGCCGCGCGCGATCCCGGCAAGCCCTGGCTGCTGGCGCCGATCGACCTCCAGGCGGTCAAGGCGTCCGGCGTCACCTTCGTGGTCAGCCTGCTGGAGCGGGTGATCGAGGAGCAGGCCAAGGGCGCGCCGGAGAAGGCCGCGGAGATCCGCGGCGAGATCGGCCGGCTGATCGGCGACGACCTCTCCAACCTCAAGCCGGGATCGCCGGAGGCCATGGCGATCAAGGAACGGCTGATCGCGCGCGGCGTCTGGTCCCAGTATCTGGAGGTCGGCATCGGCCCGGACGCGGAGATCTTCACCAAGGCACAGCCGATGTCGTCGGTGGGCACGGGGGCGCGCATCGGCATCCACCCGATCTCCACCTGGAACAACCCCGAGCCGGAGGTGGCGTTGGCGGTCAACAGCCGGGGCACGGTGGTCGGCGCCACGCTCGGCAACGACGTGAACCTGCGGGATGTGGAGGGGCGCTCAGCCCTGCTGCTCGGCAAGGCCAAGGACAACAACGCCAGCTGCTCCGTCGGCCCCTTCCTGCGGCTGTTCGACGGCACCTTCACGCTCGACGACGTCCGCAAGGCCGAGGTGGCGCTGCGGGTCGAGGGGCCCGAGGGCTATGTGCTGGACGGGGGCAGCTCGATCAGCCAGATCAGCCGGGATCCGGCCGATCTGGTGGCCGCGACCATCAACGCCAACCACCAGTATCCGGACGGCTTCGTCCTCTTCCTGGGGACGATGTACGCGCCGGTCGAGGACCGCGACGAGCCGGGCGGCGGCTTCACCCACAAGATCGGAGATGTGGTGACCATCTCCACCGCGACGCTCGGCGCCCTGTCCAACCGGGTCCACCATTCGCAGGATTGCGCGCCCTGGACCTTCGGCACGTCGCACCTGATGCGCAATCTGGCGGCGCGCGGCCTGCTGGGGGCATAGCTTCCGGCGCTCACCCTTCCGCGGCGAGCCCGGCCAGCCGGGCCCGCAGGCGCGGCACGGCCCAGTCCATGAAGCAGCGGACCTTCAGCGGCAGCAGTTCGGCCTCCTGGTAGAGGAGGTTGACCGGCAGCGGTTCCGGCGCGAAGTCCGGCAGCAACTCCCGCAGCCGGCCCGACCGCACCTCGTCCGCCACCTGGTAGGACAGGACGCGGATGATGCCGACATCCGCCAGGGCCGCCTGGATGGCCGCCTCCGTCGTGTTGACGGCCATCCTCGCGCGCGGTTCGACGGCGAAGGCGGCGCTGTCCCGCCGGTAGCGCCATTCCGGGGCGTTGGCGAAGCCCTGGAAGCTGATGCCGTCATGCTCGGCCAGATCCTCCGGCCGCTGGGGCACGCCGCGCCGGGCGAGATAGGCGGGGCTGGCGCAGATGATCCGCCGCACGGCGCCGACCCGCGTGGCGATCAGCGCGCTGTCCGCCAGATGCCCGATGCGTAGGGCGACATCGATGTGCTCCTCCGCCAGACTGATCTGCCGGTCGGCCAGCATGAGCCGCAGATTGATTTCCGGCTGCTCCGCCAGGAAACCGAGCGCCACGGGCAGGAGATGGCGTTGACCGAAGGCGACCGGTGCGGTGACATGCAAGGCGCCACGCGGTGCGGTGCGTTCGCCGGCGGCCTCGCGCTCGGCATCCTCCACCTGCTTGAGGATCATCCGGGAGGCGGCGACATAGGCCCGCCCCGCATCGGTCAAAGCCAGTCCGCGGCTGGTGCGGACGACCAGCCGCGTGCCCAGATGCTGTTCGAGCTCTGCCACCTTGCGGCTGACCGTCGCCAGCGGGGACCGCAACCGCCGCGCGCCGGCCGAAAGACTGCCGGCCTCGACGACGGCCAGCAGCACCGACATTGCCTCGAACCGGTCCATCCCGCCTTCCGCAATTCGAGAGGATGACTCCCAGAACCGCAGAATACTGGCACGGGTACGAATGTCCTAGCTTTACCCGGCGACGGGGGGGACCGGTTGGAAGCGGTCTCCCGGCCCGTCGGTGACCGGATGGAGGACGTCATGACTGATTTGTCCCGCCGTGCCTTTGCGGGCGGTGTTTCCCTCGGCATCATCGGGGGCGGCCTGATGCCGCTCCTCGGCCCGGCCGCAAGCGCCGCCGCGGCCGCGACGGCCGCTGCCACCCCGGCTCGCGTGACGCCGCTGGCGCAGATCCGGATCGGGCGCTTCACCGTGACCGCGCTCACGGACGGCTATGCCGACATGCCCTACAATTTCTTCCCCGGCCGCACGGCCGCCCAGGTCGAGCAGGCCGCGAAGACGCAGCACACGGCGCGGCCGAGCGGTGTGCGCTTCGTGTTCAACCAGTATCTGATCGAGGACGGCGAACGCCGCGTCCTGCTCGACACCGGGCCGGCCGGCTCCATCGGCCAAACGGGGGCGCTGCCGCAGGCGTTCACAGCACTCGGCCTGCGCCGCGACCAGATCGACGCGGTGATCGTCACCCACATGCACCAGGACCACATGGGCGGTCTGGTGATCGGCGGGCAGAACAACTACCCCAACGCCGAGCTCTACATCGACCGCCGCGACGTCACCCACTGGACCGACCCGGCCAAGCGCGCGGGAGCGCCCGACTACCTCCAGACCAGCTTCCGCATGTCGTCGGAGGTGGTCCGCCTCTATCCCCGGCTGCAGGCGATCGACGGGGAACGCGAGATCGTTCGCGGCATCTCCATCGTCGACCTGACCGGCCATACGCCCGGCCACATCGGCGTGCGGATCGAGGATGCCGGCCAGAGCCTCATCATGGTGTCGGACATGCTCTTCCCGGTGGTGCATCCGGCCGCCACCGACGTCGGCTTCCTGTTCGAACAGGACCCGGCGGCGGCGAAGGCCATGCGCGACCGCTTCCTGCCGGCCGCCGCGTCGGAGGGCGCGCTGATCGCGGCGACCCATATGCCCTTC
Source organism: Azospirillum oleiclasticum (assembly GCF_013423485.1). Lineage (GTDB taxonomy): Bacteria > Pseudomonadota > Alphaproteobacteria > Azospirillales > Azospirillaceae > Azospirillum > Azospirillum oleiclasticum. The sequence continues at coordinate 106,593 of NZ_JABFFR010000011.1, forward strand.
CCGGGGCTGGGCCGCATCGTGTCCGACCGGGGGCAGTTGCGCTGGCAGGTCGCGGACTGGGCGATGCAGACCTGAACCGAACCGGCTGCCATGCCGGGTCCTGAACACGAGGAGCATGCACCATCATGCGTCACGGATACCTCGACATCGCGACGACCCCCTCGGTGATGGCGGCGCGCGAGCGGTATGGCAGCGCGGCCCGTTGGACACAGGCGCAGGAACCGCCGGCACCGGATGAGAGCGTCCGGAACCTGCGGCTCGGCGCGCCCGAACAGGCCTTCATCGGCGAGCGGGACGGCTTCTATCTGGCCAGCGTCTCGGAGACCGGCTGGCCCTATGTCCAGTATCGCGGCGGGCCGGCCGGCTTTCTGCGGGTGATCGACGACCGCACGCTCGGCTTCGCCGATTTCCGCGGCAACCGGCAGTACATCACGACCGGCAATGTCCAGGCGAACGACCGCGTGTCGCTGTTCCTGATGGACTACGCGCACCGGCACCGCCTGAAGATCTTCGGCCGCATGCGGGTGGTCGATCCGGTCGATGATCCGGCCTTGAAGGAACGGCTCGCGGTGCCCGGCTATGCGGGGCACATCGAACGCATTGTCCTGATCACGGTCGAGGCGTTCGACTGGAACTGCCCGCAGCACATCACGCCGCGCTTCACCGAGGGCGAACTGGCGGCCGCGCTGGAGCCGGTGCGGGCCGAGATGGACGGGCTGCGCCAGGAAAACGAGCGCCTGCGCCGCGCCCTGATGACCGGCGGGCCGGCGGGGACCCCCTGACCGGCCGCCGCCCTGCCCTCCTCAAGTCCGCCGCTGGTTGTAGACGTCGAGGCAGACGGCGCCCAGAAGCACGAGGCCCTTGATGACCTGCTGGTAGTCGATGCCGATGCCGAGGATCGACATGCCGTTGTTCATCACGCCCATGATCAGGGCGCCGATCACCGCACCGCCGACCTTGCCGACGCCGCCATAGGCCGAGGCGCCGCCGATGAAGCAGGCGGCGATGACGTCCAGCTCGAAGCCCAGCCCCGCCTTCGGCGTCGCGGTGTTGAGCCGGGCCGCGAAGACCAGTCCGGCGAGGGCCGCCAGCACACCCATGTTGACGAAGGTGAGGAAGGTCAGCCGCTCCGCCTTGATGCCGGAAAGCCGCGCCGCCTTGGCGTTGCCGCCCACCGCGTAGATCTGCCGGCCGACCACCGTACGCGCGGTGACGAAGGCGTACAGCGCGATCAGCGCCGTCATGATGACCAGCACGTTGGGCAGCCCGCGGTGCGACGCGATGAGATACGCGAAGTACACGACGACGGCGAACACCAGCAGGTTCTTGCCCAGAAAGAAGCCGTAGGGCTCGGTCTCCACGCCATGGCTTTCCCGAAGCGCGCGCGCGCGGTGGTTGAGGTACACCAGGGCAAGCGCCAGCAGCGCGCCGATGGCCAGCGAGGTGGGGTAGAGCCCTTCGAACCCCGGCAGCAGTTCCGGGATGAAGCCGGACGACAGCTTCTGGAAGGTCGGCGGGAACGGCCCCACCGACTGCCCCTGGAGCAGCGCCAGCGCCAGCCCCTTGAACACCAGCATGCCGGCCAGCGTGACGATGAAGGACGGGATGCGGAAATAGGCCACCCAGTAACCTTGCGCCGCCCCGATCAGGCCGCCGACGGCCAGGCAGATCAGCGCCGCCGGGACGAAGTGCAGCCCCATGCGCACCATCAGCACCGCCGCCACCGCCCCGATGAAACCGGCGACCGACCCCACCGACAGGTCGATGTGCCCGGTGACGATCACCAGCAGCATGCCCAGTGCCATGATGACGATGTAGCTGTTCTGCAGCACCAGATTGGTCAGGTTCAGCGGCCGCAGCAGCGTGCCGTCGGTGGCAACCTGGAAGAAGATCATGATGGCGAACAGCGACAGCAGCATGCCGTATTCGCGCAGGCTGCTCTTGAGAAGGCCGGCGTGCTGCCGCGTCTCGGGCAGGGGAAGGGTCTTGTCGCTCATGGCCGTCGCTCCTCCTTGCGCATGATGGCGCGCATGATCCTTTCCTGGGTGGCCTCGGCGGCGGGGAAATCGGCCACGAACACGCCATCGTGCATCACGCAGATGCGGTCGCAGATGCCGAGCAGTTCCGGCATCTCGGAGGAGATGACGATCACCCCCTTCCCGGCGTCGGCCAGCTCCTGGATGATGCAGTAAATCTCATACTTGGCCCCGACGTCGATGCCGCGCGTCGGCTCGTCGAGGATCAGCACCTTGGGGTCGGTGAACAGCCACTTGGACAGCACGACCTTCTGCTGGTTGCCGCCCGACAGCAGGCCGACCGGCTGGTAGACGCTGGCGCAGCGGATGCGCATGCGCCCGCGGTAGCCGCTGGCGACCTTCAGCTCCTTCATGTCGTCGATGACGCTGTTGGACGAGACGCCGCGCAGGTTGGCGAGCGTCACGTTGGCCCGCACGTCCTCCTCCAGCAACAGGCCGAGCTGCTTGCGATCCTCGGTGACGTAGGCGAGACCGGCGTCGATGGCGCGGCGGACGGTGGACAGATCCGCCGGGCGGCCTTCCAGCCGCACCTCGCCGCTGATCCTCCGCCCCCAGGAGCGGCCGAACAGGCTCATGGCGAATTCCGTGCGCCCGGCCCCCATCAACCCGGCGATGCCGACGATCTCGCCACGGCGCACCCGGAAATCCACGTTCCGGATCACCGGACGGTCGGCGTGTTCCGGGTGGTGCACCGACCAGCCCGACACCTCGAGGATGGTGTCGCCCATAGTGGCCCCGGCGGTTGGATTGCGCTTGGGGTAGCGGTGCTCCATGTCGCGGTTGACCATGCTGGTGATGATCCGGTCCTCCTCGACCGGCCCGGCGCGGCAGTCCAGCCGGTCCACCGTGCGGCCGTCGCGCAGCACGGTGATGCGGTCGGCGATCCGGCTCACCTCGTTCAGCTTGTGGGTGATGAGGATCGAGGCGATGCCCTGGGCGCGGAACTCGGCCAGCAGATCCAGCAGGGCGGCGCTGTCCTTCTCGTTCAGGCTGGCGGTCGGCTCGTCCAGGATCAGCAGGCGGACGTCCTTGGCGAGCGCCTTGGCGATCTCGACAAGCTGCTGCTTGCCGACGCCGAGGTCGGTGACCAGCGTGTCGGGCGCCTCGTCCAGCCCGACCTTGGCGAGCAGGGACTTGGTGCGCCGGTGCACCTCCCCGCGGTCGATCACCCCCCGGCGCGCCGGCGGGTTGGCGATGAAGATGTTCTCGGCGATGGACAGGAGCGGGATCAGCGCCAGCTCCTGGTGGATGATGACGATGCCCAGAGCCTCCGAATCCACGATGTCGCGGAAGCGCCGCTCCTGCCCGTCGAAGACGATGGCCCCCTCGTAGCTCCCGTGCGGATAGACGCCGCTCAGCACCTTCATCAGGGTCGATTTGCCGGCGCCGTTCTCCCCCACCAGCGCGTGGATCTCCCCGCGCTCGACGGTGAAGCTGACGTCCGCCAGCGCCTTCACGCCCGTGAAGCTCTTGCTGATGCCGCGCATTTCCAGAATGGCGTTCATTCCGGTCGGCCCCTCTCCGGCGATCCGCCGCGGCCGGCACCCGCACCGGCCGGCCGCGGCGGCTGGATTCAGTTGATCTGGCTCTTCTTGTAGTAGCCGCTGCCGATCAGCACCGATTCCCAGTTCGACTTGTCCACGACCACCGGCTTCAGCAGGTAGGAGGGGACAACCTTGACCCCGTTGTTGTAGGTCGTGGTGTCGTTGACCGGCACCGGCTTGCCGCTCATCATCGCATCGACCATGTCGGCCGCGACGCGGGCGAGTTCGCGGGTGTCCTTGAAGATCGTCGTGGACTGCTCGCCGGCGAGGATCGACTTGACCGAGGGGACCTCGGCGTCCTGGCCGCTGACCACCGGCATCTTCATGCCGCCGCTGCCGTAGCCTACGCCCTTGAGGGAGGACAGGATGCCGATCGACAGCCCGTCGTAGGGCGACAGCACGGCGTCGAGCTTGGCGTTGCTGTAATAGGCGCTCAGCAGATTGTCCATGCGGGCCTGCGCGGTGGCGCCGTCCCAGCGCAGGGTGGACACCTTGTCCATGCCCATCTGGCCGCTGCGCACCACCAGCTTGCCGCCGTCGATCAGCGGCTTCAGCACCGACATGGCGCCGTTGTAGAAGAAATAGGCGTTGTTGTCGTCGGGCGAGCCGCCGAACAGCTCGATGGTGAACGGCCCCTTGGCGTCCGGCAGCCCCAGCGCCTTGACGATGGATTCCGCCTGCTGCACCCCGACCTGGAAATTGTCGAAGGTGGCGTAGTAATCGACGTTGGGCGTGTCGCGGATCAGCCGGTCGTAGGCGATGACCTTGATCCCGCGCGAGGACGCCTGGCGCAGCACGTCGGACAGGGTGGTGCCGTCGATCGAGGCGATCACCAGCGCCTTCACCCCCTTGGTCACCATGTTCTCGATCTGCGAGAGCTGGTTGGGGATGTCGTCCTCGGCGTATTGCAGGTCGGCGGCGAAGCCGCGCTCCTTCAGCGCCTTGACCATGTTGTCGCCGTCGGCGATCCAGCGGGCCGAGGATTTGGTCGGCATGGCGATGCCGATGGTCCCCTTGTCCTGGGCCAGCGCGCTGCCGGCAAGGGCGGTGCCGACCAGGAATACGGAAAACAGCGTCTTGAGCGTGCGCATGGTTCTGCTCCCGATTTTCTTATGATGGCGTTGTGCTGTCGTTTTTGCCGGGTGGCCTGGGTCAGCCGTCGCCCAGGCGGACCCGCGGTTCCGGTCGGCCCCGGACGCCGGGGTCGAGAAGAAAGGTCAGGCCGTGCTGCGGGTCGGCCTCGCGCGCCGCCGCGTCCATGCCCTCGTAGGCGGAGGTGACCAGCAGGCGGCCGAAGTCGCGCCCGACAAAGACCGGGCAGCTCGCCTGGAGCGCCGGCACCGCCAGCGTCCGCACCCGGTCGCCCACCGGCGTGTAGGCATCGACGCAGGCCGCGCCCCAGCGGGCGCACCAGATCAGCCCCTCTGCGTCGACCACGGCGCCATCCAGGCCACCCGCACCGTCGTGTTGGTGGAGCGTCGCCGGCTCGCCCACCGGAAGCCCGGTGGACGGATCGACCGCCACCCGGAACAGCCGGTTCGTCGGCGAGTCCGTGAAATAGGCGGTGGCGCCGTCGGGCGCGAAACAGATGGCGTTGGGGATGGTGATCCGGTCGTAGAGGCGGTGCAGCACCCCGCCCTGCAAGGCGTGGATGGTGCCGGCCCCCGCCTCCGCCTGCCGCCCCATGGTGCCGATCCAGAATGTGCCGGAGGGATGGACCCGGGCATCGTTGGAGCGGGTGGCGGGGTTGTCGGCCTCCAGCGGAAGGAACAGGGTCAGGCGACCGCCGGCGACATCGCGCCGGTACAGCCCGTCCTCCGCCACCAGAAGCTGGCTCCCATCGTCCACATAGGCGAGCGCGCTCGCCATCACCGGCAGGGTGTGGACGACCACCCCGCCGGAGCCGAGCCGCGCCTCGAACAGGCGGCGCTCCAGGATGTCGAACCACCAGGCCGTGTCGCTCGCCGCGTCGTAGGCCGGCCCCTCCCCCAGGTGGCAGCGGTGCTCCCCGAGGACCGCCACCGGGACCCGCTCAATGGTTGTCACGGGGGATCCCCTTGGTCTGGGCGATGCGCCGGTAGCGCACCGCGGGCTCCAGAACCGCCCCGGTCTCGAGCTGTCCGACGAGGCTGCGCTGGATCTCCTGCCACGGGGTCTGGTGGTCGGGGTAGGGGTAGCCGCCTGCCGCCTCCAGCGCGTTGCGGCGCTCCGTCAGCTCCTCGTCAGGGACGAGCATGTCGACACGGCCCGCCCTCAGGTCGATGCGCACCCGGTCGCCGCTGCGCAGCAGGGCGAGCCCGCCTCCGGCCGCCGCCTCCGGCGAGGCGTTGAGGATCGAGGGCGAGCCGGAGGTGCCCGACTGCCGCCCGTCGCCGATGCAGGGCAGCGCCGCGATCCCCGCCTTCAGCAGATAGTCGGGTGCGCGCATGTTCACCACCTCGGCCGCGCCCGGATAGCCGATGGGGCCGGCCCCGCGCATGAACAGCACGCAGGTCTCGTCGATGGACAGCGCCGGGTCGTCGATGCGGGCGTGGTAGTCCTCCGGCCCGTCGAACACGACGGCGCGCCCCTCGAAGGCGTCCGGATCCTCCGGGTTGGACAGGTAGCGCGTGCGGAACTCCTCCGAGATCACGCTCGTCTTCATGATGGCGGAGTCGAAGAGGTTGCCACGCAGGACGCGGAAGCCGGCCCGCTCCTTCAGCGGCCGGCCGTAGGGGCGGATGACCGCCTCGTCCAGGATCGCCGCACCGCGGCAGTTGTCACCGATGCTGTGGCCGTTGACGGTCAGCGCGTCCTCGGCGATCAGCCCCTGACCCATCAACTGGTTCACCACCGCGGGAACGCCGCCGGCGCGGTAGTAATCCTCCCCCAGATACTCGCCGGCCGGCTGGAGGTTGACCAGAAGCGGCACCTCCTCGCCATGGGTCTGCCAGTCGTCCACCGTCAGCTCGACACCCATGTGGCGGGCCAGCGCGTTGAGATGGATGGGGGCGTTGGTCGAACCACCGATGGCGGAGTTGACCCGGATCGCGTTGAGGAAGGCCTCGCGGGTCAGGATGTCGGAGGGCTTCAGGTCCTCGTGCACCATCTCCACGATGCGCCGGCCGGTGCGGTAGGAGATCTCCTGCCGGTCGCGGTAGGGCGCGGGAATGGCCGCGGAACCCGGAAGCTGCATCCCCAGCGCCTCGGCCAGGGAGTTCATGGTGGTCGCCGTGCCCATGGTGTTGCAGTAGCCGGTCGACGGCGCCGACGACGCCACCAGCTTGAGGAAGCCGGCGTTGTCGATCTCGCCCGCCGCCAGCAGCTCGCGCGCCTTCCACACGATGGTGCCGGAGCCCGTGCGCTCGCCGCGGAACCAGCCGTTCAGCATCGGCCCCACCGACAGCGCGATGGCGGGGATGTTGACGGTGGCCGCCGCCATCAGGCAGGCGGGCGTGGTCTTGTCGCAGCCGATGGTCAGCACCACCCCGTCCAGCGGGTAGCCGTACAGCAGCTCCACCAGCCCGAGATAGGCGAGGTTGCGGTCGAGCCCGGCGGTCGGACGCTTGCCGGTCTCCTGGATCGGGTGGACCGGAAACTCGATGGCGATGCCGCCGGCCTCGCGGATGCCCTCGCGCACGCGGTGCGCCAGCTCCAGATGGTGGCGGTTGCAGGGCGACAGGTCGGACCCGGTCTGGGCGATGCCGATGATCGGCCGGCCCGATTGCAGCTCCTCCAGGCTCAGCCCGAAATTCATGTAGCGCTCCAGGTAGAGCGCCGTCATGTCGATGTTCGCGGCGTTGTCGAACCAGGCGCGCGAACGGAGCTTGCGGGGGGTGTCGGTCATCATCAGTCCTCGAAGGGTTCCACGCTGCGCCGCCGGCCGAGCAGGAACGCGTCGGCGACGAGCGACAGCGGCAGGGCGTCCACATCGGACGCACCGCGGGCGATCAGCCCGGCGAAATGGCGGTAGATCCCGGTGTATTCGGCGTCGGTCCCGTCCACCAGCGACCGGCCGTCATGGTCGAGCCGGGCGCCACCATGGGACAGGGTGAGCACCCCGTCGTCGGTCACCACCCGGATGTCCCAGCTCTGCGGCCCGGTCTGGCGGAAGTCGAACTCGGCGCGGATCGGCGTCCCGGCCTCGTCGGTGAAGTTCAGATCGGCGGCGATCGGGGCCTGACGGTTGGCGGGGAAGGACAGCTCCGCCGCGGTCAGGAACACCGGCCGCGGCAGGATGCGCGTCAGGATCGACAGGGCGTTGATGCCGGGGTCGAACACCCCAAGCCCGCCCGGCTCCCAGATCCAGCCCTGGCCGGGGTGCCAGACGCGCACATCCTCCTTCCAGGTGATGGTGACCGAGCGGACGGCGTGCTCCGCCAGGAAGGCGCGGGCCGGCTCCACCGCCGCGGCGAAGCGCGAATGCCAGGTGGCGAACAGCGTCCGGCCGCTGGCCGTGGCAGCGGCGGCCAGTGGGGCCAGCTCGCCCACCGTGGCGCCGGGCGGCTTTTCCAGCAGCACATGCTTGCCGGCGGCGAGCGCCGCGGCGGCCTGGGCGCGGCGCACCTGCGGCGGGGTGCAGAGCGCCACCGCCTCGACGTCCGGTGCGCCCTCCAGCAGCGCCTCGATGGTGGGGAAATGCGGCACGCCGTCCAGCGCGGCGTTGCGGCTGGCGACCGCCGCCACGGTGAAGCCGGGGGTGGCGGCGATGGCCGGCAGATGCTGGTCGCGCGCGATCTTCCCGAGGCCGACGATGGCGAGGCGGACCGGAGTCTTTTCGGCGGAAGTGTCCATCATCGGCCCCACCGGAGAACGAGGGGATCGAGCCGGCGCGCGATCTCGATCAGACCGGCGCGCGTCGCCGGGTGCAGCGGGGGAAGCGGGTGGCGCACCGTTTCGTGTGCGATCACCCCGCCCTCCTTCATCAGCGCCTTGCAGGCGGCCAGCCCGCACTGCCGGTTCTCGTAGTTGATCAGTGGCAGCCAGCGTTCATAGGCCGCCATGGCCTCCTCCCGCCGCCCGGCGAACCAGGGGTCGGTGATCTGGCGGATGCCGTCGGGATAACCGCCGCCGGTCATGGCACCGGTGGCCCCGGCGTCGAGATCGGCCATCAGGGTGATGGCCTCCTCCCCGTCCCACGGCCCCTCGATGGCGTCGCCGCCCAGCTCGATCAGCGTGCGCAGCTTGGCCGCGGCCTGCGGCACCTCGATCTTGAAATAGGCGAGGTTGGCGATCTCCCGCGCCATCCGGGCGAGGAAGGCGGCCGACATCGGCGTGCCGGCGACCGGCGCGTCCTGCACCATGATCGGGATGGAGATCGCGTCGGACACCGCCCGGTAGAAATCATAGATGGCCGCTTCCGGCACCCGGAAGGTGGCGCCGTGATAGGGCGGCATGATCATCACCATGGCGGCACCCGCGGCCTCCGCCTGCCGGCTGCGCTCGGCGCACACGGCGGTGGAGAAATGGGTGGTGGTGACGATCACAGGCACCCGGCCGGCGACATGGTCGAGCACGGTCGTCATCACCGCCTCGCGCTCGGCGTCGGTCAGCACGAACTGCTCGGAGAAGTTCGCCAGGATGCAGATCCCGTGCGAGCCGGCGTCGATCATGAAATCGACCGCGCGCTTCTGACCCTCCAGGTCGAGCGCGCCCTGCGCGTCGAAGACCGTGGGGGCGACCGGGAAAACGCCCTTGTAGGGCTGCAACGACATGCTTCGTCCTCTCCTCATCTGGCCGTGCCGTGGCGGCGCAGGCCGTTCATGATCACACCCGTCATCGCCGCCCCGGCGCGCCCGGCGTCGCCCGCCTCGATCGCATCGACGATGGCGGCGTGGGCGGTGATGGCGGTGCTGCGCGCGGTCTCCTCGACCGGGGCGCTGAGCAGGAAGGAGGCGCGCAGCGCCGCCTCGATCACCGCGCCCACCGAGCGCATGAACGGGTTTCCCGACGCGTTGGCGACGGCGATGTGCAGTTGCAGGTCGCCGTCCGCGAAACCCACCGAATCCGACGGCTCGCGCGCCATGCGGGCGACCGCGGCGCGCATCGCGGCGAGGTCGGCAACGCTGCGGCGGCCGGCGGCGAGTTCGGCGGCCCGCGGCTCGACCGCCAGCCGGATCTCGGCAAGGTCGCGCAGGAAGCGGCCGTCGATGCCGGCGTCCAGGTGCCACGCCAGCACGTCCGGGTCGAACATGTTCCACAGGCCGCGCTCGCGCACCACCGTGCCGACCTTGGCCTTGGTGCTGAGCAGCCCCTTGGCGACCAGCGTCTTCACCGCCTCGCGCAGCACGGGGCGTGAGACCCGGAAGAGCGCGGTCAGCTCCGCGTCGCCCGGCAGCTTGCAGCCCTCCGGGTAGCGGCCGGCGATGATGTCCACCCCGATGGAGCGCGCCACCTCCGCGTGGTTGGAGTGGGCGCGCCGGGTGGGGATGACGACGAGTTGGGATGTCATGCCGGTGCCACTCCCGCGGCCCGCCGGCGCGACCGTCGCCCGGCCAGACCGACCATCGATTGCTGGAACGCGATGAAGGCGAAGAGAAGGACGCCGGTCGCGATCTTGGTCCACCAGCTCGACAATGTCCCGTCGAAGGTGATGTAGGTGGCGATCAGCCCCTGGATCAGGACACCGATGAAGGTCCCGAACATGAACCCCTGCCCGCCCGTCAGCAGCGTTCCGCCGATCACCACCGCGGCGATGGTGTCCAGCTCCACGCCCGTGGCCGCCAGCGAATTGCCCGACGAGGTGTAGAGCGAGAAGACGATGCCCGACAGGCCGGCCAGAAGGCTGGACAGCGTGTAGATCAGGATCGTGGTGCGGCCGACCCGCACCCCCATCAGCGCCGTCGCCGTCCGGTTGCCGCCGAGCGCGTAGACGGTGGCTCCGAAGCGCGTGACGTGCAGCAGCAGCCCGCCGGCCACGAACACCGCCAGCATGATCATGGCGATGACGGTCAACCGCCCGCCGCCCGGCAGCCGGATCGCGGCGTCCGGCAGGTCCGTGTAGAGGGCCGCGTCGATCGGGATCGATTCCGTGGACAGCAGGAAGCTGGCGCCGCGCGCCAGGAACATCCCGGCGAGCGTGACGATGAAGGGCGGCATCTCCAGGTGATGAATGACAGCCCCCATCGCCGCCCCGAAGGCGGCGCAGACCACCAGCACCAGCGCGAAGGCGACCAGGGGCGGCAGCCCCGCCCGTTGGATGGCGAGCGCCAGGAACACCGTGGTGAAGCCGATCACCGAGCCGACCGACAGGTCGATCCCGCCGGAGATGATGACGAACGTCATCCCGACCGCGACGATGCCGAGAAAGGCGTTGTCGGTCAGCAGGTTGAACACCACCCGCGTGGACAGGAAGTTGGGGAACTGCAGGCAGCACAGCGCGAAGCCGATCAGGAACACCGCCGTGGTGACGAGGACGGGCAGCAGGCGGTTCATCGGCGCCTCCAAGAGCGACCCCATTGGCGGCTCGGCAGGATTCCGACCAGCGCCGGGGACTGGACCAGCAGGACCGCCAGCACCACGACGGCCTTGACGATCAGGTTGAACTCCGGCGGGAAGCCGGACAGCAGGATGCCGGTGTTCATGGCCTGGATGATCAGCGCCCCCAGGACCGCCAGCCCCAGGCTGAAGCGCCCGCCGAACAGAGACGCTCCGCCGATCACCACCGCCAGCACCGCGTCCAGCTCCAGCCACAGGCCGGCGTTGTTGGCGTCGGCGCCCCGGATGTCGGCCGCCGCCACGATGCCGGCCAGCGACGCGCACAGCCCGCACCAGATGTAGACGGCGAGCGTCATCGCCCGCGTGCCGACCCCGGCCAGCGCGCTGGCCCGCGCGTTGCCGCCGGTGGCCTCGATCATCAGGCCCAGCGCCGTGCCGCGCACCAGCGCCACGGTCAGCAGCAGCATGCCGAAGACGACGGCGACCGCCGCCGGCACGCCCAACACCGAGCCGCCGCCGAACCACGCCAGACCAGGATCGGAGAAGGTGACGATGCGGCCCTCGGTGATGAGCTGCGCGATGCCGCGCCCCGCCACCATCAGGATCAGGGTGGCGACGATCGGCTGGATGCCCAGCACCGCGACCAGCAGCCCGTTCCACAGGCCGCAGAGCAGGCCGGCGCCCAGCGCGGCGCCAAGCGCCACCGGCAGCGGGTGGCTGTCGGCGAGGCTGGCCGCGACGGCCCCGCAAATGGCCATGACGGCCCCGACCGACAGGTCGATGCCGCGAGTGGCGATCACCAGCGCCATGCCGATCGACAGCAGCGCCACCGGCGCCCCGCGGTTGAACACGTCCACCAGGCTGCCGAAGAGCCGGCCGTCCTGGAAGCGCGTGTCGAAGAATTGCGGCGACACCACCCAGTTGACCGCCAGGATGGCGAGGAAGGCCAGGATCTGCGGGGTGCCGGCGCGCGGCAGTCGGAGTGCCATGGCCGCCCTCATGCCGCGTGCCGCCCGGCGACGGCATCCGTGGCCGCGATCGCCGACAGGATGGCGGTCTCGCTGACCGCCTCCCCCTCCAGCGTCGCCACATGGGCGCGGTCGCGCAGCACGACCACGCGGTCGGCGTAGGCGACGATCTCGTCCAGCTCCGACGACACCACCAGCAGCGCCAGCCCGTCGGCGCAGAGCTGGCGAATGAGGCGGATGATCTCGGCGTGGGCGCCGACGTCGATGCCGCGGGTCGGCTCGTCGAGGATCAGCAGCTCCGGTTCGGTGGCGAGCCAGCGGGCGAGCAGCGCCTTCTGCTGGTTGCCGCCGGACAGCAGCCCGATGGGCCGTTCCGGGTCCGCCGGGCGGATGTCGAGCAGCCGGATGAAGCGCCCCGCGATCTCGTCCTGCCGGCGCCGCGACAGGGGCCGCAGGAAGCCGCGGCGGGCCTGGAGCGCCAGCACGATGTTCTCGCGCACCGTCAGCTCGGCGACGATCCCGTCGGTCTTGCGCTCCTCCGGGCAATAGCCGAAGCCGAGGCGGATGGCGTCGCGCGGCGAGCCCAGCCGCACCGGCCGACCGTTCACGCTGGCGCTGCCATGGTCCGCACGCTCCGCCCCGAACAGCAGGCGTGCCGTTTCCGTCCGGCCGGACCCGAGAAGGCCGGCGAGCCCGACCACCTCGCCCCGGTGAAGGGCGAGATCGAACGGCGCCACATAGGCCGCCTTGCCGAAGCCGGTGAAGCTGGCGTACGCAGCCGATCCGCCGTCCAGCGCCGCGTGCGATCGCTCGTGGGTGGCCTCCGACAGCTCGCGTCCCAGCATCATGGTCACGAGATCCAGGCGCGGCAGAGACGCTGTTTCCCGCTCACCCACCAGCCGGCCGTTGCGCAGCACGGTGATGCGGTCGCAGATCGTGTAGACCTGATCCAGGAAATGGGTGACGAAAACAATGCCGATGCCGCGCGACGCCAGCCGGCGCATCACGGCGAACAGCACCTCCACCTCGTGGGCATCCAGGCTGGCGGTGGGCTCGTCGAGGATCAGCACGCGGGCCGACAGATCGACCGCGCGGGCGATGGCGATGATGTGCTGCACCGCCACCGAATACTCCCCGAGCGGCGCCGCCACGTCGATGGCGAGGCCGAAATCCTTGAGAATCTCGCGCGCGCGCCGGCGCATGGCGCCGCCACGCACGATCCCGAAGCGCGTCGGCTCGCGCCCCAGGAAGAGGTTCTGCGCCACCGACAGGTTGGGCAGCAGGTTCACCTCCTGGTAGACGGTGGCGATGCCCGCCTCGGCCGCCTGCCCGGCGGTGCGCGGGGCGATGGCGCGGCCGTCCAAGGCGACCGTCCCGGCGTCGCGGGACAGGACGCCGGTGACCACCTTGATCAGGGTGGACTTGCCGGCGCCGTTCTCGCCGAGCAGCGCGTGGATTTCGCCGGCGCGCAGGGTGAAATCCACCCCGTCCAGCGCGCGCAGTCCGGCAAAGCTCTTGGTAAGCCCGCGCACCTCCAGCAGAGGGCGCTCAGGAAGCGTCGTCGGCATCGGGACTCCAGCTCCGGTCCACGGGGCCAAGCACGGTGACGGCGACAGGGGGCACCCGCGATCCGCGCGGCACCCCCCGGCGCAGGACCGTCGCTCAGTAACCGAGGTCTTTCTTGCTCTCGTAGACCTTCATCGGCTCGTCGGCCGCGGTGAAGAGCTTGGAGTCCGTCTGGATCCACTTCGGCGGGGTCTTGTTGTTGGCCTTGTAGTCGATGATGGCGTCGAGCGCCGGGCCGGCCATGTTGGGCGTCAGCTCCACGGTGGCGTTGGCCTCCCCGGCCGCCATCGCCTTGAAGATGTCGGGAACGGCGTCGATGGACACGGTCAGCACGTCCTTGCCCGGCTTCAGCCCGGCCTCCTTCATCGCCTGGATGGCGCCGATCATCATGTCGTCGTTGTGGGCGTAGACCGCGCAGATGGACGAGCCGCCGCCTTCGGCCTTGATGAAGCTCTCCATCACCTCCTTGCCTTTGGAGCGCGTGAAGTCGCCGGTCTGGCTGCGCACCAGCTTGATGTTGGGATGGGACGCGATGGCGGTGTCGAAGCCCTTCTTGCGGTTGGTGGCGACGCTGGCCCCCACGGTGCCCTGCAGCTCGACCACGTTGCAGGGCTTGCCGCCGACCTGCTTGGCCAGCCAGTCACCGGCGACCTTGCCCTCATGCACGCTGTCCGACGTGACCGCGGTCAGATAGAGGTCCTTGCCCGAGGGGTCGATGTCGCGGTCGAGCAGGACGACCGGGATCTTCGCCTCCTTCGCCTCCTTCAGCACCGAATCCCAGCCGGTGGCGACCACCGGGGCCAGGAAGATGGCGTCCACGCCCTGCGCGATGAAGGAGCGGATCGCCTTGATCTGGTTCTCCTGCTTCTGCTGGGCGTCCGCGATCTTGAGGGTGACGTTCCGCTTCTTGGCTTCCGCCTTCGACACCGTCGTCTCCGCGGCGCGCCAGCCGGATTCCGACCCGATCTGCGAGAAGCCGACGGTCAGGTCGGCCGCCTGGGCCGACACCGCCACCCCCGCCGCGAGCGCCGTCGCCGTGAGCAAAGTCTTGAGACGCATGACGTTTCCCCCTCCCGTCCAACCCCGCGCTTCCGTCGGGCGTTTGAAGATGTGCCCTTATGGCACAACCGCGGTCGGCTGTATAGTCATACTGTTTGACTATCAGACTTTTGCCCACGCGACGCACCCGTGGCGCCCCTGACCGGAGAGCCGGTCAAGACGAGCGTTGCAGCCGCCGGAGGTGGTCGTCCCACACCTCCGGATTCACCAGCGAGGTCGGGCGCTCCTCATGCAGGATGCGGATCGTCTCCTCCGCCGACTGCACGCTCATACGCCGCGCGCTGTCCTCTGTCAGGCCGGCGATCCGGCTCTCTGTTCCCCTTGCGCGGGCAGCAGCACGTCAACCGGGACTCCGGCGGCGAATCCCGGACCGTCCAGCGACCCGATCTGGAGGTCGCCGTTCCGGATCCTCAGCCGCACGGGCCCGCCGGGCGGGCGGTGGTAGAGGTCGGGATGGGCGGACAGGAAGGCGTCCTGTTCGGCCTCCGGCGCGAAGGACATGCCGTCGATGTAGTGATGGCCGTTCCGCTCCACATGCGTCAGACCGAGCAGCGACACCAGCGCCAGATCCTGCTGCGTGCACAGCCCCGGCCACGTGCACAGATCCTCGGCTGAGAGGAAATGGTGCGCCTTGCGGTCCGGCTTCGCGTTGAGATGCGCCGCGCGGGCGGCGTTGAGGATCGATTTGTAGAAGCCCTTGCAGCTCTTGCTGGACACGCCGCTGTAGCCGAGCGCCACGGCTCGCGGGAAGGCGTCGATGTCCCCGTCCGATTCATCGATGATGAGCGGCTTCTCCGCCGCCAGCGCCGCCACCGGCCGGTCGAGCGCCACCGCGCGCTTGATCGGCTGCTCGATCAGCAGGACCGATCGCACCATCCGCCGCAGGGCCGGCGTCTCGCCCATGCGGCGCCACAGCTCGGTGATGCCCTCCACATCCTCGTACTGCTCGTTGCCGTCGAGGGTCGAGAGGTAGTCGCCGGCGCCGGCGTCGAGGATCGAGGCGATGCGGGACAGCCGGTCGAGATCGGCGGCCACGTCGCCGCCGACCTTCAGCTTGTAGTACCGGCAACCATAATCGCGCACCACCTCCTCCAGCGTCTCCGGCAGCCCGTCGTCGCGCCGCTCCGTCACGTCCGCGGCGGTCAGCGCGTCGACGAGGCCGACCGTGTGCCGGACGGCGATGGTCGGCGCGGGCGAGAGGCCGGCGAGAAAGGTCGGCAGGTCGAAGCCGGCCAGGTCCGGCGTCAGTGCACCCGTGTCGATGCCCGGCAGGTTGCCGCGGATCATGGCGGCAAAGGAGAGCCCGAGCCGGCGGCCGAGCGCGTCGAGGATGGCCCGGTCGACCAGGGCGGGACCGTAGGACGCGACCAGCGGGTTGAGGCCGCGCGCCGCGCAACGCGCCTGCTGCTCGCGGTACAGCCCGGCGGACAAGCCGAAGGCGGTGTCCTCACCGGCGTTCCGGTAGAGGTCGAACGCGATCGCCAGCGACAGCCGGAGCTGGTCCATGTTGTCGTCGTCGGTCTGCGCCGGATTCTTGTCGAACCATTTCGGCAACAGGCATTCCGCGGCAAAGCCCGTGCCGCTGCGGCCGTCGGACAGAGTGATGGACGCGGACAGAACCGCCTGGGTCGCCCGCGTGACGGTGACGACGCCGAAGCGGAAGGGAAGCCGCAGGTCGACCGAGCGCTCGCGCAGCGCGAATCCCTCCAGCCGCAGGCGGGGACAGCCGTTCATCGGGACGGATCTCCAGGTGATGGGGTCGCGGGTCACTCGACCATGCGCGGGAAGGCGCCGCTGCGCGCGCGGGCCTCCAGCGGCCAGGTCTCGCCCAGGCGGGTGGTGGTGGCGACCACGATGTGGCCGCAGGATTCGAGGTCGGACCGGCTCATCCGGTTGGTGGGTGCGGCAAGGCTGACCACGCCGACGCATTCCGCAGCACCGCCCAGAGTTGACGCCAAGATGGGGGCGGCGACCGCGCCCACCCCCAGCTCGTTCTCCTCGTAGCTGAGCGCGTAGCCCTGGCGCGCCACCTGCTCCAGCTCCTCGCGGATCTCGGTGATGGTGGTCTTGGAATGCGGGGTGAGCGGACCGATGCCCTGCTGGAGCAGCAGCTTGAGCGCGTCGGGGAACGGCAGGGTGGACAGCCAGGCCTTGCCGGTGGCGTGGGTGTGCAGGCCGATCTCCAGCGTGTAGTTGGGGTCGATCCGCAGCGACCGCTTGCTGCCGGCGAAGGACTGCACCCACACTATCCGCCGGCCGCCCGGCTCCACGATGGCGAGGCGCACCAGCTCCCCCGTCTCCTCCGCGAGCTGGCGCAGCGCGGCGGAGCACTGGTCCAGCAGCCGGCTGGTCTGGAGATGCCGCAGGCCCAGGTTGCTGATCCGGTAGGTCAGATAATAGCGTTGCGCCCGCTCGTCCCGCCACACCAGCATCAAATTTTCCAGCGTGTGCAGAAGCTTGATGACGATGGCCTTGTTGAGCGACAGGCGCCGGGACACTTCCGCCAAGGGCATTCCATCCACGGAATCCGCCAGCATTTCGACGATTTCGAAGGCACGCGCCACCGAGACGATGGTTTCGTCCGGCTTCTCCGCGGGACCGACGAGCGGATCGACTTTCGACATGATGGGGACCTTGGTCGGGTTTGATGCCTGAAAACAGGTAACGACGTTATCACCTGATCCACCCCAATCAAGCCGGAAAATCGCTTTCACGGCACGAAAAATGCGGTTGACAGCCGGTTGTAGGCATGGAAACCATTGATCGACAGATAACGCTGTTACCCTCAACAAATCGATGCCGCCGGAGCCGCCCGAGGAATCCGGCACACTACATCGCACATGGGAGCGGAACGTGTCCGAACGCCTGACCTTTGACAGCCTGCCCGACCTGATCAAGACCGAGGAGGAGCTGGAGGAGCTGGTCTCCCGGCCCACCCAGGGGCTGGTGGACGATTTCGCGGAACTGGACGGCGACATCATCGTGCTCGGGGTCGCCGGCAAGGTGGGCCCCTCGCTCGCCCGGATGGCCAAGCGTGCGGCACCCGGCAAGACGGTGATCGGGGTGGCGCGCTTCACCGAGCCCGGCTCGCGCGAGGAGCTGGAGCGCCACGGGATCGAGACCATCAAGTGCGACCTGCTGGACCGGGCCGCGGTGGCGAAGCTGCCGACGGCGGCCAACGTCGTGTACATGGCGGGCAAGAAGTTCGGGACCAACGACGACCCGTCCTTCGCCTGGGCGATGAACACCACCGCCCCCGCGACCGTCGCCGAGCATTACCGCGAATCCCGGATCATCGCCTTCTCGACGCTGTGCGTCTATCCGTTCGGCGTCGTCGCCCACAATGGGTGGGACGAGAGCGTCCAGCCCCGTCCGCTCGGCGACTACGCCAACTCCTGCGTCGGGCGCGAGCGCGCCTTCGAATACGGGTCGCGGCGCTATGGGACGCCCGGCCGGCTGATCCGGCTGAACTACGCCATCGACCTGCGCTACGGCGTCCTCCACGACATCGCGAGCTGGGTCCATCGGGGGGAGCCGATCCCGATCGCCACCGGTCACGCCAGCGTCATCTGGCAGGGCGATGCCAACGCCCAGATCCTCCGGGCGCTGAAGCATTGCACCGCACCGACCTCGGCCCTCAACATCGGCGGGCCGGAACAGGCCAGCGTGCGGGCCATCGCCCACGCCTTCGGCCGCATCCTCGGGAAGGAGCCGCTGTTCGAGGGCGTCGAGCAGCCGACCGCGTGGGTCAACAGCACCTTCCAGTCGCAGCGGCTGTTCGGCTACCCCAACGTGCCGCTGGCGCGGATGATCGACTGGGTCGCCGACTGGGTGCGGAACGACGGGCCGGTCTACGACAAGCCGACCCGCTACGAAGTGCGCGACGGCCTGTTCTGACCCCCGGACGAAGGCAGGGACCATGGACAGCCACGGCTTCATGGGCTTCTGGTCGGACATCGACGCCGACTACCGGCTCACCTACCAGGAATGGCACAACTGCGAGCACATGCCGGAGCGGGTCGGCATTCCCGGCTTCATCGAGGGACGCCGCTACCGCGCGCTCGCCGACGGCCCGATGTTCTTCATGTGCTACCTGACGCAGGACCCGGGGGTTCTGAGCAGCGGCCCCTACCTCGCCGCGCTCAACCGCCCTACCCCCTGGACGAAGGAGGCGCTCACCCATTTCCGGAATCCCGAGCGCAGCATCTACCGCCGGGTCACGGTCATGGGGTCGGTGCCGACGCACGTCCCCTACATCCTTCAGATGCGCTTCAACGCCCCCGCGACCGGACCGGAGGTCGCTGCACGGCTGGAAGCGTGGATGGCCCGCCCGCCCGCCCCGGAACTGCGCGCCTCGCTGTACGACATGGACACCGAGGCGTCGAGGATCATGACGGCGGAGCGCAAGATCTACGAGGCCGGCCCCGGCCAGCGCCAGTACCTCATCCTCGTGGAGCTTCTGGACAAGGGGCCGGCGGAGCAGGCGGCGGAAGGCCTCAAGGCCGCCCTGGGACCCGAGGTCCGCGACCTTGTCACGACCACCTACTGGCTGGAGACACGCATCCGGTCGGTGGATGTCCGGCATCCCGGTACCGCAAGCGTCGAGGACACGCCATGAAGCTTCTGCGCTACGGCGAGGCCGGCCATGAACGCCCCGGCCTGCTGGACCCGGCCGGCACGGTCCGCAGCCTGGCGGACCATACGGCCGACATCGATGCCGCGCTCATCGGCGATTCCGCGGCGATGGCCGCGCTGGCGGCGCTCGACCCGGCGGCCCTGCCGGCCGTCGAGGGTGCGGTGCGGCTCGGCTGCCCGCTGGCGGGCATCGGCAAGATCGTCGGCGTCGGTCTCAATTACCACGATCACGCCCGCGAGTGTGGCGCCCCCATCCCGGCGGAACCGATCCTGTTCCTCAAGGCGACGACCGCGCTGTCGGGACCGGACGACCCGATCCGGCTGCCGGACGACGCGGACAAGACCGACTGGGAGGTCGAACTCGGCGTCGTCATCGGCCGCAGGGCGCGGTGCGTGGCGGTGGAGGACGCGCTCGCCCACGTGTTCGGCTACTGCGTCGCCCATGACGTCTCCGAACGCGGCCACCAGCTCGAACGCGGCGGCCAGTGGACCAAGGGCAAGAGCCACGACGGCTTCTGCCCGGTCGGCCCCTGGCTGGTCACGGCCGAGGAGGTCGGCGACCCGCAGGCGCTGGCGCTGTGGTGCGACGTGAACGGCGTGCGCCGCCAGTCCAGCACCACCGGGGAGATGATCTTCGGGGTCGCCACGGTGGTCAGCTACATCAGCCGGTTCATGACGCTGCTGCCGGGCGATCTCATCATCACCGGCACGCCCGCGGGCGTCGGGCTGGGGCAGCGGCCCCCGGTCTATCTGAAGCGTGGCGACCATGTCCGCCTGTCCATCGCCGGCCTCGGCGAGCAGAACCAGACCGTCGTCTAGACGGCCGAAGGGAGACCGCACACGATGCCCATCATCCGCTCGCTCCGAAGGCTGGCCGGCTCGGAGGCCATCCGCCCGGCCCTGCTGATCGTCATCATCCTGGTCGGCTGGGACGTGGGGGTGCGCCTCTTCAAGATCCCGCCCTACCTGATCCCCGCGCCGACGGCGGTGGTGCTGGAACTGTTCGCGCAATGGCCGATGCTGCTGCGCGAGACGATGCCCACCCTCTACGCGACGCTCGGCGGCTTTGCGCTCAGCGCCCTTTTCGGCATACCGACGGCCATGCTGATCGCCTCCTCCCGCACGGTGGAGAGCTATCTCTACCCGATCCTGGTGTTCTCGCAGAGCGTTCCCAAGATCGCGGTGGCGCCGCTGTTCGTCGTCTGGTTCGGCTTCGGCATCGCACCGAAGGTGATCTCGGCCTTCCTGCTGGGCTTCTTCCCGGTGGTGGTGGCGACCGTGCTCGGCCTCAAGAGCATCGACAACGACATGCTGGACCTCGCCCGCTCGATGCGGGCGGGTGCGCTGCGGACCTTTCTGCGGATCCGCCTTCCCAACGCCCTGCCCAGCATCTTCGGCGGCTTGAAGGTGTCCATCACGCTGGCGGTGGTGGGGGCGGTCGTGGGCGAGTTCGTCGGCTCGAACTCGGGCATCGGCTATGTGCTGCAGATCGCCAACGGAAACTTCGACCTGCCGCTGATGTTCGCCGCCCTGTTCATCCTGTCGCTCATGGGGGTGCTGCTGTTCACGGCGATCGATTTCGCCGAACGCCTGCTCATCCCCTGGCACGCGTCGCACCGCGGGGACTTCGTCGGAACAAACTGAACCCGTCGCGCCGGAAAACGGCGCGGCACGGAAAGGGAGGACACGATGCTCAACAAACCATTCTTGCTGGCCTGCGCCGTGGCGCTGCTGCCGGGCTTCGCCCTGGCCCAGCCCGCGGACAAGGCGGTGCTGATGCTCAACTGGTATGTTTACGGCGAACACGCGCCCTTCGTGGCCGGCGCGCTGAAGAACTACTACAAGGACGAGGGCATCGACCTCGAAATCCAGGAAGGCCGCGGTTCCGGCGTGACCGTCCAGGCGGTGGCGGCCGGCACGGTGACCTTCGGGTTCGCCGATGTGAGCGTCATGATCCGGGCGGCCACGAAGGGTGCGCCGGTCAAGTCGGTCGGTGTCCTGGTCCAGAAGACCCCCGGCGCCGTCATCGCACCCGAAGGCAAGATCAAGTCCCCCCAGGATCTCGCCGGCAAGACGATCGCCATCACGCCCGGTGATTCGGTGACGCCCTTCTGGCCGCTCTACCTCAAGAAGATCGGGGTCGCCGAAAGCTCCGTCCGCACGGTGGCCGGCGATGCCCAGACCAAGCTGAACGCCGTGGTCAACGGCCAGGCGGACGGCCTGATCGGCACCTCCACCGAACAGGGCGCCCGGCTGCCCGACATCATCAACAAGCCGGTGACCATCCTGCGCTACGCCGACGCCGGCATGACGCTCGTCGGGTTCGGCATCGTGGTCAGCAACGACACGATCGCCACGAAGGGCGATCTGGTGAAGCGCTTCATGCGCGCCACCACCCGCGCCGTCGAGGACGCCGAGAAGGACCCGAAGGGCGCCGTCGACCTGCTGCTCAAGGCATACCCCAAGATCGGTCTGCCCGAGGGGCAGCTCCGCAGCCTGCAATATTCGCAAGCGCTCTACCGCGCCGACCCGACACCCGGCCGTCGGCCGTTCCAGATGGACCCGTCCCTGATCGCCGAGACGCTGGAAACCTTGACCCAGTACGGCGGCCTCGCCCAGAGCGACCGCGGCAAGCCGGACGACTATTTCAATGGGAGCTTCCTGCCGTGAGGGCATTCGTCAGGGAGGTCCGTGCGGACATGACCGAGCCGAACGCAGCCGTGGGCGACGTCCACATCCGGATCCGGGGGTTGACCAAGACCTACCGGTCGAAGACCGGGGCGGTGCCGTCGCTGAAGCCGATCGATCTCGACATCGCCAAGGGCGAGTTCGTGGCGATCGTCGGCCCCAGCGGCTGTGGCAAGAGCACGCTGCTGAAACTGGTGGCCGGGCTGCTTCCGGCCACCAGCGGCTCGATCCGGATCGGCGGGGTCGAGGTGGACAAGCCGATCGACGACATCGGCATCGTGTTCCAGAGCCCGGTGCTCCTGCCGTGGCGATCGGTGCGCGACAACATCCTTCTGCAGGTCCAGATGCGCGGCCGCGACACCGCCGCCTACGCCAAGGCGGCGGACACGCTCATCAAGACCTCGGGTCTGGAAGGGTTTGAAAACCGCTATCCGTGGGAGCTGTCGGGTGGGATGCAGCAGCGCGCGTCCATCTGCCGGGCGCTGGTGCACGACCCCAGCGTGCTGCTGATGGACGAGCCGTTCGGTGCGCTCGACGCCATGACGCGTGAGCGCATGAACGCCGAGCTCCAGCGCATCTGGTACGAGACGCGCAAGACCGTCCTCCTCATCACCCACAGCATCCCCGAGGCGGTCTATCTCGCCGACCGCGTCGTGGTGATGTCGAGCCGGCCCGGCGCCATCGAAGCCATCTACGACATCGATCTGCGGCGTCCGCGCGAGCTCTCGGTCATGGGCGAGCCCCGCTTCGTGAAGCTGACGCAGGACATCCGCAAGCACTTCTTCGCCCAGGGCGATCTCGACCATTGACGCCGGCCGGCCGGGAGGAATCACCCCCCCGGCCGGCCGCTCAGGCCGCACTCCCGAGGAACCGGTCGCGCGCCGCCGCCACCTGCTCCCGGATGAAGCGGCGGGCCAGCCGCACCCGCGCCACCTCCGCCACCTCCGTGTGGCTGACCAGCCAGTAGGTGCGGACCAGCGACGCCTGGTCCGGCAACACCCGGACGAGCGACGGTTGCGGGTCCGCAACGAAGGCCGGAAGCACCGCCAGCCCGAAGCCGGCGGCCACCGTCGCCATCTGCGCGTGCAGGCTGGAGCATTGCAGCCGGGGCCGCAGCCCCGGAACGATGTCGTCCAGATAGTCCAGGCCGCGCGTGAAGATCAGCTCCTCGATGTAGCCGGCGAACGGATGCCCGCCGAGCTCCGCGACCGTGCGCGGCGTGCCCGTGCGCTCCAGATAGTCGCGCGCGCCGTAGACGAACAGCGCGTAATCGGTGAGCGGCTCGGCGACGAAGCGGTCGCCGTCGGGGCGCCGCAGCGTCACGACCACGTCGGCCTCCCGCCTGGACAGGGCGATGATCTGCTGGATCGACACCAGCTCGACCGACAGGTTCGGGTGCGCGGCGGCGAGCGCCGGGAGCCGGGGCGCCAGGAAGTAGTTTCCGAATCCCTCCAGCGTGCTGATCCGTACGGTGCCCGACACCCTCTGGCCGTCGGCGGCCACCTGCCGCTCGGCGTGCTGCGCCTCCGCCTCGATAGCCTCGGCCGAGCTGAGCAGCCGTTCGCCGGTGTGCGTCAGGTTGTAGCCGCGCAGGTTCCGTTCGAACAGCTTCGCCTCCAGAGCCTCCTCCAGCGCGGCGACGCGCCGGCTGACGGTCGCATGGTCGACGCCGAGCCGCCGCCCGGCGGCGGAGATGGTCCCCGACCGCGCCACGGCCAGGAAGAATTGCAGGTCGTTCCAGTCGAAGGAGCTGGAGGGCATTGGGCATTTCCGCACAGACTTTGCGCGATATCTCCGCTGTCTGTGCGGGAACGTCAAGAGTATTCCTCGGGGCAACGGAACCAGGGCCAACAGAACCAGGGCCAACAGAACCAGGGGAGGAACTCATGACGTCCATCGCGTTGCCCAGACTGCTGCGGATCGGTGGCGGGGCGCTCCAGGAAACCGGGGAGACGCTGCGCCAGCTCGGCCTTTCCCGGCCGCTGGTGGTGACCGACCGCTTCCTGCTCGATCACGGCCTCGTCGAACGCCTGCTGGCGGCGTTGCGGGCCGGGGGCATCGACGCCACGGTGTTCGCCGACGCCGTGCCCGATCCGACCGAAGCGTCCGTCGCCGCCGCTCTCGCGGCGCTGCACGGGCGGGATCATGACTGCGTCGTCGGCTTCGGCGGCGGCAGCCCGATCGACACCGCCAAGGCGGTGGCGGTTCTGGCGCGGCGTGGCGGGCGCATGCGCGATCTGAAGGCGCCGCACCAGGAGGACCGGCCGGGCCTGCCCATCATCGCGGTGCCGACCACGGCCGGCACCGGGTCGGAGGCCACCCGCTTCACCATCGTCACAGACGAGCGGACCGACGAGAAGATGCTGTGCGTGGGGCTCGCCTATCTGCCGGTGGCGGCGATCGTCGACTTCGAGCTGACGCTCGGCAAGCCGCCCCGGCTGACCGCCGACACCGGGATCGACGCGCTGACACACGCCATCGAGGCCTATGTGAGCCGCAAGGCCAACCCGTTCTCCGACGGCATGGCGCTCCAGGCGATGCGCGCCATTGCGCCCAACCTCCGCCGGGTCTGCCGGACACCCGGCGATCGGGCGGCGCGCGCGGCGATGATGCTGGGCGCCACCCAGGCCGGCATCGCATTTTCCAACGCCTCGGTGGCGCTGGTGCACGGCATGAGCCGGCCGATCGGGGCGTTCTTCCATGTGCCGCACGGTCTCAGCAACGCCATGCTGCTGCCGGCGGTGACCGCCTTCTCCGCCCCGGCGGCGTTGGAGCGCTACGCGGACTGCGCCATCGCCATGGGGATCGTGCCACCCGGCACGGACAGCGCCGGGGCGGTGGACGCGCTGCTGCACGAGCTGCGCGCGCTCAACGCCGAGCTGGCGGTCCCGACGCCGAAGCAGTGGGGCATCGACCGCGACCGCTACCGCGCCGTGGTGGACACCATGGCGGCGCAGGCGCTGGCTTCCGGCTCCCCTGGCAACAACCCGCGCGTTCCGACGGCCGACGAGATCGTCGGCCTCTATCACGAAGCCTGGGAGTGAGGAGCAACGGAAGCCACACCCGCCGTGCGGCGCTTACGAGAAGCCGGCGACCGGGCGGGGGACGTAGGGCTCCTCCAGCCGTCCGATCTCCTCCGCGGTCAGGGTGAGCGACAGGGCGGCCACGGCGTCGGTGAGGTGGTTCGGCTTGCCGGCGCCGACGATCGGGGCGGTCACCCCGCCCTTCTGGAGGACCCAGGCCATGGCCACCTGCGCCCGCGGCACCCCCCGCTCCGCCGCGATGGCGCCGACCGCCTCGACGATCCGGCGGTCCGAATGCCACGCGGTTCCGTAGAGGCTGCGGCCGAACTTGTCGGTTTCCTGCCGCTCGCTGGTCTCGTCCCAGGCGCGGGTCAGGCGTCCGCGGGCCAGCGGGCTCCAGGGGATGACGGCGACGCCCTGATCGCGGCACAGCGGCAGCATCTCGCGCTCCTCCTCGCGGTAGAGGAGGCTGATATGGTTCTGCATGCTGATGAACTCGGTCCAGCCGTTCATCCGCGCGGTGTGGAGCGCCATCGCGAACTGCCAGGCGTGCATGGACGAGGCGCCGATGTAGCGGACCTTGCCTGCCTTGACCACATCGTGCAGGGCCTCCAGCGTCTCCTCGATCGGCGTGTCGTAGTCCCAGCGATGGATCTGGTAGAGGTCCACATAGTCGGTCCCCAGCCGTTTCAGGCTGGCGTCGATCTCGGTGAGGATGGCCTTGCGCGACAGGCCGGCACCATTCGGTCCCGGCCGCATCCGCATGTGGACCTTCGTTGCCAGCACGATCTCCTCGCGGCGGACGAAGTCCTTGAGCGCGCGCCCGACGATCTCCTCCGACGTGCCGTCCGAATAGCTGTTGGCCGTGTCCAGGAAATTGATGCCGAGGTCGAGCGCCTGCTTGATCAGCGGGCGGCTGCGTTCCTCGTCGATCGTCCACGGGTGGGCCCCCCGGTCGGACGCTCCAAAGGTCATGCACCCCAGGCAGATGCGCGACACCTTCAGTCCCGTCCTGCCGAACCTGACGTACTCCATTGCCTCGTCCTCATTGCCCTGTGTTCAACCGCAACCCCGCGGCGCGCGACGTGTCACGGTACGGCACGCCTCCCGGGAAGGCTACCCGGCCGCCACCCGGGACCGGAAGCCCTCCCGAAATGTGGATTGCTGCCGGACCACCCGCCGGCCGCTCCGTCAATGCCCCGACGACACGTCCGCACCGTCGAAGAACAAGTCGGCGATGCCGGCCGGCTTGTGCTTCAGAGAGCCGATCTCGTGCATGAAGTTGGCGTACTTCATGACGTTCTCCGGCACCGTCGTGTATTTCAGCTTGGGATCCTCCAGGATCGCCAGCAGATCCTCCACCGACCAGCCGCTGCCCGTCATCGTTTCCAGCAGCGTCTGCGCGGCGGCGCGCTTGTCGGCGTTGATCATGCGCTGGGCCTCCACCAGCGCCTCGACGAAGGCGGCGTAGACCTTGGGGTTCTCCGTCCGGAACTTGGTGGTGGTGGAGATCATGGTGAAGGTGGTCGAGCCGCCCATGACGTCGTCCGAGGTCATGATGGTGCGGATGGCCGGATCCTTGATCTCCCGCTGGTGGAAGGGGATCGACGCGTAATGCGCGGCGACCGAGGTGTTCCCGGACACCAGCGCGATCAGCGCGTCCGGGTGGGTCATGGAGACCGTGTTCGGGTCGAAGCGGAACACCTCCTTCGGCCCGTATTTCTGACGGGCGTACATCTGCATGATGATCGAGGGGATGGAGACCTTGACCGAGGTCACCGCGATCTTGTCGGTGGGCGTCAGGTCGTCGATGGACTTCAGATGCGGCGCGCGGGCGTTGAGGTACATGGGCATGGAGCTCATCGCCGCCACGCCCTTGACCCCCATGTGGGTGCGGGTGCGGTCCCACAGGGTGAGGAAGGCCGGCGGTCCGGCGGAGATGAAGTGGGCGGAGCCCGACAGCAGCGCGTCGTTCATGACCGACGGGCCGCCGATGTTCGCCCAGTTGACGGTCACCTTGAGCCCCGCCGCCGCCGCCTGCTTCTCCACCAGCTTGTGCTTCTGCATCATGTGGAGGGGGAGGAAACCGAAACCGCCGGCCCCCAGTGGCACGTTCAATTCGCTCACTTCGGCGCGGGCCGCGCCGACCGATCCGGCCAGGAGCACCGCCCCCAGGATTGCTGCGATTGCCTTCATGGTTTCCTCCCTTGGTGTTTGTGTCGTTGCCCGTGGATCACGCCGCGGGTACGGCCAGCGCCAGCAGCGGCCCGACATCGTCCAGCCCGTCGATGGTCCAGCAGCGGGCGATCAGCGCGTCGACCCGGTCGGCCGGCAGGACCGTCGCCTGGTCGCGGAACTTGGTCTCGAGCTGGGCGTCGGTCAGCGGCCGTTTCAGGTTGCCGATGGACGCTTCCAGGACCTTGGTGAGGGTCCGGCCGTCCTTCAGGGTCACCTCGACCACCACGCCGTCCTCGCTGACGGCGGGATCGCCGATGGACTCCACCCGCTCGCGCAGGCCGCGGAGCAGGGGATCGTTGACCGCCTCGTCCGAGAACTCGGCCAGCCCCGCCCGGCCGCGGCCGAGCCCGATGGCGGCCGCGTGGTAGGCGGAGAACTTGCCTTCCAGGCCACGGCTGATGTGCTTCTTGTCGCACAGGTCCTTGACCAGCGGGGCGACCCGCAGCCGCACCGCATCGACGTCCGCCGCGTCGATGGCGTGCTCGGCGCGGAGCTGGATGCAGGCGTCGATGGTCGGGTGGGTGACGATGCCGCAGGGGAATGGCTTGTAGGTGTTGACCCGCAGCTCGTAGTCGGTGCCGAGCCCGTCCGTGACCTTCGACAGGTCGTAGCGCGCCGACAGGACGGCGGCGAAGCCGCGCGGCCCCTCCAGCCCGTGCACGCCGCTGGTGAAGCCTTCGCGCGCGAGCAGGGCCGCCATGTAGCCGCTCTGCGCCGAGCGGCCGGGGTGGAAGGACTTGGCCATGGAGCCGAACATCTCCCGGATGCCGGCCGCCTGCGTCGCGGCCAGCCCGATGGCCCAGACCATCTGCTCCTCGGTCAGGCCCAGCAGGCGCCCCACCGCCACCGCCGCCCCGAACACGCCGACCGATCCGGTGCTGTGCCAGCCGGCGTCGTAATGCGCGGGGTAGGTGGCGTTGCCGATGCGCGACACCACGTCGAAGCCGAGGATGAAGGCGTTGAGGAAGTCGTCCCCGCGCACCGGCGTCACGCTGGCGTAGGCGAACAGCGCCGAGGCCACCGGGGAGGTCGGGTGGATGTAGTTGGCCGGGGTGGTGTCGTCGTAGTCGTGGACGTGCGAGCTGATGCCGTTCAGCAGCGACGCGAACAGCGGGTCGTACCGCTCCGCCCGGCCGATCGCGATGGCGGTCGGCAGGCCGGTGTAGGGGCCCAGCGCCCGGATCGCGATGTCCATCGCGGAATGGGTGCTGCCGCCGAGCGCGCAGCCGACGAAATTGACGAGGGCGCGGCGTGCCTCGTGCCGCACGTCGTCCGGCACATCGTCGAGCCAGGCGGCGAGCACATGCCGCGCCAGTTGCCGTGTGGTGTCCATGGTTCGGGTTCCTTCCGCGGCCGTCATGCGATGATGGTGCATGCGTCGGTCGTTCATGCGTCGATGGGGTCGGCGTCGAGCCGCACCACCACCCCTTCGAGCCCCGGCGCCGGGGCCGGGTAGCGTTTCAGCACCAGGGGGTCGTGGCCGGGGATGATGGTGGAGCGCTCGCTCGCCAGCGCCCGCAGGGTGTCGTACCCCTCCAGCGTGTCGCCCAGGCTGTAGAGGATCGGGAAGGCCCGACCCTGCTCCATGTTGGCGTAGAAGTGGCTGGCGTCCGACGCCACCACCAGCCAGCCGCGCCGGGTCCAGACGCGGACGACCTGGAGGCCCTTGCTGTGGCCGCCGACGTGATGGACGGACACCCCTGGTGCTATCTCCGCGGCGCCCGTGTGGAAGGCGACGCGGCCGTCGAACACCTTGCGCACCATGGCCACCACGTCCTCCACCTCGAAGGGCATGCGGAGCGCGCCGTGGCACATGCAGCGCCCGGTGCAATAGGCCATCTCCTCGTCCTGAAGATGGAAGCGGGCGTTGGGGAAGAGGTCGTAATTGCCGCAGTGGTCGTAGTGCATGTGCGTCAGGATGACGTCGCGCACGCTGTCCGGGTCGATGCCGATGGTCTTCAGCCCCTCGCCCGGGCAGCGGAAGAAGTCGCGCTTGCGCTTGCGCGCCATCGGCTCGTCGAAGCCGGTGTCAATGATGAAGGTGCGGTCCGGCCCCTTCAGGGCCCAGACGAAATAATCCAGCGGCATGGGGGCGTCGTGCGGGTCGCCGCCGACGAAGTTGTGGGAGGCGGTCGCCGCAGGGTTGTGCGCGTAGCGCACCGCGTAGACCTCGTAAGGCTGCAGGTCGGGCATGGGGCGTCTCGCTATTTGGCGGCCTTGCCGCGCACCTCGACGGCGGCGGCGCGTTCGGCGACCTGGATGAGCTTGGTGAAGTCGCTGTCGGCGCCGAGCTCGTTCAGAGCCTGGAACCACACCTGCCGCACCGCGTTGGCGGTCCACAGCGACAGGCCCATGGCCTCCGCCTCGTCCAGGCAGAGCTTGACGTCCTTGTACATCAGCCCCGTGGCGAAGCCGTAATCGAAGGTCCGCGGCAGGATCGAGCGGGGGAACTTGTCCAGCGTGGAGCTGCTGCGGCCGCTGCCGGCGTTGACCACGTCGATCACCGTGTCGGGATCGAGCCCGGCCTTGACGCCCATCACCACCGCCTCGGCGGAGATCGCCATGGAGGCGGCGGACAGCAGGTTGTTGACCAGCTTCATGGTCTGGCCCATGCCGGCCCGCTCGCCGACCCGGAAGATCTTCCCGATGACCTTGAGGACCGGGATCACCTGGTCGCAGGTCTCCGGCGGACCGGCGACCATGACGGCCAGGGTGCCGGCCTTCGCACCGCCGGCACCACCGCTGACGGGGCTGTCGACCCAGACCATGCCGCGTTCGCCCAGCGCCGCACCGATCTTCGCCGCCATCCGGGGGCCGGTGGTCGACAGGTCCACCACCGTCCGGACCGCCGTTCCCTCGACCAGCCCGCCCTCTCCGAGGACGACGGCTTCGACGATCGCCGGTGTCGGCAGGCTGATCAGGACGACGGAGGCCGCCGCTCCCACCTCCGCCGGGGAGCCGGCCCGCCGGGCGCCCCGCGCCTCGAAGGCCGCGACCGCCTCCGCCCGGGCGTCGTGCACGACCAGCTCGTAGCCGGCGTCGATCAGCCGGCCGGCCATCGGGGCACCCATGTTGCCCAGCCCGATGAAACCAAGTGTTTCCGCCATGTGGGTCTCCGTCCTCCTCGGATTCTTGTCTGTGTGATCAGTCGGCCGCCATGACCGCCAGTTCCGGCAGCAGGTGCGTGCGGAACAGCGGGTAGTTCTCGATCATCGGGAAATGGCCGATGTCGGGCATCTCCGTGTAGCGGCAGCCGGGGATGGCGTCCGCCACCGCGCGGGTCATGGCGGGCGTGCAGGAATAGTCGTAGGCGCCGGTCAGCAGGCTGACCTTGCAACGGCCGGTGTCGATGGTCTTGACGTGCTCGCGGGCGTCCCAGTCGAAGCTGTAGAACATGACGTCGCCGCGGTACACGCCGGGGCCGGACTGGCTGTAATACCACCAGTTGGCCCGTCTCCCCTCCTCCGGGCTCATGGGTGCGTTGAGGCCGAAGGTGTAGGTCGCCACCAGCTCCCCGCCATGCACCGCCGGGTGGTGCAGGAACTCGTTGTAGCGGCCGGGGGCGTAGGCGCCGCTCTCCAGCCCGATGATGCCGCGGATCTCCCCCTGATGGTCGCTGGCGACCCGCAGGACGATGGCACCTCCCATCGAGCAGCCCATCACCACCGGCCGCTCCAGCCCGAGCGTCCGCCAGACGGCGCGGATGATCGACAGATACTGCTCGGTCGTCAGCTCGTAGCGGGTGAGCCACCAGCCCGGCGGCGGGTCGGACCGGCCATGCCACGGCATGTCGAAGGCGACCACGCGGAAGCGGTCGGTGACCTCCGGGTCGTTGAGCAGGTGGCGGTACTGGCGGCTGTCCGCCCCGGCGGTGTGCAGGCACAGCAGCGGGATGCCCTGCCCCGCCTCCTCCACATAGACGCGGTGGTCTATGCCGTCGATCGGGACGGTCAGGTAGCGGCCGACGATGGGCTCGAACTCAGGCATGCGTCTCTCCCATCCCCTGCATCAGGTTCATCATGCGGTGCAGAGCCCGGGCGTTCTGCATCGCCACCAGCGTGTCGCCGTCCAGCACGAACTCCGGCACCCGCATCAGCATGGCGAAGACGTCGTGGAAGAGCGGCGGCGGGTTCGGCTGGAGGAAGCGCCGCCACACCTCCAGCGGTGCGCGCAGGCCGAACCGCGACCGCACGTCGAAGCGCGGGTTGACGGTCAGGTCGGCGATCCGCCCCTCGCGGACATGCAGGACGTAGCGCGTGTCGCCGAAGCTGACGGCGAAGTCGGTGGTGAACCATCGACCGATCACGGCCAGCTCGGGGTCGCCGTTGACCCGGTCGCGGAACCCCGCCATCCAGGTCGGATCCGGGAACTGTCCCATTGTCTCCCTCCTGCCGACGTCCATCGTCCCGGACGTCCTTGGTGTCAGATGCCGAGGTACGCCTCGCGGACCCTCGGGTTGTCGGCGAGTGCGTCCGCCGTGTCGGCGAGGACGACCCGTCCGGATTCCAGCACGTAGCCGCGCGACGCCACCGACAGCGCCAGCGCGGTGTTCTGCTCCACCAGCAGGATCGCGGTCCCGCCGGCGTGGATGTCGAGGAAGGCCCGGTGCAGCTCGTCCACCACGATCGGCGCCAGACCGTGGCTCGGCTCGTCGAGGATGAGCAGCCGCGGGCCCAGCATCAGCGCGCGGCCGACCGCGACCATCTGCTGCTCACCGCCCGACAGGGTGCCGGCGCGCTGGCGCCGTCGCTCCGCCAGCCGCGGAAACAGCCGCAGCACACCGTCGAACCGCCCGGAGATCGCCGGGTCGTGGCGGACCGCGAAGGCGCCGAGCCGGAGGTTCTCCTCCACCGTCATGTCGGGGAAGACGTGGCGCCCCTCCGGCACATGGGCGATGCCGAGCCCCGGCACCGCGTGGGACGGCAGCGCCATCAGGTCGGTGCCCGCGAACCGGATGCGCCCGCGCGAGCGGGGCACGAGGCGGGAGACGCTGCGCAGCAGCGTGCTCTTGCCGGCGGTGTTGGCGCCCAGCACGCACACGAACTCGCCCATGCCGACGGTGACGGAGACCCCGTGCAGCACGTCGGCCGCGTCGTAGCCGGCGTGCAGCTCCTCCACGGACAGCAGCGGCTCCGTCCCCGGGGATGTCGCGACGGGCGCGCTCATGCCTGGTACTCGCGGCCGAGATAGGCACGGACCACCTGCGGGTCGCGGGCGATGGCGGCCGGGCTGCCCTCGGCGATCTTCTGCCCGAAGTTCAGCACGACGATGCGGTCGCACAACGTCATGATCGCGCGCATGTGGTGCTCCACCACGATGATGGTCAGCCCGTCCGCCCGCAGCGAGCGGATCAGGCCCATGATCGCGTCCATCTCCACGGCGTTCAGCGCCGCCATCACCTCGTCCAGCAGGATCACCCGGGGACCGGTGGCGAGCGCGCGGGCCAGCTCCACCCGCGCCCGTTCGGGAAAGGACAGGTCGCCGGCCCGCTTGTGGAGCACGGCACCCAGCCCGACGCGGTCCAGGCAGGCGGCGGCCGTGACGCGCGCCGACCGCAGGTCCTGGCGCAGCAGCGCGCCCACCAGCACGTTGTCGAGCACGCTCATGTCCATGAAGAGCGCGACGTTCTGGAAGGTCTTGGTCAGGCCCAGGGCGGCGATGCGGTGCGGCTTGCGCCCCGCGATCTCCCGCCCCTCCAGGCGGATGGAGCCGGCGCTGACCTTGTGGATGCCGACCAGCGTGTTGAACAGGGTGGTCTTGCCGGCCCCGTTGGGGCCGATCAGCCCCAGGATCTCCCCGGCCGCCACGGTGAAGCTGACGTCGCGCAGGGCCTGCAGGCCGCCGAACTGCTTGGACAGGTTGGCGACGGCGAGGACGGCGTCGGTCATCGCGCCCTCCTCGTCCGCCACCGGGCCGCCAGCGCCTCCACCGGCGCCACCAGCCCGCGCGGCTGCACCAGGATGATCAGCATGAGGAGGATGCCGTAGACGAGCTGCGACAGCCCGGCGGTGCCCGCCGACAGCCAGCTGTTCGCCAGCTCCTCCAACGGGATGATGACGAAGGCGCCGACGATCGGGCCGGCCGCCGTGCCGATGCCGCCGAGGATGGCGATCAGCGCCACCCGGATGGAGATGGGCCCCAGCCCGAACACCGTTTCCGGGTCGAAGAAGAAGGTGAACTGGGCGTAGGCGGTGCCAAGCGCCGCCATGATCCCGCCGGACATGACCGCGGCGATTGTCTTGACGCGCGCGGTATCGACGCCCACCACCTCGGCCGCGTCGGGGTTCTCCTTCACCGCGCGCAGCCGGTATCCGAGCGCCCCGGCCTTGGTGACGACGAACACCGCGGTCACCAGCACCAGCGCGGCCAGCATCAGGTAGTAATAGGGCAGCGTGCTCTTGAACTGCAGCATCAGCAGGCTGTCGGGGGCGAAGGGGACGGAGATGCCCGCCGGCCCACCGGTGAGCGACGGCCAGGAGTTGGCGATCACCCGCATCACCTCGCCGAAGGCCAGCGTCGCCAGCGCGAAGTAATGGCCGCGCAGCCCCATGGTGGGCACGCTGACCAGCGCCGCGAAGGCGGCACCCAGCGCCGCCCCGGCCAGCATGCCGATCCAGGGCGACAGGCCGTAATTGACCAGCAGGATGGTGGAGGTGTAGGCGCCGATGCCGAAGAAGGCGGCGTGACCCAGCGACATCTGGTTGGCGAGGCCGCCGACGATGTTCCACGCCTGGCTCATCGCCGCGAACAGCAGCGTCACGGTGAGCACCCGGATCAGATAGCCGGCCGGGTCGAGGGTGAGCGGCAGCAGCGCCGCCACCGTTAGCGCCACGGCCGCGAGGACGAGGGACGGCCTCATCGGGCGCCCCCGACGAGGCCCTGCGGGCGCAGCGCCAGAACCGTGATGAAGACGAGGAACAGGACGAGGTTCTGGAGCTGCACCGGGAAGGCCATGGCGGACAGCGACTGGATGATCCCCACCGCCTGCCCGCCGACGATGGCCCCCGCCACGCTGCCCAGCCCGCCCAGCACCACCACGGTGAACATCAGCACCACGAACTGCGCGCCGACCGTGGGGTGCACCGTGAAGTAGGGCAGGATCACCGCCCCGCCGAAGGCGGTGAGCCCGACCCCGAGCCCGAAGGCGATGCGCCGCATGCGGTCGGCGTCGATGCCCATCAGGCTGGCGGCCATGCCGTCCTGCGCCGTCGCCCGCATGGCGCGGCCGTACCAGCTCCGGTTCATGAAGAGCCAGAGGGCGAGGCCGGACACCACGGACATCAGGAAGGCCGCCAGATACGGCACGCTGATGAAGAGATCCCCCAGCCGCAGGGCGGAGGTCTGGTAAGGGGTGGTGACCGAGCGGAACTGCGAGCCGAAGCCGAGCAGAGCCGCGTTCTCGATGACGATCAGCAGGCCGACGGTCAGGAAGATCTGCGCCACCGGTGGTGCCCGCAGCACGCGCCGGATCAGCGTGTGCTGCACCACGCAGCCGAGCGCGAACACCACCGCGAAGGCGATCACGGAGCCGATCAGCGGATCGAGCCCAAGCCACGCCCAGGCCAGATACCCCACGAACATGCCCAGCATCAGGAACTCCGCCTGCGCGAAGTTCACGATGCCCATCACGCCGAACACCAGGGTCAGCCCGATCGACACGACCGCGTACACGCCACCGATCAGAATCCCGTCGACAAGTGCCTGGATGACGACCACGATCATTCTCCC
Organism: Azospirillum oleiclasticum; assembly: GCF_013423485.1. Classification (GTDB taxonomy): domain Bacteria; phylum Pseudomonadota; class Alphaproteobacteria; order Azospirillales; family Azospirillaceae; genus Azospirillum; species Azospirillum oleiclasticum. The sequence goes on from NZ_JABFFR010000011.1 coordinate 141,494, forward strand.
GAAGCGAGCAGTGCCCGTGATCTCAGGCCGTCCAGATCGGCTTCTTCTTCGCGTACTTGGACGGGCCGACGGTGACGAGGTCGTCGCCCTGCCATTGCACCATCAGGGGCTCGGACAGGGTGTTGAGGCCGGTCTGGTCGAACTTGACGGCCCCGCCGGTCATCGCCTTCGCCCAACCCTGGTCGAAGCGGGTGGTGTGGAGGGTGTCGCGGATGGCGGCCGGGTCGGCCTTCCCGCTCGTCTCGATCGCCTGGACCAGCACCGACAGGCAGACCGCGTGTTCCAGCGCCTCGTGGGTCATGAAGTAGCCGTGGCGCTGCCGGAACTCGGCCGTGAGCTCCGGGGCGAGGTCGTGGCTGCCCGGGGCGATGGAGAGCACGCCCTCCGCGAACTCGCCGAGGCCCTGCTTGAAGTCCGGGATGATGTAGCCGCCGGCCCCGCCGATCACCGGGATGCCGATGCGCTGCTGGCGCATCGAGCGGATGATCTGCAGCCCGTCGTTCAGGTAGGAGGCGGGGAACACGGCCTGCGCGTCGGCCCCGCGCAGCTTGTTGATCAGCGGCGTGACGTCGGTGATGCCGAGCGGGTAGGCCTCGTCCATCACGATGGTGATTCCGGTCTGCTTGGCCGTCTCGCGAATGCCCGCCGCCTGCGAGGTCCCGTAGGCGGTGTCCTCGTACATGATGGCGACGCGCTGGAGCGTCTGGCCGGCGTCCTTGGCGATCTCGGCCGTCTCGGTGAGCTGGGCGCGGCCGAGGGTGGATGCCTTGGCGACCACCTGGAAGATGTTCTTGAAGCCGCGGCTGGTGATCTGGTCCGAGAAGGACATGGTCAGCAGCGGAATGTCGCGGCGCTCCGTCACTTCCGACAACGCGATGCTGAGCGAGGAGGCGTAGGCGCCGAGGATCGCCACCACGCTGTTCTGGGTGATCAGCCGCTGCCCGACGGTGGCGGCGGTGGTCGGGGTCGAGGTGGAGTCGGCCACCACCAGGTTGATGGGCGCCCCACCCAGCGCCTTGATGCCTCCCGCCTTGTTGATCTGTTCGGCGGCCAGCTCGATTCCGCGCAGGGAATTCACGCCGAACTGCGCGTTTGCGCCCGAGAGCGGCAGCACGACACCGACGTTGACCGGCCCCTTCTGCGCGTAGGCGAGCCGGGCGATGAACGGCATGGCCACCGCCGCGCCGCCAAGTTGCAGGGCGGCACGGCGGGTCGGCCGCAGAAGCCGCGGGCCGCGGTGGTCGGAACGCTTGTCCATGGTTTCCTCCCCTTGTCCTTGTTTGGACGCGGCGACCGGCATCAGGTGACGGCCACCACGGTGGAACTCGACTCACCGTCGACCTTCGTCGCCGGTTATGAAATCCCGTCACCTGTGCAAGACGACCTCATTTAATAATAAATACTACAACCAATTCCCTTCACAGACCAGGATAACGGCCCGTGTGTTTGCTCATTATTATAGACATGTCTTTAAGGTTAGGCAAGACATGCCATGGAGACTTGGTGTAATGTAATCTTGTCGCGAACTTCTTCTTTCGTGTTGATTGGAGGCAAGGAACATGAGTGATACTGCACAGCCTGAAGTCGTGCTGCTCACCGGCGCCGCCGGGGGCATGGGAACCGCCATCGCGGAGGCGCTGGTGGCGAGCGGGCGGAAGGTCGTTCTGGCCGACCGCGAGGAGGCGGCGGTCCGGGATCTCGCCGCCCGACTCGGCGACCGCGCCGTAGCGCTGGTGCTCGATATCACCGACGACAGGGCCGTCGATGCGTGCGTCGATGCCCTGCCCGACGGGTTCCGGCCGATCGACACGCTGATCAACAACGCCGGGCACGACATCGGCGGCCGCAAGCGCTTCGACCTCGGGTCGGCGGACGACTGGTCGAACATCATCCGCACCAACCTGATGGGTCTGATGCGGGTGACCCGCGCGGTGCTGCCCAGCATGGTCGCCCGCGACAAGGGGCACATCGTCAACATGAGCTCCATCAACGCGGTGCGGATCGTGCCGGACATGGCACCCTATTCCGCCAGCAAGGCCGGCGTCCGCATGTTCACCGAAACCATCCGCGGCGAGCTGGCGGAGACCGCGGTGCGGGTGACCGAGGTCCTTCCGGGCCTCACCCGCACCGGCATCATCTCCCGCCGCTACCGCGGCGACGAGGAACAGACCCGGGCCTATTTCGAGCAGTTCCGCATGGCGCTCGACCCCGCCGATGTGGCCCGCTGCATCCTGTTCGCGCTCGACCAGCCGCCCCATGTCCAGATCGCCGAAATCACCGTGCTGCCGTTGAACCGCTGGTGAACGCACCGCCACGGCGCCCGCCCGGCGGGCGCCGTTCAGCGCATGACGAAGGGGTTCGGCACGTTGCCGCTGGTGTCGATCCACACGCTTTTCTCCTGCAGGTATTCACGGATCGCGGTCAGCCCGCTTTCCCGGCCGATCCCGGAGCGCTTGTAGCCGCCGAAGGGCGACATGTAGCTGACGGCCCGGTAGGTGTTGACCCACACGGTGCCGGCCTCCAGCCGCTGCGACATGGACAGCGCGCGGTTGATGCTCTGCGTCCACACGCCGGCGGCCAGCCCGAACATCGTCCCGTTGGCGATCTCCACCGCCTCGTCGTCGCTGTCGAAGCGGATGACGGAGAGGACGGGGCCGAACACCTCCTCCTGCGCGATGCGCATGTCGGGGCGCACGTCGGTGAAGATGGTGGGCTCCACGAACCAGCCGGAGCCGCACTCCGGCCGGCTGGCGGGTCCTCCGCCCAGCACGCAGCGGGCCCCCTCCTCCTTGGCGATGCGGATGTAGTCGAGCACCTTCTGGTACTGCGGCCGCGTGGTCACCGGGCCGACCTGCGTCGTCTCCTCCGCCGGGTCGCCCATCCGCGCGGTGCGGGCAAGGTCCAGAAGGCGCTCCATGAAGCGGTCGTAGACCGAGGCGTGGACCAGGGCGCGCGACCCGGCGATGCAGGTCTGGCCGGTCGCCGCGAAGATGCCGGAGACCACGCCCTTGACCGCGTCGTCGATCACCGCGTCCTCGAAGACGATGTTCGCCGACTTGCCGCCCAGCTCCAGCGTCACCGGCTTGATCGAGCGGGCGGCCAGCTCATAGACGCTCTGCCCGGTGCGGTCGCCGCCGGTGAAGGCGACCTTGGCGACCGCGGGATGCTCGACCAAGGCGCCGCCGATCTCGTTGCCGAAGCCGGTGACGATGTTGACGACGCCGGGCGGAAAGCCCGCCTTCTCGAACAGCCGCCCGAACTCCAGCGCCGACACGGAGGAGAACTCCGACGGCTTCCACACGATGGTGTTGCCCGCGGCCAGTGCCGGTGCAAGCTTCCAGGTCGCCAGCATCAGCGGCGAGTTCCAGGGCGTGATGGCGGCCACAACCCCCAGCGGCTCCTCGCGCGTGAAGTTGAAGACGCCGGGCTTGTCGATGGGGATGACGCGCCCCTCGATCTTGTCCGCCAGCCCGCCGAAGTAATGGAACCATTGCGGCACGTAGCGGAGCTGGCCGCGCATCTCGGTGATCAGCTTGCCGTTGTCCCGCGTCTCCAGCTCGGCCAGACGGTCGGCCTCCTCCGCGACCAGATCGGCGAAGCGGCGCAGCAGCAGGCCGCGGGCGCTGGCGCTCAGGCCACGCCACGCCGGCGACACGAAGGCCCGGCGGGCGGCCCGGACAGCGCGGTCCACGTCCTCCGGTGTCGCCCGCGGCACCCGTGCCCACGCGGCCCCGAGATAGGGATTCTCGGATTCGAAGGTGCCGCCCCCGGTCGCGTCGACCCACGCGCCATCGATCAGCATCTGGTAGTCGTTCACGGCTTCCCCTCCCCCTCGACCTTCCGCCGGCTGGCGCCGTCGCCGGCGCCAGCCGTCATGGTCACGCGGTCTTGTCGAATTCGGCGAAGACCTCGCGGGCGATGCGGAAGGAGTCGACGCCCGCGGGCACCCCGCAGTAGATGGCCACCTGCAGGAAAACCTCGCGGATCTCCTCCTTGGTGACGCCGTTCCTCAGGGCACCGGCGATGTGCATGCGCAGCTCGTGCGGCCGGTTCAGCGCGCTGATCATCGCGAGGTTCAGCATGCTGCGCGTCTTGCGCGGCAGCTCCTCGCGGCCCCACACATAGCCCCAGCAATATTCCGTGGTCAGTTCCTGCATCGGCCGGTTGAAATCGTCGGCGGAGGCAAAGGATTTTTCGACAAATTCCTTGCCCAGGACCGACTTGCGGATCTCCAGGCCACGGTCGAACACTTCGTTGCTCATATTGGTCTCCGGTTTTGGAACGATGCTTGGACGGTGGTGAACCATGTGTGGGGCGACCGGCGGCGAAGGCCGCAGAGCGCCGTCACTTCTTCGGCCAGAACGGCTCCGACAGGGCCAGTTCCGACGGGTAGACGGTGACCGGGGTGCCCTTCTGCCACTGGACGATGGTGAGGCCGGCGCCGACGCGACGCCCCTTGCCGTCGAACTGCATGCGGCCGCCGGGGAAATAGGCCGTCGGGCCGCCGGTCATGTCCATGGCGCGCAGGGTCTGGGCGACCGCCTCGCGGTCCGCCTTCCCGGCCTTTTCAAGCGCTTCCTTGATGATCCACATGTCGCCGTAGGTCGAGATGGCGTTCTGGGTCATCCAGGGTTCGTTGTAGCGGGACTTCAGCTCCGCCATCAGCGCCTCGTGCCCCTTGGAGCCCCAGTTGGCGACCACCGTCATGACCCCGTCGAGCAGCGCCGGGCTCATGGTCTTCAGCAGGTCGGGCTCGGCGATGGCGATGCCGAAGGAGATGGTGGGCACCCGCCCCTGCCCCAGCCCGAACTCGTTCATCTTCTCCAGCACCAGCTTGGCGTCGGAGATCACGGTGGGCAGGAAGAACAGCAGGTCGGGGCGGGCGGAGCGCACGCGCTGGACCAGCGGGGTGGCGTCGGCCAGCGGCGGGGTGAAGGTCTCGTCCACCACCAGCTCGATGCCCAGCTCCTTGAGCAGCCGTTCCTTCATCGGCTTGACCGAGGAGACCGACGCCGCGGTGTTGTCGGTGATGATGGCGACCGACTTCGGCCGCTTGCCCGACGCCTTCTCCGCCAGCTTGACGATCTCCGGCAGCGACTGCTCGGCCTGCGAGGCGGCGGTCGCGGAGGTCTGGAAGACGTACTTGAAGCCACGCTCGGTGATGAGGTCGGAGTAGGAGAGTGTGAGCACCGGCAGGTTCACGCGCTCGGTCACCTCGGTGACCGCCAGCGTGAAGGAGCTGAGATAGGCGGCACTGGCCGCCACCATGTCCTTCTCCTCGGCCACCATGCGCTGGGCGGCGTTCTTCGCCTTCTCCGTGCTGTCGCCGGAATCGATCGCCACCAGCTTCAGCTTGGCGCCGCCCAGCGCCTTGATGCCGCCCTGCGCGTTGATGTGGTCGACCGCCATCTCCGCACCCATCCGCATGACCTGGCCGGGGCGGGCGTAGATGCCGGACATCGGCACCAGCAGCCCGACCTTCACCTCGGCCGGCTGCTGCGCCAACACCGGCGGCGCGGTGAGGCCCATGGCGATGGTGCCCGCCAGCAGGAGCCCGCTCAACCCCAACCCTGTCTTCCGTGGTCCCATGGTCGTTTCCTCCTTGTTCTTCGGTTCGTTGCAGCGTCCGCGGCCTCACATGCCGAGGTAGGCCTGCCGGACCCGGTCGTCGGCGCGCAGTTCCTGGTTGTCGCCCTCCAGCACCACGCGCCCGGCCTCCAGCACGTAGCTGTGGTCGGCGGATTCCAGCGCCTCCGCCACGCGCTGCTCGACCAGCAGGATGGTCAGCCGCGACTGGCGGCGGATCTCGATGAGGCGCTCGAAGATGAAGTCGGCGATGGCCGGCGCCAGCCCCATGGAGGGTTCGTCCAGCATCAGCAGCTTCGGGGCCGACGCGAGGCCGCGGCCGATGGCGACCATCTGCTGCTCGCCGCCGGACAGCGTGCCGGCCGGCTGGCCGCGCCGTTCGCCCAGCACCGGAAACCATTCCAGAATGCGTTCCAGCGTCTCCGCCCAGGCGATGCGCCCCGCCTCGGTGTAGGCGCCCATCTCCAGGTTCTCCATCACGGTGAGCGACGGGAAGACCTGCCGGCCCTCGGGGACGTGGGCGATGCCCAGGTGGGGCCGCCGGTGGGCCGGCACCGCCAGCAGGTCCACCCCGCCGAAGGTGATGGCCCCCGCCATCGGCGCCACCGTCCCGGAGATGGTCTTGAACAGCGTCGTCTTGCCGGCCCCGTTGGGACCGACGATGGCGACGAAGCGCCCCTCCTCGACCTCGATCGAGACGTCGTGCAGGACCGGGACGCCGGAATAGCCGGCGCTGAGCTGGGCGATCCTAAGCATGGGCGGTCCATTTCTTGCCGAGATACGCCTCGATGACGCGCTCGTTGCGGGTGATGGAATCCGGGGTCCCCTCGGTCAGCACCGCGCCGTGGTCCAGCACGACGAAGCGGTCGACCAGCCGGACCATGGCCTGCATCGTGTGTTCGATGATCACGATGGTCATCGCCTCGTCGGCCAGCCGGCGGACCACCTCGATCACGTCGCCGACGTCGGCGTGGCCCAGCCCCGCCAGCGTCTCGTCGAGCAGCAGGATCTCCGGCTTGCCGGCGAGCGCGCGGGCCAGTTCCATCAGGCGGAGCTGCTTGGTGGTCAGCCCCCCCGCAACCCGGTCGGCGACGTCGGAAAGGCCGACACGCGCGATGGCGTCCGCCGCCAGCCGCCGCGCCTCCCCGTCGGTGGCCGCGCGGACGTAGGCGCCGATCACCACGTTCTCCGCCACGGTCATGCGGGCGAAGGGCCGCATCACCTGGAAGGTCCGGCCGATGCCGGCCCGGCACAACACGTGCGGCTTGCGGCCGGCCATATCGGCGCCGTGCACCAGGACCCGCCCGGCGTCGGGCGTCAGGAAGCCGTTCAGCAGGTTGAACAGCGTCGTCTTGCCCGCCCCGTTGGGGCCGATGATCCCCAGGATTTCGCCGCGCCGCACCTCGAAGCCGACGTCGCGCACGGCCCGCAGCCCGCCGAAGGACTTGGACACGCCGCGGACCTCCAGCACGACCGCGGTATCGGGCGGCGGGCGGCGCACCGGCAGGCGCTGGACGGTGCCGTCCACGGGGACCGGCGGCGCGGCGGCCGTACGCGCCGCGGCATCGGCCTTGGCGCGGCGGCCGAAGCGGTCGCGGAGCTTCCAGTAGATGCCCTCCGGTGCCACAAGGATGACCGCGACGATGGCGATGCCGTAGACGACTCCCTGGATGCCGGGCAGCATGCCGCCGAGTTCGGCGTGCAGGGTTTCGCTCACCGGGATCAGGATCGTGGCGCCGATGATCGGACCCCAGACGGTGCCCACCCCGCCGAACATCGCCACCGTCAGCGCCTGCGCCGACACCAGCATGCCGAACACCGCGGCCGGCGTGACCACCAGCAGGATCACCGCGTAGAAGCCGCCGACGGCACCGGCGATGGCGCCGCTCAGCGTGATCGCCCGCAGCTTCCACGCCAGCGTGTCGATCCCGGCCGCCTCCGCCGCGGCCTCGTTCTGCTTGATGGCGAGCAGCGCCATGCCGAAGCGCGTGCGCTCCACCCAGCGCGTCACCGCGATGATGACGATCAGCAGGCCCAGCGCCAGCCACGCGTACACCCGGCCGTCGCGGAATTGCATGTAGGCGGCCGGTGCCTCGCGCTCCATCGGCACCGACACCTCCTGCAGGCCCAGCCATTCGAAGACGTAGAGCAGCGCCAGCGGGTAGGCGAGCATGGCCAGCGCGAAGTAATGGCCGCGCAGGCGGAAGGTCGGCAGCCCGACCAGCAGCCCCGCCGCCGCGCCCAGCACCCCCGACAGCGGGATGCCGATCCAGGGCGTCAGCCCGAGATGCACGTGGGCGAGCACCGTGCCGTAGGCGCCGAGCCCGAAGAAGGCCGCGTGCCCGAAGGAGACGAGGCCGGTGTAACCGCTCAGCAGGTTCCAGGACAGGCCGAGGCAGGCCCACACCAGGACCAGCGTCAGCATGAGCTGGTGGTAGGAGTTGTCGAGCAGCGTCGCGACCAGGCCGAAGACGGCGGCGATGGCGAGGACCGGGGCGAGGGAGCGGAGGACGGGCATGGTCATGTCCTCTCCACCACGCGGCCGAAGAAGCCCTGCGGGCGCAGGAACACGATCAGCAGGAAAATCACGAAGATCGCCGTGTTCTGGAGCTGCGTCGGCAGGATCAGCGTGGACATCTGCTGGACGACGCCGATGGTCATGCCGCCCCAGAAGGCGCCAAGGATGCTGCCCATGCCGCCCATGACGACGCCGGCGTACATGACGATCACGTATTCCAGCCCGACATAGGGATGGAACGGGTAGTTGGTGGCGAGCAGCGCGCCGGCGACGGCGGTGATGGCGGTGCCGAGCGCGAAGGCGACGCGGTGCGAGCGCTGCACGTCGATGCCCATGTAGGTCGCCGCCTCCGGGTTGTCGGCCGAGGCGCGCAGCGCCTTGCCGAGCCGCGAGGAGGCGATCAGGCGGGCAAGCAGCAGGATGGTCGCGACGGAGACCAGCGCCGCGATGCCGCGGGCCTTGTTGACGAAGACCGACACGTAATCGTCCCACAGCGGCCCGACCTCCCAGGCGGAGACGGACAGCGGCGTCTGCACCGACACCGGGTAGGAGCCGAAGACGATCATCGCGCCGTTCTGCAGGATGAGCGCCGTGCCGAGGGTGAGGATGAGCTGCGCGTAGTGGCCGTCGCCGTCGAGCCCGGCGGTGCGCGTGCCGGTCACCCGCGAGACCAGCGCCCAGTGGACGCCGTAGCCGACGGCGAACAGCAGCGGGGCGGCCAGCAGTGCCGCGACGTACGGGCCGATCGTGCTGCCGAACAGGGCCTGTACGCCGAACAGGGCGAAGGCGTAATAGGCCGCGTACATGCCGAGCATCATGAAATCGCCCTGGGCGAAGTTGATGACGCGCATGACGCCGAAGATCAGGGCGAGGCCGACGCACATCAGGCCATAGATCGCCCCGATGAGCAGGCCGGCCGCCAGCGACTGGAGGATGTTCTCCAGCATGATCAGGCCGGTCACGACGGCCACCGGCGGGTGTCCTTGTCCATAAATCCTCCCTGTGCCGCCGGGCGTGTATCCCGCCCGTTCGTATGTCTGGCGCCCCGGACGGGGTGCCGTGTCGTCAGCCGCGGATCTCGACCCCGGCCCACGCCTCCACCACCTTCGCGATGTGGGTGAAGTCGGAGTCGGCTCCGAAGGTCGCGTTGGTCACCGCCAGCATCTGCCGCACGGCCGAACCCGCCACCATCGGGACGCCCATCGCCTCCGCCTCGTCCACGCAGAGGCGGACGTCCTTGTAGGAAAGCCCGGTGGCGAAGCCGAAATCGAAGGTCCGCGTCAGGATGGCGCGCGGAAACTTGTCCTGCGTGGCGCTGTTGCGGCCGCTGCCGGCGTTGATGATGTCGATCAGCACCTTGGGATCGATCCCGGCTTTCACACCCATGACCACGGCTTCCGACGACACCACCAGGGCGGCGGCGGCCAGCAGGTTGTTGGCGAGCTTCGCCACCTGCGCCAGCCCGGCCTTTTCGCCCGTGTAGAACGGCCGCCCGAAGATTCGCAGCAGCGGCTCGACCGCCTCGTAGCTGTCCTTGGGGCCGGAGACGATCACCGCCAGCGTGCCGGCGGTCGCCCCGGCGATACCGCCGCTGACGGGGGAATCGATCCAGGCGATGCCGCGTTCGGACAGCGCGGCGGCAACGGCGGTCGCGGTGCTCGGGCCGGTGGTCGACAGGTCGATCACCGTGCGCACGGCACCGCCCTCCGCGATCCCGCCGGGGCCGAGCACCACCGAACGCACCACGTCGGGGGTCGGCAGGCTGATGAAGACCACCGCGGCGGCGGCGGCCACCTCCGCCGGAGATGAGGCGCGTCGCGCCCCGCGCGCCAGCAGCGGCTCCATCGCCGGGCCATTGGTGTCGAACACCGTCAGCGTGTGGCCGGCATCGATCAGGCGCGACGCCATCGGCCCGCCCATGCGGCCGACGCCGACGAAGCCGAGATGCTGGGAATCCATGGACATGCCGTTCGCCCTCTTCCTCCGTACGGGGCCGGTTCATTGATGACCGGCCCGCCTTGTTGTCGTGTGCGCGCGTGCCAGTGGCCGTTCAGGCCACGCTCCAGCCGCGGTCCACCGGCAGCGTCGCGCCGGAAATGTCCCGGCCGCCGGGGCCGCACAGGAACGAGACCAGCGACGCGACGGTCTCCATCCCGATGAAGCGTCCGCCCGGCTGCCGGTCCCGCAGATAGGCGCGGGTGGCCTCCTCGCTGGAAATCCCCTCCGTCGCGGCGAGGCCGGCGATGCGGTCCAGGATGGCCGGGGTCGGCAACGTCCCCGGACACACCGCGTTGCAGGTGATGTCCGCGTCCGCCGTCTCCAGCGCCACCGCCCGCGTCAGGCCGAGAAGTGCGGTCTTGGTGGTGACGTAATCCACCCGGTTCACCGCGCCGATCTGCCCGTAGATCGACGACACGTTGACGATCCGCCCCCAACCCCGCGCCCGCATGCCCGGCAGTGCCAGCCGGATGGCGTGGAAGGCGGCGGAGAGGTTGACGGCAAGGGCAAGGTCCCAGCGGTCGACCGGAAAGGCCTCGACCGGGGCGAAATGCCGGACCACCGCATTGTTCACGAGGATTCCGACGCCGCCGAAGGATTCCTCCGCCACCCCCATTAGACCGGTGATGGCGTCGGGATCGGCGAGATCGGCGGTGTGGAGCAGCGCGTCCACGCCGAACTCCTCCCGCATGCGCCGCTGCGCCTCTTCCGCCTCGGCGGTGCGGTCGATCCCCGTCAGGACGATGTTCCAACCGTCCTGGGCCAACCGCATGGCGATCGCCAGTCCGAGGCCGCCCGTCGAGCCCGTGACCATGGCGCATGTCTTTGGACGCATGTTGCTGTTTCCCAGCTTGCGGGCCGGTGGCCCCGCATCGGCGGCGCATGGAGCGGTCCGCCGCGACAGATTGTCATACGATCATACTGTCATTCAATATTCGCGACTGTCAAGATGCTCAGTGTGGCCAACCGTTTTGAGGTGAGCTCACGGAAAGCACCGGGCGGGACGCACGGCCCCGCCACCCCGGAGGCTCGGCCGGGGCGTCAGGCTCGATGGACGGATCGGGTCCGGCGGAGCGGCTATTCGGCCGCCCGAAGCTCCTGGCGCAGCAGGGCGATGGCCGCCGCCGCGGCTTTGCGGACGTGGCGGGCCGCCGCCTCGCGGGCGCCGGGGCCGTCCTGGGCGAGCAGCCGTTCCAGCAGCTCGGACAGTTCGGCCACGCTCTCCTTGGTGCGTCCGGGCGCCTGCATCGAGGTCGCCCGGAGCACGGTGACGCGCGAGTTGAGGAGTCGCAGCGTCATGCCCAGCGCCTCGTTGCCGGCCCCGTCGATGAGGCAGGCGTAGAAGGCGTTCTTGGCGTCGAGCCGGGTGATCGGGTCACCGTCCGTGAACGCCTCCTTCACCCGCCCGAAGGCCTGGACGAGTGCTGCCCGCTGGCTCTCCGTCGCCTTCTCGGCGAAGAGCTGGCAGGCGAGCCCTTCCAGCTCCACCCGGACCTGGTAGATGCCCTCCGCCTGTTCCGGCGAGATGCGGGCGACGATCGGGCCGCGGTGCGGAAGCACCTCGATGAGCCCTTCCGACTCCAGCTGGCGCAACGCCTCCCGCACCAACGTGCGGCTGACCCCGGTCATTTCGCACAGATCCCGCTCGGGCAGCCGTTGCCCCGCCTTGAACCGGCCGACCGTCAGCGCGTTGCGGATGCTGTCCGTAACGCTGTGACGGAGTGGAGCCGCGATCCGCCGCACTCGGAAATTCGCTTCGTTCAACGGATCGTTTGCCATCGCCCACGGGCTCCCACGCACTCTGTCCGCACCGGACCACATTTGAGACAACAGTATATCAGACGGCTGGCCCGTGATACGCGACACGCCGGCCCGGGCGTTAACCCCCGGCGGTCAGCGTTCCAGGTCCTTGCCCAGCACCTCGCGGATGCGCTGGACATAGGCTTGGCCGTCGAAGCCCACCTCCTTGGCGCGCTTGTACCAGGAGTCGTAGACCGGCGTGATGTATTTGGGATCGAAGATGCGGTTGCGCTCCTCCCGCGGGGCCACCCAGAACTTCACGCCCTGCGCCTCCATCTCGGCCATCGCCTTGCGGACGTAGGCGTAATAGCCGTAGACGGCGTCCTTCTGCAGGGCCTGCATCTCGGCCCGGATGGCGTCGCGGAGATCGGGCGGGATGCGGTTCCATTCGTCCTTGTTGACGAGGATGGCCCAGCCGTTGATCGGCCCGAGCGCCCAATTCTGGACGTTCTTGGCCAGCCGCCAGTATTCCTGCCCGTGGCCGTAGCACAGGGAGGTGAAGAGACCGTCGATCACCCCGCGCTCGAGCGCCGGCACGATCTCGGTCAGGGGCAGCGGCACCGGCTTGGCGCCCAGCGCGTTCATCAGTTCGGCGGTCTGCGGGTTGTGGACGCGCAGGCGCTTGTTCTTGAAGTCCTCCAGCTTGCGAATGGGTTCCTTGGAATAGAGCTGCTGGGTGCACCACGCGCCTTCGGCCAGGACGATGCTGTTGTACTTCTCCTCCCAGATCTTCGCCACGTCGCCGCACCAGAAGGCGTTGCAGACGAAGGTGTACTGCGTGAAGTCCTCGATCAGCCCCGGCAGGTTGAAGATGCCCATGCGCGGCTCGTCCGCCGCCAGATAGGTGTGCAGCGTCGACGCCATCGGGATGCGGCCGTCGCGCACGGCGGCGGCGAGCTGCGGGCCGGGCACCAGGCTGTCGCTGGTGATGATCTTCACCCGCCCGTTGGTCGCGCGGGCGATCCGCTCCGGCACCGAGTTGGTGATGATGGAATAGGCGTCGGCCGGGGCCGGGATCATCGCCAGCGTCAGATCGATGGTCTGGGCCCGCGCGGCCGGAACCGCCGACAGCGCCAGCATGGCGGCCAGCGCGGCTGTGGCGACCCGGCAGTGGCCGGTCAGTCGTGCAAGCGTCGAAGTTGGACGCATCCTCCCCTCCTTTTTTTCCGTTCAGCGGTTGATTGCGGCGTTCGCCAGCCCTGGGCCGGCCGCACAGGGCCGGCGGTCGGTCATCGCGTCATTCCGTATGCCGATCATACAATATGATGAGCATATTGCAAGGCGATCCAGCGGTGTGATAGTGCTTCACCCAACAAAGCGCCGCGCACCGCGATGCGGCTGCCAGAATCAGGCCCCGATTCAGGGACAAGGGGGGGGAGCACGACATGGAGGCGGTCATACAGCCGACCCAGTCCGCCGCGGCGGACGCCCGGCGGTTCGCGTTCGTCAGCATCATCGACGGCCTGACCATGGCGTTGGGTGGGCTTGCCGGCGTCGCCCTGCTGGCGATTACCGGCATCGTCTGTTTCGAGATCGTCTCCCGCTATGTGTTCAACGAACCGACCTACTGGGTCACCGAGATCTCCACCTACCTGCTGGTGGGGATGACCTTCCTGGGTCTTGCGGTGGCGCAGAAGGACGGCAGCCACATCAGGGTCGAACTGCTGTCCAACGCCTTGCCCGAGCGGTTGCGGCAGGGAATGGACGTGGTGGCACAATGGATCGGCCTCGTCTTCGTTCTCTTCGCCGCGTGGCAGATGGCCGTGTTCAACGTGCGCGAATTCGTCTTCGACACCCGCGACTGGGGCCTCCTCGCCACCCCGCAGTGGATCCCGCAGACCCCGGTCACCATCGGTCTTATCGCCTTCGCCCTCGCCATTCTGGCCGACCTCCAGAGGGACCGGCCGGCGGTCGGGCGGGCGGGGCGGTGGCTGCTTCCGGCCTTGTGCGCGGCGCTCCTTGCCGTGCTGCTGCTGCTGGGAACCCGCATGGCACCGATTCGCGGCACGCCGTTCGACTGGGGGACCGTGGCGATCGCCGCGTGGGTGATGACCGCGGCGCTGGTGACGAGCGGCCCGGCGGTGGCGCTGGCGTTCGCCGGCGTGCTTGCCGGGATCGGCGCCGCCTTCTGGCTGGCGCACGGCCAGCCGCTGGCGCAGGTCGGCATCCTGCTGGCCGTCACCGTGGTGTTCCTGCTGCTGATCGGGGTGCGGATCGCGCTGGCGCTGGGGCTGACCGGGCTGTTCGGGCTGCTCTTCCTGCTGCCCCTGCCGCAGCTGTCGCTGCTGGCCGAACGCTCCTGGAGCGGGGTCAACACCTTCACCCTGACGGCCGTGCCCATGTTCGTGCTGATGGGGGCGCTGTTGTGGCGCAGCGGCGTGACAACGGACATGTTCGACAGCCTCGTCCGCTGGTTCGGCCGGACCCCCGGCGGGCTGGCCCACGCCAGCGTCGGCGCGGCAACCGTCTTCGCCGCGGTGTCGGGCTCCAGCCTCGCCACCGCGGCGACGCTGGGCAGCGTCGCCTGCCCGGAGATGATCCGCCGCGGCTACAGCACGCGGCTCACCTACGGTGTCGCCGCCGCCGGTGCGACGCTGGGCGTGCTGATCCCGCCGAGCATCCCGCTGATCATCTACGGCACGGCGGTGGGGGCGCCGGTGAACCTGCTGTTCATCGCCGGGATCATCCCCGGACTCCTGCTGGCGGCCTGCTTCATGGGCGGGGTGCTGGGCTGGTCCACCCTGGTGCCGGGGGCGGCCCCGCGCGGCGACAGCTATTCCTGGGCCGCCAAACTGGCGGCGTTCGCGGGCATGCTTCCCTTCCTCAGCGTCATCACGGTGGTGCTGGGGTCGCTCTACGCCGGCATCGCCACCCCGTCGGAGGCGGCGGGGGTCGGTGCGGCCTTCGCCTTCGTGCTGTGCGTTCTGCGGCGGAAGGTCGGTGTGGCGATGCTGGTCGAGACGGCGATCGACACGGTGAAGGTCACCTCCTTCCTGCTCATCATCGTCGTCGGTGCGGCCATCCTCAGCTGGGTCTTCGACTATCTCCGCCTGCCGCGCACGCTGGTGGATCTGGTGAAGTCGGCCGAGCTGGCGCCGTGGCTGGTGATGACGGTGATCACCCTGCTCTACATCGTGCTGGGGATGTTCATCGATTCGATCTCGATGATGCTGATGACGCTGCCCGTCACCTTCCCCATCGTCAAGGCGCTGGGCTTCGACCCGATCTGGTTCGGCATCTACCTCGTGCTGATGATCGAGATCGGGCTGATCACGCCGCCGGTGGGCATCGTGCTGTTCGTGCTGCGGGGCATGAGCCGCGGGGTGGCGCTGAAGGAGATCGTCTTGGGCGTTCTGCCCTTCGTGGGGATCATGCTGGCTTTCGTCGCGCTGATCTACCTGGTGCCGTCCATCGTGACCTGGCTGCCGGGGCAGATGCAGTGACCGGATTCGGGGCGATCGGGCAAGGGGTTCCTCCCGCCACGGCTGTGTGGTAACCGGGCGTGGCCGGCGGCCGGCATTGCCGCGCCACCGGACCGCGCCACCCTTATGTCGATCCCCTACGCCGATGGACCGCATGCCGCCCGACCCGACCGCCAGACCGCTGACGCTCCGCAGCCAGGTGGAGGAGTTCCTGCGCCGGTCGATCATGACCGGCCGCTTCGCCATGGGCGAGCGGCTGGTCGAACGCGAGCTGTGCGAGATGCTGGGCGTCAGCCGTCCGTCGGTCCGCGAGGCGCTGCGGGCGCTGGAAGCGGAGAAGCTGGTCACCATCATCCCCAACAAGGGACCGATCGTCACCCTGCTGACCCGCGAGGAGGCCGGCGATCTCTACGCGCTCCGCGCCCTTCTGGAAGGCTACGCCACCCGCGAGTTCACGCGGCTTGCCGGTGACGAGGAGGTGGAACGGCTGGGCGGGGCCGTCCGGGCGCTGCACGAGGAGGCGGCCAGCGGCGACCGCAACCGCCTGCTGGCCGCCAAGGCGCGCTTCTACGACATCATCTTCGACGGCTGTGGCAACCGGCTGGTGAAGGAGTTCCTGTCGTCGCTCTTCACGCGGATCAACCTGCTGAGGGCGACGTCCTTCTCGCGGCCGGAGCGGCTTCCCGTCAGCCTGCGCGAGATCGACGGCCTCTACGAACGCATCCGCAGCCGCGACCTGGACGGCGCGCAGAAGGCCGCGGAGGAGCATATCCTGAACGCGCGCGCGGCGGCGCTGCCGGTGCTGGACGAGCGCCGCTCGGCCCCGTGACGGAGCGGCGCCCTCCCCGTCAGGTTTCCGCCGGACGGGTGAACGCCATCAGCGCGCCGGGGTCGGGCGATCGGTCGAGCGACCACACGGCGTCGATCAGCGGCGCCGGGTCCAGGCCGGGACAGCCATGGGCGGCGAGCCGTCGCAGCTTGTCCTCGATCTCCCCATCGGCCAGTGGGCGCATGGGCGTGCCGCGCCCGTGCGGGACATCGGACGCCAGCCGGGAGCCATCCTCCAGCGTGACCACCACGCGCGCGGCCTCGACCGGGAAGGTCGGATCCTCGACCACCGCGACCTTGGCGCGCAGCGCCTGCACCCGCGGGTCGGCCACCGCGGCGTCGGAGAACTCGTCGATCCCCGCCGCCCCGAAGATCAGGGACGCGGCGACGGCGTGCTGCGCGCTCACCTGCGCCTCGCGTCCTGTCGTCACGGCGGGCCGGTCGGCCCGCTCGCGCAGCAGCGGATGGCCATGCACGGTGATCGCGGCCACCCGCCCGGGCACCAGATCCGGATCGTCCCGCAGCGCCAGACAGGCGTCGATCACCGGGTTGAGCACCACCCCGCACGGGTAGGGCTTGTGCGTGTTCCGCCGGAGTTCCCAGCGGCCGCCCAACCCGCCGGTGATGGCGGCGAGGTCCGGCGCGTCCGCGGTGACGGGGAGGAAACCCCGCGGTCCCTCCAGCGGCCGCTCCGGCCCGGAATAGCCGCGTTCGGCCAGCAGGGCCGCCAGGAGACCGCCGCGTGCCGCGTTGCCGACGCCGATGCTCTTCGACATCGTGCCCAGCGTCTCCACCAGACCACCTGCCTGGGCCGAGGCGTTGCCCAGCGCCCACAGCGTACGGCGCTCGTCGAGGCCGAGGATGCGGCCAACGGCGGTGGCGGCGCCGAACACCCCGCAGGTCGCGGTGATGTGCCAGCCGCGCCGGTAGTGTCCGGGCGACACCGCGTTGCCGATCCGGCACTCCACCTCGACACCGAGGATGAAGGCGTGCAGCAGGTCCGCACCGGCGACCCGCCGACCCTCCGCCAGGGCGAACAACGCCGGCGCCACCGGCGCCGTCGGGTGGATGATGGTCGGGTGGTGGGTGTCGTCGAAGTCGTGGAGGTTGGCGGCCGCGGCGTTGAGGAAGGCGGCGGTCAGCGGGTCGAACCGTTCCCGCCGCCCGATCACCGTGGCGGTCGCCGGGCCGGACAGGCCCGCCAGGACCTCGATGGCGATGCCGGTCGCCGGGTCGCGGCTGCCGGCGAAGGCGGTGGCGAAGATGTTGAGCAACGACCGCTTGGCCTCGTGCCGGACATCCTCGGGCACATCCTCCCAACGCGAGCCGACCACGAAGTGGGCGAGTGCGGCGCTCGCCGCCACCACCGCGGCGGTCACGACGGCTCCACGGCGTACTGCTCGTCGGTGACATGCTCCAGCCACTCGACCACCACGCCGTCCTGCCCCTCCTGCATGGAGATGTGCGACATGCGGGTCTCGGGACCGGCGCCGTGCCAGTGCTTCACGCCCGGCGGAATCCAGATCACGTCGCCGGCGCGGATCGCGCGCACCGGCCCGTCCCATTCCTGGATCCGGCCGCAACCGACGGTGACGTACAGGGTCTGCCCCATGGGGTGCGTGTGCCAGGCCGTGCGCGCGCCCGGCTCGAAGGTGACGAGATTGGACTTCAGCAGGGCCGGGGCCGGCGCGTCGATGATGGGTTCCTGCCAGACCACGCCGGTGAAGGCGCTGGCCGGCGCACGCCGCGAGGGCACGGAGCCACAGGGTCGGATGTCGATCATGGGACTGTCTCCTGTCCGCAATGGCGGGAGGAGAGGAGACCATGGCGCCCGAGGATCTGTCAAACCGATTGTATGATGGTCTGACGATATGGTCCGTCGCCGTTGCCGATCGCTGACCGGCGATCCGGGGCTGTGGCGCCCCGACCGGAAAGCCCTCCCCTCGCCGGTGCATCGCGACTATGCTGCCGCGGAACCATCCTTCAATCCGGCAGAGTCAACCCGATCAAGTTTCAGGTTTTGGCATGAATGACCCGAAATCGGTCAAGGACCTACTCACCACCCGCCTGCTCATTCTATCCAACACCCTGTCCCTGTACAGCAGCCGTTACTACCGGCAGCAGTTCGGGGTGACGATGCCGGAATGGCGCGTCATGTCGATCCTTGCGTCGCGGGACGGAGCGACGGCCCGCGACATCAGCCGTGCCCTGGCCACGGACAAGGCGTGGGTCGGTCTCTCGGTCAAGTGTCTCGCCGACCGCGGATTCCTGACCCGGTCCTCCGACACCAGGGACACGCGGCGCGTCCGCCTCAGCCTGACGGAACAGGGCCGGGAGATGCATGACGCGATCATGGCCGTCGCCCGGCGGCGGCAGGAGAGGTTGCTGGCGACCCTGCCCGAGGGAAGCGTCGATGTGTTGAACCTCTGCCTCGACCGGCTTCAGGCCGAAGCCGAGGCCATGCTGAAGGAACTGGATCCGTCCTGCTCCGACACGCCCTCGTAGAGGGGGGGCGGGCGCGCGGGACCATCGTCGCCCACCGCGCCGATCCTTCACAAGACATCATGAACCTGGATCGCCCTGGTGCCCGCCGGCCTCACGGGAGCCTCGGTGCCGGGAGGGTGCGCCCGCATGCGTGGCCCGCCCGCCGAACTGTACGCGTCTGAAACCATCCGCAATGACACGCATCGCCGCTTGACCGCAGACCTGTCCCGGCGATATGGTAGTGATCACTACCGTTTTGGCGGCGGTGCGGCCAGGTGGCCCGATGGTCGGGCGCCCGGTGGCACGGATGGCCGCTGCGGCAGCGTCCATCCTGCCGACCCGTTTTCCAGACAAGACGTCCCCGAAGTGGCTCACCCAAAGGGAGGAAAAGACATGATTCACAGACGTGCCGTGCTTGGCGGAGCGCTCGCCGCGGGCGCCGCGACGCTTTTGCCATCGTTGCCATGGGCGGCGGACTGGTCCGCCACCGTGGCGGCGGCCCGCAAGGAGAAGCGGGCGGTTTTCTACTCCTCCGGCATCGCCAGGGTCGAGGAGCCGGTGATCGCCCGGTTCAGCAAGGAGTCAGGCATCGCCGTCGAGTATGCACGCCCCGGCGGCGGAGAGATCGTCATCCGCAAGTACGAGCAGGAGCTGACGGGCGGTGCCGCCACCGCCGACGTCTGTCTGCTGAGCGAATACGCGCTCGGCCTCTACGCCCGGGACAGGGGGTGGGCGGCGACGCCCGATCTTCCAAACGTCGCGAAGCTCGGCAAGGCCTTCGCCATGACGGACGCCGGCGTCTACCCGACCGGCGGGCTGGCGCTCGTGATCGCCGTCAACAGCACCATGATCCCGGCGGGCCAGGGACCACGCACCTACGCCGACCTCGTCGATCCCCGCTACAAGGGGCAGATCCTGTTCGGCGCGCCGGAGAACGCCGGATCGACCACCCTGCTGATCAAGGCGCTGGTCGAACAGCACGGCTGGGATTTCGTGAAGGCGCTGCGGGCCAACGAGGTCGGCGAGATGCGGCTGCAGGCCGAAGCGATGCAGGCGGTGGCGCGGGGCGAAAAGCCGATCTGCGTCCTGTCGCAGGGCTGGGGCTATCTGTACCGGCAACAGAACGCCCCCATCCGGATGATCTTCCCGGCGGACGGCACGGTCATGGCGCGCTACTGCCTGTTCGTGTCCTCAAAATCGCCCCAGCCCGCCGCCGCGGCGGTTCTGGCGAACCACATGCTGTCGGCCGAGTTCCAGACGACGATCGCCGACCAGATGGGGACCTACGGGTCGAACACCGAGGCGCTCCCGCCCAAGGGACTGCCCTTCGTGGCCGACCTGAAACTCTACGAACCCGACCTGGTCGAGCTGACCGCCAAGCGCGGAGAGATCATCGAGACCTGGCGCAAGATCATGAGCTGACCCGTGTCGAGAGTCGAAGTCATTGAACTCGCCAAGACCTATGGGTCCGTGCGGGCGGTCCACGACGTGTCGTTCGTCGTCCCGGAGGGCGAGATAACCACCATGCTCGGGCCGTCCGGCTGCGGCAAGACGACGACCCTGCGCTGCATCGCCGGCCTTGAGACGGCGACGTCGGGCAGGATCGTGATCGGCTCGCGGACCGTCTTCGAGGACGGCCGCGACCGTGTGCCGGTGGAAGCGCGCAACCTCGGCATGGTGTTCCAGTCCTACGCGATCTGGCCGCACATGACGATCGCGCGGAACGTCGCCTATGGCCTGAAGATGCGGCGGCGCTCCCGCGACGAGATCGACCGGCGGGTCCGTGCCGCGCTGGCGCTGGTGCGGCTCTCCGACTATGGCGAGCGGTTCCCCGGCCAGCTTTCCGGCGGACAGATGCAGCGCGTCGTGCTCGCACGCGCGCTCGCCTACGATCCGGAACTTCTTCTACTGGACGAGCCGCTCGCCAACCTCGACGCGCATCTGCGCGAGGAGATGAGACAGGAACTGAAGCGCATCCAGCGCGAGACGGGTATGACGATGATCGCGGTCACGCATGACCAGTCGGAGGCACTGGCGCTGTCCGATCAGATCATGGTCATGTCGCACGGGCACGCCGTTCAGCGCGGGCGGCCGGAGGAGGTCTTCCGCAACCCGCGGACGGCCGAGGTCGCGCGTTTCCTCGGTGCCACCAACCGGTTGGCGGTGCGGCGGGTCGATGGCCGGCTGTTGATCGACGGTCTGGGCTCCTTGTCCGACCATCCCGGCACCGTCGACGGCGTCGGTGCGATGCAGCTCCTGTTCCGTCCCTCCGACGTGGTCCTGCGGCCGGCCGGGGCGACGGAGGGGTGGCCGGGCGAGGTCGTCTTCACCCAGTATCTCGGGCGCGAGGTCCAATATCTGATCCGCTGCGGCGGACATGACATCACCGCCTATGTTCCCAGCCATGGTGGCGTCTTCGCCGAAGGCGCACCGGTCATGGTACAGGTGGCCCCCGGCGCGTACTTCGTCTTCCCGGAGGGCGCCTGATGGTGGCAATTCCGGCCCCGGCCGATGCGACATCCCGCCTTCCGCGGCAACTCGGGCTTTGCATCCTTTTCGGCGCGACCGCCGCGGTTCTTCTGGTTCTCACCGTCTACCCGATGATCTGGCTTCTGATCGGAAGCCTGCATGGAAAGAGCGGCTACGGGTTCTCGCACTTCCTGGAGCTGCGCGAGAAGTTCGCCTTCACCAGCATCCTGGTCAACTCCTGGGTCTTCGCCGTCGGCTCGGCCGGGCTGGCGCTGCTGGTCGGCATCACCCTGGCGGTTCTGGTGTCGCGCACCGACGTGCCGTTCAAGCGGCTGGCGCGGATGACGGCCATCCTCGCCTTCGTCTCGCCGCCCTGGCTCACGGCGATGGCGTACGTCTACATCGCCAGCCCGAACGCCGGCTTCGCGAACCTGCTGCTCGACCAGCTCTTCGGGGTGAAGCCGTTCAACATCCAGTCGATGGGCGGGATGATCTTCGTCACCGCGCTCTTCCTCTATTCCTTCGTCTTCCTGACGGTGGAGGCCGCGCTGGCGTCGGTGGACGGCAGCTTCGAGGAGGCGGCGCGGGTGTCCGGCGCCCGGCCGTTCACGGTGGTCCGCACGGTGACCCTGCCGCTGGTGGCACCCGCGGTGGTGTCCGCCGCCGCCTTCTCGGTGATCATCGCCTGGGGGCTGTTCGCGGTGCCGGCGATCCTTGGCATGCCCGCCCGCATCTATGTCTTCTCGACCCAGCTCTACCTGTTCCTCAACGCCTTTCCGCCACGGCTCGAACTGGCCGCGGCGATGGGCGTCATCTTCGTGGCGACGGCGCTCGTCGTGGGGCTGCTGGTCCGTCTCGCCCGCCGGCAGCGCGGCCGAAGCTTCGCGGTGCTGGCGGGCAAGGGGATGAAGGCCGCCGCCATGCCGCTCGGCCGCTGGCGGCCGGCCTGGGCGGCCTTCGTGGTGCTGGTGACGGTGGTTGCGGTCGCCGGACCCTATGTCGTCGTGCTGTGGATGTCGCTGAACGCCCAGTCCTTCGGCGGATTCAGCTTCGCCAGCCTGTCGTTTGCGAATTTCCACTACGTGATCTTCGAGTACTTCGCGTTCTGGCGGATCACCGGCAACAGCCTGACGATCGCGGCGATGGAGGTTGCCATCGTCCTTCTGGTCGCCACGCTCGTCAGCTACTTCGTGCGCCGGACCAATCTGCCCGGCCGCACCCTGTTGCAGGGTGCGGCGATGTACACGATCCTGGTTCCCTCGGTCGCCTTCCTGACCGCGGTGATGTGGGCGTGGATCGGCTCCGCCGCGGGGCTCTACGGCGGGCTGCTGCTGATCGCCATGACCCAGGCGGCGCGCTCCCTGCCGATCGCCACGCGCAACATCGGTGACGGCTTCGGCCAGATCGACCGCTCGCTTGAAGAGGCCGCGAGCATCTGCGGGGCCGGACGGGCGCGGATCGCCGCGACGGTGACGCTGCCGCTGCTGCGCCCGGTGCTGTTCGCGACTTTCACCCTGGTCGCCTTGTCGGCCTTGCGGGACTTGAACACCCCGCTGTTCCTGGGCGGAGGGTCCACCCGTTCGATGACCCTGCCCGTCCTGATCTTCCAACTCTGGTCGGAAACCCGCACGGGCGAGGCGGCGGCGCTCACCATCGTGCTGCTGCTGATCACCCTCGCCCTCTTTCTTCCGCTCTCGCGGGCCTTCCGGCGCATCCACTGAGGAGTAACGACATGCAGCCACTCGAGGGGGTTCGAGTGCTCGACCTGACGCATGTGCTGGCCGGCCCCTGCGCCACGCATCATCTGCGCTGTCTCGGCGCCGAGGTCATCAAGGTCGAACGGCCGGTCATCGGCGACGCCATGCGCGAGCTGGCCCTGCGGCCCGAGCTGGGCGGCCTTCCCGCGGGATTCCGCGCGCTCAACGCGGGCAAGAAGTCGGTTGTGCTGGATCTGGCCAGCACCGCCGGACGTGAGGCGTTGCTGGAGCTGGCGAGGAGCGCCGACATCTTCGTGGAGAATTTCCGTCCCGGCGCGGCGCGGCGTCTTGGACTCGGGCCGGAGGACATCCGCGCCGTACGGCCGCAGATCATCTACTGCTCGATTTCCGGCTGGGGACAGGCGGGTCCCAACAGCGCACGCGGCGCCTACGACCACGTCATCCAGGCCGCCACCGGCATGATGTCGCTGCAGGGGGCGACCGACACGCCGATGAAGGTCGGCTTTCCGGTCGTGGACATCGCGACCGGCATCAGCGCGGCGGAGGCGATCCTGGCCGCCGCGGTCCGGCGGCTGCGCGGGGACACCGCGCCGATCACGCTGGACGTGTCGATGATCGATTCCGCCCTGGCGCTCATGTCCGGACCGGTCACCGCGACGCTGGACACCGGCCGGGCGCCGGCACGTGTCGGCAACCGCGGCTTTGTCGGCAGTCCGGGAGCGGACACCTTCGCGACGGCGGACGGGCACATCTCGGTCGCCGCCAACACGAAGGGACAGTTCGTCACCCTGTGCCGGCTGCTCGGCCGGCCGGAGCTGGCGGCTCCCCCGCACGTTCCGGAGGAGATCGCCGCCGACGCCTTCCTGTTCGGCTTCGCGACCGACCCACTACGGGACGCCCTCGCCGATGCCTTCGCCTCCGCCGACGCCGGGACGCTGGAGCGGCGGCTCAACGCGGAAGGCGTCCCATCGGCGCGGGTCCGCGACCTGCACGAGTATTTGTCGGAGGTCTACAGCCAGACGCCCGGGATCGGCATCGACGGAGAACCGCTGGCCCTTGGACCGGCCTTCCGCGATGGCGGCGACCGCATCACGCTGCCAATAGCGCCGCCGCTGGGGGCGGACACCGCCGGGCTCCTGTCGGGCGCGGACGCGACGAGGATCCAGCCATGGTGACCGTCAAGCGCACCGATCGGGACGGTGTCGCCATCCTCATGATCGACAACCCGCCGGTCAACGCCCTGTCGTGCCGCACCGGCGTCGTGGACGGGATCGCCGGTGCCCTGCGCGCCTGCGCGTCGGACGCCGCCGTCGTGGCGATCGTCCTGTGCGGAAGCGGCCGCTGCTTCTCGGCCGGCGCCGACATCGCCGATTTCGGCGACGACCCGCGGAGCGATGTCGCGCCGGTCCGCGCGCTCATGGCGCTGCTCGACGACATCGGCAAGCCGGTGGTCGCGGCGATGCACGGCATGGCGTTCGGTGGCGGCCTCGAACTCGCGCTCGCCTGCCACGCCCGCGTGTGTGCGGACTCCACGCAACTGGCGCTCCCGGAGGTGACGCTCGGCCTGCTGCCGGGCGCCGGGGGCACGCAGCGCCTGCCCCGGCTCGCCGGGCCGGAAGCGGCGCTCGACATCATGCTCTCCGGCCGCCGCATGTCGGCGACGGAGGCGCTGCGGCTCGGCATCATCGACCGCGTTTCGGATGGCGACCTTCTCACGGCGGCGACGGCACTGGGGCGGGAAATTGCCGGCCAGCCGGCACCGCTTCCCCGCGTCCGCGACCGGTCCATTGCTGGGTCGCTGGATGTCGCCGCAGCCCGTTCGGCCGCCGCGAAGCGGCGCGGCCTGGGCGACGCGCCCCGGCTGATCGTGGAGTGCGTCGAGGCGGCCCTCGGCCTGCCGTTCGACGAGGGCCTGGCATTCGAGCACGGCGCGTTCGACCGGCTGATGGTGTCGGAGGCGGCCCGCGGTCTCCGCCACGCCTTCCTGGCGGAGCGCAAGGCGCCCTCGGTGCCGGGTCTGCCGGTGCCGCGACCGGCTGGCCGCTGGTCCACCGCCGCCGTGGTCGGGGCCGGAACCATGGGCACCGGCATCGCGACGGTCCTGCTGGAGGCCGGGTTCCGGGTGAGTCTCGTGGACAGCAGCGCCGAGGCGCTGTCCCGCGCGTCGGCCACGGTGGAGCGCGCGATCGGGCTGGCCGTCGAGAAGGGCCGTTGCACGGCCGCGGAAGCCGCGGCACGCAGCGAACGCCTGCGGTGTGTCGCCGATCTGGACGCCGCGGCCGGCGCCGACCTGTTCATCGAGGCGGCGTTCGAGGACCTGGAGGTCAAGCGCCGCATCTTCGAGCGGATCGACCGGATCGCCGGCCCCGACGCGATGCTCGCCACCAACACCTCGACCCTCGACGTCGATCGGATCGCCGACGCCACCGGCCGGCCGGAGTCCGTGATCGGCCTGCATTTCTTCAGCCCGGCCCCCGTGATGAAACTGCTGGAGGTGATCCGCGGTCCGCGCACCGCGCCGCAGGTGGTCGCCGACGCGCTGGCGCTCGCCCGGCGGATCGGCAAGACCGGCGTCGTATCCGGCGTTTGCGACGGCTTCATCGGCAACCGCATCTTCGAGGAATACCTGCGTCAGGCCTATTTCCTGCTGGAGGAAGGGGCGTTGCCGGCGCAGATCGACGGCGCGATGGAGCGCTGGGGCTTTGCCATGGGCCCGCTGCGCGTCATGGATCTCGCGGGCCAGGACATCGGCTGGAACATCCGCAAACGCCGCGCGGTCGAACAGCCGGACCGCCCCTACTCGCGGATCCCGGACCTTCTCTGCGAGAGGGGCCGTTTCGGGCAGAAGACCGGCGCCGGCTACTACCTCTATCCGCCGGGCAGCCGGCGGGGCGAGCCGGATCCGGAGATCGACGCGATGATCGTCCAGCACTCCGCCACGCTGGGCATCGCCCGGCGGGACATCGCGGACGAGGAGATCGTCGAGCGCTGCCTCTTCGCGATGGTCAACGAGGGTGCCCGGATTCTGGAGGAGGGGATCGCTGCCCGCCCGCTGGACATCGATGTCGTCTACCTCAACGGTTACGGATTTCCCCGTTTCCGTGGCGGCCCGATGTTCCACGCCGACCGCCTCGGCCTGCCGACGGTGCTCGACCGCATCGGGACATTCGCCCGCGGCTACCAGGGCTGGGCCTGGGAGCCGTCGCCGCTGCTCGCCCGCCTTGCCGGCGATGGCGCCGGCTTCGCCACGCTGAACGGGTGAGCGGACCATCGGACCGCCCGCATCGCCACCAACCGTGAAGGACACAGGGATGCAAGACGTTTTCATCGTTGCCGCGGTGCGGACCGCCGTGGGCGGTTTCGGCGGAACGCTGCGCGACGTTCCGCCTGCGCAGCTCGGGAGCATCGTCACCGCCGAGGTGGTCCGCCGGAGCGGCGTCGATCCGGGGGCGGTCGGGCATGTGGTGTTCGGGCAGGTCGTCCCGACCGAGCCGCGCGACGCCTATCTGGCGCGGGTCGTCGGCATCGAGGCGGGCCTTGGGCACGACACGCCGGCGCTGACGGTGAACCGGCTCTGCGGGTCCGGTCTCCAGGCGATCCTGTCCGCGGCGCAGATGCTGGCGCTGGGCGACGCCGAGCTGGCCGTGGCCGGCGGTGCGGAGAGCATGAGCCGTACGCCCTTCCAGTCCCCGGCGACCCGCTGGGGTGCCCGCTTCGGCGACACCGCACTCACCGACGTGCTGCACGGCGTGCTCTCCGACCCCTTCCACCGCATCCTGATGGGCGTCACGGCCGAGAACGTCGCGGAACGCTACCGGATCAGCCGGGAGACGCAGGACGCCTATGCCCTGGAAAGCCATCGCCGGGCGGAGCGCGCCTGGGACGAGGACCGGTTCAAGGACCAGATCGTGCCGGTACCGGTCCGCCAGAAACGGCAGTCCGTCGCCTTCGAACGGGACGAACACATCCGGCGCGGCGCCACCGCCGAGGATTTCAGCAAGCTGTCGGCGGTCTTCAAGGAGGGGGGATCGGTGACCGCCGGCAACGCGTCCGGCATGAACGACGGGGCCGCCGCGGTCATGCTGGCCACCGCCGACGCGGTGCGTCGGCATGGCCTGGTTCCCATGGCCCGGCTCGTCGCCTACGCTTTCGCCGGGGTGGATCCGGCCTACATGGGCATGGGGCCGGTGCCGGCCACCGCCGCCGCCATGACGCGGGCCGGCCTGCGCGTCGCCGACATGGACGTGATTGAGGCCAACGAGGCGTTCGCCGCGCAGGCCTGCGCCGTCGCGCAGGAGCTCGGTTTCGATCCGGAACGGGTCAACCCGAACGGCAGCGGCATTTCGATCGGCCACCCGGTCGGCGCCACCGGCGCCATCAACACGGTGAAGCTCGTTCACGAGTTGCGGCGAACCGGCGGCCGCTACGGGCTGTCCACCCTGTGCATCGGGGGTGGACAGGGGATCGCGGCGATCGTCGAGCGGCTGTAGAGCCAAGCGTCCGGACACCGCCATCGGACCAACCGTGCAACCCTGTTGATGGGGCGACCTTGCGCGTGGTGCCGGCCGCCTCACGCGTCCGCCGGGTGCCCCTTTCCGAGCGGCAGCGCCAGCACCGCCCGCAACCCCCCGTCGCCGTTCGACAGACGGACGTCGCCCCCATGGTGGCGGGCGATCGTCCGGGCGATGGAGAGGCCGAGACCGACACCGCCGGTCTCGCGGTTGCGGGAATGCTCCAGGCGGAAGAAGGGTGCGAAGACCTGCTCGGTCTGGTCGGCGGGAATGCCGGGGCCATCGTCCTCCACCACGATCTCCACACCGCCCGGCTCCCGCCCGACCCGCACGCGCGCCCGCTCGCCGTAGCGGACGGCGTTCTCGACGAGGTTGCGGATGGCGCGGCGCAACGCGTCCGGACGGCAGCGGAGGCTGATCCTGGTTCCGCCG
Organism: Azospirillum oleiclasticum; assembly: GCF_013423485.1. Taxonomy (GTDB): domain Bacteria; phylum Pseudomonadota; class Alphaproteobacteria; order Azospirillales; family Azospirillaceae; genus Azospirillum; species Azospirillum oleiclasticum. Next base: position 169,260 of record NZ_JABFFR010000011.1, read on the forward strand.
GTGAAGCGGACGTCGGACCCCAGGTCGGCCAGGTCGTCGCACAGGCTCTCGACCAGCGCCGACAGATCGACGGTGCGCGTCTCCTCCACCGTCGCCTCCTCCCGGGCGAAGGCCAGCGCCGCCTCCGTCATGGTCTGGATCTCGGCGATGGTGTTCAGCATCTTCTCCTGAAGCTCCGGATCGGTGACGAACTCGGCCCGCAGGCGCAAGGAGGTCAGCGGCGTGCGCAGGTCGTGGCCGATCGCCGCCAGCATGCGCGTGCGGTCGTGCACGAAGCGTTGCAGCCGGGCCTGCATGCGGTTGAAGGCCTCCGCCGTCTGCCGGATGTCGTCGGGTCCGGATTCGGGGAGCGGCGGCACCGTCTCGCCCCGCCCCAATTGTTCGGCGGCGGCGGCAAGGCGGCGCATCGGCCGCGCGATGCCGCGGGCGATGATGACGGCGATACCCGACAGAACGGCCGCGGTGACGGCCAGCGACAGCGCCGTCTGCGACGCCCAGGGGGAATTCTGCAGGGATTTCGCGAAGGCGGCGTTGAGCCAGGCGCCGTTGTCGAGACGCACGGCAAGCCCCATCCCGATGGCGGTGTCGAGATACATGAACTTGGCCGGTCGCGACAGTGGCCATGCGTGCGGCGGCAGGTCGAGCCAGCGCACCGTGTCGTCGGTGACGGTCGTGGCGTTGGCCGCCCCGAGCATCGCCGTCCCCGGCGCGCTGTCTACCACCGGGCCCGGCTGGGGATCGGGCTGCGGCTTGTGGAGCGTCGGCAGCGGCTTGGCGAGCTGGACCCAGGCTTCCTTGCGCCAGCGGCCGGCGTCCATCGGCTGCTGCGGCGAGATCCAGAAGCGGGTGTAGGCGGTGCCGCTGACCTGCAGCATGTCGGTGTGGACCGCCGACGGCGTGGTTTCCAGCAGCAAGGCCAGCGAGGCGGTGCGGCTGAGGAATTCCGCCTTTGCCTGGGCGCGCAAGGCCTGCCCCCGGTCTTCCCACGCGATCAGGAAACCGACCCCCTGCGACAGCGCCAGGGCCAGCAGGAAGACGGCGATGAACCGGGCCGCGAGGCTGCGGGGCAGAAGTCGGGTCATGCCTGCTCCACCTCCGCGGTGAAGCTGTAGCCGCCGCCCCAGTGGGTCTTGATCAGCATGGGATTGCGGGGATCGGTCTCGATCTTCTTGCGCAGCCGGCTGACCTGGTTGTCGATGCTGCGGTCGAAGCAGTCGGCGCTCCGTCCCACGGTCAGGTCGAGGAGCTGGTCACGGCTCAGCACCAGCCCGGCGTGGTCGAGAAAGGCGCTGAGAAGGCGGAACTCGGCGGTGCTGAGCGGGACGGCCACGCCATCGGCACCCTGCAGCTCGCGCCGCCCGACGTTGAGAGCCCACCGGTCGAAGCGCAGCAGCCGGGCCTTCGGCACCCCGCGCTGCGGCGGCAGGCTGTTCACCCGCCGCAGCACCGCCTTGATGCGGGCCAGCAATTCCCGCGGGTTGAAGGGCTTGGTCAGGTAGTCGTCGGCCCCGAGTTCCAGCCCGATGATGCGGTCGGTCTCCTCCGCCATGGCGGTCAGGAAGATGATGGGGATTTCCGTGGTCCCGCGCAGATGGCGGCACACGCTGATCCCGTCCTCCCCCGGCATCATCACGTCGAGGATGACGAGGTCGAGCGCGTTGCGCTCCAGCAGGCGCCGCAACGCCGCGGCGCTCTCCGCGACGCTGACGCGGTAGCCGTGCTGCACGAGATACTTGCCCACCAGGTCGCGGATGTCCCGGTGGTCGTCGACGACGGCGATGTGCGGTACCGTGTCCATGCACGCGGCTCCGGCTTGCGGCGGTGGCGTCCTGTTTCTGTCATCTAAAGACAGTCGTGGCCGCAAGAAAAGTGCCGCGACGGGTGGCGCGGCACGGAATTGTATCAAAGCGTCACAAGCCGCCGCTGCGCGACACGCCGCGACAACCGCCGATCGCGGAGGCAAAATTCTGCGACAGCCGCGGCCTAGGCTCGGGTCCGTCGGATCGTTGACGGTCCGAACAATCAGTGTAAGTCCCTGGGGGCGATGCCGCGTCCGCCGTCACGCCCGCGGTGCATTCCGGCCCATCCCACCGGCCCATCCCATTGCGCGAGGAACCCGACATGGCCCGATTGACCATCAACGGCGAGGTTCGAGACGTCGATGCCGATCCCGACACGCCCCTGCTCTGGGTGATCCGCGAGCAGGTGGGCCTGACCGGCACCAAGTTCGGCTGCGGCATCGCGCAGTGCGGCGCTTGCACCGTGCACATCGACGGCGTCGCCATCCGGTCCTGCGCCATGCCGGTCAGCGCGGTGGCCCCGGAACAGCGCATCGTCACCATCGAAGGGCTCTCCCCGGACGGCTCGCACCCCCTCCAGAAGGCCTGGGCGGCGCTCGACGTGCCGCAGTGCGGCTACTGCCAGACCGGCATGATCATGGCGGCGGCCGGCCTGCTCCAAACGAACCCGAAGCCAAGCGACGACGACATCCGGGCGGAGATCACCAACATCTGCCGCTGCGGCACCTACAACCGCGTCCGTGCGGCGATCAAGCTGGCCGCCAAGGGCGCCGGCGCGACCCAGGAAGGCTGAGGGAGGCACCCATGACACAGGTTCAATCGGTCTCCCGCCGTGGCTTCATCGTCGGCACCGCCGCGGCGGCCGGCGGGCTGTCGCTCGGCTTCCACATCCCGCTGACCGGTGGGGCGCTCGCCCAGCCCGTCGGCTCCCCGGCGGAGGTGAACGCCTGGGTGGTGATCCGCCCCGACGAGACGGTGGTGATCCGCATCGCCCGTTCGGAGATGGGCCAGGGCACCCTGACTGGCCTCGCCCAGCTGGTGGCGGAGGAGCTGGAGTGCGACTGGTCGAAGGTGACGACCGAATACCCCACGCCCGGCCAGAACCTCGCCCGGCAGCGGGTGTGGGGCAGCTTCTCCACCGGCGGAAGCCGCGGCATCCGCGATTCCCACGAGTATGTGCGCCAGGGCGGCGCCGTCGCTCGTGAAATGCTCGTCGCCGCGGCGGCGGCGCGCTGGAACGCCCCCGCCGGCGAATGCCGCGCCTCCAAGGGCGTGGTCACCCACACACCCACCGGGCGCACCACGAGCTATGGCGCCGTCGCCGCCGACGCGTCGCGGATGACGCCGCCGAAGACCGTCGCGCTGAAGGACCCCAAGGACTGGACCATCGCCGGCAAGCCGTTGAAGCGGCTGGACACGGCCGACAAGCTCACCGGCAAGCAGGTCTACGGCGTGGACCTGAAGCTGCCCGGCATGCTCAACGCCGCGGTCAAGGCCTGCCCGCATTTCGGCGGGCGGATCGCCAGCCTGGACGCCGCCGCCGTCGCCACCATGCCCGGCGTGCGCAAGGTGGTGCGGATCGACGACGCCACGGTGGCGGTCGTCGCCGACACCTGGTGGCGCGCCAAGACCGCGCTCGACGCCCTGCCCATCGTCTGGGACGAAGGGCCGAACCGGGCGGTGTCCAGCGCCTCCATCGCCGAGACGCTGAAGGCGGGTCTCGGCGCCGACGACGCCTTCGTCGGCACCACCATGGGCGACGCGCGGGCAGCACTCGCGCGCGGCGGCCGGACGGTGACCGCCGACTACGCCTACCCCTACCAGAACCACGCGACCATGGAGCCGATGAACGCCACGGCGCTCTACACGCCCGAGCGTTGCGAGGTGTGGGTGCCGACGCAGAACGGCGAGGCCAGCCTGGCCGCGGCGGCGGAGGCCGCGGGGCTGCCGGTCGACCGGTGCGACATCCACAAGATCCATCTCGGCGGCGGCTTCGGCCGGCGCGGCAACTTCCAGGACTATGTCCGGCAGGCCGTCGCCATCGCCAAGGACCTGCCGGGCACCCCCGTCAAGCTGATCTGGTCGCGGGAGGAGGACATGCTGCATGGCGCCTACCACCCGATCACCCAGGCCCGGATGACCGGCACGCTGGACGTCGACGGCAACCTGACGGCGTTGCACATGCGCATCTCCGGCCAGTCGATCCTGGCGGCGGTGCGGCCGGAGGGCATGCAGGGCGGCAAGGACCCGGTGGTGTTCCAGGGGCTGAACGCGGCGGGGCCGGAGGGGCATCTGGGCTACGCGATCAAGGATCTGCTGATCGACCACGCCATGCGCAACCCGCCGGTGCCGCCCGGCTTCTGGCGCGGGGTCAACCTGAACCAGAACACCATCTATGTGGAATGCTTCATGGACGAGCTGGCCCACGCCGCCGGCGTCGATCCGCTGGCCTTCCGCCGCAAGCTGATGGCCAACCATCCCAAGCATCTGGCGGTGCTCGACGCGGTGGCCCAGCGCATCGGCTGGGACCGGCCGCCGCCAGCCGGCGTTGCCCGTGGCCTCGCGCAGATCATGGGCTTCGGCAGCCACGTCGCCGCGGCGGCGGAGGTGTCGGTGACTGACGGGAGGCTGAAGATCCACCGCATCGTCGCCGCCACCGACCCCGGCCACATGGTCAACCCCGCGCAGATCGAGCGGCAGGTGGAGGGGTCCTTCGTCTATGGGCTGTCGGCGGCGCTCTACGGCGAATGCACGGTGAAGAACGGCCGCATCGAGCAGGAGAACTTCGACAGCTACGAGGTGATGCGCATGGCGGAGATGCCGGACGTGGAAACCATCGTCATGCCGTCGGGCGGCTTCTGGGGCGGGGTGGGCGAGCCGACCATCGCCGTCGCCGCCCCCGCCGTGCTGAACGCCATCTTCGCGGCGACGGGCAAGCGCATCCGCACCCTGCCGCTGAAGAACCACAGCCTCGCATGACCGGCTCCGCCCGAAGCCTCGCGCTGTGGGCGGGGGTGTCGGTCCTGGCCGCCGCCGACCCCGGGGCGGCGGCCGGGCCGCCTCCCGGCGCGACCGCCGGGGCACCACCGGGTGCGGTGTCCTGCGCCGGCTGCCACGCTCCGGCCGCCGTCGGCGGCCCGGTCCCCGACCTGACCGGCCGGCCGGCGGTGGAGATCGTGGCGGCCATGCAGGCCTTCCGCGGCGGCACCCGCCCGGCCACCGTCATGGACCGCATCGCCAAGGGCTTCTCGGATGAGGAAACGCGCGCCATCGCCGACTGGCTGTCGGCACCCGGCGGCGGGGAGGCACGCCGTGCCGGGCCGTAGGGCGGTCCTGCGCGGGCTCGGGGCCGCCGGCGCGGTGATGGCGCTGGGGGCTCCGGCGGTGCTGGCCCAGGCGCCGCCGCGCGTCGTGGTGGTCGGCGGCGGCTTCGCCGGCGCCACCTGCGCCCGCGCCGTGAAACGGGCCGACCCGACGGTCGCCGTCACCCTGGTGGAGCGGTCCCCGCGCTACACCGCCTGCCCCATGTCCAATGCCGTGATCGCGGGCCTCCGCGACATGGGCGCGCAGGAGTTCGGCTACGACGGCGTGGCGGCGGAGGGGGTGGAGCTGCTGCGGGGCGCGGCCGTCGCGGTGGATCCGCAGGCCCGCCGCGTCCGCCTGGAGGACGGCACCGCCCTGCCCTACGACCGGCTGGTGCTCGCCCCCGGCATCGACCTGCGCTTCGACGCGCTGCCCGGCTACGACGAGGCGGCGGCGGAGCGCATGCCGCACGCCTGGAAGGCCGGTCCCCAGAGCCTGCTGCTGCGTCGCCAATTGGAAGCGATGGAGGACGGCGGTGTCGTGGTGATGGCGGTGCCGGCCAACCCCTACCGCTGCCCGCCCGGCCCCTACGAGCGGGCCAGCCTGATCGCCCACTACCTGAAGACCCACAAGCCGCGCAGCAAGCTGGTCATCCTCGACGCCAAGGACGCCTTCTCCAAGCAGCGCCTGTTCGAGGCGGCGTGGCAGGAGCTCTATCCCGGCCTGATCGAATGGGTGTCGCTGTCCTTCGGCGGGCGGGTGACGGAGGTGGACGCCGCGTCGAAGACCCTGGTGACGGAGTTCGGCCAGCACCGCGCCGACGTCGCCACCGTCATCCCGCCGCAGCGGGCCGGTGCCATCGCCGCGGCGGCCGGCGTGGCGGACCGCAGCGGCTGGTGCCCGATCGATCCCGTAACCTTCGAATCCACCCTGCAGCCGGGCATCCATGTGCTGGGCGACGCGGCCATCGCCGGGGCCATGCCAAAATCCGCCTTCGCGGCGAACGGACAGGCCAAGGTCTGCGCCGCCGCCGTGGTGACCCTGCTTCGTGGCGAGACGCCGCCGGCTCCCAAGCTGGTCAACACCTGCTACAGCCTCGTCGCCCCCGGCTACGGCATCTCCGTCGCCGGGGTCTACCACCCGAAAGACGGTCTGCTGAGGGAGGTCGAAGGCGCCGGCGGCACCAGTCCGCCGAACGCCCCGCCGGAGACGCGCGCGTTGGAGGCGCGCTACGCGGAGGCGTGGTTCCACACCATCACCAGCGACGTCTTCGGTGGGGCGGGGCGATGATCCCCTGGCGTGTCGTGCCGGTCGTCATGCTGCTCTCCGCCACGACGCCGGCCAGCGCAATGGCGGACGACGCCATCGACGCACCGCTCACCGGCCGTCCCGGCGATCCCGCGCGGGGTGAACGGCTGGTCGCCGACCGTCCGAAGAGCCTGTGCACCCTGTGCCACACCGGTCCCTTTCCCGCCCCGCATCTGCATGGCAGCATCGCCCCGGACCTTGCCGGCGTGGGCCGGCGCCTGACGGAGGGGCAGATCCGGTTGCGCGTGGCGGACATGAAGCGGCTCAACCCCGCGTCGATCATGCCCGCCTACGGCCGACCGGCCGACGACGATCCGCAACGCCGGGTGGCCGCCGCGTGGCGTGGCCGTCCCATATTGGACGACGGCGAGATCGAGGATCTCGTGGCCTATCTCGTGACCCTGAAGGAGTGAGACATGCCCCACCATGCCCCGTCACGGTCGCCGCGACTTGGCCGGCGCGGCCTTCTCCTCGGCGGTGCCGGCGGGCTGCTCGTGCTGTCCCTAACCGTCCGCGCCGCCGCGCGTCCCACGCTGCAGGAGGCGATCCGCGGCTTCACGGGCGGGGCGCCCGTCAACGACGGCCGGGTGCGGCTGGAGATCCCGCCGCTGGTCGAGAACGGCAACGCCGTGGGCGTGACCGTGACCGTCGACAGCCCGATGACCGCCGACGACCATGTCCGCCGCATCGCGCTGTTCAACGAGAAGAACCCGCAGCCCGACGTCGCCGTCTTCCATCTGGGCCCGCGCTCGGGCCGTGCGCGCGTCTCCACCCGCATCCGGCTGGCCACCAGCCAGACATTGGCCGCGGTCGCGGAGCTGAGCGACGGCAGCTTCTGGTCGAGCACCGGAAGCGTGATCGTCACGCTCGCCGCCTGCATCGAGGATCTGTCATGACCCGCGCCCTGGTCAACGCACCGAAGACCGCCCGGCCCGGCGAGGTGATCGAGATCCGCGCCATGATCGCCCACCCCATGGAGACCGGCTACCGCATCGGCCCCAACGGCGCGCCGATCCCCCGCCACATCATCCGGCGGCTGGTCTGCACCTACGACGGCGCCGAGGTCTTCGCCGCCGACTTGTACCCCGCGATGTCCGCCAACCCCTACATCGCCTTCAGCATGGTGGCGACGGCCAGCGGCACCATCGCGCTCGCCTGGACCGACGACCACGGGGCGACGCAAACGGCCACGGCCGAGATCACGGTCGCCGGATGACGCGCGGCGGCCGTGCCGTCGGCGTCACCGCCGCGGCGCTCCTTGCCGGCGGCGTTGCCGGGGCCGCGGACGTCGAACCCGACGCGCGGCGCTCCGGCGCCGACTTCATGGCGCCGGAAACCCGCGCGATGCAGGCGGACGACGCCAGCAACCCCGGCATGCTCTGGGTCCTGGAGGGCGAGCGGCTGTGGGCCGAACCGGCCGGCCCGGAGGGGCGGGCCTGCGCGACCTGCCACGGCGACGCGGCGCGGACCATGCGCGGGGTCGCCGCCCGCTACCCCGCTTTCGACAACGGGTCGGACCGCCCGGTGGACCTTGCAGGCCGGATCGACCAGTGCCGACAGGCGAGGCAGGGGGCGCCGCCGCTGGCGCGCGAAAGCGATCCCCTGCTGGCGCTCACCGCCTATGTCGCCCACCAGTCCCGCGGCATGCCCGTCGCACCGCCTGGGGACACGCGGCTGGACCCGTTCCGCGAGAATGGCCGACGGCTTTTCCAGCAGCCCCTGGGCCAGCTTGGATTGGCCTGCGCCAACTGCCATGACGAGCGGTGGGACGGCCGGCTCGGCGGCGCCCCGATCACCCAGGCGCACCCGACCGCCTACCCGCTCTACCGGCTGGAGTGGCAGGCGCTCGGTTCACTTCAGAGGCGCCTGCGCAACTGCATGGCCGGCGTCCGCGCGGAGCCCCTGCCCTTCGGCGCACCGGAGCTGATCGAGCTGGAACTCCACCTGATGCAGCGCGCCGCGGGGATGCCCATGGAGACGCCGGGCGTCCGCCCCTGAAAACCGAAGCTCAGGCGACCCGCATCCCGCGGTCGTCACCGGCCGGGTGCACGGCCCAGACGCCGATCACGCCGCCATGCTCGGGCACGTTCACGTCACCCACAACGGACCAGGCTGCCAGCGGATCACGGCCGTCGCGCCGCGCGGCCTCGATCAGGTCGGCGCTGGCCAGTGCGGTCACGCCATGGGTTCGGGTCAAGCGCTCCAGCCGGCTCGCGACATTCACCACGTCGCCGACCACCGTGTATTCCAGCCGGCGCCCGTGCCCGAGTGTGCCGACCACCACCGGCCCCCAATGCACGCCGATCCCGACCCGCACCGGGGGCAGACCGCCGCGCACACGATCGTGGTTCCAGTCCTCGATGGCCGCGGCCATGGAGCAGGCGCAGGCGAGCGCGTTCGACGCATCCCGGCCCGTGCCGGTGACCGCACCGAAGGACGCCATCAGGCCGTCGCCCAGATACTTGTCCAGGCACCCTTCGTGCTGGAAGACACAGGCGGCCATGCGTTCGTGGAAGGCGCGCAGGAACTCCATCACCTCCGTCGCGTCGCGGACGGCGGCGTAGCGGGTGAAGCCGACCAGATCCACGAAGAGGACCGCGGCGTCCACCCGCCGCACCGGACCGGGCTCGCCCGGCTCCAGGGCCAGCCGCTCCGCCACGCCGGGGGAGAAATAGCGGGTGAGCAGGGTGCGGTCGACCTCGGCCTCCACAAGCCGCTCAAGGTGGCGGCGCGCCCGCCACGCGCCGGCCGCCAGCAGCCCGGTGACGATCAGCAGAAGTGCCACCTGATTGTACCAGACAACGAGGTTGACGAAGGTCGGCGACAGGAACAGGGCGAGCCAGTTGTCCGCGTCCTGTCCCGCTCCGGTCAGCCTGGCCGCCTCCACGTCGGTGATGGTGTCGGGAAGCCCGAGGATGAGCAGCATCCCGGTGCTCCACGCCAGGGCGGACGCGCCCCCGACCCACACCACCAGCAGGACGGAGCCACTGAGCGCCGTGCCGGAAAGATAGACGAAATAATAGAGGAAGTCCGGGAACCGCAGCTTCATCTGCACCGGCCAGCCCTCGCCGGCGAAGGGGTTGGGCAGCAGCAGCATCGTGGTGAGCAGCGCCACATCCAGAAGCGCGAAGCCGGCCTTCCACAGGAAGGCGTCGGGCCGAGTCCTCAGCGCGTGGGGAATGGCACCGAACAGGTAGAACAGCGCCAGCCCGCCGAGATACCAGGTGACCCGCGGGAACGGCACCATCATCAGGAGCCACAGGGCAACGGCGATGATGGCCGCCACCCGCGCCTTATGGGCGAAGGCGAGCCCCTCCTGCTCCGCCGCGACAAAGGCCAGCCGGATCCGCTGCGGCGGCTCTTCACACCTGGACATGACCACCCTCTCCAAAGCCGTGTGCCGGTGGAGGATAGCCGGCGACTGTCGCAGAACCTTGTCAGCGCCGGGCGAACTTGTATCGAGGTTGGACCGGCGCGCCGAACCCGTCCCTATTCGCGGGGGCGCTTCAGCTTGGCGCTCGACACGGCGCGGCGGACGATGACGGCGAAGGATCGCACGGCCGCCGGGCGCTCGCCCTCCCGCTTCCACAGGATGCCGGGGGTGCGCATCGGCGTCGGGCTCTCCAGCGCGACGATCCGCAGGTTGTCCTGGTCCGAGACCGCCTGCTCCGACACGATCGCGGCGATCTCCATCCGGCGCACCAGGCTCAGCATGGCGGCGACGGTGTTCGTCTCCGCCAGCACCACCGGCTCGGCGCCGACCGACTGGAAACAGCTTTCGAGCATGCCCCGCGTGGTGAACTCCCGCGGGAGCATGACGAGGTTCTGGCGGTGCAGGTCGATCATGCGGATCCGCTTGCGCGGGGCGAACGGGTGCATGGCGCCGACGGCCAGCACCATCTCCTCGTTGTACAGCGGCTCGAACCACAGATCGTGCAGCTCCGCCGGCCGGTAGGCGATGCCGATGTCGAGATCGCCGGAGCGCAGTCCCTCCTCGATGGCCGCCGCCGGCAGCTCCTCCACGATCACCCGGACCGACGGGTTGTTGGTCAGGAAGGTGGCGAGGCAGGTCGGGATCAGCCCGATGTTGAAGGTGTGGGTGGCGCCGATGCGGACGGTACCGGCGAGCGGCCGTGCCGAGCCCTTCAGCGTGCGGATGCCGTCGTCGATCTCGCGCAGCGCCTTGGTGACGCTGGGCAGCAGCAGCTCGCCCGCCTCGGTCATCGCCACCCGCTTGCCGACGCGGTCGAACAGCCTCTGGCCGACCTCGTCCTCCAGCTGCTTGATCTGGTGCGAGAGGGTGGACTGGGTGACGTGCACCTTCTCCGCCGCGTGGGTGAAGTTCAGCCGCTCGGCGAGTGCCGCGAAGTAGCGGAGGTGCCGCAGTTCCATGCCCGTCCCCTGGCCCAGCCGCTCCGAACGATCGATGCGGTCGATGGTGATGATGGGCATCTATCATTTCTCCATTCGTGCAGGAAACAATAGAGTTTCAAGCAGTCCACGGAACGGACGGTGTCGGCGGCTTCCGCCGGGCGCCGCTCCGCAGAACGATCACCGCCCGGCGGTGGCATCCGGAGGGGAGGACCAATGTCTCAGTTCACCGAGACCAGCATCACCGACGCGGTGCTGGCGCGCTTCGCCGAATGCGGTGACGACCGCTTCAGGACCATCATGACGTCGCTGGTCCGCCACATGCACGATTTCGTCCGCGAGGTCGAGCTGACCGAGGCGGAGTGGATGGCCGGCATCCAGTTCCTCACGGCGACCGGCCAGACCTGCACCGACAAGCGGCAGGAATTCATCCTGCTGTCGGACACGCTGGGCGTGTCGATGCTGGTGGACGCCGTCAACAACCGCAAGCCGGCCGGCGCCCTGGAGTCGGCGGTGCAAGGTCCCTACTACTGGGAAGGCGCGCCGGAACGGCCGCTCGGCGCCAACCTGGCCGAGGGGGTGAAGGGCGAGCCGGCCTTCTATTCGGGCCGCGTGGTCACGCTCGACGGCACGCCGGTGGCGGGTGCCCTGCTCGACGTCTGGTCGGGCGACGGCGAGGGCAACTACGACATGCAGCTTCCCGGCCAGACGGAGATGCTGGCGCGCGGCAAGCTGCGCACCGACGCCGAGGGGCGCTACTGGTTCCGGTCGATCCGGCCGGCCTCATACCCGGTTCCGGTCGACGGTCCGGTCGGCGCGATGCTGAACCGAATGGGGCGGCACCCCTTCCGGCCCGGGCACATCCACATGATCGTGTCCGCACCCGGCTTCCAGCCCGTGACCACCCAGCTCTTCGTCGCCGGCGACCCGTACCTCGACTCCGACGCGGTGTTCGGCGTGAAGGACTCGCTGGTGATCGACTTCAAACGGCACGAGCCCGGACCCGCGCCGACCGGCGAGGTGATGGACGTCCCCTTCCACACCGCCGAGTACGACTTCGTGCTCTGCCCGGTTCGTGAAGCCGCCCTGCCCGCGTGACCCCGACGGCGGCCCCGGCCGCCGCCGCGCCAAACCCATAGGGAGAGTTGCGATGCGCAGTGCGATCTGCCGCAGCGATGCGGACAGCATCCGCATTCACGGCCTCGACCTGACGACCGACATCATCGGCAAGGTCGATCTGGGCCAGATGGCCTTCCTGGAGATCTGGGGCCGCCTGCCCACGCCGGAGGAGAACGCCGTCTTCAACGCGCTGGTGGTCTCGCTCGTCGAGCATGGGCTGACGCCCAGCGTGCTCGCGGCCCGGCTGACCTACCTGGGCGCACCGGACTCGCTGCAGGCGGCGGTGGCGGCCGGGCTGAGCGGTCTCGGCACGGTCTTCGTCGGCAGCATCGAAGGCGCCGCCCGCATGCTTCAGGAGGCGAAGGCGGCGGACGCGACGGAGGATCAGATCCCGGCCCTGGCGCGGGAGATCGTGGCACGCTTCAAGGCCGAGAAGCGGATCATCCCCGGCCTTGGCCACCCCATCCACAAGCAGGTGGATCCGCGCACCGGGCGGCTGCTGTCCATCGCCGCGGAGAACGGCTTCCGCGGCCGGCACGTGCAGCTTCTTGAGGCCGTCGCGGCGGAAGCCGAGCGGTCGCTGGACCGCCATCTGCCGATCAACGTCTCCGGCGCCATCGGCGCGATCGCCAGCGAGCTCGGCATGGACTGGCGGGTGTGCCGCGGCATCGGGCTGATCGCCCGGACGATCGGGCTGGTCGCCCATCTGCTGGAGGAGATCCGCTCGCCCCTGGCACGGGAACTCTGGCTGCGCACCGAGCACGAGGCGCAACCGCCGGAGTGACCCCCATCCGGTTCTCTTCCAGCGACGACATCTTCGCAGGGATGCATTCATGGCCGCCGATCTCAAGCCCCGTGAGGTTCTCGACCTCTACCCGCCCCACGAGGACACGATCCCGTCGCTGCTGGCCTCGCGCCGTTCGGTCGGGCCGGATCGCCCGGTGCTGCTGTTCGAGGGGCGGATCTGGAGCTACGCCCGCATCGACGACGCCAGCGACACGCTGGCCCGTGCGCTGGTCCTGCGCGGCGTCCGCCACGGTGACCGCGTGGCGCTGGTGTCGCTGAACAGCGACGTCGGCCTGCTGGTGTTCCTGGCCGCCGTCAAGGCGGGCGCCGTCCTCGTGCCGATGAACCCCAACCTCACCGATGGGGAGCTGTCCTACCTGCTCAAGCATTCCCGGCCTGTGGTCGTCGCCAGCCAGGCCGACGACCTGGAGCGGATCGAACGCATCACCGGCGCCTTCGACGAGGTGCCCTGGCTGCTCCCGCTCGACGAGATCGGGGCCACCGCGCGCGACGTCGACGGCATCGTCGCGCGCATCCAGGACTACGCGGGCCCGAACGGCCCCATCGGACTCGCCGCCGTCCGGCCCGAAGACCCGGCCGTGGTGATCTACACCTCCGGCACCACCGGGCTGCCCAAGGGCGTCGTGCACAGCCATCGCAACCACGTGTGGGCGGGCGAGGCCTTCGTCGAGCGGATGCACCTGCAGCCGGACGACCGCCTGTTCACGGTGCTGCCGTTCTTCCACATCAACGCGCTCTTCTATTCCTGGGGCGGCGCGCTCGCCGCCGGTGCGGCGATGATCACGGCGCCGCGCTTCAGCGCTTCCCGGCTGTGGGCGCTGGCGGCGGAGACCGGGGCCACGGTGTTCAACATCCTGGCTGCCCTGGGCAACATCCTGGCCAACCGGCCGCGCAGCGAGTTCGACCCGCGCCATCGGATCACCCGGATCTATGGCGGGCCGATCAGCGCCGAGATGATCCGCGTCTTCCAGCAGGACTTCCACATCCCCACCCTGATCGAGGGCTACGGGATGTCGGAAATCCCGGGGGCCTGCAACAACCCGTTCGACGGCCCGCACAAGGTCGGCAGCATCGGCCGGCCGGCGCGGCACCCCCGCCTCGACGGCACCTTCGTCGAGCTGCGCATCATCGATGAGGACGGGCGGGACGCAGCGGTGGGCGAGATGGGCGAACTCCTCGTCAAGACGCCGATCATGGCGCTCCGCTACCTCGACGACCCCGAGCAGACGCGCGCCGCCATGCGCGACGGCTGGTTCCACACCGGCGACTATGTCCGCCGCGACGAGGACGGATATTATTACTTCGTGGCGCGCAAGCGGGACATCATCCGCCGGCGCGGCGAGAACATTTCCGGCGCCGAGCTGGATCGCATCCTCTCCGAGCACCCGGACATCCTGGAGGCGGCGACCATCGGCGTGCCGGCCGAGCTGGGCGAGGAGGAGATCATGGCCGTGCTGGTGCCGCGCGCCGACCCTCCCTCGGCGCAGGCGGTGCTGGACTGGTGCCACGGGCGGATGGCGACCATGAAGATCCCGCGCTTCGTGGTCTTCGTGAACGCGCTGCCGCACACCTCGTCCCACCGCGTGGAGAAGTACCGGTTGAAGCAGGATCCGTCGCTGCTGGCGAAAGCCTACGACCGCGAGCGGGCGATGGCGGGTGCGGAGCCAACAAGAGCATAACAGAGGGAGGTCACTCATGAAGACGAGCGTGTCGGGCGCGCTTCTGGCCATCAGTGTGACGGCGTTCGCCGCCACACCGGCCGCGGCGGAACCGGAAACCATCAAGCTGACCGTGGCGGCGAGCCACCCCGTCACCATCCCGTGGATCGCCCTGATCCCGAAGGTGTTCATCCCCGAGGTGGACAAGCGGCTGGCGGCCACCGGCAAGTACAAGATCCAGTGGCAGCAGGCGTATGGCGGCCAGATTTACAAGGCCAACGCCACCCTGACCTCGGTCGAACAGGGCATCACCGACATCGGCTGGGTGTTCAGCTACCTTGAGGCGGCCAAGATGCCGCTGAGCCAGGTGACCACCTACACGCCCTTCTCGACCGACAACGTTCCGGCCATGCTCAACACCATGACCGAACTGATGGACACGGTCCCCGCCTTCCGCAAGGAATGGGAGAAGTACAACATCGTCTTCCTCGGCGCCACGGGTTCGGACACCTACGATGTGTTCACCAAGTTCCCGGTGAAGAAGATCGAGGATCTGAAGGGCAAGAAGATCTCGTCGCCCGGCGCACCCGGCATCTGGCTGCGCGGGGTGGGTGCCACCCCGGTCGATGGCGCGCTCACCACCTTCTACACGGACATCCAGACCGGCGTGTCGGAGGGGGTGCTGTCGCTCGCCACCGGTGTGCTGCCGACCAAGCTGTACGAGGTGGCGCCCTACGTCACGCGCGTCAATCTGGGCGTCGTCTTCTCCGGCGGCCTCGCTATCAATCAGGACCGCTGGGCCGGCTTGCCGAAGGAAGTGCAGACCGCGCTGAAGGAGGCGGGTGCGGTCTACTCCAAGACCCACGGCGAGGACCTGATGGAGCGGCATGAATCCGCGATGAAGGCCATCGTCGAGGCCGGGAAGACCCAGAACCCGCCGGTGACGATCTACGAGCTGCCGCCGGAGGAGCGGCGCAAGTGGATCGACCAGCTCCCCAACCTCGCGGCGGAGTGGGTCAAGGCCAACGAGGCGAAGGGCCTGCCCGCGCGCAAGTTCCTGGAAGCCTACATGGCGGGGCTGCGCAAGCAGGGGCAGACCCCGGCCCGCGAGTGGGACAAGAACCTCTGACACGGTTGCCCCGGGCGGACGGCGTCGGTGGACGCCATCCGCCCGCGCCGCACCTTCCAACCAGCGAGCCGGCGATGTCCCTCGAACTGAGCGAACGGACGACACCGTCCCCCCACACCGCCAGCGGCGTGCCGCCGGCCGGGTCCCTCCTGCGCGCCTGGAACGTCTTCGTGGACGGGCTGGGTGCCGTCGGATCGGTTCTGATCGGCGGGCTGATGGTGCTCGTCTGCGCCGACGTGCTCGGCCGCAACCTCCTGAACCAGCCGATCCCGACGGTGGCGGAGCTGTCCGCCTTTTCGGTGGTGGTGATCGTCTTCCTCCAACTCGCCAGCACCGTGCGGCACGACCGAATGGCGCGGGCCGACATCTTCATCGACCCGCTCGGCCGCCGTCATCCGCGGGTCGCGGCGGTATTGGGCGGCCTGTTCGCGCTGCTGGGCTGCGCGGCCTGCGCTCTGATCGCCTGGGCCACCTACCCCGTCATCGCCAAGGACTTGGACATCGGCGAGTACATCGGCATCGAAGGCTTCGCCACCATCCCGACCTGGCCGTTCCGCGTGCTGGTCGTCTTCGGCGCCGGCGTGGCCGCCATCCAGTATCTGATCGGCGCCGTGCAGGCGCTGCGCACCGTGACCCGCGGGAGGCTCCCTTGAGCGGCGAAACCATCGGTCTTCTGTCGGTGGCGGCGCTGCTGCTGCTGATCTATTTCGGCCTGCACATCGGCGTGTCGCTGCTGATGACGTCGCTCTGTGCCGTGGCGGCGCTGCGCGGGCCCGACGTGGCGCTGCGCATGACGGGTGCGGTCGCCAACGATTCGCTGCGCGAATACCTGTTCGCCGTCGTCCCCCTCTTCATCCTGATGGGGCTTCTGGTCACCGTCTCCGGGGTGGGCCGCGACACCTTCGACCTGTTCGAAAGGCTGCTGCGCCGCGTGCGGGGTGGGCTGGGTGTCGCCACCGTGTTCGCCAACGCGGTGTTCGCCTCGATCACCGGCATCTCGATCGCGTCGGCCTCGGTCTTCTCCAAGGTCGCGGTACCGGAGATGATCCGCCACGGCTACACCCAACGCTTCTCGGTCGGGGTGGTGGCGGGCAGCTCGGTGCTGGGCATGCTGATCCCCCCGTCCCTTCTGATGATCGTCTACGGCGTGCTCGCCGAGGAATCCGTCGGCCGCATGTTCATCGCCGGGATCCTGCCGGGCATCCTGGTGGCGTCCTGCTTCATCGTGCTGATCGTCGGCATGACCTATCTGCGTCCGCACCTGGTGCTCGAGCATCCGGACCGGCCCATGGCGGTGGGGCCGGACGATGGCGGGACACTGGGCGAGGTGCTGCGCAAGGGCATGCCCATCGTCTCGCTGATCGTGCTGGTGCTGGGCGGCCTGTATGCGGGCTTCTTCAACCCGACCGAAGCCGGTGCCGTCGGCGCGCTGGGGGCGCTGGTGATCGCGCTGCTGCGCCGGACCCTGACTCCGGGGCGCTTCTGGCAGATCCTGGTGGAGACGGGGCACGTCGCGGTGTCCGTGCTGTTCCTGGTGCTGGCCGCCAGCATGTTCAGCCGCATGCTGGCGATGTCCGGGCTGCCCTCGGCGATGTCGGGCGTGTTCCTCGATGGGGCGCTGGGCCCGTACGTGTTCCTGTTCGGCTATCTCGCGCTGATCCTGATGCTGGGCTGCCTGATCGATTCGGTGTCGATCATGCTGATCGTGCTGCCGATCGCCCTGCCGGTGGCGCGGGCGGCCGGCTTCGACATCGTCTGGTTCGGCGTGCTGACGGTGGTGGCGGTGGAGATCGGGCTGCTGACGCCGCCCTTCGGGATCTCCGTCTACACGGTGAAATCGGCCCTCAACGACCACACCCTGTCGATCCGGACGATCTTCGCCGGTGCCACGCCCTTCGTCCTGGCGATGCTCTTCGCGCTCGGCATCCTCGTGGCCTTCCCCGGCATCTCGACCTACCTGACGGCCCCTTGAGGATGCGCCGCGCGGTGCATCCCTAACGGTCCACGATCTTGCAGTCGTTGAGCAGATAGGCGTAAGGGTTCTGGTAGGTGGAGGTGTCGTCGGTCCAGTAGGATTCGAACGTCCATTCCCCGACCAGACCCGTCCGGTCGGTGGGCGGCCCGAACCGCATGGCGCCCAACTCCGTATCGGCGAGCGCGCGTGACCACAAGCGAATCATCGTCAGGTCGCACACCCGCCCGCCCGCCGATCCGAACCCGATCCACAGATCGTTCCGGCAGGTGACATCGACGAACGGCCAGGAGCGACCGTCCGTGTACAGAAAGCGTCCATCGACCTGGATGGTCACCGGTGCGTCGTTGGCGCCTCTCTGCCGCCGGACGACGATGTCGTGCCAGTTCCCGTCGAGCAGATCGGGCGGCGAGCTCCACGTCGCGCTCACCAGGGTGCCGTTGCCGTCCGACATGACGAAGCCGAGGTTTCCGTTTTCGAGGATGGAGAGCCGGTAGCCCGGCGTCCGTCCCGACAGGTCCCCGCCGAGGCGGTCGATCAGCCGGCCGTAGCCGTACGGATCGGACTGCACCACCCGGATCGTCACCTGGATCGAAAAATTGCCGATGCCACCGACATCATACTGCGGCGCTGTCCTGACCTGCATGAGCGCTCGCCAGCTGTTGATCGTCAGGCATTTGCCGGTCACGTGGTACGGATTCCAGACGAAATCGGCGGGCGGCTTGGCGGGGCTGCGCGAGACCGCGGTCCGCGGCGCGGGATTCCACGTGTTCGTCGGAACGCAACCGGCGGAATCGGCATGGAAGGCGTAGAGGGAAAGCGAATAGGTCATGCCGCTCGTCAGCGAGTTCGTCGGGATGACGATGATGTTGCCCACGCTCGTGTAGGTTCGGGGAGCGTAGATCGACGGCTGGGTGGGTGAGACGGTCAGGGTGTAGGAGGTGGCGTTCGCGACGTATGTGTACGTCACCGTTACCCGGTCGCTGTACAGTATGACCGACAGGACGTCGGGAGCATCCACGGTGGCCGGCACGATGTCGACCGGGGTGGACCACGCCCCGTTCGCCTTGGTCGCGCAGGCCCTGATCGTGATGCCGAAGCGGTTTCCGACGGTCAGGCCGTGGGCGGTGACCGTTGCCGGCTCGCTGGTCACGGTCTGGATGAAGCCGGACACCGACCTGCCGCTCTCGTCGATGGCATCGACGTTGTAGAATTCGGCACCGGGGACGGGGCCGTAGCCCACGATCAGCGCGTTGTTGCCCCGGTCGAAGATCAGCCCGCTGGCAAGGGTCCCGCCGGTCAGGGCTGCGGAGGTGGGGTTGGGACCGAACACGACGGACGGCTGCGGCGACAGCGGCGCGTTGTCCGCGTCCACCGTCTGGACGACATAGCCCGTCGCTCCCGCAACCGGGTTCCAGTCCACGAACACGGCCCCGGGGCCGTAGCACAGATAGGCGTCGCCTACCGATTGAAGCACGCCGATGGTCGTGTCCACGCTGGACGACCGGTTGCCCATCGACGGTGTGACCGAGGTGACGGTGATCGTGAAGGTGCCGCCGGTTTCGAACCGGTCCGCGGTGATCTCGCAGCCGTTGGCCGTGGTCATCCGGACGCTCGCGGGAACGGGCTGACCGCCCTGCGACACCGACACCACGCGACTCGCCCCCGCCACCGGGTCCCAGCGGACGGAAAGCACGGGATCGGCGAAGCCACAGACGATGCCGGTGGGCACATCGTCGGTGCGGATGGACGCCTCCGGCCCCGCGGCGGAGACCCCGCCGGGACCGGTCGACACCAGCCGCACCCAGCAGGTCGGGCCGGCCCCGCCCGGTATCGCCGCGGTCGTGGCCTGGACCGATCCGAGCTGGACCGGCGTCGCGGCGCTGGTGCCGTAGGCGACGACGTAATGGTCGGCCGCGGCCACCGGGTCCCACGATGCCGACAGCCCGTCGGACCAGGACAGACGCGGCGCGCCGGGCGTGGCCGGGGTCGCGGCCGCGAAGCTCTCCGCCGTCGCCGCCGGGATGTCGCGGCAGATCAGATAGGCGGCGACCTCCCCCGTCGCGAAGGTGATGGCCTCTACGGCCAGCAGCTTGGCGAGATTGGCGGGATCCTCCAGCAGGTTGCGGAAGATGCTGTCGGCCGCGTCCTGCAGGCACAGGATGAAGCTGTCCGCCAGATCGTCCCAGGTGAAGCGGCCGGTGCCGGGGAATGGCACCACCAGTTCCGTGTCCACCACATGGGCGGTCAGCAGCGTTCGCGGATAGGCGGCGCTTCGGACCACCCGATCGAAGGTGCCGTTCAGAACGATCGTCAAGGATGGAACGCCGTTCCGCAATGTGACGACCAGCGATGTGTCCAGGTTGAACCGGCTGTCGATGGGCAGATGGTCGATGACGGTCTGCCGGCAGTTCCCCGATCCGTGGATGGCGTCGAAGCTGAAGTCCGGAAGCTCCAGCCCCGACAGCGACCAGTCGGCAACCTGGAACCCATTGCGGTTGTCCCAGGTGAAGCCCATGGTCGGATTTCCGAACGGCCCCATGCTGCCCGGCACCGTCAGGGTGCCGGCCATGGTGCTGTCGGTGACCGTGAGCACGCAGTCCGCCGCGGGGGAGCCGAACAACGCGATGCCGCAGCGCACCTGGAACGGGTCGCGCCCGCTGTCGATCGCCACCACAGGCCCCAGCGCCGGGTCGGACGGGTCGTGGAAGGACACGAATCCCCAGTCGATGGGCGTCCGCGCCTGCGCCGAGGCCACCATGCCGCCCGACCCGTCGGCCGAGGCCTCGGTGAAGCTGGCCGACAGCAGGATATCGACCAGCGTGTAGACGCTGGTCAGGGCACGCGCGTTGAAGCCCTTGGCGTAGGGGGTGTCGTCGACGGTGACGGCCGCCGGTGCGTACCAGATCGCCCCCGTCCGAAACACGACGTCGAGCAGGCCGGCCGGCCAGGCCGAGCCGACCATCTGCTGGAACAGCGCGTCCACAGACAGCGGTTCGGTGATCTCGACCGCGCTCAGGATCGGGGAGCCCTTCTCGAACAGCACCTTGCCCGCCAGCGCGACATCGCCGGGAAAAGCCACCGTTCCGTCGAGCCGCATACGCCAGATGGCCGGCACCGGA
Organism: Azospirillum oleiclasticum; assembly: GCF_013423485.1. Classification (GTDB taxonomy): domain Bacteria; phylum Pseudomonadota; class Alphaproteobacteria; order Azospirillales; family Azospirillaceae; genus Azospirillum; species Azospirillum oleiclasticum. The sequence continues at coordinate 189,848 of NZ_JABFFR010000011.1, forward strand.
CACGCCTGCGGCGTGACGGTGGCGAAGACATAGTCGAGCCCGATTGAAAGGCCGGACATCACGACGCCGGGAATGCCGAGCGGATCGACGACGGACTCCGTGGACGGGGCCGCGCGGAAGCGGGCAGCGACGTTGTTCACCGTCATGGAACCGGCGAAGTCCAGCCTCGCCCCACCGGCCGGCGTGGGCAGCGTCAGGCCGACCACCCCGGTCAGCGTGAGCACGCCGGAGTCCGCCACCTCGTAGGTCAGCGTCAGGCTGTCGAAGGACAGAACGCCCAGCAGCGTCAGGTTGCCCAGCGACGCCTCGAACCGTGACGCCGCCGAATCGGCGGGGATATGGCCCCGGACGGTGAACGGCCCCTGCGTGGTGATGCCCAGCAGAGACGCCACCTGCGGCAGCAGGCCCGTCGAGAAATCCAGGATCGCGAACAGGTTGAGCCCGCGAGCGACCGTGGTGCCCTGGCCAAGCGCCGGGATGTAGGGCGCGATCCGCGGCCCCGCATCGCCGTCGAGCGACGACAGCGACACCGCCGCCCCCGCCTTCCGCACGCCGAGAACCGTGTCCACCACCGCCGGCGGCGCCGAGATCGGCGCGAAGGTCCAGTCGGCGAGCGCGGCCGACAGGGCGAAGCCCCAGGTTCCGTCGGCCCGGCGGCCGACCAGAAGCACGACAGCGCCGTACAGACTGCGGCCGGCCGGCCGGTACACCCCATGCACCAGATAGCTGTCGTCGGTCAGGTCGAGCAACACGCCCGCCCGGTAGAAGGACGGGTCGGTGAAGTCCGCCGGGGCCGGCACGGTCTCCCAGCTTCCCTTGCCGCAGATCCGGTCGACCTGGCTGCGCGGCGTGATGTCGAGAGCGTTCGCAACGTCCACCGCCACCACCATCGGGGTGCCGCTGCCGCCCATCCGCAGCGTGGCCGCACCGGTCATCGGCTCGAACCGGAAGGTGCCGCCGATCCAGCCGACGGACGGGGCGGCACCGCCGGGAATGTCGAGGTCGCCCTGCAGCCCGGTGATCAGGAAGTCCGCCCGGCCGAAGGGGATGATCCAATCGGTGAAGGCCTCGCCGGTGAGCCGGAAGGAGGCCCGCGACGGCACCAGCGTGGCCGACAGCTCGCGGATCGTCAGCGCGGTCGGGAACCCGTACCCCGCCGGCAGCACCGTGTCGGCACCCAGGAACTGCGCGACCAGATCCGCGAAATCGATGTCGAGGAACGGAAGGAAGCCGCGGAAGGTCCAGGAATCGCCGATCGCCGGCTTGTCGGCGCGCAGCAGCAGCGGAACGCCGGCGAGCAGGATCGGCGCCACCACGGCGCCGGTGCTGTCGGTGGGCTGCCCCGGCCCTGGCGTGTGGAACTCCAGTTCGAGCGAGAATCCGTCGAGGACCAGCAGATCCGCAACGATGGTCCAGGGCACCGTGGTTTCCAGCGAGAGCAGGAGCCGCGGCAGGTAGCCCTGCGCGGTCTGGTAGGCGAAGGCGAGCTGGCCGACGCTGAACTCCCCGTCGATCGGCAGCTCGGGAGGAATGTTGGCGTCCACCTGTTGCGGCGTCACGATCTGCGACAGGTCGGCGATGGACACGAGATCGACGCAACCGGTGACCGTCGCCATCTCCAGCATGCCGTCGGCGCCGCCGCAGCGTCCCTCCAGGGTCAGCCACGCGCGGTCGACGATGGACAGCAGCGCGCGCGAGCGCACCGTGCCGCCACAGGCACCCGGCGCCAGGGGGTTCGTCACCGTCGCTTCGAGATGGATCGTGTCGACCGTGAACCACGGGAGGGCCGGGATCGTCCATTCCGCGACCTTCAGGCCGACCGTCATCTCGTCGATCGATCCGGCGGGCGGCGGGTGGAAGCGAAAGAACAGGTTGGTCAGCGCGAAGGTCCGCAGCGTGCCGAGCGGCGCCAGCAGCGTCGCCAGCCGGTTCGGATCACCCCCGAAGAAGGCCGCCAGATCGGTGAACCCCGCAATGTCGATGTCACCGCCGCAGCTCAGCGTCCAGCCTTCCGGACCCGGCGGCACCGGGATCACCGCCTCCACCGGATGTCCGGCGACCGGTTCGGCCGCGATGATCCGGGCGACGATGATCCGGGCGACCGCGAAGCGTCACGGCTCCCGACCGAAACCGGTGGCATCGCGGCCACCCGCGGCGCATCCTGGTGGAAGGAAGGCGGCAAGGGGGGCCGATGCTGGATCTGCGCAGTCTGGAGGTCTTCTACTGGGTGGCGACCCTCAGCGGCTTCCGCCGCGCGGCGGAAAAGCTGCACATGACGCAGCCGGCGGTGTCCGCGCGCATCGCGCAGCTTGAGGAGGCGCTGGACTGCCGGCTGCTGGACCGCAGCAAGGCCGGCGCGGTGCTGACCGCCAAGGGGATCGAGCTGCTGGGCTATGCGGAGCGGATGCTGAAGCTCCATTCCGAGATGGTGATGGCGCTGGGGCCGGCGAGCGGCGTGCGCGGCACGGTGCGGCTCGGCGTGTCGGAGACCATCGTCCACACCTGGCTCTCCGACCTTCTCAAGAAGATCCACGCGATCTACCCCAAGGTCACGATCGAGATCGAGGTCGACGTCTCCGGCGTGCTGCGCGACCAGCTCGTCTCCGGCGAGGTGGACGTGGCGCTGCTGCTGGGTCCGGTCAGCGCCCCGCGCATCAAGAACCTGCCGATCTGCGACTACCCGCTGCGCTGCTTCGCCAGCCCGGCGCTGGACCTTCCCGACCGGGTGGTGACGGCGGCGGAGCTGCTGGCCCATCCGATCATCACCTATTCCCGCGTCACCCGCCCCTATCTTGAGCTGATGGAACGCCTGGCCACCGGGAGCACCCGCGGGCCGCGGGTGTTCGCCAACTCCTCGCTGTCCTCCATCGTCCGCATGACGCTCGACGGGATCGGGGTGGGCGTGGTGGCGGAGGTGGCGATCCGCGAGGAACGCCACAGCGGCCGCCTGCGGCTGGTCCGCACGGAGTTCGACGCGGACATGCCGCGGCTCTCCTACACCGCCAGCATCATGGACCGGCCGGACAACCTTTTGGCGAGCGCGGTCGCCGCGCTCGCCCAGTCCACCGCCGCGGCATGGGAGCGGGAGCCGCCCGCCGGCCCGGCCTGATAAGCTCCGTTTATCAATTGTCATCAAAAAAGAAAATTGGACGGCCGAATTGCCATCTGCTTTTCTCATGGATGTAACAAATCGGATGATCCGCCATGAGCGAAGCATCATTGGACCACCCCGATCCGCAATCAGTCGTGAAAAGGATCCGCCGTGACATAAGGTCGGGCAGGATTTCCAGTCACACTGCGGGTCTCGCCCCGGGATTTCTTCAAGGAAATCTGGTGATCCTGCCGCGGCGCTACGCCGATGACTTCCACAGCTATTGTCTACACAACCCGAAATCGTGCCCGCTCATCGGCATCTCGACGCCGGGCGATCCGTCCCTGCCGGGTCTCGGCGCCGACATCGATCTCAGGACGGACCTGCCGCGTTACCGCGTCTGGCGGAACGGGGTTCTGGCCGAAGAGCCGACCGACATCACCGCGCTCTGGCGGGATGATCTGGTCGCCTTCGTCATCGGCTGCTCCTTCACCTTCGACACGGTGCTGCGATCCGCCGGTCTGAAACTCCGGCACCTGGAGATGGGGCGCAACGTCGCCATGTACCGGACCAGCGTGCCGACGGTGCCGGTCGGTCCCTTCCGCGGGCCGCTGGTCGTCTCCATGCGGCCGATGACCGCCCCCGATATCATCCGCGCCATCGAGATCACCAGCACCCGGCAGGACGTCCACGGCTCGCCGGTCCATTTCGGCTCGCCCGAAACGCTTGGGATCGGCGACCTGCAGAACCCCGACTACGGCGACCCCGTGCCGGTCGAAGCGGGCGAGTATCCCGTCTTCTGGGCCTGCGGCGTCACCCCGCAGGCGGCGCTCGCCGAAGCGAAGCCGGAGCTGTGCATCACGCACGCTCCGGGCTGCATGCTCATCACCGACCGAATCCACCACAACTGAGCCGGCGCGGCTTCACCGCCCAGCCGGACGACCCTGCCCCGGAGTGATCACCCCGCCACCAACGCCGTGGCGGGTCCGGGCTTCCGCGCGCCGACCGCTCCCCACCACCGCAGCAACGACGGAGAGACCACGATGAGGATGACTGCCCTGGCCGGTGTCCTGGCCCTCGGCCTTGCCGGCACCGCCGCCGCGCAGGACCGTTGGGAAATGCCGACCCCCTACCCGGACGGCAACTACCAGACCCAGAACATCCGGACCTTCGCCGACGACGTGAAGGCGGCGACCAACGGCGGGCTGGTGATCCGCGTCCACTCCAACGCCTCGCTGTTCAAGCTGCCGGAAATCAAGCGGGCGGTACAGACCGGGCAGGTGCAGGCGGGCGAGATCCTGCTGTCCACCCTGTCGAACGAGGATCCGATGTTCGAGGCGGACGCCGTTCCCTTCCTGGCGAGCAGCTTCGACGACGCGGCGAAGCTCTACACCGCCACCAAGCCGTTCGTCGAGGAACGGTTGAAGCGCAGCGGCCTGCGGCTGCTGTTCTCGGTTCCCTGGCCGGGGCAGTCGATCTATTCCAAGACACCGGTCAACGGCGCCGCCGATTTCAAGGGCGTGCGGTTCCGCGCCTTCAACAGCACCACCAGCCGGCTTGCCGAGCTGCTGGGCGCCATTCCCGCCACCGTCCAGGTGGCCGAGGTGCCGCAGGCCTTCTCCACCGGCATCATCCAGGCGATGATCACCTCCCCCGCCACCGGCGTGGACGCCCAGGCCTGGGACTTCGTGAAACACTATTACGACGTCCGCGCCTTCCTGCCGAAGAGCGTGGTGTTCGTGAACGAGCGCGCCTTCGCCCGGCTGCCGGCCGACGCGCAGGCGGCGGTCCTGAAGGCGGCCGCCGACGCCGAGGCCCGTGGCTGGGCCACCGCCCGCGCCGTCAACGACGAGCTGATCAACACCCTGCGCAAGCATGGCATGCAGATCCACCAGCCGGGGCCGGTGTTCGCCAAGGAGCTGGCGACCATCGGTTCCACCATGCGCACCGAATGGCTGGCCCGGGTCGGCGGCGACGGCGCCAAGGTGATCGAGGCCTTGCAGAAGAACTGACCCCCGTCCCCACCGACAGTCTTTCCCGATGCGGAGACGCGCCATGCGCCAGCTCGACCGCCTGTACACCGTTGCCGGCTACGCCGCCGCCTTCTTCCTGACCATGATCGCGATCGTCATCCTGGCCCAGATCGGCGGGCGTCTGTTCGGTTTCGTGGTGACCGACGGCGACGAGATCGCCGCCTGGTGCATGGCGTCGTCCAGCTTCCTGGCGCTGGCCCACACCTTCCGGCGCGGCGACCACATCCGCGTCTCGCTGATCATTGATCGGCTGCGGCCCGGTGGCCGACGCGGTGCCGAGCTGTGGTGCCTGGCGGTCGGCAGCGTCGTGACGGCCGTGTTCGCCGTCTACACGGTCGATTTCGTCTGGGGTTCCTTCCTCTACGACGAACGTTCGGTCGGCCGGCTCGCCCTGCCCCTCTGGGTTCCACAGAGCGGCATGGCCGCCGGGGCGGTGCTGATCGCGCTGGCCATGGCCGGGGAGCTGGTCCGGGTGCTGCGTGGCGGGGCCGTGCAGACCACGCTCGACGCCGCCCGCACCGAGTGACCGGACAGCCTCCCCACCCCACCACACCCTTCCTGCTTCGGGACTTGCCGCCATGGATATGCTCTGGATCGCCGCCCTGCTGATGTCGGTGCTTCTGTTCCTGCTGGGAACGGGGCTGTGGGTGGCGCTGTCGCTCTTCACCGTGGCGCTGTTCGCCATGATCGTCTTCACCGACGCGCCGGCCGGAACGATCATGGCCAGCACCACCTGGAGCGCCAGCGCGAGCTGGACGCTCACAGCACTGCCGCTGTTCATCTGGATGGGGGAGATCCTCTACCGCACCCGGCTGTCGCAGGACATGTTCACCGGCCTGTCGCCCTGGCTGCAGCGGGTGCCCGGCCGGCTGCTCCACTCCAACGTGATCGGCTGCGGCATCTTCGCCGCGGTCAGCGGCTCCTCCGCCGCCACCGCGGCCACCATCGGCCGCATCTCGCTGCCCGAACTGCGCCAGCGCGGTTATGAGGAGCGGATGGCGATCGGCTCGCTGGCCGGGGCCGGCACGCTCGGCCTGCTGATCCCGCCGTCGATCATCATGATCGTCTACGGCGTCGCGGCGGAGGTGTCGATCGCCCGGCTGTTCATCGCCGGCATCCTGCCGGGCGTGATCCTGATGCTGCTGTTCTCGGGCTACATCGTGCTGTGGTCCCTGGCGAACCGCTCCAAGGTGCCGGCCGACGGCGAGCGGCTGTCCCTGGCCGAAAAGCTGTGGCGCGGCCGGCTGCTGATCCCGGTCGTGCTGCTGATCGCGGCGGTGATCGGCTCGATCTACGCCGGCATCGCCACGGCGACCGAGGCGGCGGCGGTCGGCGTGCTGGGATCGCTGGTGCTGGCCGCCGTCTCCGGCTCGCTGACCCCGGCGACCTTCCTCGACAGTCTGATGGGAGCGACCCGCACCTCCTGCATGATCGCCTTCATCCTGGCCGGCGCCTCCTTCCTCACCATCGCCATGGGCTTCACCGGCATTCCGGCGGCGCTGGCCGAATGGATCAGCGCCATGCGGCTGTCGCCGCTGGCCCTGCTGGCCGTCCTGACCGCCTTCTTCATCCTGCTGGGCTGCTTCCTCGACGGGATTTCCATGGTGGTGCTGACCACCTCCATCGTCCTGCCCGCCGTGAAGGCCGCCGGCATCGACCTGCTGTGGTTCGGCATCTTCATCGTGCTGGTGGTGGAGATGGCGCAGATCACTCCCCCGGTCGGCTTCAACCTGTTCGTCATCCAGGGTCTGACCGGCCGCAACATCCTCTACATCAGTCGGGCCGCCCTGCCCTTCTTCGGGGTGCTGATGCTCATGACGATCCTGGTCGTGATGGTCCCCGGCATCGTCACCGCCCTGCCCCAGCAGATGCTGGGCCGCTGACCGGCCCGCCCGCGATCCCCCGAGACGCCTTTCCCCCAAGGAGACCTTCCGTGGACACCACCCTTCCCGCCGCCCGCTGGCAGTTCTGGATCGACCGGGGCGGGACCTTCACCGACATCGTCGCCCGGCGGCCCGACGGCCGGCTGGTGACCCACAAGCTCCTGTCGGAGAATCCCGGCCGCTACCCCGACGCCGCACTCCAGGGCATCCGCGACCTGTTGGGCGTGCCTGCCGGCGCGCCGATCCCGGCCGAGCGGATCGAGGCGGTGAAGATGGGCACGACCGTCGCCACCAACGCGCTGCTGGAGCGCAAGGGCGAACCGACCGCGCTGGTCATCACCGAAGGCTTCGCCGACCAGCTCCGCATCGGCTACCAGGCCCGCCCCCACCTGTTCACACGGCGCATCGTTCTGCCGGAACAGCTCTACGACCGCGTGGTGGAGGTGCGGGAGCGGGTGACCGCCGACGGCCGGGTGCTCGCGGTCCCCGACCCGGATGCGGTGGAGCGCGACCTGCGGAGCGTCTTCGACGCCGGCATCCGCTCCGCCGCCATCGTCTTCATGCACGGCTACCGCCACACCGCCCATGAACGGCTGGTGGCCGGCATCGCCCGCCGGATCGGCTTCACCCAGGTCTCGCCGAGCCACGAGGTGAGCCCGCTGATGAAGATCGTCGGGCGCGGCGACACCACGGTGGTCGACGCCTACCTGTCGCCGATCCTGCGGCGCTATGTCGACCGCGTGGCGTCCGAGCTGGACGGCGTGCGGCTGATGTTCATGCAGTCGAACGGGGGGCTGACCGACGCGCGCCTGTTCCAGGGCAAGGACGCGATCCTGTCGGGACCGGCCGGCGGCATCGTCGGCGCGGTGCGCAGCGCCGTCGCGGCCGGCTTCGAGCGCATGGTCGGCTTCGACATGGGCGGCACCTCCACCGACGTGTCGCACTACGCCGGCCAGTACGAGCGCGCGTTCGAGACGCTGGTGGCCGGCGTTCGCATGCGCGTGCCGATGATGCACATCCACACGGTGGCCGCCGGCGGCGGCTCGATCTGCCGCTTCGACGGCACCCGCCTGCGCGTCGGGCCGGAGAGCGCCGGAGCCAACCCCGGCCCGGCCTGCTACCGCCGCGGCGGCCCGCTGACGGTGACCGACTGCAACGTCATGCTCGGCAAGCTGCACCCCGACTTCTTCCCGCGCGTCTTCGGACCCGACACCGACCAGCCGCTCGACGCCGACATCGTCGCCACCCGCTTCGAAGCGCTCGCCGCCGAGGTGTCGGCGGCCACCGGCCGGCGGATGACACCGGTCGAGCTGGCCGAGGGCTTCGTCACCATCGCCGTCGCCACCATGGCGAACGCGATCAAGACCATCTCCGTCCAGCGCGGCTACGACATCACGCGCTACGCGCTCAACTGCTTCGGCGGGGCTGGCGGGCAGCACGCCTGTCTGGTCGCCGACGCGCTGGGCATCGGCACCGTGCTGCTGCACCCGTTCGCGGGCGTGCTGTCGGCCTACGGCATCGGGCTCGCCGACATCGTGGCGATGCGGGAACGCGCGGTGGAGGGGGTGCTGTCGGCCGAAGCGCTGCCGGCCATCGGCGCCCGCCTGGACGAGGCTGCGGCGGAGGCGGTGCGCGAGGTGGCCGGCCAGGGCGTGCCCCCCGGCCGCATCCGGGTGCTGCGCCGCCTGCAGCTGAAATACGAGGGCACGGACACGGCGCTGGAGGTGGAGGACGGGCCGCTCCCGGAGATCGTCGCGCGCTTCGAGGAGGCCCACCAGCGACGCTTCGGCTTCGTCGCACCGGGCAAGACGCTGGTGGTCGAGGCGGTCACGGCCGAGGCTGTGGGAGCGGCGGACGCCGGCGGGAGCGAGCGGATCCTCGTGCCCGGCACGCGGGTCGACACGCTGGCCCCGCTCGGCACCGTCACCGCCCACATGGACGGCCGGCCGCGGGAGACCCGCGTGTTCGACCGCGACGCCATGACCGCCGGCGACCGCGTCCTCGGCCCCGCGATCATCCGCGAGGCCGTCGGCACCACCGTCGTGGAGCCCGGCTGGCGGGCGGAGATGCGGCCCGGCGGCGAGCTGGTGCTGACCCGCGCCGTGCCCCTGCCCGCCCGCGTGGCGGTGGGCACCGACGCCGACCCGATCCTGCTGGAGGTGTTCAACAACCTGTTCATGTCGGTGTCGGAGCAGATGGGGGCGGTGCTCCAGAACACCGCCTATTCGGTCAACATCAAGGAACGGCTGGACTTTTCCTGCGCCGTGTTCGACGGCGACGGCGGGCTGATCGCCAACGCCCCGCACATGCCGGTGCATCTGGGGTCGATGGGGCAGAGCGTCCGCACGGTGATCGAACGCCGCCGCGGCACCATGGTGCCCGGCGACGTGTACATGCTGAACGACCCCTACAACGGCGGCACCCACCTGCCCGACATCACCACGGTCAGCCCGGTCTTCGACCCGGAGGGGCGGGAGGTGCTGTTCTACGTCGCCTCGCGCTGCCATCACGCCGACGTCGGCGGCACCACCCCCGGCTCGATGCCGCCGGACAGCACGAGCATCGAGGAGGAGGGCGCCCTGTTCGACAATCTCCTGGCGGTGGCCGGCGGCCGATTCCAGGAGGCCCAGGTCGTCGCGCGCCTGCGCGCCGGCCCCCACCCCGCCCGCAACATCGACCAGAATCTCGGCGACCTGCGCGCCCAGCTCGCCGCCAACGAGAAGGGGGTCCAGGACCTCCGCAAGATGGTCGGGCATTTCGGGCTGGAGACCGTACGCGCGTACATGCGCCACGTACAGGACAACGCGGAAGAGCAGGTGCGCCGCGCCATCGGCGTGCTGACGGACGGCGCCTTCACGGTGGAGCTGGACAGCGGCGCGATGGTCAAGGTCGCCATCACCATCGACCGCAAGTCCCGATCGGCCAGGGTCGATTTCACCGGCACCAGCGCGCAGCTCGCCAGCAACTTCAACGCGCCGTCGGCGGTGTGCCGGGCGGCGGTTCTGTACGTCTTCCGCACGCTGGTGGACGACGAGATCCCGATGAACGAGGGCTGCCTGAAGCCGATCGAGATCTTGATCCCGGAGGGCTCCATGCTCGCCCCCCGCTACCCGGCGGCGGTGGTGGCCGGCAATGTGGAGACCAGCCAGTGCGTGACCGACGCGCTGTATGGCGCGCTGGGCGTTCTCGCCTCCGCCCAGGGGACCATGAACAACCTGACCTTCGGCAACGAGCGGCACCAGTATTACGAGACGATCTGCGGCGGTTCGGGGGCCGGCGACGGGTTCGACGGGACGGACGCCGTGCACACCCACATGACCAACTCCCGCCTGACCGATCCGGAGGTGCTGGAGTGGCGCTACCCGGTGCTGCTGGAGAGCTTCGGCATCCGCCGCGGCTCGGGCGGCGGTGGACGCTGGCAGGGCGGCGCCGGGGTGGTCCGCCGCATCCGCTTCCTGGAGCCGATGACGGTCGCCATCCTGGCCAACCGCCGCCGGGTGCCGCCCTTCGGTCTGGCCGGTGGTGAGCCGGGACAGACCGGCCGCACCTGGGTGCAGCGGGCCGATGGAACGGTCGAGACGCTGCTGTCCCAGGATCGCCGGGTAATGGCCGCCGGGGACGCGGTGGTCATCGAGACACCGGGCGGCGGGGGTTACGGCCCCCGCTGACCGGGTTGCGGGTGACGGACGGGCGCCGGGTCGGCGGCCCGTCCGTCAGAGGAGCTTGTCGAGCGTGATCGGCAGCTCCCGGATGCGGCGTCCCGTCGCGTTGTGGACGGCGTTGGCGACGGCCGCACCCACGCCGGTGATGCCGATCTCGCCGATGCCGCGGGCACCCAGCGGCGCGCGGGGATCGGGGATGTCGGTGAAGATCACGTCGATCTCCGGCACGTCCATGTGGACGGGCACATGGTACTCGGCCAAGCTGGGGTTCATGATGCGTCCGTTGCGCTCGTCGAACTGCGTCTCCTCCGTCAGGGCGAGCCCCAGCCCCATGATGATGCCGCCGCGGAACTGGCTGGCCGCCGTCCGCGGGTTGAGGATGCGCCCGCAATCGAACGACCCCAGGAAGCGGGAGACACGGATTTCCCCGGTGACCGCATGGACCCGCACCTCGCAGAACTGCGCGCCGTAGGAGTGCATGGAGAAGCTCTGCGTTTCGGTCGGCATCGGCGACTCGCCCTCCGCGCCTACCTCCTCGCGGCCGGCACGGCCGAGGATCGAGGCGTAGCTTTCGAAACGCTCGCGCGACCCCCGGTGGCCGAGGCCCCCGTCCCGCGCCTCCACCTCGTCAACGGTGAGGCCGGCCAGGGGCGAGTCATTGCCGGCGAGCCGCAACAGCTCCTCCAGCAGCGCCAACGTTGCCTCGTGCGCCGCCGCGGCGAGCGTGGCCGTCTGCGAGGAACCACCCGCCATGGTGAAGGCGGGCAGGGCCGTGTCGCCGTGCTGGAAATCGACGCGGTCGACGGACAGGCCGAGCCGGTCGGCGACCACCTGCGTGTGCACGGTGGCGGTCCCCATCCCCATCTCGTGCGCGGCCACAGCGACCACCGCCCGCCCGTCGCGGCCGAGCGTGATGCGGACCCGGCCCCCCGGCATGCGGTAGTAGGGATATGTGGCCGTCGCCACCCCCATGCCGACCAGCCAGTCGCCGTCCCGCACCGCCCCCGGGGCTGCCGCACGCCGCGACCAGCCGAATCGCTCGGCGCCGTCCGCATAGGCCTTGAGAAGCTGCCGTGACGAGAAGGGCCTGCCGCTCGTCGGGTCCGTCTCCGGCTCGATCCGGCGCCGGAACTCGATGGGGTCCAGACCGAGTTCCCCGGCCATCTCGTCGATCGCGCATTCCAGGGCGAAGGTCCCGACCGACTCGCCGGGTGCCCGCATGAAGGTGTTGGCCACCATGTCGATGTCGGCGACGCGCTGCTCGACCCGAATGGTGTCCGCTGCGTAGAGGTGCCGCGCCGGGAAGGTGAATTGTTCCGGGCAGTTGTTGTGGGTGGTCATGGCGGCGGTCCCGGTGTGGACCAGCGCGGCCAGCGTGCCGTCGTCCCGCGCGCCGAGCGCCACCCGCTGCTCCGTCGTCGTGCGCCCGCCGATGACGCGGAAGACATCCCCGCGGGAAAGGGCGAGGCGCACCGGCCGGCCGGCCAGCTTCGCGGCGGCAATGGCGAGAAAATGATGCGACCACGGACCCTTGCTCCCGAACCCGCCACCGACATAGGGCGAGTGGATGCGGATCCGCTCCTCGTCCATCCCGAACACGCCCGCGATCGTGTAGCGGGTCATGTGCAGCATCTGCGTGGCGTCGTGAAGGACGAGGTCGCCACCCTCCCACCAGACGGTGACGGCGTGCGGCTCGATGGCGGAATGGCTGTGGCGCGGCGTCCGGTAGACCCGGTCGATCCGGTGCGGAGCGTTGCGCAGCGCCGTTTCCGCGTCTCCGGTCTCGATGACCGCCGGCTCGCCAAGAACGGTGTCCGGATGACGCCCGACCGCGATGGCCCGTTCGAAGGACAGGCTCGCCGGTTCCTCCCGGTAGGTGACGCGGACGAGCGAGGCGGCATGGTCGGCCTGCTCCTGCGTCTCGGCGACCACCACCGCGACGGGCTCGCCATTCCAGTGGATGGAGGCGTCCTGCATGATCGGCAGACTGCTGGCGCCCGCCGCGCGCGGATCGGTCATGATGACGGCCGGCGGCGCCATGCGCGGCGCGTTGCGGTGGGTCATGACGAGCACCACGCCCGGTGCCGCCTCGGCCGCCGCGGTGTCGAGCGTCGCGATCGCACCGCGGGCGATCGTGGAGGTCACCAGCGCGGCGTAGGCCAGGCGATCCGCCGGCACCTCGGCGGCGAACTGTGCCTCGCCGCGGACCTTGAGCGGCCCGTCGATGCGCGGCAGTGACGTGCCGATGGCCCCGTGCCGGCCGGCCAGCGGATCGCGCCCGCCGTCGGGCGTCCAACGCGTCGCGGTCTGTTCCGGTGTCTTCTGGAGGTCGGTCATGCCGCATCTCCCATGAGCTCGCCGAGCACGGCGGTGATCAGCCGGCGGGCCAGTTCCGGTTTGAAGGCGTTGTCCCTGAGCGGTGCGGCACCGGCGAGCTCCGCGTCGGCCGCGGCGCGGAAGCTCTCCGTGCCGGCCGGGCGCCCCCGCAGCATCTGCTCCGCCCGCTCCGCCCGCCAGGGCTTGTGGGCGACACCGCCAAGCGCCAGACGGACGTCGCGGACCGTGCCGTCCTCGGCGAGATCGAGCGCCGCTGCCACCGAGACGAGCGCGAAGGCGTAGCTCGCGCGGTCCCGCACCTTCCGGTAGGTCGAGCGCTGCGCCCAGGGCAGCGGCGGCAGGACGACCGCGGTGATGAGCTCGCCGGGGCCGAGGACCGTGTCGAGGTCCGGGCGGTCCCCCGGCAGCCGGTGCAGGTCGGTCAGGGGGATCGTCCGCCGCCCGCCCGGTCCTTCCAACTCGACCAGCGCGTCGAGGGCGGCCAGCGCCACGCACATGTCCGACGGGTGCGTCGCCACGCAGTAGGCGGAGGCGCCGAGAATGGCGTGCATACGGTTGAACCCGTCGATGGCGTCGCAGCCGGCACCGGGCGTGCGCTTGTTGCAGCGGACGGTCCCGTCGTAGAAGTAGGCGCAGCGCGTCCGTTGCAGGATGTTGCCGCCCACGGTCGCCATGTTGCGGATCTGCGCCGACGCGCCGGCGAGGATGGCGCGCGCCAGCATCGGGTAACGCGCGCGCACCGCCCGGTGCTCGGCGACGGCCGTGTTCCGCACAGCCGCCCCGATCCTCAGCGACCCGTCCTGGGATTCCTCGATCGCGCCCGGAAGCCCGGTGACGTCGACGAGCGCACCGGGCCGCTCGGCACCCTCGCGCATCAGGTCCACGAGGTTCGTGCCGCCGCCGAGATACTTGGTCGCGGCATCCGCGCCCAGGCGGATCGCCTCGGCGGCGTCGTGCGCACGCGTGTAGGTGAAGGGGATCACCGGCCACCTCCCGCGCAGGCATCGAGAATCGCGTCGACGATCCCGTTGTGGGCGCCGCAGCGGCACAGGTTGCCGCTCATCCGCTCGCGGATTTCGTCGCGTGTCAGCGGCATGCTGTCCGCCTCGAGGTCGGCCGTGACGGCGCTGGGCAGCCCGCGGCGCGCCTCGGCCGCCATGCCGAGGGCGGAACAGAGCTGCCCCGGCGTGCAGTAGCCGCACTGGAAACCGTCATGCGCAATGAAGGCCGCCTGGAGCGGGTGCAACGCCCCGTCCTCCGCCAGGCCTTCGACGGTGGTGACCGAGCGTCCCTCGTACTGCACCGCGAGCGCGAGGCAGGAAATGATGCGCTCGCCATCGACCAGCACCGAGCAGGCCCCGCAGGCGCCCTGGTTGCAGCCCTTCTTGGTCCCGGTGAGCAGCAGCCGTTCGCGCAGCAGGTCGAGCAGCGACACGCGGGGGTCGCCCGGCAGCTCGACCGGATTGCCGTTGACGTTGATTGACATGACACCTCCGACCGGACACACGCGATGCACGACGCGGGCACGGTTGCCGGCGCGCCGCCACGATAACCCTCGGCCGACGCCCGACGTTCCCGGCAATCCCGCCCGCGGACGTCGCTGTGATCGCCCTCGCCGCCGGCTCTTTGTATGCGATTGACTTGCAATTGCTCGTTTGATAACGGTGACTGATCGAACGATCAATCAGGGGCGGCTCGGACATGATGGCGGGTGGATCGCAGTCAAAGCGGAATACGGTCGTGTTGGAGAGCCGCCGGTTTTGCCTGCTGTTGGCGGCCTTGCTGTCCGGCACCGCCCTGCCGGCCGCAGCCCAGGAGGCGCCCACGGTCCTCGACCCCGTCCTGGTCACCGGCGAGCGCCGGGAGCAGTCGCTGCAGCGCGCGCTGTCCAGCGTGTCGGTGACCTCGGAGGAGGAGATCGAGCGGCGGCCCAACACCGATGTCTTCTCCGTGCTGCAGGGCGTGCCGAACCTCACGGCCACCACGGCGGTCGGTGCGCCGGCGATCCGCGGCATGGAGACGAGCGGCGCCGGCGGGTTGCCGAGCGGCGTCACCCAGGGCACCCTGCCCCGCGCGCCCCTCATCGTGGACGAGATCGCCCGGCCGGCGGCGCTGGCCAACACCAGCTTCACCAGCCTGTGGGACGTGGAGCAGGTGGAGGTGTTGCGCGGCCCGCAATCCACGCTGCGCGGGCGCAACGCCATCGCCGGCGCCTTCGTGGTGAAAACCAAGGACCCGACCTTCGAGCCGGAGGCCGCCGTCCGTGCCGGCCTGTCCTTCGACGAATACGGCGGTCCGAATTATACGGCGGCCGGGATGGTGTCGGGCGGCGTGGTGAAGGACCGCCTGGCGCTGCGCCTCACCACCGAGCACGAGGGCGGCCACGCGCCCATGACCATCACCAACGTGCCGGCCGGTGTGGATGGCGACAAGCAGACCCGCTTCGACCAGACGCGCATCCGCGCCAAGGCGCTGCTCACCCCCGGCGGAGCGGCGGAAGACCTGCAGGTCATGGCGATCGGCGAGGTGCAGACCGGAACCGTGCCGGCCAACCGCTACACCGTGGTGGGACCGCCGATCAACCGGCGGGAGTTCGAGGACCGCAGCTACCCCTACGGCACCTCGGGCGGACAGCGGGTGTTCGACACGCTGGCCTGGACTGCGGGCCTCGACGCCACCTATTGGCTTGGCGGGAACAGCCGGCTGCGCTCCATCACCAGCTACGTCCGCGACCACTACGAAAGCGCCAACCGCCAGAGCGACCCCACGATCTTCCATGTGACCGAGCAACTGTTCAACCAGGACCTGCTGTACGAGTTCGGCAGCGAGACCAGCGCCACCAGCGGTCTGGTCGGTCTGAACGCCAGCGAGCGCTGGCAGGACATCGACGTGCGCCGGCTGACCACCGCGTCGGGGCGCTCCTCCTCCCAGGCGCTGTTCGCCGACATTCGCCACCGGCTGGGCGAGCGGGTGCAGGTGGTGGCGGGGGCGCGGCTGAACCGCAATGTGGACGACCGCGACCAGCTCTCCCTGGTGCGCGCGGCCTCCACCAGCTACGACAAGACGGAGATCACCCTCCTTCCCAAGCTGGGTGTCAGCTACGATCTCGACGCGAACCAGACCGTCGGCGCGACGGCGCGGCGCGGCTACAACCCGGGCGGCGGTTCCGTCAACTTCTTCACCGGCCAGCCCTACACCTTCGACTCCGAACGGGTCTGGACCTTCGAGACGGTGTACCGCTCGCAATGGCTGGATGGACGCGCGACGCTGAACGCGACCGCCTTCTACAATCTGCACGACGATCCCCAGCTCTACATCCAGCGCGCCGCCGGCAACCTCACCAGCCTGGAGGTGGTGAACGCGCCGGAGGGCCGCTCCTACGGCCTGGAGGTGGAGGCGTCCGCCCGCGTTGCGCCCAGCCTGATGCTGACCGCCGGGATCGGCCTGCTGCGCACCGAAGTGACGGAGGCGCCCACCGGCAACCCCGCCATCGACGGCAACCGTTTCGGCCGGGACCCGTCCTTCACCGGGTCGGTCGGTGCGGTGTGGACGCCGCTTCCCGGCCTGTCGGTGGATGGCCGCGTGTCCTACGTGTCCGCCTACTACAGTGACGTGAACAACCTGTCGGCGGAGCGGGTGGGCGATTATGTGCTGGTGGACGCAGGCGTCAGCTACACAGTCGGCAGCCTGACCACGCGGCTGTACGTCAATAACCTGACGGACGAGTTGGCGTACACCCGCCGCATCTCCACCAATTACGCCGACCTGACGCCGCCCCGCACGGTGGGCGTCGAGGCGACGGTCCGGTTCTGATGACGGCGTCGGCAAGCGGACCTTGCGGATGAGGGCCGGCTCGATGCCCCCGGTGCTGACCGTCTTTCTCCGGCTGGTCGCCATGATGCAGCGGCGGCGCGGGCCGCTGATCGTGTCGGTGGCGGCGGGCACGCTGGCCGCCCTGCTCTCCCTGTCCCCCCACATCGCGGTGGCGCTGACGCTGGTGGAGCTGTTCGACGGGACCCCGGACGGCGGGCGGATCGGCCTGTACGCGCTCCTCGGCGCCATCGGGGTGGTCGGGCGGCATCTGGCATACGGGCTGGCGATGCTGGTGTCGCACCGCGTCGCCTACGCCACCCAGTACGAGCTGCGCCGGTCCCTGGCCGGGAAGTTGGCCCGGGTGCCGCTCGGCTTCTTCGACCAACGCGCCAAGGGCGCGCTGCGCACGACGCTGCTGAATGATGTGGACATGGCGGAGGACGGCATGGCCCATCTGGTGCCGGAGACGCTGGCCGCCCTGCTGACCCCGTTGCTGGCCTTCGCCGCCATGGCGACACTCGACTGGCGTCTGGCGCTGCTCGTGCTGGCGCCGACCGCGACGGGGGTGTGGCTCGTCGGCGCCCTGATGCGGCGCGGCGGGGAGGTGACCCGTCGCTATCAGGCCATGAGCGCGCGCATGGCCCATGTCGCGGCCGAATTCGCCGAAGGGCTGCCGACCCTGCGCTCCTTCAACCAGAGCAATCAGGCGCTGGAGCGGGCGCGGACCGCCTTTGCCGGATACACGGCACTCGCCATCGACTGGCTGCGCCGGTCGGTGGCCCCCGCCGCTGTCGCCCAGCTCTTCCTGGTTGGAAACCTGATGCTGGTGGCCCCGGCCGGGGTGCTGATGCACGCCGATGGGATGATCGCCACCGACACGCTGATCGTGTTCCTGGTGCTGTCCATCGGCTTCGGCGACCTGTTCGCCGGCATCGCCGGGCTGGCGCACCGTCTGACCCGGCAGGTCGCGGTTCTCGACCGCATCGACGGCATCCTGGAGGCGCCGGAACTGCCGGTGCCGGCCATGCCCCTGCTGCCGGCGGACGGTTCCGTCGAATTCCGTGATGTCGGCTTCTCCTACGGCGGGCGGCGCGTGCTGGATGGCGTGAGCTTCCGGGTGGAGCCCGGCCGTTGCCTAGCCCTGGTCGGTCCGAGCGGATCCGGCAAATCCACCATCGCCAAGCTGATCGCGCGATTCCACGATGTGGAGGAGGGAAGCGTTCTGGTCGGCGGGACCGATGTCCGGTGCATGGCCCCCGATGGCCTGCACGCCCATGTCGCCATGGTGTTCCAGGACGTGTTCCTGTTCGCCGGCACGGTGCGGGACAACATCCGCCTGGGCCGGCCGGACGCCGGACACGACGCGGTGGTCGCCGCCGCGGTGGCGGCCGGCGCGCACGGCTTCATCACGCGGCTGCCCCAGGGCTACGACACGCCGCTGGGGGAGCTGGGCCAGGGTCTGTCCGGCGGAGAGCGGCAACGGCTGTCCATCGCCCGCGCCATCCTGAAGGACGCCCCCATCCTGGTGCTGGACGAGGCCACCGCCTTCGCCGACGCGGAGAACGAGGCGCTGATCCAGGACGCGGTCGCCCGGCTCGCCGCCGGGCGGACGGTGATCGTCATCGCGCACCGGCTGTCGACCATCGTGCACGCCGACGAGATCCTGGTGCTCGACGGCGGCCGTGTGGTCGAGCGGGGTCGGCACGCCGCGCTGGTCGCGGCGGACGGCGTCTACGCGGCTCTGTGGCACGCCCATGAGGAGGCGCACCGCTTCCACCACGGCGGCGGGCGGTTGGCGGAGGCGGCGCCATGAGGGTGATGGCGCTGCTCTGGCGCTTCCTGGGTCCCGACCGCTGGCGCTTCGCCCTCGGGCTCGCGCTCACCTTCCTCGAAGGCATCGTCGCCGCCGTGCCGGCCCTGCTCGTCGGGGTCGCGGTCGCGGCCATGGGCGGCGGCGGATTGTCGGGCACGGAGCTGGCACTGGTCGCGGCCGGGGTGCCGGCGGCCTTCGCCCTGCGCCTCGCGCTGCTGTTGGCGGCGCGCACCGGCGCCTTTCCCGCCGGGGCGCTGGCGAGCGAGCGGCTTCGCCTGGCGCTGCTCGACCATATGCGGCGGGTGCCGCTCGCCACCGCAAGGCGCTGGAGGCCCTCCCGGCTGGGGACGCTGGTGTCCGACGACGCCCACTGGGTGGGCGAGGCCGGGCGGATGACGCTCTTCCTCCTGCTGGCCGGGCTCGGCGCGGCCGTGGTTCTGCTGGCGGTCATGGTGGCCGCCGCGCCGCCGGTCGGGCTTCCCGTGGTGGTGGCGATCGGCCTCGGACTGGTCGCCTTCGCCCGCGGTGACCGGGTGGTGCGTGGCGTCGCCCGCGCACGCACGGGTGCGCTGGCCGAGGCGACGGCGCGGGTCGGGGAATACGCCGACGGCATTCCGGTCTTCCGCAGCTTCGGCCGGACCGGCTTCGCGCTCACCGCGCTCGAGACGGCGGTCGCCACCATGCGGGACCTTGGCACCCGCTCCCTAACGCCCTTCGCGGTCGCCATGCAGGCCGGGCGGATCATCGTCGATCTGGGGCTGCTGGCGGCGCTTGGTCTGGTGGCGCTGCGCGCCGCCGATGGGGTGGAACTGGGGCCGCTGGCGTTCGCCACGCTGCTCGCCTTCGTCGCTACGGAACTGTTCGTCGGCACGCTGGCCGGGCAGCTCGTGCGTTACCGCATGGCGGAGCGGGCGGAGCGCGAGGTCCGGCGGTTCCTCGCCGAGCCGGTGCCGGCGCATACGGCGGTCGCGGTGCCGGCGTCCCACGACATCGTCTTCGACCGCGTCAGCTTCGCCTATTCCGGCGACCGCGGCCTAGCACTCGACGGCGTCAGCTTCGCCCTGCCCGCCGGGTCGGTGACCGCCATCGTCGGCCCGAGCGGCGCCGGCAAGAGCACCATCGCCAATCTGCTGGCCCGCCAGGACGATCCGTCCGCCGGCACCGTCGGGATGGGCGGCATCGATCTGCGGGACATGGATCCGGCGGCACTCGGCCGGGCGGTGTCGGTGGTGTCGCAGGATGTGTTCCTGTTCCGCGACACGCTGCGGGCGAACCTGCTGCTCGGCGACCCGTCGGCGGACGAGCGCCGGCTGGCCGCCGCCGTGGCCGCGGCCCGGTTGGACGAGCTGGTTGCCGCCCTGCCACAGGGGCTCGACACGCCGCTGGGCGATGGCGGGCGCACGCTGTCCGGCGGCGAGCGTCAACGCGTGGCCATCGCCCGCGCCATCCTGAAGGACTCGCCCGTCCTTGTGCTGGACGAAGCCACCTCGGCCATCGACCCGGTGACCGAACGCGCCCTGCAGGCCGGCATCGCCGCGCTGGAGCGGGGCCGGACGCTGCTGGTCATCGCCCATCGGCTGCGCACGGTCCGGCACGCCGACGCCATCCTCGTACTGGACGGGGGGCGCATCGTCGAGCGCGGCAGACACACCGACCTGCTCGCCGCGGGCGGCGTCTACGCCCGCCTGTGGCGCGCGCAGGAACGCTCGTCCTCCTGGACCCTCCGCCCGCCACCCGCAGCCCGACCGGAGTGATCCCGGATGCCCGACCTCCACGCCGACCCGACCGTTCCGGAAACCGCGAGCCGGCCCGCTCCGGGCACAGCCCGCGTCCGCACCGTGCTGGCCTCCGCCGCGCTCGTCCTGCTGGTCCAGGGGATGGTCGGGCAGTTCGTGTTCCAGGGAATCCCGGCCTTCCTGCGCAAGGCCGGCCATTCGCCGGAGGTGATCGGGCTGATCTTCCTGGCCGGCATTCCGTACATCCTGCGTTTCCTGTGGGCGCCGCTGGTGGACCGCTACGGCTGGCCGGCGTTCGGACACCGCCGATCCTGGATCCTGCCGGTGCAGCTCCTGATGGTGCTGGCGGTGGGCGGGCTCCTGTTCCTGGACCCGGCCGACGGGGCCCGGCCGATCGTGGTGATGGCAGGGCTGATCATGGTGCTGATCGGCACGCAGCTCGTCGCCATCGGCGCTTTCATGCTGGAGAACCTGCCGCGCGCCTCCCACCCGGCCGCGGCCAGCGTCCAGGGCATGGCGGCGGCGGTGGCCGGCTTCGTGCTGGGCGGCGGTGTGCTGTATCTGGTGGCGGATCGCGGTTGGACGGCGACGGTGACGGTGCTGGCCGGGCTGTGCGCCCTCGGTCTGGTGGCCGTGCTGCTCCTGCCGCTCGACCGCGGCCGGGGCGCCGCCGCGTCCGGAGTGTCGCCGATGGCCAGCCTCGTCATGCTGAAGCGGCCGGACGTGCGGCGCCTGCTCCTGCTGCTGATGTTCGTCGAAACGGGCCTCGCGCTGCCCTACGGCATGAAGGCCATCGTGCAGGTCGATGCGGGTCTCACCGTCGCACAGATCGGGCTGCTCGGGGTGGTGGGCGGCAACGCGGCGGGGTTGCTGGGTGCCTGGGCCGCGCGGCCGGTGGTCGACCGGCTCGGCGCCGGCCGCACGCTCTTCGGCATCGGCCTGCTGACGGCCACGCTCTACGCGGGCCTCTCCCTGCTGGTCGAGGGGCGACCGACGCCCGGGGCCGCCGCGGTCTTCGTGCTTACGTCCAACCTCCTCCTCTTCGCCCATTTCACGGCCAGTCGCAGCCTGATCATGGGTGTCTGCGACGCGGCGCGGGCGGGAACGGAGCTGGCGACCTTCCTGTGTTTCTGCGGCGCGCTGAACCTGGCGCTTGCCAGCGCCGGCAACAGCCTGTCTGTTTGGCTCGGCCTGACCGGCCTGTTCCTGAGCGCGGCGGGTGTGGCCGTGGTCGGGGCCATGGCCGCGCTGTGGCTGACGGGCGGGCCACGGGCTCCGGCCCGCTGAGCCCGCCGATCGAGGAGGTCCGACACCGTGCATCACCCCCGCTCCGTCAAGGCCCGGCTGCCGCGCCGGGTGGTGGCCGTTCCGGACGCCGCCGCCCCGCCGAAACCGGCCCCGTCGCCGGCGCCCAGCGCGCGCGACCGCATCCTGCGCGCGGCCGAGGTCGAGTTCGCGGAGCACGGCCGCGGCGGTTCGAGCGTGCGGGCGATCGCACAGCGGGCGGGCTGCGCGCAAAGCCTGATCCACCATTACTTCCCCACCAAGGAGGATCTGTGGCTGGCCGTCGGCGCCGGGATCGCCGACGCGTTCTTCCACCTGGAGGCTCCGTTCCTGGACGACCCCCGGCCGGACCGCGAGAGCATCCGCCGTGGCATCCGGCTGTACTGGCGCTTCTGGCGCGACCACCCGACGGCGGCCCGCATCTATCTGTGGCGCCTGCTGGAGGGTGCCACGCCGGAGTCGCTGGCGCGCGACCAGCGCCACCATGAACGCTCCGTCGCCGCGTTCGAGCGGGCCCAGGCAGCCGGTACACTGCGCACCGATCTGCCCGCGGCGATGGTGATGAACATCCTGGCCGGTGCCATCCTGCATTTCTGCTTCCATGGTCGGCAGATCGTCGGCGCGGCAACGGAATCCGAAGAGATGCTGGTGGAAGCGCTCATGACCCTGATCCAGGCCCCCGCGCCGCCAGCCCCGGAACAGGCGCCATCCCCGTCCCGGAACCGACAGTCGACGCGAGGAGCGCGAACCGTCACGAACCGGCAGCAAGGAACTGGATGACCATGCGGTTGAACGCGTCGGCGTGTTCCCACTGCGCCCAGTGGCCGCACCGGTTGAAGACGTGGAGCTGGGCGTCCTGCAGTCCCCAGAGCAGGCGCAGGCCGACGTCGAGCGGCACGAAGCGGTCGTCACGGCCCCAGATCACCAGGGTGGGGGCCGCGATCTCGCCGAGGCGGGGGCTGATGTCCGGAAACTGCCGGGGGTTGGCGGCGAGGCTCTTGACGAAATTGTCCAGATGCTCGCGCCGGGCGAGCATGTTGTCCAGCCGCTCCCGGATCAGCTCGTCGGTCAGCTTGCTCGCGTCGAACATGAAGACGTTCAGCATCTTCTTCAGGTTCTCGAGCGTCGGGTCGCGGTAGACGCCCTGCAGCAGCTTGATGCCCTCCAGCGGCATGGGCTGGAACAGGCTGACGCCGCCGGTCCCCCCGCCCATCAGCACCAGCCGGCCGACCCGCGTGGGGTTGGCCAGCGCGAAGGCGACCGCGCTGTGTCCGCCCATCGAATTGCCGACGATGTGGATCCGGTCGAGGTCGAGCGCGTCGAGCAGTCCCCTCAGCGCGCGGGCGTTCAGCTCCGAGCGGGAGCCGGTGCACAGGATCGGGTCGCTCTTGCTCCAGCCCGGGCAGTCCATGAGGATCACGCGGTAACCGGCGTCGACGAACGGACCGACGTTGCGGCTGAAGTTGGCCCAGCCGCTGGCTCCGGGTCCGGAACCGTGCAGCATCACCACGGTCTCCTCGCCCTGGCCGGCGTCGTTGAAGTGGATGGTCAGGTCGAGGTCGCCCTCCCTGATGCGGGCGAAACGGCTGGTGGAGTCCTCGGTGAGGGCGGGGGTCTGTGCGGTCATGGTCGATGCCTCTGAGACTGGGATCAGGGGGTGAGGGCGAAGGGGTGCGGGCCGTGACCGATCGGCGCCGGTGCGCAGGCCACAAGGCGCGAGAAGAGGGTCGTGAAATCCTCCGCGGCGGGGCGCGCCTCCTCCGCCGCGATGGCGACGTCGATCTCCCGCCAGTCGGCCGGTGACAGGAGTTGCCGGGCCAGCGGCAGCACCGCTTCCTCCTCCAGCATCATGTGGCCGCGGTAGAACTCGGCGTAGCGGTCGAAGGCGGCGATGAAGGGGTCAAGCGCCCGCGGGTCGGCCAGGAACGTCGCCAGCGCGTCCTTCAGGTCGGCGATGCGGCGCGGCCCCGCCGCGTGCTCGGCGCTCAGCGTGTCGAGTGCCGCGGCGTCCGTCAGGGTGCGGAGCCGGCTGAACAGCAGCTCCTCCTTGGGGTGGTGGCGCTGCTCGGCGTAGGCGTCCAGGTAATGGACCATGGCCTGAAACAGCTCCGGGTCCGGCTCCAGCCGTCCGCCCGCGGCCTCCTTGAGCATGAAGCGGATGGCGTGCAGCACCGCGGCCAGCGACTGATGCTCCTCGGAAATGATGCGAAGCGCGTTCATGGGGTTCCTCCGGGTGCGTCAGCCGGCCAGCCGTTCCTGGTGCTTGCTGGCCAGACCGAGGTAGCTTTCGACGATGCGCGGATCGGCGGCGATGGCCTGGGCCTCGCCCTGCATCTTCACCGCGCCGTTTTCCAGAACGTAGGCGTGGTCGGCGACCTGAAGGGCGGCGCGGGCGTTCTGCTCGACCAGCAGGATGGAGACGCCGCGGCGCCGCAGCTCCGCGATGATGCGGAAGATCTCGCGCACGATCAGCGGGGCGAGACCGAGGCTCGGCTCGTCCAGCATCAGCAGCTTGGGCTTCGCCATCAGCGCCCGCCCGACGGCCAGCATCTGCCGCTCGCCGCCCGACAGCGTGCCGGCCGCCTGGGCGCGCCGCTCCTTCAGGCGGGGGAACAGCGCGTACACGTCCGCCAGCGTGGTCGCGTGGTCGCGGTGCCCCGCGCGACAGCGCTGGAAGGCGCCGAGCAGCAGGTTGTCCTCGATGGACATCGAGCCGAACAGCTCGCGCTTCTCGGGAACAAGGGTCATGCCGCGCGCCACCATCGCCTCGACGTCCGGCCTGTCGTCCGCGCCGTCGAAGACGATGCGGCCGGTGGACGGCAACAGGCCGATGATGGCCGACAGCGTCGTGGTCTTGCCGGCCCCGTTGGGGCCGATCACCGTGACGATGCTGCCGTGCGGCACCGACAGGTCGAGCTTGGAGACCGCCTCCACCTTGCCGTAGGCGACCGACAGACCCTTCACGTCGAGCAGGTTGCTGCCCATGGCTCACACCCCTCCCAGATAGGCTTCGAGGACGGCGGGGTTCCGCTGCACCTCCTCGGGCAGGCCCTCGGCGATCTTCTCGCCGAACTCCATCACCACGACGCGGTCGACCAGCCCCATGACGAAGTCCATGTCGTGCTCGACCAGAAGCACGGCCATGCCCTCGGCGCGCAGGCGGTTCAGCAGCTCGGCCAGCGCCTGCTTCTCCTTCAGCCGCAGCCCGGCCGCCGGCTCGTCCAGCAGCAGCAGGCACGGATCGGCGCAGAGCGCGCGGGCGATCTCCAGGATCCGCTGCTGCCCGAGCGCAAGACTGCCCGCCTCCTCGTCCATCAGGCCGTGCAGCCCGACGCGTTCGAGCTGCACCGCCGCCTCGCGCAGCAGCCGCGCCTCCTCGGCGCGGTCGAGCCGCCAGGCGGCCGGCAGGACGCCCTTGTGCCCCCGCAGATGCGCGCCGATGGCGACGTTCTCCAGCACGCTCATGCGGGGCAGCAGGCGCACATGCTGGAAGGTCCGGCTGATGCCCATCGCGGCGACCCGGTGCGGCCCCAGCCCGGCAATGGACCGGCCGCGGAACAGGATCTCGCCCGAGGTCGGGTCGTCCACGCCCGAAAGCTGGTTGAACATGGTGCTCTTGCCGGCGCCGTTCGGGCCGATCAGGGCGAGGATTTCGCCGGCCCTGACGCTCAGGTCCATGTTCTTGTTGGCGACCAGGCCGCCGAAGCTCCTGGTCACCCGGCGCGCCTCCAGGATCACCTCGCCGTGCGGCGGCCGGGGCTTTCTCGGCAGCGGCTCCGCGGTGGGATCGATGCGGCGGGGCTGGGAGCGCAGCGGAACCAGCCGGGCCAGCAGCGGCCACAGACCGTCGCGCGCGTGATGCAGGACCAGCACCATCATGGCGCCGAACACGATGATCTCGAAATTCCCGGCACTGCCCAGCAGCCGAGGCAGGACGTCCTGGAGCCACTGTTTGAGGATGGTGATCACCCCGGCGCCGACCAGCGCGCCCCACACCTGCCCGGCGCCGCCGACCACCGCCATGAAGAGGTATTCGATGCCGGTGTTCAGCCCGAAGGGCGTCGGGTTCACGAAGCGCTGGAGATGGGCGTAGAGCCAGCCGGCAGCGCAGGCCTGAAGGGCGGCCAGGACGAAGATCACCATGCGCGCCCGCGAGGTGTCCACGCCCATGGCCTCGGCCATCACCATGCCGCCCTTCAGCGCGCGGATGGCGCGGCCCTCGCGCGAGTCCAGGAGGTTGCGGGTGGTGAACAGGGCGATCAGCACGAAGGCCCAGACCAGATAGTAATAGTGGCGGCTGTCGGTCAGCGCGAAGTCCAGCAGCGTCACCGGCGGCACGCTGGAGATCCCCGAATGGCCGCCCAGGAATTCCAGGTTGCCGAACAGGAAATAGAGGCTGATCCCCCAGGCCATGGTGCCGAGGGGAAGATAATGGCCGGACAGCCGCAGCGTCACCGACCCCAGCACGACCGCCACCGCCAGGGTCAGGACCAGCCCGACGCCGAGGGCCAGCCACGGCGACTGGCCGTAGGTCGTGGTCAGCACGGCGCTGGTGTAGGCACCCAGCCCGACGAAGGCCGCCTGTCCGAAGCTGGTCAGCCCGCCGACGCCGGTCAGCAGCACCAGGCCCAGCGCGACCAGGGCCGAGAGGCCGATGTAGTTCAGCAGCGTGACGTGGAATTCCGGCAGCACCAGCGGCGCTGCGGCGAGCGCCGCGAGGAAGGCCGCCATCACCCACCGGCCGCCCGGCCACTCACGGTCCCGCGCCGCCATGTAGGAGCGGATGGTCATTCTTCCTCCTCGACGTGGTGAGAGGCGAGCGAGCGCCACAGCAGGACCGGAATGATCAGCGTGAAGACCAGCACGTCCTTGAAGGCGCTGGTCCAGAAGGACGAGAAGGATTCCAGCAGCCCGACCATCACCGCCCCCGCCGCGGCCAGCGGATAGCTGCCCAGCCCGCCGATGATGGCGGCGACGAATCCCTTCAGCCCGACCAGGAAGCCGCTGTCGTAATAGACGGTGGTCATCGGCGCGAAGAGCAGCCCGGACAGCGCCCCGACGAACGCCGCCAGCAGGAAGGTCAGCCGTCCGGCCAAAGCCGGGGAAATGCCCATCAGCCGGGCGCCGTTGCGGTTCACCGCGGTGGCGCGCAGCGCCTTGCCGTAGAGGGTGCGGTCGAAGAACAGGTAGAGGGCGACGATCAGGGCGAGCGAGGCGCCGATCACCGCCAGCGTGTGACCACCGACCTGCATCGCGCCGACCTCGAACTGCGCGTCGCTGAAGGGCGTGGTGCGCGACCCCTCCGGCCCGAACACCAGGAGCCCGACGCCGACCATCGCCAGATGGACGGCCACCGCGACGATCAGCAGCACCAGCACCGGCGCCTCGGCGACCGGCTGGAAGGCGATGCGGTACATCATCGGCCCCAGCGGAACCACCAGCGCCAGCGCCAAAAGCGCCTTCGCCGCCAGCGGCAGGCCGGCGAGCGGGAGCTGCGTCAGCAGCGCGGCCAGGGCCAGCGGGTAGCCGAGGTTCCAGGCGGCCGAACGCGCCAGCGACCGGCCCGGCAACCGCCGGCCCCCGCCGCGCGCCGTGGCCAGATCCATGGCGAAGGCCACTGCACCGGCGCCGAGCAGCACCCAGAGCGTTCCCGGCAGGGAACCGGCTTCCAGCGTCGCCATGGTCAGCCCGCCATAGGCGAGGAACTCGCCCTGCGGGATGAGGATGATGCGGGTCACGGCGAAGACCATCACCAGGGCCAGCGCCAGCAATGTGTAGATGGCGCCGTTGGTGACGCCGTCCTGCGCCAGCAGGACAAAGATCGTTTGATCCATGGGAGGACTCCTGTTCCACCGGGCCTCGGGCGCGCGGCGCGCGGGCGCTCAGACGGAAAGGCCCCGTTCGCGCGCCATGGACATCGCGGTGTCCTCGATCATGTCCTCCTGCCCGCCGACCATGCCGCGGCGGCCGAGTTCGACAAGGATCTCGCGGGCGGACACGCCATAGGTCCGCTCGGCGCGTTTGGCGAAGAGCAGGAAGGACGAATAGACGCCGGCGAAGCCGAGGGTCAGCGAATCCCGGTCGATGCGGATCGCGTGGTCCATGATCGGCACCACCCGGTCCTCGGCCACGTCGCTGATCGCGAAGGTGTCCACGCCGGTCTGGATGCCCATGCGCTCGCACACGGCGATGAACACCTCCATCGGTGTGTTGCCGGCCCCGGCGCCGAGCCCGGCGGCGGCGGCGTCGATGCGGTTCGCGCCGGCCTCGACCGCGGCGACGGAGTTGGCGACCCCCATGGCCAGGTTGTGGTGGCCGTGGAAGCCCAGCTCCGTCTCCGGCTTCAGCGCCTCGCGCACCGCGGCGATGCGCGCGCGGACGTCACCCGGCAGCATGTACCCGGCGCTGTCCGTGACGTAGACGCAGTTGGCGCCGTAGCCCTCCATCAGCTTGGCCTGCCGGACCAGTGTTTGCGGGTCGGCCATGTGGCTCATCATCAGGAAGCCCACCGTGTCCATGCCCAGCTTGCGGGCCAGCGCGATGTGCTGTTCCGACACGTCGGCCTCGGTGCAGTGGGTCGCGACCCGGATGGTGTAAACGCCCAGACCGTGCGCCATCCGCAGATGGTCCACGGTGCCGATGCCCGGCAGCAGCAACGCCGACACCTTGGCCCGCCGCATCCGCGGCACCACCGCGCCGAGATACTCCTCGTCGGTGTGGGCCGGGAAACCGTAGTTGATCGACGAGCCGCCGAGCCCGTCGCCGTGCGTGACCTCGATCAGCGGTACGCCGGCCGCGTCCAGGCCGGTGGCGATGTCGACCATCTGTTCGAGCGTCATCTGGTGACGCTTGGGATGCATGCCGTCCCGCAGCGTCATGTCGTGGACGGTGATCTTGGTGCCGCGCAAATCCATGATTCCTCCTCCCCTCACCCGGCAACCGGTTCCGGGACCAGGGTCCCGTCCAGGATGCGCTCGGCGAACATTTCCGCGGTGCGGGCGGCGGCCGCGGTCATGATGTCCAGGTTGCCGGCATAGTCCGGCAGGTAGTCGCCCAACCCCCTGACCTCGAGGAAGACGGACACCCGCCGGCCGTCGAAGGTCGGCCCGTTCACCAGCCGGTAGCCGGGGACGTAACGGTTCACCTCGGCGATCATGGCGTGGATGGAGGCGGCGATCGCCTCGCGGTCCGGCTCGCCCTCGGTCAGGCAATGGACCGTGTCGCGCATGATCAGGGGGGGATCGGCCGGGTTGATGATGATGATGGCCTTGCCGCGGGCCGCACCGCCGACCTTCTCAATGGCGCCGGCC
Source organism: Azospirillum oleiclasticum (assembly GCF_013423485.1). GTDB lineage: Bacteria > Pseudomonadota > Alphaproteobacteria > Azospirillales > Azospirillaceae > Azospirillum > Azospirillum oleiclasticum. The sequence goes on from NZ_JABFFR010000011.1 coordinate 218,810, forward strand.
GTGGTGCGGGTGAACTCGTCGATGTTCTTGCGCGTGCCCGGCCCGGCGGAGCGCGAGGCGATGGCGGCGACGATTTCGCCATAGGCCACCGGCTGCACGCGGGCGATGGCGGCGATGATCGGGATGGTCGCCTGCCCGCCGCAGGTCACCATGTTGACGTTCATGGCGCCCCGGCCGATGTGCTCCTTCAGGTTGACCGGAGGAACGCAGTAGGGGCCGATGGCGGCCGGCGTCAGGTCGATCATCATGACGCCCAGCGCGTTCAGCTTGCGGCTGTTCTCCGCGTGCACATAGGCGGAGGTGGCGTCGAAGGCGATGCGGAGATCGTCCGCCCGGACATGCGGCAGCAGCCCGTCCACCCCCTCGGCGGTGGTCTTCAGCCCCATCGCCCGCGCCTTGGCGAGCCCGTCGGAGGCCGGGTCGATGCCGACCATCCACACCGGCTCCAGCACCGGGCTGCGCTTCAGCTTCATCAGCAGGTCGGTCCCGATGTTGCCGGGGCCGATCACGGCGCACTTGATCTTCTCGGTCATGAATCCTGTCTCCGGGCTCAGGAGAAGAGGGCGGCGACGCTGCCCAGCCCCTCGATGGCGGCGTCGAAGCGGTCCGGTCCGCCGGGCGTCACGGCCACCATGGGGCCGAGCGCGCCGGTCAGCACGATGTCGCCGGCCAACAGAGGGCGACCGCAGCGGACCATCGTGTCGGCCAGCCACACCGCCGCCGTCAGCGGATTGCCGAGGCAGGCCCGGCCGCTGCCCTGCGACACCACCGCGTCGCCGCGCCGCATCTCCATGGCGCAGCCGGCGATGTCGAAATCCGCCAGCCGGCGCGGCCGCCCGCCGAGGACGAAGAGCCCGCTGGAGGCGTTGTCGGCCACCGTGTCGGCGAAACGGATGTTCCAGCCGGCGATGCGGCTGTCGACGATCTCGATCGCCGGCAGCGCGCAGTCCGTGGCGCCGATGATGTCGGCGTAGGTGTGCCGCTCGCGCGTCAGGTCACGGCCGATCACCAGGGCGATCTCCGCCTCGACCTTCGGCTGGATCAGGCGGCCGGCGGGCACCGGTTCCCCGTCGCCGACGGCCATGTCGGCGAAGAGCATGCCGAAATCGGGCTGATCGACGCCGAGCTGGGCCTGCACCGCCCGCGAGGTCAGGCCGATCTTGCGGCCGACCAGCCGCCGCCCCTCCGCCAGCCATGCGCGGGTGTTGGCCTCCTGCACGGCGTAGGCGGTCTCCACGTCCGCCGAGGGCAGACGGTCCCGCAGGGGCGGGATCGGGACGCGGCTCGCGGCGGCGGCCCTCAGCAGAGCCGCGGCCTCCCCGGCGTCCAGCGGGGGCTCCGCCCCCGTCACTTCACCAGTCGCCATTGGTTGTCCTTCACGGTGACGAGCACGATGGCGCTCGGGTCGTAGCCGGCGTGATCGCCGGCGGTGATGGTGTAGACGCCGTTGGTGCCCGTCAGACCGTTGGTCCGCTCGATGCGGTCGCGCACGGCGGTGCGGAAGGCGGGCGTGCCCGGCGCGATCTTGTCCTGGAGCGCGCCGGCCATGGCGGTCTTCAGGATCAGCCAGGCGTCCCACGACGCGCCGGCGAAGGTGGAGCGGCTGTCGTGTCCGTGCCGGGCCTCGAACTCCCGGACGAACGCGACGCCGGACGTCTTGGCCGGATGCGTGTCGGGAAGCTGTTCGGCCACCAGCACCGGGCCGACCGGCAGCACCGCACCCTCCACCGCCTTGCCGCCGACGCGCAGGAACTCCTTGCTGGTGACGCCGTGCGACTGGTAGATGCGGCCCTTGTAGCCGCGCTCGCGCAGGGTGATCTGCGGCATGGCGGCCGGGGTGCCCGAGGCGCCGATGAACACCATGTCCGGCTTGGCGGCGATGACCTTCAGGGCCTGCGCCTGGACGCTGGGATCGGCGCGGCCGTAGCGCTCGACGGCGACGATCCGGAGCTTGTTCTCGGCAAGCCTGGTCAGCGCCTTCAGCAACAGTTCGCCCCAGGAATCCGAGAAGCCGATGAAGCCCACCGTCTTCGCGCCGCCGGCGACCATGTCGTCCACGATGCGCTGCACCATCAGGTCGGCGCTGGGCTCGGAGCGGAAAACATAGCCGCGCTTGTCGCCGCCGACGTCCAGCGGGGCGACCGACACCATCGGCACCATCTCGGCGTTGGCGATGTCGGCCATCGCGACGGCGGTGCTGATCAGGTTGGGGCCGAGCAGTGCGTCGACCTTGTCCTCGCTGATCAGCTTGCGCACGTTCTTCACGGCGCTCGTCGGGTCGGTGGCGTCGTCCAGCAGGATGTAGGTGACCTTTTCGTCGCCGATCCTGTCCGGGAGCAGGCTCACCGCCTTGCGGGTCTCCGCCCCCAGCGCGGCCGCCGGTCCGGTGAGCGAGGCGATGATGCCGATGGTGATGTCCGCCATCGCCGGCAGCGACAGCAGGGTCGCGGCCAGGCCGGCGGCACCGGCCAGCGCACAACTGCGAAACGTCATGCTCCGTTTCCTCCTGATGATTGTTGTTTGGGACCGGCGATTACTGGTCGATGCGGCGGAAGGCGCCGTTCAGGTAGATCAGCGCCTGCCCGTCGTCCCGCTCCCGCGTGGCCAGCACCTCGCACAGGAAGGCGTGGTGGGTGCTCTCGTCGAAGACCTTGACGACCCGGCAATCGAAGTTGGCGAGCGCGCCCCGCAGCACCGGGGCACCGGTGGCCAGCGTGTCCCAGCCCCCGTACGCGAAGCGGGCTTCGCCCTGCACGCCCTCGACCATGCCGGCGAAGACCCGGGCGGTCTCCTCCTGGTCGCCGGCCAGCACGTTCACGCAGAGGATGCCGCTGTTGAGGATGGCCTCGTCGGCGGCGACGTTCTTGTTCACGAAGACCACCAGCCGCGGCGGGTCGGCGGTGACCGAACAGACCGCCGTCGCCGTCAGACCCAGCCGCCGGTCTCCGTCACGGGTCGCGATGATGGACACGCTGGCGGCGACGTGGCGCATGCCCTGCTTGTGGTCGCCGGATGGCACCGTCGGGGCATCCGCCAGTCCGGCGTTCGGGGTCCAGTCCAGCAACTGGTTGATGTCGCGGGTCACGGTGAGAGTCATGGCAGGACACTCCTGCGGGAGGGTGGAGCGGGGAGGACGGGGATGGTGCCGCGGCCGGCCGGCACGCGCGTTCAGGCGCCGTCAAGCGCCGAACTGGTTTCCCGACGGCAGCGGGTTGCCCAGCATGAAGCCGCCCAGCAGGTCGCCGATGTCGTCCTGATTCTGGGTGATGTGGTTGGCACCGACGAGGATGTCGCGCATCTGCCGCTGCATCGGGTTGTCGAGCCAGACGCCGCGCGTCGCCGTCTTCTTGAAGATCATGTGGGCGGCCTCGAAGACCTCGCCGCCGGTGAACATGTTGGTGGCGAAGTGCCGCACCCGGTCCTCCAGCGGTACCAGCCGGCCGTGCGAGGCATAGGCCCAGGCCTCGTCGGTGTTCTGGAGCACACGGGCCGCCGCCGCGGTGATCTTCGCCTCCGCTTCGCCCAGCCGGCCCTTCACGAAGGGGTTCTGCGTGGCCGCGCCGACCGCCTGCGAGATGTTCTGGCGGGGCTTCATGTGCTCGACGTAGAGGTCGCGCATGCCCAGCGCCATGCCGGTGATCACCGAGGAGACCGCCGCGTAGAACACGTAGAGGAAGGGCATCTTGTACAGGTTGTCGAGGCCGCCGTGGCTTGCCTCGCCGTAGGCGATGATGCTGTGGGTGCGGTAGGCGGGAACGAACACGTCCCGGAGGCGCAGCTTCTTGCTGCCCGTGCCGGCGAGGCCGACGACGTGCCAATCGTCGATGATCTCGTAATCCTTCGCCTCGACCCAGAAGGCCTTGTAGTCGGTCAGCTTGCCGTCGCCGTCGAAGAGCCGGGCGCCGACGAAGGCGCCGCCGGCCGCGTGGTCGCAACCGCTCGACGTCAGCCAGTCGCCGTTCAGCCGGTAGCCGCCGTCCACCGCCTTCACGGTGCCGAACGGGGCGTAGGAGGAGGAGACCAGCCGCGTGTCGTCGTCGCCCCACAGCTCGTCGCCGCAGCGCGGGTCGAGCAGGCCGACCTCGAAGGGGTGGACGCCGAGCACCATGACGTTCCACGCGCTCGACGGGCAGCCGCGGCCCAGCTCCATCAGCACGCGGTTGAGGACGTTGGGGTGCATCTCGTACCCGCCCCAGCGCCGCGGCTGGAGGATGCGGAAGAAGCCGGCATCCTGGAAGGCCTTGATGGTCTCGGGCGGGACCATCCGGGCCTGCTCGCAGGCGTCGGCGCGTTCGCGCAGCCAGGGGATCATGTCCCGCGCACGGCCGACAAGTTCGCGTTCGCTGGGAATGGACAGGGTGATGGAATCCATGGGCTTGGCTTTCCTCGGATTTCGGTGCGTCCGGTGGGCGGTCGGGGCAGGGTGTCAGGCGGCTTCCGCGCTGATCACGCCGTAGCCGGCGATCCATTCGTTGATCGGCCGGTAATAGTCCTTGCGGGCCCGGTAGGGGCCGGTGGCGGCAAGTGCTGCGAAGGCGGCCACCCAGGTGCGGATCTCGTGCGTCGAGCGGCCGGCTGTGCTGGAGATCTCCTCCACGCTGAAGGTGTCGACCTCGTCCAGCCGGCCTTCGACCAGGGTGTCGATGAAGCCGAGATCCCAATCCGGATTGAGCGGGGTCAGATGGCAGTCCGGCGTCCCGTAGATCCTGCCGGCGGCAATCGTGCGCGCCTGGCGCGCCGCGCGCGCCTCGGGCGTCGGATTCCGTCCCGCGATCAGGAAATTGGCGATCTCCTCCGGTGCCCCGGCGAGCAGCGGGACCGGCGGCTCGTGCGACAGGCCGCCGGTCCCGAGAACCAGGACGCGCTTGTCCAGACCGCCGATGAATCGGCCGACCGCCTCGCCCAGTTTCCGCACGCGCCGATACGGTGCGAAGGGCGGGGCGACGGAATTGATGATGACGGGAACGGTGGGATAGCGGGTGAGGCTGCCGGTCAGCTCCTCCAGCGTCTGGGTGCAGCCATGGTCGACCTGCAGACGGTGCGACAGCGCGATGTCGATGTCGCTGTCGAGGATGGACCGCGTCAAGGCGAGCGCCACATCCCGGTCCACCCGCAACGGACCTGGCAGGGTTCCGTAATCGCCGACGGAATCGGCGGCCGTCGCAATGACGAACGGCGGCATCAGGTCGTAGAACAGGCCATTGTAGTGATCCGGAGCGAAGATCACGATCAGCTCGGGATCGAAGCGTTCCACCTCGGCGCGCGCTTGCGCAAGAACCGTATCGACTTCATCGACCACCTCGACACCGGGGTCGTTGAGCCCGCGCAACGGCGTGTGCGACAAGCATTTTACCATGACGGTCATGAGTTGCCTCCCGATAGGCACAGCAATGCCGTTCGCCAAATTCAGGCGTTGTGATTGCAGTCCTGATTTCTTCTGAGATTTTGGCTGACTTCCGGCGCTCTATGCGCTGGATGACGCTGTTCGAGCCACGATCAGCGCCACGTTGTTTCCGCCCGTGATGGTTGTTTTTTGTGACTACAGTCTATGAAGCCGATTGAATGAATACAATCTTGTTTTCAGAAATGGGCACATAGTGCACACCATTGTTTTCATTGGAGAAACCCACAGGAAAGCGCCCCGATGAGTGCGGCTCGCGTCGGCCCGTACCGGCACATTCAAGGCTTGAGCCGGGGTCTGGCGATCCTGCGCACGCTGAGCCGCTCACCAAATGGCTTTGCCTCGATCGCCGAACTCGGGGTGGCGACCGGTCTCCACCGCACCACGGTGCGCCGCATGCTCGCCACGTTGGAGCAGGAGGGCTATGTGCGCCGCAGTGCCTCCGACGACACCTATCGCCTCAACCTCAAGATCCGGGAGCTGAGCGACGGCTTCACCGACGACGAATGGATTTCGGAGCTTGCCGCGCCGGTCTTGGGCGAACTGTTGCAGAAGGTGGTCTGGCCGTCGGACCTGTGCACGCTCGACGGCACGGCGATGCTGGTGCGCGAGACCACCCACCGCTACAGCCCGCTGTCCTTCCACCGGGCCATGATCCGGCAGAGGATGCCGGTTCTGTACACCGCCTCCGGACGCGCCTATCTGGCCCACTGCGGCGAGGAGGAGCGGCAGCAGATCCTGCGGCTGCTGATCGTGGAAGGGGGGGAGCAGGCCGGCCTCGCCCGCAACCGGATCCTGGTCGACAAGGTCTTGAACCGGGTCCACGAGCAGGGATATGCGAGCAACGACGGGGAATGGTCGCAGCAGGTCAAGGTGTCGGCGCTCGCCCTCCCCGTCCGGCATCGCGGCGGGGTGCTGGCGACCATCAACATCGTGTTCATGAAAAGCGTGATGAGCGTCGGGGAGGCCGCCGACCGCTACCTCGGGCATCTCACGGCGGCCATCGCGAAGATCGAGGCGCAGATCGACGAGAACCCGACCCTGCTTGCCGGCGCCCGGACGTGAGCCTCCTGGCCGTGCTGGTGAGGCGTTGTTCGGTTACCGCATGGACCGTGCGGGAGATCGACGGACGGGTGCACGTGCCAAATCACGGGCCGTGACCGGCGTGCCCATGGGCGGCGGGGACCCGTCCGTCACCCCGCCTACTTCTTCACCAGCGGGCAGTCGCTCTGCGCCAGCGGCCGGAACGCCTCGTCCGCCGGAATGGTCGCGCGCAGGTGGTAATAGTCCCAGGGATACTTGGACTCCGAGGGCTTCTTCACCTGCATCAGGTACATCTCGCGCATGAAGCGGCCGTCCTCGCGGACCCAGCCGTCCTTCACGAACACGTCGTTGACGCGCATGCTCTTCATCTTGGCCATGACGGCGCCGGCCTCGTCGGTGCCCGCGGCCTCGACCGCCTTGAGATAGGCCAGGGTCGAGGAGTAGACGCCCGCCTGCCCCATGTTCGGCATGATCTTGACCCGGTCGAAGAAGCGCTTGGAGAAGGCCCGTGTCTCCTCGTTGCGGTCCCAGTAGAAGGCAGTGGTGAGATACATGCCCTGCGTCGCTTCCAGGCCGAGGGCGTGGATGTCCGTGTCGAACAGCAGCAACCCGGCGAGCTGCTGCTGCCCGCCCTGGGTCAGGCCGAACTCGCTGGCCGCCTTGATGGCGTTGCGGGCATCGGTCCCGGTGGTCGCAAGGCCGATGATCTTCGCCTTCGACGCCTGGGCCTGGTTGATGTAGGACGCGAAGTCCATGCTGTTCAGCGGGAACCGCACGGCCCCCAGCACCTTGCCGCCGCTGTCCTTGACGATGGCCGCCGTGTTCTCCTCCAGCCCATGGCCGAAGGCGAAATCGACCGTCAGGAAGAACCAGCTGTCGCCGCCCTGCTTGACCGTCTGCGTGCCGGTGCCCTTGGCGAGCGAATAGGCGTCGTAGGCGTAGTGGATCGTGTTGGGCGTGCATTTGTCGCCGGTCAGGCGGGTGACCGAGGGGCCGTTGAAGATGGCGATGCGGTTCTTGTCCCGCACGATGTCGGCGACCGCCAGGGCCAGGCCGGAATTCGCGACGTCCTGCACCAGATCGACGCCCTGCGCGTCGATCCATTCGCGGACCACGGCCGAGCCGATGTCCACCTTGTTCTGGTGGTCCGCCGACAGCAGCTCGACGGGCTTGCCCAGCACCTTGCCGCCGAAATCCTCCACCGCCATCTGCGCCGCAGCCACCGACCCCTTGCCGCTCTGGTCGGAGAAGACGCCGGACAGGTCGGTGATGACGCCGATGCGCACGACGTCGCCCGAAACCGTCCTGCCGGTCTGGGCCGCCGCCGGCAAGGCCGTCGCCAGCAGCATCGCCGCACCCGCCAACAACCCGTTGCGCATGTGTCGCTTCATGTCGTCCTCCCTGGATTCCGTCGTTCCGGCGAGCCCCATGCCGAAACCGGTTGCCACACCGTCACGCGCCGTGATCGACTCCTCAACCGCGTCGCGGCGGCGCCATGGGTAAAATTGGGCAAAACAGTCCGATGGACGTGCAAATCATTCCGATCCTGTGTGTCGGAGCCGAATTGGCCGCCACCACCGGTGACCGCCTGTTCTGCCCTGCCCTCGCCGGACACCCGCCGGACTGTGCGGAGTATCTCGCCCTGTTGCCGGTGCAGGACAGCAACGGGCGGCTGCTTCAGGCGCTGGCCACCCTGACGCCCGGAAGTCTGGATGGCACGACCGTGGGAATCCTCGCCGTGGACCCGTTCCGTCCGGTGGGTCCGTTCCTGTCGATCCTGCGCCGCGCCGGTGTGCGCGGCGTCGCGAATTTTCCGACGACGGCGCTCTTCGACGGGGAAACCGGCGAGGCGCTGAGGTCCGTCGGGCTCGGGCGGGAGCGCGAGGCCGCGTTTCTGGAGCAGGCGGCGGCGTCGGGATTCGCCGTCACCGGCTTCGCGACCGATGCGGAGACCGCCCGCCGGCTGCGCCGGGCCGGAGCGTCCAGGATCGTGGTGCACCCCGGTGCCGCGACCGGAAACGCGGTGCAGGACGCTGCGGCCGCGTCGCTTGCCGCGGCGATCGCGGCGGAGCTGCGCAGCGAGGGGCCCGGCCCTGTCCTCGTCCTTCTGCCGGCCGGGTTCGAGGCGCACCGCCCGGTGCTGGAAAGGGCGGCCGATGGTCTGGTGCTGCCGCCCGGTCAATCGAGCAGACCGTGAAGCCGCATCTTGTTGTAGAGGGTCTTGCGGGACAGGCCCAGGAAACGGGCGGTCTCCCCACGGCGGAAGCGATGGCGGCGCAGCCCGCCCAGAATCCACTCCCGCTCGGCCTCCCTCGCGGCGGGGCCATCCTCCGCCACCGGGCGCGACGGCGACAGCCGCCCCCCGTCGAGCGGGGGCAGAGCCGCCGCATCGATCACATCGCCCGACCCGCGCAGGGCCTGCTCGACCACGGTGCGCAACTCGCGCAGATTGCCCGGCCAGTCATGGGCGATAAGCCGGCGGAAGGCGGAAGGAGCCAGCCGGACCGGATCGGCACCCGGCCGCAAAGCCGCGGCGAAGCGCTCGACCAGCAACGGGATGTCGTCGAGCCGTTCGTGCAGCGGAACCAGCGTCATGTCCCGCCGGGCGAGCCGATGCGCCAGCTCCGGCACGATCGCGCCGGCGCGGGCGGCGGCGTCCAGGGGCATCGCCCCGACCAGGACGACCCTGGCGGTGGAGCGCAGGCTGTCCTGCCCGCCCTGGCGCCGGAAGAGACCATCCTCCGCGAAGGCCGCCAGTTCGGCCTGAAGAACCGGATCGAGACAGTCCGCGTGCTCGATCACCAGGGTGGTGCCGTCCGCCACCTCCACCCAGCCCTGACGCCGCCGTCCCCCACCCTCGCCCGGCTCCGCCCCGAACAGCCAGCCGGCATCGACACGCCGGGCGTCGATGGTGACGGGTTTGCGGTGGCGCCAGGGGCCGCGCGCGTGCAGGATCGAGGCAGCCAGAGACCGGCCACTGCCTTCCGGCCCGCCGATCCACACCGGCCCGTGGTCGGCGGCAAGCTGCTCCAGCCGCGCCCGCGCCTCCACCATGGGGGCGGTCCGGCCGATCAGGCCGAGGCTCCGTCCGTCCCGGTCGAGCTGGCGCTCCAGGCTGTCGATCCGCCGTTGCAGCGAGGAGACGAGCTTGAAGGCGGCCGTGACCTCCTCGATCGAGCTCTCCGACGGCAGCCGGTCGATGGTCGAGCCGCCGATGTAGCCGTCGGCCCGCGCCTCGCGGCAGGCCTCGTGCATGTCCTGCGGGGTGGTGATCGGTCCGCCTTCGACGACGCAGAGCGCGCCGGGCTGGATGGTGCGGATCGCCTTGATGACGCCGCGGGCGCGGTTCCCGGCCTGGAGGACGGATTCCCCGCTCGGCACGCCCAGCGCACCGCCGGCGTTCCAGCCGACGTTGAAGCAATGGATGTCGATGCCGATCTCCGCCAGCATCACCGCCTCGGTCTTCCGGCAGAAGTAGCCGATGGTGGCGAGGCCGGCGGCGCGTGCCGCATCGAGCATGCACGCCTCGCGCCGGAAGCCGAGCCCCGTCCGCTCCAGCGCCTCCCGGAAGCGGCCATCGACATGGGCGACCGTCGGAAAATTCACCACGCCGGCGAACCCCCAATCCCGCACGCGATCCATGAAGGCCGGCAGGTCCTCCTCCGCGATGCCCCAGGCGCTGGCACCGAAGAAGACCGGAACCCCGGTCGCGGCGACGATCTCCGCCACGGCGAAGTCGGCGACGAAGGCGTTGGCGTCCTTCAGGGCCAGCATGGTCGCGATCGAGGAGGTTCCCATGTTGCGGAAACGGCCGGCCGCCAGCGCCAGCAGGAAATCGGCCCCGCCGCGCGCCGCCGCCCGGGCCGCCATGCCGGTTCCGATGGCGGCGCCGACCAGCAGCGTGTGCCGCCCCGAACAGGCGCGCCGGAGATCCTCCAGAAGATGGTGACGGTCGCGGGACATACGGCATCATACCCAACTTTACCCGATCCGTCGCAAGCACCCTGTTGCCGGCCCGCCCTGCCCCACTAAGCTCCCTGGATACGGGAGGGGAGGCCCGGCCATGAAGGACGCAGCACAGGGCACGGCGGCGGTGTACGTCGTCGGTTGCCACGACACCAAGGGTGCGGAGCTGGACTATGTGCGCGGGCTCGTCGCGGCCGAAGGGTTGCGGACGGTGACCGTCGATGTCGGAACCCGGCCGCCCGCGGTTGCCGCCGACGTGACGGCCAGGCAGGTGGCGGCCAGCCACCCCGACGGTGCCGACGCCGTGCTGGGCACCGATGACCGCGGGCTGGCGGTGTCGCGCATGGCCGACGCCTTCACCCGCTTCATGCAGGACCGGAACGACGTGGCCGGCATGATCGGGCTGGGCGGCTCCGGCGGCACGGCGATCATAGCGCCCGGCATGCGCTCGCTGCCGGTGGGGGTGCCCAAGCTGCTGGTGTCCACCGTCGCCTCGGGCAACGTGGCGCCCTATGTGGGCGAGAGCGACATCTGCATGATGTTCTCGGTCACCGACGTGGCCGGGCTGAACCGCATTTCCCGGCGCGTCCTCGGCAACGCGGCCCACGCGGTCGCCGGCATGGTCACGCGCCCCGTACCGCCCGCCGACACGAAGCCGGCGCTCGGGCTGACCATGTTCGGTGTCACCACGCCCTGCGTCACCCGCACCATGCAGGAGCTGGAGGCGGCGTACGACTGCCTGGTCTTCCACGCCATCGGCACCGGCGGCCGGGCGATGGAGAAGCTCGCCGCCTCGGGCCTGCTGGTCGGTGTGATCGACGTGACGACCACCGAGGTCTGCGACCTGTTGATGGGCGGCATCTTCAGCGCCGGGGAGGAGCGGCTGGACGCCCTTGCCCGTTCCGGCCTGCCCTATGTCGGCTCCTGCGGCGCGTTGGACATGGTCAATTTCGGCGCGCCCGACACCGTGCCGGAGCGCTACCAGGGCCGCACCCTCTACGTCCACAACCCGCAGGTCACGCTGATGCGCACCACGGAGGAGGAGAACCGCGCGATGGGCGCGTGGATCGGACGCAAGCTGAACGCGTTCGCCGGCCCCGTCCGTTTCCTCCTGCCCGTGGGCGGTGTGTCGGCGCTCGACGCGCCGGGACAGCCCTTCCACGATCCGGCGGCGGACGCGGCCCTGTTCGACGCGCTGGAACGCACGGTCGAACAGTCCGATCACCGCCGGCTGGTCCGCCTTCCCCACCACATCAACGACCCGGCCTTCGCCGAGGCGCTGGTCCGCGCGTTCCGGGAGATCGCCGGGACCGGCCAGGACAGACCGGTGCAGCAAGGAGCACGCTGAGATGCCGCGGATTGCCCGCCAGCACATTCTCGACCGGTTCCGCGGCATGATCGCCCGCGGCGAGCCCATCGTCGGCGGTGGTGCCGGCACCGGCCTGTCCGCCAAGTGCGAGGAGACCGGCGGGATCGACCTGATCGTCATCTACAATTCCGGCCGCTACCGCATGGCCGGGCGCGGTTCGCTGGCCGGCCTGCTGGCTTATGGCAACGCCAACGAGATCGTCGTGGAGATGGCGCGGGAAGTGCTGCCGGTGGTCCGGCGCACCCCGGTGCTGGCCGGCGTCAACGGCACCGACCCTTTCCTGCTGACCGGGCCATTCCTCCGCCAGCTTGCGGACCTCGGCTTTTCCGGCGTCCAGAATTTTCCGACCGTGGGGCTGATCGACGGCACCTTCCGCGCCAACCTGGAAGAGACCGGCATGGGTTATGGGCTGGAGGTCGATATGATCGCGAGCGCGCACGCGCTGGACCTGCTGACCACCCCCTACGTCTTCAACCCCGAGGAGGCGGCGGCGATGGCCGGAGCGGGGGCCGACATCGTGGTCTGCCACATGGGCCTGACCACCGGCGGCAGCATCGGGGCGGAGACGGCCCTGTCTCTGGCCGACTGCCCGGCGCTGATCGACGCGATGGCGGACGCCGCACTCCGGGTGCGCCAGGACGTGATCGTGCTGTGCCACGGCGGGCCGATCGCCACGCCGGAGGACGCCGCCTTCATCCTAGGCGAATGCCCCACTTGCCACGGCTTCTACGGTGCCTCCAGCATGGAGCGGCTGCCCACGGAAACCGCGCTGACCGAACAGACGCGGCGCTTCAAGGCCATCGGAAAACGACACTGAGGGAGGACAACAGCATGCCGCGAATCTATGTCAGCGCCGTGATCGACGCCCCCGTCGAGCGGGTATGGGCGACAGCACGCGACTTCAACGGCCATCGCGACTGGCACCCCGTCATCGCCGACAGCACCATCGAGGACGGGCTGCGCAGCGACACCGTGGGCTGCGTGCGCAATTTCGGGATCAAGGGCGCCGGCCGTCTGCGCGAGCAGCTCGTGTCCTTCAGCGACCGCGACCATTCCTACACCTACACGATCCTGGAATCGCCCCTGCCGCTGACCGGCTATGTCGCCACCTTCCGGTTGACGCCGGTCACGGAGGGAAACCGCTGCTTCGGGGAATGGTGGGCCGAATTCGACTGCGCGCCGGAGGATCTGCCGGGCCTGCGCGAGCAGGTCGGGCGCAACACCTTCGCGGCCGGATTCGAGGCGCTCGCACGCTCGCTCCGGGATTGAACGCCCATGCCGGGGCGGCCGGTCACCCGGCCACTCGGTGTGATGTGGCCCCCCGGCCCGGTGCGGCCGCATGACCCGGCCGGCCGTGGACGGTGACGATCCTCCGCGACAGGGCGCGTCCATGCGGCGTGGTGTGACGCCCGTCACACCCGAACGGCCGATTGTTCGGCTGAGCTGAATTGTGTTCGCGGGAACCGCGTCTTTATCCGATCCCGACGCTCGGTGACACTCCGACCGCTGCATTGCGGGAGGGGCGCTCGGGCGCCACAGGGACATGGGTTCGACAAATCGGGGCAACGCCGCCAACGCGCTGAGGGTCGAGGAACGGACGATCGCCGGCCACGCGCAGGAGGTCCGTCTGCGGCTCCACCGGCCGGCCGGCACGGGTCGGCTGCCGGGCGTTCTCTACCTGCACGGCGGCGGCTTCACCTCCGGCTCGCCGGAGGAGGCGGAGGTGGCGGCGTCCCACATCGCCCGCGCCATCCCGGCGCTGGTCGTGTCGGTCGCCTACTCCCTCGCCCCCGCCCACCCCTTCCCCACCGCCCTGCTGGACGCGCACCGGGCCGGACTGTGGATGGAGGAGACGGCCGGCGCGCTGGGCATCCGGTCGGGCGGGCTGGGGCTGGCCGGCCATGACGCCGGCGGCCACGTCGCCACCTCCCTGACCTTCATGGCGCGCGACCAGGGCGGCCCGCGGATCGCCGCCGTCGCCCTGCTCGGCCCCATGCTCGACCCCAGCCTGACCCGCGCCGACGACGGCGCCGATCCGGACTCCGACCGGTCGGTCGCCGCCTGCGCCCGCTGCTACCGCGCCTATCTGCCGGACGCCGTGCTGCGCCTGCACCCCTACGCCTCGCCCCTCGACTCCAGCCGCCTCGGCCGGCTGCCGCCGGCGCTGATCATCACCGCCGAGAAGGACGTGCTGCGGGCGGAGGCGGAACGCTACGCCGCCCGGCTGATCGAGGCCGGTGTGCCGACCGAGACCATCCGCTTCGCCAATGTCACCCACGCGGCGCTGCCGGCCCATGGCCCGGCGCTCGACGCCGCGTCCGATTTCCTGAGGCGCCGGCTGACCGGCGCCCGTTCCTGACCACCCAGACCGACAGGTTTCTCCATGGCTTCGTCACGCAAGACCCTCGCCTTCCTGCTCGCCGCCGGCGTCTCCGCCGCCGCCGTCGCCGGTGTGGTGACCGTCCGCAGCCCCGCCGACGCGCAGACCGCCGCTCCCGCTGCCCCGGTGGCGGAGGTGGACGTCGCCGCCGTCGTCGCCCGTCCCGTGGTGGACTGGCAGTCCTATTCGGGCCGGCTGGAGGCGGTCGACCATGTGGAGGTGCGCCCCCGCGTCTCCGGCACCATCGTCGCCGTCCATTTCCGCAACGGTGCGTTGGTGAAGCAGGGCGATCCGCTCTTCACCATCGACCCGCGCCCCTTCGCCGCGGAGGTGGACCGGGCGGAGGCGCAGGTGGCCGCGGCGGAGGCGCGCGTGCGCTACACCGCCGCCGACCTGGAGCGCGCCCGCAGCCTGGTGCGCGGCGACACCATCTCCCGCCGCACGCTGGACGACCGTGAGAACGCGGCGCGCGAGGCGACGGCCAACCTGAAGGCCGCGCAGGCGGCGCTGGAGATCGCCCGCATCGACCTGGGCCACACGCGGGTGACCGCCCCGGTGTCCGGCCGCGTGTCGCGGGCGGAACGGACGGTGGGCAACGTGGTGGCCGCCGGTGCGGCAGCCGAGCCGTTGACCACGCTGGTGTCGGTGTCGCCCATCTACGCCTCCTTCGACGTGGACGAGCAGACCTACCTCCGCCACATCGCGCCCGTGAAGGACGCCGCCAACGTGCCGGTCCAGCTCGGCCTCGCCGACGAGGACGGTTACTCGCGCAGTGGTGCGGTGGAGCATGTGGACAACCATCTCGACACGGTGTCCGGCACCATCCGCGTGCGCGCCCGCTTCGACAATCCGGAGGGGACGCTGGTCCCCGGCCTCTACGCCCGTGTCAAGGTGGGTGCCGCCAAGCCCCGTGACGCGCTGCTGGTGGACGAGCGCGCGGTCGGCACCGACCAGGACAAGAAGTTCGTCTATGTGGTGGGCACCGACGACACCGTGCGCTACCAGCCGGTCACGCTGGGCCCGGCGCAGGACGGACTGCGCGTCGTCACCGCGGGGCTGACCGCGGGCGACCGGGTGGTCGTCAACGGTGTGCAGCACGCCCGCCCCGGCATGGCGGTGCGCCCCAACCTGGTCGCCATGGGCGGGCGTGGCCCCACCGACAAGACCCAGACGGCCGCCGCGTCACCCCGGTGACGCCGGCGCCGGGAGGCTTTCCATGAACATCTCCGGTTTCTTCATCGAACGGCCGATCTTCGCCGGCGTCCTCTCGGTCGCGGTGCTGCTGGCCGGCCTGATCGCCATGTTCCGGCTGCCCATCGCCGAGTATCCGGAGGTGGTTCCGCCGTCCGTCGTCGTGCGCGCGCAGTTCCCCGGCGCCAACCCCAAGGTGATCGCCGAGACGGTGGCGGCACCGCTGGAGGAGCAGATCAACGGCGTCGAGAACATGCTCTACATGCAGTCGCAGGCGAACAGCGACGGCAACATGGCGCTGACCGTCACCTTCCGGCTCGGCACCGACCCCGACAAGGCGCAGCAGCTCGTGCAGAACCGGGTGGCGCAGGCGCTGCCGCGGCTGCCGGCCGACGTGCAGCGGCTGGGCGTCACCACGGTGAAGAGCTCGCCGACCCTGACCATGGTCGTGCACCTGATCTCCCCCGGCGACCGCTACGACACCACCTACCTGCGCAACTACGCGGTGCTCAACGTCAAGGACCGGCTGAGCCGCATCCAGGGCGTGGGCGAGGTGCAGGTGTGGGGGGCCGGCGATTACGCCATGCGGGTCTGGCTCGACCCGCAGAAGGTCGCCCAGCGCGGCCTGACCGCCACCGACGTGGTGAACGCGATCCGCGAGCAGAATGTGCAGGTGGCGGCGGGCGTGATCGGCGCCTCCCCCAGCGTTCCGGACACGCCGCTCCAGCTTTCCGTCAATGCAAAAGGCCGGCTGAAGACGGCCGACGAGTTCGCGGACATCATCCTGAAGGTGGGGGCGGACGGCGGCGTCACCCGGCTCGGCGACGTGGCGCGGGTGGAGCTGGCCGCCGCGCAGTACGCGCTGCGCTCCCTGCTCGACAACAAGTCCGCCGTGGCGCTGGGCATCAACCAGACGCCGGAGGCCAACGCGCTCGCCATCTCCGACCAGGTGCGCGCCGTGATGGCCGAGCTGAAGGCCGACATGCCGGAGGACGTGACCTACAGCATCGTCTACGACCCCACACAGTTCGTCCGCTCCAGCATCGAGGCGGTCGTGCACACGCTGTTGGAGGCGGTGGCGCTGGTGGTCGTGGTGGTGATCGTCTTCCTGCAGACCTGGCGCGCCTCGATCATCCCGCTGCTGGCGGTTCCCGTCTCGATCATCGGCACCTTCTCGCTGATGCTGGCCTTCGGCTTCTCCATCAACGCGCTGTCGCTGTTCGGCATGGTGCTGGCGATCGGCATCGTGGTGGACGACGCCATCGTCGTGGTCGAGAACGTCGAGCGCAACATCGAGGCCGGGCTGTCCGCCCGCGAGGCCACCCACCGCGCCATGCGGGAGGTGAGCGGCCCCATCATCGCCATCGCCCTGACGCTGGTTGCGGTCTTCGTGCCGCTGGCCGCCATGAGCGGCCTGACCGGCGAGTTCTACAAGCAGTTCGCGATGACCATCGCGATCTCCACCGTCATCTCCGCCTTCAACTCGCTGACCCTGTCGCCGGCGCTGGCCGCCCTGCTGCTGCGTGGGCACGACCAGCCGCAGGACCGGCTGACCCGCGTCATGAACAAGGTGCTGGGCGGTTTCTTCCGGCTGTTCAACCGGGCCTTCGCCCGCGGCTCCGACGGCTACGGCCGTGGGGTGTCCGGGGTGCTGCGGCACAAGGGCGCGATGATGCTGGTCTATGTGTTGCTGCTGGGTGCGGCGGTCATGCTCGGCCGTGCGGTGCCGATGGGCTTCGTGCCGGCCCAGGACAAGGAGTATCTGGTCAGCTTCGCCCAGCTTCCCAACGGCGCGTCGCTGGACCGCACGGACGCGGTGATCCGCGACATGTCCGCCATCGCGCTGGCGCACCCCGGCGTTCAGAGCGCGGTGGCCTTCCCCGGCCTGTCGGTCAACGGCTTCACCAACAGCTCCAGTGCCGGCATCGTCTTCGTGACGCTGAAGCCCTTCGCCGAGCGCAAGGACCCGTCGCTGTCCGCCGCCGCCATCGCCGGCGAGCTTCAGGCCCGCTACGCTGGCCTGAAGGAGGCGTTCGTCGCCATCTTCCCGCCGCCGCCGGTCATGGGTCTCGGCACGCTGGGCGGCTTCAAGCTGCAGATCGAGGACCGCGGCGCGCTCGGCTACGAGGCGCTGGCCCAGGCGGTCAACGCCTTCGTGAAGAAGGCTGCGGAAACGCCGGAACTCGGGCCGACCTTCTCCAGCTACCAGATCAACGTGCCGCAGCTCGACGTCGAGCTGGACCGGGTGAAGGCCAAGCAGCTCGGCGTGTCGGTGGGCGAGGTGTTCGACACCATGCAGATCTACCTCGGCTCGCTCTATGTGAACGACTTCAACGCCTTCGGCCGGGTCTACCAGGTGCGGGTGCAGGCCGACGCTCCCCACCGCGCCGAGGCGCAGGACATCGGCCTGCTGAAGACCCGCAACGACAAGGGCCAGATGGTGCCGCTGTCGTCGCTGGTGACGGTCAATCCCAGCTACGGGCCGGAGATGGTGGTGCGCTACAACGGTTACACCGCCGCCGACGTGAACGGCGGCCCGGCGCCCGGCTTTTCCTCCGGCCAGGCGGAGGCCGCGGCCGAGCGCATCGCGGCGGAGGTGCTGCCGCGCGGCGTGCGGTTCGAGTGGACCGACCTCACCTACCAGCAGATCC
This sequence comes from Azospirillum oleiclasticum, assembly GCF_013423485.1. Classification (GTDB taxonomy): domain Bacteria; phylum Pseudomonadota; class Alphaproteobacteria; order Azospirillales; family Azospirillaceae; genus Azospirillum; species Azospirillum oleiclasticum. The sequence continues at coordinate 236,812 of NZ_JABFFR010000011.1, forward strand.
TGGCCGGCAACGCCGCCCTCTGGATCTTCCCGATCAGCGTGCTGCTGGTCTTCCTGGTGCTGGCCGCCCAGTACGAGAGCCTGACCCTGCCGCTCGCCATCCTGATGATCGTGCCGATGAGCCTGATGTCGGCGCTGGCCGGCGTCTGGCTGACCGGCGGCGACAACAACATCTTCACCCAGATCGGCTTCATGGTGCTGGTCGGCCTGTCCGCCAAGAACGCCATCCTGATCGTGGAGTTCGCCCGCGAGCTGGAGCAGCAGGGGCGCAGCGTCGTCCAGGCGGCGATCGAGGCCAGCCGCCTGCGGCTGCGCCCGATCCTGATGACCTCCATCGCCTTCATCATGGGCGTGGTGCCGCTGGTGCTGTCCAGTGGAGCCGGCGCGGAGATGCGGCAGGCCATGGGCATCGCCGTGTTCTTCGGGATGATCGGGGTGACGCTGTTCGGGCTGGTGCTGACGCCGGTCTTCTACGTGCTGCTCCGTCAACTGGCCGGCGGCCGGGCGCCGCGCCAAATTCCGCATGGCGCGGCGGCCCCGGCGGAGTGAAGCGCCGGCGGAGTGAAGCGTCGGTGGAACGAGGTGGTGGACCGTGCGTGGGGACAGCCGTCGCAGGCAGGCCCCGCGCACGGTCACATCGCCTTGATCGACCCGACGAACTGGCGCATCTCGCCATCCAGCCGCCGCGCCTGCTCCGCCATGCGGTCGGCCGCAGCGAGCACCGTCTGCATGGATTGCCGGCTGTCGACCACGGTGGCGGCGACGACGTCCAGGGCACCCGACAGGTCGCCGTTTCCGCGGACCACCTCCTGGATGCCGCGGCTGATCTCGCGCGTCGCCGTGGCCTGCGCGCGCATTCCGCCGGCGACCGCGCGGGCCACATCGTCGATCCTGCGGATCGTCTGTGCGATTCCCCCGATGGCGATGACCGCCTCGTCGGTGGCCGACTGCATGCTGCGGATCTGGCTGGTGATCTCGCCGGTGGCGGTCGCGGTCCGGTTGGCGAGCGTTTTCACCTCGTTGGCGACCACCGTGAAGCCGCGTCCGGCATCGCCCGCGCGCGCCGCCTCGATGGTGGCGTTGAGGGCGAGAAGGTTGGTCTGGGCGGCGATCTTGCCGATCAGCTCGACCACGGTGCCGATGCTGGCCGCGGCACCGGCGAGCTGATGGATGATGGCGTCGGTACGCTCCGCATCCTGGACGGCTTGCCCGGCGATCCCGGTGGCAAGCTCCACCTGCCGCTCGATCCCGCCGATCGAAGCGGTCAGGTCCCCGGCCGCCGCTGCGGCGGCCTGCGCGCTGTCCAGCGAACGGACGGCCCCCTCCGACGCGCCGCGGGACTGCCGGCCGGCCTCCTCGACCTGGCCGACCACGGCGGCGGCGGTGCCCTGCAGGTCGACGGCCGCCTCCGCAACCACGTCGGCCACCATCTGGACGCTGGCCTCGAACCGTTCCGCCAATGTCCGCAATGTCCGGCCCTTGTCGGCGGCGGCGCGGGCGCGTTCCTGCTCCACCCGCTCGTTGGCGCGGGCGGCCTCCACCGTCGCGTCGCGAAGCACGAGCAGCGACTGCGCCATGTCGGCGAGTTCGTCGGACCCGCCGGCCGGCACCGGTGCCGATGCGTCGCCGCGCGCGACCGCGCGCATGGCACGGGACAACGTGCCCAGCCGGGCGGCGATGTTGCGCCCGACATAGAGCCAGGCGATCAGCACCGCGCCGACGATGCCGAGCAGCGCCACACTGCCCAGCCAGACGCGGCCCGACAGGGTGGCGGCGCGCACGGCCTCGGCGGTGGCACCGGCGTCGGCGCGCGTGCCCTCCACCAGTTCCGACACGGTGTCGTCCAACATCACGGACAGGCGCCGGCTTTCCGCCAGCAGGTCGGCACCGGCCCGCAGCGCCTCCAGTTCCGCGGCACGCAGGGCGAACAGCCCGTCGGGAGAGCGGCCGATCGCCAGCAGTGGTCGCAACGCCCCGTCCACGCGCGCCGCCTCGCGGGCCGGCATGCCGGCCAGCAGCGCCTCGAGACGCCCGGCAGCCTGTTCGAAACGGGCCCGCAGGCCGGGCAACCGCGATGACTCCATGGTGTTGGCGGCCTCGTTGAGCAGGCCGGCGGCCAGATTGCCGAGCGCGTTCAGCTCGCGGACGTCGCTGAAACGGCGCAGGGCCTCCGTCGTCAGTTCGCTCACCGCGAAGGTGACGTCGCGGTGCATCCGGTCGCCGGCACGGGCGACGGTGTCGCGCGACGCGGCGGCGCGGGACTCCAGCAACCGGTCGATCCCGGCGCGCAGTGTTCCCGCCTCGCGGACGGCGGTCGCGATGTCACCGTCGCCGGCTCCACGCAGCCCCGCGGCGCGGCGTGCGAACGCGCCGTCCGGACCGCTGCCCAGCGCGGCCAGCCGGGCGAGCGGGTCCTCCAACCCGGCCCCGCCCGATCCGGCAGCGGCGGCCCGTTCCGGAAAGCCGGCAACCACGGCGGCGAAAGCCGTCTCCAACTCTCCCACCGCCGCCGCGTCGGAGGCCGCATGCGCCTCCGACAGCAGCGCCGCGGCGGTCGCCACTGCCACGCGCAGATCGAGAACCGCCCCAAGACCGCCCAACGCGGCCCGGACCAGGGACCGGGCCGCGGTCGCGGCGTCGTCGGTCAGCGTCTCGGCCGCGGCCGCCACGTCCCGCCGGGCCTCGAGCGTCGCCGGTTCGAGGGCCGCGAGCAGCGCTTGATGGTTGGCGTTCAGCCGGTCAACGAAATCCAGCCGCCGCTGGCGGCGCGCGATCCGCTCGTCCGCCGCCGCCGCCTGCCGGTCCAGGGTGTCGCCGATCGCCCCGGCCGCCGCGGTCAGCGCCTCGACCCGTTCGGACGGCAGGCCGAGTTGACCCAGAGCGTCCAGCCGCTCCGTCATGCCTGCGGAAAGGCGGGCGATGCCCTCCCCTGCCGCGGCCCGGTCGGCCGCGTCGGTCGCGGCCTCCAGACTGGGCGCGGCTGCGGCGAGGGCGGCGCTTGCGGTTGACAAGGCGCTCGCCGCGGCCACCGCGGGCAGGCTGCGGTCGGCGATGCCGGCAACGCCCGTCTCGACGGCTTTGAACGACCACCAGCCGACGGCGCTGCCCGCCACCGTCAGGCCGGCGACGGCACCGAACGCCGCAAAGAGCTTCACGGCGATGCCCATCCGGAACACCGGGCGCATGATCTGTCTCCTCCCTGGATGACGGGGGCCTGTGTGCGGCCCCTTCCTTTTTCGTGGATGCGCGCTAGTCGATGCCGTCCTTGCCGGCGGGCGGCAGACGCCGGGGGCGGCGCCCGGCATCGAGCGCAACGAAGGTGAAGACGGCCTTGGTCACCTGGACCGCGTCGTCGCCGTCCCGGCTGCGCCGCCACGCCTCGACCTCGATCGTCATGGAGGTCGAGCCCTCCCCGACGATCCTGGCGTACAGGCTGACCTCGTCGCCGACATAGACCGGATTGAGGAACGCCATGCCGTTCACCGCGACCGTGACGCAACGCCCACGGGCCCGGCGGGCGGCGGCGCTCCCCGCCGCCATGTCCATCTGGGCCATCAACCAGCCGCCGAAGATGTCGCCGGCCGGGTTGGTGTCCGCCGGCATCGCCACCGTGCGGATCGCCGGTTCACCCGCCGGGCGGGTCGCGGAACCATCCACCATCCCTTCCTCCCCAGGCCGGCGGATCAAGCGGCGAAGGTCGCCGGCGCGGGGCGGCGCGAGCGCCGCCATTGCCAGGCGACGAAGCCGGCGGCCATGGCCAGTCCGACCTCGTCGGTAACCGGCATCGCCACCACCAGAAGGAAGGCCGCGACGGTGGCGAACAGCCGCTCCGGCCAGGACAGCCGCGTCATGAAGAAACCGACCGAAGCGCCACCCCACAGCATGATGCCGACCACCGCCTTTCCCGTGACATAGGCCACAGCCAGCCAGCTCCCGCTCTGCATCATCAGCGCCGGGTCGTAGACGGCCATGAAGGGGACCACGTAGCCGGCGATGGCGATGCGGGTGGCGATCCAGCCGATCTCCAGGTGCCCGGCGCGCGCGATCGAGGAGGCCGCCAGAGCCGCCAGCGCCACCGGCGGCGTCAGGTCCGCCATGATGCCGAAGTAGAAGACGAACATGTGGCTGACGATGAGCGGCACCCCCAGCTCCAGCAACGCCGGGGCGGCGATCGCCGAGGTGATGATGTAGTTGGCCGTGGTCGGCAGCCCGGTGCCCAGCACGATGGACGCCACCATGGTCAGGAGAAGCGCCAGGACCAGGCTGCCGCCGGAGATCTGGACGATGGCGGACGCGATGCCCGAGGCGAGGCCGGTCAGCGTCAGGATGCCGATCAGCACCCCCACCAGCGCGCAGGCGACACCGACACCGACGGCGTTGCGGGCACCGTCGGCCAGGCTGTGGGAAAGCAGGACGAGCGTCCGCCGTCCGCCGCGCAGGAACAGGCTGGGCAGGATCAGCAGCGCGACCATCGCCGAGGCCAGATGCTCGACCCGGAGACCAAGCCGCCACAGCCCGGCCGCGACCAGCCCCAGCGCGATCCAGAACACCGTCCGCAGCCACGCCGCCGGCAGCGCGCCCGCCGTGCCGGTGCCGAGGATCAGCACCACCGTGCAGGCGATGCCGACCACCCCGGCGAACATCGGCGTGAAGCCGGTGAACAGCAGATAGACCAGCACCAGCAGCGGGAACAGCAGATGCCACTGCTCACGGATCGCCCGCAGCGCGCTGGGGCATTCCGACCTGGGAATGCCGTTGAGGTCGTGCAACCCGGCTTCCAGATGCACCATCCAGAAGGCTGCGCCGAAATAGAGGATGGCGGGGATGATGGCGGCGATCACCACCTCGTGGTAGGGCACGCCGATCGTCTCGGCCATGATGAAGGCCGCCGCACCCATCACGGGGGGCATGAGCTGGCCGCCCATGCTGGCCGTCGCCTCCACCGCGCCGGCGAAGGCCGGGCGATAGCCGAAGCGCGTCATCAGCGGGATGGTGAACTGCCCCGTCGTCAGCACGTTGGCGACGCCCGAGCCGTTGATCGTCCCCATGAAGCCCGACGAGATCACCGCCACCTTGGCCGGCCCGCCCTTGGCGTGCCCGCACAGGCCGAGTGCGATGTCGTTGAACAGCTTGATCATGCCGGCGCGTTCCAGAAAGGCGCCGAACAGGATGAACAGGAAGATGAAGGTGGCCGAGACGAAGACCGGCGTGCCGTAGATGCCCTCGGTCCCGAAGGCGAGTTGCTCGATCACCTGGTCCAGCCCGTAGCCGCGGTGCGACAACCCCCAGGGAAGATACGGCCCGAGCAGGGCGAAGGGGATGAACACGCCGCAGATGATGGGCAGCGCCAACCCCATGATGCGCCGCGCCGCCTCGAACACCAGCGCGATGGTCACCCCGCCGACGATCAGGTCGGTCGTGGAAGGATCGCCGGCGCGAAGCAGCAGGTCCACCTCGAACACCATGTGGTAGAGGCCGACCGCGAAGGCGAGCCCGCCGCACAGCCAGTCGTACCAGGGAACGGTTCGGCGGTTGCGACCCTGAGAGACCCCGAACAGAAGGAACGTCAGCAACAGCAGGAAGCCGACATGGATCGCCCGCACCACCGAACTGGACAGCGGCGCGAAGGTCGCCGTCCACAGCTGGAAGACCGAGAAGGCCACGGCCACGGCGAAGATCACGCCCTGTGTCCAGCCGGGCAGTTCAAGGTGCGCACTGGCGGGATTCTCGCGGTCGATGACGCGGCGGACCTCGGCGGCGTCGGTGCCGGAAAGCTCGGGGACAGGCTCGGAAACGGGCGGGGTTGCGGCCGCGGCTGGCGGTCGCGACGGGGCGCTCATGGGCGGAACTCCGAAGGATGGAACGATCGGGGGCGGGTGCGCCGGAGGGACCTCCCCCGGCGGCGGCGTCACTTCACCAGACCCTTTTCACGGAAGTAGCGCTCGGCTCCGGGATGCATCGGCACCGAAGCCGGTGCGGTCGCCTTGTCGAGGGCGATCTGCCGGGCGGCGCTGTGGGCCGCGGCCAGCTCCCCCAGATTCTCGAAGACCGCCTTCGCCATGCCGTAGGCGGTGGCCTCCGGCACGTCGGCGTGGCTCACCAGATAGTTCACCACCGCCACCGTCCGCACCGGCGCGTCCTGGCCGGGGTAGGTGCCGCCGGGAATGGTCGCGCTGACATAGACCGGATCGCCCATCTTCGCGACCACCGCCGGCGGCACCTCCACCACCACGATGCTGGTGCCGACCGCCAAGTCCTTGATCGACGCGACGCCGAGACCGGCCGATTGCAGCGTCGCGTCGAGCTGGCGGTTCTTCATCAACTCCACCGATTCCGCGAAGGGCAGATACTCGGTCTTGGCCATGTCGCCGTAGCCCAGGCCGGCCGCCCCGAGGATGGCGCGGGCGTTCAGTTCCGTTCCCGACTTCGGCGCGCCGACCGACACCCGCTTGCCCTTCAGGTCGGCCAGCGTCCTGATGCCGCTGTCGGCACGGGCGACGATCTGGATGTAGTTGGGGTAGATGGCGCCGATGGTGCGCAGCTTGTCCAACTTGCGCTTGAAGCCGGCGTCCTCGTTGCCGGCCCAGGCCATGCTGAGAGAATCGCCGAGGGTGAAGGCGATCTCGCCCCGCCCGGCCTGGAGCAGGTTCAAGTTCTCCACCGACGCCTTGGTCGCCTGCACCGACGTCTTGACGTCGGGCATGGCGGTGCCGACGACCTTGCCGACGGCGACACCCAGCGGATAGTACACGCCGCTCGTCCCACCGGTCAGGATGTTGACGAACTCGGCGGCGCGGACCGGCAGGGTCGTGAAGGACAGACCGGCGGCGATGCACAGGGCCGTGCACGCGGACTTCATGGGATTCCCCTCCCCTTTTCGTGGTCCGGAACCGGCGGTTCCGGAGGCGGCGCGCGGGTGCGCCGCCGGCCACGTCAGGGGCAAAAGCCGTGCCAGACACAATCAGGCACACCGATCGTTGGCAATCCTTCCTCCCGGGTCCCTTCGCCCCGGCCAGACCGGGCGGCGGCGTGCCGAATTCCGCACGCCCGACCGGCGGTCGTGCGGAATTCGGCACAGCTTTCGCGGGTGCACAAGCACGTCAATCCGGCGCGAAGCGGATGCGGTCGATGCCGTGCTTCCGCAACTTATCATAGAATGTCTTGCGGGGAAGCTGAAGGGCGGCGCAGGTGGCGGCCACGTCGCCGCGGCAACGGGACAGCTCGCGCTCGATCACGCCGCGTTCGAAGGCGTCGAGTTCCTCGGCCAAGGACAGCGGCGCGCCCGCCGCGACGGAATCCGGCCGACCCGGAGAAAAAGGCTCGCGCAACAGGCCCAGGACACAGCGTTCCGCCACATTGCGCAGCTCACGCACGTTGCCCGGCCAGTCATGGGTGGCGAGGAGCTGCATCTGCGCGCGCGACAGGATCGGCGGATCGCGGTCGTAGCGGACGGCGGCATCCAGGACGAAATGCTCGAACAGCACGGGCACGTCGCCGGCCCGCTCGCGCAGGGGAGGAAGCGACACGGTCGCCACGTTGAGCCTGTAATAGAGATCGGCGCGGAAACTCCGGACATCGGACAGGGCCTTCAGGTCCTCCTTGGTGGCGGCCACCACGCGGAAATCGACGGCGCGCCCGTCGTTGGACCCGAGCCGCTCGACGCGCCGGTCCTGCAGCACGCGCAGCAGCTTGACCTGAAGTGACAACGGCATCGTCTCGATCTCGTCGAGGAACAGCGTGCCACCGTCGGCGTGTTCGATCTTCCCCACGCGGCGCTTGATCGCGCCGGTGAAGGCCCCGGCCTCGTGCCCGAAGATCTCGCTCTCGAACACGCTTTCCGGCAACGCGCCGCAGTTGATCGCGACGAAGTTGCGCCCGCGGCGGGGGCTCAGTTCATGCAAGGCGCGGGCGACGAGCTCCTTGCCCGTGCCGGTCTCGCCCTGCACCAGCACATCGGCCGAGGTCCCGGCGAGCTGTTCGACCAGACGGCGGACCTCCGCCATGGCGGGGGAAACACCGCGGATCGACTCGTCCAGGGTCTGCCGGCCGCCGATGTGACGGCGCAGCCGGCGGTTGTCCAGGACCAGGCGGCGCTTCTCGAGCGCCCGCCGGACCACCTCCACCAGATGCTCGGACGAGAAGGGCTTTTCGATGAAGTCGTAGGCTCCCTCGCGCATCGCCCCCACCGCCATGGCCACGTCACCATGGCCGGTGACCAGCACGACCGGCAGCGCCGGGTCGATGACGCGCGCCGCGCGCAGCAGGTCGAGACCATCCATGCCCGGCAGCTTGACGTCGGTGACCAATACACCGGCGACATCGGGGACCAGATGCGGTCGCGCGTCCTCGGCACTCTCGAAGCCCTCGACGGCGATGCCGGCGAGCTTGAGCGCCTGCTCGCAGCCGAGCCGCACATCCTCCTCGTCCTCGACCAGCAGGACCTTCAAGCCATCCATGTCACGCCGCATCCTTCTGCACGCCGGCCCGGGCAAGGTCGACCACGAATTCCGCCCCGCCACCGTCCCGGTTGGCGGCGGTCAGCTGACCGCCGGCGTCGCGCACGATGCCGGCGGAGATCGGCAGCCCCAGCCCCAGACCGCCGGCATCCTTGGTGGTGAAGAAGGCCTCGAAGATCCGGGGTTTCACGTCGTCGGGAATGCCGGGCCCGCTGTCGCGCACGCGGATGAGCACGCGTTCGCCCGTATCCTCGATCACCACCTCCAGCCGCCGAACCGGGCTGCCACGCATGGCGTCGAGCGCGTTGCGGTAGAGGTTGATCAGCACCTGCTCCAACCGCACCTCCTCGAACACCACATCGACCTCGCCGTCGGGCAGGGTGCAGTCGAGTTCCACCTTCTCCAGGCGCAGCCGTTGCTCGATGAGGATCAGGGCGTTCTGGACGGCGCGCGCGACCGGGATCGGCTCGGCCCGCGCCTTTGTCTTGCGCGCGAATGCCTTGAGTTGCCCGGTGATGCGGGCCATGCGCGCGACGAGCTGCCCGATGCGTTGGAGATTGTCACGCAGATCGTCGTGCAGCCCGCGCTCCGCCAGCACCACCGCGTTGTCGGCGAAGGTGCGGATCGCGGCCAGAGGCTGGTTCAGCTCATGCGTGATGCCGGCCGCCATCTGCCCCAGCGTGGCAAGCTTGCCGGCCTGGACCAGCTCGTCCTGGGCTTCGCGCAGCACCCGCTCGGCGCGTTCCCGCTCGGCCACCTCGCGCATCAGCCGATCGTTGGCCGACCGCAGATCGGCGGTGCGCTCGGCGATGCGGATTTCCTGCTCGTCGCGCGCCCGGCGCAACTCGGTGTTGGCCCGCTCCAGCGCCTCGCGGGCCAGCAGCCCCTCGCGGATGCGCCGGCGACGCTGGCGCAGATACAGCACGACGAGGAGCAGGAAGACGGCCGCGAAGACCGCCACCGACGCGGCAGCCCGCACGGCCGCGCGCACCGGTGCCGTGTCGGACAGGACCAGGACATGCCAACCCAGCTCGGGAATCGGCACGGCCTGCGCCAGATAGCCGGTAGCCCCCTGCCCTTGCGGATCCTCAATCGTCAGGACCGCGGCCCCATCCACGTCGCGCCGCTCCAGCACGGGCAGCGGCGTCAGCTCGATGCCGGCGTACTGGCGCGTCTCGTCCATCCGTCGTGCGTCGGCTGGCGATGGCGCGCCCAGAGTCGAGAACCGCCAGGCCGGCTCCGACGACAGGAAGACGACTCCGGCGTCGTCGGTGACGAGCACGCGCTCGGCACCGAAACGCCACGCCTCCTCCAGCCCGTCGAGGCTGACCTTCACCGCAACGACGCCGACAATGCGGCCGCCGTCGTACACCGCGTGCGACAGGAAGTGCCCCGGCGTTCCGGTGGTCACCCCCACGGCGTAGAAGCTGCCGCGCCCCAGCGTCGCCGCCTGCCGGAAATAGGGCCGGAACCCATAGTTGCTGTCGACGAAGCTCTGCGGCGTGTCCCAATTGCTGGCGGCGAGCGTCAAGCCGGCGGCGTCCATGACGAACAGGGTGGCGGATTGCGCCTCTCGCGTGACCGTCGCCAGATACCGGTTCACGCGGTCGGTCAGGGCGTGGTCGCCGGGCTGGCGCAGCAGCTCGCGGATGTCGGCGTTCATCGACAGCACGAACGGCAGATAGTCGTGCCGCTGGATGGCGCTTTGCAGGTTGTTGACATAGAGGGCGAGGCGGTGCTCGCCCGTCGAGCGCAGCCCGTCGATGCTGCTGCGCTCGCTCCACACTGCGGCGGAACCAGCGCCGACAGCCGCGACGAGCAGGGCGCCCGACCACAGGGCGAGCGTACGGACCGGGCGCGGAAGCCGGCGCCAGACCGGAGCCATCGGAACATGCCAGCCAAGCGTCATCGAGCGTCCTTCGCCTCGCCGTCTCCTGCGTCCGACCCGGTTCGCCCCTGTGGCTGGGAACCGGCCGGCCGGTCTCCGCGACCGCATGATCGTGGCATCATCGCCGAGCAGGGTGTTGGTTTCCAGTGCCAAGTCACGCGCAGGGGAGGGCGGGTGGCGGGGCGGGGGAGGGGATCGAAGCCGGCCGGCTGCAAGATATCTTGCACCGCCCTCAGGTTGTTGTCTTCCTCACCAGACACAACCTTAACTCGATGCAAGACGTCTTGCAGACTGGGTCACAGCAGGGTGTCGATCTGGTCGCGCAAGCCTTTCAGGATGGTGCGTTGCGCGTCGTCGAGCACGTCCTTTTTCTCCTGGATGGACCGAACGGCCTTCACCAAAGTGCGGAGCGACGCGGAGACGGCGGATTGACGCTGCCGTTCCTCGGGCACGTCCTGCCGGATCGATCGGCGCGTCTCCTGAATGGCCTTCACGCTGGCGCCGTTCTTGGCCTTCTCCCACAGCCGCTTCCGGACGGTGTTGTCCGTGGTCGCGGCGATCTCCTCCATGATGGACCGGGGTATCGAGCGGAAGCTGGCCGCGTATTCGGCCCGGATGTCGTCGGGCAGATCGCGAATGCGCAGGACCCGGCCGACGGTGTTGCGGTGGAGGCCGACCACCTTGGAAAGCTCCACGTCGGAGTAGCCATGGTTGGCCCTCAGCTTTTCAAGACCGTCGGCGATTTCCAGCGCGTCCATCTCCTCGCGCTGCAGGTTGTCCACCAGCGCGATCTCATCGGGATCGCCCTTTGTGACGATGGCGAAGATGGTGCTGCGGCCAAGCATCTCGTGAGCGCGCATGCGACGCTCGCCGCCGATGAGCGTGTAGCGGTCACGCCCGATCTGCCGCACCAGCACGGGATAGAGAAGCCCCTGCTTGGCGATGCTCTCGGCCAACCCCTGAAGCGCCTCCTCGTCGATCCGTTGACGGGGCTGATGAACGCCGCGTTCGATCGCCGTCAGCTCGATTTCGACCGCCCGCGGGTGATCGGGGGAGTCACCGAACAGCACGCTGCCCACGCTGGTCGACCCGGTTGCATCCCTCCCGTCATGGATGAGCTCTTCGGTGCGGCGCTGCAGCTTACGCGGTGGCATGGAGGGTCTCCTTCGCATGGCGGACGGCGTTCGCCACGTCTTCGAACGCGTCGCGGCCGGGTATCTTGCCGCCGACCGACAGGGTGAACACACCGGCGGCGGCCGCTTGACCATACACAGTCGCCCGCGGCACCGGCGGGAAGATCGGAAACCGCGAACCATAGTTGCGCTGAAGTTCCTCCAGACTCGCCTGGTCCTGGCTGTTGCGCGCGCTGAAGAGAGTGGGCAGCAGCCCGAGGACCCGAAGGTTCCGGTTCTTGCGATGTTGAAGCCGCTCGACCGTCTGCATCAGCCTCTTCAGCCCGAGAAGGGCGAAAGCCTCCGTCTGGACCGGTACGAGGAGGAGGTCCGCGGCCTCGAACGCCCCGATGGTGACCAGCCCGAGGTTCGGCGCGGTGTCGAGAATCACATAGTCGTACTGATCGCGAATCTCCGCCAGGCGCTCCTTGATCGTGACCAGACCTTTGGCGCTCGCAAGTTCGAAATCGGCTTCGGCAAGGCTCATGAAGGCGGGCACCAGATCCACCCGCGGCTCGTCGGTCGGGAGGATGAAGTCGGTGAACGCGGTCTTGTCATCGACCATTGCGTAATACAGGGTGCGGCGGGTTTCCTCCAGCTCATCGATGCGCCTTGCCGTCAAGCCGACATGGATCGAGGCGTTGCCCTGGGAATCGCAGTCCACGAGTAGCACACGGGCGCCGCGCTCGCGGAGCAGATAGGCGAGGCATGTGGCTGTCTCGGTCTTGGCAACACCGCCCTTCTGGTTGCCACAGGCGATGATGACGGCGTTGCGCGGCTGGCTCTCCAGCAGTTCATGCGCCACGAGCTCCGCAACCTTGACCGGAACGGCTTCAGCGCTGCGTTCCCAGCGGGAACACTGCGCCTTGTCGTATTTCCGGTCCAGCGCCGCGTTCAACCATTGAGCCAGTTCAAGCTGGCTCCAGCCACGCTGCTCCCGAAGCGCACGCAGCGCCTCTCCATCCTTCCGGTCCATGCCCACCGCCCATTCCTGCGAATGGGCGCATCCTGGTGTCACGCCCTCAACTTTGTCAATCGCAAACCATGGAAAACCCTCTACTACCCCTACCGCTGTGGAGACAAACCGAATCCGGATGACGTTCCGACCATCGCGTTCGTCGGAGAGGGCTCACGCACCAGGACCGGCCGGGGCGCTTCTGCCGGTCCCGAGTTCCCGCGGGTCACGGCAATGACCGGGGCAGGGGACCCCATTGCGGTCGTCCGCGTCCACGGCCCCCGAGATTGGCTGAGACCCGCTCGCGGTGTCCATGCCGAGACTCAGCGCCACCTCGGCGTAGGTGCCCGGGGGGCTGGGAACCGACGCGACGCGGGCGCTGAGGGAGGTGGCCTGATGCTCGAGGTCGATCATATCGAAACCTTCCACGGCGAAACGCAGGCGCTGTTCGGCGCCCCGCTGACCGTAGGTGCCGGCGAGGTCGTCACGCTGCTCGGACTCGACGGGGCCGGCAAGACGGCCACGAGCCGCTCGATTCTCGGCCTGTCGCCGCCGCGTGCCGGTCGGGTGCGCTTCGAAGGACAGGAGATCACGCGGACGCCGACGCACCGCATTTCACGGATGGAGATCGGCTGGGCGCCCGATGACCGGCGCCTGTTCCCCGCGCTGACCGCCCGCCGCAACCTTGCGCTCGGCACGCGGAACAGGCCGTGGCGCTGATGGACGGTATCGAGGTGCTGGTCACCTGCGTCGGCATCCAGCGCGACCAAACGCTGATGGAGGTGACCGAGACGACCTTCGACGCCGTCTACCAGACCAACCTGAAATCCGCGACGTCATCCTTGAACGCAACCCCCTGGGTCGCATCGGGGACACGATCGAGGTGGCGGGCCAGGTCATCGCCTTCGCGGCACCGGCCAGAAGCTACATGATGGGGCAGGGCGCCTACCCGGACGGGGGAGTCACCGCGTCGCAATGACAAGGAAGCTCCGCTCCTCCCGCTGGTTCGAGCCCGACGACCTCCGCGGCTTCGGGCATCGCTCCCGCCTCATATGGCGTTGAACGAGATTCGGAGGCCGCGGGTTGGGGCATGGACGTCGTCACCGTCGCCATGGAGAGCGGGAAGCCCGGCCTCACCCGCCGTTCGCGCCGCTATCGCCGCGCCGCAGGATGGCCGCAGGCGCTTTGGCCAACCGCCGGTCACCCGGGCACTCTGAACGCCGGCGCTGTCGAGCGTTGCCCCGAAGGCAATGCTCTGCGAGAAAAAATAGACGCCTTATTTGCCGGACTGTCTGTTAGATTTTTTCTTGCTTACCGTAGAGATTATGACAAAGAATCGAAACATTCAAGCGGCCTATGTCGCAAAATTCCTAAGCTGTCAAGTATTTATGAACTCTATCTCAAACAGTATGCAAGTTATTTTGTAGGCTGTCGCTGGATTCTATATGGATCGGCGCGCGAATTTCTTGATTCCGAAAAAGACAATATTGCCTGCCGCATCTTCTTGCCACGCCAACAGCAAGGGAGTAGGTACCAATGAACCAGCACGCCAGATCGGCCGTCGGTTCGCGTGATCGACGTTTCCGTGTGGGAACGAAGTTGCTTCTGGCGTTCGCCTGTCTGTCAGGGTTGACGATCGCCGCCGGTGGCGTCGGGTTTCTGTCCTTCGCCGCCGTGCAAGGGCCTCTGGAGCGTATCGTCGGCACCAGCCTGCCCGGCATGGAGTTGGCGGAGCAGTTGTCGCGGGAAAGCGGCACGATCGCGATGGCGGCTCCCACGCTCGCCGGCGCCGACAGCCAGGAGACCCTGGCGACCGCCTACAGCGACATCGAGGCGCGCGGGCAGTCGCTGTTGGCCCTGGTCGGCAGACTTGCCCAGAAGCGGCCGGACGATGCGAATGTCCAGGAGGTCACCCGGCAGGCAACACGACTGATCGAAACCCTCGATGCCGAACGGGCTGCCGCCGCGCGCCGGATCGAGCTTCGCACGCGGCGGGAGGAGGCTGCGGTCGACCTGTCCCGACACTATTCCGCCTTCGTCTCCAAGCTGCGTCCGCTGGTCGACGGGGCAGGCAATCGGCTCAGGGATCTCGGGACCACGCTGGGGGCCGCCAACGAGAACGATCTGGATGACTTGAACAGGGTCGCCCTTGGGCCCGACGCCGTCGATGCCGCCGCCCCCGGTGTGGATCGGGAGGAAACACGTCGGCAGGGTGACGGCCGCGTTGCCGACCCGAAGGGCGAGATCGAGCGCGTGACGCAGTCGATCCGTGCACGATCGAAGGAAATGGTGGACGGGCTTTCAGGGACGGGGCTGCGGCGCTTTCGTGCCTACCTCGATCTTGCCGCCTATGGAAATGTCGTGGCCGGAACCCTGAGCGAGGCCGCACAGGCGCTGACGGCAAGCCGGATCGACGCGCTGGCGGGGAATCTCAGGAAATCGGTTTTCGCCGTCACCTCCATCGTCGCGATGATCGGTCGTGACGGTGAGAACGCCGAACTCGCCACGGCCTTCGACGCGGTCATCGCGTTCGGAACCGGTGAGCGGAGCCTGTTCGCCATGCGCAAGGCCGAGCTTGCCGCGTCCGAGCACGAGCTTCTCACCGCTCTGGCGGAGAACCGGGAGGCGGCACGGCAATTCGCCCTGGCGGTCAATCGGCAGATCGCGACCATGAAGCAGGAAGCGGACGATGCGGCCGCGGGCGCCATGTCGGCGATCGTCGCCGGCCGGTGGATGCTGGCGGCCTTTGCAGCCGCCAGCCTTGTGGCCGCGGGGCTGCTCGCCTGGATCGTGGTCGGCCGCATGATCGTGCGGCGGCTCGACATGCTGACGAAGGCGATGCGGCGGATCGCCGGGGGAGATTTGGCCGCGGCGATTCCCAGTGGCGGAAGCGACGAGATTGCGGAGATGGCCACGGCGCTGATCGTGTTCCGCGATACCGCCGACAAGGCCGCCGAGGCCGGCGCCCGCATCGAATCCGAACGTGCCCGTGCCGGCCAGGAACGCCGACGGGCAATGGTCGAAATGGCCGAGAGCTTCGAGGCGCGGGTGAAAAGCGTCCTGGATCGGGTCAGTCGGGCGGTCGGCGAGATGGACGACGTTGCCAAGCGCATGAACAGCAATGCGCAGACGACGTCGGGCGAAGCGGCGACGGCCGCGGCGGCCTCCCAACAGGCGGAGGGTTGCGTGAAGGCGGTGGCGATCGCCGCTGAGGAACTGTCGGGATCGATCGCGGAGATCGGGGCGCAATTGACCGCCTCCAGCCGGATTGCCCACGAGGCGGCCGGTGCCGCGGAACGGACCGACCGCACCGTGGAGAGTCTGGCGCAGACGGCGCTGAGGATCGGAGAGGTGGTTCAACTGATCAACCGCATCGCCAAGCAGACCAACCTCCTGGCGCTGAACGCCACCATCGAGGCCGCCCGGGCGGGTGAGGCGGGGCGCGGCTTTGCCGTGGTGGCCCAGGAGGTGAAAAGCCTCGCGACCCAGAGCGCCCGTGCGACCGACGAGATCGCCGGTCAGATCCAGGCGATGCAGGCGGTGACGGAGGAGGCTGTCGAGGCCATCCGCAACATCGCCGGCGCGATCCGCGAGATCAACGGGGTTGCCGCGAGCGTGGCGTCCGCGATGGAGGAGCAGGGCGCCGCGACGCGGGAGATTGCGCGGAACGTGGTCGAAGCGGCAACCGGCACGCAGCATGTCCGCCGCAACATCGACCTGGTGACACAGGCCGCAACGGAATCGGGAGAATCCGCCGATCGCGTCCTCAGCGCGTCGGCGACGGTCGCCCAACAGGTGGAATCGCTCGGCTCCGAGGTCGATGCCCTGGTGCTTCACATGCGGGCCGGGTGAGTTGCCCGGCGCCCGGCATCGACCCGTGTCGGTGTTGCCCCCTAGGCAACGATCATCGACCCTTACAGTTCTTTCTGCATTCGTTGACCGATGCTATCGTCAGTGCTTGACAGCAATGCCGGGTGATTGTGACGCCACGCCGTTCAGTCCGCCTGATCTGACCAACCCATGAACAAGCCCCGCAAAGGGCAACATCTCCCGAGTTCTTGGTACTGACCGATGCGGGCAACGCCGGCCGCAGGGACGGGTGCTGCGCTCCTGTGGCTGATTTGCCGGTTCGACAATCATGGATAGCGGTAAGGAGGAGCTATTGGAGCAGCCAGTTCTTTCCGTGCGCAACCTGACGACATCATTTGCGCGGGATGGCCTGTGGCAGCCGGTGGTCAGGAATTTGTCCTTCGACATCCGCCCGCGGGAAACGCTGGCGATCGTCGGGGAATCCGGGTCCGGCAAGAGCGTCACGGCTCTGTCGATCATGCGTCTGCTCCCGCCGACAAACAGCCGCACCGCCGGGTCCATCACCCTGATGGGACGGGATTTGCTCCGCCTTCCGGACAACGAGATGCGCAGGATCCGTGGCAACGAGATTGCCATGATCTTCCAGGAGCCGATGACGAGCCTCAATCCGGTGCTTCCGGTCGGGTACCAGATCGTCGAGGCGCTGATGCTCCATCGCGGACTGTCCCGGGTCGAAGCGGAAGCCGAAACCGTCCGGTTGTTCGACAAGGTCAGGATTCCTGCCGCCAAATCGCGGCTCGGCGAGTATCCCCACCGCTTTTCCGGCGGCATGCGGCAGCGTGTCATGATCGCCATGGCGCTGGCCTGCAAGCCGAAGCTGCTGATCGCCGACGAGCCGACGACCGCGCTGGACGTCACCATCCAGGCGCAGACGCTCGAACTCATCAAGATGCTGCAGGCCGAAGAGGGCATGTCGGTCCTGTTCATCACCCACGATATGGGCGTCGTGGCGGAGATCGCCGACCGCATGCTGGTGATGTACCACGGCAACGCCGTGGAGGCGGGCGAGACCGCCGAAGTCTTCCGCAACCCGTGCAAGCCCTACACGCGGGCACTGCTGTCGGCCGTTCCGCAACTGGGGTCGATGACGGGCCGGGGGCGCCCGATGCGCTTTCCCGTGGTCGATATCAACACCGGAGAGTCGGACACGCCGGTGGAAACGCCGGACACCATCGCCCGGGCGGACCGCCCGGTCCTGGAGGTGCGCGGCCTGACGGCCCGTTTCGACATCCGCGCCGGCGTTCTGCGCAAGCGGACCGGCTGCGTGCACGCCGTCGAGAACGTCTCCTTCAGCGTCCAACCGGGGGAAACCCTGTCCCTGGTCGGGGAAAGCGGGTGCGGCAAGTCGACCACCGGACGGTCGATCCTGCGTCTGATCGAGCCGAGAGCGGGAACGATCCTCGTCGAAGGCACCGATATCCTGTCGT
This sequence comes from Azospirillum oleiclasticum, assembly GCF_013423485.1. GTDB lineage: Bacteria > Pseudomonadota > Alphaproteobacteria > Azospirillales > Azospirillaceae > Azospirillum > Azospirillum oleiclasticum. Next base: position 254,579 of record NZ_JABFFR010000011.1, read on the forward strand.
CCGACGCGCGCGCCCTGTCCGAGGCGCGCAAGAAGATGCAGATGATCTTCCAGGACCCCTTCGCCAGCCTCAACCCCCGCATCAAGGTTGGTTTCGCGATCGCCGAGCCGTTCCTGGTAAACCGGATGGGAACGCGGGCCCAGGCGCGCGACAAGGTGGCGGACCTGTTGGTCCGGGTGGGTCTCAAGCCCGACATGGCCTCGCGCTATCCGCACGAATTCTCCGGCGGCCAGCGCCAGCGCATCTGCATCGCACGCGCGTTGGCGGTCGAGCCGAAGCTGATCATCGCCGACGAGGCGGTTTCGGCGCTCGACGTTTCGATCAAGGCGCAGGTCGTCAACCTGATGCTCGATCTGCAGGCAAGTCTGGGGCTGGCCTTCCTCTTCATTTCGCACGACATGGCGGTGGTCGAACGCCTCAGCCACCGCGTCGCGGTGATGTATCTGGGCGAGATGGTCGAGATCGGACCACGCTCCGCGGTCTTCGGCAACCCGCAGCACCCCTACACCAAACGCCTGATTTCCGCCGTCCCGGTGCCGGATCCCTCGCGGCGCCGGATGGCGCGGTCGATCTCGAACGCGGAAATCAAGAGCCCGGTGCGCGCGCTCGACTACATACCGCCGGTACGCGAATACCGCGAGGTGTCGGCGGGTCACCTCGTCCAGTCATGGGGCGAGGAATGGGCCGCATGAGCTTCGGCAGCTGACGACCGAGGGAGTGCCGGCCAGACAGGAACAGGGAAGAACCATGCTCGCATTCATAATCCGGCGATTGATCGGCGCCATACCGGTCATCGCCCTCGTCGCACTGATCATCTTCTGCCTTCTGTATTTCGCTCCGGGCGACCCGGCCACCATCATCGCCGGGGACTTGGCGACACCCGAGGAGGTCCAGCGAATCCGTGTCGCCCTGGGGCTCGACCAACCCTTTCACGTTCGGTTGGGGATCTTTCTTCTCAACCTCGTGAGGGGCGACCTGGGCACGTCGATCTTCTCGAACCTGCCGGTCACCTACCTGATCGGGCAACGTCTGGAGCCGACCTTCTCGCTGGGTGCGCTGACCATCCTGCTGTCCGTGGTGGTCGCGGTGCCGCTGGGTGCTTTGGCGGCATGGCGGGCGCGGCGGGCGGTGGATCGGATGGCGCTCGTCATCAGCGTGCTCGGGTTTTCGGTTCCGGTCTTCGTGGTCGGTTATCTGCTGATCTGGGTGTTCGCCATCAAGCTCGCCTGGTTTCCCGTGCAGGGCTACACGCCGCTGTCGAACGGCGTCGGATCATGGCTGTCCAACCTCGTCCTGCCGACGCTGTCGCTCGGGATGGTCTACATCGCGCTGATCACCCGGATCACCCGGGCCAGCATGCTGGAGGTGCTGTCACAGGATTACATCCGCACCGCCCGCGCCAAGGGGCTGAGCGACCGGGCGATCATCTGGCGACACGCCTTGCGCAATGCGGCCGTGCCGATCGCGACGGTGGTGGGCATCGGCGTGGCCCTGCTGCTGGGCGGGGTCGTGGTCACCGAAACCGTCTTCGCGATCCCGGGGGTCGGACGGCTGCTGGTCGACGCGATCCTGCGGCGCGATTACCCGATGATCCAGGGCGTCATCCTGCTGCTCGCCAGCATCTACATCATCGTCAACCTTTGCGTGGACATCAGCTATGCAATCTTCGACCCACGCATCCGCTACTGAAATGGCTCCGGCCACCTCCCCCGAGCCCGAGCGCGTCGGCTCGACATGGGGTCCCTTCCTGCGTCATCACGGCCCGATGATCTTCGGTGCCCTGGTTCTGGCGCTGATCGTCGCCGCGGCGCTGCTGGCCCCCTGGCTCGGGACCAGCGATCCGCAGAAGCTGGCACCGGCGGCGCGGCTGAAGGTTCCGTCCGCCCTATACTGGTTCGGGACGGACGCGCTGGGCCGGGATCTCTACAGCCGGGTGCTGTATGGCGGGCGGGTTTCCCTTCTGGTCGGGCTGTCGGTGGCGACACTCGCGATGCTCGGCGGGTTGGTGCTCGGACTGTTGACGGGCTTCTTCCGGCAGGTGGACGCCGTCCTCATGCGCATCCTTGAAGCCTTCATGGCGATTCCGGCCATTCTTCTGGCCATCGCCCTGATCGCACTGACCCGCGCCAGCGTGGAGAACGTGATCATCGCGCTGGCAATCGCCGAGACGCCGCGGGTGACCCGTCTGGTCCGCGCCGTCGTCCTGACGCTGCGGGAACAGACCTATGTGGAGGCCGCGACCGCCATCGGCACCCCGCCGCTTGTCATCCTGCTGCGCCACATCGCGCCGAACGCGCTGGCACCGCTGATCGTCCAGGGCACCTTCATCTGTGGTTCGGCCATCATTTCGGAATCGATCCTAAGCTTCATCGGCGCCGGCACACCGCCGTCGGTTCCGACCTGGGGAAGCATCATCGCCGAGGGCCGGAGTTATTTCCAGCTGTTCCCCAACATCATCTTCTTCCCGGCGGTCTTCCTGTCGCTGACCGTCCTCAGCATCAACCTGATCGGCGACGGGCTGCGCGACCTGCTGGATCCGCGCCTCTCGCGAGAGCTGTAACCGGCAAACCCCCCATATTCGGAGACATCGTGCCATGGCTATTTCCCGGCGTGCGTTTCTGGCAGGATCGACGATCGCGGCAGGTACGCTGGTGGGGTCGGCGGGGCTCAGTGCCCCGGCGGTCGCCCAGACGAAGAAGAACGTTTTGCGCGTCGTGCCGGCGTCCAACCTTTCGGGCATCGATCCGGTGGTCACCAGCGGGCAGCCCGTTCGCAATCACGGCTACCAGATCTACGACACCCTGTTCGGGATGAATGGGCGGTTCGAGGTCCGGCCGCAGATGGCCGAGGGGGCGGAGCAGTCTTCCGACGGGCTGACCTGGACGATCCGGCTGCGCGACGGGTTGAGGTTCCATGACGGCGAGAAGGTCCTGGCGCGCGACTGCGTCGCCAGCCTGAAGCGCTGGGGTGCCCGTGATCCGCTGGGCCAGACCATCTTTGGATTGACCGACGAGCTGCGTGCCGTCGACGACCGCACCCTGGAGTTCCGGCTGAAGTCGCGCTTCGGCCTGCTGACCAAGGGGCTGGCCAAGATCGGCGGGCCGGCCCCCTTCATCATGCCGGAACGGATCGCCCAGACCGACCCGAGCGTATCGATCAAGGAAGCGATCGGATCCGGCCCCTTCCGCTTCCTGGCCGACGAGTGGGTGCCGGGCAGCCGGGCGGTCTACGCGAAGTTCGACGGCTACGTCCCGCGCAACGAGGCCCCCGACTGCACCGCGGGCGGCAAGGTGGTCCACGTCGACCGGTTGGAGTGGCACATCATCCCGGACGCCGCGACGGCGACGGCGGCGCTCCAGCGCGGCGAGGTCGATTGGTATCATGGACCCGACCTGACGCTGCTGCCGCTGCTGAAACAGGATCCGGCCATCAACACCGAGGCTTACGACGATCTCGGCTATATGACGGTCATCCGCTTCAACCATCTTCAGCCGCCGTTCGACCGTCTGGAGATGCGGCGGGCGATCCAGATGGCGGTGAACCAGGTCGATTACCTGCAGGCCCAGGTCGGTATGCCCGATCTGTACACGGAATGCCGGTCGACCTTCTTCTGCGGCACGACGATGTCCACCGGCGCCGGCTCGGAGGCGATGGCCGCCAACTTCGAGAAGGCCAAGGCGCTGCTGAAATCCTCCTACAAGGGCGAGAAGGTGGCGATCCTGACCGCCACCGACCTCTCCTGGCTGCACGCCGCCTCGCTGGTGACCGAAGACCTGCTGAAGCGGATGGGGGTGAATGTCGAGGTGCAGGCGATGGACCTCGGCACCTTCTACAAGCGCCGGACCAGCATGGAGGCGGTGGACAAGGGCGGTTGGTCGATTTTCCATGCCGGGTTCAGCGTGACCGACATTCTCGACCCCTCGACGCATCTCGGGCTTCGCGCCAACGGCAAGCAGACCTGGCCGGGCTGGCCGACCGATCCGGTGATCGAGCAGCTGCGCGACGACTGGATGTCCGCGGATCCGCAGGGCCAGGGCGCGATCGTCCGCAAGATCGAGGCGCGCGCCTTCGAGACGGTGCCCTTCGTGCCGCTGGGGCAGTTCCAGACACCGTCCGCCCGGCGGCGCACCGTGACCGGCATGCTGAAGGCGCCGCTACCCCTGGCCTGGAATATCAAGGTGGGCTGAGTCCCGTCCGGGAATCAGGGGACAAGCGAGAGGCGGAACGATGATCGGGAATCGAGAGGCCACGGTGTGCGTCACCGACGCCGCAGGGTCCACAGGGCAGAGTTTTCTCCTGTCCGAAAGCGCCTTGCGCCGTCGGGGCTCGCTCAAATGGGATCGCTACGATCCTTCGGTCCTTCCTTGCTGGGTTGCCGATATGGATTTCGACATGGCCGATCCGATCCGCCGGGCCGTGGCTGGTCTGTCGGCGGCGGGTGCCTTTCACTATCCCTTGCGTCGGAGCCGGCCGCCCGACCGTCTGGTCGCCGATGCCTTCGCGGAGCGGATGGAAAAACGGTACGCCTGGTCGGTCGATCCCGATTGCACGCTGGTCGTCACCGATCTCGTGCAGGCCCTCTACGCGGCGGTGACGGCTCTCACCCGGAAAGGGGAGGGCGTCGCTGTCCAGGTTCCCACCTATCCCCCGTTCAGGGGCGCGATCGAAGACACCGGACGGCAAGTCCTCGCGTGGCCCGCCAATCCTGGTCCGGGCGGATATGGCTGGGACCTGGGCTGGTTTTCGCAAGACCCACGACCGCCTGCGAAACTGCTGATCCTGTGCAATCCGCACAACCCGACCGGCAGGATGCTCGGCAGGAAGGAGCTGTCCGAACTGGCCGACCATGTGGTCCGCAACGATCTGATCGTCGTCGCCGACGAAATCCATGCGGACATCGTCTATGACGGCCGTGTCCATATTCCGTTCGCCTCGCTGGGGCCGGAGGTTTCCCGGCGGACCGTCACGCTCCAGTCGGCGACCAAGAGCTTCGGCATCCCCGGTGTTCGCTGTGCGGTGATGCATTTCGGGTCGCGCGCGCTGCTGGAGCGGTTCACGGCGGTGGTGCATCCCAGATTGTTGGGTCAATGCGGCATCGTCGGCATCGAGGCGACGCTGGCCGCGTGGCGGGACGGACAGGAGTGGTTCGAGGCCGTGCTGGCCCATCTGCAAGGGATGCGGGACTACGTCTGTGCGGTTCTGCGTGCGGAGATGCCGGAGATCAGGCTTCATCCGCCGCAGGCGACCTATCTGGCCTGGCTGGATTGTTCGGCGATGGCGTTGGACCGGCCGGCCGGAGACTTCTTTCTGCACCAAGCAAAGGTGGCGTTCAGCGCCGGCCAAACGTTCGATCCGCAATCCTCGCCCTTCGTCCGGATGAATTTTGCGACGTCGACGACCATCATCGACGAAATTCTCGACCGGATGCGACAAGCAATAAGACATCGATAAAAGAAGTTGTTCCGTTTTACGGAGAATGGAAACCTCGATGCGGGAGATCAACCAGCGGCGGTTGCGCTATTTTCATGAAGTTCTGACACACGGCTCGATCCGTCGGGCCGCCGATGCCATCAACACCGCCCCGTCCGTGATAACGCGCCAGATTCGGCTGCTTGAAGAGGAGCTGGGTGCCGCACTGTTCGAGCGGGGAGCCAGCGGCGCCACGCCGACCGAAGCTGCGCAATATGTCCTCGAGTACTGGCGCTTCTGCAAATCCCAGCAGGAGAATCTCGAGGAACGGATCTCCGAGATCAACAACCTGCAACGCGGAAGTCTGCGTCTGGCGATCAGTGAAGGCTACATCGACGAGTTGATGGAGAAAGCGCTGTTGCCGTTCAGCAAGGCCTATCCGGGGATCCAGTTCACGATGAACACCATGTCGGCGACCGAAGTGGTGTCCGAAGTGGCGGAGGACGTCGCCCACATCGGGATCGCCTTCAACCCGCCGCGCTCGACCAAGACCCGTACGGTTCTGAAGGCGAATGCCCCGGTCCATGTGCTGGTCGGTGCCCGCCATCCGCTGGCGCTGTCCACCGAGCCCGTCACCCTTTCCCAGGTGTTCGAATACCCGGTGGCCATGATGCCGTCGGCAACGGGCCTCGGCAAGCTCGTCGAAACGCTGGCCTATGTCGAACAACTGCCGCTCAACATCGCCTTCATGACGAACTCCGTCCACAGCCTGGCGCGGTTCGTCCTCAACAACCACGCGGTGACCTTCACCGGGGCGATCAACGCGTCCGCCCTGGCGGATTCGGACGAGGTCGTCGCCCTGCGCGTCCAGCATCCGCTTCTTCTGAAATCCAACGCGCAACTGATCGTGAAAGCGGGGCGCAACCCGATCAAGTCCGCGCGCACGCTGATCGAGTATGTCAGCACCAGAACCGGGATCTTCGCGCCCAGGTTCCGGACATCGGACGGGCCGAGATCGCGACCGGAGAAGCCATCGCCGGCGCCGCTTCCCGGCAAGGCCAATGGACGCACCGTCACTCCGTGACATGACGGATCGGTCTTGGCGCCGACCACCATCATCGCGCGGTGCCGCCGGTTCGACGCGGCAGAGTGCCGCCGGTTCGACGCGGCAGAGTGCCGCCGGTTCGACGCGGCGGGCTGCCGTCGCTTTCCCGGATTTCCAAATCGGAGGTATGCATGTTCATCGCCGGATTGCAGGCGGTCCTGGGAGCGGACGGCGTCGTCACCGCGTTGGACGAGACGCGGGCCTTCACGCAGGATTGGCGCGGCCGCTACAGCGGGCAAGCGGTCTGCATCGCCCTGCCGCGAAAGACCGAACAGGTCGCCGCGGTCGTCCGTCTGTGCGCGCAGGCCGGGGTTCCGGTGCTGGCGCAGGGCGGCAACACCAGCCTGTGCGGCGGTGCGGTTCCCGGCACGGACGGGCCGGCACCGGTCATCGTCAACCTTCAGCGGATGCGGCGCATCCGTTCCGTCGATCCCGCCAGCAATGCAATCCGCGTCGATGCCGGCTGCGTGCTGGCGGCGGTACAGCGGGCGGCCGTCGACAACGACCGCCTGTTTCCGGTCAGCCTCGGCGCGGAAGGTTCCTGCCAGATCGGCGGCGCCATCGCCACCAACGCCGGGGGCAGCGGGGTTCTGCGCTACGGCAATATGCGCGAGAATGTGCTCGGCCTCGAGGTGGTGCTGCCCGACGGTTCGATCTGGGACGGGCTTCGTGCGCTCCGCAAGAACAACACCGGGTACGACCTCAAACATCTGTTCATCGGTTCGGAAGGCACGCTGGGGATCGTAACCGGCGCCGTGCTGAAGCTCCACCCGCTCCCCAAGGCGCACGCCACCGCGTGGCTTGGCCTGGACAGCGCCGAGGCCGCCCTTGCCGTGCTTGAACTGGTCCAGGCGGCCTGCAGCGGGCGCCTGTCCGCTTTCGAACTGATGAGCGCCAGCCAGGTGGCGCTGGTCGCGCGGCATGTTCCCGGCCGACGCTGTCCGCTGGATGGCGCACCGCGCTGGCATGTCCTGATGGAACTGTCCGACACCTGTTCCGCCGATGAGCTGGGCGACGCCATGCAGGCGGTGCTGGAGCAGGCGATCGGGTGCGGGTTGATCGGCGATGCGGCGGTGGCCGCAAGCGAGGCTCAGCGAAACGCGATGTGGGGTTACCGCCACGGCGCCTCGGAGGCGAACAGGGTGGCGGGCATCGGCCTGACGACCGACTGCGCGGTGCCGGTGTCGGCGGTCCCCGCCTTCATCGCCGCGGCGACCGACGCGGTGCGTGCCATCGTTCCGGACTTGCCGGTGATGATCGTTTCGCACCTGGGCGACGGCAATGTGCATTTCATTCCGTTCCTCAGTTTCGAACACTGGGGCGGTCTCGCCGACCGCGAGGGTTTCGCCGCGCGGGTTCGGCGTTCGGTCAATGAGGTGGCGGTCGGGCTGGGCGGCACCTTCAGCGCGGAGCATGGCATCGGTCAGACGCTCGTCGCCGAAATGGCGCGCTACAAGCCGGCGGCGGAGATCGCCATGATGCGGGCGGTCAAGCGCGCCCTCGACCCGTCGGGACTGTTCAACCCCGGCCGCCTGCTGCCATGAGGGTGTCGCGCACGTCCATTTCCGCCGCCAGCAGGATTCCGGCGACCTGATCCCGGAACCAGGCCGATGCCGGATCCTGATCGAGCTGGAGCGACCAGATCATCGCCACCGCGGGCAGCCTCAGCGTCAGAGGAGCGGGGCAGACGGTCAAACCGAAGCGGGGACCATAGAGACGGGCCATGCGGGTCGGGATGGTCGTGATCACCGGCGCGCACGCGACCGTCGCCAGAACGGTGAGGAATTCCGACCCGGCGACGACGATGTTGAGATCCGCACCGATCTCGATCAGGGCGGCTTCAAGGCAGCCCTGCAGGCTGTCGGTCCAGGTCACCAGGGCGTGCGGCGCGGCCAGATAGTCCGCCAGGCCGATCGGTGTGCCCAGCGCGACGTGACGGGTATTGAAGACGCAACTCAGGGACTGCTCGAACAGGAACCGCGATCGGTGGCGCTGGGCAACCGCGTCGAAACAGCCGACGGCAAGGTCGAGCGTCCCGTCGTCCAGCATGCGGTGAACCTCGTCCTTGTCCGCCGGTCGGCAGAGAAGCCGGATCCCCGGTGCGGACTGCCGGATGTGTGCCGTCAGTTCGGGGATCAGCAGAAGCTCCACCTCGCTGGAGAAGCCCAGGCGGAGGGTCCGCTCCTCGGTCGCCGGGTCGAAGAGGGTGCGGGCATGAAGCGCCGTCTGCATCTGCGCAAGGGCGGTGCGGATCGGCCCGGCCAACGCGCGGGCGCGGGCGGTCGGCTGCATGGCCGTACCGACCCGGACGAACAGCTCGTCCTGGAACAGCACGCGCAGGGTGGAAAGGCTGTGGCTCATCGCGGGCTGGCCGACCCGCAGACGCGCGGCGGCGCGCGTGACGCTGCGCTCCTGCATCAACGCATCGAACGCGACGAGAAGGTTGAGGTCGAACGACCGAAGATCGAAATGATTGATTGAGCTCATGACTCGCATCGATTTGCCTGATGGGCAATGTGCCATTAGGTTGCCTGCCAGACAACTCCCCGATAGGAATTCCCATGCAGTCCGAGACCGCCGTGCATCATGTCGGTGACGCCGTCATCGTCAAGATTCCCGAACTGGCGCTCGACGGGGTCGATCCGACCCACCTCTACCCAGACGCCGACACCGCCATCGCCCGTGAGATCGGCCGTGGGTTCGGACCGGGATCGGTGGAGTCGCAGACGGGCCTGCTCCGCAAGAGCATCCATAGCTGGCTGGTTCGCACGCCGGACCGGGTCATCCTGATCGATACGGCGACGGGAAACGACAAGGAACGCCCCGCGATGCCGATCCTGCACCGGCTCGACGAACCCTTTCTCGACCGGTTGAAGGCGGTGCAGGTCGATCCCGAGGATGTCGATGTGGTCCTGTTCACGCACCTGCACGTCGATCATGTCGGGTGGAACACGCGCAAGGTCGGCGATCGATGGGTCCCGACCTTTCCCAATGCCCGGTATGTCTTCTCCGCCCGCGAACACGCCTACCTCGCGGCGTTGTCCGCCGGCGATGGCTCCGACGCGGCGATCAGAACGGAAGCCGGGCTGGGCCGCATGGTCAAGACGCCGTTGGCGGGTGTCTACGAGGACAGCGTGCGCCCCGTCGTCGACGCCGGGCTGGCGCGACCGATCATGGTCGACGGTGCGGAGGTGGAGGAGGGCTTTTCCTTCCTGCCGAGCCCCGGCCACAGCATCGATCATGCCTGCATCCGCTTCGCATCCCGGGGCGAGTCCGCGCTGTTCTGGGGCGACGTGCTGCACCACCCGATGCAGGCCGTCAGGCCCGATTGGAACTCGGTCTATTGCGAATTTCCCGAGGCTGCCCAGGCGTCACGCCGATGGGCGCTGAACCATGCGGCGGAAACCGGGGCCCTGGTCTTCACCACCCATTTCGCCGAATCCTCCGCCGGCCGCGTCACGCGCGACGGCGACTGGTTCACCTGGGATTTCGCCTGAGCAAGGAGCGGTCATGTTGCAGACAGACAATGCGCCGAACCACCGGATCCATGGCGAGCGGTTCATGATTCCGAGCGATACGGACGGTGTGCAGCTTCAGTTGATCAACAAGCGTCCGGTCGATCCGGTGGAGTATTCCGCCGAACGCACGCTGGTCATGATCCACGGCGCCACCTTTCCGTCGGCGAGCCTGTTCGACGTAGCGGTCGCAGGCGCCTCGTTCATGGATGTTCTGGCCCGCCATGGCTATGACGTCTGGGCCGTGGACGTCCGTGGCTATGGCGGTTCGACGCGATTGCCCGAGATGTCGCAACCGCCCGACGACAATCCGCCGCTGATCCCGGCCAGGACGGCGGTTCGCGATCTTGCCGCTGCCGTCGATTTCGTCCGGCGGAAACGCGGTGTCGGGCGGGTGAACCTGCTCGGCATGTCCTGGGGAGCGACCGTTGCCGGCGCGCTGGCTGCCGAAGCCGGGGAGCGGTTCGGAAAGCTGGTTCTGGTCGCTCCCCTCTGGCTGTCGGGAACGCCCTTGCGGTTCGATTCCGGAGGGCCGATCGGCGCCTACCGCATCGTCAGCCCACGGGCCTTCGAAGCCGCCTGGCGTGCCGCGGCGCCGGAGCAGGAGAGGGCGGGGCTGATTCCGGAAGGCTGGTTCGACGCCTGGGCGGAGGCGACGCTGGCCACCGATGCCGCATCGTCCGCGGCTGGGACGATCCGTGCGCCCTCCGGTGCCGTGCTGGACGTGCGGCAGCACTGGACCGCCGGCAATCCGCTCTACGACCCGTCGGCGATCGCCAATCCCGTTCTGTTGGTCTGCGCCGAATGGGATGTCGATGTGCGGTTCGACATGGCGCAGGATCTCTTCACCCGTCTCACCGGTGCACGGTACAAGCGGCTGGTGGAGATCGGTCGGGCGACCCACATGGTGCTGATGGAAAAGAACCGCGGCCAGGCGTTCGACGCCGTCATCCAATTCCTGGACGAGCACACCGTGCCCGCCGGCTGAGCGTGTGACGAGTCGTTGATAGCCTGTTGATGGATCAATGACATATCAATGACATATCAATGAGATTTCAGCCGTACGTCCGGACCATCGGCTGGAGTGAACCGATGATGACCCAGACCCCCTATCGGTGAGTCGCGACCACGCGGCCGGGCGGAAATCGCTCGGCCGATTGTCGTGATCCGGAGTGCCGCGTCCCGGCCTAGAAATCGCGCGACAAGGCGCGGCGTGTCAGCCGGTCGAGAAAATCGATGAAGCCCTGCGTCGCTTCGACGGCACGCTCTTCCGACGATTCCGCGATTGCCGTCAGGATCTTGGCGTGCAGGTCGGCGGCTTCCGTGAAGCTGTCGGTATCCTCGATGTAGGCGTACCAGAAGCGCCGCGAGAGCGCCAGAACGCCCCGCGCGGTCTGCGCCAGCATGCTGTTGTGGGCCGCTGCGGTCCGGATTTCGTGGATGGCGCGGTTCGTCGCGAGATAGAGCGGGCGGTTTCCCGTCGCCGCCGCCTGCCGGATGACCGCGGCCAGCCGCAGCATTTCCGACCGTTCCGCCTTGGTGGCGCGCCGGATCGCCAGCCGGGACATCAGCAATTCCAACGGAAGGCGGACCTCCAGCAGCTCGATCTGCTTCATGACGTCCACCGGGGTCACCAGAGCGCCGCGGCGCGGATGAATCTCGATGAAGCCTTCGAGTTTCAACCGCTGCAGCGCCTCGCGGATCGGCGTGCGTCCGCATCCCAGCTCATCCGCCAGCCGGTTCTCCGAAATCATCGACCCCGGAGGCAGCACCCGCGTCACGATCATGTCCTCGATCCGCAGATACGCCGTTTCGGCGATCGATGCCGCCTCCTGATCCACCTTGATCTCGTCCCGCATCAGGCTTCCCGTCTCCCGGTCCCGCACGACAATCCGACTCCCGCAATCCAGCTTGACACTATTGCGGCCCATCTGATATGTCACATGCATACTAATCGATCATCAATCGACGTCGCCCTTGGATCGCCAGCTTCGATCACCGGGCCGTCGTGCCCCCCTTTCCAGCAATACGGACATCCCCATGATTGGAATCGAAACGACGGGGCGGGTCACCGTCATCACGCTCGACCGGCCGAAGCGGCGCAACGCGCTGGGTGAGGAGGTCATGACGGGGCTTGCTGCCGCACTGCAGGCGGCGGAGCAGGATCCCGAGGTCGGGGCCGTCGTCCTGACCGGTGCGCCCCCGGCCTTCTGCGCCGGCAGCGACCTGAAGGAACTCGGTGGCCAGTCGATCGCCGCCATGTGTGGGCACGAGGCGGAGACGGCGGCCATCGCCCGCAACATCGCCTTCATGTCGAAGCCGGTCGTCGCCGCCGTGGAAGGCTATGCGTTGGGTGGCGGGTTCATTCTGGCGGTGTGCTGCGACGTCGTCGTCACCGCACGAGGAACCCGATGGCACCTGCCGGAGGTGCGGAACGGGTGGCTGCCGCCCTGGGGGCTGCAGGCCCTGGTCGCCCGCGTCGGCGGAGTCAAGGCGCGCCTGCTCACCTGGGGAGCCGAGCCGATCGGCGGCGACGAGGCGTTGAGGCTGGGGGTCGCCGACTATGCCACCGAAGACGGCGCCGCCCTCGACCGTGCCAGATCACTGGCGGCGGCGCTCGCGGCACTTCCCGCCAATGCGGTGGCGACCACCAAGCGCTTCTTCGAGGCCTTCGTCGCCCAGGATGCGGAGCGCGCCGACATGCAGGCGTCGCGCCTGTTCGCCGAGGATTGCCTTTCTCCCGCCGCCCGCGCCACGTTCGACCGCTTCACGGTGAAGCCATGAGCAAGATCGTCGACGTCGCGGATGCTGTCGGCGGGATCGCCGATGGTGCCACGGTCGCCTCGGTCGGGGTGATCGGATGGGTTACGCCGGACAAGGTGCTCAAGGCTCTCGGCGACCGCTTCCGCGCGACCGGCTATCCGCGAAACCTGACCTTCTACTTTCCGGTGGGAACCGGTGATGCCCAGGGCATCAAGGGCATGGATCATGTCGCCCAGGAAGGGCTGATGAAGCGGATCATCGCCGGATCCTACATCAATCCGCTCGATCCCAAGACCAATCGGCGCCCGGAGCTGATGCGCCTGATCCGCGAGAACCGCATCGAGGCCTATTCCTGGCCGATCGGCGCATCGATGCATTGGCTGCGCGAGGTGGCCCGCCGCGGGCCCGGCTATCTGACCCAGGTCGGGCTCGGCACCTACATCGATCCGGCGCATGGCGGCGGCCGATTCACCGCCAGGGCGACCGAGGAGCTGGTCCGGAAGGTCGAGTTCGACGGCAAGCCTTATCTCTACTATCCCAGCTGGCCGATCGATGTGGCGATCTTGCGGGCGTCGACGGCCGACGAGCACGGCAACCTGTCCTTCGAGGACGAGGCGCTGGTCTCCTCGAACATCGGCCTCGTACTCGCCGCCAAGGCCAGCGGCGGCCGCGTGATCGCCCAGGTCCGGCGGGTGTCGGGAGCGGGGGAGCGTCCGGCGTCCATCGTGACGATTCCCGGCATGTTCGTCGATGCCGTGGTGGTGGATCCGGACATGATGATGTCCACCGACACGCCGTTCGATCCCGCCTATTTCAGCGGTCTCCGATGCCCGCTGTCGGCGCTGCCGAAGCCGGTCCAGAGCCCGGACAAGGTGATCGCCGCCCGGGCGGCGCGCGAGGTCGCCAAGCGCCAGCTGTCGATCTTCGGTTTCGGCGCCGCCGCCGACATTCCGCTGGTGATGGCGGAGCAGGGGATGTTCGACGATGGCGCACTCGCGGATTACTGGTTCACGACCGAGCACGGCTCCTACGGCGGCGTCGTCATGTCCGGCTGGCAGTTTTCCGCCAACATCAACCCGGATGCCATTCTCGACGGAATCTACCAGTTCGACGCGATCGACGGCGGTCTCTGCGAGTTCGCCGCCCTGGCCTTCGCGCAATTCGACCGGCACGGTTCGGTCAATGTCAGCCGGTTCGGGGCGGCCAACCCCGGCGCCGGCGGGTTCACCGACATCGCCCAGAACGCCAGGCGTCTGGTTTTCACCGGCACTTTCACCACCGGCGGGCTCGACATCGCGATCGCCGACGGTCGCCTCGACATCCGGCAGGACGGCCGGATCTCGAAATTCGTCCGCGACGCCGAAAGCGTGACCTATCGCGTCTTCGACGGCGTTCGCCACCGGGGTCAGACCGCACTCCTGGTGACGGAGCGCGCGGTGTTCCAGGTGACGTCCGACGGGCTGGTGCTCAGCGAGATCGCGCCGGGCGTCGATGTCCGCCGGCACGTGCTGGAGCGGATGGAGTATCAGCCCATCCAGATCCTCGACCCGCTGCCGGTGATGGACACGGCCCTGTTTCGCTGAGCGCAAGCGGCCGCGGTGACCGGCGTTCCATGAAACCGGCGGCCATGCCGGCCGCCGGATGCGGCTTGCCGACCGTCAACAACCAAGAGAATGGGGTAGGAAACGATGCGAAGAAAGGCACTCTATTGCCTGGCGGCGACCATGGGCATGGTCGCCGCCACGGCCCGGGCCGAGGTTGCCGGCGTGCGGATCGGTGTCCTCAACGACCAGTCCGGCATCTATGCCGACATGGGCGGCAAAGGAAGCATCGAGGCGGCCCGGCTGGCGGTCGAGGATTTCACCGCCGCAAACTCGGGCGCGAACACCGGAATCACGATCGAGATCATCAGCGCCGACCATCAGAACAAGGCGGATATCGGCTCGGCGATCGCCCGCGAATGGTACGATCAGAAGGGCGTGGATCTCATCGTCGATATCCCCAATTCCAGCGTCGCCCTGGCGGTGCAGGCGGTCGCCCGGGACAAGGGCAAGCTCGCCATCTTCTCCGGCGCGTCCTCGTCCGACCTGACCAACGCCAAATGCTCCCCCAACAGCTTTGCCTGGACCTACGACACCTATGGCCTCGCCAAAGGGACGGCGGGTGCCCTGACCAGGGGGGCGGAGGACAGCTGGTTCTTCGTGACCGCCGACTACGCCTTCGGTCACGCGCTGGAACGGGACGCCGCGGCGGTCGTCACGGCCGGGGGAGGAAAGGTGACCGGCTCGGTCCGCGCCCCGCTGGATACCCACGACTATTCCTCGTTTCTGCTGAAGGCCCAAGGGTCCGGCGCCAAATACATCGGGCTGGCCAATGCCGGAGGCGACACCATCACCTCGATCAAGCAGGCCGGGGAATTCGGCCTGATCGATGGACAACAGACGCTGGCCGGGCTCGTCGTCTACCTCACCGACGTGCATTCGCTGGGGCTGAACACGGCACGCGGCCTGTTGCTGACGGCGTCGTTCTACTGGGATCTGAACGACGGGACCCGCGCTTGGTCGAAGCGGTTCTTCGAGCGGCACAACCGGATGCCGACGATGGTGCAGGCCGGCGTCTACAGCGCGGTCATGCATTATTTGAAGGCGGTGTCGGCGGCCGGCACCACCGATGCGATGACGGTCGCCGAGCGGATGCGCAAGATTCCCGTCAAGGACATGATGACGGACAATGCCGTGCTGCGCGAGGACGGCAAGCTGGCGCGCGACATGTACCTGTTCCAGGTCAAATCGCCCGCCGAATCCAAAGCGCCATGGGACTATTACAAGCTGGTCCGCCGGATCCCCGCGAGCGAGGTCGTCCGTCCGCTCTCCGAAAGCCAGTGCCCCCTGATCAGGAAATAAGCGAGGACGGAGCGGAAGCCGCAGGGCCTCCGCTCCCGCTTCCATCAGAAGGCGCTGCCGTTGCGGGCCATCAGCTCGCGGACCCCGGCCCCGGGAACATCGCGGAACCGCAGACCGTCATCGAGGGACATCACCGCGGCGACCGCCGCAGCGTGGCCATATTCGAAGCATTGGGCGGTGACCCGCGCCGAAGCCAGCGCCTCGTGCTCGGCGCTCAGGCACCGGCCGGCCACGATGATGTTCTCACCCGTTTCCGGCACCAGGGCCAGATAGGGGACCTCGTACCAGTCGTCGAGCAGCCAGTGCAGCTTGGGCTTGTCGCCCGCGTGGAGCTCGATCGGCCAGGGCACGCGGCAGATGCCGTCGGTGCGTTTGCGGCAGGCGAGCACATCGCTGTTGCGCAAGGTGTCGACACCGACGATGGAGCGTGTCTGCCGGATCCCGGCTTCGACACCGGTATCGACGACGTGGCTGTTCTCGCAGCCCGGCACCGTGTCGCGCAGGAAGCGGGCATACTCGCGGACCTGCAGGCGCCCGCTCATCTCGGCTTCGGTGAAGTCGGCCGGATCGATGACGTTGAGCATGCGGTCGTCACGGCCGCTCAGCCGTGTCGCGTTGACCATCAGCTCGTTCGGCCGGGTGGTCGGGAAAATCCAGATCTTGTTGCGCGGCAGGTGGTAGGCGCCGCCGTCATTCGCCCGCCGGATGGCTTCGGTCAGTTTCGGCGGGCAAATGGTGTCCTCCCCGTAATAGGCGAGGTAGCGATCCATATCGACGTTGCCGAGACGGAAGAACATCGTCGGATTCTGGATCTTCCCGTTGTCGCCGAAGACATGGCGGTGCCCGGCGCGGGCCACGACCGCCGCATCGCCGGAGGCGTCGATGATGCGCCGGGCGCGGACAGTGGACCGCCCGGCCTTGGATTCGATGACGACGCCGGCATAGGTCTCGCCATCCATGAGAACGCCGGTCACCGCGGTGTGGAACAGCACGCGGACGCCCGCCGCGGCCAGAAAGGCATCCGCCGTTTCCCGCCACATCAGCGGGTCGTGGGTCACGGTCCAGGTCTTGCCGTAGATTTGCGGCGCGGTCAGGCCGCCCCGTTCAAGAATGGCGCGGCGGAACCGTTCGGTGAAGCCGAAGACGACCTGCTCGGGTCCGGCATTGCGGTCGCTGGCGAGATACATGCCGCAGATCGTGCCCGACATGCCGGCGACCGCAGCACCACCGCAGAAACCGTACCGTTCCAGAAGCATCACCGACTTGCCGGCTTCCGCCGCGACCGTCGCGGCGGCGACCCCGGCGGCACCGCCACCCACCACCAGCACGTCGACATCGGCCAGGATGGGAAGGCCGGGGGCTTCCTCCAGACGACACACCGTCGTCCAACCGGGAAACAGGTCGGCCTGAAGCATCGATATCCACCTATTGATATGTCAGTTGCCGATCAACGGTAGTGGCGGTTGCCGGCTTTGTCGATAGCTTTGTGACCGTTCGGGCGTCGATGGATTTTCAGCCGATCGTCCGCTGCAGCACATCGAGCCAGTTCGACCAGGCGATCTTGTTGAGCAGGTCCTCGCCGTAACCGCGCCGGCGCAGTTCCTCGTAGAACAGCGGCATGCCCGCCGCCGTGCCGATGTCCCGCGGGACGACGCAGCCGTCGAAGTCCGACCCGATCGCCACCCGGTCCTCCCCCAGCCGTTCGAGCAGCCCCTCGAGGTGCCGCACCACCACCCCCATGCCGGTATCCGGGTTCATGTTGCCGTCGGCGCGCAGAAAGGAGGTGGCGAAACACAGCCCCACCACCCCGCCGGACTCGCGGATCGCGTCGAGCTGCCGGTCGGTCAGGTTGCGGGATGATGGGCAGAGCGCGTGGGCGTTCGAATGGGTGGCGACCAGCGGTGCCCTCGACAGGCGCGCCACATCCCAGAATCCCTGTTCGGTGATGTGCGAGAGATCGATCATGATCTTCATGTCATTGCAGGCGCGGACCAGACGCTCGCCCGCCGCCGTCAGTCCCGGACCGCAGTCGGGGCCGCTGGGAAAGCGCGCCGGCACCCCATGCCCGAAGATCGTGTCGCGGCTCCAGACCGGTCCCAGCGAGCGGAGCCCGGCCGCATGCAGGACGTCCAGCATGTGCAGGTCGGCGTCGATGGCGTCGGCGCCTTCGAGATGGACCAGCACGGCGATGCTGCCGCGCGCCATCGCCGACCGGATCGCATCGCTATCGCGGCAGATGGTGACCGCACCCTGCGAGGCCCGCTCCACCCTGAGGAGCAGGGACAGCATGGTCACGATGGGCGTGCGGGCCGTTTCCAGGTCGAGCATCGGCGGCAACGGGATGTCGTAGCGCTCGCCGGCCATGCTGGAGTAATTGTTGCGGGACGAGGAGGGCGAGAACAAGGCGAAGAATCCACCCGCGAAGTTGCCGGCGCGGGCCTTGGGCAGATCGATGTGCGCCTCGTCCTGTCCCCCAAGAAATGCCGTGGCCGGATCCGCTGTCGCGGTGCGGTAAAGACGAAGGGCGACGTCGTTATGGCCGTCAAAGGTTGGAATTGACGCTGGGCTCATGGCACGGGTTCTTCCTGATGTCCGGCAGTGATTTCTGCTCATCAGGATTTTGACGGGTTTTTTCCAGTCGGCGAAGTCTATTCTGCGACGTCTTCCGTTGCATTCTGGGCACCTCCGGACTGTTTGAGCGAGCTCAGGAACTCCGTGGAGAAGATGCGGGTTCGGGAACGGATGTGCTGGATCAGCATCTGCGTCGCCTTGGTCGGGGTTCGGCCGACCTTGACGATCAGATGCGCCGCCGATTTCAGCAACAGCGGATGGTCGACCCGCAGGGCGACGACCTCGCCGCCCTGGGCGGCGGCCAGCGCGTTGTGCGCCCCGAGAAAGGTCACCGCCCGGTTGTTCCGCACGAAGCGCGCCAGGCTGTGGACTGAATTGGTCGAGAAGGCGATCGTGAGCGGGACCTGTTCGACATAGGCGAGGGTTTCGATGATCTTGCCGATGCCGAAGGCCGACGGCATCATCGCCACCGGGTATTCCAGGGCCCGCTGGATCGTGATCGGTCCCGGATCGGCGGAAAGCGGGTGCTCCGGGCCGACCAGCATGTAGAGCGGAAGCACCGCCTTCATCACCGTGCGGATTTTCACCGAACGCGGCGGATTGAAGGTGACGCCGATGTGGGCGATGTCCTCCGTCACTTCGGCGACCACGTCGTTCGCCGTCATGGTGTTCATCGTCAACTGAATGTTCGGATAGGCCCTGCTGAACGGCAACAGGGCATGGTCCATCAGATCGTCGATGAAGCCCTCGCCGATCGCCAGCCGCAAGCTGCCCCTTTGCAGATTGTTGAGCTCGGCGATGCGCTCTTCCAGATCCTCCTGCTGCGACCGGCAGGTCCGCCAATAGTCCAGGACATGGTGCGCCGCTTCCGTGGGGGTGACACCGGAAGCCCCGCGTTCGAACAGCGTGGTGCCCAGCTCCTCTTCCAACAGACGGATTTGGCGGGCAATGACCGATGGCGCGGTGTTGATCACATTGGCCGCCCCACGGATCGATCCGTGGGTCAGCACCTCGAAGAAATAGCGCAACCGTCGCTGATTGATTTCCCGCATCGAGCACCCCTGCGGCTTTGCCCCTTGGCCGGACCTGGCGTGGCCGGTGGAATCCAATGCCGAAATCACGAAAGAGTGTTCTCATTTCGGCAACGCCGGAGAACTCCACCTGCTCTTCCCGCACCTCGTAATCCGGCACTAGATTTCTCAGGAAGAATATCTTTCGGAACGACCTTGCAATTTCTGACGGAGCTGGTGAGAACATGCGCGTAATGGTCGCGGGCTTCGAGCACGAGACGAATACATTCGCTCCTACCAGGGCCGGCTATCGAAATTTCCTGAACGGGGAAGGCTACCCGGCCATGGCCCGCGGCAGCGACATGCTGCGCCTGCGCGACGTCAATCTGGCGACGGGCGGATTCATCCAGGCTGCGGAACAGCGCGGGTTCGAGATCATCCCGGTGATCTGGGCAGGGGCGAGCGCCTCGGCGCACGTCACGACCGATGCGTACGAACGGATTGCCGGCGAGATCGTCGCGGCGGCGAAGGCTCACGCATTCGATGCCATCTACCTCAACCTTCATGGGGCGATGGTAACCGAACGGCATGACGATGGCGAAGGCGAACTGCTGCGCCGGCTGCGCGCGGTCGTCGGGCCGGCGATGCCGATCTTCTGTTCGGTCGATCTCCATGCGAACATGACCGAGGCGATGCTGTCACTGGCGACCGGGATCGTCGGCTACCAGACCTATCCGCACATCGACATGGCGGAGACCGGACGCCGCGCCGTGGCCCTGCACGATGCCTGTCGGAATGCCGGCGGGCGTCTGTACCGTGCCGCCCGTCGCCTGCCGTTTCTCATCCCGCTCAACGCTCAATGCACGCTGGCCGAACCGGCGCGATCGACCTACGCCCTGGTGCGGGAGAAGCGGGTGGGGGACGTCCTCTCGCTGTCCTTCGCGCCGGGCTTTCCCGCGTCAGATTTCGCCGAATGCGGCCCGGTCGTCTGGGGCTACGGCCGGACCCAGGAGGCCGTCGATGCCGCGGTGGAGGCGGTCCACCGTCACATTCTGGAGACGGAACCGCAATGGGCGGTGGAGTTCCTCGACCCGGAAACCGCCGTGAAGGAGGCGATGCGCCTTTCAGCCGGTGCAACCCGGCCGGTGGTCATCTCCGACACGCAGGACAACCCCGGTGCTGGGGCCGATGCCGACACCACCGGCATGTTGCGGGCCCTTGTCGCCTGCCGGGCGGACGGGGCGGCGCTCGGCGTCTTCTACGATCCGGCCGCGGTCGCCGCCGCGGCCGAAGCAGGCCCGGGCGGAACGGTGACCCTGGCGCTCGGCGGACGCTCCGGCACGGCGGGCGACGAGCCGTTCGTCGGAACCTTCGAGGTGGAAACGGTCGGCGACGGTCGTTGCGTCTTCGAAGGGCCGATGCTTCGGGGAACCGAGCTCGATCTTCAGGGGGCCGCCTGCCTGCGCATCGGCGGTGTGCGGGTCGTGGTCTGCGCGACGAAGGCGCAGATGTTCGACCGGAACCTCTACCGTATGGTCGGCATCCAGCCGGAAGCGATGAAAATCCTCGTGAACAAGAGCTCGGTGCATTTCCGCGCCGATTTCGGACCGATCAGCGAGGCGATCCTGATCGCCAAGGCGCCGGGACCGATGAAGGCCGATCCCAGGGACCTGCCCTGGACGAAGCTGCCGCAGGCGATGCGCCTGTTCCCGGCGGCCTGAGGAGCGACCACGGCTTCCACCCTGTGCGCCGCCGGCGCGACGAAAGGTTCAGCATGATGACCGACACCATCATTCATACGCTTGAAGTCGAGGATCTGACGTCGGACGCCTTCGCGCCGTTCGGAGAGGTTCTCGCGGTGCGGGAGCGGCCGACGTTCGATCTGCCGACCAAGGCGCTCCATCGCTTCGGTTGGACCACCGATTCCGAAACCATCGTCCAGATCATCGCGTTCAAGCCTCTGCCCTTCATCGTCGATGCCGTCGAACGGCACTGGCACGTCACGGAATCGCGCATGCACATCGGCGGTTCTCCGGCCATCGTGGTCGTGGCCCCGCCCAGCGACGCTCCGCCGACCCCCTCCGATCTCCGTGCATTCCGGATCGATCGTCAGGGCTTCATGTTCAAGACGGGGACTTGGCACAGCCTGAACGCCTATCCGGAAGGCTCGGCGCCATCGGAATTCCTGTTCCTGTCGGATCGGGCGACCCAGAGCGAGTTGTTCGACAACCCGACGCCCAACCCGGTCCGCAGCAGCATCCACAGGCTCAACACGGGTATCGCGATCCGGCCGCGTGCCTGAGCTGCCGGCGGCGCCACGAAAAGCGAACCTTTCACTACGGGAGGCGGGAGTCATGGGGATCTCACGGCGTGCGTTCTTGGCAGGATCGGCAACGGTGGCCGGCGCGGCGGCGATTGCCGCTCCGGCGATCGCGCAAGGGCGGAAGAATGTGCTGCGGTACATTCCTCCCTCCAATCTGGCAGGCATCGATCCGGTGCTGACCAGCGGCGCGCCCGTTCGCAATCACGGCTATCAGATCTATGACACCCTGTTCGGGATGGACAGGCGGTTCGAGGTCCGGCCGCAGATGGCCGAGGGGGCGGAGCAGTCCTCCGACGGGCTGACCTGGACGATCCGGCTGCGCGACGGGTTGAGGTTCCATGACGGCGAGAAGGTCCTGGCGCGCGACTGCGTCGCCAGCCTGAGGCGCTGGGGTGCCCGCGATCCACTGGGGCAGACCATCTTCAACCTGACCGACGAGCTGCGTGCCGTCGACGACCGCACCCTGGAGTTCCGGCTGAAGTCGCGCTTCGGCCTGCTGACCAAGGGGCTGGCCAAGATCGGTGGACCGGCGCCATTCATCATGCCGGAGCGGATCGCCCAGACCGATCCGAACGTGGCGATCAAGGAAGCGATCGGATCCGGCCCCTTCCGCTTCCTGGCCGACGAGTGGGTGCCGGGCAGCCGGGCGGTCTACGCGAAGTTCGACGGCTACCTCCCACGCAACGAAGCGCCCGATTGCACGTCCGGCGGCAAGATCGTCCACATCGAGCGGTTGGAGTGGCATGTCATCCCCGACGCCGCGACGGCGACGGCGGCGCTCCAGCGTGGTGAGGTCGATTGGTACAGCCAGCCGGATCTGACGCTGTTGCCGCTGCTGAAGCAGGATCAGGACGTGATCGTGGAGGCGTTCGACGATCTCGGCTACATGACGATCCTGCGCTTCAACCATCTTCAGCCGCCGTTCGACCGTTTGGAAATGCGCCGGGCGATCCAGATGGCGGTGAACCAGGTCGATTACCTGCAGGCGCAGGTCGGCATGCCCGATCTGTACAAGGAATGCCGGTCGGCCTTCTTCTGCGGCACGACGATGTCCACCGGCACCGGCTCGGAGGTCATGACGGCCAACTTCGAGAAGGCCAAGGCGCTGCTGAAGTCCTCCTACAACGGCGAGAAGGTGGCGATCCTGACCGCGACCGACCTTTCCTGGCTGCACGCCGCCTCGCTGGTGACCGAAGACCTGCTGAAGCGGATGGGGGTGAATGTCGAGTTGCAGGCGATGGACCTCGGCACCTTCTTCAAACGGCGCACCAGCATGGAGCCGGTGGACAAGGGCGGCTGGTCGATCTTCCACACCGGGACCGCCGTGACCGACATCATGGATCCGGCAACCCATCTTGCCCTGCGCGGCAATGGTCGCCAGGGGTGGCCGGGATGGCCGACGGACCCGGTCATGGAGCAGCTCCGCACCGACTGGATGGCGGCATCCGGGCCGGAACAGGACGCCATCACCCGGAAGGTCGAGGCACGCGCCTTTGCCGCGGTGCCCTTCGTTCCGCTGGGACAGTTCCAGACGCCGTCCGCCCGGCGGCGCACCGTGACCGGCATGCTGAAGGCACCCTTGCCGCTCGCCTGGAACATCAGGGTCGCCTGAGCCGGTCCGCCGCCTCCGTCAGAATCCGCAGCCAGGAAATGCAGCCTCCATGTCCGAAGCGTCGTTCGACTTCACGCGCCTTCTCGCACCCACGGCCGCCGGTCCCGTACCGTTTCCCGCCGGCCTTCCCCGATACCCGTTCGTCGGAGGGCACAACGATCCGGAGCAGGTGCCCGTGGACGCGATCGCCGAGGCGGCGGCGGCGGTCATCAGGCGCGAAGGCGCCGATCTGGCCAAATACCATCTTGGCCGCGGGCCGCTCGGTGTACCGGCCCTGCGCCAGTGCGTGGTGGACAAGCTTGCGAAGCGCCGTGGCGTCGCGGCGGTGATCGACGACGTGCTGATCACCAGCGGATCGAATCAGGCGATCGATTTCCTCTGCCGGACCATGATCGCGCCGGGTGACACCGTTCTGGCCGAGGAGCACTGCTATGAGGGCGCCCTGAAGCGCTTCCAGGCGGCGGGGGCGCGGGTCCTGCCGATGGCGATGGACGCCGACGGCATCATGGTGGAGGTGCTGGCCAGGCAGGTGGAGTGGCTGGCGTCCGGCGGCGTGAAGCCGAAATTCATCTACACCATTCCAACCGTGCAGAATCCGACGGGCGGCATCCTCCCGACCGACCGTCGGGAGGCCCTGATCGCGCTGGCACGGCTTCACGATCTCGCGATCCTGGAAGACGACTGCTACGCCGACCTGGTCTGGCCGGACCAGAACCCCGGTCCGGCGCTGAAGGCGCTTGCGCCGGAGCGGGTGCTCTACATCGGATCCTTTTCCAAATCCTTCGCTCCCGCCGTGCGGCTCGGCTACCTGATCGCGCCATGGTCCGTGATGGGTCGTGTTCTTCCGGCCAAGACCGACGCGGGCACCGGAGCGCTGGACCAACTGATCGTCGCCGAATATCTGACCCGCCAGCCGGACGAGCTGATCGAGCGGCTTCGTTCGGCGCTTCACGCCAAGATGCTTCTCATGATCGACGCCGTCGAGCGGGAGTTCGGCACCGCCGTCGAATGCCGGCCGCCGAAGGGCGGGATCTTTCTCTGGCTGAAGCTGCCGGACCAGGTCGATGTCCGTACGCTGGTCGCCCCGGCCGAGCAGGCCGGACTGGTGTTCAACCCCGGCCCGTCCTAGGCGGTGGAGCCGGAGGCCGCCCGCTCCTTCATGCGGCTGTGCTTTGCCCTGCCGACCGAGCAACAGATCGTCGACGGCGTCGCCACACTGGCCCGCATCTGCTTTCAGCAGACCGGCGTGCCGGCGATCGCCGGAAACCGCCGTCTCGACGCGTGATCGGGGGCGGAGCTCGTCCGCCCACCTTGCCCTGAGCGGGCCGTCCCTTTCCCCGCGACGCGGCATCCAGGCCGCGCCATCAGCCGATCGGATCGAGCGATGAAGCTCTTCATGGCAACCCTTGCCACAGAAACCAACACCTTCTCACCCATACCGTCGGGACGGACGGCCTTCCATGGCCGCGAGTATTTTCGCGGCGACGGCAGCCGGCAGCCCCCCAGGCTCGGCAACGTGCCACTGATCGAATGGCGCCGCCTTGCGGAAGCCGATGGTTGGGAGGTCGCCGAGAGTGTATGCGCATTCGCGACCCCTGCCGGCAGCACGCAAAGGCCCGTCTATGAGGGGCTGCGCGAAGAAATCCTCGACGATCTGCGCCGTGCCATGCCGGTCGATGTCGTGCTGCTGTTCCTGCATGGTGCGATGGTCGCCGACGGCTACGACGATTGCGAGGGCGACGTCCTCGAAAAGGTCCGCGCCCTCGTTGGTCCGGACGTGCCTATCGGCGTCGAGATCGACCTGCACTGTCATCTGACCGAACGGATGCGGGCGAATGCCGACGTCATCGTCGCCTTCAAGGAGTATCCGCACACCGACATCCCGGCGCGGGCGCAACAGCTTTACCGGCTGTGCAGGTCGGCACAGCGTGGCGAGATCAGGCCGGTCATGGCGATCCACGATTGCCGGATGATCGGCGTGTGGCGTCCACCCTTCGAGCCTATGCGGTCGCTGGTTCGGGAGATGACCGATCAGGAGGGCCGGGACGGCATCCTGTCGGTTTCCTTCGGGCATGGTTTCCCCTGGGCCGACATTCCGGACGTCGGCGCCAAGATGCTGGTCGTCGCCGACGGCGATGCGGAAAAGGCCCGACAGGTCGCCCAGAGGTTCGCACGCAGGATCTGGGAGCTGCGCGACGACACCCCCCAGCGCTACGACACCATCGACGAGGCCATCGACATCGCGCTTGCCGTGACGTCCACCGGGTCCGGCCGGCCGGTGGTGCTGGCCGACGTGGCCGACAATGCCGGTGCCGGAGCACCGTCCGACAACACCGCGATCCTTCACCGACTGATCGCGCGCGGAATTTCCGGGGTCGCCAGCGGCTGCTACTGGGATCCGGTGGCGGTCGGCTTCTGCCTGGAGGCCGGTGTCGGGGCGACGTTCGAACTGCGGGTCGGCGGCAAGACCGGGGTTGCCTCCGGCCTTCCGGCGGACCTGCGGGTCACGGTGATGGGGCTGTCGGAAGACCATTCGCAGCGCTCCCTGGGGGGCGGGCGCTCCAGCTACGGGCCGAGCGCCTGGGTGCGCGGCTGCGAGCCGGGCAAGGGGCAGGGGATCGACCTGATTCTCACGTCGGTGCGCCAGCAGACCCACGCGCCGGAGGCCTTCACCAGCCTGGGCTGCTCGCTCGACGACAAGCGGATCATCGTCGTCAAATCGATGCAGCACTTCTACACCGGCTTCGCGCCGCTTGCCGCCGATGTGCGCTATGTCGCGGCACCGGGGGCGGTGGAACCCGATTTCGCCGCGCTGCCCTACACCCGTCGCAAACCGGATTACTGGCCGCGGGTCGCCGATCCGTTCTCTGGGAATGGCGGCGGGGCCGGCACGTGAGTTACGCCCCGGGAAACATATCGGGAAGCACAGTCGGGAGCCGCACCCCGGCTTCGCCACGCCGGACCATGGCCGGTCAGGCGGTGCTGCTGATGATCGCCACCGCGGTCGCGATCCCGTTGCTGAACGCAACCGTGAAGCACCTGGGGGGGCGCTATCCGGTCGCCGAACTGCAATGGCTGCGTTATGCCGGTCACTTCCTGTTCATGCTGGCGGTGTTCGTTCCGCGCTACCGGTGGTCGCTGTTCCGCACGCGGCGGCCGGACCTGCAGGCGGCGCGGTCGGTGTTGTTCTGCGCGTCCTCCCTCCTCATGTTCCTTGCGTTGGAGCACACCCCGCTGGCGACCGCCACGGCGATCGGCTTCACGGCACCGCTGATGGTGACGGCGCTGGCGCCGCTTCTGCTGCGCGAAAGGGTCGGGCCGGTGCGGCTTTGCGCGGTGGTCGTCGGCTTCATCGGGGCGCTGATCGTGGTGCGGCCCGGCTACAGCCCGCTGCACTGGTCGGCCGCTCTGATCTTCCTCAGTGCCGTCACCTCGGCGCTGACGCAGATCCTGTCGCGCAAGCTCTCCGGGCAGGATCCCTCCGCCACTTCGAGCACCTACATGGTGCTGCTGGGCTTCCTCCTCAGCAGCATCCCGGCTCCCTTCGTCTGGGTACCGCCGGCCGATCTTCGCGACGCCATGATGTTTCTGGCGCTCGGCACGCTCGGCGGGTTCGGTCACTATTGTCTGGTCCGCGCCTTCGAGGTGGCGCCCGCGCCATTCGTCGCCCCCTTCATCTACCTGCAGATCTTCGGCGCCGCCGCCCTGAGCTGGCTGGCCTTCGGACAGGTGCCCGATCTTTGGACCTGGGTCGGCTCGGCCGTGATCATCGCCAGCGGCATCGTGGTCCTGCTGCGCGAACGGCGGCGCGGCAGCGCGGTCGCGGCGCAGGCCATCGGCGATGACTGACGGATTTCCCGGCTTCCCTTCGATCATTTTGAAAGGACCCTCACCATGAGCCGCAGCCTGTCCAACACGACCTCTCTGCGCACCGCCATCCTGGAGGCCGTGGAATCGAAGGCCCCGGTCTTTCATGACCTCTCCGACCGCATCTGGGGATTTGCCGAGCTCGGGTATTGCGAGTTCAGGTCGATGGAAGCGCAGATCGAAGCCCTGGCGGCCGAGGGCTTCCGGATCACCCGCAATGTCGGTGGGGTGCCGACGGCCTTCATGGCCGAAGCCGGGTCCGGCGGACCGGTGGTCGCGTTGCTCGGGGAGTTCGACGCCCTGGCCGGCCTCAGCCAGGTGGCCGGTGCCACCGCACCGCAGGCGGAAGTCGCCGAGGCGCCGGGGCACGGCTGCGGGCACAACCTGCTGGGCTCCGGGGCGGCGCTCGGAGCGGCCGCCCTTGCGGCGGCCATGGCCCGCGAAGGCCTGCCCGGCCGGGTGCGGTATTATGGCTGCCCGGCGGAGGAGGGAGGTGGCGGCAAGGCCTTCATGGCGCGCGGCGGTGCCTTCGACGATGTCGACCTCGCCCTGACCTGGCATCCCGCGCCCTACACCGGGATGAATTTCGCCGACACTCTGGCCTTTCTCCAGGCTTCGGTGCGCTTCACCGGACGGGCGGCCCACGCCGGCCTGTCGCCGCACCTCGGCCGCAGCGCGCTCGATGCGGTCGAGCTGATGAATGTCGGCGTCAATTACATGCGCGAGCACATGATCCCGGAGGCCCGCGTCCATTACGCCTACCGTGATGCCGGCGGCCGCGCCGCCAACGTCGTCCAGGCGAACGCGGAGATCGCCTACGTCGTTCGCGCTCCCGACCTGAAGCAGCTCTGGCAGCTGTTCGAGCGTGTGAAGAAGATCGCGGAAGGCGCCGCCCTGATGACGGAGACGACGGTGGAGGTGCGGGTCGAGTCCGGCATGTCCAACGTGCTGCTCAACCGTACCGTCGGCGACGCCCTGTATCGCCGCATGCGGGACGTCGGGGGTGTTCGGTTCGACGAGGACGATTTCAGGACCGCGCAAGCCTTCATGGAAACCCTCTCGGCGGAGGATCTCCGGCATGTCCGGACCAAGGGGTTCGGATCCGGCGCAGCGCCCGAGCGCAGCCTGCACGACGGCGTGGCACCGTTCGACGGCACCCGCACCCGCAATTTCGGCTCGACCGACGTCGGGGACGTCAGCTGGGTGGTGCCGACCGCGCAGTTCTGGGGAGCGACCTGCGCGATGGGCACGCCGTTCCATTCCTGGCAGCTGGTCGCGCAGGGCAAGCTGCCCGGCGCGCACAAGGGCATGACAAACGCGGCGGCGATCCTGGCGCTGACCGCGCTGGACGCGCTTGCCGATCCCGACCTGATCGCCAAGGCGAAGGAGGAATTCCGCACCCTCACCGGCGGCCGTCCGTACGAGTGCCCGGTACCGGCGGATGTCCAGCCGCCGCTCCAGGCGACGGCGGCCTGAGGGCGGAAGGGCAGATCGATGCACAGGATCGTCTTTCTCGACCGCGCCACCCTGGCGCCGCGGATCCGTCTGCGGCGCCCCTCCTTCGACCATCGGTTGGTGGAGCACGCACAGACCCAGCCCGACGAGGTCGCGGAGCGTCTTTCCGGCGCGTCCATCGCAGTCACCAACAAGGTGCCGATCACGGCGGAGACGCTGGCGCGCCTACCGGACCTGAAGCTGATCGCGGTGGCGGCGACGGGCACCGATTGCGTGGACAAGCAGGCCTGCCAGGTGCGCGGCGTCGCCGTTGCGAACATCCGCGGCTATGCCGTCAACACGGTTCCGGAACATACCTTTGCGCTGATCCTGGCGCTTCGCAGGAGCATCGTCGGTTTCCGTCAGGACGTGCTGGCGGGCGCCTGGCAGCAGGCCGGGCAGTTCTGCTTCTTCAACCACCCGATCCGCGACCTTCGCGGTGCCCGGATCGGAATCATCGGGGAAGGGGTGCTGGGCCAGCGGGTGGCGGCGATCGCCGCCGCCTTCGGCATGGTTCCGCTGTTCGCCGCCCATAAGGGTGCAACCGGTCTCGGCCCCCTCTACACCCCCTGGGAGGACATGCTGGAAACCAGCGACGTCATCACCCTGCATTGTCCGCTGACCCCCGGGACGCGCGGCATGATCGGACTGCCGGAGTTTCGCCGCATGAGCCGCCGGCCCTTGCTGATCAACACCGCACGCGGCGGCCTGGTCGTCGAAGAGGATCTGGTCGCTGCGCTGGAGGACGGGTTGATCGGCGGGGTCGGTTTCGACGTCGCGGAGGTCGAACCGCCGGATTCATCGAGCCCGCTGATGCGGATCGCCGGGCGGCCGGACGTGATCGTCACGCCGCATGTCGCCTGGGCATCGGACGAGGCGCAGCAGACGCTGGCGGATCAGCTGATCGACAACATCGAGAACTTCGTCGCCGGCAAACCGAGCAATCTGGTGCGCGGCGCCTATTGACGAGGTGCCAGCGGGTGCCGACCGTCCGGTGAGGTGTGCCGGCCCTCGCCATCCCGGCTCGACGATGTGAACCCTGTTCACGCGGCCAACCGGACTTCCACGGATCGTGCCCCGCAGGGCACGATCCCGGTCCACCCATTTTTCCGCAAAGCTCCTTCGGGTCAGCCGGCGGTGACCGTCATCCCGCCATCGGCCATCACCACCGCGCCGACGATGAAGCTCGCGCGGTCGGACGCCAGGAAGGCAACGATCTCCGCGATTTCCTCCGGCCGGGCGGCGCGGCCGATGGGCGCGCCCTTGCCGTGCTCGGCCAGATAGCCCGGCCCGTCCTCGACCACGTCGTTCAGGATGTTGGTGACCACATCGCCCACACCGATGGCGTTGACGCGGATCCCGTGCGGAATCGCCTCCAGCGCCTGGGTGCGGGTGAGTTGGGCCAGCGCACCCTTGGACGCGGTGTAGGCGCCGATGCCGGGGAAGGCGAAGTAGGCGGCGTAGGAGGCGATGTTGACGATGGCTCCGGACTTGTGGGGCATCATCGCCTTCATGGCTTCGCGCGAATGCAGGAAGGCGCCGGTGGCGTTGGTCGCCAGGATGGCCTCCCACTCCTCGCGGCTGGTTTCCAGCAGGGGCTTGTAGATGATGCGGCCGGCGTTGTTCACCAGGATGTCGAGCCTGCCGAACCGGTCGACGGCCAGTGCCACCGCCGCCTCGGCACTCCCGTCCTTGGTGATGTCGGCGACGACGGGGACAAGGTCCGGTCGGACGAGGCTTTCGACCGCAGGGTCGATGTCCTCGGCCACGACCTTGGCGCCGCGGGCGTGCAGCAGAAGGGCGGTCGCCTTGCCGATGCCACTCGCGGCCCCCGTCACGAGCGCCACCTTGCCGTCGACCTCGTTCACCGTTGCGCTGATCGTGGACATGACCTTTCTCCTCGGTTGCCAATACGACGGGTCCGGCCGTGCCGGTCCCGGAAAATTGGGGAAACCACGGACGCGCCCAATCGTTCATGTTCCGGAAAGGGTTTTCAGCTTCAGCGACAGAATCCAGGGTCGAAGGCAGGAAGGTCCGGCATGCGGGCGAGCGGGATGATGGCTGAAGCGCACGCGATCGGGCCTCCGGAACGGAACATTCATGAGCGTCCACCCGAACCATCGACGGGGCCAAGCGGGCTTGGCGTCGCATTCGCCGCCGCGGACGGCAAGGGGCACCGCCATGGCCGCACGCCCGGTCGGACCGCGGTCATGCTGTTCGCCCTGCCCATCCGCCTCCACGCGGCCGTTGAATAGCCGTTCAAACTCGGGATCGCGTTGCCCGATGTAGAAGGTGCGGGCGGGCTGATCGGCGTCGCCGGGACGCGGCGGCTGCTTCATCGGGATCGGGATCATGGAAAAGATCCCGTGCGCCAGCGACACGTTGCAGCGACGCACCTCGTCCCAATCGCGTGAGGCGGAAAAGCGCTCGGCGATGGCGATCCACCTCCCGCGGATGATCGTGGGTGCAACGCCCAGCCAGGACGCGATGGCGTGGAAGAGGGACAGCGGCGTGTAGAGGGAATCCCCTTCCCGGAAGTCGGTGGCCCTGATCCAGTCCGCACCGAAGGTGACCACCTGCGCGTTGGTGCCGAGCACGCCCTTGGACGGTCCCGTTGCGCCGGAGGTGAAGGAGATGGCAAGCGGATCGGAAAAGGCGACATCGACGACCGGCTCCCGGTCCGACGCTTCCAGCAGGGACCCGAAGGCGTGCACCGCCGAAATGCGGCGGGGGACGGAAACGCCGCAATACACCGTGAACCGCGAGGACGGGTCCAACTTCCTGCCCGACGGCCATCTGCCCATCATCATCACGCGAGAGGCCCTCGACACCGCACGCTGAGCAGGCGGCGGGCGTCGTCGATTCACCGTAAGCGCAGCGGGATTGTTCCGAATGCGGGAACCTTCGCTTGTTCCCGTATTCGGAACCTGCTACGGTTCGGCTCATGCAGATCATCGCACGACGGACACTGAAGCTGTTCTGGCGGCGGCACCCACAGGCGAAAGCGCCTTTGGAGACCTGGTACAGCCAGGTCGCACATGCGGAATGGCAAGAGCCGACGGACGTGAAGAGGGAGTTTGGCGCGACGGTGGACTTTGTCGGGGACAATCGGGTGATCTTCGACATTGGCGGAAACAAGTACCGCCTGATCGTCCACATCGCGTATCGCTACAAACGGGTGCTGGTAAAGTTCGTGGGAACGCACAAAGAGTACGACAAGACCGATCCGGAGACAGTGTGATGGACATTCGGCTTTTGCGAACGGAAGCGGATTACGATCAGGCGCTTGCCGAGATCGAGCGTTACTTCGAGAACGAGCCGGAGCCTGGAAGCCTGGAGGCGGACCGCTTCGATCTTCTGGCCTTGGTCATTGGCGACTATGAGGACAAGCATTGGGCCATAGAGGCACCGGAAGCACCCGAGGCGCTGCGCGAACGGATGACGCAGATCGGCAAGCGCCAGAAGGATTTGGCCGAGCTTCTCGGATCCAAGGCGCGCGCGTCCGAGGTGCTGAACCGCCGTCGCCATCTTTCTCTGGAGCAGGCGTGGCGCCTGCATCGCGAATGGGGCGTTCCGGCGGAGATCCTGATCCGTCCTTATCCGTTGCGCCGCCGCCATCGGACGGAGGTTTCATGACCCGCCGCGGCACGACCCACGCCCCCCTTGGGCCTTGCGCCTTGGGCGTGCCGGCACCTTGGCCGCCGGCACCACGGTGTCGGGGCCAGCACGCTGCGTCGACCGGGCAGCGCCACACCTCGACGACAGGGTGAACCAGCCCGAGCCTGCCGGGCAGCCGCGCCTTGTAGCGATCGGGCGTCTGGGGGTGGTGGCTGACCACCGATAGAACGACGGCATGGCGGCCCGGCACCACCAACCACACGTGAAGATCGGCGACGCGGTAGCCGAGCGGCCGGTAGGGATCCGGATCGTCGCCGAACAGGCACCGGCGCGTCGCCGAATGGACGCCGTCGGCGCGCGGCTCGAAATCCGCCATGGTCGTGTCGAAGCGGATGGCCGCGACCGCCCGCGCCCGGTCGTGCAGCACGTTGACCAGCTCGGCGCGGACCATACCGATCCAGTCGAGCGTGGTGAGGAACTCGCGGTAACGCAGGCGGAGCACCTCGCGGCCCTCGCGGTCGAGGAAGACGTTCTCATCGACCTCGCGCCCGCGCGCCTTCGGCTCCGCCAGGATGCCCATGCGGTCGGCGACCTCGTAACCGGGACCGGACAGGCCGATGACATGGCCGTACCGAACGACACGGTCAGCCCGGCGGCGGGGTGCAGGTCGGCATTCAACTCGACGCCGCGGCTCTCGGCATCGCCGATGTTGCGCAGCACCTGGAAGCCCGGCAGCCCCACATAGAACTGCTTGTCGCGGGTCTTGATCAGGTAGGCGGCGGCGGTCAGCTCCGCGACACCATCGAACATGGAGCCGCGCCAGCCGATCTCGTCGTTGGTCGAAGTTTCGGAATCATAGGGCACGCTGTCGTTCGTGCTGGAGACCGTGCGGTTGAAGCCGCCGGGCTTGAAGCCCCGGCTGATCAGCGCGTACACGCGGTTGTCGGGATCGATCCGGTCGCCCAGCGCCAGCTTGGGCGAGACGCCCGAGAAGTCGGCGCTCGCCCGGTACGAGAACGTGCCGGCGTCGTCGGCCGTCACCTCCTCGTGCGCGAAGCGGGCGCCGGCCGTCAGGTCCAGCGCCTCGGTCACGGCGTAGGTCGCCTCGCCGAACACCGCGTGGGAGCGGGTGTCGACATGGTTCTCCGATTCCGACCGGTCGATGAACGCCAGAGCGGGTTCCCGGCGGGTGAAGTCGATGTCCTGGACGAACAGGCCGCCGACGCCGCCCAGCCGCCGGCCCTCGCCGAAGCTGAGGCGCAGTTCCTGGGACACGCCGCGCTGCTCCTCCTCGAACAGGTAGCCGGGATCGGCCCCGAAGGACCGGTAAGCCGGCGGCGTGACCAGCAGGCGGGGCATGTCCCGGTCCTGCCATGCGGTGACGCTGTTCAGGGTGATCCCGTCAAGGTCGTACGCGACGGTCAGCGCGTATGAGTTGACGTCGCGCTCGTAGTGCATCTGACTGCCGAAGGCACCGTTGACGAAGTCGCGGTCGCGGATCATCGCATCATTGACGTACAGCTCGTCGTCGGCGTCGAGAGTCTCGCGCTGGACCGTCAGCATGATGTCGAGCGGCCCGCCGGCCGGAGCGTAGCGCAGGCGCAGCCTGCCGAGCCGGGAGGTCGCCTCGTCGGCGTCCTTCTCGCCGGTGCTCAGATTGTCGATGCTTCCCAGTTCCCGCGACCAGCGCAGCGCGACATCGCCGTACAGCGCGCCCGGCACCAGCGGAGCCGAGGCGAAAGCGTCCACCCGGGTCGATTGCGCCGCCCGCCTGCTGCGTGACGGCCAGAGCGTGACGGAGGCGGCGCTGGCCGCCGGTTACGCCAACCCGAGCCACTTCGCGAAGCGGTTTCGGCTGCGGCATGGACAACCCCCGCGCGCCTGGCTGACCGGTGGCGAGTGAGGGTATCGCCCGACGAAGAGGCGACCGCCGGCCCGCCGGCGGCGTTCCGGAGGTGGCGTCACAGGGCGGTGATGCGTGCCCAGACGGCGTCGTCCACGGGAATCCCGTGTTCCAGATTGTCCTGGCGGACGCGCAGCTCCCGCTCGGCCGGATAGCGGATGGCCACGTCCGGATCGACGCGTTCGGACGCCTTGACGTCGGCCAGCACCTCATCGACCGCGGAGGCGAGGAAGGCGTCCCCGGCGATCCGCGTCGCGTCGATGGCGATGAACACCTGGCTCAGCTGGTACTCGTCGCTGCCGAGCTGCCCGACCCGGTAGGTCGACCGCCCCCCCGACAGCACCGTGGCGACGAGGTCGAGCACCAGGGACAGCGACGATCCCTTCCAGAAGCCGATCGGCAGCACCCGCCAGCTCTGCAGGATCGCGCCCGGATCGGTGGTGAGGTTGCCATCGCCGTCGTAGCCGCCGGCGACCGGCAGCGCCTCGCCCCGGTTCCGCGTGGCCTCGAGCTGGCCGTAGGAGAACTGCGCCATGGCCATATCGACCACCACCGCACCCCCGGCCCGCGGAACCGCGAGGATCAGGGGGTTGTTGCCGATGCGGCGGTCCTTGGCACCCCAGGCCGGCATGTTGGGCTGGGTGTTGGTCCAGCACAGCCCGACGCACCCGGCGTTGGCCGCCTGCCAGCCATAGGTGCCGCCGCGCAGCCAGTGGTTGGTGTTCGCGAGGGCCACGCAGCCGATCCCGGATGCCCGCGCCAACCCGATGGCGCGGTCCATCATCAGGGTCGCGCAGACGTTGCCGAGCCCCAGATTGCCGTCCCAGCGCTCGAAGGCGCCCAGGCTTTCCACCAGCGTCGGTCGGGCGCTGACGTCGATGTAGCCCCTGTCGATGTACTCCACCACCCGCGGGAAGCGGTTCACGCCGTGGGAGTAGATGCCGTCGCAGCTCGTCTCCGCGATCAGCCGGGCCGACAGCTCGGCACTCTCCTCCGGGGTGCCCTTCTTCAGTAGGACTCGCTTGAACTCCGCCTTCATGTCGGAGAATGGGATGCGTGGCATCGTCGGGAATCCTGGTGTTCTGGTGACGGGTGTCCGGCGGTTCGGCGCCGGATCAGGATGGGGGGTGCGCGGCCAGAAGGGCGGTGCGGATCTTGATGACGACCTTGCGCACGCGCTCGGGCTCGCCGTCCACGCAGGCCGGGCGGTGGACGTCGGTCGGGAAGAACACCGCGAAATTGCCGGGCCGCATGGTCAGCGTCGATTCATCCTCCATGGCCTCGTAGAAGAGCAGGTCGCGCTGCTCCAGAAGATCCTCGGCGACCTTGTTGTTCCCGGTGTCCACGGCCACCCCGATGCGCTCGTGGCCGCGGCAGAGGAACTGCACGTCGATGTGCTTGCGGTGCACCTCGGGGCGGGTCTGTTCGATGACGCGGGTGGTCACGTCGAACACCTGCACGACGATGTCCTGGCCGCGCAGCTCGTAGTTTCCGACCGGCATCGCCAGGAAATCGGTGTCGCGCAGATGCTCCACCGCGATCCGGATCGGCTCGGGAAGCCATCCGGCCATGTCTTGCAGGGTGTGAACGTTGCCGAACAGCATGATGTCGTCTCATCCTCGGGGGCTTGGGGGCCTGACTGGGGGGCCTGACTGGGGACCCGACGTGGAGTGCCTGACTGTGGGGGACCGGGCCGGCGCGCTCTGGGCGGCCGGCCCGGTGCCTGCGGTCACGGTACGTCGCGCACCGTGTCGATCTGCTTGAAGATGTCCTCGCCGCCGAACTTGTTGATGATGAACTGGCGCGCCGGCGCGGTGATCCGGGCGAAGGGCTGGGGATCGATGGTCTCCACCACCTGCATCCCGGCCTTCTTCACCCCCTCCACGATCATCGCCACGTTCTGCGCGTTGAGCTGGCGCTGGTAGGCGCCGGCCTCGCGCGCGGCCTCGATCATGGCCTTCTGCTGGGCCGGAGGCAGGCTGTCGAACTTCGGCTTGTTCATCACCAGGATCAGCGGGCTGTAGGCGTGGCGGCTGAGGGTCAGATGCTTCTGGACCTCGTAGAGCTTGACCGACCACAGCACACCCAGCGGGTGCTCCTGCGCGTCCATGGCGCCGGTCTCCAGCGCCGTGTAGAGCTCGGCGAGCGGCATCGGCGCGGGGTTGGCGCCCAGCAGCTTGAACGCCTCGATGTGGACGGCGCTGGCGGTGGTCCGGATCTTCAGGCCCTTCACGTCGTCCGGCGTGCGCACCGGGCGCTTGGTGTTGGTGATCATCCGGAAGCCGTTGTCCCAATAGGCCAGGCCTTTGAGGTTGTGCTTCTCCAGCGCGTCCAGCAGCTTCTGCCCGCCCTCGCCGTCGAGGAAGCGGTAGGCGTGCGCCTCGTCCTTGAAGGTGAAGGGCGTGTCGAGCACGTTCAGCAGCGGCTCCAGGCCCGAGAAATTGGACGAGCCCGACAGCTCCAGGTCGATGGTGCCGCCGCGGGTGCCGTTGATCAGGGCCTGCGCGTTGCCCAGCGTGCCTTCCGGGAACAGCTGGAGCTGCAGCTCGTTGCCGGTCTTGGCGGCAAGCAGCTCCTTGAACCGCTCGGACGCCACATGTTGGCTGTCGGAGCGCGGCGCCTCGTAGCCGAAGCGCAGGCGGGTCGCCGCCTCGGCCGGCACCACCGCGGCGGCCAGCGTCACCGCGGCCAGAGTCACCGTGGACAGCGCCAGCGGCAGGAACCGTTTCAACATCTTCATGGCATTCCTCCTTGTTTCTCCGGGCGACCGCCCGCGGGTTCGTTGCGCTGGTAGAGGCGTGTCCGACGGCGGCGCCGTCAGCGCAGCCACTGGGCCGGAACCGTCACCAGCTCCGGGAAAAGGACGAGAAGGAACATCACCAGGGTCTCCGCCAGCAGGAAGGGCAGCATCCCCGTGATCACGTGGTCGAGCTTCACCCGCGCGACGCTGGACACGATGTTCAGCACCGTTCCCACCGGCGGGGTGATCAGGCCGATGGCGTTGTTCATCATGAACATGATGCCGAAGTAATAGGGATCGATGCCGGCCTCCTTCACCAGCGGCATCAGCACCGGCGTCAGGATCAGCACCGTCGGCGCCAGATCGAGCGCGGTGCCGACGGCGAAGACCAGCACCATCAGCACGAACATCAGCAGCGTCTTGTCGTGCATGAAGGGCTGCATCAGCGCCGTCACCTGCGCCGGAATCTCGGCGATGGTGATCAGCCAGGCCGACACCATGGACGCGGCGACGATCAGCATGATCGAGCTGGCGGTCTTCGCCGCCGCCAGGATGATGCCGGGCAGATCGGCGAGGCTGAGCTGCCGGTAAATGACGCAGCTCACGAGGAGCGAGTAGACGGCCGCCACGACGGCCGCTTCCGTCGGGGTGAACACCCCCGCCTTCATGCCGCCGATGATGACGAAGGGCAGGATCAGCGCCCACACCGCCCCGCAGACGGCGGACACCAGGACGCGCCACTCGAAGCGCCGCGGCGGTGCGTCGGCGAAATCCTTGCGGGCCGTCAGTTTCCAGGCGATCACCAGCGACAGGGCCATCAGCAGGCCGGGGAAGATGCCGGTGAAGAACAGCTTGGTGATCGACAGCTGGGCGGCCACGCCGAACAGGACCAGCGGCATGGCGGGCGGCAGGATGGGGGCGATGGCGCTGGCCGACGCGATCAGACCGGCCGAACGCGGCACATTGTAGCCCGCGCTGCGCATCATCGGGATCACGACCGCGGCCAGGGCGGCGGAATCCGCGGCTGCCGAGCCCGAAATGCTGGCGATCACCAGAGCCGCCGCGATCGCGACATAACCGAGCCCGCCGCGGATATGACCGACCAGCGCCTCCGCCACCAGCACGATCTGGCGGGAGATCCCGCCCTTGTTCATGATCTCGCCGGCCAGCATGAAGAAGGGGATGGCCATCAGCGGGAAGTTGTCGGCGCCAAGCACCAGGTTCTGCGCGATGATCTGCGTGTCGAACATGTCGAGATGGACCATCAGGGCCACCCCGCAGACCAGCAAGGCGAAGGCGACGGGCATGCCGATCGCCATGGCTCCGCAGAGGGAGAATACGAATACGGCGATGGTCACGGGATCCCTCCAGGAGCCTTGTTCTTCGTCGTCGTTCGCAAGCGCCTCACAGGGCGTCCTCGACGTCCCCGGGGTTGAGCTCGTCGTCGGTCATCCGGCCGGTGGCCAGGCGGTACATCGAGTTCAGGAGGATCACGCCCATCCCGACACCGCAGAACAGGGTCGCCGAATAGACGACGGCCAGGGACAACCCGGACGCGGGAGCGTGGTTGTCGACGCTCAGCATGGTCTGGTGCCAGGCACCCTTGGTCAGCAGCGCGCAGCACAGGAAGACCAGCAGGTCGCTGGTGAACCGGCACGCGCGACGGCCCCGCGGGGACAGGCGGCCGGTGAGGATGTGCACACCCAGATGCCCGCCGTCGCGCAGCAGGAGGACCGACCCCAGGAACGTCACCCACACGAACAGGAAGCGGGACACCTCCTCGGAGAAGGTGATGCCCGAATTGAATCCATAACGCAGCACCACGTTCCCGAAGACGAGCAGCACCATCAGGCTGAGCATGGCGATCAGCATCCATTCCAGGCCCTTGGTCATGAGGCGTTCGAACACGGCCACCCTCCTTGCGCGCGGTTCGCCGGAGACGGAATTGCTGCCCGGCCCAAGAGATGGGGCCGGCAATCCGCCCACCATCGACAGCGCTGCCTCCAGCCACACCGCTGCGGAATTGTGTTATCGATAACATGACTGTCGTTGAAGAAAGAGCCGTCGGATACTTCCGGCGTTGACAGCAATCATACCCGATTCCCCCCGAATACTGCGCCGTCCGCTTTTCGCACGTGCAATATTTTATTTTCGTTGTGTGGCCGGACAATGCCATGTTATCGATAACAGCACAACACAAAAATGCTGCTGCGGCGGATCATCGTGAACCCCGAATGTTCGGGGGCGCTCCGCTCACAACGGCATCGGAATGGACCGGGTGTTATGACCAGGCGTCGAACGAAACCCACGATGCGGGATGTGTCCCGGCTGGCCGGCGTGTCGACGATGACGGTGTCGCGGGTGCTGGCGGACCCCGACCTTGTCGCGGAGGAGACGCGCACCCGCGTGCTGGACGCCGTCGCGCAACTGCGCTACGTGCCCGACCGCATGGCGGGCAGCCTGTCGTCCCGCCGCAGCGGCTTTGTCGCCCTGATCCTCCCGACCCTGATGAATTCGAACTTCGCGGACACCGCGCAGGCCCTGACCGAAGGGCTGCGGAAGGCCGGCTACCAGCTCCTGATCGGCGTCACGCTCTACCGCCAGGACGAGGAGGAACGCGTCGTCCAATCGGTGCTGACCCGCCGGCCGGAGGCGATCGTGCTCACCGGGATGGCCCACGCACGGGAGACGACCGCCATGCTGATCGAGGCCGGCGTGCCGGTGGTGGAGATCTGGGACGTGCAGGACAGGCCGGTGGACCATGTCGTCGGCTTCTCGAACGTCGAGGTCGGGCGCGCCGCGGCCCGCCATCTGGCCGGGCT
This sequence comes from Azospirillum oleiclasticum, assembly GCF_013423485.1. Classification (GTDB taxonomy): domain Bacteria; phylum Pseudomonadota; class Alphaproteobacteria; order Azospirillales; family Azospirillaceae; genus Azospirillum; species Azospirillum oleiclasticum. The sequence continues at coordinate 294,234 of NZ_JABFFR010000011.1, forward strand.
CGGTCATCGCCGCATCGGCGCCCTCGGGCCGGCCGCCGACGGCGAGGCGCGCGACGTCCGTGGCGAGGAACGGCTGGCCGGCTTCGCCGGCGGCCTGCGGGAATGCGGCCTGCCCGACGATCTGATCCAGCGCCACCCGCGCGTGCCGTTGTCCTTCACGGAAGGCGGCGAGGCGATGGGCCGCCTGCTCGAACGGGCGCCCGACCTGGACGCGGTGTTCGCCGTGTCGGACCTGCTGGCGGTCGGCGCGCTGATGGAATGCCAGCGCCGCTCCGTCGCGGTGCCGGAGGATCTGTCGCTGATGGGATTCGGCGACTTCGAGATCGGCCGCCAGACGGTCCCGCCGCTGACCACGGTGCGGGTGGACGCGCGCGCCATCGGGCTGCGGACTGCGGAGGTGATCCTCGACGCGCTCGGCGCCGACCGGCCGCCGGCCCCGGTGCACGACCTGGGCTTCGAGATCCTGTCGCGCGGCAGCACGCGCCCATCCCGCAGGACGGTTTGACGAGGCTTGCGGCCCCGGACGGCCGCGTTCGAATGGAGCGACACACGTGGAAACACCGCGATACAACATCGGCGTGATCGGCGTCGGGGTCATGGGTTCGGCGATCGCCACCCGGCTTCTGGACCGCGGGCACCGCGTCGCCCTGCGCGATCCGGACCCGGCGAAGCTGGCCCCGCTGGTCGCCCGCGGGGCGACGGCGCTGGACAGCCCCGCGGCGGTGGCGGAGGTCTCCGATGTGGTGATCACCAGCCTCAACACCGCGGCGCTGGTGGAGGCGGTGGCGTTCGGCGCCGACGGCGTCCGTCGCGCCGCCGGTCCCGGCAAGCTGCTGATCGACATGAGCAGCATCGACCCGCAGGCGACCGCGGCGATGGCCGCCCGGCTGCACGCGGAGACCGGCATGGGCTGGGTCGACGCCCCCTTGTCCGGCGGTGCGCCGGCCGCGCTCGCCGGACGGCTGACGCTGATGATCGGCGGCGAGGACGCGGCGGTCGCCCGCGCTTGGCCGGTGCTGGCCGAGCTGGCCGCCACCATGACCCACATGGGGCCGAGCGGGGCGGGGCAGACGACCAAGCTGATCAACCAGGTGCTGTGCGCCTGCACCTTCATCGCGGTGGCCGAGGCGACCCGCCTCGCCGCCGACGGCGGCATCGACGCGGCGAAGATCCCGGCGGCCCTGGCCGGCGGCCGGGCCGACTCCCGCATCCTGCAGGAGTTCATGCCGAAGATGGCGACCCGGGATCCCACCCCCACCGGCCGCATCGACAACATGCTGAAGGATCTCGAGGCGGTGCAGCGCTACGCCTTCGCGCTGCGCACGCCGATGCCGCTGACCGGGCTGGTCACCGAACTGCACCGCATGATCGTGCGCGCCGGCATCGGGCCGGAGGACAACATCGCCTACATGAAGCTGTTCGATTTCGGCCGCACCGGCACTCCCTGACCCGTCGCCCTCACCGCACGGACCATCCACAGGATACGATCATGAAAGCCTGCGTCATTCACGGAGCCAAGGATCTGCGTCTGGAACAGCGGACCCCGCCATCGCCGGGCGAGACCGGTGTGGTGGTGCGGGTGCGCGCCGGCGGCATCTGCGGGTCCGACATCCATTACTTCAAGGACGGCCGCGTCGGCGACTTCGTGATCCGCGAACCGCTGGTGCCCGGCCACGAGATCGCCGGCGAGGTGACAGCGGTCGGCGCGTCCGTCTCCACGCTCCTCCCTGGCGACACCGTGGCCGTCCACCCCGGCCGGAGCTGCGGCCGCTGCCCGCGTTGCCGGGAAGGGCGCCCGAACCTGTGCCAGGCCGTCTTCTACATGGGCAGCGCCAGCAAGTTTCCGCACATGCAGGGCGGGTTCTGCGAGACCGTGACGGTCGATGAGAGCCAGTGCCACGTCGTGCGCTCCATCGACGCCACGGTGGCCGCCTTCGCCGAGCCGCTGTCGGTGGCGCTGCACGCGGCGCACCGGGCCGGCAACCTGATGGGCCAGCGGGTGCTGGTGATCGGGGCCGGCCCCATCGGGCAGCTCGTGCTGCTGGCCGCGCGGCGCGGCGGCGCGGCTGCGGTCACCGTGACCGACCTGGTCGATGCGTCGCTGGCGACCGCCCGCCGTCTCGGCGCGGACGAGGTGATCAACGTCGGTACCGAGGCCGGCGCGCTGGAGGAGGCGGCGCGCCGCAGTGGCGGCTTCGACGTGGTCTTCGAGGTGTCGGGGGCACCGGCCGGGCTGAACGCCGCCATCGACACCGTGCGGCCGGGCGGCGTCATCGTCCAGGTGGGGTCGCTGCCCGGCGGGGCGTCGCCGGTGTCCGCCAACCGCATCATGGCCAAGGAGCTCGACCTGCGCGGCGCCTTCCGTTTCGGCAACGTCTTCGCCGACGCCGTCTCCTGCCTGGAACGGGGCGTCTTCGACGTTTCCCCGATCATCACCGCGGTGGTGCCGATGGTCGACGCCGCCGAGGCGTTCCGCATGGCCACCGAGCGCGGGAAGCACCTCAAGGTGATGATCGCGTTCTGAGTGCCGGTCCGGCCCCCTTCCCGGCGTCGGACCAAGTCCACGACGTTCCGACCTGTATTGCCCACGAGTAGGCACAGGTCGATTGGATGCGTCCCGGTTGGCGAATGAGCGCGTTCCGGGCGCGGCAACAGGCGTCGATCCCGACGGCACCGCCATCGTCGACGGTGCGGGAGGACTCCCCGCATCCACCGATGCACCGCACGGAATCGGTGGATTACGGGGTGGTGATCGACGGCGAGGTCGTGCTGGTCCTGGACGGGGGGAGGATCTGTTGACACCGGGATCCGTCGTCGTCCAGCGCGGCATTGACCATGCCTGGGCCAACCGCTCCGGTCGGATCTGCCGCATGCTCTTCGTCCTGGTCTCCGGACGGTATGAACCCGCGATCGCGCAGACGCTGGAAACGCGCGGGTGACGGCCCGCGGCTCCCATGCCTCCCGGTTCCGGCCCCGGACGGATCCTCCGGTTCATCGACCGCCAACGCCGCCCCGCGTCAGGCGTGCGCGTGCATCGGCAGGCCCGGCGTGTCGAGCTCCGCTCGCAGGATCGAGCCGCTGCGGCTTTCGGTGATGAACAGGCTGCGGTTGCCGTCGCCGCCGAACGCAAGGTTGGTCGTGCTCAACCCGGCGCACGACACGATGCGGTCGAGCGGCTCGGCCACCGGCGACACCCGCCAGACCGAGCCGAAACCGGTGTGGCAGATCAGCAGATTGCCGTCCCGGTCCAGCGCCAGGCCGTCCGGCCCGCCCGGCCCGCCATGCAGGTTCACGAACACCCCGACCTTGGTGACGAGGCCGCTTTCGGTCAGCGGAACGCGCCAGACCTGATTGGCCCGTGTCACGGCGACGAGCAGGAAGGTCTCCTCGGCGTCCACGACGATGCCGTTCGGGCTCGGGATCGTATCGACGAGGCAGCTCAGCCGCCCGTCGGTTCCCAGCCGCCAGACACGGCCGGTCGGGTCCTGCATGCCGGTCTGGCCCTGGTCGGTGAAGTAGATCGTCCCCGACCGCGCGATGACGAGGTCGTTGACGCCTTTGAAGCTCTCGCTCGCCACCGTTTCCACCAGAGGCGTCACGCGCCCGCTGTCCGGGTCGAGCAGCATCAGCCCGCGCTTGTAATCGGTGATGAGGATCCGGCCGTCCGCGTGAATCTTCAGGCCGTTCGGCCAGCCGTCATACTCGGTCACCAGCGTCCATTCGCCGTCCGGATCGATGCGGAACACCCGGCCGAAGGGAATGTCGGTGACGTACAGACGTCCGGCACGGTCGAAGGATGGGCCTTCGAGGAAGCTGTCGATCGGCTGGCCGCCTTGATTGGCGTCGGCCCAGGCCGTTCGCCGCGCCCTCCGGAAGCGATCGGGAAGGCGCGTGAACACACGGGTTTCGATCCTGCGGGGCGGTGCGAACCAGCTCATGTCGGGAATCCATACGGTTCATCGGGGGTGTCGACGGGGACCCGGCGCAGTCTAGCCTCATGCGGCCCGACGTGCGCCATCCGGACGGATGGCGCCGCGGCCCGGCGTCAGCTCAGCGAGTTGCAGAACCGCTGGATCCGCGTGCACGCCTCTTCGAGCTGCGCGGTGGAGGCGGCGTAGGAAATCCGGAAATGTCCCGGCGATCCGTAGGCCGCCCCGTGAACCACGGCCACCGCTTCGACGTCGAGCAGTTCGGCGGCGAACGCCTCGTCGTTGGTGATCGGCCGGCCCGCCGGCGTCTTCAGGCCGAACAGCGCCTCGCAGGTGGGGAACACGTAGAAGGCGCCCTCCGGCACCGGGCACCGCAAGCCGCTCGACTGGTTGAGCATGCCCACGACCAGGTCCCGCCGCTCCTGGAAGACCTGCCGCCGCTCGGCGAGATAGTCCTGCGGGCCATCGAGGGCCGCCACCGCCGCCCATTGCGCGATCGAGCAGGCGCCGGAGGTGAATTGCCCCTGGATCGTGTCCATGGCCTGGATGAGGTGGCGCGGCCCGCCGGCGTAGCCGATCCGCCACCCCGTCATCGCGTAGGCCTTGGACACGCCGTTGACCGTCAGGGTGCGCTCGTAAAGAGCGGGCGCCACCTGCGCCGGCGTGCAGAAGGGCTGGTCGCCGTAGATCAGATGCTCGTAGATATCGTCGGTCAGCACCCAGACCTGGGGGTGCCGCTCCAACACATCGGTCAGGCGCTTCATCGCGTCGCGGTCGTAGGCGGCGCCGCTCGGGTTCGACGGCGAGTTGAGGATGAGCCACTTGGTGCGCGGCGTGATCAGCCGCTCCAGCGTCTCCGCCGTGAGGCGGAAGCCGTCCGCCGCCCGCGTCGGGGCGATTGCCGGCGTGCCGCCGCACAGCGCGACGATCTCCGGGTAGGACACCCAGAAGGGTGCGGGAATGATCACTTCGTCGCCCGGACTGACCGTGGCGACCAGGGCGTTGGCGATGACCTGCTTGCCCCCGGTGCCGACGATGATCTGGTCGAGCCCGTAATCGAGGCCGTTCTCGCGCTGGAACTTGCCGCGGATGGCCCGGCGCAGTTCGACGATGCCGGCGACGGGGGTGTATTTCGTCCGGCCCGCCGCCATGGCTGCGGCTGCCGCCTGCTTGATGTGATCGGGCGTGTCGAAATCGGGCTCGCCGGAGCTCAGCGCGATGACGTCGCGCCCCTGCGCCGCCAGCTCGCGGGCGCGCTGGTTGGCAACGATGCTCGCGGACGGCTTGATCCGTCCGAGCGCGTCGGAAAGAAACGGCATGATGAGGGCCTTGGCTGATGTGGGATGCGGCGACGGCGCGCCGCGTCAGTGGCGGATGTCAGTGGCGGATGTCAGTGGCGGATGTCGGCGACGAATTTCCGGGCGCGGGGATGCTGCGGCCGTTGGAAGAAATCCTCCGGGGCCGCGCGTTCGAGGACGGCACCGCCATCCATGAAGATGACGCGGTCGGCGACTTCCCGTGCGAAACCCATCTCGTGCGTGACGCAGAGCATGGTCATGCCCTCGGACGCCAATTGCTTCATGACGTTGAGGACCTCCCCCACCAGCTCGGGGTCGAGGGCGGAGGTGGGTTCGTCGAACAGCATCACCGGCGGCTTCATCGCCAGGGCGCGGGCGATGGCGACGCGCTGCTGCTGGCCGCCGGACAGCCGCGGCGGGAATTCATCCGCCTTGTGCGCGAGGCCGACCTTGTCGAGCAGATCCATCGCGGTCTCGCGCGCGGTCTTCTCCGGAACCTTGTGCACCCGCATGGGGGCCAGCATGACGTTGCGGACGACGCTGAGATGCGGGAACAGGTTGAACTGCTGGAAGACGAAACCGATGCCGCTGCGCAACGCGTTGACGTTCACGTCCGCGCCGTTGACATCGCGGCCGTCGATCGTGATGCGCCCCTTCTGGATGGGTTCCAGGCGGTTGACCGTGCGGATCAGGGTCGACTTGCCGGAGCCCGAGGGACCGCAGATCACGACGACCTCGCCCTTGCCGATGGTCTCGTTGACGTTGTTGAGCGCGTGGTACGTGCCGTACCATTTGTCGACATTCTCGAAGACGATCATGCTGCGGCCTCCGCGGCGATGGGAGCTTGACGGCTCGTGTGGATGCGCCGTTCGACGAGCTTGACGAGACGATTGAGCGAGAAGCAGATGATGAAATAGGTCGCCGCCAGGATCACATAGACCTCGACCGGCTTGGTCAGCAGCTGCGCGTTGACCTGATAGGCGGCGTAGGTCAGCTCATCGACGCTGATGATGTAGGCGACCGAGGTGTTCTTCACGAGCGAGATGAACTGGTTGAGGATGCTGGGGATCGCGTTGAACAGGGCCTGCGGCAGGATGATGTCCTTCATCGTCTGGACATAGCTCAGCCCCAGCGAGCGCGACGCCTCGACCTGCCCCTTCGGCAGGGCCAGGATGGCGGCGCGCACGACCTCCGCCAGATAGGCCGTTTCATAGACCACGAGCGCCACGATCACCGTCGTGAGGCCCGATACGGTCTGGCCGATGATCAACGGAACGATGAAATAGGCCCAGAAGATCAGCATCAGCAGCGGCAAGGCGCGCACGACGCTGACGAAGGCCGCGGCCAGTCGGGCGACCGCCGGGTTGGGGCTGATCCGCCCGACCCCGATGAGGACGGAGAGCGGGAAGGAGAGCAGCAGACCGGACAGCGCCAGGATGAGCGTCAGCGCGAGACCGCCGATCGGCCCTTCCGGGAACTGGCCGATGGCCAGCAGCAGCCCGTAATCGCGGAGGATGGCGATGATGTCCTGCATGTCAGTGCCCCGCCGCCTTCTGGTTCCGGCGGTCGACCCAGGCGCCCAGCGCCATGATCGCGAAGGACAGCGTGACGTAGAAGGCCGAGGCGATCGCGAAGGTCTCGAAGGTCCGGTAGGTCTCGTTCTCCACCTGCCGCGAGGCGTAGGTCATCTCGGCGACGCCGATCGCCATCGCCAGGCTTGTCGCCTTGAACAGGGCCAGCGACTGGTTGATCAGCGGCGGCAGGGCCGCGCGGATCGCCTGCGGCAGCAGCACGTCCCGCATGGTCTGCAGGTAGCTCAGCCCCAGGGCGCGCCCGGCCTCCATCTGCTCGCGCGGCAGGGAGCGCAGGCCGCTGCGCATGTCCTCCGACATGTAGGCCGCGGAATTCAGGAACAGGGCGATGAGGGCGAAGATGAATTCGCTGTTGTGCGCGTTGATCCACGTCGTCCATGCGTCGGGAAGCAACTGCGGCATGGCGAAGTACCAGACGAAGATCTGGACCAGCATCGGAATGTTCCGGTGATACTCGACGAATGTCGCCACCGTGAATTGCGCCGGACGGAACGGCGCCGACCCGATGGCGACGAGGAGCGACGCGGTGAGGAAGGCGAGCACCCAGGCGGAGGCGAAGAGCGCCAGCGAGGTCATGGCGCCCGACAGCATCCACTGTGTGTATTGCGGCGTTAGGATCGCTGCGAAATCGAGGGTCATGACGCTCCGCTCGCTGGTCCGGTGGCGTCCCGGCGCTGCCGTGCCGTCGGGCATGGCAGGCCGATGGCGGACGGTTGGGGTTCAGGCGGTCATTCGAAGGACGAGATGGGCGTCAGCTTCTTCTCGCGCGGCAGGTTGAACTTGGTGTTCGGCCCGTACCACTTGTTCCACAGCGCATCGATCTCGCCGGCGGCTTCCATATCGGCCAGCGCCTTGTTGACGGCCGCCAGCAGGGCCGGCTCGTCCTTCTTCACGCCGAGCGCCGTGGCTTCGAAGGCGAGGGCTTCAGCCGCGAAACGGAACTTGCCGCCGGTCTCGTTGACGAAGCGCACGGCCGACGGTGCCGCCAGCGCCAGACCGTCCACCTTGCCCTGCTGCAGGGCCAGGAACGCGGCCGGCGGGTCCTGGAAGGTCACCACCTCGGCCTCCGTCCGGCGGCGCGCGTAGAGCTCCGGCGTCGAACCCTTGTTGGCGCTGATCTTCTTGCCCTTGAAGTCGGCCAGCGCGTTGAGCGTCGAGTCCGTCTTCACGATCAGCTTGATCGGAACCTGATAGTGGGCGTCGGAGAAGGCGATCTGCTGCGCGCGCTCCTTGGTGTAGCCGAGCGCCGCGGCGATCAGGTCGACACGGCCGAGCGACAGCTCGGCGATGCGGGCCTCCACCGACACCGACCGGAGGTCGAGCGTGACGCCGAGGCGCTGGGCGATGGCGGCGCAGGTGTCGACATCGAAGCCGACGGTCTTGCGCGAAACCGGGTCCTGATAACCCAGCGGTTCCGAGGAATTCAGCGTGGCGCAGATCAGCGTGCCGCGGGCCTTGATGTCGTCGAGGCGGTCGGCCCAGGCCGACGGCGCGCCGAACACGCCCAGTGCGACCGCGACGAGTCCAAGCCGACGAGCGAGGGAAATGGGCTGCATGGTCCTCTCCATCTGGGTTGCGATTTCATAATGGCATTATGATTTTTCGAAACGCAATATGTTTCAGCCCAAGCTGGAACCGCGTTCAGCCTTGCGAGGCGCCGGCCGCGACAGCCGATACGCCCCTTCCCAAATTTTCATAACGGCGTTATGAAAATTTGCAAAGCCGGGCCCGGCGCGTTATCCTGGCGTCCGCCAAGCGTCCAAGGCGGCCCACAAGCTGGAAGAGAATCCGTGCCGAACAAGAGCGAGCCCGCGCCGGACCGTTCCGTCTCCGCCGCCGAGCGCACCATGGCGATCCTCAACGCCTTCCTGGTTGCGAAAGGGCCGTTGTCGCTGGGCGAACTCGAAGAGATCACCGGTCTCTTCAAGAGCGTGATCCTGCGCTACATGATCACGCTGACCCGCGAGAGCATGGTCCGGAAGAACGAGGACGGCAGCTACCAGTTGGGCACCAAGGTCCTGAGCCTTGCCTACAGCTACGAGCAGTCCATCGACTATCTGGAAATCATCCGGCCGTCGTTGCAGACGCTGGTGGCGGAGTCGCGGGAAACCGCCTCCTTCTATGTGCGCGAGGGGACGATGAGGATCTGCCTGTTCCGGCAGAACTCGCCCCAGAGCCTGCGCGTCAGCTTGCGGCAGGGCGACACGGTGCCGCTGGACGAGACATCGACGGGCCAGGTGCTCCAGCGCGCCGCCGAGCAGCCGATGCTGGACGGAAGCTACATCCGCCAGTCGGCGGGGCTGATCGACCCCCTGACGACATCGATCTCCACACCGGTGTTCGGCGTCCGCGAAAAGCTGGTCGGCGCGCTGACGCTGTCGGGGCCGATCGGACGGTTCCAGCCGGCCGATCCGGCCGTCCGCTCCCTTCTCCTGCGGGAGGCCGCCCGGCTTTCCGCCACCTTCGGGTCGACCGGGCATTACCGGGACATCGACCACACCGCCACCCGTCCGCGCGATGCCGGCTGACGGCACGGCCCGCTTGCCATGACCGGCCGGCCGACGCTCCGGCCGCCATCACCATCGCCATCGGCCCCAACACGAGGTTCTCCATGATCGGATTTCGCATTCTGAAGCGCCGCCGGCAGGTGGGCGCGGATCTGGTTTCGCGCTTCCGCGGGCTTCCCGTCGCCAACGTCAGCGATTCGATGGCGCGCATGACCGCCGGCGGCCCGCGCCTGCGCCCGCTGCACCGCGGCGGCGGCATGGCCGGCGTGGCCGTCACGGTCAAGACCCGCCCCGGCGACAACCTGATGATCCACAAGGCGCTCGACCTCGCCGGCCCCGGCGACGTCGTGGTGGTCGATGGCGGCGGCGACCTGACCAACGCCCTGATCGGCGAACTGATGGTCTCCTACGCGCAGACCCGCGGGATCGCCGGCATCGTGATCAACGGGGCGATCCGCGACGCGGGCTGGATCGGTGCGCATGATTTTCCGGTCTATGCGGCCGGCGTGACCCACCGCGGCCCCTACAAGGACGGCCCCGGAGAGATCAACGTGCCGATCGCCATCGACGGCATGGTGGTCGAGCCGGGGGATCTCGTCATCGGCGACGAGGACGGGGTGCTGTGCGTTCCCTTCGCTCAGGCCGAATCCGTGTATGCGGCGGCCGATGCCAAGCAGAGGGCGGAGCAGCAGATGATGCGGGCCATCGAGGAGCGCCGCTACGACCGGCGCTGGGTCGATGAGAGCCTGACCCGCCTTGGCTGCGAGGTCGAGGAATGACGTCGACGCGCGGCCTTCACGCGCCGGTCAGGCCGGACTGGCTGGCCCTGGCCGGCGAGCGCGCCCTGGAGCCGGAGCTGGCGATCGTCGATTGCCATCATCACCTGTGGGACCGTCCGGAGGGGCAGCGCTACCTGTTCCTCGATCTCCTGGCGGACATGGAGGCCGGGCACGACGTGCGGGCCACGGTCTATCTGCAGGCCAAGTCGATGTACCGTCCGGACCTGCCACCGCCGCTGCAGCCGGTCGGCGAGGTCGAGTTCGCGAACGGCGTGGCGGCGCAGGCCGCGAGCGGCCTCTACGGTCGCCGCTACGCTTGCGCCGGCATCGTCGCCTTCGCCGACATGATGCTCGGTCGCGGGATCGAGCCCGTGCTGGAGGCGCTGGCGGGGGCCGGCGAGGGCCGGCTGCGCGGCATCCGCAATCAGACCGCGCGGCACGACGATCCCGAGATCACCTCAAACCCGGTGCCCCCGCCGGCCGGGATGGTCATCGATCCGCGCTTCGCCGAAGCCGCCCGCCTGTTGCCGGCGCACGGGTTGACGCTGGACGTCTTCTGCTACCACACGCAGCTCGACGAGATCACCGTCCTCGCCGATGCCTGCCCCGACACGGTCATCGTGCTCAACCACTGTGGCTGCCCGCTCGGGATGGGGCGCTACCGGGGACGGCGCGACGAGGTGTTCGCGGACTGGTCGGCGCGGATGGCGCGCATCGCCGAGCGCCCCAACGTCCGCCTCAAGCTCGGCGGACTGGCGATGCGGGTGAACGGCTTCGATTTCCATGAAGGGGACCGGCCGCCGTCGTCGTCGCGGCTTGTCGATGCCTGGGCCCCCTACATGCTCCGTTGCATCGAGCTGTTCGGGCCGGCGCGCTGCATGTTCGAGAGCAACTTCCCGGTCGACAAGGGCATGGTGGACTATGTGTCGCTGTGGAACGCCTACAAAAGGATGACCGCAGGGTTCTCCCAGGGCGAGCGCAAGGCGCTGTTCCACGGAACGGCCGTCACGACCTACCGCCTCGACCCGACTCTGCTCGGCCTGAACTGTTGACGGGGGCCGGTCCGGGGTCAGCCGCTCCGCGGCGCGGCGGCGCGGCGCGGGGGCCGCAGCCGGTGGACCGAGGATGACGGCGGATCGTCGTGCCGCATCGCTGTGTCCTCATCGACATCCACGGGAGCGGCGGCGGCTCCGGGACCGGCTTCCATGTAGCGCACGCAGCTCACCCGCAGGAAGGACGCGAGGTTCTGCACCTTTCCATGCGCCTCCACCACCTCGTCATACAGGGTCATGATCAGCCGGTTCGTGGTCATGCCCTGGTCGGCGGCGATGTCGGCGAGCACGTTCCAGAACAGGTTTTCCAGCCGGATGCTGGTCACCATCCCGTGGATGCGGACCGAGCGTGACCGGGATTCGTAGAGGATGGGATCGGTGTTGACGAAGATCCGGCACATGACGCTTCCCCTTCCCGGTCACGCCCGGCCGTAGCGGCATGCGAGCGGCTTGAGGTTGTGATGCGGCCCGGCGGGGTCGCGCCGGATGCCGTACTGGTTCATTTTCCGGTAGAGCGTGCTGCGGGAAATGCCGAGCACGGCCGCCGCGTCCGACAGGTTTCCGCCGGTCGCCATGATGACGCTCTCGATCGTCCGCTGCTCGGTCGAGGTCAGCGACATCGGCACCGGCGGATCGCCGCCGTCGGACACAGGGGTGCAAGACGGCGCACCACCGCCGCGCAACTCCTCCGGCAGATCGCCGACATCCGCGGTTCCGTCGGGCGACAGCAGGATCATGCGCTCCACGAGGTTCCGCAGTTCCCGGACGTTGCCCGGCCAGTCGTACCCGTGCAGGCGGTCGAGTGCCGCCGCGCTGAAGCGGACCGGCGCACGCCCGTGCCGCCCGGCGAGCAGGGCGTTGAAATGCCCGATGAGTTGCCCGACGTCCCCGTCGCGCTCCCGCAGCGGCGGCACCCGGAGCGACGTGACGCTCAGGCGGTGGTAGAGGTCGCGGCGGAAGCGGCCGGCGCCCACCTCCTGCCGCAGGTTCCGGTTGGTCATGGTCAACAGCCGGACCGACACCCGCCGGGGCGTGTTGTCGCCGATCCGGTAGAGCACGCCCTCCTCCAGCACGCGCAGCAGATAGGGCTGCAGATCCAGCGGAAGCTCACCGATCTCGTCGAGGCAGAGCGTGCCGCCGTTGGCCAGCTCGAAGCGACCGACGCGGCCCTCGGTGCTGGCGCCGGTGAAGGCGCCGCGGACATAGCCGAACAGCTCGCTCCCCAGCATCTCGCGCGACACGGCGCCGCAATTGAAGGGCACGAAGGGCCCGTCGGCGACCGCACTGTGCCCGTGGATGGCGCGGGCGAACAGCTCCTTGCCCACGCCCGTTTCGCCCTCGATCAGCACGGGGACATGGAGCGGCGCCAGCCGCTCCGCCTGCCCGATCACCAGCCGCAGGCCGTCGCTGCCGCCGACGATGCCGGCGAAGCGTGAACGCGCGCCATCCGACTCGTCGGCGACCGGAGAGCGCCCGCCCGCCGACCGCGGCGTCCGGGCACCGGGAATGACCAGCAGCGTGCCGCGCCGGTCGCCATCCAGCAACAGCGGCTTGACCCAGTCCGCCGGCACCGACAGCCGCTTCCGGTCACCGTCGAGCGCGTCGGCGTCGGACCTCTGGTGGACGGACAGCCGGCTTCCGCGGCTGAGGTCGGGCATGCGGGCACCCATGCGGCTCTTCAGCAGGAGGGCCGCCTTGCGGCTGGCGTAGAGAAGCCGCCCCTTGGCGTCCAGCGCGATCAGACCGTCGCCGGCGTAGCGGTGGCTGTCCTCCAGGCACGCCTCCATCAGGCGCATGTGTTCCGCCTCGGTCTGGCGGGCGAGGTTCCATTCCACCTGCCGTGCCGCCACGACCGCCAGCGCCAGCGCCTGGCTGCCGAAGGAGTTCTTGAGACCGGAAATGTCCAGCAACCCGACGACCGACCCGTCAACCGGGTCGTGGATGGGCGAGCCGGCGCAGCTCCAGCTCTTGATGCCCGCGCAATAGTGCTCGGCGGCGTGGACCAGCACCGGCTGCTTGGACGCCAGCGCGGTGCCGATGCCGTTGGTGCCGGCGCGGTCCTCGCTCCAGCACCCGCCGGTGCCCAGGCTGATGTCGCAGGCCGCCGCCAGCGTCGCGCGGTCGCCGACGGTTTCCAGCACCACGCCGTTGGCGTCGGTGATCAGCATCACGGTGCGGGTGCCGGCCAGCAGGTCGGCGGCCTCCGCCAACGTCGCGGCCGCGGCCTGGAGCAGGTCGCGGTTGTCGCGGCGCAGCGCCTCGATCCTGCCGGCCTCAAGCACCGGGGCGGCCCCGGCGCGGGCATCGACGAGGAAATCGCGGCAGCGGTTCCAGGACCGGACCACCACGTCGCGGACCACGAGGTTCTCGTGCCGGGAACCGGAGACGAAGTCCTCCCACGCCTTCATGGTCGCCGACTCCTCATCGGCGAGCCCGTGGAGCAGAGGCCCGGGCGAGGTCGTGGCGAGGCTGTTCAGACCGGCGCTTCCCTTGGTCAGCATGCGTCCCCTCCCTGTCGTCCGTTGCGGCCCGGCGTTCTTGTCGTCCGTCGTCCCTGGAGGCGGCGGCCGGGCTTCCGACGGTGGTTGGGCGGAAACGATCCGCTCCACCAACTGCTCTGTGGACGAACTATAACGGAGGCGATCGGAGGGCGGGTAGTAGCGGATTACACTACCGCCATTTTTCCACACCCGCTCCCCGGCGGCAGCGCCGCCCTAACGGCGGCCGAAGGTTTCCGCCCCGCCACCGCGCGCCGGCCCCGCCGTCGGGTCGCCCTCCTCCGGCAGGTCGGCGATCAGCGTGTGGGTGGTCAGGATCAGCTTGGCGACCGACACGGCGTTCTCCAGCGCCAGCCGGGTTACCTTGACCGGGTCGATGATGCCGGCGGCGAACAGGTCGCAGAAACGGCCGGCGCGCGCGTCGAAGCCGGTTCCGTCCGGCAGGCCGGCGACGCGCGCCACCACCGCCGCACCGTCCTGCCCGGCGTTGGCGGCGATGCAGGACAGCGGCTGCACCATCGCCCGCTGCACCAGCCGGATGCCGGTCCGCTCCCCGTCCGGCGCCTCCTCCGCCAGGGCGTCGAGCGCAGGGACCAGCCGGGCGAGCGCCGTGCCGCCGCCGGGTACGACGCCCTCCTCCAGGGCCGCGCGGGCGGCGGCGAGCGAGTCCTCCAGAAGCTGAGCAGTGCGCTTCTGCTCCACCGGCGTGGCGCCACCGGTCTGGATCAGGGCGGTTCCGTGCGTCAGCTTCGCCAGCCGCTGGGCAAGCTTGTCGCGCTCGATGTTGGGGGGCGCCTCCTCCCACTGGCGCTGCACCAGGGACCGGCGGGCGCGCACGGACTCCGGCTCGCCGTGGCCGCGCAGGATGGTGGTGGCGGAGGCGGTGACCTCGATGCGGTCGGCGGAGCCCAGATCGGCGGCGGTGACCGCCTCCAGCCGGCCGCCGAGGTCGCGGGCGATCACGCGCCCGCCGGTCAGGATGGCGATGTCCTCCAGCATGACCTGACGCCAGTGACCGAACTCCGGCGGGTTGATCGCCACCACGACGCCGCGCCCGTCCCGCCGCAGGCCCATGATGGCCGCCACCACCTCCGGGGCCACCGCATCGGCGACCACCAGCAGCGGCCGGCCGTCGCGCCCCACCCGGTCGAGCAGGGCCAGGATCGCGTCGGGCCCGGTGACCTTGTGGTCGGTCAGCAGGATGCGCGGCCGTTCCAGCACCGCCATGCGGCCGGTGGGTTCGGTCGCCATGTGATGGGACAGGAAGCCGCGGTCGAGCACCATCCCTTCCATCACCGACAGGGCCGTCGGCGTGCCCGGAAGGCCGTAGTCGATGTCGATCACCCCCTCCGGCCCGACACGGCGCAGGGCGTCCGCCACCAGTCGTCCGAGCGCCGGCTCGGTCGCGGCGACGGTCGCCACCTGCTCAAGGCCGTCGCGGTGGAGAGGCCGGGCGCCCGCGCGAAGCCGCTCCACGACGAAGGCGCAGGCGCGGTCCATGCCGGCCGCCAACTCCACCGGACTGCACCCGTCGGCGAGAACGCCGATGCCGTCCCGGACGAGCGCATCGGCGAGCACGGTCGCGGTGGTGGTGCCGTCACCGGCGACGTCGTTGGTCTGCCGGGACACCTCGCGCACGACCTGCGCGCCCATGTTTTCGAAGCGGCAGGGCAGCTCGATCTCCGACGCAATGCTGACGCCGTCGCGCGAGACCAGCGGCGTGCCGACCGGGCGGTCGATGATCGCGTTGGTTCCCTTCGGCCCGAGCGTGCCGCGCACCGCCAGCGCCAGCTTCTCCACGCCGCGCCCGAGCGCGGCCCGCGCCTCGGCGTGGTGCAGCATCATCTTCGCCATGCGGACGTCTCCTTCCCTGTAGTTTTTGCTTGATGAAGACCCCCGCGCGGGGCGGGGGTCCTGGAGCACGGCCTCACTCGTAGGCGAGCGCGTCGTCCATGTTGCCGAAGAGGACGACGGTGTCGTCGTCCACCATGACCATCCGGCCGTAATGGGTGGAGGTGGAGATCTCGAACAGGTGCGGGTTCATCTCACGGCCCAGCGCCTCGCCGATCTCGCTCATCCGGAACTCGATGCGCCCTTCGCCGTCGATACGGATCATGGCGGGGAGATAGGTGACGGAGATGCCCGGCTTGTCCTCCATCACCTCGGCGATGCAGCGGGCCTCCACGCTGTCGTTCATGGTGACGCCGCACTGGTGGGAGATGGTGCTTTCGTGGGTGATGTCCTTCAGCGGCTTGAAGAGCTGCTGTCCGGTGATGACGCTCATGACGGGTTCCTCGCGCTGGATGGGTTCGGGGCGGTCACTCGGCGGAGCCGGCCACGGCGACGTCGGCGATGGGGGCGGGCTCCGCGACCAGGATGGGCGGGAGGTCGGCGACGAACCCGACCTCCCGCCCGATGGCGGCGACGCGGTTGCGGGCCTGTTCGTAGGCGGCGAGGAAGCCGGCGACCTTGACCCGCGGCAGCGACCACAGCGGCTGGAGCTGGAGCGCCGCCCTGGCCGCCAGGGCCGAATGACGGCCGAACCAGTCCTGGAGGACGGCGCGGTTCGCTTCGCCGTGCACGGGATCGCCCACCAGAAGCGCGAACAGCTCCACCGCGTTGGCGAGGTTGCGCTCGTAGTCGGCTTCCGCGGCCGAGACGACGGAGGGTGTGGCGAAATCGTTCTGGGCGGCGGCGAGCTGCATGACGAATCCGCTGCGGAACAGCTCGCCCACCAGCGGTTCGAAGACGAGGTTGGCGGCGAAATACTGCTCCAGGAAATCCGCCGCGGCGCGGATGTGCTCGACCGCCTCGCGGCAGGGCTGCCAGATCGGGTCGTCCATCCAATGGGCCTTGCCGGCATCGAGGTCGAAGCCGCCGATGTCGGTGGCGATCTCCGCCAGATAGAGCGTCAGATCCTGGGCGAAACGCAGCTTGTAGGAGGCGTTGGTCAGGATGGCGTTGTTGACCATCTGGGTGTAGCCGTAGCGCTGCGCCCGCATCAGCGCCGTGCCCAGCCCGTACTCCACATGCTTGAAGGCGCCGACGTGGTTCTGCAGGACGCCGACCCACGCCTTGTCGAAGCGCTGCGGGGCGCCGGCCCGCCGGGCGTTGTCCACGACGTTCTGGATCATGCCGACGATGGTGGACTGGCGCTGGTAGTGGGTGCGCTCCCACTCCTGGTCGGGGGCGCGGAAGCGGTGCCAGTCGGCGCAGCGCAGCGCGGTCCAGCTCTTGGAGTAGGTCGGGGTGCCGTCGCCGAAGCTGATGATCCAGTCCTGGAGCAGGTAGCGCTCCGGGTCCGGCTGCACATCGACGGTCACATCCTCGTAATGCGTCGCCTTGCGGCCCTTGGGTTCGAAGTAATTGTAGCGGCGGCTGTCGGAGCCGGGGAAGACCTTGGCGCCGGCGGCGGCCGACGCGGTCTGCTGGGTGGTCATCGTGTTTCCTCCCGTTGGTCTGTTCAGCGTGTGGCGGGGGTGAACTTGTCGAAGTGGATGCGGGCCGAATCGACGCCGGCCATCTGCAGGACCGGCAGCACCGCGTCGATCATCGGCGGCGGGCCGCAGGAATAGACGTCGGCCTGCTCCACATCGGGCATCGCGGCGAGGTGCCGGCGCAGCACCTCGTGGACGAAGCCGGTCTCGCCCGTCCACCCGTCCTCGTCCCCCGCGTGCGACAGGGCGGGAATGAAGGCGAAATCGGGCATGGCGCGGGCGAACGCCTCGAAAAGCTCGAGGTGGAACAGGTCGCGCCGGGTGCGGGCGCCGTAGAAGAAGCGCACGGGGCGGGTCTCGCCGCTGGCCGCCTGATCGTGCAGGATGGACAGCAGCGGCGCCATGCCCGACCCGCCGCCGACCAGGATCATCGGCCCTTCGCGCTCCTCGCGCCGGAAGCAGGTGCCGTAGGGACCGCGGACCATGACCGGCTCGCCCACGGCCAGTCCGTCGTCGAGAGCGCCGGAGAAGGCGCCCTGCGGGTATTTCTTGATGATGAACTCCAGCCGGGCCGGTCCGCCCGGCGGGTTCGCCCCCGGCGGGTTCGCCATGGAGAAGGAGCGGGTGATCCCATGGCCGGGCAGCGTGATGTCGACATACTGGCCGGCCCAGAACTTCATGGGCTGGTCGAGGGTGACGGCGATGGCGACGATGTCGTGGGTCAGCGTCTCGACCGCCGCCAGCCGCCCGGCGATGTCCTTGACGGGGATCGAGCGGGCCAGCAGATCCTCGTCGTAGTTCAGCAGTTCCACCTCCACGTCGCTGTAGGCGACGGTGCGGCAGAGCAGGATGTGGTTGCTGTCGCGCTCGGGGTCGGAGAGCGCGAAGGTCGAGTATTTCAGCATCTCGACGTCGCCGTCGATCAGCAGGCATTTGCAGGCGGAGCATTGCCCCTCCTTGCAGCCGTGCATCAACGAGACGCCCTGCCGGAAGGCGGCGTCGAGGATGGTCTCGCCCTCCTCCACCTCCATCTCGAGGCCGACCGGCTCCAGCCGCACGGTGTGGACGGCCGGCTTCTTCTGAAGAGCCTGGGTGCTCATGGGCGTGGGATCTCCGCAAGGGGGCGCCCTTCCCCCGTCCCGATGGGGAAGGGGGCGGCGTTTCCGGACATTGGGGACGGGGATCAGACCCGGCGGATGGTGAAGCCCTTGCGGTACTCGTCGATGTGCGCCCGGCGCTGCTCCGGCGTCATCGCGCGCAGCGCCAGCAGCGGGCTGCGGATGGTGTGGCCGCGGACATGATCGAGCGTCCACATGTCCTTCTCCTCGAAGGACAGATGCGGCTGGGCGACCAGCGTCTTCCCGTCGGGGCGTACGAAGCCCATGTCCTTGATGGCGTCGGCCAAATCCCAGCCGTCATAGACCTCCTCCCACTGGCGGCGGCCGGAGAAGCGGCCCATGGCGGGGGTCGGACGGCCCTGGTACTCGGCCGCGAACGCTTCCTTGTGCGTCCAGCGGTCGACCTCGGAGGCGTAGGTGAACAGCTCCCCGTCCACCTCATCGACCTGGAAATCCTCGCGGATGACGCAGGGGACGAGGCTCGACCAGCAGCGGTGCGGGTAGACGTAGCCGGTGTCGGCGAAGGTGATGGGGACGCTGCCGGGTTTGCTCAGCTTGGCGTAGTTCTCCCACCACACGCCGAACTCGTCGTACCAGCCGGGGTACTTGCTCTCGAACCAGTCGAAGTCGCGCTCGGTCATCGCCTCGATGCGCCAGAAGTTGGCCCACCAGCCGGCCGAGAAAAACTGGGCGATCTTGTGCACGTAGTTTTTCTTCACGATGCTGTCGAAGGCCTCGTGCACGTCGTCGTGGTGGATCTTGATGCCGTACTTTTCCAGCGGCAGCAGGTAGGTGCGGTAATAGTCCTCGAAGATCCAGCGGTGCCAGAGCTCGGCGTAGGATTCCTTGGTCTTGTCGCGGTGCTTGGTGCCGTACTCGATGATGGTGCCGATGGCGGCGTCCACGATCATGTGGTTCTGCCAGAATGAATAGCGGATGTCGCGCTCCAGCAGCAGATGGTTGTCCGGTTCCTTCAGGACGGACATGAGCATCGAATGCCCGTTGCCGATGTGGCGGGATTCATCGCTCTGCACCGACAGGAAGACGGTGGGCAGGGCGTAGTCGCCGTTGCGCGCGGCCTCCGACGGCATCGCCACGAACAGCGTGTTGGTGAAGGCCGTCTCCGCCACGACCTGGAGGTAGATGTTGGACGCGGTGATCGCGTCACCGGTCAGGAAGGCCTCGCCGAACTGCCGGCCGATGGTGGTGGCGTAGCATTTGCCGAACGCCTTCTCGGTGATGTCGAAGCCGGCGGGGTCGATGTAGTTCTCCATGTACCATTTCTTGAGGTTCATCTGGATCGTCGAGTGCCGGAACTCGTCGATCATCTGCATGGTGAAGCCGGTGCGCAGGTCGTCGCCGGGGGCGAGCTGGCCCAGCGTCGCCATCGACCGCGCGGCGGAAATCTCGGGGAAGGGGATGATCGCCAGGAACAGCTTCATCCACTCGATCCAGCGCGGCTCGACGTTGCGGAACATGTCGCCGCGGAGCGCCGCGTCCAGCGCGCCGTAGACCCGGTTGTCCTTCTCCTCCTGCATCGGGAAGTAGGAGCGCAGAACCTGCTTCATCGGGTCGCGCGGCGCCTTGGTGATCTTGTAGTCGGTGGGGAAGCTCATGGCCTCCTGCACATAGGACGGCGTCCAGCCGAGATCGGCGACCCGACGCGCCGCTTCCCCGATGCTGATGCCCTTCTGGCTGGTGATCTTGTTGAGCGTCAATCCATCCGGCATGTCGTCTTCTCCCTTGGAATGTGGTTGTCCGGCGGTCGTTGCGGCCGGACCCGGTTCTTGTGGCGAGGCGTCTTGTCGGGGTGTGGGCGGCCGGGGCCTTGGGTCCACCCTGGGCGCGGAGGGCGCCCTGGTGACGGCTGGTCGTTGGCGAGAGGCCGTGGCCACCTCGTGGCACCAATTCAGCAAGCGCCGTGCCAACCGCCCGCCGTGACGGCCAGGCTGCGGGTGGGCGGGCACACGGCCGCGGCCGCGTTGCATTCTGGGACATGCTGCGTCAACGGATTGTCCCAATATGAGACAGTATGACGCACGGACAGGTCCGTGACCGGCCGCGCAGGCCATCGGCCGATCTGGCACGCCCGTTGCTGTCTTTCCTTCCGGGGCTCGGCGCCGGAACCGCGCCCCACAGACCTCGGGCCCACAGACTTCAGGAGGGAAAGCGAGACATGACGCATGCCTTGCACACGCGGACGGTGACGCCGGCGCTGGCCGCGAGGTTGGCCCTGGCCCTGTTCGCGTTGCCAGTCCTCATGGCGCCGGCGGCGGCGGCGGAAGGGGAGGCGCTGTTCCGCCAGCAGTGCGGGACCTGCCATTCGGTGAAGCGCGACGACGGCCCGCGCGCCGGTCCCTCGTTGCACGGGGTCGTCGGCCGCAAGGCGGGCTCCGCGGCGGATTACGAGTATTCGGACGCCCTGCGGAAAGCCGGCATCACCTGGGACACCGCGACGCTTGAACGCTGGCTGACCAACTCCAACGAGTTCCTGCCCGGCAGCGTCATGAACTACCGGCAGACGAACGACACGGTTCGCCGGGAGATCATCCGATTCCTTCAGACCAGCGCCGCCGACTGAACCGGGAGAACCTGATGGCAAAGATCATCCACATGATGGTGCGCGTCCTCGACGAGCGGAGGTCGCTGGATTTCTACGCCCGTGCCTTCGGGCTGGAGCCGGCGGAGCGGCTGCCGTTCGACGGCTTCACGCTGATCTACCTGCGCAACCGGGAGAACGACATGGAGCTGGAGCTGACGGTCAACCACGACCGGACGGCACCCTACACCCATGGCGACGGCTACGGCCACATGGCGGTGGCGGTGGACGAGCTGGACGGCGAGCACGCGCGCTTCACCGCGCTGGGCTTCACGGTCACGCCGGTGAAGGAGTTCGCGCCCGGCGGATCCCTGCTGGCGCGCTTCTTTTTCGTCACCGACCCCGACGGCTACAAGATCGAGGTGCTCCAGCGCCACGGCCGCTACCGGTGACCGCTTCATCACGAACAACGGACCCTGGGAAGGAGATGTCGATCATGCGCGTTCTCGACAAACGGAGCCGGATCAGCCGGCGAGGCTTCCTGAAGAGCTCGGCGGCGTCCACGGCCGCCGTCGGCGCCCTGTCGGGCGGGATGGTGTCGCTGCCGGCACTGCCGGCCTGGGCGGGGTCGCTGAAGGCCATCGATCCCGCCGCGGCGAAGACGCTTCTGGTCATGGTGCGGGACCTCTACCCGCACGACCGGCTGGGCGACGGCTATTACGAGCGTGCGATCGCCGCCATGGACGAGGCCGCCGCGAAGGAACCCGCGCTCGGCAGGCAGCTCAACGAGGGTGCGGCGGCGCTCGACGCCGCCGCGCAGACGCAGCGCAAGACCCCCTACGCCGCCCTGAAGACGGAGGAGGAACGCGTGGCCGTCCTGAAATCCATGGAGGCCACGCCCTTCTTCCAGAAGGTGCGCGGCGACATGGTGGTCGCCCTCTACAACCAGCCGGAGGTGTGGGCGAAGCTCGGCTACGAGGGACCGTCGGCGGAGCTGGGTGGCTATCTGCACCGCGGCTTCGACGACATCGACTGGATCAAAGAGGCCTGACCGGTTCGGCACGCGTGAACCAACCGGCTGAACCGACACGGGGGAGGATGAGGAATGGCTGCGAATTTCGCTTTGAATGACGACGGCGTCGTGGTGGTGATCGGCAGCGGTGCCGGCGGCGGGACGCTGGCCAACGAGCTGGCGCAGAAGGGCATCAAGGTCGTCTGCCTGGAGGCCGGCGGACGCCACGAGATCCAGGATTTCGTGAACGACGAATGGAAGAGCTTCGCCCAGATCTCCTGGCTGGACAAGCGCACGACCTCGGGCACATGGCGGGTGTCGAAGGATTTCCCGAACCTGCCGGCCTGGATCGTGAAGGCGGTCGGCGGCTCCACCGTGCACTGGGCCGGCGCCTCGCTGCGCTTCCAGGAGCACGAGTTCAAGGCGCGCACCACCTACGGCGCCCTGGATGGCGCCAACCTGCTGGACTGGCCGGTGACCTTGGCGGAGATGGAGCCCTACTACGCCAAGGCCGAGAGCAAGATGGGCACGACCGGCACCAACGGCATTCCGCGCCTGCCCGGCAACAACAATTACAAGGTGCTGGCCGCCGGCGCGAAGAAGGTCGGCTATTCCGACTTCCACACCGGCAACATGTCGATCAACAGCAAGGCGCGCGACGGGCGCGGGTCCTGCCAGCAGATCGGATTCTGTTTCCAGGGCTGCAAGTCCGGGGCGAAGTGGTCCACCCTCTACAGCGAAATCCCGAAGGGCGAAGCCACCGGCAACCTGGAGGTCCGGCCGAACAGCCAGGTGCTGAAGATCGAGCACGACGCGCGCGGGCGCGCCAACGCGGTGCTCTACGCCGACGCGTCCGGAGCGGTGCAGCGGCAGCGCGCGCGCATCGTCGCGGTGGCCGGCAACTCCATCGAAAGCCCCCGGCTGCTGCTGAACTCGGCCTCGCCGATGTTCCCGGACGGGTTGGCGAATTCCTCCGGGCAGGTGGGGCGCAACTACATGCGGCACATGACCGGCTCGGTCTACGGCGTCTTCGAGAAGCCGGTGCACATGTACCGCGGCACCACCATGGCCGGCATCGTCAAGGACGAGTCCCGCTTCGACCCCCGGCGCGGCTTCGTCGGCGGCTACGAGATGGAGACGCTGTCGCTGGGCGTGCCCTTCATGGCGGCTTTCCTCGATCCGGGCGCCTGGGGGCGCGGTTTTTCCTCGGCCCTCGACGCGTACGACCACATGGCCGGCATGTGGCTGGTGGGCGAGGACATGCCGCGCGAGACCAACCGCGTCACCCTGCACGCGACGGACAAGGACAAGTTCGGCTTCGCGATCCCCAACGTGCATTTCGACGACCACCCCAACGATGTCGCCATGCGCAATCACGCCTTCGCCCGGGGCTCGGCCATTTACGACGCGGTGGGCGCCAAGCGCACCATCCACACCCCGCCATACCCCTCCACCCACAATCTCGGAACCAACCGCATGAGCGCGAACGCGCGCGACGGCGTGGTGAACAAGTGGGGACAGGCGCATGACGTGAAGAACCTGTTCGTTTCCGACGGCAGCCAGTTCACCACCGGCGGCTCCGAGAACCCGACCCTGACCATCGTCGCCCTGGCGATCCGGCAGGCCGACTTCATCGCCGATCAGATGGGCAAGCGGGAGATCTGAGCGACGACGGCCTGAATCCGGGCCGTGCCCACGGATGCACCCGCCGCCGGCCCTTCACAGGGGCGGCGGCGGCCCGGGGCGCCCGATACCGAACCGCACGGGGTGCTCCGGAAGCCGATCGGATCGGGTCGTCGCCTTCCCACCGGCCGCATGCCCCCCAGACCCAAAGCGCGAACCGAAGCGACGCTCCGCACCGGAACCACCAAGGTCATTCCACCTTCCGGCGATCCGCTCAGAACGCGCTGATCCCCGTCTGCGCGCGGCCCAGCACCAGGGCATGCACGTCGTGGGTGCCTTCCAGCGTGTTGACCGTCTCCAGGTTCAGCAGGTGGCGCATCACGTGGAACTCGTCGCTGATGCCGTTGGCGCCCAGCACGTCGCGGGCCATGCGGGCGATCTCCAGCGCGCGGCCGGCGGAGTTGCGCTTGATGATGGAGATCATCTCCGGCGTCGCCTTGCCCTCGTCGCGCAGGCGGCTGACGCGCAGGACGGCCTGGAGCGCCACGGCGATGTCCGACTGCATGTCGGCCAGCTTGCGCTGGACGAGCTGGTTGGCGGCCAACGGCCGGCCGAACTGGTGGCGCTCCATGGCGTAGGTGCGGGCGGTGTGCCAGCAGAACTCCGCGGCCCCCAGCGCACCCCAGGATATGCCGAAGCGGGCGTTGTTCAGGCAGCCGAAGGGGGCCTTCAGCCCGTGGGCGAGGGGCAGCCGGTTCTCCTCCGCCACGAACACCTCGTCCATGGCGATCTGCCCGGTGATCGAGGCGCGGACGGAGAACTTTCCCTCGATCTTGGACGTGGTCAGCCCGGCCATGCCGCGTTCCAGCAGCCAGCCGCGGATCGTGCCCTCGTCGTCCTTGGCCCACACCACCATCACATGGGCGATGGGGGCGTGGCTGATCCAGGTCTTGCTGCCCGAGATCACCCAGCCGTCCGCCACCCGGCGCGCCCGGCTGCGCATGCCGCCGGGGTCGGAGCCGTGGTCCGGCTCCGTCAGGCCGAAGCAACCCAGCACCTCGCCGCGCGCCATGGCCGGAAGGAAGCGCTGCTTCTGCTCCTCCGAGCCGTAGGCGTGGATGGCGTTCATGGCGAGGCTGGTCTGCACGGTGACGGCGGAGCGGAAGGCGCTGTCCACCCGCTCCAGCTCCCGCATCACCAGCCCGTAGGCGACGTAGCCGATGCCGGCGCAGCCGTAGCCCTTGAGGGTGGCGCCGAGGAACCCCAGCGCCGCCATCTCGTCGAACACCGCCATGTCGAACCGCTCGTTGCGGTTCGCCTCCACCACGCGCGGCATCAGCCGGTCCTGCGCGTACTCGCGCGCGGTGTCGCGGATCAGCCGTTCCTCCTCCGTCAACTGGTCTTCGAGGAGGAACGGGTCGTCCCAGCGGAAGCCACTCAACGGACCCGCTCCAGCACCACGGCGATGCCCTGGCCGACGCCGATGCACATGGTCGCCAGCGCGTAGCGCCCGCCGGTGCGCTCCAACTGCCGCGCCGCGGTCAGCACGATGCGCGGGCCGGACGCGCCCAGCGGGTGGCCGAGCGCGATGGCGCCGCCGTTGGGGTTGAGGCGGGTGTCGTCGCCGGCGATGCCGAGGCCCTTGGCGCAGGCCAGGACCTGCGCCGCGAAGGCCTCGTTGATCTCGACCACGTCCATGTCCTTGACGGACAGCCCGGCGCGCTCCAGCGCCTTCTGCGAGGCCGGCACCGGGCCGTAGCCCATGATGCGCGGGGCCACGCCGGCGACGGCGCTCGCCAGGATGCGGACGGCCGGGGCGGCCCCGGCCTTCTCGCCGGCCTGCCGGCTGCCCACCAGCATGGCGACCGCGCCGTCGTTGACGCCCGACGCGTTGCCGGCCGTCGTCACCCCGCCCGCGTTCAGGGCGCGCAGCTTGGCGAGCGCCTCGGCGGTGGTGTCGGGGCGCGGGTGCTCGTCCACCGAGAATTCGGTCGGCGGCCCCTTGCGGGCGGCCGGAATGGAGACGGGCGCGATCTCGCCCGCGAAGAAGCCGGCCTCCTGCGCCGCCGCCCAGCGCTGCTGGGAGCGCAGCGCGAAGGCGTCCGCCTCCTCCCGCGTGATGCCGTGCTCGGCGGCGAGGTTGTCGGCGGTCTGCGGCATGGTGTCGGCGCCGTACTCCGCCTCCACCTTCGGGTTGGGGAAGCGGGCGCCGACCGTGCTGTCGAAGACCTTGAAGTCGCGCGCGAAGGCCTGCTCGGCCTTGGCGACCACGAAGGGGGCGCGGCTCATGCTCTCCACCCCGCCGGCCAGCATCAGCCCGCCCTCCCCGGCGGTGATGGCGTGGGCGGCGGCGATGACGGCGTTCATGCCGCTGCCGCAGTTGCGCTGGAGTGCGGCCCCCGGCACCTCGATGGGCAGCCCGGCGACCAGCGCCGCGTGGCGGGCGACGCAGCGGCTGTCCTCGCCGGCCTGGTTGGCGCAGCCCACCAGCACGTCCTCGATGTCGCCGGCGGCGAACGGGTTGCGGTCGACCAGCGCGCGCAGCACCCCGGCCAGCAGGTCGTCCGGCCGCACCCGCGACAGGCTGCCGGACAGGCGGCCGAAGGGGGTGCGCAGGCCGTCGTAGATGTAGGCGTCGAGCATGGAAGGTGTCCTTCGGGAAGCGGGAGCAGGGGAGGGCGGGACTGCGCGTCAGTCCGGACGCTCGGGCGTCAGCAGCGACACGCCCAGCCGCGCCCGGCGGCTCAGCCACAGGGTGGGGCGGTAGCGCGGGTCGCCGGTCAGCCGGTGCATGGTCTCCAGCACCGCCAGCACGCGCGCCGGTCCCAGCGCGTCGCCATAGGCGAGCGGCCCCTTGGGGTAGCCGAGGCCGAGCGTCACCGCCTTGTCGATGTCGGCGGGCGAGGCCGTGCGCTGCTGCGCCACGCCGCAGCCGATGTTGACGATCATCGCCAGGATGCGCTGGGCGATGAAGCCGGGGCTGTCGGGGATCACCGTCACCGGCACCCCGTCCGATGCGAACAGCCCGTGCGCCGCCGCCAGCATCGCCGGCGTGGTGAGCGGGTTCGCCATCACGGTGCGGCGCTTGTCGAGCGGCAGGATGGTGTCGATGGCCACCGTGCGGGCGGGGTCCAGCCCCTCCGCCAGCGCCGCCGTGGTGGCGTCGGCGCCCACCGGCGTCACCACGCACAGCGCGTCGGTGCCCGGCCGCGCTCCGCCGTCCACCATGGCGCCCAGCCGGCCGAGCAGGGCGGTGACCGCCGCGTGCCCCGCGGCGTCGGCGCGGCCGACCCAGACGGCGGCCGGCCTCGCATCGGGTGCGGGGGATTCCGCCGGATTCTGCTGCTTGCCGTCGGCGTGGGTGTAGAAGCCCTGGCCGGTCTTGCGGCCGAGCAGCCCGGCCTGCATGCGCGCGCGCATCAGGGGGGAGGGGCGGTAGCGCGGCTCCCCGTAGAACTGGTCGTGGATCGCCTCGGTCGCGGGGTGGGTCACGTCGACCGCGGTCAGGTCCATCAGCTCGAACGGCCCCATGCGGAAGCCGCCGGCTTCCCGCATCACGCGGTCCACATCGACGAAGGGGATGCCCGTCTCCGACACCAGATGGGCCGCCTCGATGGTCAGGCCGCGGCCGATCTGGTTGACCAGGAAGCCCGGCGCGTCCATCACGCCGACCGGCTCGCGGCCCATGCGGCGGCCGACGACGGTCAGCGCCTCGGCCACCCAGGGTTCGGTGCGGATGCCGGCGATCACCTCCACCAGCTTCATCACCGGGACCGGGTTGAAGAAGTGGAAGCCGGCGAAGCGCCCCGGCCGCCGCAGCCCCGCCGCGATCATGGTGACGGACAAAGACGAGGTGTTGGTGGCGAGGATGCAGCCCTCGGACACGACCTCCTCCAGCTCCGCGAAGACCGCGCGCTTGACGGCGAGGTCCTCGACCACCGCCTCCACCACCAGATGGCAGGGGGCGAAGTCGGCGACCGTGCCGGCGACGGCGATGCGCTCCAGCGCCGCCGCGGCGGCGTCGGCCGTCATGCCGCCCTTGGCGGCGGAGCGCTCCAGCATCGAGCCCACGAAGCGCCGCGCCTCCGCGGCGGCGTCGGGCCGGGCGTCGTGCAGGATCACGCGCATGCCGCCGGTGGCGGCCACCTGGGCGATGCCGCGGCCCATGGCCCCGGCCCCGACGACACCCACCACCAGATCGGAGCGTTCAGCGTCCAGCGTCATGTCTCATTTCCCCTCGAAGGTCGGCGACCGCTTCTCGATGAAGGCGCGCATGCCCTCCTTCTGGTCGGCGGAGGCGAACAGGATCTCGAACGCCTTGCGCTCCAGCAGCAGCCCGCCGGCCAGCGACCCGTCGAGCCCGGCGTAGACCGTCTCCTTGATCTGCTGCACGGCCAGCGGCGGCATGGCGGCGATGGCCCGCGCCATCTCCAGCGCGCGATCCAGCACCGTGTCGTCCGCCACCACCTCACTCACCAGACCCATGGACAGGGCCTCCGCCGCAGTCACCGGCTCGCCGGTCAGCATCATCCGCATGGCGCGGTAGACGCCGACGGCGCGGACCAGCCGCTGGGTGGCGCCGCCGCCGGGCATGATGCCGACCTTGACCTCCGGCTGGCCGAAGCGGGCGCCCTCGCCGGCGACGATGATGTCGGCGTGCATCGCCAGCTCGCAGCCGCCGCCGAGCGCCACGCCGTTCACCGCCGCGATCACCGGCTTGGGGCAGTCGGCCAGCGGCTTCCACAGGCGCAGAATGCGCCGGCCCATCATCTCGATGGCGCCGGACTCCGCCATCTCCTTGATGTCGGCTCCGGCGGCGAACACCTTCGGCGATCCGGTCACCACCACGCAGCGCACCGCCGGGTCGTCGGCGAGGGCGAGAAAAACTTCGGCGAGCCGCGTGCGCAGCTCCATGTTCAGCGCGTTGCGCGCGTCCGGCCGGTTGAGGCGGACGAGCAGGACGCCATCCGCCACGGTCTCGGTCTGCACGACCATGATTGTCTCCTCCCGGAGCGGTGTGGCCGCCCGTCGTTATGGTCTCGATTTATGAGACGTGTTGTTCAATAATTTGCACCATTGATTCCAAGCGCGCAAGTCACCCCTCACGACAACGCCTTCCAGCCGAAATTGACTCCGATGACGAGCAGGGTGACGGCGACGACGCGGCGGAAGAGGCGCTGGTCGATGCGCCGCCGCACCAGCGCCCCGCCCGCCATTCCCAGCGCCGTCGGCAGCACCGCGGCGGCCGACAGCTTGAGCAGACCGAGGGTGAGCACGGCGTTGGCGGCCAGCGTCAGCGACAGGGCGATGGTGCCGGTCAGGTAGACGATCGCCATGGTCGCCACGAACAGGTCCTTGGCGAGGTGCAGGCCGAGCATGTAGAGCACGATCGGCGGCCCGAAGAAGGACGACACGCCGCCCAGCCCCCCGGCGATGCCGGCGACCAGCGGGCCGGCCCAAGGCTCGGCGTGCGGCGGGATCGGCGGCACCACGTCGGCCAGCATCGGCACGGCAGACACGACCACCGCCGCGCCCAGGATCAGGTAGAGCAGCGACGGGTCGAGCGCCGACAGCGCGGTGGCGCTGACCGGGATGGTCGCCATGAGCACCAGGATCATCGGCCAGAAGCGCCGGACGATCGTCGGCGCGTGCCCGCCGGCCAGCCCCTGCCAAAGATTGGTGACCATCAGCGGCAGCACCATCAGCGCCACCGCCTGCGGTACCGGCATGACGGTGGCGAGCAGCGGCACGGCGACCAGCGGCAGACCGATCCCGATGGTTCCCTTGACAAATCCGCCGAGCATCAGGCCGGCCGCCGCGACGGCCAGCGTCAGCCCGGCGCCCGCCCCCGCATCCATCACCCGTCGGACCCGCACAGCCGGGCAAGCGCCGGCAGATCGGGTTCGACGCCCAGCCCGGGCGCGTCGGGAAGCACGAGATGCCCGTCCCGCGGCGCCGGAACCGGGGCCGCCAGGGCGTCGCGCAGCGGGTTCGGGTTGGCGTCCACCTCAAGGAGGCCGGGACCGCCCGCCGCCGCCAATAGATGGGCCGACGCCACCAGCCCGATGCCGCCGCCGAGATAGTGCGGGCAGTATGTGAGGCCGGCGGCCAGCACCGCCCGCGCCACCGGCAGGCAGCCGGTGAAGCCGCCCCACTTGCACAGGTCCGGCTGCACCACCCCGAAGGCGCCGGAACCGATGGCGTCGCGGAATGCCTCCTCCCCGCGCAGGTTCTCCCCCGCCGCGAGCGGGGTGGGGCAGCGGCGGGCGAGTGCCACCCAGTCCGACAGCGGACGGTCGGCGGCCACCGGCTCCTCCAGCCAGACCGGCCGGAACGGCGCCATGGCCGCGGCCATCTCCGCCGCCTCCTGCGGTTCCCAGGCTTGGTTGGCGTCGGCCATCAGCGCCGCGTCCTCGCCCAGCGTGGCGCGCAGCGCCCGCAGGTTCTCCAGGTCGCGCTCGCGGCCGAATCCCACCTTCAGCTTGAAGGCGCGGTAGCCTTCGGCCTGCCGCTCGGCGGCGAGGTCCTGCGGTCGGTCGGGGTTGAGGCCGCTGGCGTACACCGGCACGCGCGGCGACGCGCCGCCGAGCATCCGCCACAGCGGCTCGCCGGCGCGTCGCGCCGTCAGGTCCCACAGCGCGATGTCGATGCCGGCCACCACCTGCGCGAACGGGCCGGGCTCCCCCGCCTGGATCGCCAGCAGCCGCGCCCGCGCGGTCAGTTCACGGTAGGCGTCGGCCGGATCTGCGAAGGGCCGACCGGTCAGGATCTCGGCCGCCCAACCCTCCACCAGCCGCGCCCGGTGCTCGGCCCCGCAGCTCGGGAAGTTGCACCACACCTCGCCCCAGCCGGTCACGCCGTCCGCGTCCATCACCCGCACCACGACCGCGGGCCGGCTCGTCATCGTGCCGAAGGAGGTGCGCACGGGCACCACGATGGGCACGCGCAGGACATGCGCCTCCAACCGCGCGAGGATCAGTGGCGCGTCATCGGTCATGACGCCCCCCGCCGGGCGGCCTGCCGCTCGGCAAAGGCGCGCGCACCCTCGGCGATGCGGCCGGACGCCATCAGCAAGGCGTTCAGGTTGCGCCCGGTCGCCAGCGCCTCCCCCGGCGGCAGCGAGCGGGCGGCGCGGTGCGCCTCCTTGGTCAGGCGCACGGCCAGCGGGTCGAGTTCGGCGAGGTCACGGGTGAAGGAGCCGGCGAGCGCCTCCAGCGCGTCGCCGTCGTCGGCCACCTGGTTGACCAGCCCCATCGCCTCGAGCCGGCGTGCGGTGACGGTGCCGGCGGACAGCAGCAGCTCCAGCGCGTGGCGCGGTGCGGCCAGCCGGGCCAGCAGGACGGTGTTGATGGCGGCGGGGAAGCCGTTGCGCATCTCCAGCGCGCCGAAGCGCGCGGTCTCGTCCGCCAGCACGAAGTCGCAGCCCATGGCGAGCGTGAAGCCGCCGGCCACGGCGTAGCCGCGCACCACGGCGACCGACGGCTTGGGCAGCCGGTTCAGCTCCTCGAAGATGCGGGTGTAGGCGTCGTCGTAGGCGAAGACGGCGTCGAGGGACCGGCCGACCGCCTCACCGTCCGCCAGCTCCCGCCCGGCGCAGAAATGATCGCCCGCGCCGCGCAGCACGACGCAGCGGCAGGCCCCGTCCGCCCCGGCCGCGGCGATGGCGCCGGGCAGGGCGGCGATGACCTCCGCGTTCAGCGCGTTGCGCCGGTTCGGGCGGTCGATCCACAGGGTGGTGACGGCGCCCTCGCGCTCGGCTCGCAGCATCGGCCGCTCCTTCCTTCACATCTGTTCCCAGTATTCGCGCGGGTCGACCAGCGCATCGATGATGGTGAAGCGGCGGCTGCGCACGGCCTGATCCAGCGCCTCGGCGAAGGCGCCGATGGTCTCCACCCGAACGCCCACGGCGCCGAAGCCCGCCGCGATCGCGTCGAAACGCGGGGCGCCGAAATCCACCGACTTGGTGTCGAGCCCCATCTTCGACTGCTTCAGCTTGATCAGGCTCAGGCTCGCGTCGTTCAGCACGACCAGCACGATGGGCAGGCCGCGCTCCGCCGCCACCGCCATCTCGCCCAACGTCATCAGCGTGCAGCCGTCGCCGGCGATGGCGACCACCGGCCGCTCGGGGTGCACGAGCTGGGCTCCGACGGCGGCGGGCAGGGCGTAGCCCATGCAGCCGAGACCGTTCGACTGCATGAGCTGCCCCGGTGCCCGGCAGCGGATGACGTGGTTCGCCAGGATGCGGTGGGAGCCGACGTCCACCGTCATGATCCAGTCCGCGTCCGCGCGGTCGCTGATCGCGCCGAACAGGGCGGCCGGGCTGATGCCGTGATCCGGCGTGCGCGGGCGGACGATGTGCGCCACCGCGGCGCGCAGCCGGTCCAGCCGCTCCGTGGGCCACCCGGTCTTCCGGCCGCCGCCCTCCGGCGCGAGCTGGCCCAGGATGGTCGGCAGGTCGCCCGCCGCCTCCGTCCCCAGCGGGAACACACGGTGGGTGGCGGGTGCCCAGTCGATGGACAGGCAGGCGCGGTCGACCGGCCAGGCATCGACCCAGCCGTCACGCAGCTCGATGGGATCGAAGCCGATGGGGACGATCAGGTCGGCCTCGGCCACCAGCGCCTGGTTCTCCTGGTCGACGATGGGGCTTAGGCCGACCGCGCCCAGGCACAGCGGGTGCGCGTCGTCCAGCACGCCCTTCGCCTTGTAGGTGGCGAAGAAGGGCATGCTCCAGGCTTCGAGGAAGCGGCGCAGCGGTTCCGGCACGCCGTCCTTCAGGGCGCCGCGCCCGACCAGCGCCAGCGGCCGGCGGGCCTTCTCCAGGAGCGCACGCGCGGTCGCGACCGCCTCGGCCGGCAGGGCGACGGGCAGCACGCGCGGTGGGGTGAAGGCCGGTTCCTTCGGGGCGGGCGCGCGGGTGTGGTCGGCCGCGGCGTTCAGCATCACCGGGCCGGCCGGGTGGCTGAGCGCGATGTCCAGCGCCTTCGCCACCTGCTGGGCCGGGCGGTTCGGGTTCAGCGGGGCGGCGTATTTCGTCACCGGCGCGCACAGCGCCACATGGTCGAAGATCTGATGGGTGTAGATGCCCATCTGCTTCGTGCCCATCTCCCCCGACAGCACGATCATCGCCGAGCGTTCCTGCGCCGCGCCGGCGATGCCCGACACCGCGTTGGCGATGCCGGGGCCGAGCGCCGGGATCAGGGCGGCCGGGGCGCCGGTCAACTGGTACACCGCGTCGGCCATGAAGGCGGCGGACGGTTCGGCCTTGGCGAGGACGAAGGTGATGCCCACCGCCTCGCAGGCGCGGATGGTCTCCAGCACGTCGTTGCCCGGCAGGCCGAAGGCGAAGCGTACGCCGTACGCGTGCAGGGTCGTGGCGATGCTGTCGGCGACCGTGGTCGTCATCGGGGAAGTCTCCGAAGGAAAATACAGAGAGGATTGCAACTCACTCGCCGTCGGCGGCGGTGGCGGCGTGCTTGCCCGGCGGGGCGGAGCCCGGCTCCGGCCGCTGGGTGGCGCCCATGGGCCGCAGCAGCATCACCAGTGACAGCACGGTCAGCCCCAGGAAAAGCCAGCAGATCCAGCTGCGGAAGAAGATCGACGGGTCGCCGTGCGACATCAGCATGGAGCGGCGGAAATTGTCCTCGAACAGCGGCCCCAGGATGAAGGCGATCAGGAAGGGGGCCGCCGGCAGGCCCATGGTCAGCATGCCGAAGCCGAACACCCCCATCGCCACCATCACCAGCACATCCAGCATGTTCCCGTTGACGGCGTAGGCGCCGTAAAAGCACAGCACCAGCACGGCCGGGAACAGGATGGGATTCGGCACGTCGGCGACGCGGGAGAAGCCGCGGATCATCGCTTTGCCGGTGATGAACAGAAACACCGAGCTGAGCATGATCCCGAAATACAGGGCGTAGACGACCGGCAGATTCTGCTGGAACAGCAGCGGCCCCGGCGACAGGCCGTGGATCATGAACGCCCCCAGCATCACCGCGGTGATGACGTCGCCGGGGATGCCCAGCGACAGCAACGGGATCAACGTGGCCCCGCAGACCCCGTTGTTGCCGGATTCCGCCGCCGCCACGCCCTGGATCTCGCCGCGGCCGAAGCGCTCGGGGTGTCGCGAGACGCGCCGCGCCTCGCTGTAGGAGAGGAAGGCGGCCGGCGCACCGCCGATGCCGGGAATGGCGCCCAGCACCACGCCGATCAGGCTGCCGCGCAGGATGGTCGGCAGGCAGCGCGTGAACTCCGCCCGGCTGACGCGGCTGGCGCCCACCGGTGCCATACCGCTCCTGGCGCGCCAGCGCTGGCGATAGGCCTCCAGCATCTCGGGAATGGCGAACAGGCCGATCAGCACGGGGATGAAGCTCAGCCCTTCCATCAGCTCGAACCGCCCGAAGGTCAGCCGCTCCGAGCCGTAGATGATGTCCATGCCGACCACCGCGAACAGCAGCCCCAGCCCGGCCGAGATCACGCCCTTCAGCAGCGACCCGCCGGACACCCCGGCGATGATCGTCAGCGAGAAGCAGATCAGCGCGAAGAACTCCGGCGGGCCGAAGGACAGGGCGAAGCCGGCGATCAGCCCGGTCAGGAAGATCAGCGACAGGTTGGAGATGAAGTCGGCGATGCAGGACGCGTACAGCGCCATGTTCAGCGCCTTGCCCGCCTCGCCCCGCTGGGCCATGGGGTAGCCGTCCAGCACGGTGGCCGCGGCGGCCGGGGTGCCCGGCGTCTTGATCAGGATGGCCGTGATCGAGCCGCCGTACATCGCCCCCTTGTAGAGCCCGACCAGCAGCAGGATGGCGGTGACCGGGGACATGTAGAAGGTGAAGGGCAGGGCCAGCGCCACCGCCATCGTCCCGGTCATGCCGGGGATGGCGCCGACGATGGTGCCGATCACCACCCCGCCGAAGATGGCGAGCACGTTGTAGACGTCCGCGAACATCGCGAACCCGGCGGACAGGTCGGAACTCACCGTGGTTGGTCCCTCTTGCGTCTTAGGATGCGGATCGTCAGTCCCAGAGCGTTCCCGACGGAATGGGCACCTGCGCCACATCCGTGAAGAACAGTGTGAGCGCCAGCGCCAGTGACACGCCGACGACCCCGAGAAGCAGCCATCGGCGTTCGCCATAGAGCGCGGCGAAGCCGACAAAGGCGATGATGGAGGCGGCCGTCATGCCCGCCATCTCCACCAGCCCGTAATAGGCGAACATCATCACCATGGCCGCGGCGATGCGCGTACGCGCCACCATGGGCGGCACAAGGTCCTCCTCCTCCGTCGGGATGGCGGACCCGGCGTCCTCCGCCGGCCGCGCGCGTGCGGCCAGGATGCCCTGCGCCATCAGCATCAATCCGAAGACCACCATGAGGACGGACACGATGCGGGGCCAGAAGGCCGGCGACAGGGCGGTGCTCCGCACCCCCGCCGGCACCGGGATGCCGACGGGAATGACGACGAAGAGGAACAGGAGGAAGAAGCCGGCGAGCAGCGCTCCGAAGATCGTGTCGCGTCCGTATTTGCCAATCATCCAAGGCCCCGCTTGCCAGATCCCGCATGGCGACAGTGTGGCGTCAGCCGCCCTGCCGCAGGCCCAGCTTGCGCGCGAGCCCGTCGTAGGTCTCGAACTGCTCTTTGGCGAAGGCTTCCGTTTCCTGCGGCGAGCGGACCTGGGGGACCGAGCCCAGCTTGCGCGTGGTGTCCGCCCACTCCTTGTCGTTCTTGACCTGGGTCAGGACCTTGGACCATTGCTCCACGGCCGCCTTGTCCATGTTGGGAGGACCGTAAAGCGCGCTCCAGCCGGTGATCCGCTCCAACTCGGGGTAACCGACCTCGCGGGCCGTCGGCACATCGGGAATGCCCTCATAGCGTTCCGGCGTGGTCACCACCAACCCGCGCACCGCACGCGACTGGATGTGCGGCATGATCGTCGCGACGTTGGAACAGCCGAAATCCACATGGCCGCCGACCAGCGCGGTGGACGCCTCCCCGCCGCCCTTGAAGGGGATTTCGGTGGCCGCCGACTTGTCCAGGCCCAGACGCTCGAACAGGAGTTGTGGGCCCATGCCGTGGATCGTGCCGACACCGGCCGTGCTGTACGTCAGCGTGCCCGGCTTGTCCTTGATGCGCTGGACCAGATCATCGAAGGACTTGATCGGCGAGTCCGCCCGCACGGCGCAGGCATAGGGGTTCAGCTCCAGCAGGCCGATGAAGGTGAAGTCGTCCCACTTGTAGGGGATGTTCGGCTGAAGCGCCGGCGTGACCGCCTGCGAGCCGACGCGGGCGAGCAGGAGGGTGTAACCGTCGCCCTTCGACTTGGCGACGAAGTTGGAGCCGGTGACCCCGCTGGCACCCGTCTTGTTCACCACCATCACCGGCTGGTTCAGGTACTTCTGGGCGACGTTGGCGAGATTGCGGGCGGCCAGATCCGAGTCGCCGCCGGCGCTGAAGGGCGCCACGATCGTCACAGGCTTGTCGGGATAGCCGGCCGCGGCACCTGGGCCGGCCGCCAGTGGCACCCCCAGCGCCAGCACCGCCACGGCCACTCGTCCTGCTGCGTTTCGGATGTTCATGCGCTTCCTCCTGCTCGGGCGTCCTTGGTCGGACCGAACCACCGGGGAGGGGCGCTCACGCGACCGTATGGCGACGTCGTGCACACCATCGTGACCGTCTCCTCCCCGAAGCCCCGTCGTGGCGGGGCCGTTATCGTTGCTGCAACGATCGTCTCATTTTTCGGAATGAAACGTCGCGTCTGAGAAAACCATTTTACCCGGCTGAGCATCCAATACAAGATGGGAGAACGGACTGTTCGCACATCAATCAATTTCGGGCGGACCGGATGCCGACGGGGATGGACGCGCGGCATCTCCGGACGAAACCGCAGACGGAAAGGGACAATGAGAAACATCGACGCCATGCTCAACCCACGGTCGATCGCCATCGTCGGCGCCTCGTCGGACGGCCGCAAATTGAATGGACGGTCGTTGCGGTTCCTGCTGGAGAAGGGCTATGCGGGGGCGATCCATCCGGTGAACCCCAAATACGACACCGTCGCCGGTCTGCCCTGCCATCCGGATCTGGAGGCGATCCCGGGGCCCGTCGACCTGGTCATCGTGGCCGTACCCGCGCGCGAGGTCGCCACGACGCTGGAGTCGGCGGGGCGGAAGGGCATCCCGGCCGCGATCGTCTTCAGTTCCGGCTTCGGGGAGATGGGCGAGGACGGGCGGCGCCTGGAGCGGGAGGTGGCGGAGACCGCGCGTCGCCGCGGTATCCGCCTGTGCGGACCCAACACGCTGGGTCTGATCAATGCGTTCGAACGGGTGATCGCGACGTTCAGCCAGTACGCCAACGGCGACACCCCGGCGGGGCCGGTCGGCTTCGTCACCCAGTCCGGAGCGTTCGGCACGGCCATCGCGGCGCTCGCCCGCCGGCGTGGGCTTGGGCTCGGCTATTTCGTGAACACCGGAAACGAAGCCGACGTCGACGTGGTGGAGGTGATGCGCGCGGTTGTCG
This sequence comes from Azospirillum oleiclasticum, assembly GCF_013423485.1. Taxonomy (GTDB): domain Bacteria; phylum Pseudomonadota; class Alphaproteobacteria; order Azospirillales; family Azospirillaceae; genus Azospirillum; species Azospirillum oleiclasticum. The sequence continues at coordinate 331,128 of NZ_JABFFR010000011.1, forward strand.
CCGATCCCCGCATCCGCGTGCTGGCCGGCTACATCGAGGGGCTGAAGGACGGCCCCGGCTTCCAGCGGCTGGCGGAGGAGGCCATGGCCGCCGGCAAGCCGGTCGTGCTGACCAAGGTCGGCCGGACCGGGGCCGGTGCGCGCGCCGCGGCGTCGCACACCGGGTCGCTGGCCGGCGTCGATGCGGTGTTCGACGGCGCGGTGCGGGCCGGCGGCATGATCCGCGCGCGCAATGAGGAGCATATGCTCGACATCGTCGAGGCCTTCACCGGACTCGACGCGCTTCCGGCCGGTCGCGGACTGGGGCTGGTCACCCAGTCCGGCGGGGCCGGCGTGTTGATGGCCGACCGGGCGGAGGAGCTGGGGCTGACGGTGCCGGTGCTCGCCCCCGAAACGCAGGCCGCGCTCGCCAAGGTCGTGCCCGGCTTCGGCGCGACGGGCAATCCCGTGGACGTCACCGCGCAGTTCTTGGCCGATCCCGATGTGCTCCGCGAAAGCGTTGTCCTCGTCCTGGAGGATCCGCAGGTGCATATGGGAATCATCTGGCTGCAGCTGATGGAGGCGCATGTCGATGTGCTCGTCGGCCTGTTCGAGGAGATCCGCGCACGCACGTCCAAGCCCTTCCTCGTCTGCTGGGTCGCCGCCACCGACGAGGCGCTGACCAAGTGCCGGGAGCGGAACATTCCCGTGTTCCGGGGCGGCGAGCCGGCGGTGGACGCCGCCGCCGCCGTCATCGGCTACGCCGAGTCTAGGCGCCGTCTGGCGGCGGACCGCCCCCAGCGGATCGCGCTGGCACCGCCACCGGTGACGCTTCCGGAGCGTGCCGGGCTGGTGCCGACGCTGGAAGCGGCACGGCTGCTCGGCGACGCCGGGGTGCCGCTGACCGCCGCGCGGTTCGCGCGTGACCCCGACGAAGCGGTCGCGGCCGCGCAGGAACTGGGGTTTCCGGTGGCGGTCAAGATCGAGTCACCCGACATCGCCCACAAGACCGAGGTCGGGGGCGTCCGCCTTGGCTTGGCGGACGGAGCGGCGGTGCGCGACGCCGTCACCGCGGTCATGAAATCCGCACGCGCCCATCGTCCGGACGCCCGTATCGAGGGTGTGGTGGTGCAGGCGATGGCGCAGGGCGATGTGGAGCTGGTCATCGGCTTGAAGCATGACCCGGTCTTCGGGCCCGTGGTGATGGCCGGGTTCGGCGGTGTCCTCGTGGAGGTGCTGAAGGACGTTGCGGTGCGACCGGCCCCCGTGACGCGGGTGGAGGCGTTGGGCATGCTGGACGAGCTTCGTGGCAAGGCGCTGCTTGCCGGCGTGCGCGGCCGGCCACCGGTCGACCGCGAGGCCGTCGCGCGGCTGATCTGTGCGGCGTCGGCCTTTGCCGCCGGTGCCGGGCCTCGTCTGACGGAGGTGGACCTGAACCCGGTTCTGGCCGGCCCGGCCGGCGTCGTCGCGGTCGATTGGCTCATGGTGTTGGATTAGATGTGAATCGGCACCCCACACTGCCGGCTATCGGACTCCCATCCCCGGTCGGCCTGACGAACATCGGCCGAACACCGGTCACGACATGCGACGCACGGCCACTCCAGCCAGCCGTAGCAGGGACTCCGGTCGGACCGCAGGATCGGCCGTACCGGCCTGCGCGACGGCCTTCAGCCTCGCGGCGACCCGACGCTCCGGCGCGCACGCCTCCTCGCACAGCGCCCGCATTTCGGCGATCGACGGCTTCCATTTCCGGGTCCGGCGCCACACCCGTGCCGCCTGGTCGATGGCCCAACCGGGGAATTCGCCGAGGTCGTCAGCCCAGTCGAGCGCCACCATCTCCTCGACGGGTGCTGGCAGGGCCTTGGCCGGAAAGTGTGAGAGAAGCGATAGGACCCGGGCGAGCACATGATTCGTGTCGGCCGGTGCCAGCACGCTGCGCTCCATCTCGTCGAGCGTGCGTTGTGCGATGGCGGCAGTGCGGGCGTTTACGGAGGCGGGTGGCAACCACAGTTCGGCAAGGTCGTCGAAGACCTCGTCGCGAAAGCGCGAGCAGCGCTCGACCCGGCCGGAGGCCAGCACCTCCTGGAGAGCGTCCGGAAGTGCGGCGACGAGTGTCCGGACACGATCCGCGGGGGGCATCTTGGGATCGAACGGCAGCGCCGATCGTTCGGGCAATGACCTGACAGCAGCGGACATGACTTTCTCCCAGGGTCAGGACCAGGTTGGGGATGGTGAGACGGAGCCCTGGAGGCGCGCAGCCGCGGCCATCCAGGCGCCCATCCGCTGCTCGGCGGCGTTGTCGTACGCACGCTTTGTGAAGGGCTGGGCGGGCCGGGCCGTTCGGCCCGCCGCGGCCATTGCCGACGGGGCCCTGCCGGCCGCTGCGTCCTGCATCAGCCACGCCCGCCAGGCCGCACCGATGTCGCGGTAGCGGTAGCCGTGCGCCTGGCAGCGGAGCGTGAAGGTCTCGACATGCTGCACGAGGTCGATAGCGCCGAAGCGTTCGTGAGCCCAAGCGAGGTCGTCGGCCGATGGCATCCAATCTCGGAGCACCGCAAGTACCGGCCCGCGCCTGCCCGAAGCGTGCGAGTCCGGAGTCTGTTCGGAATGGTGATGTTCCTGACTCGCCGTTGGACAGGGGGCGTTCGCCCGCGAGTCATCCCGGTCCGGAGTTGGAACGGCGGTCGGGGCCGCCTGGACGGCATCCGTCCCGCCGTCGCGCACAAGGCGAAGCCGGTACAGGCAGGACAGCCGGGCGCCGTCGCGGCCACTGCGATGTTCGATGCTGACCAAGCCGATGCGGTCCAAGGTTTGCAGGATGCGGTTGATCGTCGGACGCGAGCGCTTCAGCTTCGCAGCCAGCGTGGACTGCGAGGGCCAGCAAAGGCCGTGTTCGTCGGCGAAGGTGGCGAGCGCTGCCAACACGGCGAAACCGTCGGCGTCGAGATCGGGATGGTCGAGCCACCAGGCCGGGATCCTGCCCCAGCGGCTGGTGTCGGCGGCTTTTGCGGTTGTCATCGCGGGTCCAAGCAAGTGGTTGGTCGGCAGCGGGTCGGTGTTCCGCCGAGAAGGATTCCGCACGACATCCGCGGGCGTCGAATCGCGAGCAAGTGGGACCGAGTCGCCCTTGTCGCCTTTGCCCGCGGATAGCTCCCGTTTGCCCGCGCATGGAGCGGAGATGGTCGCGCATGGGTCCCCTTTGCCCGCGCTTCGTCGCCGAATCGGATTCGATCCCCAATGCGCGCGGATGTATCCTGTTTGCTCGCGGTAGGCGGGTCCCGCGGGAGGCCATGGTGGAAGCCCCGATCGGCTCTGGTGTGTCCCGTTTGCCCGCGCTTTCGGCCGGAGCCGTCGTTCGGAGCCGGGTGCGGGCCCGTCTGCTCCGGTTCGGCATCGCGCCGCACCGAATTGCGAAGGGTCGGGTCCACCGGCCTGTCCCGATTGCTCGCGCTTCGTGTGCCGGGTCGGTTGGCCATGTCACTTTTGGTCGCGCTTGATGCGTGCCGTGGACGTCCGGCCCGCGCTCCGTACGGATCCGATCGGCGGTGCCGACGAAAGGGTCTCGTGTGTCCCTGTTGCTCGCGCTTCCAACCGCCGCGGCGTCGGTCGTTCGGTCCCGTTTGCTCGCGTTTCGGAGCGGCAGGGGAATCGGCCGCGCGATCCGCAGCCCGGCAGCAGGTCCGGGAAAGCTCTGGAACAGCGACCTGGGTGGCCGCGCCGGCCCAAACGCGAGCTGATGGGACACACCCGCGACCATTGCCGACCTAGCCGCGAGCAAACGGGATACACACGTCGGCCCCCATCCGGCGTCGCGCGTTGCGTCCACCTGGCCGTCGCCCCTATCGTGGCCCTTGGGTGAGGAGGTTGCGCATGACCAAGACGACGGCTGTCCAGTTGGCTCTGTTCGAGATGGAGGACCGCAGCCAGTCCCACATGATCGCACTCTACGACACGGCGCCGCGGTTCGTGTTCGTTTCAAAGGGGCATGGACGGAACGGCGAGGTGGACCTGCCGAGTGCCAATCAATTCGTGCAGTCGGTTCACAAGGAGTTTCCGTTCAAGGAGGCCACCTTCACGCTCACCCTCCAGCCCGCCCGCATCTACCGTCCGGCAAAGCCCGCCCCTGGCGAGGACGCCGGCGAGAAGCGGATGGTCGAGTACGAAGTGTTCCCCTCGGAGCGGGAGCAGATCGTCGAGCAGGTGGTGCGGCGTCTGGCTATGGACCGGTCGCGCCTGTCGCTCATGGGCGACAAGCAGGATCGCGTGAGGGTCCACTTCTCGTTGTACGAGATAAGGCGCGAGTTGCGCGCGGTGAACCGGACCATGGACGTTGCCGAGATCCGCGAGGCCCTGGAGATCCTTGCGCGGACGCGCATGATCATCTCCAAGGTGTCCGAGACTGGCCGCAAGACGCCCCGGCCGGTGCTGGAGTCGTCGGTCTTCCCGACGCTGTACATCCGGCCGCGGACCGGCGAAGCCGTCGACGGGGACGAGGAGGACACCTACATCGAGTTCAACGCGCTGGTGGCCTCGGCCATCCGCAACCTCGAATTCAAGCCCATCTCGTACCAGTGGATGATGCGGCTCAAGAGCCCCGTCGCTCGGTGGCTCTACAACCGCCTTTCCATCGAATATGGCGACCTCGACATCGCGCAGGTGACCGCCGGCCCGGAGGGAGTGCCGGCGATGACGCTGTCGGCCGACCAGATCATCAACAATTCCGGCATGAACGAGTGGAGCCGGCGTCGCGATACCCTGCGCACCGTGTCCTTGGCCGTAGACTCGCTCGTCGAGGAGGGGATCCTCGATCAGGTCGAAAAGGTCGTGTCCAAGGATGGACGACGGATCGACGATATCGTCTATGTCATGACCCCGAGCCGGCAATTCCTCGATCAGGTGCAGCGCGGCAACGTGGTCCAGGGAGCCAACGTCTCGATCTACAAGGCCATGACCGGCAGCGTGGAAAGCCCGAAGGAATTTGTGCCGCTCCCTCCGATCAAGGCGCTGGACGTTCGGCGGCGGCGGGCGAAACTTCTATCCGCGCCGTCGGGCGAGGTATAGGGCGAGCCTCCGTCGCGAGAATGGACGTTGCGCAGGCGCCGTGTCAGGTAGCCGTGGCTTTCCCGCTTGTGGACGAGAAACAGCCGCTTGAGGTCCTTATCCCGTCACTCCGATCCGCCCGTTCCGGCAATCCCCATATCCGCAGACACCCTGTATAAGATGCGAACAATTCGCAATTGCCTGCGGTGCTTGGCGTGGCCGCGGGGCGCGAGACCGCGATCACTCTGATGCAGGGCATCATGATGGACATGAAAGGTGTCGCCGAAGCCCCCGCCGGAGCTTGACGGCCGCCCACCCTCATGGTTATTTATCAGCCGGTCGGCCGGTAAATAACCATGAGGGTGGGATGAGCGGGATCGAGCGGGTGGGCGTGATCGGCGCGGGTGTCATGGGCACGGGCATCGCGCAGCTCATGGCGCAGAGCGGGCTGTCCGTCGTGCTTCAGGATCTGGCGCCGGGTGCCGCGGAACGCGCGCGCAACGCCGCGCTGGAGCAGGTCGGGCGGGCCGAAGGCAAGGGGCGCCTTCCCGCCGGCACCGCCGACCGTGCGGCACAGGCGCTCACCGTGGTCGGGGATGTGGCGGGCATGGCCGGCTGCGACCTGGTGGTGGAGGCGGTCGCCGAGCGGCTCGACGTCAAGCGCGACCTGTTCGCCCGGCTCGACGGGGTGGTGAACCCCGACGCGGTGCTCGCCACCAACACCTCCGCCCTGTCGGTCACCGCCATCGCCGCCGGCAGCCGCCGGCCGGAGCGCGTGGCCGGCCTTCACTTCTTCAACCCGGTGCCGCTGATGCGGGTGGTGGAGGTGGTCTCCGGGCTGCGCACCGCGCCCACGGTCGCGGACACGCTGGTGGACCTGTGCGCGCGGGTCGGCCACACGGCGATCCGCTGCGCCGACAGCCCCGGCTTCGTCATCAACCACATCGGCCGCGCCTATTCGACGGAGGCGCTGCGGCTGGTGCAGGAGCGGGTGGCCGATCCCGCCGACATCGACGCCGTGTTGCGCGACGGCGCCGGCTTCCGGATGGGTCCGTTCGAGCTGTTCGACCTGACCGGGCTCGACGTTTCCTTCGCGGTGATGGAGGAGGTCTACCGCGGCTTCTACGAGGAGCCGCGCGTGCGCCCGACGCCGCTTCCGCGGGCGCGGGTCGCCGCGGGGCTGCTCGGCCGGAAGACCGGCGCCGGCTTCTACCGGTACGAGGATGGGCGCCGCATCGAACCGGCCGAGCCGGCGTGGGACGACGCGGAGCTGCGGCCGATCTGGGCGGCGCCGGGGTCGGCCTGCGATCCGGGGCCGCTGCTGCGCAGCTTGTCCGATGCCGGCGTTCCCATCGACGACGGCGAACGGCCGGGCACGGGCAGCGTGCTGCTGGTGGCGCCGTTGGGCGAGGACGCCACCAGTGCGGCGCTGCGCCTGGGCCTCGACCCGGAGCGAACCGTCGCCGTCGACCTGATGCTGCCGCCGGTTCGCCGGGCGGTGCTGATGCCGACCCCGGCGACGGAGCCGGGTGCCCTCGCCGCCGCCGCGGCCGCCATGCGGCGGGCCGGGCTTGCGGTGACGGTGCTGTCCGATGGGCCTGGCTTCGTGGTGCAGCGGGTGCTCGCCGCCATCGTCAACCTCGCCTGCGAGGTGGCGCAGCAGGAGTTGGCAAGCCCGGCGGACATCGACCGGGCCATCGAACTGGGGCTGGGCTACCCCTGCGGGCCGCTGGCCTGGGGCGACCGGATCGGAACCGGCCGTGTGATGATGGTGCTGCGTGCGCTGCACGACCTGACCGGTGACCCGCGCTATCGGCCGAGCCCCTGGCTGCGCCGTCGCGCCGCGCTGGGCCTGCCGCTCGGCGCCCCCGCCCGCCGCACCGCATGAACCGGACCAGTCACCGATGACCGACACCGGCCGTCGCAGGCTTGGTCGCCCGCCGCTGGTGGAGAACCGCCGGCAATCGATCCTGGACAGCGCCGCCCGCCAGTTCGCCGAGGTCGGTTTCGAGAAGACGTCGCTGCGGGAACTGGCCGCGGCGATGGGCGTGTCGAAGGCCACCGTCTACCACTACTTCCAGACCAAGCAGGAGATCTACGACGCCATCATCGTGGACGCGCTGCGCGGCCTGGCGGTGTCGGTGGAGGCGGCGCTCGACGGTGTCACCGGGGCGGAGGCGCGGCTGCGCGTCTTCATGACCGCACAGGGCGACTTCTTCGAGCGCCACTATTGGTTCTTCGTCACCATGCTGATCGGGCTGGGCGGCATGCACTCCGCCGACATGCGGGCGGAGGCGCTGCTCTGGCGCCGCCGGCACGAGGGCACGCTGCGCGCGATCATCCGCGACGGCGTGGCCGCCGGCGAGCTGCGCCCCGTCGATCCCGCCGTCACCGGCCGCGCGGTGCTGTCGATGCTGAACTGGATGGTGCGCTGGTACCGGCCGGGCGGGCCGCAGACCGCCGCCGCCATCGCCGCCGATTATCACGACCTGCTGGTGCGCGGCCTGCGGCCCGCCGCAGAACCCTCATGACGAAAGGACCGCCATGGCCCTCGACCGGGACACGCTCGACCAGCTCCTCGACACCATCCGCCGCTTCGTCGTCGAACGGCTCGTGCCCAACGAGGCGCGGGTGGCGGAGGAAGACCGCATCCCCGACGAGCTGGTGGAGGAGATGCGCGCGCTGGGCCTGTTCGGCCTGACCATCCCGGAGGCTTATGGCGGGCTCGGCCTGACCATGGAGGAGGAGGTGCTGGCGGTGTTCGAGCTTGGCCGCACCTCGCCGGCCTTCCGCTCCGCCATTGGCACCAACAACGGCATCGGCTCGCAGGCCATCGTCCTCGGTGGGACGGAGGAACAGCGCCGCCGGTACCTGCCGCGGCTGGCGTCGGGGGAGCTGATCGGTTCCTTCGCACTGACCGAGCCCGACGCCGGCTCCGACGCCGCCAGCCTGCGCACGCTCGCCGTGCGCGACGGTGACGGTTACGTGCTGAACGGCACCAAGCGCTACATCACCAACGCCCCGCAGGCCGGCGTCTTTTCCGTGCTCGCCCGCACCCGCGGACCGGAGGGGGAGAGCGGCATATCCTGTTTCCTTGTGGAGGCCGGCACCCCCGGCCTGAGGCTCGGCCACAAGGACCGCAAGATGGGGCAGCAGGGGGCGCACACCTGCGACGTGATCTTCGAGGACTGCCGCGTCCCGGCCACCGCCCTTCTCGGCGGGCGGGAGGGCGACGGCTTCAAAATCGCCATGCGCGTCCTCGACAAGGGGCGGCTGCACATCGCGGCACTCAGCGTGGGCATCGCCGAACGGCTGATCGCCGACGCCTGCCGCTACGCCGCCGAGCGGCGCCAGTTCGGCAAGCCCATCGCCGAGTTCCAGCTCGTCCAGGCGATGATCGCCGACAGCCGGGCCGAGAGCTACGCCGCGCGCTGCATGGTGCTCGACGCCGCGCGCCGTCGCGACGCGGGCGCCGTCACCACGCTGGAGGCGTCCTGCGCCAAGCTCTTCGCCACCGAGATGGTCGGGCGCGTCGCCGACCGGGCGGTGCAGATCCACGGCGGGGCCGGCTACATCGCCGAGTACCCGGTGGAGCGCTTCTACCGCGACGTCCGCCTGTTCCGCCTGTACGAGGGCACGTCGCAGATCCAGCAGCTCATCATTGCCCGCGAGACGATGCGGGCGATGGCCGGCTGACCGCCACTTCCCGTCCTTCCACCGGATGCATCCCATGACCACCGACGTGTTCCTGTGCGACTACGCCCGCACCCCCATCGGCCGCTACGCCGGCGCCCTGTCCAGGGTACGGGCCGATGATCTGGCTGCCATCCCGATCCGCGCGCTTGCCGCCCGCAACCCCGGCCTCGCCGACGCGGTGGAGGAGGTCTATCTCGGCTGCGCCAATCAGGCGGGGGAGGACAACCGGAACGTCGCCCGCATGGCCCTGCTGTTGGCGGGCCTGCCCGTCGAGGTGCCAGGGGTGACGCTCAACCGCCTCTGCGCCTCCGGGCTCGATGCCGTCGCGGCGGCGGCCCGGGCCATCCGCGCCGGGGAGATCGACCTCGCCATCGCCGGCGGCGTGGAGTCCATGAGCCGCGCGCCCTTCGTGATGGGCAAGGCGGAGACCGGCTTCCAGCGCAGCGCGGAGATCTTCGACACCACCATCGGCTGGCGCTTCGTCAACCCGGTGATGAAGGACCAGCACGGCATCGACAGCATGCCCGAGACGGCGGAGAACGTCGCCGACGACTTCCGCGTGTCGCGGGAGGACCAGGACGCCTTCGCGCTGCGCAGCCAGCGCCGCGCCGCGACGGCCCAGGCCGCCGGCTTCTTCGATGCCGAGATCGTGCCGGTGGAGGTGCCCGACCGGAAGGGAACCACGGTCGTGGGCCGCGACGAGCACCCGCGCGCCGACACCACGGCGGACACGCTCGCCCGGCTGAAACCGGTGGTGCGCCGGGACGGGACGGTGACGGCGGGCAACGCGTCGGGCGTCAACGACGGGGCGGCGGCGCTGGTCCTGGCGTCGGCGGCGGCGGTGGAGCGGCACGGGCTGA